>JBKBLN010000001.1:1333977-1882933 GCA_046296415.1 Spirosomataceae bacterium | reverse complement strand
TTTTTTTGCTAGGGTTTGTGCCATTTCCCTAGCCTTCGCAGGCTAGGTTATTGATTAAGCACCGTTGGTGCTGGATTTGGTGAACTAGGTAAAATTCCCTATCTAAACGACATTGATTCATAATTAATAATTCATTTGACATTTTTAAAGAAAACAGGTGCGTTACCATAAAGCGGAGTTTTGCCATCCCATTTTTCTATAAATTGTTGTTGAATAAGTAAAGGGGTGAGTGACTGCTGTTTTAGTTCATTCGCTCGTTTTTCAGCTTCAGCTTGGACAATCATTTTTTTGGCTTGAGCTTCAGCCACCCGCAATTCATTTTCAACTTTCATTGCTTCTTGAACTGCTTTGTTTTTTGAATTGACGGCATCGACAATGGTCTGTGGATATTGTAAACCACTGGTGAGCTGTTCAAGTCGAAATCCTTCTTTCTCCAATACGTCTGACAACGTTTTTTGCACATCACTTTCGAATTTATCTCGATTGCTCACGATTTCATCGGTGGTGTATTTATTCATTTGAAGTCGGAAAGCGTCTTTGACATAGTTCAATATGGTGGTTTCGCTCACCTCAGCCAATGTTTTACGGTATTTTTTAAATATCCGAGGAGAATTGCCCTCCACGATATTGAACGACAGCGTTGGGTCCACGGAGAAGCTACTCCCATCTTTGGCATTGACATCGAACGCATCGTAGTCGATGGTTTGCACATAGGTAGCGTATTGTTCGACATCTTCTGTCCAGGGATTATAGAAAACGCGACCTGTTACGAGGGATACATCTTGTACTCCTTTATCTGTACCGTATTGTTTGATGAGAATCCCCTCATAGCCAGCATCTATTCGGGTGCAACTGGTGGCCAAGAGGCTGACGAAACCGAGTGAAAAAATTAACTTCGAGTTCATTTGATGGTTTGTTTAAACTGGTTTTGAATGTATTGAATCAGAAAGTAATTCGCGACTACAGCTGCACAAAGCAGTAGTATGCCACCGAAAACCGCTGCATCGGAGGGTTGTCTCAGGAGTTGGGCGATCCAACTAAAGGTGTACAGCTCTAGAAACAGGATGAGCGGGGAAATAAAAAGAACAATTTTTTTTGACATATTTTGGTTCGATTTATACAGACAATATACTCCATTTTAGGCAAATAGTCTGACAAATTAGGAGGAATGGAATAGGGGAATGATGGGGATAAATTTTGAATTATGAATTATGAGTTATGAATTATGAATTATGAATTATGAGTTATGAGTTATGAGTGATGAGTTGATAATTGATAATGCCTAAAAACTATTGACCGTTATGTGCCATTCTTTGCTGGGGTGGCGTCAATCTTGATTGCCCTATCCTGATCATCCTGCTTTTTTTGGTAATATTTTTTGGAGGTACTCTTTTCTAAAGCATAAAGTATTTTAACCCAGGCTACTCACTCATGAGAAAAATAACCAAGGGTTGTTTTCACTATTTACCTATGACTCCATCGGAGTCCACTATTTGTAGCCATTGTTTGTAGCCATTTCGGGATAGTGCCATAACCGGCGAAGCGCCGTAGGTGCGATCTGTTAAAATCGAGTCCGTTGGTGGGGAATTTATTTTCTCAAGTAGGGAGAATTTTAACCCAAACTAATCAACCATAAGAAAGATAACCAAAGGTTGTTTTCACTATATACTGTTGACTCCATCGGAGTCCACTGTTTGTAGCCATTGTTTTTAGCCATTTCGGGATAGTGCCATAACCGGCGAAGCGCCGTAGGTGCGATCTGTTAAAATCGAGTCCGTTGGTGGGGAATTTATTTTCTCAAGTAGGGAGAATTTTAACCTAAACTAATCAACCATAAGAAAGATAACCAAAGGTTGTTTTCACTATATACTGTTGACTCCATTGGAGTCCACTGTTTGTAGCCAATGTTTGTAGCCATGACGGGTTGGCGCCATAACCGGAAAAGCGCCGTAGGTGCGACCCGTTAAAATCGAGTCCGTTGTTAGGGAATTTATTTTTTCAAGTAGGGAGAATTTTAACCCAAACTAATCAACCATAAGAAAGATAACCAAAGGTTGTTTTCACTATATACTGTTGACTCCATCGGAGTCCACTGTTTGTAGCCAATGTTTGTAGCCATGACGGGTTGGCGCCATAACCGGCGAAGCGCCGTAGGTGCGACCCGTTAAAATCGAGTCCGTTGGTGGGGAATTTATTTTCTTTTTGTATTTCATCAGTGAAGTGGAACCAAATTATTTTATGTTTCACAATCAAGGTAACTTTTCTGGTGGCTGACTAAACTTTTCGAAGTTGGAGGATGAATTTAAAATGCCTAGTTAGTATCAAGCTACATGGAGATCTTTCAATTCCTATATGGTGCGATTGGAAGAATCCACACAAAGTTAGATGCCGGGTATAATTGATGTTTCAATTCCTATATGGTGCGATTGGAAGCCTGGCCCTGCGATCATCTACGGGTGCTCACGTGAGTTTCAATTCCTATATGGTGCGATTGGAAGCCTCATCAGCCAGAATATCGCTAACATCGGAGTGTTGTTTCAATTCCTATATGGTGCGATTGGAAGCAATTAATCCCGTCCGTGCTAAACTGCAATGTCCAGTTTCAATTCCTATATGGTGCGATTGGAAGACTTGTGTTTGGACGGTTACAGGTGTTACATTAACGTTTCAATTCCTATATGGTGCGATTGGAAGGGCTCGCTTTTGGAATAGGAATAGAGCTAGAGTGTAGTTTCAATTCCTATATGGTGCGATTGGAAGTCATTGAGGATTGAAAACGTCACGGCACCTGTAAAGTTTCAATTCCTATATGGTGCGATTGGAAGGATTGGTTTGGTGAATACTGCCCTTTCTGCCCTGATGTTTCAATTCCTATATGGTGCGATTGGAAGAGGACCGGGCTTTAAGTTCCGGTCGTGAAAACCTGTTTCAATTCCAATATGGTGCGATTGGAAGCATAAGCCGCGAGTTGGATTTTCAACCATGCAGACATGTTTCAATTCCTATATGGTGCGATTAGAAGGTGGGACGATAAGAAAAATATGGTAAAGCCTTCTGGTTTCAATTCCTATATGGTGCGATTGGAAGCTGTTCGGCCTGTGTTGTCTGAGATTCTATTCAAGAGTTTCAATTCCTATATGGTGCGATTGGAAGGTGTAGCAGTTCCCACATCTAATCTATTCAACTAGTTTCAATTCCTATATGGTGCGATTGGAAGCTCGGGGTCGTTTGTAATTGGTTCATTTGATTGGGTAGTTTCAATTCCTATATGGTGCGATTGGAAGGTCCCAACCCCGGCGCGTTTGTTGCGTTTACAAATGTTTCAATTCCTATATGGTGCGATTGGAAGTTAAACATAAAAATGTATTATGAAAACAGTTAAAGAGGTTTCAATTCCTATATGGTGCGATTGGAAGGGGGAATAAATCAAACTCCTCTCATACCACCGTTGAGTTTCAATTCCTATATGGTGCGATTGGAAGCGGTACACGTCCTTGTATATCTCAAGCAGTACGGGGTTTCAATTCCTACATGGTGCGATTGGAAGAACCCAGTCGAAGAGATGATGATCCGCCTGGCGAGTTTCAATTCCTATATGGTGCGATTGGAAGACTTCGCCCGGTCAATACCAAGCTTTTCGGCCACAGTTTCAATTCCTATATGGTGCGATTGGAAGGCTTGAACCTACAAGCCGGAGGGCATATCATTGTAGTTTCAATTCCTATATGGTGCGATTGGAAGGGCGATGGTGACGTACTTCCTAGACTCAAGGCCTTGTTTCAATTCCTATATGGTGCGATTGGAAGTGCAGGAGCCGAAAATCTAAGTTCCCCATCCGAATTGTTTCAATTCCTATATGGTGCGATTGGAAGACAGTTGTGCCTAATGTAGCTGAGGAGCTTATCCAGGTTTCAATTCCTATATGGTGCGATTGGAAGTGCCCGTAGCACAACTTATGCCAGGCATGGGGTTGAAGTTTCAATTCCTATATGGTGCGATTGGAAGCAGACTGGAATGATGTTTCAGAAACTTCATCCAAGTTTCAATTCCTATATGGTGCGATTGGAAGGAGTTACATTGGCACTTACAGTGTTAGATGTAAGATGTTTCAATTCCTATATGGTGCGATTGGAAGTGTTGGCCGTTACGCCTGCCGGGTTGCCGATGATGTTTCAATTCCTATATGGTGCGATTGGAAGTGATGCCCAGGAAATTGATGAATATTTCTCGCGCATGTTTCAATTCCTATATGGTGCGATTGGAAGAGGATTGATACCCTACCTCTTATCGGCAGAGTAGGCTGTTTCAATTCCTATATGGTGCGATTGGAAGAAAGAGCTGTAATTGGCTTACCTCCTTCGCTTACGTTTCAATTCCTATATGGTGCGATTGGAAGGTTTCTTCATCTGCCGTTTTACAGCCTGACGGATTCGTTTCAATTCCTATATGGTGCGATTGGAAGTTTTCCGCCGCTTCCGGCTTCATCCGTCCGAAACCGTGTTTCAATTCCTATATGGTGCGATTGGAAGGTTTCTTCATCTGCCGTTTTACAGCCTGACGGATTTGTTTCAATTCCTATATGGTGCGATTGGAAGATTCATCGTTCAAACGAATTTCGGTATTGATAAAAGTTTCAATTCCTATATGGTGCGATTGGAAGGCTAATAATTCAAAAGGCATAGGCATCTGAATTGGGTGTTTCAATTCCTATATGGTGCGATTGGAAGTGGCAATTCCTGCCTATGTGGTAGCAATACCCGCTGTTTCAATTCCTATATGGTGCGATTGGAAGCCAAAACTGGATACACTGGAGCAGATTTCTAACCGGTTTCAATTCCTATATGGTGCGATTGGAAGACATTCAATTTCATGTATTTGCGCCACGGTACGAGCGTTTCAATTCCTATATGGTGCGATTGGAAGGAGGGACGTAACCACCTCGGTGACCGCGGGGCGTGTTTCAATTCCTATATGGTGCGATTGGAAGTCCAGGACCCTGCCATGGCGTATAAGCTGAGTGCGGAGTTTCAATTCCTATATGGTGCGATTGGAAGAGCCGAAAATGGCGAAGTTAACCGCGTGGAGATAGTTTCAATTCCTATATGGTGCGATTGGAAGGTTTAAATAATTGGAGATATCCAACTGGCCTGTACCGTTTCAATTCCTATATGGTGCGATTGGAAGAACCGGACAAAGCAGGATCCCACCGAATTGTGGATGTTTCAATTCCTATATGGTGCGATTGGAAGCCTCATGCCCGGCGATCCTGACGGAGAATTTCTTCAGTTTCAATTCCTATATGGTGCGATTGGAAGTTTTCTATTTGAAAGGATGTATGAAAAAAATACTTTCTTGTTTCAATTCCTATATGGTGCGATTGGAAGGAATACGGAGCTAACACAATCGGTTTTTATTGCCAAGTTTCAATTCCTATATGGTGCGATTGGAAGTTCAGGACGGCAAGTTGGTTTACGCTAAGTTACCCCAGTTTCAATTCCTATATGGTGCGATTGGAAGACCGCCGCGGGAACGTGTAAGTTGCAGGGGTCATGTTTCAATTCCTATATGGTGCGATTGGAAGACAGATGAATGGCCAGCTAAAACCGATATAGTGAAGTTTCAATTCCTATATGGTGCGATTGGAAGGTGAAGTGGATGGTTCAATCCCCTCCGGTCGGGCCTGTTTCAATTCCTATATGGTGCGATTGGAAGAAGACAATACGGCGGCCCTCTTTGTCCGTAGCGAGTTTCAATTCCTATATGGTGCGATTGGAAGCGTTTGCAATCGTTTTCCCAAAAGGCGGAATCAATGTTTCAATTCCTACATGGTGCGATTGGAAGACCTCGGCAGGGCAAGCGGCGGTGGTGGCGTTTGGGTTTCAATTCCTACATGGTGCGATTGGAAGAATATTTGGCACATGCCTAGTACCTGTTACATAACGTTTCAATTCCTATATGGTGCGATTGGAAGTTAAACATAAAAATGTATTATGAAAACAGTTAAAGAGGTTTCAATTCCTATATGGTGCGATTGGAAGGTCCTCCGGCTCTCCTAGCGCCACCTACACGGCCTGTTTCAATTCCTATATGGTGCGATTGGAAGATTCGGAGTAATCAAACAAATACCCCAAACCAGTGTGTTTCAATTCCTATATGGTGCGATTGGAAGAGAGCCGGGCGATTGGGTTCGATAGTGGAAAGCAGTTTCAATTCCTATATGGTGCGATTGGAAGTTATAGGCAGTATTGGAAGCCGACATAATCCGTTGTTTCAATTCCTATATGGTGCGATTGGAAGCGGTACACGTCCTTGTATATCTCAATAGCCTCGTTTCAATTCCTATATGGTGCGATTGGAAGGGGAAGAAAATGCCACATAAACCCACCTCATTTGAGTTTCAATTCCTATATGGTGCGATTGGAAGCACCACCCGGAGAATTGATGTTCAACACAATGGCAGTTTCAATTCCTATATGGTGCGATTGGAAGGATTTCTTACTGCGAGGTGAATGTGCCTAATTTGTGTTTCAATTCCTATATGGTGCGATTGGAAGGTTTCCTTGGATTACTTCACCGCGAAGGTTTACAATGTTTCAATTCCTATATGGTGCGATTGGAAGGGGCGGCGTGCTCAATTATGATCTGATTTCCTCCGAGTTTCAATTCCTATATGGTGCGATTGGAAGTTGCATTACCCTAAGAGTTCAGGACTAGAACCTTCGTTTCAATTCCTATATGGTGCGATTGGAAGTCACCTTTTACCACCTTACTGGTCCGGAACGAAATGTTTCAATTCCTATATGGTGCGATTGGAAGGGTCGGTATTGAAAGCGAATGCCGGTGAAGCGCTTTGTTTCAATTCCTATATGGTGCGATTGGAAGCATTCATCGAATAAAAGAACGTTTTGAGATGGATTGTTTCAATTCCTATATGGTGCGATTGGAAGTGAATACAAACTGAGGGTTGAGGGTAAAGCTAAGAGGTTTCAATTCCTATATGGTGCGATTGGAAGCGTGTGATTACGACCGCATCTGGTAATCGGATCAACGTTTCAATTCCTATATGGTGCGATTGGAAGTTTTCGGCCAGATGTTGTGTCTGACTTTTCCACATGGTTTCAATTCCTATATGGTGCGATTGGAAGTAGGATATGTTTTGTTTGAACTTGTTTTGAGATAAGTTTCAATTCCTATATGGTGCGATTGGAAGGCGGAGATTCCACATTTAGGGCAGAAGGCCTATCAGGGTTTCAATTCCTATATGGTGCGATTGGAAGAGATCTTGCGTCTCCAAGTGTAACGGATGATGTTTTGTTTCAATTCCTATATGGTGCGATTGGAAGCAAGCGACAACAGATTTGGAACTTACTGGGGGTTCGTTTCAATTCCTATATGGTGCGATTGGAAGGCGGGTGGGGGATCCCATCGTCAAGGTTTCGAGCAGTTTCAATTCCTATATGGTGCGATTGGAAGGTGCGGCCTGTGTTGTCTGAGATTCTATTTAAGAGTTTCAATTCCTATATGGTGCGATTGGAAGGATTGGTGAGACTGATACAAGTTATGTCAAGCAGCGTTTCAATTCCTATATGGTGCGATTGGAAGTTCCAAAACGAGTAGATTGATTTATCTAAGTCATTAAGTTTCAATTCCTATATGGTGCGATTGGAAGAATATTCGGGCTACGTATCCGCTGAAGGAGTTGGGTTTCAATTCCTATATGGTGCGATTGGAAGTTCAAGCTTTTGGGTTCTCTTCCAGTTCTCCAGCTGTTTCAATTCCTATATGGTGCGATTGGAAGTACGCTCTATGGTCCCATCTGCAGGAGCTAAAATGTTTCAATTCCTATATGGTGCGATTGGAAGTGTGCGGCCTGTGTTGTCTGAGATTCTATTTAAGAGTTTCAATTCCTATATGGTGCGATTGGAAGACGGGGAACATAATCATTCAGCTATTGATACTGCAAGTTTCAATTCCTATATGGTGCGATTGGAAGCAGTCAAGTATTTAATAACTAACTATTTTTAAATTAGTTTCAATTCCTATATGGTGCGATTGGAAGTGCAGTTTTCATACACGCATTGAAGATCATCGTCCAAGTTTCAATTCCTATATGGTGCGATTGGAAGAGACCAGGAATAAGAATATACAGGCGAGGTACTGAGTTTCAATTCCTATATGGTGCGATTGGAAGGTCTCTGCCGTGATCCCTCGCCACATATCAAGATCTGTTTCAATTCCTATATGGTGCGATTGGAAGTCTACCTCTTGACCTTTTAAAACAGACTTAAATTTGTTTCAATTCCTATATGGTGCGATTGGAAGCTCCGGATCCTCAAATGTTTTGTTGTACAGGATCGCGTTTCAATTCCTATATGGTGCGATTGGAAGCAGGGAAGGGAATATTTGTTCTGCTGGGCAGGCGTGTTTCAATTCCTATATGGTGCGATTGGAAGTATCCAGTCGCATAAGACCTGCATACCAAAGTCTTGTTTCAATTCCTATATGGTGCGATTGGAAGTGCAGAGGGGGATATTTTACCTACCGTTATTGACGTTTCAATTCCTATATGGTGCGATTGGAAGCCCTAATGATGCAAATGATGAGACTAACCGAATGAGTTTCAATTCCTATATGGTGCGATTGGAAGTTATGACCGATGGAATTAGAAGTAATTTTATTTAAGTTTCAATTCCTATATGGTGCGATTGGAAGATGATTTGTCTAAATACATCTCGGACTACGTCAAAGTTTCAATTCCTATATGGTGCGATTGGAAGGATCTTGTCCATTTTGTCGAACTTGTTGACGTATTGTTTCAATTCCTATATGGTGCGATTGGAAGATCGTGACATCCTGATTCCAGAGGCCCTGCTCTGAGTTTCAATTCCTATATGGTGCGATTGGAAGTGGTGGGCGAGAACTAGAAGGTTTTCTGGAAGAAAGTTTCAATTCCTATATGGTGCGATTGGAAGAGGTTAAAACCTCCGGGGTTGGTCCCCAGAGGTCTAGTTTCAATTCCTATATGGTGCGATTGGAAGCCGTTCTAAAAACGGCCTTACAGTTACAAAGAACAGGGATTTTTCGCCCAAAATCAAGTCATTCTGTCGTCGACTCTCAATCCTACGATTTTCCCCAAAGTTCGACAACTTCTGATAATGAGTCATTTATCTTGTATCTTCAGTTTTTCAACATGTCAAAGAACGTCTCTGAGTCCCTATTTTTAAACATCGACGACAAACCCGCTACAAAAATGGGTCCGTCGTCATGCGCTCCACCCCAATAACTTCTTTGTCCAGCCATCTCTCTTCCCGACTCTTAAAAATGATGATGCTGTCCGTATCTTCATTCATAATCAGCCGCGCTTTTAAAACGAGTTCTTTCAACTTGACCTCGGTGATCTCACCCTCAAAAACTGAATTTTGAATCCAATTTAAGTATTTTCGGCAATGTTTGAGCATTTTTTGGACTCTTCTTCCCCCACCTTCCTCGGTTGAAATATCATACACTAAAATGACATACATACTTTTATCCGTGGTTTACCACATCATTTTAAAGGGTTTGTACTCCTCCATCCCCAATAAATGCTTTTGGAGTTTATAACATTCCAACTTCACTAGGTGCTTGTAACTGACATTTCGCCCCAAGCTTCGGTGCTTAAATGTCTCTTTTAACTTTTCGTCAAATGCCTGAGCAAAGGTTTTTCGGGCACTATCTTTCAAAACGCACCGGTTGAGCTCTTGCCTGAAATCATTCTTCTGCAATTGCCGTTTGTTCAAAACACTAAATACCGTCCGATCAACCAATATGGGTTTGAAAATCTCCGCCAAATCCAAGGCTAAAGAATATCTTCGATAGCCAGGCTCATGTAAAAAGCTGATGGTAGGATTTAACTGGGTATGATAAATTTGATCCAAACAAACTGTATAACACATCATGTTCCCAAAGGAAATTAATGCATTGACCTCGTTATTCGGGGGTTGCTTGGTTCGATTTCCCATCTCAAAATCCGTGATGATCGTATCGAACGCCTCGTAATACGTTTGACGAATATTGCCTTCTAAGCCCATTAACTCATCAATCTGAAGGGTGTCCTCAACTTTGGCGATATAGGCTTCCATGGCCGTGATCTGATGACTAACCTCTTTCTTTCGTTTGCTGTAATACTGCAAATTTTTTAACATATTGGCCGCACCACCCAACACAAACTTTTGGGCAATCACTACTCGTTTTTTGTTCGATAGGTAATATTTTGTTTGTTCCACCTGCATTTTTCCGGCCAACAAATAGTCTTTGGGCAAAAATGAGCCGGTGTAATGCTCGTAATAATCAAAAAAATGAACCGCGATCTGATGCTTCCCCAGAAAATTGTACATGGCCGAGTTCGCATCCATCGAGCCAAAACAATAGATATTGTCAATGGTTTCAACGGGTAAATACCGGGGTTGTCCCTCATTCCCGTTTTCATCGGTAGGTGAAAATTTGAGTGTATTGTCCTGACGACTCAGTCGACCTGGATTAAATAAATAGTAAGTTTTTTTCATGAAAGGGACAATAGTGTTTAGGCTTCACCGCTCCAACAAAAATCAAAATAGGAGCATTTACTGCATTTGGATTTGGGCAGGAGGGGAGGGCATTCTTCCCTAGCGATAATTTCGGTGGCTTTTTCAATCCATGTTTCTACATTTTTTTCGTCTTCCTCGGTCAGGTCAACACGTTCTATTTGACGGAGTTTGGGGTATTCGATCTGGCCATGGTGGGCCTCAATATTATTTTTGCGAAGGAGGTAAAGGTAAAATTGAACTTGCGCAATGTGGGCTCGCTCTTTGGCCGCCGATTTTTTGGTTTCATAGACAACACCCCGAATGGCATCGAAAAAATCAATTTTGGCGGTCAATGAAACCTGGCCTTGTGAGGTTTGTACATCCGCGGAGATTTCTAATTCTTGGTTTTTTTGAGCTCGCTGCGGATAACTCGTCTCCCCAAGTAGTCTTCCTTCCGCCACCACCTCCGACGTGTGCTCCATCCGAATCGCATGGGCATGCAACCAAAGTTTTCGTGGACAAACCAAGAGATAGTTGATCAGGGTGGCGTTAAGGTGCATGGGATTAAGTAGAAAAGCTAATGGTTTTTAGTTGCTAAATTGATTTGGATTTGATAATAAAAATCATTTAAATAGCCTAAAGAAGATATCATTAGGATGAATATTAAATAATAAGTTTTATGACATGTTACACGATACTTTTACGATTATTATTGCTGATTTTAACAAAGTAACTTATTCTTTTTAGAAAATAGAGGGTAATTTAGCAATTACAAAAAATTAAATCTTATCTATCAGCTATATTTAAAGAAATTGTCCTTCTTCTTCCTCCTTTTTGATAATTAAGCCATACTCCAAGCTATAAACATCTGGATAAAGACAATATATAGGAGATACCTTTTCTTCACTAATTTTTACTTTGAAGTCGAAGTGGATTTTATGATTCTTCAACCCTCTTTCAATCATATATCGAGGTATTTCAATAGAATTATCAACTTTAAAGGCTTGAAAATCACGCCACGACTTGAAATATAAGGTTTCGGGTTTTCGTATGAAAACCGTTGCGTTATCATCAATATCTCTACTCTTCCATATTTCATTTTCTGTATCATCTTCTCTTGCAGTTCTTATTGAACCTACAAGCCAATTTGAAACAAATAATTCTTTCAATTTATCTGCGTTGTATTTTGATTTTGAACTGATTCCATCAAAACTTGGATATACTTCATTTAAAAATTTAACGAAATCATTTGCGGAATAGCTTTTACATTCAAGTAGCCTTACTGTTTCTTTGTATGCTTTAACTGGCTCACCTTGATTATTGATAACATACGGATATGCATATTGTTGTTCTCCCTTTTTTGGGTTTACGATGTATAATTCTCCAATTTTTTCTTTATTAAATCTGCATAAACGACCGACTCGTTGCATTAATCTATCAATTGGACACATTTCAGAAACCATAATTTCAGAACTGATATTGATACTCATTTCTCCAATTTGTGTCAATATTGCGATACCACTTGCTCTACCTTCTTCCCAAGCTTTCTTCCCAAGGTTTTCAATTAAAATTGATTCTTTTGTTTTTTTATCAGGTTCTGTGAACCGGCTATGGTAAATCATCGGCTTTATCCCTTTTTTAGAAAACCATTCATAAAAGACCAATGCTTTGTCAACAGTATTTGCATAAATAATAGCATTGCCTTTCTCTAAACATTTCGTTAAGATAGTTTCAAGCTCATTAATACCTTCGTAATCAATAATTTGCTTTATATCGCACCTTACTCGTTCATTATCAGAAGTATCTTCATATATTTTTGATACATCACAGCCTATTTCTTGATACATTTTCAAAGAAGATTCTGGTAATGATGCGCTCATTAACATAATTGGTACATCCCACTGCAATAAAGCTTCAAGAAGAACTAAAATATTTGCTTGTGTAAAGTCATCATAAAAATCTGCTTCGTCTATTACTACGCAACTATGAGCTAAATTAAATACAATAGAGTGATGGTCTTCACGGGTAAGTGTTAATGACATCAAAAGGTGGTCAATGGTACAAACAGTAACTGGTGTAAGTAGTAGTCTAGCATATTCATGCTTATTTTTTGCAGATTTATAATCTTCAGATAAATGAGATATATGACCAAATTTATTTTGCCAAGCACTTGAATGATAAAGTCCAGTTTGAGATAATGTTTCAGCAGAATTAATTGCCAAAGCATTCGATGTAAAACGTGTTGGCATTGCAAAAATTAAACGATCAGCTCTACCATTTTCAATCTGTAGCTGAGCCCAAAGTAATGCAGAATCCGTTTTACCTGAACCTGTTGGTGCTCTCAAGAGTAATAGTTTTTGTTCCCAATGTTTTTTTGCTATTTCTTGAACTGGTCTTAACTTCCAATCTTTTGGAAAAAGATAACTAAATTTTAATGTTTCAAATGGAATAATTGAATCATCTCCTGCCTCTTTTCCACTTGCTCTGTGGTCAGCTAATTGTAATAACCCCCTTACACCTGAATATTCATAAACTTTTTCGAGTACGCTTTGAAAATCAAATTTGAAATTTGAAAAACGATTATTTTCTTTTTTAAACTTTATCCAATACTTTCTACTTTCACCTTGAAAAATGGGATTCTCCCATTTTTCAAGGTGTCTTTCAGTAAGTTTGGCATGATGCGCACCAATTGCAACTTCTACAGGTAACGAAAAATTACCATTTTTGTGCAAAACAAGAGAAGCAATCTCATGTCTAATATTTGCTTTCATTAGATTTGGTCCAGTATTTCCTTTAACGGCTTTTTCAAAGTCTTTGTAATTACCTCCATGTTCTTTTTGCCATTCAAGAAATAATTGATAATCCTTTTGACAAGCATTTTGCCATTGTAAGTGTTTTTTACCCGTATCGTGGTACAAGCAGGCTCCATTCAGTCTTTTAATTAAATCTTTTTGTACCCTTTTTTTGTATTTATCAAATACAAAAGGGAAATTTTTTACAATACTTTTTCCCTCATTACATACGTTTTGTACGTGTTGCTCATAAGTAATTCCATTTGGTTTGCCTAAAATGAGTTTATCCATTTACAGATTGCGGATTTAAGAATTGTTCAAATGTAATCTCTACTGCACCATTAGAAGGGTCAAAAAGGGTTGTATCTTTATTATTCAATACATCAAAAGCACTATTATATGCTTGAAGTACTGAATTTGTAGATTCATCATCACCTATCCAATATTGAGCTTCTCTATCTTTCAATTCATTAATCAAGTGTGAACGCTCATTTTCTGATTTAGCCGAAAAATAACGCGAAGCTTTACGGCTCATTTTAGTGTCAAAAACGATAAGGACTTTTTGTGGCTCTCCACTTATTGCATTACGGGCTTGATTAGAATAATCGTTCATTGAGCGTGTGGCTTCCAAAAATAACTTTACTCTTCTTTTACGTTCTGCTTCTGATGCGAATTTAAAATACTGTGTACTAATATGAAACGAACCATCATAAGAATACGCTTTGTGGATACTGAGGTTGGTAATATCCAAATAGAAGTTCATCAACATCAAATCATTTTCACTAAACTCTTTGGTCGCAATTGCTTGGTCACGTGAATCCTCAGTTTTATCCATTTTTAAACGAACTAATAAATCACGCCCAATTTTACTCTCTTCTAGTGCTACTGCCATTGTTGCGCTCAATGGAGCCGTTCTTCTACCTGAATAATCTCCTTGTGAGGGATGCATAAAACCACCCATATCAGCTCTCAAATCAATTTCTATTTTATTACTTACACCGTCACCATTTGAAACATATGAATTTGTAAGTTTCTGAGGATCAGCTAGATTTAATCGGTCAATGGCTTCAAATAGTACATGGCGCTGCATTTGTCCTGAAACATAGACTTTACCATCTGGCGTACGTTTAATTGAAGAGGCATTGCCTAAAAGTTTTTCACCTCCATTTGCCATGTGGTAATCGAATGGGGCAACTATTGACACTAAAATTCCTTTGATTTCCATTTTTTTATTAGGTTTTTTATTTATTTAAATCTATTCACTCGCATCATCAGATGTTTCTATATCGTTTATATCATCTTCATCAATATCAAAAGCTGAGTTTTCTTTTGTTTCTTTTTTATTCCGTAATCTCATAAATGCAATTACCATATTTTTTGCTTTTTCTAATGTTACAGCACCACTTAAAGTTGCTTCCATAAATTCAGTTGCCCCTTCTGGTGCATCAAGTCCGCTCAAACGACCTACTCTCGTCATTAATTGAGCAAACAATGCATCTGTTGTTTTAGCCGAAAAAGCCGCACTTTCTAGCTCGACCAGTACTTTAGCTTTAACTTCATTTATTTTTTGTTGGTTAGTTCCTACATCATTCTTTGCAGTTAGAAAAGCTGCTAAGTTCAACCATTGCCCAAATTTTCGAGCGGATTGTACAATTTTTAAATTTTCATTTTCCATTTTAGTAAAATAAGTAATTAAAAGTTCTTTTAAATTGGGTGAATACTCAGCTCTGAAAGCCAAGAAATCTCTAAATGTACTGGTATTAAATAGCATTAAAAATCGACTAAGAAACAAATCAAATTTTTGATACTCTTCTCTATTATTTGCATTCCTCGACCCTTCTCGAAGTAATACAGAATAATATGCACTGTCTATAATAGTCTTAAGTTTATTTTTTTTAGCAAGTTCAACAATGTGATGGTTAAATCTAAATGTATTAACTGAGCCATATTGAATCATATACATCTGAGCTTCTTTTAAGCTATCTAAGACCTTGGTTCCAATTTCATGGAATTCTACATCTTTTGCTATCTCACCCAATGCCCCGAGTAAGGCGATAGCTCCTAAACTTGTACTTCGTGGTGCATTTGGAAAGTTTCCATTGAATAGATATGGTCGCATCGGTTTTTCGTTTTTTATAACCCCTTTTTTATCTAATTCTTTAAAAACCCTCCCTTTCATTAAACCCTCAACCTTTTTTAGTTGGATTCCCTTAAAAAGTTTTATAAAATTCATAAGATTACCAATGTCTAAATCTGGAATGATGGTTGTATTTCGATATTCATTCCTTTTTTTAGAATAGGTTTTTGTGACAATAAATGGTTTTAAATTTGTACAACCTGTGATTAAACCAAGAACATTTTCATAATTAGTAACTTTGGGGGAATTTCTAGAAATCCCTCCGTTTGTACTAAATCCTAAAAATTCGCTAGATGTAGGCATTGAAGACATTGAAGCATCATCTTGTTTTGAAAGATATTTTATTACATCCTCTACTTTTCTATTAAGTGTTTCGACATTTTTTTTACATGCTTTGTAAAAATTACCTGCTGCTTTATCAGTACAAATAATGTTTCCAGAAAGGAATATACCATTATTGGTATCACCCTTTTCTAAATTTACATACTCAAATCCAACTTCTTCCATTCCTTTAAAAGATTTAGCCTTGACTCTAAAATGATTCAAACCGTTTTCAATTTCATTGAGTAGAAATTTAGGATTAATATCTTCGATTTTAGAATTTTCGCTTAGATTGTTTTCTACACAAATGAGTGCGTGAGCATATCTAATGTATGGGTGCTGATTCATAGTTTTTCGAGTTTAAGGCTTACCCAGCCGTCACTTGTACCTAAGTATCCTAGGTCATTTTCTTTAAGTTTTTCACATAAAAGTTGATATAATTTGTCATTCATTCGTATTTTAAATTTATATTCTCCATCAACTCTTATGTATTCTCTATCCGAAAGAGTACTGTAATATAAAGGAAAACCTCCAATATTTCTTTTGAATAAATTTTCATATTCTTTTTCCACTATTTTTTCTTTGTCGTCAAGTGGCAATTGTCTTTTTTTAATTAGTAATTTATAATCTAAATTTGGAGTTCCTTTAGGGTGTACTATTGCATCTGATCGTCGATATAGACGTTTCCATAAATCATTAAAATAATTTACGGAAGGTTGTATGATTAAATCCACAGTAAACAAATGTGATAGAATTGGAAGAAAAGTTGAATTAGTTTCGAGAAAATGAAATTTTAACCCTTCCTTTTTCTTTAATTTATTTAAATTAGATTCAATCTTCTTTCTTATAAATTTTCTATCATTAATACTTAAATGTAAGTCTAAAATGTTTTCAAATAAACCTGTAAGCATTGCATGAGTTGGCTCTCTAAGTGTTTTATAGTGTCCTCCTGGCATACTAGATACCATAGATAAGGGAGCAAGAGGATCAATAATTAGTATAATATTACTTTCTAAATGTGATTGTTCGAAAATAAATTTTAAATCTAGTTTCATATATTAAATTGCTTAGTTTTAACTTTTAAATATAAACGAATCTACAAAAGCATTTCCCATTCTCTTAGCAAGTTTTAAATCTTGCGATAAAAATTCTATTTTTGCATCAAAATTTTGTATTAAAAAGTGAGGAGGAAATAAAAAAGTATAAATGTTTTAAGCATCGTGCCAAATTCGAAGCATCAAGCTGAGGCATCCCTCAAAAGAAAATGTAAGGAATCATACTCTTCATAAACGTAATGATTTGGTTTCTTCAATTAATGTTTTTCCCAAATATCCAACCCAACCTACTGCATTATTCCCATCACCCCTCAAATCCCTAAAAATTTATTCGGGCGGCGTGCCCTCGGATATGCTCCCGTAATGATTGCGGTTCCAATATCTCCAGAATGTGCTCATGATAGCCCAGAATAAAATTGGTGATACCATAAAAACGAGCATTGACTTTTCCCTCAAATTCGAAAATATTTTCCTCTCTCACACAAGGTTGTACATAGGCCTGGGTTAAGGGAAATCGTTCGACTAACTCGTTATAAGCCCCGGTTTTGAACCTAAGATGAACAAACACCTGATGATCTTGCACAATACCAAATGGATCGGTGGCTGTCACATGATGCTTGGTTTCATGAAGCCAAGGGTCGGGGAGGAGTTCTACCCGCTCCACCCTGGATAAGCGAAAATGTCGGATGGCTTCAGCGGATAGATCATAGGCCTGAATGATATCTTCTTTAATCCCGACCCAAAAAGGCTCAATCAATCGGTCGGAAACCTGGCTACTGTTGGTGGATCGGTATTGAATCAACCGAACGCTTTTCTTTTCTTTTTTGGCTTTCTCCAGCACATTGGCCTTGGTCAGAAATGCCTTGGAAAACATACTTCGCCCTAGCCTGGATACATCATAAACGGTGTCTAATTTTTCTTTCCATTTTTTCAGCTGAGGAGCCTGGGTGGGATGCGCCTCTAGGAGCATTAAAAGTATAGATTTTTCATTTTCAGTAAAATACAAGACATCTTCTAGGTATTCCTGTGAGCGATTCGGAACGATGGCATACCGGTACCGCGCATCATATTGTAGAATAAAATCTGCGTTGCGAAGCTCCTCAAAATCCGCACTGATGGAGTCCTGGCTCACCGCATATTTTGTGGCTAGCATTTTTTTGGTGTAATGGTACGGCCGACTCAATATGTCTTGTAAGACGCGAAGCAGTCTATTCTTTGGGCTATGGTCATGAAAGGTGTTCATGAGATAATTTGATTAAGATAATATGTCACAGCAACCCAATCCATTGGCTGAATTTTTCCCAAATCCACCATAATATCCCACCCGAAGTATCTCTTCTGGCCCGGAGAGTTCAAAAGAAAAATCGGTAAATGAGCGTACCTCCGTTTCGTGTTCTTTGTCTTCCTTGATGTGGATCAATCGACTTTTCATTTTATCGTGGCGAAGTAGCTTGAAATGAATCAATTGCGCGGAGGAGTGCAGATCTAGGCTGATAGAGTCGGGATAGAGGCTTTTGTACTTCTCCGTAAGATTGAAAGCAAAAAAAGCAGCGAAATCAGGATCTTTGGGGGATAGGTACTCAGTTGAGCCGTCCCTACGAGTTTTTCCGATCAGCATAGGGGAGAGGGTTTTTAGTTGAATGGAGTTCCCAAGTGTAATTTGTGGTAAGGTTTCCACCCGTTCTACCACAAATTCAGCCTGATATTGTTGGTTAAAGAGGCGTAGGCGTTGTTCATTGAACAAACCAATGATAAAATTTTGTGCGGCTTTTTCAATAAAAAAGGAAACTATGACTTGAATGGGCTCAGGTGTCAACCACATGCAATGATCACCAGGTTGTATTTTTCGAATGACATGCCTAGGTATAATGAAATTTGAAAAGGTAAAATGCTTGAAAGACTTTAATGAATTGGCGACAGGATATCCGTTTTGATGTAAGTATTGAGCATATTCTTGGTCGGCATCCCGTAAACGCCCATAGATCCAAGACATAAAAGGGTATTGGTAATTAAAAAGAAGAGGTTGGCGGTCAATGACAGGTTTTAATGAAATTAGGAATCTCATGACATGATTTTTTGGTATAAAATGATTAGGTTTAGGCAATAAGAGAATTTCTTTTCATTGTACCAAATTTTTTGGTATAAAATGATTAGGTTTAGGCAATAAGAGAATTTCTTTTCATTGTACCAAGGATTATGGAGATTCTTTATCAAACGGTATAAATACCAATTTTAAAGGCATAAATTTGCCCTATTTAGGTATGAAATGCCAAAAGGTATATTTGAAAATAAGAGGGCAGTAGGGGAGATTAATAAAAATTTCCTGCAAATCTTCGTAAACTTGATCGATAAGATTTCAGATTTTGTGGTTTTAGGCTTGGTATGTTGAAATAGTTAGTAAAAATCGAGTTGGTGAGTTTATTGAATCGATTACATTATGTTAACCAGCCGCCTAGCCATACTAATCAAATGAGTGGAAAGTAGTGGCGAAATGTGGTTGGAGGGATTGAAAGAGAAATGGATTGGCTTGGCTTTTCGAGGAAAATGAGGCACGTTGGCTTTGATGAAAGGGATGGCAGGCTAGGTCGAGAAGTGATATAGATGCTGTGGGGACCTTGGATAGGCCTCAAATTTCCCTGACGTTTTGTCGGACTTGATTTCTACCACACAGGTTCACTCAACTTGTTTTGGTCATGTTGAGTGAACGAGTTGGCGGATGATCATCCACCGGAATGATGGAGGGAGAAAGTGAAAGGAATTTGTTTTTAGGATAAGATTTGGGAAGGGAGAAGAAATAGGTCGAAATGGAATGCTCCATAAAGCATCAATACTTTATTTAACATAATATAAATTATATAACAAATATTTTTAGGCAGGTTTGAATTCAGAGAAGGTGTTGTCATCATAGAAAACCAAGATACGGACCACCTTCTTTTCAGACTCATTTGAAGTAGAATTCGAACGGCTCGGAGTTCCAGAAGGAAGCTGTTTTTCCTCTGATGCTTGCAAGTCCATGCGGTTGACTTGAATCCTGGAAATTTGGTCCATCGGAAGAACTTCACCATCCAAATGCCACTTGTATCCCAATTCAGGAAATCGAGTCATAATCTTTTGTATAACCTCCAAGCTAGGTTTGTTACGGCCTGTAATTATATGTGAGATAATAGGACGACTGACGTCCACCAAGTCCGCAAATTGAGCATATGGGATACTCAATGCCTCCACCAATTGCATGATCTTCTGATTCAATTCAGAAGGCTTTGGATACGTTTCCATAAGTGACATAAACAAATGTTAATTAACAAAAAGAAATACACTATTCTCTGATTTTGCAAATGTAAATAACAAATGTAACAAAAACAACATAACAATTGTTAAAAGGATTGTCTTTGCATAAAAAACAAATGTAAATTAACCTTTGTTACAGCTTATTAAATCAAAAAAGCCTGCCCTCGATATGAAGAGCAGGCTTTGGCTAGGTTATGAAATACAATTGTATAGCTTAAACTGTTACATTGTTTTCACGCAATGCGGCATTCAAGGAGGTCTTTAGGTCCGTACTCTCCTTCCTTTTTCCAATGATTAATGCACAGGGTACTCCATAGGTTCCAGCTGGGAAGTTCTTTTGAATAGTCCCCGGGATTACCACCGAATTCTCGGGAACAAATCCTGTATATTCGATCGGTTCTGAGCCCGTTACATCGATTATTTTTGACGAACCTGTGATAGTCACTCCAGCACCTAGAACGGCTCTCTTACCCACTCTAGCGCCTTCGACAACGATACACCGAGAGCCAATGAAAGCGCCGTCCTCTATAATAACCGGTGCCGCTTGTGCAGGCTCCAAAACCCCTCCAATTCCAACTCCCCCGGACAAATGGACGTCCGAACCAATCTGGGCACACGATCCCACTGTGGCCCAGGTATCCACCATGGTTCCAGGGCCGACATAAGCGCCTATGTTAACATATGATGGCATTAAGATCGCCCCCTTGGCAATGTAAGCACCATACCGAGCGACTGCCGGTGGGACAACCCGAACTCCTAAGGCCTCATAGTTGGACTTCAATGCCATTTTGTCATGGAATTGGAAAATGCCAACCTCCTCTACTTTCATCGACCGCAAAGGGAAATACAAAATGATGGCTTTCTTTACCCACTCATTGACTTGCCAATCTCCATTAGCTAATGGTTCAGCTACTCTTAGTTCACCTAAGTCGACCGCCTGAATAACTTGGTCAATTGCCGAACGAGTTGCCGGTTCTTGAAGTAATGTGCGGTCTTCCCAAGCCGCTTCAATAAGGGGTTTTAACGTACTTTGCATTGAAATAAAACTAGAAATTGAAAAATAAACTAAAACTTTAAAAAAATGACTTTAAAATATTGATTATAAATGATTTGAATGGTCAAAAAATGACTCCTTTTCACTTCACTTTAATTTTAACTTTACCAAGCCAAAGAAAATTAGGACTAATCTATCCCGGAGCATGATTACATACCTTGCCCCCCCTACCCGACTCCTTTACACAATATACAAAATTCGGTCAACTTTACCAAACGATAAACCAAAAACTAGGTAAAATACTATGATTATAATACCATTTATATTAGTAATTTAAACAAAATACTAATATTGCTAACCATTTTATTAGTAAATGCTAATTTTAGTATAGTGAATTGCTAATATTAGTATCTCTATTTTACTACTCAATATCGTTTTATCCTTCTCTATCTTTCTTGTATATTTGTCCATTCATTCACTATATTTTTATTCTAATGTCAAAAGTAAAAGTTGCCATCAACGGATTCGGACGTATAGGACGTCTAGTTTTTCGTCAGATCTACAACATGGAAGGTATCGATGTTGTTGCAATTAATGATCTTACCAGTCCCTCGGTCCTAGCCCACCTACTCAAATACGATACTGCCCAAGGTCGCTTCGAACAACAAGTTACCTCAACTGATAATTCCATCATCGTGAATGGTGAAGAAATCAAAATCTACTCACAACGCAATCCAGCCGATATTCCTTGGGGATCTCATGAAGTGGATGTTGTGCTTGAGTGTACCGGATTCTTTACTTCCGATACGTCAGCTGCAGCACACCTCACCGCAGGCGCTAAAAAAGTAGTGATCTCCGCTCCTGCCACTGGCGACTTGAAAACCATCGTTTTCAATGTAAACCACCAAATTCTAGATGGCTCAGAAACCATCATCAGCTGTGCTTCCTGTACCACCAACTGTTTAGCACCTATGGCTCAAGTCCTAGAAGAACAGTTTGGAATTGTCAATGGTTTGATGACAACTGTACACGCTTACACCAACGATCAAAATACACAAGATGCACCGCATCCAAAAGGTGATCTACGGAGAGCTCGTGCAGCCGCTCAAAACATCGTTCCTAACTCCACCGGTGCCGCCAAAGCAATTGGACTTGTTCTACCCTCTTTAAAAGGCAAATTAGACGGTTCAGCACAACGTGTACCAACTCTTACAGGTTCACTAACCGAACTAACCGCTGTTCTTGGTAAAAACGTAACCGTGGCCGAAATCAATGCCGCCATGAAGGCAGCCGCCAATGAATCCTTTGGGTACACTGAAGATGAAATTGTCTCTGGTGACATCATTGGAATCTCCTACGGCTCGTTGTTTGATGCCACACAGACTCGTGTTCAAACAGTTGGTGATACCCAATTGGTACGAACAGTTTCCTGGTACGATAACGAAATGTCTTACGTATCTCAACTCGTACGGACTGTTAAATACTTTGCTGAATTGATCTAATTCATTTCTAGCGGTAAAAAAGGCCGAGTAGGAATCCTACCCGGCCTTTTTTATTTTCTTAGGCGACAACGAATATAATGAATCTGATGCCCTCGCTTGACAAAGTAATCTTCATAATAAGTTCGTATGGAAAAATGGTCTGCATAAACAGGCGATTCATACAAATTATCCGTCTGAATTTCCACCTCCCATTGTGGCAGCGTCTTCAAAACCTGAAGCGTATACTCATACAAAAATGCACTGTCTGTTTTTAAATGGAAAATGCTACCCGACTTTAAAATCTTTTCATAAAGTCCCAAAAAATGGGCATTTGACAACCTCCGCTTCTCTTCTTTGTCTCTCGGCTGCGGATCAGGATGAACTAACCAGATTTCATCCACTTCATCCTCTTCAAAAAACTCCTCCAAAAACTGGATTCCCGTTCTCAAAAAAGCCACATTTTGAAGTCCCATTTCCAAAGCTCGAGCGCTTCCACGCGCAATCCGATCTCCTTTGATGTCAATTCCTATAAAATTCTTACTTGGAAAGACTTGGCCTAATCCAACCGTGTACTCCCCTTTTCCACAGGCTAATTCCAATACAAGCGGGTGCTCATTTTTAAAAAAATCAGGTTTCCATTTACCCTTAATGGTCGTGTACCATTCTTTTCCTCGTTCCACCACGAGAGGTGACATCTCATTGTGTGCGAACCGATGTAATTTACGTCTACTCACTTTATTGAATTTGATTTAATTCCGCTACCAAAAATGTACTACCTCCTACAAAAATCCGACTCTCGGCAGGTAAGGTATTCTTCAACTCAGTCAAACAATCATTCACATTCTCATGCAACGTGTAAGTTAATCCTTCTTTTTCTGCAAAAACCGACATCTGGGCCAATGACATAGCCCGAGGAGAATGAATTTGACAAAAGTAATACTTCGCTGACTTGGGGAGCCATGATAAGATCGAAGAGACGTCTTTGTCTCCTACAAATCCCAAACAAAAATGAGCATCTGGCCACGTATGAAACATGTGGGCATGTTGCTGAAAAGCATGTTCATTATGACCCGTATCCGCAATAATAAGAGGTTTTTCTCCTAAACACTCCCACCTTCCATGAAAGTTCGTGATTTTTTTCACATGTTTTAGGGCGGCTTTCCGGACTTCCGGAGAGATAGAATACTCTGTATTTTGACCTAATACCTCAACCACATACCAAGCGAGTGCCACATTATGTTTTTGGTATAAACCCGCTAAATCAGTTTCAATGGACCACTCAACACCTAGCACCCTGTCAAAAAGATTCCCTACGGCTTGAATCGGAGGATCTTTCATCTCCCAGGAGGTCCATTCGTATCGATCCGGAACCTTGTAAAGCATCGATTTTGATTGCAATGCTACTTTTTCAAATACTGGCAAGACCTCCAATGAGGGTTCACCGAGGACAACTGGAACAGACTCTTTGATGATTCCTGCTTTCTCCTGAGCGATATCAGGTAAGGTATAGCCCAATACGTCCATATGATCCCAACCAATGTTTGTAATTGCACTCACCATAGGCTGGATCACATTTGTCGAATCCAATCGTCCTCCCAACCCTACCTCAATGACTGCAAAATCAACTTTTTGCTCTTTAAAATAGGTAAATGCCATCCACACTGTCCACTCAAAAAAGGAGGGATTAATTTCCTCCACAGCACTTTTGTAGGTTTTTACAAAATCGACAATCCATTCCTGAGTAACATACGATCCATCGATCTTGATACGCTCTCTAAAGTCCTTTAAATGAGGTGATGTGTACAATCCGACACGATAACCGGCCTCTTGTAACATAGCAGCCACCACATGGGAGGTACTCCCTTTTCCATTCGTTCCTGCTATATGAATGCAGCGCAATGATTGCTCTGGATGTTGATTGAGGGCACATAATTTGATTATATTCCCCAAACCTGGCTTAATGGCTTTTTTCCCTTCCCGATGAAAAGCCGGAAGTTGTTGGTATAAATACGCAATAGTTTCTGAATAGGTCATAAAAAAGGCTTTCAACAGAATTGAAAGCCAAATTTAATCAATTTCCGGATCGTATTTGAATTGTTATCGTTCCAGTTGACCTAGGAGGTGGATTTCCCTCGGCAATGAGAAAAGAACTTAATCGGGTTTGGAGGTAATTACGGTAAAAACTTACAACCGACGGACTAACAGAACTTTCTACTACCTGGATGGCTACCACATCCCCGGTATCATCTACTGTAACTCGAAAAACTATTTTACCTGTCTCCGTAGAATTGTCTTTGGGAAGCGAAATGGCTTTGTTTCTCCACCCAGAAATACTCACTGTGGCGCCTTTACTTCCTCCTCCCGCACCCGGATTTCCATACAAACTCTTCCCATCAACCGTACCACGGGGATCTCCCATATCGCCTACTCCTCCTCCCGTTCCATTGTTATTACCCCCTTTTCCTGCCACTGTGCCCACCGTACCATTGCCTCCAGTAGCCGACTTACTTCCACCTTTGTATAATGAACCTCCATCCACTTGCCGAGTAGGTGTAGTAGGTGCCGGTGAGGTGACCACCGTTTTGGTTGGCGTAGATTTGGTTGGCTGATCCGACATGGAAGGCGCGTTTTCAGCTTCTGAAGTAATCACAGGAGGTGTTTTTGATACAGATTTTGTATTTGATGGCGCAGTTATTGGCTTTGCTAATGGTTTGCTAACACTGGCAACAGGCTTACTAATGGCTTTTTTGGGTGGTGCCATCTCCCGTACATCTGGGGATTCACTCGCCTGATTTAAGGTTTGAACAGAACCTGTACCAACCAGATCAACTCCATAATTTAAATCAACTCCCAAAGCCATTTCCTCCTCAGGTGGTTGATAGCTGATGGTCATAAAATACAATAAAGCTAAAAAAGCCACGTACGATACGAGGCTTATTAGAAAGGCCTGGGGATTGAAACCCCCGTCCTTAGTCATATGAGATTCTGTCATTCCTTCGTAGTTTTTTCCAAAACGCCACGCTCGCCAATTAATTGCTGAATTTCCAAAGAAATTGCCTCGCCCTCCCCTTCACTAAATGCTGGGATGTAGACACGTTTGAATGTTTTCCAATCTTCCACTTGGGCATTATACCCTTTTTTATCAAGAAGCTCCTCTAATTTGAAAGCATTCTGCTCTTTCGAAAACAAACCTAAGATTAGTCGATGCGTTGGCGCTTCTGAGACCACAACTTCATCTAACTTTAAGTCATCGTCTACCGGTACTTCGGTAGCTTTGGGCAAATAATCAATGGGATTTAAACTAGAATACGCTTTTTTCTCCTCCTCAACACCAAGCATTCCCCAATCATTTACATTGGCAATACCCGCCAACCCCAGTAAAATAAAAAAAGGAAAAACATACAGAGCCCAATGCATCGCTTTGGATTTGCGGGCAGGCATAGGTTTCCAAACAACCTCCGAATCGGGTGCGATGTATTGATCAATAAAAACAGACGGTTTGGCGCTGAAAGCCGAGGTTGTCGAAAAATAATCCAAACCAAAACTATCTCCCAAAAAGTTAGGCTGTGCAATCGGCAGAAAACGAATTCCGCCATCGGATTGACGTTCAAATTGACCCACACCAGGAAAATCAACTTGTTGATTTTGATGTAGTGCTAATTTTAAATCCTGAACAAATTGTTCAATTTTTTTTCTGGCCACATCTGAGGAAATAGATTCTCGGCGTGCTATGTAAGAAGTAAGAATTCCATCGTCCTGACGTAAAAGTTCATTGAATGATATAATTCGAGCAGGTGGACTCCACTGCCCATTTGTCCAGGTAGCTGGCTGATAATGTAAAATAAAAGCACCGAAATTTGGCAAATTCACATAATCTTGCTCAAATATCAGTGCTTTTATGTAAAGAAAAATTGAATTCATTGACTTAGCTAATTAGACCTAGCTAAGTTATAAGGAAATATTCACTCCTACAAGAAAATTCAGCCCTTGCTGGGGATAATAAAGAAATCTCTGGTAATTTTTCCCTAAAATATTATTCAACCGAACAAAAACAGAGAATTGCTTGCTCAATAAATAATTCACCTCAGCATTCAAATCGTAAATCGGATCCAATTTTTTTACTTCATTAAATGAAAAAGGATCGGGGGCAAATAGGCCACCCAAATGATACAGATCCAAGGTGGCAATCAATTTATTGGATACAAGCAATGTATTTCCCCAAGTGATATCGACGGACGGTCGGTGAAAGGCATGAGAAAACGATTTTACTCCAAAATACTGGTACATGGCTTTCAGGTTGGTACGCCATAATTCCACCGGCTGATAATTCCATTGAGTCTCGAACCGGAAGAATGGAATTTTCTCCGCTTCATAGGTAATTTCAAAGGGTCGTAAAAGAAATCCACGTCCGTTGGCTAAATCAGAAGTCTGGAAAAAATACAAGTTTCGATAGGCTCCATACGAAGCTTTGGCAAAATAGGTTAATCCGGTGGCCAAATCCCCTTTGGCCGATACATACACGTCCAAAGGTTTTTCTGTATTCAATAAATCAACTTGAGGCATCAAGAACGGATTTTCTTGTATCATTCCCCGAAGGGTGTTTCGTACAATATCCCCATCTAAACCGGCTGAAAAATAATGCAAACCTGGTGTTTTATAGGTAATATCCACGGTTGGAAATCCCTTAGTTCGGCTGATCTGGTTGATTTGATCAAATTCGTTAACTGCTTTTAACCCCAAACTAATCGCCCATTGTGCTTGATTCCAACTAAAGGAAGGATACACACGAAATAGATTTCGTTTGCGAGTGGGCGTATCCAAATAATTATCCGTACGTTGGGTAAGATAGGCCTCTCCTTGGACTTTGGCTAAAAGTTTTTCCGGAATCAAGGGGAAGAAGAATTGGCCAGAAGATTGCAAATCCAATTCTCTTGCATCATAAAAATCAGAAAATGTATGCAACCTGGTTTTCACCCAATAATCAACCGGGGCCGATGCCTTGATGTTTTCAAATCCGACGCCGACATGAAAGGTTTGAAATCGTTGACGAATTTCTTCCTGGGAGAGATCGACAAAAGTAGTATCATATCCATAAAAATGAGCTACTTGACGTTCATAGCCGGTTTCACCTGTCAATTTGAATTGCTTGGCCACGTACTTCCCATCCAAAGAAATTCGATTGGTACTAGCCCCCGAATTTTCATTTTGAATCGGGCCACGGCGAGCCGCATTATGTAGCGCGGATAATCCAAAGGTCAATTTTTGATTTTGAGGAGAATTGATAAACAACTCCCCATACGTCCGACCAAAATTACCTGCGCCTAATTTTACTTGATTTTTGTAATAACTAGCTACCTCCTTTTTCTTATCTCCAAAGAAAGGTGAAATGATGGTTGGCTTAAACTCAACCGTTTCGAGCCCGGTCGGTTTTCGATCAAAAAACGTGTAATTTGTTTTGACCGGATTTGACCCTGCGGGCAAGAGAGATATTTTCTCCAACACCCGATTGGCCGGTGGAATCGTCACTTGCCGATCTTTTTCAATGATGATTTCTTGATCACCAATCCCCTGGGCTTGAGCTCCCCATCCGGAAGCTGTCAGCCCAAGGAGTAGTCCTATTCCTGTGATTTTTTTCATTTAATGCTATTCAATTTTGATTTGGCTGCCTCAACCGTGGCCGAGTTAGGTGAATTATCAATGATGGAGTTCAGGATTGCCTTGGCCATAAACGCATCTTCTTTACCTAGATAATTGTCCACATTCAATAAAATGGTTTGATCATACCATTGGGCAAACTCGGCATAGGAATTCACCTTTTCTTGAATCATGGCAATGGAAGCATCGTATTTCTTTTGTTGTGTTAAGGAATACGCTTGCCAGTACAAGGCTTCTGCTCGGTATACATCGTTGGCAGCTGATTCTACTGCTTTAAATTCCACTTGGGCCGATTCATACCGATTCTCAAGAAGTGCCAATCGACCCAGAATCAACTTCGCTTGACTATCTGCCCCTAAAACCACTTGCCCACCATCGGAGATAATTTCTTGAGCAATACGTTTTGCATCCGAGCCTCTTTTTAGTTCAAAGGCAGCAATCATTCGATCCACCTGAGCTGTCACCAATTCTCGTTTGTTGGTGGTGTTGGAAATCACACGACCATACGCTTCATAGGCTTCTTGGTAATTTTTTTCAGCAAAAAAGCTTTTCCCAATTCGGTACGCAGAGCGAGCATAGAACGTCGACTCGGGCGGCACCATTTGATAGGCTGATCGTGCTCGACCTACCGACTGGGTCATCATAAATGCCTCACCAAGTAAGTAATAGGCCTCTGATATCTCGGCTCCTTTGGGATTCTCGCGTATGAATTTTTCTAGGGCCGGGATAGCTTGAGTGTATTTTTCAGCAAAAACTAGATTCTTGGCGGTTTCAAATTGAAGTGCGGTGAGCGATTGATTGGCTGGATTTGCCTTGGCATACCCATCCAAAATCGTAGAAAATTCCTCCGTTCGACCACTAAGTGTGTAGGCATCCCGCAGTCCTATCAAGGCTTCCTCTGCGGCTTCCGATTTAGGGAATTTCTCTACTACCAACCGGTAATCCGAAATAGCTCGGTCATAATTCTGCAGGTTATTAAACGAAGTAGCTCGTCTCAGTAACGCATTCGGGACTAACGGGCTCGCAGGTTTTTGTCGTAACATGTCTGTCAAAACCGTAATGGCTTGCTGGTAATTACCTTTTTCCATCGCTAAAATACCGGTCCGATACAGCGCATCGTCTACCAATCTGGATTGGGGATAACGCCGACTAAATTCCTCCAACAACTGCTGGGCCTCGGCATCACGATCCATGTATTGTAAGGTTACTCCTTGATAAAACAAAGCATAATCTCGATCCGATTTATGATTCCCTGCCGCAAATCGATACCCTTCCAGCGCTTCCAAATACTTTTTTTGTACCAGAAAACAATCCGACAACCGCAAGAGAGCGTCTTCATAAAAAGTACCTTGATCTCTACCCTGGCTCCTAAAGTCAGCAAAGTATTTCTGGGCTTGAGGATACTCTTTCTTATTGAAGTGCCAATAGCCTAAACCGTACATGGCTTTTAATCGAATGGCCAAAGGTGCAGAGTTCGACAACAGAGCTTGGTATAAACTAGGGGTTTCGATCAATTTTTGCGCATGTGCACTCTCCGCTTTTAAATAGCGCGCTTGCCAAGCCAGACTTGCGTCTAATCCTTGTGACAACGACTTGTCTAAATTTGAAATCGATTGCACATAACGTTCGGCATTGTAATCCAAAACGGCCTGATTATAGGTAAGTTTTTGGTATGCCTGATTGATCTTAGGTGTCTTTCTCGTCAAAGACTCTATGTATTGAATGGCCGCAGAATAATTGCTGGTTTCAAAGAAAATCTCTGACAGCAACTCGTTGGACTCATCCACGTACTTTCCAGATGGATATTCCTTCAAGTAAGTTTGAAGTTGTTGAATTGCCTCCGCATTTTCCTTGGAGTCAATGTGGATTTTGACCAAGTTGTAGGCTGATTCCTCTTGAATTTGCGGATCAAACTTAGCTTTACGGGCCACATCAAATGCAGCTTTGGCCTCGAGGATGGACTGGCTATTCAATGAACAGATACCTAAATAATAAGCAGCTTGCTGGCCGATATCGGAGGTGCCGGAAGCAATGGACTTAAAAATTTTACCCGCCTCCGGATATTTTTCTACTTTGTAAAGTGCATACGCATGACGGAAAGTAACCTGTGGTGACACCGTCCCCCTTCGTAAGGACTTATACCGATCATAATAGAAGGATGCTTTCGAAAAATTTCCTTTGAAGAAAAATACTTCGGCCGTCACCAAGGCAATTTCGTCGATTTTTCGGCCATTCGGGTTCTGGATAATTGGTTCGGTGTAGGCTATCAATTCATCGAACTTTTTTTGCTTATACAAAATATCGGCAATCCAATTGGGAGCTTCTAACTTGTAAGGATTTACATTTTCCACACGACGCAAATCCTGTAGTGCGGATTCGTAATCCTGTTGTTCAAATGCAATCACGGCAGCGTAATAGGCAGCATGGACGGCACTTTCAGAGGCTGTCCTTTTCACCTCATTAAAGGCCTTGAGAGCAGGGCCATAGTTTTTGGTCATGAAATAGGAAATCCCCAAACGATACCTAATATCATAGGTCTCTAAATTGGATAATCGGTTCTGTAGTGCCTTTTCATAATAGGGAATGGCCTGGTCAAACTTTTGCGAGGAAAAAAGATCATCCGCCAAATCAACGTAAATTAACTTCGCTTTTGGATGGTTTGGATGATTTTTTATGAATCTTTCTACCTCAATGGGTGCATCAGGCGCCTCAGTCTTTAACCCTGCGACTGCTGCATAATACAGCGCATTGGCCTGATTAAACAAATTGGGGCTTAGCTCACTTTCAGGGGTGTACGTAAGGTAATGAGAAAACTCTTTTCGAGACGTAGCGAACCCTTTACTTTCAAATAACTCCAAGCCGTTGCGGTAGATAGATTCCTTGGAAAGGTATTGTAGGGTATTTTGGGCTATACTGACCGTTGAGACACTCACGAAGCCCAAGGAATACAACCATTTTTTGTGGCGCATGTCGAATTGATTTGCTTTTTGACAAAGATAAACAAAGTAACCACGAGGGAAAATGAAATTCATATCCGTTCCAGATGTCGAAATTACGGAATGTAGATTTTTTATTTCCCTTCACCCTTTGTAGTTTACGTTTTTTAACGATTTCTTACCGAAATAATTGTTCATCACATGTTGACACCAAAACGAACTTGGCACTGGGTACTCACTTGGTTGTGTGTGTTCTCCACAGTTTCTCTTAGCTGGGCTCAAAACTACCAAACGACCTACGAGCTAAGCATGCCCCAACCTCAAACCCATTATTTTCATGTTCGGATGACCGTCCGAAACCTTCAAAACTCAGCTTTATTACCAAACAAAGAGCAACTGACTCTCAAGATGCCAGTTTGGACACCTGGTTCCTACTTGGTTCGGGAATTTGCTAAGAATGTCGATCAACTCACGGCTAAATCAGGAACGAGAGTATTACCCGTACGGAAAACCAATAAAAATACATGGCAAATAGCCTTACAAGGATCAAATGAGGTCGTTATTGAGTACGATGTCTATGCATTTGAATTATCTGTAAGGACCTCCTTCATTGATGATAGCCATGGATATGTTAATGGAGCCAGTGTTTTTGTTTATGTCCCACAACTGGTGAATACACCTATGGAGGTTCGTATCAAGCCGTATGAAAAATGGTCGACGGTGTCCACTGCCATGAAATCCATTGGAAAGTGGCACTATGAGGTTCCTGATTATGACTTATTGGTGGATAGCCCTATCGAAATCGGTAATCATGTGGTGATTCCGTTTGAGGCAATGGGTATTCCACACGAAATCGCCATGTATTCTTTGGAACCGTTGGTATATGACAAAGAAGATTTGATAAAAAAATACAAAGCGGTGGTCGAAGGTGCCAAATCCGTCGTCGGAGAACATCCATGCGATCGGTATTTATTCATTGTACATCACCTACCCGGAATTGGCGGCGGATTGGAGCATTTGTTTTCCACCACCTGTCAAACATCTCCGAATGTCTACCAGAACCCAACCTCTACCAAGCGATTCTTTAGTTTAATTGCACACGAGTATTTCCATTTATGGAATGTCAAACGCATTCGGCCCATCGAACTAGGACCCTTTAATTATGATACCGAAAATTACACTACGCTCTTATGGGTATCTGAAGGTTTTACTTCGTTTTATCAAAATGATATTTTGAGAAGATCCAACATAATCAGTGAGAAAGAATTTGGGGATGATTTAATTTCGTCCATCAATCAAATTGAAAACCAACCCGGGCAACGCATTCAGTCGGTCGCTGAGTCAAGTTGGGATGCTTGGATTAAATATTATCGCCCAAATGAAAATTCGAATAATACCACGGTGTCCTACTATACCAAAGGTGGTGTTTTAGGTTTGTTGTTAAACCTCGAAATTTTGGGAGCAACCCGAGGGGAAAAATCCTTGGACGATGTATTCAAATACCTATGGAAAACCTATTATGTAGAAGCCAAACGAGGGTTTTCTGAAGACGAGTTTCAAAAAGCAGTAGAAACCATTGCAGGAAAAAGCATGAAGAATTTCTTCACTCGTTATGTATATGGAACAGACATCATTCCATACAATGAATTCTTTGCCCATGCCGGTGTGAAATTAATGGATCAAAATCAAGGCAAAAATCAGGTGGCCTTTGGAGTAGCAACTCGAGGAAAAACCGTGAGCCGAGTGGACCGAGATTCCCCTGCCTACTTAGCAGGAATCAATGTAAACGACCAACTACTGAAAATAAATGGTACTGATTTCACTTCAATGACCGATGCCCTAGCTGGAAAAAAGGCCGGGGATATTTTGAAAGTGGAACTCCAGCGCGCCGGCGTTAAAATGACCTATGATGTCGTTTTGACCCAAGATAAATCGGTGAATTACACCATGCAACGCACGGAAAAAGTAACACCCGATCAAGAAAAGGTATACAAAAGATTAATGCATTTATAAAAAAAAGTCCGGTTCGAAATCGAACCGGACTTTTTTTTAGTCAACCATATCGATGACCGATTCAAAGTCTTCGTGCATCATTTGGAAACGGTCCATGACTCGTTTGTAAAAGGTATCCCCCAACATTTCCTCGATTTCATCAACACTCGAAATATCAAGTTCACTTACTTTAAAAGTTTGTTCGTAGTTTCCAGCCTCAAATTTGATGATAAATTTATTGTTGAAGGAGTAAACAGTGGTCTTACAAAAATCGTTTTGAATTTCTTTAACAAGTCTCATGTTACGTTGTTGATATTTTGGGCAAATTTATGACTTTTTACAGCAAAACAACGCAACTAAGCTTTTAATATTGCAATTTTTCCATGAAATATTCCATTTTATTTTTCATTCTAGGGGTACTGGCCTGCCAATCCAGCGGAAAACAAGAGGCAGCCGAGTTTTTTAAGCGCGCCAATTACCATGTAAGTAAAAATGATTTCGAAAAAGCGGATGGTTTTTATTCGGAGGCCATTGAAAAAATTCCTGATTTTGCGGATGCCTACCTCAATCGAGGAATTTTACGGGAGAAAATGGGAAAACTCGACGCAGCCGACGCCGACTTTGCCAAGGCTTTGGAACTTGACCCATCGTTTGAGTTGGCTCGTTTACAATATGCAGGTTTTTTGAGTCGACTTGGGCAATACCAAAAAAGTCAAAATTATTTGGAGCCTTTACCCTCAACGTACCAAGACTCTTTGTTGTATCAATACATTCAAGGAAAAAATGCAGCCGGACTGAATAAATCGGACCAAGCCATCACCTGGTTTTCAAAAGCTGAGCAACAAGCACCCCGAATGCCTGAATTAGCTACAGATATGGGATTTGTTTATTTTCAAGACAAAAAATACCCTGAAGCCAAGCGTTATTTTGAAAAGGCAATCCAGTTGGATCCCAATTTTGCTATGGCCCATCACAATCTAAGTGTTGTATTTGCACTTGAAAAAAAGTGGGATCAAGCTTTTTCTCATTCTGCCAAAGCTACCCAGCTTGACCCAAAAGAGGCCATGTTTTGGACAAACCACGCCTACCATGGTTTTTTACTTGAAAATCGGGAAGAATCAGAAAAGGCATTTGAAAAAGCATCCAAATTGGAACAAGACTCAAATCCTTATTGGTTACGATTACAAGGCGTTCGTGCTTTATCTGAAAACCGTACGCCAGAGGCCTTACTATTCTTCGAAAAAGCGGAAAAGATTGATCCCGGCACCGAGTTAATATATTATTGGTTAGGAAAAGCCGAGGAAAAGAAAGGGAACCTGGCTAGGTCATGCCAATACTTTTCCAAAGGGTTTCAGCTTAAAGACCAATGGTCAACCTTGTGCCGCTAGATCCTCCCGCCATTTTTTCATAACTCGTTGATTTTCAGACGGATCAGTAAAGATTTCCCATACCAGAAAGTGATCGCATTTCCAAAACTCGTTCCAATCAAATGGACTAATCTCAGCTCTAGACTGTCCTTTGTAGGCAAACCCGAACGATGCGCTCAGTCCCTCAGCGGTTAAAGATTGCTCCGTTTGAAAGAATGTTTTAAAGGAGGGTTGTGACACCGGTCCAGGAATCATTTGAAAAATATTACCTCCCCGATTATTCAGCAGCACCACTTTCAAATTGGATGGCAGCTGATTTTGCCATAGGGCATTCGAATCATACCAAAAACTTACATCTCCAACAAGCGCAATGTGCTGGTGGGTGGGGTCTGCAATGGCTGAGCCAACTGCTGTGGAAAGGCTGCCATCGATCCCACTCGTGCCCCGATTGCAATATACCTTAGGCCCCTCACTGCTACCATAGAATAAATTAAGGTATCGGATGGGCATGCTGTTACCCCCGTGCAAAATGACATCAGCAGAACATTGCCTTAAAAATTCCTGTACGAAGGAAGCGTCTGTATTACCCCAGGAAGAATAACTCAAAAAAAACTGAGACACCTTGGCCTCTAAATCGTCAAATCGCTTTTTATAGTTCGTCCATTGTTCAGGTACCCCCTCTTTTTTAATTTTATCAAGGATTCGTTCAACCACAACTACAGGGTCAATGGCCAACCATTCCTTCAAGGATTGAAAAGGATCGACCCACTGATCGCTCATTTGAACATGAATATGGTAGTCTGCCGAACAATTTCGCAAAAAGGTCTTCAGAGGTTTGGATAAAATGGACTTATCAGATGAAATAAACCAATCAGGTGCATCCTGTGTCGTTAAAAAAGAACTCCAGGCATCCTGAAAATGCAATGAACTTGCTATTTCGAGCTGACTGATGCAATCTCCAACGACGGGGATGTAGTTTCCAAGTTCAGCCAATGCCTTGGAAAACTTAAAATTATCTTGTTGTCCAGCTACCCACAAAGGTCGGTTTGATTTCCACATCGCATCCAACCAAGGTGACCAAAAATCAGTGGCGACTACCTGCTGAACCTGTTGGGCAAAAATTGGAGAGATGGAAGGGAACGCCAACGGATAATCGGAGGGCTCGGGATAAAATGGCTCGCGAATCGGCACATTGACATGTACAGGACCTGCGGGAGAGGTTTGGGTTAACCAAATGGACTCAGAAAGGGTTCGGTGAGAAAACCAAGATTGCTCTTGGGAAATTTCAGGCAACCATTGATACGATTTTTTAACATGCCGACCAAACAGTTGATCTTGAAAAATGGTTTGTCCATCGTATTGGTGTATCCATTCTTGAGGTCGATCAGCAGTTAAAACAAGCAACGGAACTTGAAGAAAGTAAGCTTCAGCGATGGCTGGTGCTAAATTCAAGGCAGCTGTACCTGAGGTACAAATAAGCACTACAGGTGTTTTCGACATTTGAGCTAAACCAAGGGCCATATAACCGGCCACACGCTCATCCCGTGTACTAAGCGTTTGAATATCAGGAAACTCAGCAAAGGATATCGTCAAGGCGGCTGATCGGGAACCGGGGCTGGTCACGGCATATCGCACCCCCAAAGCTGCGCAAATGGGTGGGATGGCAAGAATGTGATTCGGTATTGGCATAGCGTGGAAAGCAAAGAGACACTTTTCAGTGTCTCTTTTCATGTTAACCTAAATAAGCGATCAAGGCTTTACTCCGATTGGTTTGACGTAACCGACGAATGGCTTTTTCTTTGATTTGTCGAACGCGCTCTCGAGTTAAATTAAACTGCTCTCCGATCTCTTCCAGTGTCATGGCTTGAGTGCCATTTAGACCGAAATAGAACATAATCACTTCTTTTTCTCGAGGTGTTAGCGTGTCTAGGGCACGAAGAACTTCCCGACGTAAAGAGTCGTTCATTAACTCTTGGTCCGGTTTTTCTTCCATGTCATTTTCTAGTACATCTAGCAAACTGTTTTCCTCGCCTTGAACAAATGGTGCATCCACGGAAACGTGTCGACCCGAGATTTTCATGGTATCGACTACTTCATTGGCCGTAATTTCCAATACTTCAGCAAGTTCCTCAGGGGATGGCTCACGTTCGTATTTTTGTTCAAGCTCAGAGTAGGTTTTGGAAATCTTATTCAATGAACCTACTCGGTTTAAAGGAAGGCGAACGATACGAGATTGTTCAGCCAAAGCTTGCAAGATGGATTGACGAATCCACCATACCGCATAGGATATAAATTTAAATCCACGGGTTTCGTCGAAACGTTGTGCCGCTTTAATAAGGCCTAGATTACCCTCATTGATCAGATCACCAAGAGATAAACCTTGGTTTTGATATTGTTTGGCCACCGAAACGACGAACCGAAGATTGGCTTTTGTCAACCTTTCCAAGGACCGCTGATCTCCTTCGCGGATTTTTTGAGCAAGGATTACTTCCTCATCCGGCGTTAGCAAATCCACCTTACCAATCTCCTGTAAATATTTATCTAAGGATTGAGATTCCCGATTGGTAATTTGTTTACTGATTTTAAGCTGTCTCATACGGTTTGATGCAAATTGGCTGCGTTAGTAACTATGTCAACAAAAATTTCAAGCGGATTGTTCTCCATCCTTGGGTTTTTCAGGCCGCGGAGGACGAGGAAGAAGGGCTTTTCTTGATAAACGGTATTTTCCCGATTTTTTGTCAATTTCAATCAGTTTTACATCCAATTTTTGTCCGACCTCAAGTACTCCCTCCATAGAAGGCAATCTTTCCCATGAGATCTCCGAGATATGAAGAAGACCTTCTTTACCTGGAAGGAACTCAACAAAAGCACCAAAAGGTTGAATGGATTTCACAACCGATGGATACACTTCGTCGACTTCCGGCATGGCTACAATTCCGCTGATCCGTCCTTTGGCCATGGCCATTGCGTGGGCATCTTTGGCGAAAATGGACACATACCCCTTGTTGTCTTTTTCCTCGATGGTAATGGTTGCACCCGACTCACGTTGGATTTCTTGAACAATTTTTCCGCCAGGTCCAATAACTGCACCAATAAACTCACGGTCAATGATCATGACATGAGCCCGTGGAGCATGAGGTTTCAAATCTGGACGTGGGGCATCCAATGCCTCGACCATTTTTCCTAGGATATGAAGACGACCCTCCTTCGCTTGCAAGAGCGCTTGCTCCAGGATTTCGAAAGATAAACCGCCGATTTTAATATCCATCTGGCAGGCCACAATTCCTTGTGAAGTACCTGTCACTTTAAAATCCATGTCGCCTAGGTGGTCTTCATCACCCAAGATATCACTTAAAACAGCCCATTTGCCAGACTCATTATCGGTGATTAGGCCCATGGCAATACCGGATACTGGCGCTTTGATAGAGACACCCGCATCCATTAGGGATAAACAACCTGCACAAACAGTTGCCATGGAAGATGACCCATTGGACTCCAAGATATCCGAGACGATTCGAATGGTATAAGGATTGGTGTCTTCAGCTGGTAGTACTTTTTTCAACGACCGCATGGCTAAATTCCCATGACCAATTTCGCGACGGCTGGCCCCGCGGTTCGGCTTTACTTCTCCAGTGGAGAAACCTGGGAAATTATAATGGAGGTAGAATTTGGAATAACCCAATGACATGGCTTGATCGACCAACATTTCATCCAATTTCGTTCCCAAGGTAGTGGTTGAAAGTGATTGAGTTTCTCCCCGGGTAAACAAAGCAGAACCATGAGCGGATGGCAAGTAATCTACTTCACATTGAATGGGGCGTATCTCGGTTAATTGGCGACCATCCAACCGCTTGCGTTCCTCTAAAACTAATTTACGTGAGGTGTCATATTTGATTTCACCGTAATAGGCTTTGATCAAGGCCTCTGAATACGTGTGGTCTTCGGGTAGTCCAGCCACAAACTCATCCAGGATGGCTTGGTATTTCTCACTCCGAACATGTTTATTGGCATTGCCCTCAGCACCCACCGCATAGGCTTTATCAAACAGTTCGGTGTACATCCGTTCTTTCAATTCAGTGTCATGCACTTCATGGTTGTATTCCCGCTTGGTCGTTGACCCTACTTTTGCCTCTAATTCTTTTTGGGCGGCAACTTGCACTCGGATGGCTTCATGAGCGACGCGAAGCGCTTCGATCATTTCAACTTCGGAGAATTCATCCCCTTCTCCTTCCACCATGATAATATTATCAGCAGTACCCGCGACGATTAGGTCGATGCGAGCTGACTTCAATTGCTCAATGGTAGGATTAATGACGAATGAACCGTTGATTTGGGCCACACGAACCTCAGAAATAGGACCGTTGAATGGAATATCGGATACAGCAATCGCAGCAGAGGCAGCTAATGCGGCAAATGAATCGGGCAAAATATTGGAATCCGCTGAGTAAAGAGTCACCATAACTTGAACGTCTGCATGGTAATCCTCAGGGAATATGGGGCGAAGGGCGCGGTCAATAAGACGAGAAATTAAAATTTCGTTGTCCGATAAACGGCCTTCCCGGCGCTGAAAACTACCTGGGATTCGGCCCGCACTCGCAAATTTCTCTTGATAATCTACCGAGAGGGGTAAAAAATCAGTACCTTCTTTATGTTTTTTAGCCGCCACAACGGTAGCCAACAACATTAAGTTTTCATGCTTCAATAAAACAGCACCGTCTGCCTGACGAGCCATCTTGCCTGTTTCCAAGGTAATAATCTTACCATCAGGCATCTGGATTTTTTGTTCGTGAATAGTAAACATCGATATAAATTTGATGAATGGGTTTCCGCTTTTGACCCACTCGGAAAATCCTCTCTCTTTACCGCGGGGATGTATAAAAAATAAAATAGAGACAATGACAAAAGGGAATCACTTGGATTCCCTTTGTTTTTTTACTTACGAATACCTAATTCGGCAATGATCGCACGGTATCTTTGAATATCGTTCTTGTACAAGTAGTCCAACAAACGACGACGCTTACCTACTAGTTTCAATAAGCCAAGACGGGTCGCATAATCATGCTTGTGTGTCTTCAAATGGTCCGTCAAATGGGCAATCCGGTAAGTGAAAAGAGCAATTTGAGATTCTGGTGAACCTGTGTCAGTGGTTTTCTTCTGAAAACCCTTCTCTTGAAAGATTTGCTCTTTCTTCTCCTTAGTTAAATACATGTGATGTTAACTTAGATAATTAAAAATTAATTCAAAAGGCAAAGTTAATACATTTTTAAGTAGTTTGAACAGATTGTCTGGTTTTTTTTCGTTTCCATTGTTCCCACCAAACAAGGTAAAAATCAAGTTCAAATAGACGAGCATCTAGGGTAGCCCGTTGCAAGAGGAAAAGACTAATGAGGCCGAGCACGACATCCGGCATCCAAACACCAAATTCTACCATCCACACACCTTCCTTGGCATATTTGTCTCCAATTTGCATTAGGACATACATAAATATGAAAAAGGAAATGGACAGTAGAACAGGCATACCGAATCCACCTTTTTTGATTATAGCTCCCAACGAGGCTCCAATAATAAATAAGATAAAACAAGAGAGAGAAAGGGTAAACTTGTGCCATTTTTCGACCTCCGCCCGAGCCACCAATTTTTGGGCATTGTACCGCATGGTGCTTCCTAGTTCCAACTGGGAAACGATACTTTGAGCCTGAGCATGGGCGTTTTCATACGTTAGTTCTTGGGCATACCCTTTTTGAGTTTCCTTCCATTTGGAGTCAATCCAAGCGCCAGGTCGAATAGTCTTTCGAGTGGAATCCCCTTTAGGTGGTAATTTAAATTGGTAGGAAGCGTAATTCTTGAGAATACTAACCTGGTTTTTTGCCGTCTTTCTTATTTCCTTGCGGGTGGAATCGGCTTGTTGATCTAGCTCTGTGATATTTTTCATTAGCTCGTGGTACTTGAACTGATTTTCATCGGTCCGCTTCATACCAAAGCTCGATAAAGAAAAAAGAATTTTATTGTATTTGAATCCATTCTTCAACAATTGAAGTTCCCGGTTTCCTCCACCCTGGGCGGCGTCCAATTGCTCCACATAATTAATTCCATGAAAGAGCTCAAACACTAAAAAGTTATTTTGATCCACGGTATACATATACCCGCTGTCTGCTACTGTCACATTGACATTTCCTGTATTTTTGGTATGATCATAGATCAATACATTCCGAAGTGTTTTTCCATCAGCGGACTTCTCAGAAACTTTGATCGAATAGCCTGGAATCTCGTTATAAAACTGACCTTCCGTTAAGTTTACACTAATTTTAGCTGTTTTAATATCATATAATAAACTAAACCCTTTTAAGTTGGCCCAGGGAGCCATAGAATTGGAAAACCAGAAAGCAAACAGAGTAATCCCAAAAGCCAGAATTGCTACTGGACGAATGATGCGGGTAAGGGGAATGCCAGCGGCTTTCATGGCCGTTAACTCCACGTGTTCGCCCAAATTCCCAAAAGTCATCAGAGAGGCTAAAAGAGTGGAAAGTGGTAACGCGATGGGAATGGTCATCAATGCGAAATAACCAAAAAGTTGACCATAGATGGGCAATTCGATTTCTTTTCCAACGATTTCATCAAAATACATCATGAGAAATCGCATCAAAAAAATAAATACGACCACCAAGGTGGTCAGGACGAAAGGTCCAACGAAAGATCGTATTAAAAGGAAATCGAGTCGTTTCATCTAAACTAAATATCATCAACTAGAAGACAAAACTACACAAAACCCATTTACCCCCCTACAATATGCTTTAATTGATCAATTAAATCGTCCCATAGATCGATCAATTCATCCTCATCTGAATTATTGGAATAATCGATCACCTTTAAATACGTCGAACTATCCAATTCACTGGATTCTAACTTAAACTCGACGTAATTTCCTTCCACCTCTCCCGAAATAAAATCGAACCGAGCCGATTTATTCAGCCTCGAGGAAGTCATTTTGGCCAAATGGGGCTGGTTATCCCAAACAAAATTATAGGTATGAGAAGAATCCACGGAGACTTTCGAACAAAACCATTGTTCCAATCCGCCCGGTGAGCTTAAATAGGAATAAAGAACTTTAGGTGAATTTTTAAAAGAATATTCCCGTGTGAATTTGTATTTCGCCATACTCGATACCATTTACTTTTGCACTAATTACAGATTAAGAACCAATATTCCAACCGCCTTTTTTATTTTTTTTAAGCTGATGAAAAAAGTATAGAAAAAGTTTGCGAAAAAAAAATCTAGTTTCTACTTTTGCATTCCCTAAGGGACACGGCGGGGTAGCTCAGATGGTTAGAGCGTCGGATTCATAACCCGGAGGTCACGGGTTCGATTCCCGTCCCCGCTACAAAAAGGTCAATTCAAAAGAATTGGCCTTTTTTATTTGACCTGGATCAACCGCCAAGCCAACATTTGGTATAATTCTTTGTCGCTGACTTGGTGAGCATCCACGCCTTTCGATTTGGCATCGATGTCTCTAATTACATGAATGGCGTGAAAAGCGGATTCCAGCGTGTAAAAACGAGCCGCTTGCCGGTAATCTTTTACAAAAAATGGGGAAACCCCTAAAAGACTCGCCAATTCTGCATCCCCTCCTCCTGGAGATCGAAGAAGCAAAATAAGTCGACTAAAAAATTGGTACAAAAGCACAAGAAAGGGTTGAATCGGGAAATTCTTAGGATCTGCAGCAAATGCCTCAATAATTCGGAAAACCGGACCTATCTTTTTTTCGGCCAAGGCTTTTTGTAATTCGAAGTAATTAAATTCCCTTGAAATACCAATGTACTTTTCGACCACCTCACCGGTAAGTGAAGCACCCACTGGCAAATTCACTAAGGCCTTGTCAATTTCATTGGTCAGTTTTTTTAAATCCGTTCCGATGTGGTCTACTAGCAGTCTGACCGCTTCTTGATTTACACCGACACCTTTTTCATCACAGTACCCCAAAATGAATGGAGGAAGATCTCGCTCATACAATGGTTTGGCTTGAAAGAGCACCCCTTGTTTTCCAGCTGCTTTGACCCACCCCTTTCGCTCATCTTGGGTTTTAGAAAATAGCAAAACCAAAATGGTGGAAGGCTGTGGTTGAAGAAAATACTTTTCAAGTAAATCTGTGGAAGCTTTTTGACCGATGTCTTGCAATTGTTGGGCTTCTCGAACCACCACCAATTGCTTATCCGCCATCATGGGAAATTGCCTGCATTGCTGAATTACCTGCCCCACCTGAGAGGTTGTCCCATGCAAAAACCATTCGTTAAACCCCCGATCCGCCGCAGGGAGAGCCAAATCAATCACTTTCTGCGCGATGGTATCCAAGAAATAACTTTCTGATCCATGTAAAAAATAAACAGGAGCCAGTTGATTTTTTTTTATCGATTTGAGCAAATCACCAAATTTCATAAGAAACGAGCTAACTGAGAGGACCTGAACGCGTCAGATCGCTGGATCATGTGTAAAAAAAACGGAATATGAACAGACAACAAACGATCAGGTTCCACCACTACTAAATGTTGGATGGGATCCAAAGAAAATGGCTGGTTGATCCTTTGGGAAACACTCCCGATGGCACGCTCCATTCCTTCCCAAGTCCCGTACCCACCCAACCACCGATGTTTTAGCAATGACACCAGCATGGGCTTCATATTCTCGGGAGCTAGGTCAAATTGGTCGGAAAGATCAGTGTAAATTTGATCCTCAAAGGCCTTGAACTCTCCCAATCCCCACTGTTCCCAAGCAACGACGACGCAATAATCGCCCAAGATATCTAAAATGGCGGGAGACCACTTCCCATAATAGGGGCGCAAATAATCCAAGACAGGTCCAAAAGAAATTTCTTGATCGGTTTTTTCGTCAATCCATCGATGTAGGGCAAGACCGAGACGTACATGGGCTGAATATTTCTGAAAACGCGGATGTTCAAGCCGGCCCACACAAAAGTCACCCATTAAATTGCCCATTCGCACCTCAGGGTCGGGCCCTGATAAAACCAAATGAGCTAGGTAATTCATGAGACCTGAGGAAGATATTGCACCACTTCTACCCCAAATTTCCTCAAAAATGCTACGCCTTCATCTTCAGGAATACCTTTATAGGCTGCGTAAGAACGAAGGAAAACCACTTTTTTAATCTTCATGGTGTAAATAACGCGTGCACAAGCAATACACGGTGAAAGAGTGACATACAGCGTAGAGCCTTCTACCTTACTGCCATTTTTTACTGCATAAAGGATGGCGTTTTGCTCAGCGTGCAAAGCCAATGAACAAGAGCCTTTGGCATCTTTGGGACAACCATCGTCCCCAAACTCTTCATCACAATTGTGGGTTCCGGCTGGTGGACCGTTGTACCCGATGGAAATAATTCGGGTCTCATTGGTCAAAACAGCCCCTACTTGGGCTCGAACACAATGGGAACGGAGTGCTAAATTTTCAGCTAACTCCATAAAAATATCGTCAAAGTGTGGCTTTTTTCGCATATTGATTAAGAGGAATAAAACCAGACACGTCGTGTCAAGACACGGCCGCCGATGGTCCATCGGCAAAGATACAAGCCACTCCCGAGGTTTCCAATCCCTTTCCCTTGGGGTCTCCAAATCGTACTTGGCGTTTGGATAAACGCCTCCGTGTAAATAAGACGCCCATCTGATGTATAAATATCCAAGGTAAAGTCCTGAAAACCAGGCACTAAAAACTGCAAAGCGAATTCTCTGGACGTTCCAGGATTATTATAGATCACCCATTGCGGATCCTCTACGATTGGAAATTGAAATTGAGTGTATTCGATCAGTCGTTTTCTTCGCGGCGCTATTTCCAAAACCTCGCGAATCCGGACCGATTGACCCGAGGTAAAGTATTGCATGCAGGTATCAATGGTATAATCCATGAAATTTTCAATCTGATTTCGAGTTCGTACCCCCCCACAAGAGGAGAATCGAGGATTACAACTTAATGATTGATTGGGGGACTCTGTAGGAGGTGTGTCCTCTACAAAATCAGTTCCGCAAAATTGGTCTCCCCAAGTGTGGATCAAACCCAACCAGTGCCCTACCTCATGAGTTAAAGTTCGACCATACCCGTAAAATTGATCTTTGGCTGTTCCTGTTTTTCGGCCAAAAACGGTATGATCAATGATGATACCATCCACCTCCTCGGGTACACCGGTATCCAAACCATCGAAATCTCCGCCTGGAAATTCACCAATTCCTAAAAAGTTATCGTTCAGCGAGGTTACCCAGATATTTAGGTATCGATTAGAATCCCAATAACTAAGAGAGGAAAGTATGAAATTATCGTCGAACACATCATATGACTTTTTAGGTCCTCGGACACGGACGATACCCGAAGTGGGTAATCCTTGCGGATCAACCGTCGCTAAAAAAAACTCAATTCCGAGGTCAGTGGAATTTCGGATGATATTTCGACCAAATGTGGCCGGTTGCCCACGATAATCCTCGTTCAGTGCAGCGATCTGTGAAAAAATTTGCTCATCCGAAATATTTCCACTACCTGGCAAGCCGGTAAGAAGAGAAGGTTCGGAATGAACAACATGCACAACCACAGGGATTCGCAGCACCGTTTGTCCGACTTTAGCATTGGGAACGGACTGTTTTTGTAATTCAAGTTGTTGGTACCTATCCAGCCAGGAACTTCCATGACCCACAGCACAACGACGCAGCAATTGGCTGAAGGTCCACGTCGGATAAAGGGACAAGAAAAGGACCAAAATCCAACTTGAATTACGACTCATCCTCCTCATATGCTTTTAATATTTCTCGAACTAAGGGATGACGAACGACATCCATTCCATCTAAATGAATGAATTCAATACCTTTTACTTTGGCTAACTTTTCTTCAGCATCTACAAGACCCGATTTTTGCTTTTTGGGCAAGTCTACTTGAGTTTTATCTCCCGTAATGATCATTTTGGACTGAGGGCCCATGCGAGTCAGAAACATTTTTAGCTGCATAGGTGTCGTGTTTTGCGCTTCGTCCAACAGAATAAAGGCATTATTTAGCGTTCTTCCACGCATGTAGGCCAAGGGAGCAATTTCAATTGTATTCTTTTCAATGTACCCCTTCAGCTTTTCGGCATGGATCATATCCTCCAAGGCATCGTAGATAGGGCGAAGATAGGGATCAATTTTCTCCTTTAGATCACCTGGTAAAAAACCTAAATTCTCTCCAGCTTCCACGGCAGGTCGTGTGATGATTAACTTTTTAACCTGTTTGTTTTTTAAAGCTTGAACAGCCATAGCGACTGCCGTGTAGGTTTTCCCGGTTCCGGCCGGACCAATGGCAAAAACTATATCGTGAGATAAAACGGCCTCCATCATTTTTTTCTGGTTGACCGATCTCGGTTTGATGATTTGTCCTTTGTTACCAAATAAAATTACATCTGAGTCTTCGGTAGCTTGGGCCAAAGCTTCGGTTGGATTATTCCGGGCATACTGAATTACCTGTTGCTCTTTGATTTGCCCGTATTTGGCCAAATGAGATTTCATGGAATCAACAATCCCTTCAATTTGTTCAATTTCTTGCTGATTACCCCGAACTACCAATTCTTCCCCGCGTGCCACGATAATAGTTTGTGGGAAAGCCTCCGAAATAATACGAATGTGACGATTTTGCACACCTACGAAATCCACAAGGGATACATCATCTAAAACAATTCTTTTTTCAACCAAAACGTTTTGTGTGTTTAAATGGATTTAATGCAGTAAAGAAATATAAAACAGGTCAGAAAGGAAAGTGTTCGTATAAAAATCAATTCTTGGGGAAATGGGACTCTAATAAAAAATCCGTAACATTGCATCCAGAATTGACCTATGGAAAAGAACAGCCTAACCCCCAATCGTACGATTCGAAATCAAGCCATTAATCGGAATGCTTGGCTTGATGCCGCCCAGCCGGGCAAATTGCCTCCCCAAGCGATTGACTTGGAAGAGGCTGTTTTGGGTGCACTTATGCTTGAAAAGGAGGCATTGACCGAAGTGGTGGATATTTTACGGGCGGATACTTTTTACAAGGACAGCCACCAAAAGATTTACCAAGCCATACTTCAACTTTTTGCAAAATCTGAACCTATTGATATCCTGACTGTTACTCAACAACTTCGGCAAAATGGAGAATTGGAGATGGTAGGCGGGGCTTCCTATATTGCCACCTTAACCAGTAAGGTACATTCTGCCTCCAACATTGAGTTTCATGCTCGAATCATTGCCCAAGCCGCTATCAAGCGCGACATGATTCAGGTTGCCTCCAATATCTTGCGGGATGCCTTTGAGGAAACCTCTGATGTTTTTCAATTATTAGATAAAACTGAGCAATCGTTTTTTGAGATTTCAGAGCGAAATATTCGTAAAAATTATTTAGATGCTAGCTCCATCATGCGGTCTACCATCGTTGAATTAGAGGCAAAAAAGAATAATAAGGATGGATTAACCGGTGTTGCCAGTGGCTTTACCGCCTTGGACCGGCTAACGGGTGGCTGGCAAAAAACCGAATTAGTGATCATTGCGGCTCGTCCCGCAATGGGAAAAACTGCGTTTGTGGTTTCAGCCATGCGGAATGCAGCGATTGAATTCAATATGCCCGTAGCCATTTTCTCTTTGGAGATGTCCGCCAATCAGTTGATGCTTCGGATGATTTCGGCTGAAGCGGAAATAGATTCAGAGAAACTTCGAAAAGGAACTTTGGAAAAGGCAGAATGGGAGCAGATGCATCATCGCATTGATCGACTTTCAAAAGCCCCTATTTTTATAGATGACACCCCTGCCCTATCTGTTTTGGAGCTACGGGCCAAATGTCGGCGATTAAAAGCACAGCACGACATTCAACTCGTCATCATCGATTACCTTCAGCTCATGTCGGGGGATTCTTCCCAAAAAGGTGGAGGAAACCGCGAACAAGAAATTGCCTCAATTTCCAGGGCTTTGAAAAACCTAGCCAAAGAATTGGATGTTCCTGTTATTGCTCTTTCGCAGTTGTCACGTGCGGTAGAAACCCGGGGAGGAGATAAACGACCAATGTTATCCGATTTGCGTGAGTCAGGCTCTATCGAGCAAGATGCCGACATGGTCATGTTTTTATATCGACCAGAATATTATAAGATTACCCAGGATGAGGACGGCAACCCGACAGAGGGTGTTGGCGAAGTGATCATCGCCAAAAACCGAAGCGGAACCGTTGATACAGTTCGACTTCGATTTATCGGCAAATTCACGAAGTTTACGGACCTGGATGGGTTTTATCGTCCATTACCCGATGCTCCGTCAGGAGGTTTTAATCGACTCCCATCCACATCGGGTATAAGTGATTTTGAACGGGGAGGCAGTGGATCTGTCACATTCACCTCAAAAGCCAATCAGCGCCCAGCTCAAGGAAATGGAAATCCAGAAGAGGATTTTCCATTTTAAATTTCCCATTTTATTTCCGGGTTAACCGAACGACATTTTCTACATGGTGAGTATGAGGAAACATGTCGACGGGTTGCACGGTATCGATGTGGTATTCGTCCATGAGTAATGCCAGATCGCGTGCCTGTGTTGCGGCGTTGCAACTCACATAGACGATTCGATGAGGTTGAGCTTGGCGAATGACCTCAATAACTTCTTTATCCATTCCTGCTCTTGGCGGATCTGTAATCAGTACATCGGGGCGACCATGTCGTTCGATGAATTCGGTATCGAGTACTTTCTTCATATCCCCGGCAAAAAAGAGTGTATTGGTGATTTGATTGATTTCAGAATTGATTTTGGCATCCTCGATGGCTTCAGGGACGTACTCTACACCAATCACCTGGCGGGCTTGCTTGGCTACAAAATTGGCGATTGTACCGGTTCCAGTGTACAAATCATACACCAGATCAGTTGATTTGATTTCGGCTAAATCCCGGGTAATTTTATAAAGTTCAAAGGCTTGTTCGGGATTCGTTTGATAAAATGATTTCACCCCAATTCGAAACGTCAAACCCTCCATCACTTCCTCAATATAAGGCTTACCATGAAAACAAATAGGTTCAAGGTCCTGATAGGAATCATTTCGCTTAGAATTTACGAAGTAATTTAATGAAGTAATATTTGGGAAGGCGTCTAAAAGAGCTTGGCATGTGGAATCTATCTGATCTTGAATAGGGCGCGCAAATTGAATGACCACCATGACTTGCTGCGTGGTGGTGGTCCGAATCATGACATTTCGAAAAAATCCTTCATGAGCCACATGATCATAAAAAGGCCACTCAGAGGCATGGGCATAATCGCGTAAAAAAAGGCGGATTGCATTAGAGGGGTCGGGTTGTAAATGACAGTGTTCAATAGGAAACACTTTGTCAAATCGCCGAGGTACGTGAAAACCGAGTACATTTTGGTTGTATTCGGTCTCGGAATTAACCTCCTCCGGAGTGAGCCAACGGCTAGCTGAAAACGTAAATTCGAGTTTGTTTCGGTAGAAAGTGGTTTTTTCGGAACCAACAATGGGTTGTATTTCGGTAATGGGGAGATGGCCAATTCGGACCAGTTGATCATGTACTTGGCGAGTTTTTTGGTCTTTTTGCAAGGTGTAGGGAATGTGCTGCCATTTACAACCACCACAAACGCCGAAGTGGGCACAAAAAGGTTCCTGCCGGATTGCACTTTTGGAGACTACACGAAGGACTCGACCCTCTGCAAATTTTTTCTTGGAAAAGACGACTTCGATATCGACTACATCCCCTGGGGCGACTTCTGTTCCATTCAAAAAAACCACTTGACCATCAACTTTGGTCATACATTTACCCTCAGCTGCGAAATCTAGTACCTCGATGGCACTTATATTTACTTTTTTACGTTTACCCATGAACATGATTTAATCTACAAAGTTATAGGTAGGACAGCGATTAACCAATTGAGTTATCGTATTTTTGCACTTTCAAACCACAGAACCAGTATGTTCCAGCAAAAGGTAGTCATCATTACGGGAGGCTCCTCCGGAATCGGAAAAGCACTTGCGCAAGAGTTGGGGCGACAAGGAGCACGGGTAGTGATTACAGGAAGAAGAGAAAAAGAGCTTTTTGACGCAGCCAATGAGTTACAACAGGAAGGAATTCAAGTTTTAGCTATTGTCTCGGATGTTAGTGTACAAGCCCAGACGTATGAGGTTGTACAACAAACGTTAGAGAAGTTTGGTCGGGTTGACATTTTGATTAATAATGCAGGTTTGACCATGCGGTCGATGTTTGAGGATGCGGATGTCGACGCCACCATTCGCCGGCTCATGGATGTAAATTTCATGGGGACCGTTTACATGACTCAAGCGGCACTACCGCACATCAAGAGGACAAAAGGAAGCATTGTTGGTATTTCCTCCATTGCCGGATATAGAGGTTTGCCAGTACGGACAGGTTATTCTGCCTCGAAGTTTGCTTTAAATGGGTTTTTAGAGGCGCTTCGGTCCGAACTACTCCCCCAAGGTGTTCATGTACTGACCGCTTGTCCGGGCTTTACAGCATCGAATATCCGGTTTTCAGCCTTAGATGCCCATGGCCAGGCGGCAGGATCTACGGTTCGTGATGAGGGCAAGATGATGTCTTCAGAAGAGGTTGCCCATCGAATCGCCCAAGCAATTGCGCGACGCAAAAGGACGTTGATTCTCACCTCGGAGGGGATACTCACCGTTTGGTTGAATAAACTTTTCCCCCGATTGACCGATTGGCTGGTCATTCGTGAATTAGCCAAAGAAAAAGATTCACCTCTACGAGAGTATGTCAGCTAAAAGAAAATGCCACTCCTGCACAGAGTGGCATTTTTTATTGGATTTACCTATTTTTTTGAATGTAAAAAAGAAAAGGCAATCATTTCTGATTGCCTTGTGATCCCGCTGGGATTCGAACCCAGGACCCATACATTAAAAGTGTATTGCTCTACCAGCTGAGCTACGGAATCTTGCTTTTGTTGGACGTTTATCCCTCAAACGCGGATGCAAAACTAGGCGGTTTAAGACTTAATTCCAAATGAAAAGATCTTTTTTTTATAAATTTTTACCTGTATTTTTACTGTTTTTCTCTCAAACTACTGATATTCAAGCTCAAAAGTCTTCATTTTTTTTCGCGGATTCTTTGTTCAGTGAGCAGCAATGGCCAGGTGCTTTGATAGAATACCAGCGGCAGTTACGCTTAAAACCCGAAACACATCCGATTGTTCACCTAAAAATAGCCCATGCGGCGGAGAAATTAGGTCTTTGGTCCGAGTGTGTGTATCATTTACATCAGTATTATGCTTTCCACCCCACAGATGAGGTGTATGATAAACTACTTCAAATAGCGGAAGAACAAAAACTGCCGGGGTATGGTCGAGATGATTTAAATTTCCTGTACACACTTTATTTAGAGTATTATCTTTGGGTGATATCGGCCCTACTGGCATTTGCATTCTATTTAGTATGGGTATTTTGGCAAAAGAAGAAACAACAGCAAAGAGTACCCCTCGCCTACCAAGCTTTGTTTTTTAGTTATTTGGTCGTTCTGTTTGTCTTAACCAACACATTTTCCTGGTTGAGATTTGGTATTGTAAAATCGCCGGATGCCATACTGAGGGCGGGACCTTCCGCCGGTTCGGAGGCACTGGGGCCCATTCGGCAAGGTCAAAAGGTTAATATTGTGGGTGCACGGGATATTTGGTACCATATCGAAACGGAACAACAATTTGCTTACATTAAGAAAACTGATTTGTGGCTCATCAAATAAGGTTTTTCCGGTTTATTATTCGGAATAAAATTTTTACAAAAAACTTGCATTCCCTCGAGTCGATTTCTATTTTTGCAATCCCAACGGCGAAGTGGTGGAATTGGTAGACACGCTACTTTGAGGGGGTAGTGGGCGTTAGCCCGTGCGAGTTCGAGTCTCGCTTTCGTCACAAGAGCACAGATTTATCTGTGCTTTTTTGTTTTTTGTTATTCGAATCCCAAAACTTCCTTTATTTTTGGTTTAACCTAAAACCAAAGATTTATGCACAATCATTTTCTAACGTATGAGAATGAATCCTTTTTCGACGAGCTTGTCATGCCAGATGGAACAGCTCGGTTGGGAAACGAATTCATTTATCACCATGTCAACAAATTAAGTCCCGAGCAACTCGTCTTAAAAAAGAAGACAGCCGAAGCCTCCATGATCAATATGGGCATTACCTTCCAAGTGTATTCAGAGGAAGGAGGAACCGAGCGGATCATTCCTATGGATATAGTACCAAGGGTAATTCCGTCCAACGAATGGAATTTACTGGAAAAAGGATTGAAACAACGCATTTATGCATTGAATCAATTCTTATTGGATATTTATGGCCCTCAGCGGATTTTAAAGGACAAGGTTATTCCGAGCGAGGTTATTTTTTCTTCCAAGGGCTATCTTAAAAATTGTGCTGGAATTCGGCCCCCAAAAGACATCTACATTCACATCACGGGTACGGATTTAATTCGAGATCATCAAGGAAATTACCTTGTTTTGGAAGACAATTTAAGATGTCCCTCGGGTGTTTCCTACATGCTGGCCAATCGAGACATTTCCAAAAATTTATTTGGATCGGTGCTCAATACACAAGGTATTCGGCCTATCGGGGAATACCCAGCCAAGCTATTCGAAGTCCTTCGGTATATTTCAGGAAAACATGAACCTACCATTGCGGTCTTAACCCCGGGCATTTATAATTCGGCCTATTATGAGCATTCTTTCTTATCCCAACAAATGGGAATAGAATTAGTTGATTACCGTGATCTTGTGGTTCATGACGGATATGTCAAAATGAGAACCACCAAAGGTTTTAAAGTGGTGGATGTATTGTATAGACGGTTGGACGATGTTTTTCTAGATCCACTAGCATTTAACCCTGACTCTTTGATTGGAATTCCCGGTATTTTTGATGTTTACAAAAATAACCGAATCGGCCTTGCCAATGCCCTTGGGACGGGTGTTGCCGACGATAAGGTAGTTTATGCTTATGTACCTGAAATCATTCGGTATTACTTAGGTGAGGAGGCCATTTTATCAAACGTAGAAACTTTTCTATGCGAAAATCCAGTTCATCTTCAACATGTCCTGCAAAACATCGGGGATTTGGTTGTTAAGGAAGCCAACGAAGCAGGTGGATACGGAATGTTGATTGGCCCCAAGTCAACCCTAGCGCAGCAAGAGGACTTTAAAGAAAAAATTAAATCCAATCCACGAAATTTTATCGCCCAGCCAACCATTTCCCTTTCCACAAGTCCCTGCGTTATAGAGGATTCTTTGGAGCCAAGACACGTCGATTTACGACCCTACATTTTATACGGTGAGGAAATTTATGTAGCTCCAGGTGGTTTGACCCGCGTGGCTTTAAAAAAGGGATCTTTGGTCGTGAATTCCTCCCAAGGTGGAGGCAGTAAAGATACGTGGGTTTTAAATGACTAATATGCGGATTGTTCACCTGAATTCAAACGACATGCTTGGTGGTGCTGCCATTGCAGCCAAGCGCTTACGAGATGGCCAAAGAGAACTGGGGCATGAGGCCTTGTTATTGGTTGGTGATCAACAAAAACCGGATGCCTACACCGTTGCCTTTGGGCAACCTACCCTCAACTGGCTCAAATTTGTATGGGAGAGATTGTATTTTAGGTGGTTTGAAAAGTCAAAAAGTGTTCGATTTGCCTTTTCTCCTTTAGTCACCGGAAATTCCATTGAAACTTCGGAGGTGATTCAATCCGCAGATATTTTGCACCTACATTGGATTAATTTTGGCTACTTATCTGGCCAAAATTTAAAAGCTGTGCTTGATTTAAAAAAACCTACGTTCATAACCCTCCACGATATGTGGTGGATCACCGGTGGTTGTCATCATGCCGGTTCTTGCGAACGATACACCCAACAATGCGGAAAATGCACCTCTTATTTGAAACATCCAAAAGAGGATGATTTATCCCGTCGCCAATTTGAGCTAAAGCAATGGGCTATGGAATCCGCTTCTATCCATTGGATTGCATGCAGTGAATGGTTGGCCAAGCGGGTGAGAAAAAGTACACTGGGCCAACGTTTTCCTGTGTCGGTCATTCCAAATCCATTGGATATGTCAATTTTTATGCCAGGAGATAAGTTGAAAGCGCGCGAGAAATGGAAATTGGAGGCAGATAAATTCTATGTTCTTATCGTGGCGGCAAAATTGGAAGTATTATGGAAAGGCATCGATTTATTGATTGAGGCCACCGCTTTTTTCCCGCAAGATACGGAGTTATTGGTGGTGGGTCAAATGGAGGAATCCACAGCCGCGCAGTGCCATGTTCCGGTTCGATCCTTGGGAATCATTCGAGATTCAACAGAAATGGCCCAGGTGTATCAAGCAGCGGATGTATTTGCGCTTTCTTCCCGATTTGAAAATCTGCCCAATACCATTATGGAAGCCATGGGAAGTGGGATTCCATGTGTTGGTTTTTCCATTGGTGGAATTCCTGAAATGATTGACCACCAACACTCCGGCTATGTCGCCCAACCATTTGATGTACAGGATTTCGCCACAGGCATTGAAGCATGTCTTGAAAACAAAAAAATATGGGGGCATAATGCTTGGGTAAAAGCCACCCGAACCTATAAAAAAGAAGTGGTGGTGCAACAAATACTCGATTTGTATACACCACCACTGAATTCGTAAATTAATTCAAAAAATTACTTTTTACGAAACTCGTTCCACAAAATGGAAGCGATCAATAGGATTAAAGCAAGTGAACTTGCCAGATCAATGTATTGTCCTTTTTCGACAGAGACGGGTTGGAATGTAAACACAATTTCATGTTGACCTGCCGGCACGAGCATTCCTCGAAGGACGTAATTGACTTTGGTATGGGGCATTTCTTTTCCATCGACGGTAGAAATCCAGTCTTGGTTTCCGCGATAAAACATTTCGGAAAAGACGAGGAATCCTTCTTTAGAGGCATTGGATTGATAGACCAACCGATTGGGAGCATAGGAAACCAATTGGACAGTACCTGTGGTGTCCAAGGAAGCTGGAATCGGTTGCCCTAGTTTCTCTACATAGGATTTTTGCGCGACCGCTACAGATGCCAAATTGATTTCACTGAGTGCCTTCATTTCTTCATCCGCCGATGAAACTTGTTTCACTTGATGAACAAACCAAGCATTTCCCAGGGCCTCCGGATTCGTTTGAACCGCCGGCGCACCGGCTTGAGATGCGGTAATAAAATACTTGGTATTCAACATATTAAAAATTGGCAAATTGAGTTGACCGTCTTTTACCATTTGTTGATCGAACAATTCTTGCACTCGTTTCAACTTGGCTCCATGATATCCACCGACGGAATGATGAAAATATGAATCGCGTGCATCTTGCCAGAAACCGGTGGTTAAATTCAATACCCGATAGTGGGTGGTGTCCTGCAGAATCTGCGCATCGGCTGCGGAAGGTTCAAAGGTTTGTTTTTGTTGGTAGGCTGGCACAAAATCATCGTTGTTAAAATACCGTTTATCGACAAAAATGAGATCAAAAACGGTGATACCCAACACTACGTACGTCCAAGCGATGGATTTCCACTTACCTGCCGTTTTCAGCCAGATCAAAGCCCCTAAAATGGCCATTAAGAGAATACTCCGAAGAATATCTGCCTCAGCGGCACTTTGGCGATCCGCCTGTAAAGCCCGGATCACATTACCGGCAAAGTCGGGCCCCAACGAACCGGCCAGACTTTGTTGAAAATTGGCATCACCCGATGCGTTAAAGGACGTCGTCATGTAGCCGATCCCAATGAATCCAACTAAAATCGCCCCAACATAAATTACATACTTACGGATGCTTTCCCAAGAGTAGTTTGAAAGAACTTGCAACGTTTGAACAGCCCCCCAGACAAATAGGAAGTGGACCAATGTCAACAACATGGTAATGGCTCGGAATTTATTAAATCCGGGGATCCATTCAAAAGAAGCGGTATTAAAACCTGACAGGTTATCGCCCCAAGACCACATTAAGAATAAGACCAATAAACCAAATTCAATCCAACGCCAGGAAGTGTTTCGAATGAACATACCAAGCAAAAACAAAAAGACCACGACGATACCAGAATACGCAGGACCTGAGGTAGAAGGTTGTTGTCCCACATACATAGGCATTTGCTTAACAAAATTGGCGGCATCAGAGGCGCCTACACCACCGCCTACCAAAGCTTGATAGGTTTTTGAGGATTCGTCCAAAGAACCCACAGAGCCTCCTCCGTACATATTGGGGACGATGAGGGTCGTACTTTCGCCAATGCCATATGACCAACCGAAGGCATATTTTACATCCAATCCATTGGCACCAGCGGAACTTTGGCTAAGTTCTGACTTCCCTCGCATGGTTTCAGCCGAATACACTAGGTTATTCCATAACCGCATACCATGCGAACCGACACCAATTGCCAACGACAGTGTGATTGCTCCTAGTAAGGGTACCCAAGCGATAGGTTGCTTTTGGATTAGTTGATCCACCAGCCACCAAATTCCATAGGCTGCTAAAATAAAGAATAGATAGTAGGTTATTTGAAGGTGGTTGGCATACAATTCTAGTCCTAGACCTAGGGTAAAACAAAGAGTTCCCCACCCCCATTCTTTTCTCAGGATCATGATAAATCCTGCCAATACCACAGGCGCATAGGCTAAAGCTAAGATCTTGCTCAGGTGACCTGCCTCCGTGAAAAGAAGATTATAGGAGCCAAACGCATAGGCTACACTGCCAAGATAGGCCAACCATGGCTCTACACGTGTAGCTTTCATTAGAACAAAAAAGCCCACCATCAATAAAAACAGAACATTGGCCGGGGCCGGCAGAAGGCCACTCGCCAACGTACCCAGGGTAGAAATAAAACTGTATGGATATTCACCTGCAATCATAAATCCGGGCATGCCACCAAACATACTGTTGGTCCACCAAGCCCATTCGCCCGTTTTTTCATGATGGTCAACCAATTCTTTGGCGGCAGCAGTGGCCATATTGGTGTCGTGCATACTCAGTACCTTCCCCGAAAGCAGGGGGCTACAGTAAAGCAAGGCCAGGGCTGCAAAAATAACAAGTGCCAAAGCCACTGGAGCAATTCTTTTGATCATGGGTTTGATTTGATAGTTTTGTAAAAATAATTAAAATTTCTGTGCTGGTATCGAACTACACTTTTAACATTTCCAAAGAAGCCGTAGGCTCATGGGAAACTTTTTGGACTATACTGTTGCAACATGAATGGAAAAACCACGAGCATGTGCACGACATGAAAGCTTATTTTTTGGTGACAGAAGTGGAGAATGATGGAAAAACGTATGCCATCCAAACTTTTTTTCAGTCCGAAGCGGGATTTAATGCCTTTCACTCCTATTTCGAATCTTACCTTCTGCCCTTAATCCATAAACAATACCCAGGCCAATACGTGTATTTTCAAACTTTATTGGCTACCTGGGATTGAATTAATCAAATAAGGGCCAATTGACATGTAAATTAAATGCTCTTGGTAACAGGGGTTGGTTGGGAGAAACCAAAAATCCATTTCCAATCAATCCAAAATTTACATGACTAAATCCAAAAGATAATTTTACCCGATTGATCATAAACGCAGTATACACATCTATAAGAGGGCGACCCCATACTTTTTGTTCGGATTGAAGTTGAAATTGCCCAACCATGGGTTGAAAGACATCTGCAAAGAAAGAGGATTTATAGTACAAGTGTGCCCCAATTTGAATTGGTAATTTTTTTGCCCAGATAATCTGATAGGTTGGATGGGCATGTAGCTCCCATGTCGGAATTCGGATGATGTCGGTTCGGGAAGTAGTTTGGTACCGTCCATCTAGCTCCCAAGAAAAACGTTTGACTTGGCCTACCCACGCCAAACCGATCCTCAACCGACTTATCCCAGAACTTACTTGATTTGGCCGCGATTCTTCATCAAAATACAAATGGTTGAAAAGCAATTGATATTGTGCCATGGGGGTTAGTTGACTCGATCCCCACTTAAGGGGTAAGGAAGCGCTTACATTTTGTTGAAAAGGCGCTCCCCAAGATTCATTCCATTGAATCCAACCATTTTGCCATCTTTCCCAAAAAAGCCCAACAGGTTGCCGGTTTTGACTGTAGTCCAAGCGCCAGCCTTTTACAAGGGCCTTGGCTTGCGTCCAGAGTCCTCCTGATGTGGTCAAATGACCAGAAAAATCGACTACCCAACTAGAATCTTTGGTAAAATAACCTAATTTACCACCTACACCGAACTCCGTTCGCCATGGGGTAGAGAGATCCGGGTGGGTTGGAGAAATCCGTCGATAAATTCGTGGGGAACCCGAAATCTCATAGGCAAACCCTTTCCAAAATCCTTTAAATCCAACTGAATTCACCCAACTCCGAAACCGATTAAATACCTGAATCGTGTCGGGAAGATCAGTGGGTGGGTTAGGGTAAATTAGACTGGTGAGGTTGGATGCCGGACTGACATCAAACTGAAAATTTTTATTCGATCGGTAGTCTGACTCATGGAACACCCGAATCCCTTCATTTTTGGCTAACTTCCATTCTTGGTATAAGTACAACTCATTTCGATATTCCCGTGAAGTGACTCCCCTAAGTTGGGCTTGGTAATCAGTATAATCAGGTACCAGGGTGTTACTGGACAAAGGAACAGTCTCAAAGGGCAATACGCCACCTGTCTCTACCTGGCGATGATTGAAATGATAATAATGCCCAAGCATTCGGTACCGTCCTCCTTTTTTTTGGTAGTTGGTTGACAAATAGGAAGACCAATGGTCGGCTAAGCGCTCCTCGCGGGAAGTTCCGGTAAGTCCAAAAAATTTAGAAGAGGTTAGGCGATTCACCCAAAGTGTCATATTCCACTCAGGCTTAATTTTTGGGCTTGGGGTAAATTTTACACGACCGATGGCCCTCGAACTTTGCCAATATTCCATATTGGAATAGGGTGATTTTGTATCAAGGTATTGTATTTGATCTTTTTTCAATGCCCAGATCGAAAACGGGGACGAAGAAAGATAGGGAGTCCAAGTGTCTTGCTGCTCCACAACACCCAGGTATTGAGCAGCGGTGCCTGTGTTTCCCAAAAAATTAAACGAATATTGACTGGCAGACAATGTATCCAGTAATTCAAACCGACGAATGGTCGTATCGGGATTAAATTTGGCAAGCCATTGAGTACCTTTCCAAATCGAAACCGAAAAAGGACCGTATACCTGACGAGTCGAATCATCTACAATCTGTCCGTGCACTGATTGCCAAATAATCAAACAAAAGAAAAGGGAAAATGCGCGTAATCTGTTCATGAATGGGGCTTTGATTCACCAAACCAGTGCAAAAGTAAGGAATCGAAATCGTTTTGATTCTCTATTTTCAGGTCAATCGGACAAACGATCACCAAATTGTCAGAAAATTCAGAAAATTGACGCCATTTCACAGCGTCCTTCTCGGTAAGGATTATCGGAAGGCCTTTTTCCAAGCAGGAGGCAATGTCGGCCTTTGAAAACCGGTGATGGTCTGAATACGATTTTTCAATTACCTGGGCTACCTGGGTTCGTATGTAGGAAAAGAAATCCATGGGATGGGCAATTCCAGCTACCACCACAGCAGCAAGTGGCCATTGCGTTGGTTGATTTGTCCATAGGTTGTAAGGAATACCATAGGCGGGTTGGGAAAAAAATACAGGCGCTTGACTAAATCGACCGATTTGCTGAACAATGAACTCCTTTTTCTTTTGACTCAAAGGATTGGGACATTTGGTCACTACAATGGCATCAGCACGATTGGCTCCCTCTTTGGATTCCCTTAACCAACCTACAGGCAAAATAGCGTCTGAAAAAAATGGCTGATGGTAGGTGGTCAGTAGGATCATCCGATGGGGTTGGATGTATCGGTGTTGAAAAACATCATCCAACAACAGAAGTTCTACTTGGATGGCCAGCTCCTGAATTTTTCGCCAACCCTCTACCCTTTTTTCGGACACAAAACCACGAACATGAGGACGAATAAACAATAGGGGTTCATCTCCCACTTCGTCGGGCGAGGAAGATGTTTCAACCATTCGAAAACCTTTTGTTTGACGACCATATCCCCGACTTAAGGTGGCGATATGGAGATGAGAGAATCGATTGATCAAGTACAAGATCATTGGAGTTTTCCCAGTTCCTCCAACAGATAAATTCCCTACGCCGATGGAAAATACGGTGGGACTAACGGATTTTAGTATTTTGCAATCAAACAGAAAATTTCGAAAGCGGGTTATACTTGCATACAAGAGACCGAAAGGCCAAAAAAGAGAACGTACAAATTTCACCATGTCATTTCAACTCGAATGGGCCTATTGGCCTTTGAAATTTAAATTTGCCGCGGGAACTTCCCGAGGTGTATTGCACCAAAAAGACAGTTATATCCTTCGATTAACGCATCCTGACTACCCGGAACGTATTGGATATGGAGAAATTTCTGTGTTGCCGGGTTTAAGTCCAGAATGTGATTCGCCTCATTGGGTTCAAACCATGTATACTAGCTGGCTAAACGAGAAATCGGCTTGGATAGATCCTTTCAAGGCTCCCCATGTTGAGAACTATACCTCCTCGTTCTCTTTTGCCTTGGAATGCGCTTGGGCACAATGGTCCCGCCACACATCGATGTCCACATTTTTAGATACCCCTTTTTTTGATCCTATTGCCATCAATGGCCTCATTTGGATGGGAGATGAGGCGTGGATGGAAAAACAAATAGAAGAAAAATTGGAGGCCGGATTCACTACCCTCAAAATGAAGGTAGGTGCACTGGATCTTTCCATTGAAAAACGACTCTTAAAAAAAATACGTTCGGTGGCTCCTGCTCAGGACTTGACCTTGCGCGTAGATGCCAATGGGGCCTTTGATCCTTCAAAAGCACTTGATATATTACATGATTTAGCTGCATTTGACATTCACAGCATTGAGCAACCGATTCGTCCGGGACTTTGGGAGGCCACCGCTCACCTCTGTCGCCATTCACCTATACCAATTGCATTGGATGAGGAATTAATTGGGGTACAAAACCTTGATCAAAAGAAATACCTTCTAAATTGGATACAACCGGCCTATATTATCCTAAAACCAAGTCTTCACGGAGGTATTTCTTCCTCTCAGTCATGGATTCAATTGGCAGAGGAGACATCCTCTGGCTGGTGGATGACCTCGGCCTTGGAATCGAATCTTGGCTTGCATGCCATTTGTCAATTGACCTCCACCTATCGTCCCACATTACCACAAGGTTTAGGAACAGGTTCATTGTACCACAACAACATTCCGAGTCCATTAACGGTACAGGATGGAACCATCCAATACAACCTAAACGGACCGAGCTGGGACCTAGGGTTTTTAGATTTCCATGCTCAGCCAGTTGACCCCTTGCCGTAAGAGGGAATTGGTGTGATCTTCAGGTGAACCAGGCTCAATTTGGAAATCATAATGCCATTGGGCGGTCGGTGGCAGACTCATCAAGATGGATTCTGTTCGCCCATTGGTTTCGAGCCCAAATTTGGTCCCTCGATCCCATACCAAATTGAATTCAACATACCGACCTCTCCGAACATATTGCCATTGTTTCTCGGACTCTGTATAAGGCTTATCCGCATTAATGGTCATTAAGTGAGTGTAAATAGGCGCAAAAGATTTTCCTACCTGTAGTACAAATTGATGAATTTCTTCTTTGGATTTACCTAATTTGTCGGTGGACAAATAATCAAAGAAGATTCCACCCACACCACGAGTTTCCTGGCGATGTGGAAGATAAAAGTACCGATCAGCCCAAGTTTTATACTCTTCGTACGCATTTTCATCAAAAGCTCGGCAAACTGACTCTAGCTGTTGATGGAACCATTGGGCTTGAGCTGGGACGATGTAATGTGGCGTTAGGTCGATCCCGCCACCAAACCACCAAATACCGTTGGACATCTCAAAGTACCGAACATTCATGTGAATGATTGGAACTTGGGGAGACAGAGGATGCATGACAATGGACACCCCGGTGGCAAAATAATCAGCTTCCTCAGATAAATTCAATTGTTTTTGTAGGGCTGGTGATGTTTTTCCCTGGACCTCAGAGAAATTTACGCCTCCTTTTTCCAAAATCCGACCATCCGTTAGGACACGTGTCCGTCCTCCTCCGCCAGAATGATGATGCCATGCATCTTCTTTGAATTTTCCTTTCTGATCGGTTGTTTCAATAGCATGACAAATCTCATCTTGCAACGATCGGAAAGAATCCCCTATGTTTTCCTTTGATACCATACAATTCTTTTCAAATTTTGTAGCCAATTTGCAAAGATACATAGGTTGAACCCTAAACCTGACAATTACACCATGGATATTCAACAAACACGGATTTTAGTGGCAGGTGGAGCCTCCGGACTGGGAGCTGCCACGGCCGAACTTCTGGCCTCAAAAGGAGGAATCGTCACCATTTTGGATCTACAAAAGCACCCATCACTTCCGACTTTTTTGGGAAGTGTTACAGAGGAAGCGGATGTCCAAAATGCCATTCAACACATCGAACAATCGTACGGCCCGATCCAAGTCGCAATCAATTGTGCAGGCATAGCCCCTCCTATGAAAGTATATGGCAAAAAGGGCGTGCATTCTCTAGAGCATTTTCAGAAAATTATTGGCATAAACCTCATCGGCACATTCAATGTTGTACGATTAGCTGCTGAGAGCATGGCAAAAAACGACGTCAACGAACACGGTGAGCGAGGCGTCATCATCAATACGGCGTCGGTGGCGGCCTTCGATGGGCAAATGGGACAAGCTGCCTATGCCGCAAGTAAAGCCGGGGTCGCGGGGATGACACTGCCCATTGCACGAGATTTGGCATCACTGGGTATCCGGGTTATGACCATCGCACCCGGAATTTTTAAAACACCTTTGATGGCGTCTCTTCCAGAAGAAGCGCAAGCCTCGTTGGCTCTGCAAGTGCCTTTTCCTCCTCGGCTAGGTGAACCGTCTGAGTTTGCTCGGCTTGCCGAACATATTCTAGCCAACACCATGCTAAATGGAGAAACCATTCGATTGGATGGAGCTATACGGATGGGGATGAGGTGATGAGAGATGAGAGATGAGTGATGAGTGATGAGAGATAGTTGGTTTTTTTTGCGGGAAAACCCTTAAAATTTACTTAAAAGTACCTTTTCGATCATCAATAAAAAAGCAAATAACTAATTGATTAATAAACGTTTAACTACAAATACGTAAAGTACTACTACACGTATTTAGAAGAAGTAAAATGAAATTAGATTTCACACAGCTGGTTCGCCCGCACTTAGTTGAGTTGACCCCTTATTCATCCGCTCGGGATGAGTATAAGGGCACCGAGGGAGTATTTTTGGATGCCAATGAAAATCCGTTTGGCTCTGTCACGGGTGATCATTACAACCGATATCCTGATCCACACCAAACCGAAATCAAGCGAAAATTATCCCAAATTAAGGGAGTTAGAGAAGAACAGATCTTTCTTGGAAATGGTTCAGACGAAGCCATCGATTTATTAATCAAAGCACTCTGTGAGCCTAAACAAGACTCTATTTTAATCCTCCCTCCCACCTACGGGATGTATAAAGTATGTGCTGATATACAACAAGTTACAGTTCTTTCCTCCCCATTGACCAAGGATTTCGACCTGGATGTAGAGGGTATCGAAAAAACCATCCAATCGCATACCAAAATGATTTGGATTTGTTCACCCAATAACCCTTCCGGAAATCTAGTAGATCAGGAGAAAATACGAACGATCGTAAGTAATTATTCCGATAAAATTGTGGTCATTGATGAGGCTTACATTGATTTTGCTCCAGAGGCCTCTTGGTTGCTTTACCTAGATGAGTATCCCAATCTAGTTGTGTTGCAAACTTTCTCGAAGGCATGGGGGATGGCTGGATTGCGTCTGGGAATGGCTTTCGCCCATCCGGACTTGATTCAGGTTTTGAACAAAATCAAATACCCTTACAACCTAAATATCCTAACCCAACAGGCTCTTCTCAAGGCATTGGATCATGAGGATATTAAAAATAAAATGGTATCGGATTTGATCGAGGCCCGAAATAAGTTAGCGGAGTCGTTGCTTCACCAAAAAGAGGTACTTCATGTTTTTCCGAGTGACTCCAACCAACTTTTGGTACGCGTTCGTAATCCAAAAGGTTTATTTCAGTATTTAATCGACCAAAAGGTCATCACGCGGGATCGCTCCAATGTGCTATTGTGTGAAGGTTGCCTTCGGATTTCCGTAGGAACCCCAGCTGAAAATCAACATTTGATGAAAGAAATGAACCGATTTAGTCAATCCCATTCCTAACAAAAAGAAGGTATGATCCGTCCTTTCCTCCTCTTTGGACTTCTGGTGCTCTCGACTACCCTTCTGGCCCAGCAGGGTCAGTGGATCACCCAAGCCGACGGCCGAGCATTGATTCAACCGGTGCCGACGACGTTGGTTTGGAAGGACAAACCGACCCAAAATAAACAAATTCGAGTTGAGTCGGAGACGAAAGGATTCCCTTTGGAGGGTATTGGGTTTACTTTGACCGGAGGAAGTGCACATCTTATCCAATCACTTCCTTCGAATCAACGGCAAAAATTACTTCAGGAACTGGTGGGCCCTACCCGCCAGTTTTCCTTTTTTCGGCTGAGCATTGGGGCTTCCGACTTGGATGCTTCTGTATTTGATTATCATCCTGAGCCTGACACAACCTTATCTCAATTTTCACTAGGTCAAGATACCCTAGCGTTAATTCCGTTGATTAAAGAAATGTTGGCCATTCGACCAGACATTCGGTGGATGGCCACTCCGTGGAGTCCACCGGTTTGGATGAAAACCAATGGACAAACAAAGGGGGGGCATCTAAAGGCCGATCATTATTCGACGTATGCCCGCTATTTGGTGAAGTACCTACAAGCCATGAAAGCCCGAGGAATTGAAATTTCTATCCTGAGCATGCAAAATGAGCCTATGCACGGGGGAAATAATCCCAGTATGGAAATGTCAGCTAAAGAGCAGGCCACTTTTCTCCGGGATTACCTAGGTCCAGCTATCCAAAAAGCCGGATTAACCACCGAGGTAGTACTTTGGGATCATAATGCAGATCACCCAGAATATCCATTATCGATTTTGGAAGATCCTAATGCACGGAAGTGGGCCCGAGGGACCGCCTTCCACTTGTGTGGCGGATCGGTAGAGGCTTTAGGTATGGTTCAACAGGCTCATCCAGATAAACGCATCTATTTCACCGAACAATGGACAAGTTCCGAAGGGCAATTTGGGGGTGATTTAGTTTGGCACATGAAAAATGTGGTGATTGGTGCGCTACGACAAGGCGCGGTGACGGTTTTGGAGTGGAATTTAGCGAATGATCGGCTGATGGGGCCACATACACCGGGAGGCTGCACCCAATGTCTAGGTGCCCTAACCATTGATGGCAAACGGGTGGAACGAAATGTAGCCTATTATATTCTAGGTCAGATCAGCTCTTTCCTTCCTCCGGGCTCCTACCAGTTGCCCTCCGAGGGAACCAACCTACCCCATGTGTTTTTTCTACGGCCAGATGGGAAACGAGTCGGACTGATTTTAAATGAAACCTCCGAACCTCAATCCTTGGATCTTAATTTTCAAGGGAAATTTGGTTCAATTCTTATTCCTGCGAAAGCGGTATTAACAGTGGTTTGGTAGGATTACACACCAGATACATTCGTATTTTCAGACGTTTCAAGATATTTACGGCACAAACACTCGATCTAGCCAACGGGTTAAATAACCATAGATAGTTGGATATACCCATAGAGTTCATTTCCATCATTTGAAGGTTCAAGAGGTTCTTGTACTCAAATGATTCCAAACAATCGACCTTACAACTTCAACAGTAAAAAAACTCATCACACTTGGTCATCCCAAATGGCATAACCCGTTTTGAAAGTGTATTTTCACGAATACTGAACCAAACACGTTTTATTTGAACGCCAGGAACCACATCTCCATAGGCTTCACGAAGCAATCAAACTATATTTAAGGCACCTGCTTGCAAGGCTGGGACTTGGAAGAAAGTCAGTGTCTATACATTTCCAGATAGTTTTGGGACCTATTTACTGGTACATGAGACCGATCTATGTACATTCAAAGCTTATTGGATCACGAAAGCTCAAAAAACCACAAAAACATACAACCACACCCCAACAAAGGGCTTGGATCAACCAAAAAGACCGTTAGATCATTTGGTCATTTAAGGTATTTTTGATATATTTGGATGGGTTTAGAAGGGGCTTCGTTTGGGAAGGTTCTAGATTTCCAATGAAGAAATAGGCAGCTCAAGTTGAAATGATGAGGTCTATTGACTTGTAGAAAGCAAGCGTAGATCGACACATCACAGCTGACAAATAGAAACATAAACGAGAAAAAGTAAATCATTTTGAAGGGTTATAAAGCACATAAAGACGATTTTACAAACGGACAACGATTAAGCCGACACTCATTGCCGACCCTTCTGTATTTTTTATTTTCCCCACCGCACATTTTTTTTTAATTCAATTTTATGCCGAACCGCAAACAGTACATTGGCTTTTGCCCCAACCGCACAAAGCCAACCCATCTGCAAAGTCCAAAGAGTCGTTTCTGCCAACGCACTGACATTTATGGGGCTATTTGAATTCAAGTCATGATAAGAAAACATTGCTTGGAATGTGTAAAAGCATTGTTGGAATGGCAAACATAAATGCACAAGAACTACAAAGTATTAAAAATCTAATTCCTCCAATCGAAATCCAAACCCAATTTGCTCAAATCGTAGAAAAGACTGAATCCCTCAAAACCCAATACCAACAAAGCTTGCAGGAGTTAGAAAATTTGTATAGTAGTTTAAGACATAGGGCGTTTAGGGGGGAGTTGACAAATAAAACTATAATGGTATAATGTTTTCAAAAACTCCAATAACACCCTCATCTGTGGAAATTCTCAATAAAGTAGTTTCTTATCAGAAAAATACATGGTCTGCTTTTTCTAAAGAAATGACCATTCGTGAGGTTTTGAAAGAAATTCAATCTGATTTACACAAATCGCAAGTTCAAGATCTTCGTTATCTGCTTCAACAAAACAAGAAAGATGAATACAATAGCCACAAAAGAACACTTGCAGCAGTTACATTTTGTGGAACATTTGATGGAGAAAGAAAAAAATCGAAAATCAAAAATTACAACTCCCTTATTGTTCTGGATATTGACAAACTTGATGATGCTGAATTGGCTAGAATAAAAGACTGCTTTGAAAAAGAGCCACTGGTTTTTTCTTATTGGGAGTCTCCCTCAAAGGAAGGTATCAAAGGGCTAGTTTCTATACGTTATCAATTTGAAATAACCAACGCAAATTTGGACATTGCACATAAAGATGCATTTAAAAAACTTGCTTCTTACTTTAAAGAAAAATACAATATAGAATTAGATACCAGTGGGAGCGACACAACTAGGCTTTGTTTCTTTTCATATGACCCATTATTAAGAGTAAAGAATGAATTTGTTGAATTCGACATACCCATATTAGATGTATCACCAATTGTAGAACTAAAAAGCAAATCTAATGATGTAGAATTAAGAATCTCAAGTAATAAGGATGCATTGCATAATCCTGCAAATAGAAATGCACCTAGTGATAGATATACGATAGCTGCTATTATAAGATTCCTGGGAAAGAAAAATACTTCAATAACAAATTCATATGATGAGTGGTATAAAGTAGCTATGGGAATAGCTAATACGTTTACATATGATATTGGTGAGAAGTATTTTCTAAAACTTAGTTCTTTTGATTCATCTAAATATGATGAGACTGAATGTAAAAACTTTTTAACGAACTGTTATGAGTCTAGAAACGGTGCAATAAAATTTAACACTATAGTATTTTTTGCGAATGAAAAAGGATATTTAACAAAAAAACAAAGGGAAAGGGGTTCTGAGGTGGTAGATGAAAGTCTATCGCAAGTTTCATCCTCAAAAACGGTTCTTCACTTGCCAGAGGACTTAAAAAAGTGAAACCGCTTATGTCAGTATCTTTGTCAGAATACGGCTTAATTGCCAAAAACTGGAACCCCTCCCCTTTGTTTATACAAATTGATAAATGAAAGAATTTGAAACATATTTTTCAAGTGTGGCAATAGTTAGTTATTTATGTAAGCTAAGAGCGAAAGTTGCCAATAGCAGAAACAAAATGCATCTAATACATTTGCTAACTGATTCAGACAAGTTTAATTATCATGTAAAAGATTTTGACAAACTTTTGAATAAAGATGAAGAAAATATAAGTGGTTTTCTCAAATACGAAAAAGAATTTCTTAACCAATTAAACAAAATTCTACCTCCAAGAAAGAAATGGGTAAATCTTGGCGGTGATTCAAGAATAGATAAAAGCACGAAACAGCTTATATCTTCAAGTAAGCGAAATGAATATGCACTAATTAAAACAATAAAATCTTATAGAAAAAAATCACCAAATGAACCATGGCTATTAGAATTGGATAAATTCATAAGAGACATTCAATTATCTGTTCAATCAGGAACCTATAAAATTACAACGCCTATAGTTTTTCCAAAGCTTAAAAATGAAAAGCAATTAAATGGTGAAAACGAGTGCCGTCCTATTTGCTTATTCACTCTAAAAGACCGTATAATTCTAAGTATTACGAATAAATATCTGACAAGATTATTCGACCCTTACTTTGAAGATTGTTCATTCGCGTTCCGTTCAAAGAAGAACAAAGAAGGCACTTTAATCATGAATCATCATGACTGCATCAGAGAAATTCTAGATTTTCGAAAGAAAAATTCAGATAAGATATTATGGGTAGTTGAGTGTGATATGGAAAAATTCTACGATACTGTTAATCATGAAATTGCAAAGGTTTTATATGATGAACTAATCCAAAAATGTTTAAAAACTAAACCTACTTCTGATTTTAGTAAACCTTCGCATTTATTCAAGCAATTCCTTGATTGCTATGCTTTCAATATTAACGTTCCTTCGCCTGAAGACACTGAATATTGGAAAAGCTATGATATTCCAAAAGGTTATTTTAAATGGGTTTCAAAAGAACTGAGTGAACTCCAGTATTATGAGAATATAGAGAATGAAAGAATAGGAATACCTCAAGGTGGGGCATTATCGGGTCTTATCGCTAATATCATGCTAAATATAGCCGACAAAGTCATATTGCAGACTGGTGCTTTTTATTTAAGATTTTGCGATGACATGATAATTCTACACCCTAAAAAATCAACTTGTGAGCTTGCAAAAGAACTATATGTTACCACGTTGAAGGGCTTAAAATTAGTTCCACATCATTTTAAAACTGATAATGAATTGGTTTCTATAAGAAGGAACACGAGCAAGGAAAGAAAAAAACTTGGAATAAATTCTTACGAACCATTCTGGAAAAGTAAATCAAAAGGGCCCTACAAGTGGGGACCTATAAATGAGGAAAGTATCCCATGGATTGGATTTGTTGGATACGAAATGCATCACAAAGGACATGTAAGAGTAAGAAAAAAGTCATTTTTAAAAGAATTGAATAAGCAAAAAGAAGTTGTTGAAGAAATAAGAAAAGCTGTCAAACACGGTATGAGAAAAACCAAAGGTTCGGTAACTGAGTCTGCTATTCATAGATTAGTTGGGATGTCTGTTGGTCGTGTTAGTTTAAAGAACTATGCAACAGTTTCTAATGAATTATGCTGGAAAAATGGTTTTAAAGAACTCATGCCAAATAGATATTCTATTCAACAAATCAAACAACTAGACAGAAATAGAAATAAACTCTATTATGACCTTGTTAAGGATTTAAAAGAACAAGAGGAGGTTGGTGCTAACAAAATTAAATCTAAGCCAAGACAAATAATCCATTTCAATAAACCATTTAGCTATTTTTATCAAGTCATAGAAAGAAAGGGTAATGATGAAACTATGTGAAAGCCCTCGTACAGGTGTAAGCACATTTGCAAGCCGAACACAATCCGAATACCGAAGCAGACTAGCGATATACCCATGTCTTGAACGAAGTTTCGAAGATTATGGGGTTTCAAATCCCATCGTTGGTATTTAAGCCGTGTATTTTACGGTAGATTTAAGTTTTTCGTAGCCCAATAGGGTTAAATAATCTTTTTTTGATGTGTTTTCAGTACTCACATGTAGGCCGTATTATGCGTTTTTTTTTTAAATAAGGCATAGGAATTCCAGCTCGCTTTTGGGCGAGAAAAATTGAGGTAAAAGAACTTTCAGCAAAAGGTTTTATCGAAAATCACGGCGTATTTTAGAGCTTTGACATAGGATCAAACGAGTTGATTGAGAAGCGAAGGCACTATCACTGAATTTTACAATTCAATTCCATTTTCCAAGATCGATTTAGAGAAGTCCCCGATTACATTCATAAGGACTGTTGTAAGACTAATCCAGAAAAATCTTTCATTTCACAAAAACCTCTACCAACAAAAAAACCACGGCGCAAACCGTGGTTTTGGGTGGAGAAGATCGGGCTCGAACCGACGACCTCTTGAATGCCATTCAAGCGCTCTAGCCAACTGAGCTACATCCCCGAATAATTTTCACAAAAGTAGAGGTGCGAGGAGTAACTTCCAAATAAATCATCAAAATTTTGTTTGAACCGCTTTCACCAAGCGCTTCTTCCAATAGGCATCCTCCAGCCGATCAATCCGTACCCCTTTGCTGGTGGACGCATGAATGAATTGAATGCCTAGTTCTTTGTCTTTTTCTACGATGATTCCGGAATGATTAATTTTTGAACCACTGGTCTTGAAAAAAAGTAGATCCCCCACCTGGGTTTTGTCGATCGGAATTTCCGGAAAGAAGGCGGCCTGATCCCCCGAATGCCTCGGAATGGTTATTCCTATATGCTGAAAGGAAGTAAAAACCAATCCAGAGCAATCCATTCCTTTCTTGGTGGTCCCGCCGTACCGATACGGGGTACCCAAGTATTGTTCAGCGGATTGAATCAACGCCTTTCGATCCGAGGAAACCCGTTGTGTTCGTTTGGAACAACCGGTTAAAAAAAGAAATCCTACGAGCGAAAGACAGACCCAGCGTTTCATTTTTTGGCTTGTTTCATTTTTTCATACACCCACATCAAAATTCCATCTTTTAAACCCAGATCAGGGACAATCATGTGGGTGGCTTGGGCCCATCGCATGGCCGACAAGTAGATTTCAGATGCATGCAAAATCACATCAGCACGGTCCGGATTCATCTTCAACTTATGGATGCGCTCTTCCTCTGAAAAGCTGGTCAAATAGACTTTGGCTTTCTCCAAGTTTTCAAGGGTTGCTTTTCCTTCCTCATCTTTTTCGGTAAAGTCGAATAGCTTCGTGATGTTCCCACCTGTCCCGACCGCTAACAAGGGAACGTTGACCGGACGATTATCGTCAATCCATTCCTGAATTTTTTTCCAAACGTCTTTCGAAACACGTCCCTCCAATAGGCGAACGGAGCCAATTTTGAAGGATTCCGAGTTTATTTTTCGGTGACCTTGATAGATATTTAATTCAGTGGAACCTCCACCCACATCGATGTGAAGGTAGGTATTCTTGGGATCCAAGATTTTAACTATGACATTATTGATGAGCTCAGCTTCTTTTTCTCCGGAAATCAGGTGGATGGTCATACCCAATTCCAATTGGACACGCTCCACGATATTCAGACCGTTTTCAGATTCTCGCAAGGCAGAGGTTGCACAAATCATGTAGGCGTCCACCTCGTGCAATTCCATCAGCAGCTTATAAATGGTCAGGAGTTTTTTTAGTTTTGCTTCGGTTTGATAGCTAATTTTGCCGGTGGTAAAGACATCATGGCCAAGACGGAGAGCATAACGAACGTATTCAACTTTCTTGAAACTAATTTTGCCTTCATCGGTCAAAACCGAACTGATTTGCATGCGCGCTGCGTTGGAGCCAATGTCAATGGCGGCTATTTTCATATTGGGTAGTATGTTGTCCACCGCAAAAATAGAACTTTTATCTCAAACAGACGGACACATGATTTCATTTCAGGCGGAAGAAGTAAAATTTCCTTTCAAGGGAAAAAATCGGTACAAGAACTGGATTAAAACCTTAGCAGGACAATACCAAAAACGGGTTGGTGAGCTCAACTATATATTTTTAACGGATGAAGGACTTCTAACCTACAACCAGACCTACCTAAATCACCAAACCTACACCGACATCATTACGTTCGACACCTCCGAGGAAGACCATATTTTGGCTGGAGATATTTTCATTTCTGTGGATCGGATCAAAGAAAACGCACAAAAATTTCAGGTATCAGAAGAAAAGGAACTACTCCGGGTCATGGCCCATGGTGTTTTGCACCTGTGTGGTTTTCGGGACAAGAAAAAGACTGAAATTGAAGCCATGCGACAAGCAGAGGAGCAAGCCATCCAATTGTTTTTTTCCTTGGCTTGATCTTTTTTCCAACTTCATCGACACTTCCATTCCTTTGATCCATTCAATCCTTAGTTGGTATAAACCTTTCAAGGGATAAACCATCTTATACTTATATCATTTTAAACTACTTTCATGCGGTTCATTTTTACCCTTGTTTTGGGTTTGGGCTTACTCACAGGCTTACAAGCTCAGCAAATTTCAGTATCCGGAAAACTTTTGGATGCGCAAGATCAATCCCCAATTATTGGAGCAGCGATTAGTTTGGTTTCAGCTCGAGACACAACCCGTAGCTGGGGGAATTTTTCTGATGTGACGGGAAATTTTTCAATAACCCTTCCTCGTCCCGGAAATTACCTACTCAAGATTTCGTATGTGGGATACCAATCCGTTCGTCGCTCTCTTCAAATCAATGAAACTCAATCGTTAGGAACCTTTACGCTAAAGACGGATGCCAAATTATTGGACGAAGTTACGGTGGCGGGAAAACAAGTTCGTGCTGAGCAAAAAGGGGATACAACCCAATTCAATGCAGATGCCTACAAAGTTAATAAAGATGCAACCGCTGAGGAGTTGATCACGAAAATGCCGGGCTTTACCAACCAAAATGGACGAATAGAAGCCCAAGGTGAGACGGTTCGTCGTGTAACCATCGATGGGCAAGAGTTTTTTGGTGAGGATGCCAACGCAGCTTTAAAAAACCTACCGGCTGAAATCATAGAAAAAGTACAAGTTTTTGACCGATTGAGTGACCAAGCTCAGTTCTCGGGTTTTAACGACGGGAACACCGAAAAAAGCATCAACATTGTCACACGATCTGGTAAAAATAATGGCCAATTCGGTAAAGTATTTGGAGGGTACGGAACCGACAATACCTACAGCGCAGGAGGAAATGTCAATTATTTTAAAAAAGCGCGTCGAATTTCCATCATAGGATTAACCAACAACATCAATATCCAAAATTTTGCAACGGAGGATCTTCTCGGTGCTTTGGGAAATACCAATACTCGGGGAGGAGCAGGTGGTGGTGGCCGATCTTGGGGAGGAGGCGGTGGTGGTGCTCAAGATTTCTTGGTCTCCCCTACGGGTGGAATTACCCGGACGCATGCCTTGGGAATCAACTATTCCGATCAATTGAGCAAAAAAGCAAAAATTAGTGCGAGTTATTTCTTGAACGATGCCGCGACTCAAACCCAAGTCGACCTCACGCGTTTGTTATTTTTACCCAATCAACAAGTTCAAGAGTATACCGAAACTACCACTGGAGAACGCGATAATGCCAATCATCGTTTTTCTGCTCGTTTGGAATACAACCCCACGATGAGAGACCAAATCATTTTCAGTCCGCGGGGAAGCTGGCAAGGAAATCAAACTGTGACAAACCTAGCTGGCGAGAATGAGTTGAACAGTCAGTTCCTGTCCAGCCTTTCAACTCTTCGAACAAGTGATGGGCAGGGTTGGTCAACAAATACTTCGCTTTTATACAACCATAGAATGGAAAAACGAGGTAGAACCTTTTCTACCAATGTTGGCCTCAATATCAATTCGAATCTGACGGATGGTACCCTGTTGTCCGAAAATCGATTCGCTCGCTTATCTGATGAGCAAGTAATTGATCAAATCTCCACCAATTCTACACGTCGAAATAGTTACAGTGTTCGAACGGATTATACCGAACCGTTGAGTGAAAAAGCTCAATTACGATTTGGATATGAAGGGTCCTGGACCTTGAATTCTTCGGATCGGAAAACTCGAGATTTTGAGGAATCCACGAATGGCTATACTTTATTGAATCCAACATTGACCAACGTTTTTTCGAGTGATTACAACTTACATCGAGGAAGCTCTTCGATTCGGATCAATTCTGGGCAGAAGTTGATGATGAATGCCAATATCTCCGTCCAAACTGCCCAATTAACAGGAGATCAAACTTTTCCTTTTTCGTTTGATATTTCTAGAAATTTTCTGAATGTACTTCCCTCTGCTTTTGTGCGGTACAATGTGGACAACTCGAAGAATTTTCGATTTTTCTATCGAACCAACGTCAATGCACCGAGTGTCAGCCAACTTCAACCGGTGGTTGACAACAGCAATCCTCTTCAATTACGTGCTGGGAATCAAGACTTAGATCAAGAGTACAACCATTCTGGGTCATTGCGGTATAGTGCCACAAATATTAAGAAAGGAACTTCTTTCTATGCCAATTTAAATGCTAGCATAATACTGAACAACATCACCAACACGAATTTTATTGCTTCTCGAGACACGTTAATCCAAGGTGTCTTATTGAATCGGGGGTCTCAATTAACCCGCCCGATCAATTACGGAAATAGCTGGAATATTCGGTCCTTCTCCACCTACGGATTTCCGGTAAAGGCATTGAAAAGTAACTTGAACGTGAATGGAGGTATCAGTTATACCCTTACACCTGGGTTGATCAACGGACAGGAGAACTTAGCCCAGAATACAGCATTGAACGGTGGGATGGTGTTGAGCTCTAATATCAACGAGTTTATTGATTATTCGGTATCCTACCAAGCCAATTACAGTTTAATCCGAAACAGTTTACGGCCCGATGCCAACAATAACTTTTTCACCCAAAATGTAATAGGGAAAGTTAACCTACAAAGTAAAAAAGGCGCTATTTTTCAACTAGAGTCGGCGTCCACCACGATTCGTGGATTGGGAGAAGGATTTGATCGAACCTTTACCTTGGTGAATGCCTCGGTAGGTCAGAAATTCGGCAAAGACAAACGGGCCGAAGCCAAGTTAACCACCTTTGACTTGCTAAATCAAAATAATGCCATTGCCCGTCAGCTCACCGAGGCCTTTGTAGAAGATACCCGTTCATTAATCTTACAACGGTATGTCATGGTAACGGTAACCTATTTTATTCGAAACTTTAGATGATCCTATTCGGATTAAACCAAAAAAAACCGCTCTTTCAGCGGTTTTTTTTGGTTTAATCCGAATATACTTAAGCTTTCCGAACAAACTCCGACTTCAGCGCCATGGCACCAAAACCATCAATTTTACAATCTATATTGTGATCTCCGTTTTTCAATCGAATATTTTTAACCTTCGTTCCAGCTTTGATGGACTTGGGCGCCCCTTTGACAGGTAGGTCTTTGATAACCGTTACGGAGTCTCCATCCGACAACGCAGTACCATTTGCATCGAGAGCGATTATTTTATCGGATCCGGTCAAGGAAGGATTCCATTCGTGTTGACATTCCGGACAAATACACTGTGTGTCGTTCATGTAATACCCATACGGACATTCACAGGCAGGACAGGTAATTAATTCTTCATTCATGCAGTTTCGTAGTTTTTGGATCCACAAAAGTAACATAAATTAAATGTAGACTACATGCAATGTCCAATTGGATTACTAAGGGTTCATCCTACTATAAATCCGAGGTTAATTTCGAGTTCGAAGCGCTGTTTCATTTTTAATTTCACTCATGACAAAAATACTTTGGGTACTACCAATGTTGTCTAGGGAGGCCAACTTGTTCATGATAAAGTTTTGGTAGGCTTTCATATCGGTCACCACTACTTTGATCATGAAATCGTAATCTCCCGAAATGTTCAAACATTCCATTACCTCCTCCATCTCCCGGATGGCTTCCACGAATTGGACACCTGCTTCCCGAGCATGTTCTTTTAATCGAATATTGCAAAGAACCATCAGATCCTTTCCGATCTTATCTCGATCCACCAACGCCACATACTTTCGAATGATCCCCTCTTGTTCCAAACGCTTTACCCTTTCATATACGGGAGTCGGTGATAGATTCAATCGACCCGCCAGTTCTTTGGTCGTCAATTTCGCATCCTCTTGTAAATACTTTAAAATATCTCGGTCGATATCGTCTAACTTATGCGACATTTTTAATAACTTTAGATATTTGCAATAGTTATCCGAACAAAAATAGATATTTTATCTAATTTAAAAGGATACTACATGAATTATTATCTACAAAACTGTAATTTAGCATCGGAATAACATTAGGATTAAAAATGAAACCTGGCATTCGGGAAATTTTGGCGAAGCGTATTTTAGTTTTGGATGGTGCAATGGGCACGATGATTCAGCGCTATAAACTGGAGGAGGCTGACTACCGCGGTGATCGATTTTCAACGTGGTCGATTCCACTCAAGGGAAATAACGATTTATTATCGATTACTCGTCCTGACATCATTCAAGAGATTCACGCTGCGTATCTTGAGGCCGGAGCCGATATTATAGAGACCAATACCTTTTCGGGGACCACCATTGCGATGGCTGATTATGAAATGGAGGAGTTGGTCTATGAGTTGAATTTTGTCTCGGCTCAAATAGCCAAATCGGTGGCCGATGAATTCACTTCTAAAAATCCATCCAAACCACGGTATGTCGCCGGCTCGATTGGCCCCACCAACCGAACAGCCTCACTTTCTCCGGATGTCAACAACCCCGGCTACCGTGCGGTTACCTACGATCAGTTGGTGGAAGCCTATTTCCAACAAGTGCAAGCCTTGGTAGAAGGCGGGGTGGATGTTTTGTTGGTTGAAACCGTTTTTGATACGCTCAATGCCAAAGCCGCACTGTTTGCTATTGATTTGTTCATCCAACAAGAGAGAGAAAAACGGCAAGATCCAAGTTTCGAGGTTCCTATCATGGTCTCTGGAACCATCACCGACGCTTCTGGGCGGACACTTTCGGGCCAAACCACCGACGCTTTTTTAACCTCCATTTCGCATATGCCCCTTTTGTCGGTGGGACTCAATTGCGCTTTGGGGGCCGACCTGATGCGACCGTATGTGCAGATCCTGGCCAAAGAATCGCCATTCCCTGTATCCGCTCACCCCAATGCGGGTCTTCCCAATGAAATGGGCGATTACGACCAAACAGCCACGGAAATGGCCGCCATTGTGGACGACTTCCTCCAAAATCAATATTTGAATATCATTGGTGGGTGTTGTGGAACTACACCAGCCCACATTCGGGCCATGGCAGAAGCGGCAGCTCGGTATACCCCAAGACCGCTCCCCCCTTCCACTCCCTACCTGACCTTATCGGGTCTTGAGGTCATGCGAGTGACTGAGAAAACCAATTTTATCAATGTAGGAGAACGATGCAATGTGACGGGTTCAAAAAAGTTTGCACGCCTCATTCGAGATCGCAAATTTGAGGAAGCCTTGTCGATTGCTCGTGAGCAAGTGGAAAATGGCGCCCAAATCATCGATGTCAATATGGATGAAGGGATGATTGATGGGGTGGAGATGATGACGACCTTCTTGAACCTGATCGCCTCGGAACCTGATATCGCTAGGGTTCCAATCATGATCGACTCGTCCAAATGGGAAGTTATTGAAGCAGGATTAAAATGTGTCCAAGGAAAAGCCATTGTCAACTCCATATCGCTTAAAGAGGGGGAACAAAAATTTAAGGAGTTAGCCCATAAAGTTCGAGCGTATGGAGCTGCCACAGTGGTCATGGCCTTTGACGAGCAAGGTCAAGCCGACTCGTATGAGCGCCGAATCGAAATTTGTGAACGAGCTTACCGAATTTTAGTGAATGACGTGGGTTTTCCTCCACAAGATATCATTTTTGACCCCAATATCTTGACTGTCGCCACCGGAATTGAAGAACACGCCAACTATGCCTTGGACTTCTTCAAGGCCACCCAATGGATAAAAACCAACCTACCTTTTGCCAAAGTTTCGGGGGGTGTTTCCAATATTTCCTTTTCATTTCGTGGAAATGAGCCCGTAAGGGAAGCCATGCATACCGCCTTTTTGTATCACGGAATTCGACATGGTTTAGATATGGGAATTGTGAACGCGGGACAAATTGGTATTTATGATGAAATTCCTGCGGACATGTTGGCTCACGTCGAAGACGTATTGCTAAACAGACGGCCCGATTCCACCGAACGTTTAGTTGATTTTGCAGAGACGGTAAAACACCAAGGAGCTTCCAAACAGGAAACAGACAAACTAGCCTGGCGGGAATTACCCGTCAAGGAACGATTAACCCATTCGTTGATCAAAGGGATAGCCGATTTTATTGACGAAGACGTGGAAGAGTGTCGTCATTTATTCAGTCGCCCCCTAGAGGTCATTGAAGGTCCGCTTATGGATGGCATGAGTATCGTAGGTGATTTATTTGGGGAAGGAAAAATGTTCCTGCCTCAGGTGGTAAAATCAGCCCGAGTGATGAAAAAAGCCGTGGCGTATTTGACTCCGTTCATAGAATTGGAAAAATCAGCCGGAGCTAGTGCGGGAAAAATTTTACTCGCAACAGTAAAAGGTGATGTGCACGATATAGGTAAAAATATTGTTGGGGTTGTTTTAGGCTGTAATAATTACGAAATCATCGACATTGGGGTTATGGTTCCCATGGAAAAAATACTTTCCGAAGCTCAAAAACACCAGGTGGATATCATTGGTTTAAGTGGGTTAATCACTCCATCTTTGGATGAAATGGTTGAAATAGCTAAAGAAATGGAGCGCTTGAACATGAAAACTCCCCTACTCATTGGAGGGGCAACGACCTCAAGAATACATACCGCTGTAAAAATAGATCCGCATTACTCAGGACCCGTCATTCATGTTTTGGACGCCTCCCGATCAGTACCTGTAGCCGGAAAATTACTTCAAAATGAGCAGACTCAAGAAGAAATATTCCGAGAAATAAAAGAAGAATACAAGCAACTTCGCATCGAGCATTCTGCCCGCACAAAAGCGAAGGATTATTTACCTTTTCTTGAGGCAGAACAGAACAAAGCACCCATAAATTGGGAAATGTATCAACCACCTGCTCCCCAAAAAGGAGGTATTCAACTCTTTGAAGATTATGATTTGGCCGAACTAGTCCCTTATATTGATTGGACACCTTTCTTCCAAACTTGGCAACTTCATGGAAAATACCCAGCCATTTTGGAAGATGCGATCGTTGGCCAAGAAGCTCAAAAGCTTTTTGCCGATGCGCAGGAGATGTTGCAAGATATTGTAGAAAATAAAAAACTGGGGGCCAAAGCTGTCATTGGATTTTGGGAGGCTTTTTCAGAGGGTACGGATATCGTACTTCCAAAAGAGGAAATGACGCTGGTCCATTTGCGACAACAAGGAAAAAAAGCCTCCCATTTGCCCAACTTAGCTTTATCTGATTTCGTTGCTCCAAAAAATTCAGGAAAAATAGATTATATCGGAGGGTTTGCTGTTACGGCGGGAATCGGCATTGAAGCCATGTTGGAACAATTTGAATCGGAGCATGATGACTACCAGAGTATCATGGTCAAAGCCTTGGCAGACCGGCTGGCCGAAGCGTTTGCAGAATGCATGCATGAGCGAGTTAGACGAGAATTTTGGGGGTACGAAACAGGCCCCAAACAATCCAATGAGGAATTAATAAAAGAAAAATACCAAGGGATTCGGCCGGCACCTGGTTATCCGGCCTGCCCCGATCATACCGAGAAAGCCAAATTATTCCGTCTGTTGGGAGCCGAAAGAATTGGCATTCAACTAACCGAAAGTTTCGCAATGTATCCGGCCAGTTCGGTGAGCGGATGGTACTTTTCACATCCAGAAAGTAAGTACTTCCCGGTCGGAAAAATAGGAAAAGACCAAGTAGAATCGTATGCTCAACGAAAAGGACAGAGTCTTAACTGGGCAGAAAGGTGGTTGGCACCTGTTTTAAATTACACTTAATTTGATTGAGGAGCGTGATTCAAAACGAGTCGCGACACCTTCGGCAAACGACGACGTGAGATGGGGATCATCTTTCCATTTTTAAGGATGATCCACCCCGTCTTGCTATCCAATTCAAATCGCTCAATGTATCCCCGGTTAATCACAAAACTCCGGTGTGTCCGAATGAAGCAGTCTTCACACAAATCAGCTTCATGTTTTCCTAACGTAGTCGTTGAAAGCTTTTTCTTTCCATCTGAAAAAACAAAAATGGTGTAGTTTTTAGATGCTTCGAGGTAAACAATGTGGGAAGTGGGTAATTCGGCCATGCATGAGGAATATTAGACTACAAAATTACCTCTTGGTGACATGGATTATCAAGGGGATAAAGACCCAATTTATACCGTAAAAGTACGTTTTCTTCAATTAGGTACTTGCACAAATCCCCCGATTTTACTTCAAAATTTAAATTCAAGCCTATTTGATTTTGAGGAGGTTGAGAGATTTTCCTACTTTTGATTTGAAAACTTACTAAGGATCTAAACTGTCTAACTCAAAATCTTCTTCATGCCTAGAAAGAAATTACCTAAAGCGGATGCGATTCGTTGGCGCAAAAATTGGGAGAAGTCATGCCAAGAAGGTATGAAATTGACAAAAAAAACGCCTCCAGGCTTTTTAATTGATGTTGAAACCATCCAACAGATACTCAAAGATCGACCATCAACCCAAGAATTGTGGGTTTCTTTTGGTCAAGAAACACCCGGTGGACCCATCAAACTAATTCTGCAACCGTATGTAAATGAATCGGATCTTACCCATAAGAAAGCTGCAGAGGACGATGGGGATGATATTTACGATGATTTTGGCACATGTTGTCCCAAAATATGATAGATTCGTGGGATTTAATTAAACCCCATGATTTTTTTTCAAATTTATCTGGCGATCTTGGTATTAACCTGTATAACCGGCTGGTCTCGGTGGAACCGAGTGGATCCCCTTCTACATTGGGTTATCGTTTTGGTTCATTTCACCTTATTTATCGAGGGGTCGGCATACTATTTAATTTATCATGTAAAACAATCGGCTGTATTCCTTTACCATTTTGCTAGTCCGGTTTACACAGGAATTTGGTTAATTTATTTCGTCAGGAGAGGCTTCCCGGTAACTTGGGCAGCCATTTTAGGTGTATTTTTTGTGGTTTTTCACGGCATTACCTCATATTGGGTCACACTGGAAGTAACCAATTCCACCAGCAATGCGTTGCGAGCATTAATTTTAATTACGTTAGGAATTTGGTCGATATTCTCCATTTTTGATCGTTTGGAGGAGGATGTTTTACTTAAAAATCCACACTTTTGGTTGTCAATCGGATTGTTGGTTTTTTATTCTGGTTCCTTTATTTATTTGGGGTTACAAAGTCAATTCATGGCAGACAGAATGCATATTGCCAAGTGGCTCCATTATTATTTGTTTTTTAGTTTAAATCTTGTGTTTTACACGAGTCTACTCCTTTCCTTTTTATGTCCCAAAAAGACCTAGAAATTTTATTATTTGTTTTACTTGGTACCGTCTTTCTTTTGGCATTGATCGGAATCATCATGTTTTTGTCATTTCGATACCAAAAAAAGAAGATGGAACACAAAACTGAGGTTTTTCAAATGCAATCTCAATTCCAACGGGAGATACTTGAAACCCAGTTGGAAGTTCAAAATGCCACACTCCAACATGTGGGACAAGAATTGCACGATAACATTGGTCAATTGATTTCCCTTACCAAAATTCACGCCCATTCGTTGGAAGAGAGCTCATTGGATGACGACCAAATGGAATCCATTCAAGAGATAGAAAAACTTTTAGGTGAGACTCTACAGGAAGTTCGGCAACTGACCAAAAGTTTGGATGGTGATTTTGTTAAGGAATTTGGGTTTATTTCTAGTCTGAACCATGAATTACAACGAATTGCCAAAACAAAAAAGCTACAAACGCATCTCCATGCGCCCGTAGGAACAATTAAGTTGGGGTATCAAGCCGAATTAGTTTTATTTCGAATCATGCAGGAGATTTTTCAGAATACACTCAAGCATGCTCGGGCCAAGAACATTTGGGTTCGAATTGAAAAAGAAAAAACATGGACCCTCCGCATCCAAGATGATGGAAAAGGTTTTAATTTGGCGGAATCAATTCTTGACCTCTCCGAGTCGGGGGCTGGTTTGCGAAATATCAAACGGCGCGCAGAACTCATTGGTTTTACAGCCGAGTGGGAGTCCGCTCCGGGGAAGGGAACCATTATTCACTTAGCCCAACAAAATGAAACCCACCTCTAAAGTAGTCATCGTAGACGATCATGATTTATTTGTCAAAGGTCTAGAAGGCCTAGTCAATAAAGTACCCAATTTTGAAGTAATCTTTACAGCTTGTGATGGAGTAGATCTAATCGAAAAATTACCCGATCATATACTCCCAGATTTAATTTTATTAGACATCAGTATGCCCAACATGGATGGGTTTGCTACAGCAGAATGGCTCACCCAACATCACCCTACGATCCCATTTTTGGCTTTGTCTATGCACGATGATGAAAAAAATATTATTGGCATGCTCATGCGCGGTGCTAAAGGTTATTTATTAAAAGGTTGTAAACCAAGTGAGCTAGCTTTGGCCATTCAGCAAGTGCAGGCAGTGGGCTTTTACTATTCTCAACTCACAACCAATGCACTACTTAAAAAAGAAGAATCTACGCCTACTGCTGTATCTGATAGTGGAGAGCGCGAATACTTGACGGAACGCGAATTAAATTTCATCAAGCTTTGCGGCACTGACCAGACCTATGGAGAGATAGCAGAGGCCATGTTTGTCAGTGCCCGGACCATCGAAAACTACCGAGAATCGGTATCTAAAAAATTTAATGTAAAAACACGTGTTGGTATCGTCCTGGAGGGAATACGAAAAGGGATTATTCAGTTGTAGGTAAACTATCCAAATACCGTTTGATTTTATCCCGCAGAACATCATTAATTTTCTTGTAAGATTCGAAGGTCCAACCAGCCACATGAGGTGTTAAAATGACATGTGGCGATTGAGAAAGAAAATCAAGATTCTCTTTTTGCTCCGGGGTAAGTTGGTTGAGTTTTTCATTTTCCAGGACATCCAAGCACGCCCCGACCACCTTTTTTTGAATCATCGATTCGCGGAGAGCAGACAAATCAACCAATTCTCCTCGTGCTATGTTGCAAAAATATATGGGCTTGACAAAAGATTGAAAGAAGCTAGAGCCAAAATGCCGATTGGTTTCTGCTGAAAGGGGAATATGAAGGCTGACGATATCCGCCTTTTGATAAATTTCGGCCATGGTGCATTCTTTGATGAATTGATTTCCGAAGCCGTATCGGTACTTATCATAAGCCAAAACCTCGCAACCAAACGCGACCAGACGTTCTGCTGTGGCCTGGCCATTATGTCCAAAACCAATAATCCCAACGGTTTTCCCAAATAATTCTTCCCCTCTATTGGCCTCTCTTCGCCAAATCCCTTGTTTTACCTCTGCATTGGCTTGGGGAATTCGATTAAACAAAGCTAGCAACATGCCGATCAGATGCTCTGCAACTGCTACCCGATTGGCCTCGTTAGCGGAAAAGACCGCAATTTGACGTTGGGCGCAGGCTTCGAGATCGATCAAATCCAGACCGGCCCCCGCTCGGCCAATAAACCGTAGCTTGGGCGCTAGGGTAAGAAAAGCGGCATCAATCTCAAATTTACTTCGAATGATTAATCCATCATACTCTTGGACCATTTGCCGAATCTCCGACATCGAGGCTTGCGGGAAATAATCTACTTTTAAGCCCAGTTCTTGGGGCATTTGCACAATAGACTCGTGCATCTCATCGACAATCAGGACCTTCATGCTATACATCAACGTAATTCTGCTTAACTTTGAGCAAATTTACTATTGTCGTTTCAAAAGCGCACGAACATGACCGAAAACTTACCGCTGGTGGGCATCACCATAGGTGATATAAATGGAATTGGGCCTGAGGTGATCATCAAGGCTTTGTCACATTTACGAATGAATCGCATTTGCATTCCTATTATTTACGGATCTGGTAAACACCTCAGTAAATACAAAAATCTATTATCCTTCCGGGATTGGTCATTTGTCACTATCAACCATCCCAAAGAAGCCAAAGAAAAACAGATCAACCTCATTAATTGTTGGACTGGCGATTTTTTTGAACTAGAGTTAGGTAAAGCCACTGAAACTGCTGGAAAACTAGCTTTTTTAAGTCTTCAACGTGCCGTTGATGATCTCAAAAAAGGATTCATTCAAGGTATAGTCACGGCTCCTATCAATAAAGATACGATGCAACAGGAAGCATTCGCGTTTCCAGGGCATACGGAATATTTTGGAGATCAGTTTCAAGTGAAAGAACCTTTGATGTTTTTGGTGAGTGAATACCTCCGTGTGGCAGTTGTGACAGGACATATGCCACTCGAAAAAGTGAAATCCAAAATTTCAACTGAATTAATCAGCCAAAAAATTGATACGATTTTAGCCTCTCTTAAATTAGACTTCTCAATTATCAAACCAAGAATAGCCGTTTTAGGACTAAATCCGCATGCCGGTGAGAATGGCTTATTGGGATCCGAGGAAATCGACATCATTCAACCAGCCGTGGAAGGACATCGGATTAAAGGTAATTTAGTCTTTGGGCCTTTTCCCGCGGATGGATTTTTTGCGGCCAAGCAATTTAAACAATTTGACGCAGTTTTGGCGATGTATCATGATCAAGGTTTAACGCCTTTTAAAATGTTGGCTTTTGAGGATGGAGTTAATTTCACGGCTGGACTTCCTATCGTGCGTACCTCCCCAGACCATGGAACTGCTTATTCTATTGCAGGGAAAAACGAAGCCGATGCGGGTTCCATGATGCATGCCATTTACCAGGCCGTGGATATTATCAAACGAAGAGCAGAGTTTAAGGCCATTGATGACCAATCCTTACGCCACAAGAATCTAGGACTAGAGCGACCACGCCGAGAACGTTAAGTCCAGGTAATTTCCTCTAAAGGTAGGCGTAAATACGCCGCGTTTATGGTCACAAAAGGTAAATAGATGGCAGTAGAGCGCAAGTATTTATGCCCCAAAATGGACTGAAGAACATGAATATCCATCCCTGATTCCAGACTATGCACAGCAAATGAATGACGTAATGTATGAAAAGTGGCATCGGATCCTAACCCCGCTTTTTCCAAACAGCCATGGAACATCAACTGCACACTTCGCGGTGTCATGGCCTGCTGTTTTGTATTCTCAAACAAATAATGTTGTGGATTGTATTTGGCAAAATATATTTCTAATAATTGCGCCAAATCTGGAGAAATCCTCAAAGTCATTATCTTGGTTTGGTCGTGGGGAATAGTAAACGTAAGTTGTTGTAAGGAAATATGCTCGGGTTTTAAAGAAAGTAAAATACTCAAGCTGAGACCATAATTGTAGGTCAAACAAAACATGAGTTTATGCTTTAAATTAGTGGTTGATCGAATGATTTGTTGAATTTCGGAACGCTTAAATATGTGAATCTCTCGTTGTTCAACCAGCTTTCCAGTGGATTTTATTTGGATTTTCCGGTTAAATGTCATCTCAAAGAACAGCTTGATAGCTTTTCCCGCTTGAACAGCCACTTCCTTGGAATCTTTTCTTTGGGCTAGGTCTTGGAGATAATCCGAAATCAATTCATCTGTCAGCTTACTTTGAGGAAAGTCACGAAATTCATTGTAAAAGACGTAAACATAATTACGATAGGCCGCAACCGTGGCCGCATTATATTTACCTTTTTTGAGTTGATTGGTAAATCGATCAATAAGGTGTATCACAATAACAGAAGTCTGGAAAGTAAATATCGCAAAGTAAAAGAATTTTTCACATGTTGTTAGTCTTTATCGGGATTTATTTGATTCTCACCCTAAGTGTCGGATGGTATGCTGCGCGATATGTTAAAAGTTCGAAGGATTTTGCATTGGCCGGTCGAAAAATGCCCGTTTATGTAGTTGCTTCCGGTTTGTTTGCTACCTGGTTTGGTTCTGAGACCATCATGGGTGCCTCCTCCGAGTTCCTACAACATGGCTTACTGGGTGTTATTGAAGATCCTTTTGGAGCAGCATTGTGTTTGTTTCTCATTGGTTGGTGGTATGCGCGGCCTTTATATAGGCTGAATCTTTTGACTTTTTCAGACTATTTTAACATACGGTATAGTCAACGAGTGGAACTCATTTCAGCGTTCTTCATGATTCCCTCTTATTTTTCCTGGATTGCAGCCCAATTGATAGCCTTGGCTGTTGTATTACAAGCCATTGCGGGTATTCCACTGCCATGGGGTGTATCCATTTGCGCTGCTATCGTTTTATTTTACACGTATGTGGGTGGTATGTGGTCGGTTTCCATTACCGATACCATTCAAACATTATTGATACTACTGGGATTGGTAGTATTGGCCTACACGCTTGTCCAGAAGATGGGAGGATGGCAAATCTTTTGGGACAGTGTACCCAGCGAATCTTTACAGCTCATTCCTCAGGAGCGAAATATCCATTCTTGGCTGATTTACCTTGGGGCATGGATCACCCTCGGTTGGGGATCCATCCCACAACAGGATGTTTTCCAACGGGTATTATCGGCCAAATCCGAACGCGTGGCTGTTCAAGGTGCTTACCTTTCCTCTTTCGCCTATCTAACCATTGCCATGCTTCCTTTGATCATCGTGTGGTGCGGAGCACAACTTTATCCTACTCTTGTGCAGGGTGATTTACAACTCGCCATTCCACAAATTGTACTCCAACACGCCTCATTACCTATTCAGGTTTTATTCTTTGGGGCCCTCCTTTCAGCCATACTAAGTACATGCTCAGGTGCTATCCTGGCTCCTGCCACAGTCGTGGCAGAGAACATCATTAAACCTTTATTTGGTGAAGACATCCCCGATCGGATTTTATTAAAAACGATGCGTTACTCCGTTATTCTCATCACCTTGATCGCGGTCGGGATGTCGTTTATTAGTACCAATATCTACACACTCGTGGGTGAGGCCTCTGCATTGAGCTTGGTGGCACTATTTGTACCTTTAACTGTTGGATTATACTGGAAGAGAGGGAACGCCCTTGGCGCTATCTTATCCATGTTTTTAGGCACGGGCGTTTGGGTATATATGAATTTTATCGCTCAAAGTGAGCTATCTTCTTTGTATGGATTAGGAGCTAGCGCCCTTGGTATGGTCCTTGGCATCGTTTACGATTCTAGAGACCGGGCAATGGATTGAGCCACATGCCACCCGCCGGTCCAAGCGGCTTGAAAATTGAATCCACCAGTAACCGCATCAATATTAAGCACCTCACCTGCAAAATATAGGGAAGGGTACTTTCTAGATTCGAAGGTATTGGGATCAATTTCGTTCAAGTCGACACCTCCCGCAGTAACAAACTCCTCCTTGAAAGTACTTTTTCCCGAAACTTGGAGGGGCATCTGAGTCAACATCATCAAAAGACGAGCTCGTTGTTTTTTACCAAACTCAGCATAATTAGTAAACGTTGGAATGTTCGCTTGGGACAAGATCCAAAGCCAAAATCGATTTGAAAATCCAAGTGGAGGAGTATTCGCGATGGTTTTTTTTGGATTTTGTGCGAGTTGGGCTTGCCACCACATTTCGCAGTCCTCTTTCCGACCACCGGTCCAATCCACTTCGATTTCTCCATGGTATTGAGTTTGATTCCAGGTTAAAGCTGCCCAAGCGGATAATTTTAATACAGCAGGTCCGGAAATACCCCAATGAGTGATCAGCATGGGGCCTTGCATGGTTTTGTTTACCTTAGGCCAAGATACCCGAGCCTGGGGAAAGCTGGTACCTGTTAAACTTCTTAGTCCCTCGTCCTCAATATGGAATGTAAAAAGGGAGGGAACAGGATCGACCATTGATAAATAACCCGATAAGACTTTCCAAGTTTGTTGGTCTGAGCCCACGGTAATGACCAAATGAGTACATGCGAGTTCTCCCATCGAGGTAAATACGTTCCAACCCTTTGGCGATTTTTCAAAGTCGGTCACTCGTACTTTCGTAAAAACCTCAATTTGGTAAAGTTGAACCAACCGTTGAAACAAGTCCAATATGGTTTGGGAGGTATTGGAAACGGGAAAAACACGTCCATCTGCTTCTGTCTTGAGCGCAACACCTCGCTTTTGAAACCAATTTTTTGTCTCTTTGGAACCAAATCGACGAAAAGGACTCTCTAAAAAATCAAATCCTCTTGGATAAAATTGAGCTAATTGATGGGGATCCGTTTCTTGATTGGTAACATTGCAGCGCCCACCTCCCGAGACTTTTACTTTCTGCAAACCCGCCGGATTCTTTTCCAAAATACAAATACGGGCCGATGGCACTTTTTCAGCGAGTTGAATGGCCGTAAAATACCCAGCAGCCCCCCCTCCTACGATGATTACATCATGGATTAGGGACATATTTTTTTCGTAATTCCTCTCGTTTTTCACGGAGCAAATTTACTAAATTCTCATGTCCTTTCAAGGTTTTACCGTATTCAAAGGTTACTCGATAGGTTTCTTTCCCATCCGACCATTCGATCCATTCGGCGCCACCGTCTGCACAATCCGGACAACCCTGAACCGATTCATACTGGCGCCAAACTGCAGGATCAAATGAACTTCCCAAGCTACGCCAAAATGTTTGTTCAGTCGCCTCAAAAAATTCAGACCGAACAGGATTCGCCCCACCTCTTCCTGAGGAAGTATACACTTCAAATAGGGTTCGGTCCGCTTTCCAGGTGACCTCCTGTCGGCAAGGACCAATGCACATACCAAAGGAAGTCCCAGATTTAAAAACCCAGTCAGAGTTAAGTACGGGCGGTTCATTTAGGAGTTGGCAACTGGTGCCCATTGTCAACAAAAAAATGCCGAATAGCGGCAATTTTCTCCAAAATCCTTGTGTAAATTGCATTTTTTTAGTCATTTCTTATAAAGAGTCCAAACCTAATCAATTCGTTGGAATGTTATCGAACAGACAAATACAATTTATTGCTCAGACCCTTCAAATCTCGCCCCGATCGGTTGAAAAAACATTTGAATTATTTGATGAGGGAGCGACTCTTCCTTTTATCGCACGGTATAGAAAAGAGGCCACAGGAAGCTTGGATGAGGTTCAACTAGCTGAAATTAAAAAGTGGATTGAAAAATGCCAAGAAGCGGATAAAAGACGGATTTCTATGCTTGAATCCATAGAGGAACAAGGCAAATTAACTCCTGAACTAAAGAAAAAATTTGAGGACGCTATGTGGCTCCAAGAATTAGAGGACTTGTATTTACCCTACAAACAAAAACGTAAAACGCGGGCAACCGTGGCGATTGAAAAAGGGTTGGAACCCCTAGCCCAAGTGATCTGGGAACAAAAAGGAACATCGATCGACAAACTTGTGACTCCATTTTTACACGAGGGAGTTCCCACCATAGACGAAGCCCTAGCAGGTGCTCGGGACATCATGGCGGAGTGGGTCAGCGAAAAAATCGAAAGTCGTCAACTCCTGAGAAAACAGTACACACGAGAAGCTGTCATTCAATCCCAAGTAAAAAAAGGAAAAGAAACAGAAGGGGAAAAATACCGAGACTACTTTTCATTTTCACAAGAGCTTTCCAAAATTCCATCGCATCGTTTACTTGCCATTCGGCGTGGAGAAGAGGATGGTATTTTGAAAGTTACCCTGTTGATTGATGAAGAACGAGCTTGTTTGGATTTGCAGAGGCAGTATTCAAAAGGATATGGGGACCTGAAAGATCAAGTTGTTATGGCCATTCAAGACTCGGTCAAACGTCTTTTAAAACCTTCACTTGACACCGAGTTCCAGAATTCAGCGAAGGAAAAAGCCGACTTAGAGGCGATTCGAATTTTCGCCCAAAATTTAAGACAATTATTATTGGCTGCGCCTCTTGGTCAAAAGAGGATACTGGCCATCGATCCTGGATTTAGAACAGGTTGCAAGACTGTGGTCCTAAATGCGCAAGGAGATCTACTCGATCATACGGTGATCTATCCGTTGGACAAACCTATTGAGGCGGAGAAAACAGTTACTCATTGGATTGAGCAATATCAACTTGAGGCGGTTGCTATCGGAAACGGGACCGCCAGTCGAGAAACAGAACAATTTATCAAACGATTGATCGGACAAACAAGAATTCAACATGCGAGCCAAGTGTTTGTGGTGAGTGAGCAAGGGGCTTCGATTTACTCAGCCTCGGATGTAGCACGGGAGGAATTTCCGAACCACGATGTTACGGTTCGCGGTGCGATATCGATCGGAAGGCGCTTAAAAGACCCATTGGCAGAATTGGTAAAAATTGACCCAAAATCAATTGGCGTTGGACAGTACCAACACGATGTCAATCCGAAGCAATTAAAAGAATCATTGGACGAGGTGGTTATTTCATGTGTCAACCAAGTCGGAGTAGAATTGAATACCGCCAGTAAACATTTATTGAGCTATGTAGCGGGTTTGGGTCCAGCTTTGGCACAAAATATTGTCCGGTATCGCTCAGAAAACGGTCCATTTTCGTCCCGCAAAGACTTAAAAAAAGTACCTAGGTTGGGAGAAAAAGCATTTGAACAAGCCGCTGGATTTTTACGTATCCGTGGGGGTAAACATCCGTTGGATAACACGGGTGTTCATCCAGAACGGTATGGTTTAGTTGAAAAAATGGCAAAAGATGTAGGGCATTCCGTTAGCGACCTTATGTCAAAGCCCGAACTACGCCAACGCATTGACCTAAAAAAATACTGTTCCGAGGAGGTGGGTTTACCTACGCTACAAGACATCTTGAAGGAGTTGGAAAAGCCAGGCCGAGATCCAAGAGAAACCCTGCAAGCCTTCTCTTTTGCCGACATACACAAATTAGAGGATCTAAAAATAGGTATGGTGGTTCCGGGGATCGTTACCAACATCACAGCGTTTGGTTGCTTTGTCGACATTGGAGTTCATCAAGACGGCTTAGTCCATGTATCCCAAATGGCAGACCGTTTCATTAAAGATCCCAATGAGGTAGTACGGGTGCACCAACAAGTGAAAGTAAAGGTGGTGGAAGTTGATATCCCGAGAAAACGAATTGCACTAAGCCTTCGTTTAAACGCTTAATTACTTGCCACAACAATAAAATATTATTTGGCAAAATTGAAATATTCCATTTTAAATTAAACCCAAAATACTATCTATTCTCGATATTATTCTAATTTATAAAAATTCCTTACCTAATCTCGATATTAAATTCGGAATCAAGTTAGATTCCGAATTTTTTTTTGAATTTGAAAAAAAATAGATTTGCCCATTAAACTTCATCAATCGTGGAATCCATAAGTGTATTTGATATCATCAAAATTGGCATTGGGCCATCCTCTTCTCATACGATGGGGCCTTGGCTGGCAGCAGCTGATTACATGACAAAATCTCCTTTTCCCCAACGCATCAAAATCCATTTGTATGGATCTTTAGCAAAAACAGGAGTGGGACATGGGACCGACATAGCCTCCTTAATGGGGTTGGCAGGTTATGATTACACCCAGGTCGATCCAGAACAAATTCCGGGTATCATTGAAAAGATAAAGAAAGAAAATCGAATTGATTTTCATTCCTCGACTCAATCGATACCTTTTTATTGGTCAGAGGATCTTATTTTTCATAAACAAGAAACATTACCTTTTCATCCAAACGGAATGGTTATAGAGACCTTGGAAAATGGGGTGGTGGTATTCAGTCAAGATTATTATTCATTAGGAGGTGGGTTTATTTCCATAGGAACTTCAGGAGTGGCCACCGAACCTAGAAAACCCTCACCCTATCCTTGCCATCAGGCAGAAGCTCTATTACGTTATACCCAAGAATTAGGATGTTCAATTCCCGAGTTGGTTCGTATCAATGAAGAAACCTGGGCGAGCTCTGCTGAAATAGATCAAAAATTAAACCAGATTTGGGAAGAAATAAATGCATGTATTTACCGGGGAGTTCATCGGGAAGGAATTTTACCGGGAGGACTACAAGTAAAAAGGAGGGCTGCGGATCTAAACAAGAAATTACTGCTTCAATCAAAGTATACAGATGTTCAAAGTTGGATTCTGGCTATTCAGTCCACCCAACCCTCTTTTGAGAGAATTAATAAATGGATTTCTTGTTTTGCCTTGGCTGTAAATGAGGAAAATGCAGCCTTTGGACGCATCATAACCGCTCCAACGAATGGCGCATCTGGTGTCATCCCGGCCGTTTTAATGTATGCCCAGTGTTTTCTGCCTAAGATTTCCCAAAAACACATCCATGATTTCTTATTGACAGCTGGAGAGATTGGCACACTTTTTAAAAAAAATGCGACCATATCGGCGGCTATGGGCGGCTGTCAAGCCGAAGTTGGGGTTTCTGCTTCGATGGCCGCGGGAGGATTAACGGCCCTCTTGGGTGGTACCAACGGCCAAATTCTACAAGCGGCCGAAATTGCCATGGAACACCATTTGGGCCTAACTTGCGATCCCGTGGGTGGATTGGTGCAAATACCGTGTATCGAACGAAACTCCATGGGAGCTATGAAAGCCATCACAGCGGCCTATATCGCCTTGGAGAGCAATCCGGAGGACGCACGCGTTACATTAGATGATGTGATCAAAAGCATGTGGGAAACTTCTCTGGATATGCATCAAAAATACAAAGAAACATCGGAAGGTGGTCTGGCGACCACGATTTCGGTGGGACTCGCAGAATGTTGATTCGTCTGCTTGGTTGACCTAGAAAATTGGCTAACTTGCACCAACTCTATTTGACATCTAAAACTATTTTATGGAAGAAAAATCGACTTTTAAACAAACTTTGGGTTTGTTGGACGGCACCTTATTGGTGATTGGATCCATGATTGGCTCCGGAATATTCATTGTTAGCGCCGATATTACGCGAAACGTCGGAGGAGCCGGCTGGTTGATGGTTGTCTGGTTAATCACTGGATTTATGACTATATCGGCTGCCGTTAGCTATGGAGAACTTTCCGGCATGTACCCAAAAGCAGGAGGCCAATACGTGTATCTTAAAGAAGCCTACAATCCATTGGTGGCTTTTCTATACGGCTGGAGTTTCTTTTCCGTTATCCAAACCGCCACCATCGCAGCGGTGGCCATTGCATTCAGTAAATTTACGGCTTATTTATGGGCATCGGTTGGGGAGGATGTCATCATTTTATCTGTTGGCAACTGGACAATCTCCGCCGCTCAGGTTTTAGGAATTGCGATTATCGTATTGCTTACTTATGTCAATACCCGTGGAGTAGAAGAGGGAAAAATGATTCAACGTGTTTTTACGGCAACTAAACTCATCAGTTTATTTGGCTTAATTCTGGCGGGATTCTGGGCCTTGGACACGAACGTGTGGTCGGCGAACTGGAATGAATCGGCTTGGACTATCGGAAAACCGAGTCCCGACGGTTCTTTGGATTGGAACGTACTCGCATACCCTAGTCTAGGTGCTATTTTAGGCGCCATTGCAGCCTCCATGGTCGGTTCTGTTTTTAGTTCGGATGCCTGGAATAACGTAACATTTATTGCTGGCGAGATGAAAAATCCGCAACGAAATATTGGATTGAGTCTTTTTTTGGGTACGCTAACGGTGACTCTTATTTATGTGGGAGCCAATTTAATGTATACGGGCGTTTTACCTATGTCGGAAATCGCGTTTGCCAAAAATGATCGGGTGGCGGTGGCTGCTTCGCAGGTCATTTTTGGAGAGATCGGTACCGTACTAATTGCCCTGATGATTATGGTATCTACCTTTGGTTGCAATAATGGTTTAATTTTATCCGGAGCTCGGGTTTATTACACCATGGCGCAAGATGGTTTATTTTTCAAACAAGCCAAGCAACTCAATCCTAAATCGGTTCCAGCTTGGGCACTGTGGGCTCAATGTGTAGTGGCCTCGCTTTTATGTTTAAGCGGACAGTATGGGAATTTATTGGACATGGTTTCGTTCGTGGTGGTTTTGTTTTATGTCTTAACTATCGTTGGTATATTCTTACTGCGTCGGAAAGCTCCCAATCATCCAAGACCCTACAAAGCATTCGGTTATCCCCTCATACCCTTGATTTACATTGTTATGGGCATTAGTTTCTGCTTATTGCTTTTGGTATACAAACCTGCCTATACTTGGCCTGGATTCATCATTGTGGGCGTTGGAGTTCCGTTGTATTACTGGGCAAAGAAATCAATCATTTCTTAACTTCTCCGACCCAAAAAAAGGGAGTCTTGTTTGCCAAGACTCCCTTTTTTTATTTTACTAATCTAAATTATTTGACAATCAGTGATCCTTGCATCAAGGTGTAATGGCCAGGGAAAGTACATACAAACGTGTAAGTCCCTTTTTTTGCTGGCGCTTCAAAGAAAATAGTCTCTGTTTTCTCAGGCTCAATCAAACCCGTGTGAAAAAGTACTTCAGGTAGATCTGGCACGTAAGCGCGAGTGGCTCCATCAAGGCCTAATTCAAAAGCCGCCTGCCCTACTTTATCAACCGACCCAGGCTTAACGATCAATAGATTATGCAACATATCGTCGTTATTATTGAAAATAAGTTGAACCTTGCTTCCTGCCTTAACTTGCAATTTGCTTACATTAAACTTTAAGCCTGGTTTGGTACCAATGACCATTCGAATATCCGCTTGGCCATTCCAGGATTCTGGCATTTGATTCAAACGTTTCGCCGATTGAATATTGGTTACCGGGGCACCTGCCATCATGTGATGGCTATGCTCATCTTCTTTCTTCTTAACCCCATATTGAGAGAGATCAAGTCCAGGCTTGGCATCATTGATGACATTTAGCGTAAAATATCCAACCGGATGAAGTATCCCCCAACCTTTGTCGTTTTCTAGTCCTTCCACCTTGATTTCATAGATATCACCTAATCGAAGCGAATCTAAAGCCAGGTGAATTTGTTTCCGATCCTTAGATAATTTTATTCCCTGAACCGACAAAGATTTTTGATCAATGATCGGACTCCCGTAATAATGGTGGTATTTATAATTAAACCGATTGATGGAGTAAGACGTGGCATCCAAGGCAGAAGTCTCGGTTACTGGTTCGGTCAAATTAAGGACAAATCCATCTGCAACTGACTCAATGGAATGAATCTCAAATGGAATTTTTCCTGTATAGACCATTCGTTGAAGTCCAAACATATCTTTACCAGTCGAGGCCCAACCTCGGCTTGTTTGTCCAACAAACATGGAACCATCCAGTCCCCACCGCATTCGTAAAATACCCGATTGGAAACCTTCTCTAAAATTGAATACGGCACCTTGGTACACTCCTTTCACTTTTTCAAGTTGCATGCGCATAACCTTGGAGTGGCCCTGATCCCCCACAAAGAACTGACCCGCAAATGGGCCGAAAACACCGGTGGTATCTTCAATTAAATCGGAAGTAGAAATACCCATAATGGTATGTGGGAACCAAACAGCGGGAGCTTTAAGTCCAGGAACTCGTTTAGCAACTTCATATAAAGTTTCACCCGTATCGGGAATATCCTCTGGTTTTAACTTGACAGGGGATCCTGCTTCATTTGACCACCGAAGTCCACTTGGATTTCCTGCAAAATCGCCTTTTTCCAAATGAGTCACCCGGCCAGATCCGACCCAATCTCCCTGGTTTTCGGCATAGAAGATATCTCCTGCCCGATTGACCCCATATCCGGCGGGTGATCGTAATCCCGTCGCAAATGGCACTAATTGCCCTTGGGTATTCATTTTTAGCATCCAACCACGCCATTTAGACAAACTAGCTCCTTTGCCAACCCAGTCCAAATTGAGTGTAAACAATAGCTCTCCGTTCGGTAAAGGTACAGGCCCATAGGAGTACTGGTGATAATTCCCGGAGAGCGGCCATTTTGCTACACTCTGGTAGGAATCTGCCTTACCATCCTGATTAACATCCTCCAAAATAGTGACTTCACCCCGTTGGGTCGCCCAAATTTTATTTTGCCAATAAGCTAGGCCTAGTGGTTCATGCAGACCTTTCGCAAATAGTTTGAAAGTTGGCCTTGTATTCTGAGCCATGTAAGGGTTGTGGATCATCCAAACATCCCCCTTACGAGTTGAGGCGGCTAAACGTCCATCGGGCAATACAGCCAAGCCACCTACCTCCAAATCAATTCCGGCTGGAATGGGTAGGGTAACAAGGGGATAATAATCGTCTTCCGTAGGCACTTGGGCAACAGCTTGGTACCCGAGAAGCAAAGAGACGAATAAAGGATAATATTTTTTCATGTTTACCATACGATCAAATAAGATTGTGGAAGAACTGAACGACTGATTAAATTGGTCATTTCACCTAGTTTCTCTAAGGACATCGTCATTTTTCCTTGTGGAAAGATGAATCGGTTATTGACCCGATAAAAAATCTCTTTTTTCTCCCAGAATTTCTTGGATTTTATTTCAAATACATCGATTTCTCGGGCGCGGTCGATCACATGATACACCAGTGGATCCGCTTCAACAAGTACTTGTAATCCCTCTTTTTGACTACGCCAACTCATTTTAGCTGATTTTCCTAGAACCTCATACGAAAGAGTGGGAATATCTTGATCATTTAAGGTGTAACCCTTAAACACCAACTCTCGCTCTGTATCTAGGCTATCGACTACCTTTTTTGAGGGAATGAAAGACGGTATTCCTGAACCCACTCGAATAACACCATTGGGGGCCATTAATTGAGGTTCACCTCGTTCATGCCACATCTCTGTAACATCCAAAAAGGAGCCCTTCCAAAGAAAAAGTGGAGCACCTTGTGCCAAGTCCATGGCTACAGAACGACCGCCCGGAAGACCAATCGAAAAAGCTGTCGTTACTTTCTTGTCTTGAAACATCATGAATCCGCGAATCAACTCCGCCTGATTCTGCCCAACTTCTACATTTACCTGACCTATTGGATCAGGAAAGTTCAATGAATTAGATTCATGAAGTGCATAGGGCCGGAAGGTAGTTCCACCGACAAATAGACCCAAACCGGGAGACCACCAAATTTTTTGGTATTTGTACTGAAAGCGATAGGTCCCCGGCTTTAATCGGATCGTACCCGAAGACGGTACACGGTATATATACTCACCTGACCCCACGAGAGGCTTCCCGGAGATGGAAAACTCCCCTACTCCTTGGTAATCAAGCGTAAACGTATAGTCATCTTCTTTATCAACCACCAAATCACCTTGGTAAGTAAGGATAAAGTGTTTAAAATCGGTTGGAATTTGACTTGTCAGGGTGGCAGATGTCCCTTGATTCATTTTTCCTTCTTGGAGTTCAAATGTTTTTTCCCAACCTTCTGTACCCTGCATGGAATAAGAAAGATTAGCCAAACGGATAGGTCGATCCGAACCAAAAGCTAGGTATTTAAAATGCCGAAAAGCAGAAATTCCTTGAGTTGCCTCCATCACAAAACCGCCAGTAGTTCGTGTTTCTGGCTGCACAAACAGCTGCTGTTGAATGATTCGTCCGTTCAAACGCAGTTCCTCAATTTTAGCGGGTTTTTGTCCCACAGCTCCTGAAAAAACAATCTCCACCGTCTGCCATAATCCAGAGGATAACCCAGCATTCTCCAAAGGTTGACTATTGCCTACTGAGCCCGAGATACCCAGATCGAGTGATCGAAACCGAACCGGGTATTTATTTTGAATCCAAAACGTGAGTTCTGAACTGGTGGAAACATTAAATTCAAAGGAAACTTTCAAATCATTGGCCTTCTCGGCCATTTCCATGCGGGTCCCAGGGGTTGATAAAAAAAAGCCTGTTTCCCCAGGTTTCGTGAGCAATAGGGCACCTGAGTGGGGATGAAAAACGATGTCTTGGCACGCTTGGGGAAGACCTTCCTTCACTTCCCAACTTTGAGCAACCGTTTGACCATACGTTAAACCAATAGCCAACCACCCTAGTAGTAGTTTTTTCATGTGTATTCATTAGGTTATCAGACAAATTTAAGATTTTCCATTGTCTTTATCTTCATAAAAGAACAAGAAACTTATTCGCGTTTTAGTACTTTTGCAAGAAGTAAAAGTCAAAATGAATTTATGCAAAAACCAACCTTACTGATATTGGCTGCTGGTATGGGAAGTCGATACGGTGGAATCAAACAACTCGATGCCTTTGGCCCAAATGGTGAAACTATCATAGATTATTCCTTATTTGATGCCATTCGAGGAGGATTCGGTAAAGTCGTCTTCATTATTCGAGAGGAATTGAAAGAAGATTTTCAGCGTATTTTTGGACCTAAATTGGAAGGAAAGATTGACTACGATTTCGCTATCCAGGGTGTTCAAAGCTATGTTCCCGCGGATCTAGGAACCATTACGCGTACCAAGCCTTGGGGTACTGGCCATGCGGTCTTGTGTGCTTGGGAACAAACCAAAACAGCATTTGCAGTAATCAATGCGGATGATTTTTACGGAGCTGCAGCCTTTCAAACTATGGCTGATTTCCTCTCTGCCCAAACTTCTCCCACAGAACACGCAATGGTGGGTTACCTTCTCAAAAACACCCTTTCCGAAAATGGCTCAGTTTCTCGCGGCGTTTGTGTTCCCAACGAGACAGGACACTTGGTTTCTGTGACGGAGCGGACCGAAATTATTCAGGAGGAATCTGGAGATATTGTATTTATCGATGGTGGAAATAAACACGCACTTTCCCCTGATACGGTGGTTTCCATGAACTTTTGGGGTTTTCAAGCGGGGGTCTTTCCTGCAATCCAAGCCATGTTTGAAACCTATGCCAGAAAAAATGTAGATTCTCCTAAAGCCGAATTTTATATACCCACCGTCATGACGCAACTCATTGAATCAAATGAGGGCTCCTGCCGGGTTTTTGAAAGTGACTCTGACTGGTTTGGGGTAACTTATCCTGAGGATAAACCTACAGTACAAAAATCCATTCAAAATCTTGTTAGCTCTGGTGCTTACCCGGTTACTTTATGGAGTTAAAAAAATGAAGGGGATCAAAACACCAGGTTGACGGTCCCCTTCTTTTTTTATTTTTTGGATTGAATGCTGGCGATTACTTTAAACTGAGCCTCCATCTGTTTTCGAGTCACGACAAATGGGCCTTTCCCTTGAATAGCTTGGGACAAGGAAGTAAATAAACTTCCCCAATCTCCCCGACGAGTCTCCACACAAATCCGTCCCTCCTCGGTGAAACAATACCCATTTTGGTCCGCAGGTTCATACCCGTAACGTGCTTCTGTGGGCAAAATTCCCGCTTTCAAGTGATCTTCTTGAACATCAATACCGTATTTCAGAAAAGACCCGTTAGTTCCATAAATTACATACCGTGGGAGGGGTTCTTTTGCCAATAAACTACTATGTAATAAAACAGAGGGGCCGTTGGAATAGCTGGCCAATATATCAAAGGCATCGTCAATTGTGGTCCCCATTCGTTCTTGATAGGTTCGACCCATCACCCGTTCGGGCTCTCCAAATAAATCAATCATTTGATCGATAATGTGGGCACCCAGATCGTACAAAATACCATTGGCCGACCGTACCTCCTCCTTCCATTTTTTAGGATTCAGCTCGGGTTTAAATCGATCATATCGAACTTCGACTCGAACAATTTTTCCTAGTTTACCAGATTGGATGATATCTTTAACTGTTAAAAAATCACTGTCAAAACGACGATTCTGAAAAACAGCTAGCACTTTTTGTTGCCTTTCGGCTTCATCATAGAGGGTCTGAATTTCCTCTAAACTCCCCGCCATTGGCTTATCTACCAACACGTGTTTACCCGCCTGCAAGCATGACAGGGTTAAGGCATAGTGTGTGTCATTGGGAGAACAAATAGCCACTAAGTCCACCTGATCGTCCAACCATGCTTCTTCAACCTTTGAAGACGTTGGAATGCCCTGATAGTCAGGAATGGCTTCAGTGGATTGACTGGTCAAGATTTTGACCAGATTAAAATCGGGGTGATTTTGGAAGAATGGTCCTTGAAGGTACCTTCCTGAAAGCCCAAAGCCAATCATGGCAACACGAATTGGTTTTTCCATAGGTATCATTATTGAAAAGCAGGAATTCCTGTAATGTCAGCCCCTAAAATGAGCAAATGAATGTCGTGTGTTCCTTCATAGGTGATGACTGACTCCAAATTGGCCATGTGGCGCATGATGGGGTAATCACCCACAATCCCATTTCCACCCAATATTTGGCGAGCTTCTCTTGCGATGGTGAGCGCCATATCCACGTTGTTTCGTTTAGCCATGGAAATCTGGGCCGTAGTAGCTTTCCCCGAGTTCATTAATTGGGCCAATTGAAATGCGAGGAGTTGGGCTTTGGTAATTTCTGTCAGCATTTCGGCTAATTTCTTCTGAATCAGCTGAAAACCCGCGATGGGTTTTCCAAATTGAATTCGAGAGGCCGCATACTTTCGTGCTGTCTCGTAGCAATCCATGGCGGCCCCAATGGCTCCCCAGGCAATACCATACCGAGCTTTGTCTAAGCACTGAAGTGGGTACCGTAGACCGTTGGTCAATGGTAGTAGATTTTCTTTAGGAACCCGTACATCCGAAAAAACCAGCTCACCGGTTGCACTTGCTCGGAGCGACCATTTGTTGTGAATTTCGGGAGTTGTAAATCCCTCCATACCGCGTTCCAAGATCAGGCCTCGAATCCGCTGATCAGGGCCTTTGGCCCAAACAATGGCAACATCGGCCAATGGGGCATTAGAAATCCACATTTTGGCGCCATTCAACCGAAGAAAATCACCCTCGTCGGTAAAAGAAGTCACCATACCTCCAGGATTGGATCCATGATCCGGCTCGGTCAATCCAAAACAACCGATCCACTCTCCGGAAGCAAGTTTGGGTAAGTATTTCCGCTTTTGTTCTTCACTGCCAAAGGCTTCGATTGGAAACATTACCAAAGAACTTTGGACTGATACCGCGGAGCGTAAACCCGAGTCACCCCGTTCAATTTCTTGCATCATCAATCCATACGCCAGGTAGTCAAGCCCCTGTCCACCATATTCAGGTGAAACAGTGGGTCCCAAGACACCTAATTCCCCGAGTAAGGGCATTAAATGAATAGGAAAAATACAGCGCTGAGCGGCTTCTTCGATAATAGGAGACACCTCTTTTTTGACAAAATTTCGGACCGATTCACGGATCAATCGATCTTCCTCACGAAAAAGTGAGTCAATATTGTAAAAATCTGGAGACTCAAAAGTATCAATTTGGGCAGATGGAGTGAAATCGTGCATCATTCGAAAGGAAGCATTTGTTGATGTTGTAAAATATCGTCCAAATTCTCACGACGGCGAATCAAATAATCTTGCTGATTAACCACCAAAACCTCGGCAGGCCGCACCCGAGAATTGTATTGGGAGGACATTGAAAAACCATAGGCACCGGCATTTAAAATACCTAAAATATCGCCCTGGGAAACGGAAGGTAATTCTCTGTCTTTACCAAATGTATCCGTTTCACAGATATAGCCGACGACATCATAGAGTCCTTTCCCACGAGCAAAGGTAGGATTGGAAATATTAACAATTTCATGATAAGCATCATACATCATTGGACGGATGAGGTGGTTTAGACCTGAGTCGACGTGCACAAATGTTTTGTTAGGATTTTCCTTAACTACATTGGCAGTCACGGCTAAAATACCTGATTCTGACACCAAAAATTTGCCGGGTTCAAACCAAAGCTCTATATCTCGACCTATTTTTTCTTGAAACGCTTTGAAAACGGTTACCACTTCCTGGCCCAACGCTTGCATATCGGTCACATGATCATTCGCTGAGTAAGCCACTTTAAATCCACTACCCAAATCGATAAATTGAATGTCCGGAAAAAAAGTAAAAGCCAAATCAAACAATTTTTCGGCTGCTTCGATGATTACGCGGGCATTTTTAAAATCAGAACCTGTATGTTGATGAAGTCCAACGATTTGAATACCAAATTGTTGAGCGATCATGGCTACTTGCTCCATTTGCAAAATGGAGATACCAAATTTAGAGTCGGCATGGCCTGTGGAAATCTTCAGATTACCTCCCGCCATAATCAAGGGATTCACCCGAATGGAAACGGGAAGCGTATTGCCGTATTTTTCTCCTACATACTCAAGTAAGGGAATGGAATCAAGGTTCAATCGTAACCCCAATTGCACGGCAGCATCGATCTCAGCAAACGATACACCACTGGGCGTATACTGAATTTGAGAAGGTAAAAATCCAGCTTTTAGAGCGATGTGGGCTTCTTCGATCGATACAACATCGACATCGACCCCGAGCATGCGCATCCACTGCAATACGGCAATGTTGGTCAAAGCTTTGGCTGCGTATTTGATCTTGATGTCCAAACCTGAAAACGCTTGGCGCATCACCTCGACCTGATCCGCCATTTTTTGCCCATCATATAGATATAAGGGACTCCCATATTTTTGAACAAGTTCGATAACGGAAAGGCCTTGAATATGATAAATACCGTCTGTAAGTTGCATGTTTTACGTAAATCGTCTATTAAGTTTTTGCAAAGATACAGATTGTCAGAAAGTGCTGCCGCAATTTATGTTAACTTTGAGCGATAAACTTTGACAGATTCACATGAAAAAAATTGTCGCACTCATTCTAGCTCTCGCAGCCTTACCTGCTTGGGCACAAATTAAGGCCGGACCCATGTTGGGGTATTCCGAAATGAAAGAAGTATTGCTTTGGGTACAAACTGAAAAAGCACAACCTGTTAAATTTGTTTACTGGGATAAAGAAAATCCGGCGACCAAATTAACCACCGAGGAAGTTATTTCATCTTCTACCACCGACTACACCGTCAAATTAATTGCCAATCAGGTTCAGCCTGGCAAAAAATATCAATACGAAGTTCATTTGGGTGGAAAAAAAGTAAACGTTTCCTATCCACTTGAATTTCAGACCCAAACCTTGTGGCAATACCGCACAGACCCTCCCGCATTCAAATTTGCCGTAGGGAGCTGTGTGTACACCAACGAACCTGCCGTAGATCGTCCGGGACAAGGCTATGGCAAAGGAATGGGTATATTCTCTAAAATCTATGATCAAAAACCTCAGTTTATGGTTTGGGGCGGGGATAACGTTTATTTCCGAGAAGTAGATTGGAATACCAAAACGGGTATGTACCATCGATATGCTGAATTTAAAAAACAACCTGAACTACAACCGTTGTTTGGAAGCGTTCATCATTACGCTATTTGGGATGACCACGACTATGGCCCAAATGATACCGATCGCTCGTTTTGGGGGAAACGTTGGGCATTGGAGGTCTTTAAGAACCATTGGGGAAATCCAAATTATATCTTCGAGAATGAGGCTGTAACAGGAACTTTCTTTTGGGAGGATTGCCAGTTTTTCCTCATGGATGACCGTTGGTTCCGTGCACCCAATGGATTTAAAGATCACAATAAAGAGTATTGGGGTGAAAAACAACTTCAATGGTTGATTGATGCGCTTAAAACTTCGTCTGCACCCTTCAAATTTGTAGTTAATGGAGGGCAAGTGGTAAATCCAGTCGGTGAATTCGAAAACTATTCAGCCCATGCGGGTGAACGTGCCAAGTTCTTGGCTGAATTGCAACGCCATAATATCCCTGGGGTTATCTTTATTTCGGGGGATCGCCACCATACCAATCTCCAAAAATTGGAAAGACCGGGTACCTATCCTTTGTATGATTTGACAGTTTCTCCTCTCACTTCGGGAGCCGGAAAACCAACCGATAAAGAATTGGCTGGGGCACCGATCGTTCCAGGCACCCAAGTAAATGAGATGCAAAATTTTGGGATATTGGAAGTTTCAGGGAAAAGAACCGAACGTATGTTGAAAATTCAGGTTTTTGATAAAGAGGGTCAACCCAAATGGGATTACACCATCCAAGCCAAAGATCTCCGCTAATTCCTTCAGAAGAGCCGTCTAATTCAAGGACGGCTCTTTTTTTTCAAAATAAGCAGCCAGATAACTAACGATGATCAATTGCCATGCATGGTAGATCATGAGGGGAAACAAGACCAGTCCTACCACCTGGCCAGGAAATAAAAGGGGTAGAAAAACCGATCCATGAACCAACGATTTCTTGGATCCACAAAACATCCAGGTGATTTCATCCGCAGCAGAAAACCATGAAAACCAACGATTTAGCCCAAAAATAAAGGTGAGGAAAAAAATAAAAATACACAAAGTAAGAAATGCTACGTACAATAGATCCTTGGACGACACATCGGTCCAAATGGACGAAGTAAATGTTTCTGCAAAACTAAGATAAACGATGATCCAAATGGTGGTTTTGTCCATCCAAGCTAAGTTTTTCGCTCGTTTTTGAACCCAACCTGCGCCCCAAGGCTGCAGTAGGATTCCCAACAACGTGGGTAAAATAACTTCGAGAAAAAGTCCCCAGTACATGGTACCTAGGGTTTCACTTTGAATTCCTCCTGAAATCCAGAGCGGGGTAATCAATACACCTATCAATCCTGATAAAGTGGCATTGAACAAAGCACCTGGTACGTTTCCGCGGGCCATACCTACCATAACCACCGAGGAAGAAACCGTAGAGGGTAAGGCCGCCAAAAACCAAAATCCTTTCCACCAAATTTCTCGTTCCCCATCCAAAAAATAGGGCTTAATCATCCATATCAGCACTGGAAAAGCCAAAAAAGTGGTCAACTGTATGGCCAGATGCAAGGGCCAACGACTTATATTCGAGATTAACGTGGCTTTCGGGATTTTCAAGCCATAGAAGAAAAAAATACACCAAATTCCGATTTGACTGATTTGAGGCAAAAAATAGGTAGAATGACTGGCTTGAGGAAAAACATAGGCAATTGCCATCATACAAAATAAACCTGTAACAAAAGGGTCCGGCAAAAATTTAGCGATCGTTTTCAAACTTTTTTATTTGGAGTATAGTATATCTAACAAAAATAAGACATCCAATGAAAAACTGGCTCATCGTTTTGGCATTTATCACCTTAGGGTCGTGTGGATCTCAGGCACAGAAGAAAAAAGAAAATTGCGACCTAGTGAAAATCTCCAAGTCGGAGGCGGAATGGAAAAAACAGTTGACCCCAATGCAGTTTTATGTAGCTCGAAAAGCCGGGACAGAAAGGGCATTTACCGGAATTTATTGGGATAATCACGATAAAGGGACCTACCGGTGTATTGGCTGTGGACTCGATTTATTTTCATCCGAAACTAAATTTGAATCAGGTACTGGCTGGCCAAGTTTTTTTCAACCCGTTAATAACTGCAACGTCCTCGTCGAAAAAGATTACTCTTTGGGAATGGTACGTGACGAAGTTAAATGTGCTCGTTGTGACGCCCACTTGGGTCATGTATTCAATGATGGTCCAAAACCCACAGGTCTACGATATTGCCTAAATTCGGCGAGTTTATCCTTTGTCAAAAAGCCTTAATGCATTGGGAGAAATCATTTTGACTCTTACCTTTGCAGTCCTTACTATTTTGTCTTTATGAGTGCATCCAAAGAATTTTTATACGAGTACCTGAATAATGCTTCTCCTACGGGATTCGAATCATCAGGTCAAAAAATATGGTTAAAATACCTGACACCTTATGTGGATGAGGTGATCACGGATGTGTATGGCACTGCAGTAGGTGTTGTCAATCCCGGCCAACCCTATAAAGTTGTGATCGAAGCTCATTCCGATGAGATTTCTTGGTTTGTGAATTACATCAGTGATTCTGGATATCTTTATGTTTGTCGAAACGGGGGGTCCGATCACCAGATTGCCCCCTCGATGCGGGTGAATCTCCATACGCCCAAAGGTGTAGTAAAAGGTATTTTTGGTTGGCCAGCCATCCATGTCCGCGAGGCTGGTAAAGAGGAAGCTCCTAGCTTAAAAAATATATTCATTGATGTAGGTGCTTCCTCTAAAGAGGAAGTTGAAGCAATGGGAATTCATGTAGGTACGGTGGCCACCTTCGATGCCGATTTCATGGAACTAAACCAAAAGTTCTACACAGGTCGGGCATTGGACAATCGCATGGGCGGATTTATCATAGCGGAAGTAGCTCGCCGGATCAAAGAAAAAGGTGTTCAACTACCGTACACATTATACATCGTGAATGCGGTACAAGAGGAAATTGGATTGCGCGGGGCTGAAATGATCAGCCGGCGTCTCAAACCCAATGTAGCTATTTGTTGTGATGTTACCCACGATACCCAGTCGCCGATGTATGACCGCAAAAAAGATGGCGATTTGGCCTGTGGCAAAGGACCGGTTCTGACCTTTGGCCCCGCTGTACAAAACAATGTTTTGCAATTCTTGCGAGATGTTGCGAAAGAAAACAATATTCCCGTACAGCTAGCCGCAGTGAGTCGCTCGACAGGTACCGACACCGATGCATTTGCGTATTCCGGGGAGGGGGTGGCCTCTGCGCTCATTTCTTTACCTTTAAAATACATGCATACCACGGTAGAAACCTGCGATCAACAGGATGTTGAGAAGTGCATTGACTTATATGAAGCCTTTCTTTTGGCCTTACCTGCTGGAAAGACATTCAGCTATTTTGAATAAATACTTGTCGGGACTGGAACTTTACGCCAGTCCCTTTGGTTTCTACTAAACTTGGGGATGACCGGTTTTGACGGCGTGAAGTCATCGCGAGTATAAGCATGTACGGAGTTGGTGGAAGGTCTCCGTTCAAAAAATCTACCGAACAATAACTGGCAATACTTCGTATGCCATGGCTGCCTAATTTCGGAGTAAATTAAGCATTAGCCACGTTCCTCCCCGGCTATTCTCGGCTGCTGGGGGCCTAGGAGCGTCGAACCGTCCGAGACTTCCCAGAACGGGCTTCTGATTCTCGGGATAGTATTTCAGAAGATACGGAATAAGCTAGGTACGCCGAACGGCTTCTTGTTCCCGACAACCAAGATCGGCTAAACATGTAGAAGGCTCGACGGGGGCCATGTTCGGACCAGGGTTCGACTCCCTGCATCTCCACAAAAAAACCTGACTGATTATCAAGTAATTAGTCAGGTTTTTGGCTTTTAAAACCGCGAAATTGGCGTTTGTGACAAATTTGTGACAGAATTTGTGACAAAATCATGAAAAAAAGTGTGACAAAATTTACCCTGGAACTATTGGTTGACATAATTTAGGAGACTCCTATTCTAATGAGGATGAAACCTGCTAATCTAGTTTCTCCACCCGAAACCAATCCACCTTCATGTACCCTGCATCATTGGTTTTTTCAGATCTCGCCGCAAAGAAACCAATCTGTGCCCCAACCCATTGCCCCTCTGTGGCCTGAAAGATGGGTTCATTGACCGGATGAAAGATCTCGTTATCATGACTGTAAGAAAACCGGCATAAGCCTCCTTCTTTTACTTGGACTCGCCAATAGACTGTTTCATGATTCCACTCACCCAGGATCGTTTCACGCGGTACCTTTCCCGCCTTAGCCTCCAATGCCTCTTGATAAACCAGGTACTTCTTGCCTTTCCGGTGTACCATACCCAACCAGGCATAGCGAAAACCTTTAATCATCAGCCCCCACTGCTCCGTATCCAATTTAGGATTAGGATGAACGGACACCTTCATCGTTGCTTGAAAAGTAGGCGCAGGAAACTTTTGGAGTAAGATATTAGGAAAATCGTACAAATTAGTTGTTTCCTTAGCCATTTCATGTGTTGATTGAAAGAAATAACCTTGTGCAGTGGGGAAGCCAAAGGTTAGCTGTGGATTGGCAGGCCATTGCCACTGCAATCCTATTTTGGGCTCATTGAATTCGTCGGATTCCGCAGGGGTCTTTCGGGGATAATGTGATCCAACCTCAGGCTTTTTCCACCGAAGTACCGGCTGCCCCACCCCGTCACCATCCGGATCTTCCCCTATTTGTGGCCAATCATTTTTCCAAGACATGGGCTGCAGGTGAACAATGCGCCCATATAATCCCTTATCTTGAAAATGAAGAAACCACCACTCCCCTCGGGGCGTATCGACCCAGGCGCCCTGGTGCGGACCATTAATTGACGTGGGTCCTTGAGCCAAAACAACTTTGGATTCATAGGGACCAAATGGATTCTTTGCTCGCAAAATCAATTGCCAGCCCGTCGAAACCCCGCCTGCAGGAGCAGAAATATAATAGTACCCCTCACGTTTATAAAATTTAGGACCCTCCACTGTTGGATGTTCTGCATGGCCATCCCAGACCAAAACCGTATTTTCGTCTAGACTTTGCCCATCTGGCGACATCTCGGCAACAAGCAAAATACTTTTTTGTCCGGCACGACTTCCTGCCAATGCAAATGTAAGATAGGCTTTACCGTCTGAATCCCACAGAGGACAAGGATCAATCAGACCTTTTCCAGCTTTCACCAAATGAGGCTTCGACCACGGGCCTTTGGGATGGGTTGCTGTGATCATGTATATACCAAAATCAGGATCAGGGTAAAAAAGGTAAAATAATCCCTGGTGGAATCGTAGAGAGGGTGCCCAAACGCCTTGTCCATGTTTGGGAGTAGAAAAATGATCCATCGGTACAAGTTTGGGAAGTGCATGACCGATGATGGACCAGTTCACTAGATCCTTAGAATGCAAAATGGGCAATCCAGGGGCTGAATTAAAACTTGAAGAAACAAGGTAAAAGTCGGACCCCACCCGAATGACATCCGGATCAGAATAGTCAGCATGCAAAATGGGGTTTTGGTAGGTTCCATCTCCTTGATCGGCCACCCAAACTTGGGATAATTGACCAAATACTGGAAGACTAAACCAACTCAATAGCAGAATGAAAGACCTCATAGAAAATTACTTTTGGGATGATTTTACTAGAAAATTGAGGCCTTTACAAGGAATGAATCAATAATGATTATGCAAACGATGTCGGGATCGATTGCAAAAATTAGAAATTGTCGTAGTACGTAAAATCCTCGACAATTTTACCGTCTTTCCATTTCATAATCGTGCAAATCGGTAGCTCAAAAGGTTTACCGTCCGGCTGAGTACCTTTGGAAATAAACTCAACGGTCAGGTACTCTCCCGCTTGATGTTTGGAAATGACAGAATCCCGAACATCAGGAATGATTTGAGCTAACTCTTGGTACTTTTTGATGATGTCCGGACGGGTCATGGTATGTGTCCCTGGACCGAAAGCCGGATCTTTGAATAAAGACACCGAATCATACATAGCGGCCATACTTTCCCAATCATGAGCATTAAAGTATTGAAAATAGGTATCCACAGGCAATTCAATGGAACGAGTGGCTTCCTTTGGCTGGCAACTTAACATAGCACCAAGCATACCTACGCCTAGTAAATATTTCATACGATTTTGGATTAAAGTGAAGAAGAAATTAAAATAAAATTAATCCAAAATGGTAAAACTCCAACGATTACCTAAAGAGAATGCGGCTTAATTTGAGGGGTCTTGGTATTTATTTTTTTAACCGATACAAATAGGGAGCCTTGTGCGCGGCACCAGAGTATACTTTTTCCAAACGCTCAAGGATGTTTAGATCCAACATTTTCTTTTGAAAATTATTCCGAGCCAAGGGACGATCAAATACAGCCTCGTACACTTCTTGTAAAGAGCGCATCGTAAAGGTTTCGGGCAAAAGTGGGAAAGCCATTTGTTTCCGATCAAAGTCTTGCCGGAGAGATTCCAAGGCAGCCAATGTGATTTGATTGTGGTCCATGATCAAGCCAGGTAGTTCATGAATGGAGTACCAGGCCAGGGATTGATCAAAGGGAGACTTTTTTAATATCACTTGACGTATATCCAATAATGCGTAAAAGCCAATCGAAATAAACCGCCGATTGAACCACTGTCGAAATTCATCAAGGCTAGAGGAAATTCCTCGTTCTTGAAGCCATTCTTCGCTTATTTGTTGAATAATGGCCTCGTTGTACCGGTCGGTATTTCCAAAAGTGCTAAATTGATCCAAGTATATATGATCAATACCCGTTCTCTCTAGGGTGATTCGATGTGCCGCTTCCTGAAGACTTTCTGTCTGTTTAATAAATCCACCCGGTAATGCGTAAGTTTCAAATTGATTTAAAACTTTAGTAATCAAAACATTTAAAACGCCCTTGGAATAACCAAAAATTACACAATCGATGGAAACTTGGGGAATGTATATTTTTTCATTAAAATGGGACATCCTCTTTCTCTTTCTTCAAATACTTGATGGGACAAAGTTGACCACAAAATTTAAATTCCGCGAAGAGAAACGCAAAAATCTTCTACCCTCTTACAAAAAAGGAGGATCTGACCCTCAGATCTATTGAGTCATGACCCTCCTTTTTGAGTTTTACTTTGGATTAGGTGAGCTATAAATCGTAATTACCAAGATTTTGATTTACTTGTAACCAGGGTTTTGAGTAAATTCTGATTTGTTTTCTACTCCGTCAATCTGCACTTGTGGAATTGGGCGCAGCACATGGTAATCTTGAATGAATAAGGCCGCCGCTGGATTGTATTTTTTTACCCGCTCGATTAGTTTGCCGGTCCGTTTTAAGTCGAACCATCTCAACTGTTCGCCTGCAAACTCGCGCGCGCGTTCATCCAGGATGAAGTCAATTGAGAGTTGTGAGGCTGAAATATTCATCTCATTTTGACGACCCGGAACAGCCGCTCGGCGACGAACCACATTAATAAGCTCAACAGCTCGTGCGGTATTATTTAATTTCATTTCGGCCTCTGCGGCGATCAAATACATTTCTGCCAATCGAATAACAAAAGCATCCCGTGCACTTTGGGCTTCGTTAAAAGTGGGTCGAGTGGGATCATCAAATTTCTGGAGTGGTGCAAAAAGTGCATTTTGAAAAAATGTACCATCGTTCCTAAACATCCGATTCCGGTCAATAAACAAATGTCGTTTGGTAAGTTGAACCTCATTAGGCACCACATATTTTGTAGCAACCATCGCAGTATCACCAATCGCCAAGGTGACGCGCACCTCTCTTCCGCCAATACTCTTTGCGTAAGAACCTGCCCGGTTGGTAATCCAAACTTGCTTGAACGAGTCATTGTATCTTTGATCTATTTTTTCATCGAATAAATCATACAAAAAAGGAGTAGGCATGTACCGACAAAATGGCCGACCATTCGCTAAATCACGCTGCATCCCAATCGCCCCTGCCGCGGCTCTTTCGTAGGTCATTCCAAAATGAAGATGACCATTATGCCCCCCGCGAGGGTGACCGTCTACGTTAGAGACATTATTCCGCAGATCACTTAAGGTTAAATCTTGCGTATAGTTAACGGCCCAAATAACCTCACTATTACGTAAATTATTCATCCTCCAGAGATCTGAATACCGCGGAGTCAAGGCGAAATTATATCCTGAAATGACCTTTTGAGCTAACTCAGAAGCCTCCCGGTTATTTCCTCGGGTCAGGTGCATACGCGCAGTAAATGCCTCGGCCGCGGGTTTGGTTACTCGTCCATAATCTGTGGTGGTATTGGGTAAATTAGCAATTGCGAAGTTTAAATCTTCAAAAATTTGTCTGTAAAATACCTCTACTGGAGTTCGATTCGCTGTTAAGACTGTGGTTTTGGGCACCTCGGTGGTAAAATGAACGCCCCCCCATTGTTCCACGATGTGCCAATAATAAAACGCACGAAGAAATCGAAGTTCCGCTTCCCGTGTACGCTGCAAGGCAGGAGTTAATCCCGATTTGCCAACTCCCTCTATTCCTGCATTACATAAATTGACCGCCGTGTACAATCTTTGCCATAAACGCTCAATAAAAACTTCGGTGGAAGCTAAACCTGCCTCCGAGCCTTGTAAATTAGTATATAGCATGAGATCGATTCGCCGGTTATCAACCCCCGGAAACCAAAGATCTGTCCCCATTTCCGACAAGTTATACCCCTCCTCTTTTCCATACCAATACCGATTATAGGAATAAGCGGCATTGACTAAAGATTCAAAACCCGCCGGGGTTGTGTAGACGGACTCCTGAGTCAAACCTGTAAGGTTTTTTTCCACCAGTAAGTCTTCACAACTTGTTGTCAAGAAAAACAAGGAAGAAAGTCCTAAAATGTATTGTAAAGCTATTTTTTTCATCATTCAAAGTTTTTAGAATTCAAGATTTAGCCCTGTAACCACCAACCGAGTCATGGGATTTGTCAAACTCCCTCCACGTTCTGGATCATAATTCTTGATTTTACTCCATGTGATCAGATTTCGACCTGAAACATACACTCGTACACTAGAAATACCCAGTTTTTTAAGGGCAGCTGAGGGAAGTGTATAGCCAAGCGTAATACCACGTAACTTAACAAAAGAAGCATCTTTAAAAAACATAGAAGAATAAAACAAGGTAGCAGCTTGCGACCGGTTGGCATTGGGCCGAGGAAACTCGTTCGTCGGATTTTCAGGTGTCCAATAATCATGTCGTAAACTATTCCCGTTCGCTTGCGGATCGTAGTTTCCAGTTATGGCATACCTCATCATTTGCCCCCACCGAGCAAACAATTGAATATGAAGATCGAAACCCTTGTAGGAAAAATCTTGATTTAAATTACCACTCCAAGTTGGCCTTTCGGTTCCAAGAACCACTCGATCATTCGTGGCATCAATGATTCCATCATTATTTTGATCCTTTACTTTGATATCGCCGGGTTTCTGGTTGAATTTCGCAGCTTGATCCGCTTCATTGGTTTGCCAAATACCAATTTTCTCATAATCGAAAAAAGCTTGCGTGGGATATCCAATAAACCAGCCATTGGCCACATCATTTGAGGTAGTGGCTAGTGAGAGAATTTTTTCATTGGCTGTAAACCAATTGGCATTGACGTTCCATCTGAAATCTTTTTTATTGACTAAAATGGCACCCAATCCCAATTCAATGCCCCTCGTTTGAGTCTCTCCAATATTCTCAATAATGTTATTAAAACCAGAGGACAGTGGTAAAAGTCGCTGAAGTAGTAAGTCTTTGGTTAAAGTAGAATAGACATCCAAGGTTCCGGTTAGCCGATTATTGAAGAGTCCGAAATCGAGTCCAATATTATTTGTCCGGGAGAGTTCCCAACCTAAATTGGCATTTCCTACACGATTGCCAAACGTATAACCAATCGCAGGACGTTCATCCCAGGCATACGGGACCCGAATCAAGTTGGATTGAGTGGCATATGGTGATACAGCTGAATTACCTGCTACGCCATAACTTGCTCTTATCTTTAAGTCCGTTATCCAGGAGATATCCTTTAAAAAAGATTCTTCAATGATCCGCCAAGCGAACGAGGCTGATGGGAAAAACGCCCATTTATTTCCTTCACTTAACTGGGAGGCCCCATCGGAACGACCCGTGGCCATGAATAAATATTTATCCTTGTATCCATACTGAAATCGCCCTGTGTACGATATCAATCCACTTCCAACCAATTGGCTGGAAATGGTAACTTCCTGATTGGCATTAGCCAAGCCGTAAAATAATTGGTTGGGGATTAATTGATTGGTGCCACGTGCTGAGATTCGTTCGGATCGGTTACTCAATACAGAATGAACACCTGTGATACTCCACGAATGGGCACCCTGCGTTTTACTGTAGGAAGCGATGTTCTCGATATTGTACTCCAAGGTACTTTCCTGAGTATACGTGGCCAAAGGAAGCGCCCCATTCCGAAGAACCGTAAGCGAATTGGCATATAAGCCATCCCGAAGATTTTGGATAGTAACACCCACATTGGAACGGAATAAAAATCCCTTGAATGGCCGAAGTTCAGCATAGGCTGCGGTGAAAACCCGAGAACTCCGATTTGAATTTTCAAAATTATTGGGCTCGACATCCATCAAAGGATTGACCTGACGACCGTTATTCAATAACGGCACAATCTGTCCATTTTCATCAAAAGGTGTTTCCAGAGGATTCAACTGGTTAGCAACATTCAAAGGATCTGATCTGAACGACTGAGAATAAAAGGTAATTTGGTTTTGTGTCCCAATGTTCAATACTTTCGAAACTTTATGATCGATGTTCGTCCGTACAGAATAACGAGACATTTCATCCTTTTCAAATAAGCCATTTTCCTTAAAGTAATTCAAGGATGCATAAAAATTTGTCTTCTCTGTCGAAGAGGAAATACCTATTTGATGGTCTTGTTGTGACCCCTTTTGTAAAAAAAATCGCTGCCAGTCAGTCCCTGGAGAATTTTCAAATCCACTAAATATTTTATTGTCGTCCTGAGGGCCACTCCAGTTACCGATGGTTCGATTGGCCTCTCGCCGAAAATTCTTAAACTCCTCCGCAGATTGAACTTGAGGATAACCCGCCAATTCGGACTGACCGAAATAGGTATTTAAACTAACCTTTGTTTTTCCTTTGACACCTTTCTTGGTGGTAATCAATATCACGCCATTGGCACCTCGAGACCCATACACGGCTGTTGATGCGGCATCTTTTAAAACTTCCATTGACTGAATGTCATTTGAATTCAAATCTTGAATGGAGTTATATTGGATACCATCCACAATGAATAAAGGAGAATTCGATGCCGTTAACGATCTATTTCCCCGTACCACTATGTTGACACCTGCTCCTGCTTGGCCACTTGAACGCGTAATGTCGACGCCAGGCAGTTTTCCTTGTAGCGACTCCATGACGTTGGTAGTAGGGACTGTTTTTAAGTCCGCCTCTTTGACCGAAACAATGGCCCCAGTTACATTACTTTTTTTCACTTCACCATATCCGATGACCACCACCTCTTCCAGCGCCTTAGCATCTGAGATCAAGGAGATCGACCAGATCTTTTCATTCTCACGTACTACTTTTTCTTGAGTTTCATACCCAACAAAACTAATAACCACCACCTCTCCTTTGGAGACAGATAATTTAAACTGACCCTCTGAGTTGGTCACCGTTCCTCGTGTAGAGTTTTTAACTGAGATTCCGACTCCCGGTAATTCTTCTTGGTTTAGATTATCCACTACTTTACCCGAAATTTCAAAGGTTTGTGCTGCCAGCTGCAAACTCCCTAGGAAGCTCAGAAGACACAAAAACCAAACGTACTTTTTTTTCATAAGTGCTTAATTAATGTTTAAAAATTACCTGAGTGTGTCCAATTTTTTACACTGTCAAATCACCCTTTTCCATTCAATTTGAATGAGATAAAAAAGTCTTATTTGGATATGAACTGTGTGAAAGTGGATATAGAATCAAATAGCATTCTAATATTCAAGGAAAAAATATAACATTACAAATAAGCAATTGTATTTATTTACGCAATCGATTTCGGCAACGTTTGCGTAATTTCTGAGACTCACTAAATAAAATATTTTAAAATAAATTCTACTGACCTCGCCCTTTAACACAAAATGAATTACCAGTATGGGCAAACCGGCATGGAATTCAGAAGTATTTTATTGTCTTTTTTTTAGACAATAATAAAAAGATTCCTACATTTGTTTTCATTTTCACCTTAATACTCGTTGAATGATGAAACGAATTACCTGGCTTTTTGTCCTGTACGGCCTCCTTCTTTGGTCGGAAGCCAACGCACAAACCTCCCGTCAAATTTTAGTCTTTAGTAAAACCGAGGGCTTTCGGCATGCCTCTATTGAGGCTGGAAAGAAGGCATTGGAAAAAATGGGAAAAGAAAAAGGATTTGGAACTGTTTTCTCAGAGAATTCTGCCATTTTCAGAGAATCCGAATTAAAGAAGTTCCATGCCGTCGTTTTCTTGAATACCACGGGAGACATTCTAAGTGAACCTCAGCAAACGGCATTCGAACGGTACATTCAGGCGGGTGGTGGATACGTTGGGATACATTCAGCCACCGATACGGAATATGATTGGCCTTGGTATGGTCGATTGGCCGGTGCTTATTTTTTGGATCACCCCAACAATCCAAATGTTCAGAAGGGAAATATCATTGTCCAAATGAAAAAACATTGGGCAACACAAAATATGCCTGATACGTTTGAAAAAGTAGACGAATTCTATAATTACAAAAACATCAATCCGGCGATTAAAGTCATTTTGACTGTGGACGAAAAGACCTACACCGGCGGAAAAAATGGACCCAATCACCCCATGAGTTGGTATCATGTATATAATGGGGGCCGTGCCTTCTACACAGGCATGGGCCATACCGATGAAACATTCTCGGAGCCCCTATTTATAAACCACCTTTGGGCTGGAATTCAGTGGGCATCCGGTGGACAAACGCCCACTGTTTTGAATTTTTCTAAATCGAAACCAGACGAAAATCGATTTCAAAAAATCGTTTTGGCAGAAAAATTAGATGAGCCCATGGAGCTCACCCCACTAGACGCCGATCGCATCCTATTTATTCAAAGAAAAGGTGAAGTTCGACTATTTAACACCAAAACCAATCAGTTAAAAACCATTGCCAAAATTCCAGTAAGCACTCAATATACCAGTAAAGAGGGAAAGGTTTCAATGGGAGAAGACGGATTGATGGGGCTAAATAAAGACCCAAAATTTTCTCAAAATCAATGGATTTATCTGTATTACTCCTCTACCAAAGGATCTAAAAACGTATTGTCTCGATTCACCATGAAAGGAGACGAATTACTTCTAAGTTCTGAAAAGGTACTTTTGGAAGTTCCTGTTCAAAGGGAGGAATGCTGCCATACTGGTGGATCCATTGCATGGGACAAAGCGGGAAATCTCTATTTGTCCACTGGAGATAATACCAATCCCCATGGATCTGACGGCTTCAGTCCATCGGACGAAAGACCTGGCCGCGAGGCTTGGGATGCCCAAAAATCATCGGCAAATACCAATGATTTACGAGGAAAAATTATCCGGATTACTCCACAACCGAACGGAACGTACACCATTCCTACCGGAAACCTTTTTCCTCCCGGTACACCTAAAACAAGACCTGAAATTTACACGATGGGACATCGGAACCCTTTCCGAATTTCAGTTGATCCGAAAACTGGCTATGTGTATTGGGGAGAGGTTGGTCCGGATGCCTCTAAACCTGGGGAAAATCGTGGACCTGCCGGGCATGATGAAGTCGGCCAAGCCAAAAAACCAGGAAATTATGGTTGGCCACATTTTGTGGGCGATAATAAGCCGTACTACCGGTATGATTTTGAAAACAAAAAGTCCTTTGAACCGTGGGATCCCAAGGCGCCCATCAATACCTCGCCCAACAATACAGGCCTCACAATATTACCTCCTGCTCAAAAAGCTATGATCTGGTACCCTTATGGAGAATCACCCGAATTCCCATTGGTCGGCTCAGGGGGCCGAAACGCCATGGCAGGTCCAGTATTCTACTCTGATCAATTCCTAAATGCTTCCCGAAAATTTCCGGCCTATTTTGACGGAAAGCTTTTCATATACGAATGGATGCGTGGATGGATCATGGCCGTTACTTTAGACAAGGATGGAAATTATCTTTCCATGGATCGATTTATGCCAAGCTATCGTTTCTCCAACCCCATGGACATGGAATTTGCGAGCAACGGTGATCTCTATGTACTAGAATATGGATCAGGCTGGTTTACAGCCAATGATGACGCTCGTTTGGTCCGTATTGAATACAATGCTGGCAATCGAAAGCCGGAAATTCAGTTAGCCTCCATTCCAAAAGGAGGAGCTCTTCCTTTGATTCTACCCCTCGATGCATCTTTATCCAAAGATCCTGATGGGGATGAACTAAAATTCAGTTGGAAAGTGACCGGGTCCTCCGGAAAAACACTGCTATTGACAGGAGCAAAACCGAATCTTACCTTGAAAGAACGGGGAGTGTACACCATCGAAGTAACCGCACTTGATGGAAAAGGGGGAACGGCTCGACAAACTTGGGAAGTAAGCGCCGGAAATGAAGCTCCCAAAGTCCAAATTGCAACGATCAAGGCCAATTCCATGTTCTTCGTTCCCAATCAAAAAATAGGGTACCGAGTAAACGTAACAGACAAAGAAGATGGAGAATTAAAAAAAGGAATTGATCCGTCGGCGGTGGAAGTCACTTTAGATTTTCTTCCAGAAGGTTTTGATAAAAATATGATTGCCATGGGTCACCAATCAGCCAAAACCCAACCGAAGGGCTTGCAGTTGATGGAAACTAGCGACTGCATGGCTTGCCATAAAAAAGAAGGTAGTTCTATAGGACCTTCCTACCGAGCCATTGCCAGTCGGTACAAAGAGAATCCAGCGGCGTTGGAAACCTTAACTAAAAAAGTGATTGCAGGTGGAAGCGGCGTTTGGGGGGAAACTGCCATGGCGGGTCATCCTCAACTTTCGACTCGTGATGCCTCCGAAATGGTACAATATATTCTAGATCTGGCTAAACCAAAAGAGAATAGTCTAAAGACTGAAGGTACATTTGTGACCAAAGGCAATGCATCAAAACCCAATCAAGGGGTCTACATCCTGCGGGCTTCGTACACCGACCAAGGTAGTGACGAGTTACCATCGTTAACAACTGAGGATGTTTTAACCCTGCGACCTGCCAAACTTGATGGTCATGGATTTGATCAATTTCAGGATGTAAACAAATTATCCTTTGGCGGAACCAACCTTTCCATCCCGAGTAAAAGTGGGGCTTACTTGCTGTTAAAGTCAGTGGATTTAACACAGGTAAGTAGCCTCCAATTTACGGTGATGGCTCCTAAACCTCAGGTCAATGCAGTGGGTGGAACCATTGAAGTCCGATTGGGCAAACCAACAGGACCTGTGATTGGTAAGTCACGTTTTATTGAACCTACCGATGAACTACAAATGGGAGGAAAGCCCGAGATCATCGAGTTGAATACCGAACAGATATCCGCTAACGACCGTCCGGATCTTTATATTGTTTTTTCAAATCCTGATGTCGGTCAAGGGTCTTTGATGGTCATTTTGGGTGCGGAGTTTCTTTTCAAAGACATACTATTGGAAGAAGTGAAAGAATCTATGGTTTCCAAATCTGTATTTGAAGGGCAATGGAAAGTTTTAGTAAAAGATACACCCAATGGGGACGTTGAATTTATGGTAGATCTTACAAAAAAAGAAAATCAGTGGCAGGGAATCGTTAAGGTTGCCAACGGGGAAGGCCAAAAAATAGAACGAATTGAGGAGTCACAGGATGAAATAAAAGTCTATTTCTCTTTTTCAGGATACAATCTCAATTTGGAATTAAAACCTGAAAACAAGGATACCCTTAAAGGTAGTTTGATGGGCATGTTCTCGGCCCAAGCGGTGAGAATACAATAGGTTACCTCCCCTCATCTGACTAAAAAAGACCTGCCATCGGGCAGGTCTTTTTTAGTCAGATTGACCATTAACTTGGTCCACGATTTCAGCGGTTAAATGATCCAACTGTTTCGCTGCCTCAGTAAGATAATTGCAGTAATCAATTAAATGGGAAGGGAGGTCCGTTTTTTCCTGTTTCATCAATTCCAATATTCCTAAAATTGTGGCAACAGGCCGCCGTATTTCATGAGATTGACGCCAACTAATTTCTCGTAGTATTTGGTTTTGTCTCAATATTTTTGCCTCTCGAACTCTAGCCTCCGTTGTATCTTGCACTACTAAAGAAATACCCATGATTTCCTTTTGATCATCATTAAATACCGGGGAGATCGTCATTTTCCACCATTTTCCCATCCATTCTTCCTCAAATACCAATCGTTCGCCAGTTAAAACTTGTTGGTAATATCCATGAAATATGGATTGGTATTCTGGTATAATAAAATTCAACGAATTCTCACCAATCTGCGCTTCATGTCCAAAGAATAAATTGGTGTCTCGTTTGGCCACGGAATTTATAAAACGAATGGTCAAGTCCTTATCCAAAAAGGTATGTGACTCGGTAGAAGAATTGTATATGGCACGTAGAATGGCCTCCTGTTCTTGAATTAATAAAGACGCTTTTTTATTTTGATCGATGTTTCGAGCATTCAGTGCCACGCCTCGGATTACCCCTAAATCATTTTTTACTAGAAAAAATCGGAAATTAAACCAAACTTGTTCAATCGAAACATCCATATCCACGATTTGTCCTTCTAAGGCTTGCATAGAAGCTTGGACAAACTCTTCTCTGAAAGTGGGCTCCAGGAAATCACGGATATCATCTCCAACCTGAATCCTCCTCCCCAAAAGCACCAATGATTCTTCACGAGCTCTGGCGTTTACAGTTACAACCTTAAATTCAAAATTATAATAGACATTACTATCCTGGGTGCTATCGAGAAGAGCTTGCAGTTTTTGTTGGGATTGAATAAGAGCCTCCCGCTGTTTAACTTCTTGGGAAGTTTCTTTAAAGAATACAATCAGACCTTCTAAATAAGGCTGACACCAGATGCTAAACCAGCGATCTGCTTGCGGAAAATATTGTTCAAATTGTAGACGAATCTGTTTTGATTTGGATTCTTTGAACCTAGAAATAAAATCCAAATCACTGGTCTCAGGAATAAAATCCCACAGCGTTACTTGATTTGACAAAATACCTGAAGGAGTCCCGATCAAACGCTCGGCACTTGGATTCACTTTGATAAAATGCCAATTTTTGTCGAATAAAATAAATCCGTCCGACATTTCTTCCAGAATACTATGCACCCGATTACCATATTCAATGGCCTCCGCAGCTGTTTTTGAGTATTGGGTGATATCATGGCCAACACATAAAATTCCTACCAATTGACCGTTTTCTACAAGCGCAGAGAACTCCCATGAGGTTAGGAAAAAGTATTCACCATCTGGTTTTCGCAATTCAACGGAAACAACCTGATCCCATTTTTCCATACACTTTTGAACTGCCTCTGCACAAAGCAAATGATCATCAGGATGAATGAGCTCAAAAGAGTGAACACCGATCAAATTAGCAGCATGAAAACCAAATCGTTTTAGAAAATACGCATTCGCTTCTTTATAAAAACCTTCCTCATCCGTTATCACCACATAATAAGAAGAAGAATCCCGCAAAAATTTCGGAACGTATTGGTCGAGTGACCTTAATGACATTGGTATTTATTCTTAATATAGAACGAATGTAGTCTTTTATTTTATATTTATAAAAATTCCTTAATAAAATTAAAATTACTTGGGTAGATTGAACTGGATGCGATATTCGCTTAGATAACGTCCTTCCTCTGCAAATTTATAAAACAAGCGGGCCTCGCGGCCTAACTTCATGCTGGTGTATTTTTGATCAATATGTTCAGGGATGTTCATGGGTTGTAGGGAGGGATACCATAAAATTCGACCTGGCTTCTCTACCAAAAGTTGAGGTGTTGACCAATTATCAACTCCTTTTGCAAGATCAGGTTCGGTGTTGAATGAAATATACACTTTGTCCCCTACCCATGATTGACCTTCAACATGTCCCATTAACATCACCCAAGCCTTTAGGTAGGTATTCCAACTTACAGATGGACCCCAATGAAACCCACCTTTGGGAGAAGAGGCGGGGCCTCCTCCATTTTCAAGCGAAATTTGCAAAGCTGGGATCGGAGATCCTATACCATTCCAGTCTCCCGAAAAACTTTTTCCATTCCATCGAACAGCTTTTCCTTGGGGATTATCCAAATCTTTTAGGGCGATTCGGGCCACACTGATGCACTGGCCCTTCCGTTCTTTTTCAGGATCGTAGGTATTGGGATCAAATTTCCCTGGATATCCATATTCCCCGTAAAAGATATAGAGAAAATCCCCACTCGCTACCGCCGATGGATCCCCCACTCCTCCGGCAAATGTCTTGGAGGTATTAAATGGTTTCAAAATCATTCGATCTTGTAAATCCTCCAAAATGATTCCTTTGTTTTCCCAAGATTTTCCACCATCCATTGATTTCATGATCCCTATTCGCGGAACCGCCGCAGGAGTAATTCGTTCTGTCAAACCCAATGGCCAATTTTCATTTTTATAACCTTCTCCTGTTATGGGATCAAAAGGCAAGGTTTCTGGATAATTCTCATTATGATATAATGCATACAAGATTTTCGGATCTTTAGGACTTTGGTAAACTGACTCAAACCAAACCGCACCATGAAGTCCCTTTTCACCAACCTTGGCATTCAAGGGCATTTTGGGAGCTTGGTAGTCGGAGGTTGGACGACTGAATACTTCGTCGGGTGTGGTTCCCTCTGCGTATTTTAAATCGAGTGCATGTCCCCAAACTGGATCCTCCCCATATTTTCCAGGAAAAATTCGAAACGTATCTCCGACCCAAGCACTAGCCATATTGCAGTCCACAAAGTGATTGAATCGAAACGTATCCGTTGGAATAAGGGTGAAGGTAGGTAGGGACGAAGTCGACTTTTGATCTACTTGGCAACCACTGAGTAAGCCGGTGATCATCCCCAAATGGATGAGAAGATAAAGAACATTTTTCATGCTTAATTAGGTTCGGGGTTGAGATAAACGAAAAGTTAGCGCATTGGCCATGCTTTTATCCATCATTTGACTCATTTTCTCCAAGGCTAATTGCTTGTATAATTCAAACTCTTCCTCATTGCCATTTGCCCAAGCCATTTCAGCTTGAGTGGCCAAAATATAACTTTTGGGAATAAAGGGAATTTCTTTAAACTGTTGAAAGAAGGTTTCTGCCTTTTCTCCATTTTTCATGGCAAATGCCTGAAAATAAGATGCATCCAACCAGACCATGGATTGAAAAGATTCGGGAAGATCGTCTTTCAGTTGGATGTAATTTTCTAGATGTTGTTCAGCTAACTCAAAGTCGCCTCCATCGAGTGTATGGTAAAACGCATACGAATACAAATAAACTAGGTAGGGATCTGATAATTTTTTTGCTTGTTTAATCATGGAATCGATCGAATGCCCTGGCCAGTCTTTAGGACGAACTCCATGTTGCGTAAGGGTGATGAGTCGAAGAAATTCAGCTTCCAAATCTCGAACTGGATTTCCTTTTCGCAAACGCAAAAATCGCATACCATCCGAAAAAAAACCACCAGCTCGAAAAGGAATGGCGGTAACAAGAAAAATTAACCCATGAAAAAAACTCAAAATAATGAAAAAAAACTTCCAAGTTGGGGAAACAAAGAAGGAAGGAAAGATGAATAACAAACTGCCTACCAAACTGGCAATTGGCCCGCCCAAGCTAAAACATTGGAAACGATCGGCGATCCGTTCCTCTGTTGTAGGAAGGGCTACCACAAGTCCACCTCCCAAATTGGTTTGTTTATTCCAAGAAAATTGCCAGTTTTCATTTTTCTTTTCCCAAAGGAAAGGACCGACAACATACATTTTCCAGTCGAAACCCACTTGGACCCCCGCAAAAGCATGGCCCAATTCATGCCAAGCAATCACAAATAAATAAGCCAAGGGAATTGAGAGTAAGATGGGCCACCAGTTTACTTGGTCAATAGCCTCCATATCCTTCAGAAATAGACCTATGAAATAACCCATTACCCCCCCAATTACAGCAAATAAGAGAAAGAAACCGATGGTTTTGAAAAGCTTCTTATTCATCCTGGTTCAATTGTAAATTTTTGAAACAAAGTAACCAAAAAACCAAGTGAATAAAAATAGATTTCATCAATCCGAAAAATCCCAAACACTACAATAGCCCTCTTTTTTTTCAGCATGTTCCAAGATTTGAGCGAAAAAATCGTGTTTCCCCCAAGTACCGCTATCGCCCACAAAAACCACTTGTTTCTTGGCGCGGGTCATGGCCACATGGATTCGGCGTAGGTCAATTAAAAAACCAATATTGCCTTCTACATTACTGCGAGTAAGACTGATCCAAACAATGTCTTGTTCTTGCCCTTGGTAGCCATCTATGGTACTGGCCAAAATGCTTGGGGAGGTTTGACTTAATTGACTTTGAAAGTACTGAACTTGGGCCTTATATGGTGCAATGACAACCATTGGACTGGTTGGATCTTTCGTTTGTTCATGAGTCATTTGCTTGATAATCCAGTCGGCCTCCTCTGGATTGTACCAACTATTCCCACTGGACTTTTCATTGAATCCCGAACCCGCTGTATCAATCCAAACAAAAGGCTTTTCCAACTTCCATGTGATCCAATGATCCCCTGATTTAAGTTTATCCTCGTAAAATTGGGTGGAGGCAAATTCTGCTATCCAGGGATGCATCCGGTATTGAACATCCAGTAAATGATATCCATCCCGATCCATTATTTTGGCTAATAAGGTGTTTTCTAGACCCGATTTTCTTTCAAACACCGTTGGTGGTAATTGCTTGGGATCTCCGGCAAGAATCAACCGATTTGCCCTTGAAAGCGTTACCCAACAAGCAGGCTCTAAGGATTGTCCCGCCTCGTCTATTACCAAATGATCAGCTTGGCTCATCCAAGGAAATATTTGCCTGATTCCAACCAGCGTTCCTGTGATAACCTGATGTTCTTTTAGGATATCAGAAACAATATCTTTCTCTAAATCTTGGGCATATCGATCTTGAGCGGCCGCCTCGTCAAAAAGCAGTTTTCGTTGATTTCGTTCTGAAAATCCAAAATTCCGTTTGTATTGGTGGGCCAGGCGTTTTAATTCCCGAGCTTGTTTCTTTATTTTTTTGATTTGTTGATGGGTCGGATGAACCTCAATCAATCGATCCAAGGATACCTCCCAAAGCTCGGGAGTCATTCGTTCAGGCAACCCCACACGAACCACTCTCACACCCTCCGAAACCAGACGCAGAGTGATGACATCCACTGCTGTATGGCTAGGTGCACATACCCATGTTTTACCCTTCAAGCGCCGAATTCCCTCTACAAGGGTAGTGGTTTTTCCAGTTCCTGGTGGTCCTTGAATGGCCACAATGGGTTGATCACTAGCCATCGCAGCAACCGCCAAATTTTGGCTTTCATTGAGGTTAGGAATTCCATCCACTGGGAGAACCTCACGGGATATGAATGGATCTACACCAATAACCGTTCGGATAATGGAAGACTCCGGAATCCTTTGATCAGCGAAAATAAGTGCCTCTTCCATGACCTGATAGGAATGGTGATCAAAGAGTGTTTCCAGAACGAGTTTCCCTTTTCTGGTCCAAGAAGGCAATTCCTCCAATCTAAAAAAGAGGACACCTTGGTTTCCCCCCCCCCTCAACCATTGGCCTTCAATTGGCTGTTCGTCTGGTTCAGCCAAACTAAACAATTGAATAGACATTCCCGATTTAAAGGCAGATGGGATTTCCCCGTGGCTAGGTCTTTCTATTGTAACTTGAATGTAATCACCCCAAGTAGATTCCACTTGTTTGATGACCAAAGGGTGCCAAAGTAAACCCGTAGCCCGTTTTTCAGAAATGGACTTCTGTTGAAAAGAAGCTTGAAACTGAATCTGATCTGCTTTTTTTTCAATAGCCAGCGATTCGGCGAGTTGCTTAAAATACGGATGCATAAAATAAAAGGGAGCTTGTTGGCAAGCCCCCCTTGAAAGTAATTAATGGACACGTTAAGAGGTCAGGCTATCCAGTCGCACGCGTACCGCCCGCTGATGAGCGGTCAATGATTCGGCCGTGGCCATAGTCTCTACGATCGGACCAACCTGGTGTAGACCTTGGGGAGTAATCTCTTGAAACGTAATTTTTTTAACAAAACTATCCAACGAAACACCACTGTAAGCCTTGGCGAATCCACTTGTAGGAAGTGTGTGATTCGTTCCGGATGCATAATCTCCACACGATTCTGGGGTATAGTGCCCAACAAAAACTGAACCAGCATCGGTGATTCGATCCAACACCCCCTCTGGTTTATCCATGGCCAAAATAAGATGTTCGGCAGCATATTCGTTGAGCCAGTCGATTCCCGTGTGAAGATCCGAAAACCAAATCGCTTTGGAGTTTTCAAGGGAGGCCGCGGCAAGCTCTTTACGAGGGAGGGATTCCAGTTGCTGTTGCACCTCCTTCATCACCTGATCAATCAAAGACCGATCCGTTGAAATTAAGACAACTTGGCTGTCGGACCCATGTTCTGCCTGGGATAATAAATCGGCTGCCACAAAAGCAGGATGAGCGGAGTGGTCAGCAAGAACTGCCACCTCCGATGGACCGGCTGGCATATCGATGGCAATCCCGTCTTTATTGACCAATTGTTTGGCCAGGGTGACATATTGATTTCCAGGACCAAAGATTTTAGATACTTGTGGCACCGAGTTGGTCCCAAATGCCATAGCTCCTATGGCTTGAGCCCCACCTACCCTAAAAACACGGGTAACACCCACTTTGGAAGCTGCATAGTAAATAGCCGGGTGCTGGCTGGGCGAGCACAAGACTACTTCTGGGCAGCCCGCAATTTGAGCCGGAACTCCCAACATCAAAACCGTTGAAAAAAGAGGAGCAGTACCACCCGGAATATATATCCCTACTTTTTGTATCGGTACAGACTTCCGCCAGCAAACAACTCCGGGCATGGTCTCAATTTTTTCTATCGAGCTTATTTGAGCCGAATGGAATCGATGAATATTTTCATAGGCTTGGTCAATGGCTTGTTTCAATTTCGGGTCCAAATCATCCGCCGCTGACTTCCAGACTGAAGTTGGCACTTCCAAATGACTTGGCCGATGGCCCTCAAATTGTTCCATTAAGTCAAAAATAGCAGAATCACCTTCATTTTTGACACGTTGCAAAATGGCTTGGACCCGCACTTCTAACTCTTCCCCTTGAAAGGCCGGGCGTTTAACCAGCTCTTTCCAAACTTCACGAGGCGGATTTTCTAAAATTTGCATATTTAATAAATCATTTTTTCGATAGGAATGACCAAAATCCCCTGAGCACCTGCCTCCCGTAGCCCTTCAATGTTCTCCCAAAATTCAGATTCCTCTATAACCGAGTGCACAGAACACCAGCCTGATTCGGCTAAAGGAACAATGGTTGGGCTTTTCATGCCGGGTAAAAAAGAAATGATCGCATCTAGCTTGTCATTGGGTGCATTCAAAAGAATGTATTTGTAATTCGATGCCGTTTGAACTGCATTTATTCTAAACAACAGTTTGGAGAGGATGGCTGTTTTTTCTTCCGTTAAATTAGGTGTGTTTACCAAAACGGCTTGGGACTTAAAAATTACCTCGACTTCCTTCAATCCGTTACTTAATAAGGTAGATCCTGAAGATACAATGTCACAAACTGCATCTGCGAGCCCAATGGAAGGCGCTATTTCGACAGAGCCTGATATTTCGTGAATATGGGCTTCAATTCCTTGTTTGGCCAAAAAATCACCAAGAATCTTTGGATAGGAAGTCGCAATGCGTTTTCCCTGTAAGTAAGCAGGTCCTGGGTAGTCCATCCCTCTGGGAATGGCGATCGAGAGTCGACATTTGGAAAAACCTAGCGGCAAAGCCACATCCACTTGTCGGCTGGTTTCCACCAATACATTTTCACCCACAATACCGACATCGGCGATGCCATCTGCCACATATCCAGGGATGTCGTCATCTCGAAGAAATAAAAACTCGGCCGGGAAGTTGGTCGACTCCGCCTTTAATTTGCCTTTACCACTATCAAACTTAATCCCGCATTCTTTAAACAAATGCAACGAATCTTCACTTAATCTTCCTGATTTTTGAACCGCTATACGTAGAACCGGTGATTTTTCCATACTTTAAAATTAAGGTGCAAAATTAAACGTAATGCCCCATGAACCCATGAAAATTCGTAAAATAATCATACCTAAAAAAGGGAAGAACGTCGCCAAATCTATCGGGATAACCTGAACTACTTTGAAAGATGATCAGGAAAAGGCATATTGCAAGAATAAATTTTCACTAAACTCTCGTTCCTATGAAAAAACGTTACATCTTATTGGGCTACCTCTTCTGGGCAGCTACAATAGGTGAAAGCACAGCCCAGGTGACTTTCAAAACCAATGGCGTGCAAGATCAGCGTCCAAATCGAGTGGCATTTAAAAATGCAATGCTACATGTAGACGCTGAAACAGTACTTGAAAATGCTATGTTTATCATCAAAGGTGATAAAATAGAAGCGATTGGAAAAGAAATCCCCGTACCCGCAGGTACGCATGTCATTGATCTAAAAGGAAAACATGTGTATCCAGGCCTTGTTGAGGCGTATGGTGATTATGGCATGCCCGAAATCAAGCGAAGTCGTGGGGGCGGAAGAAGCTTTTATCAAACGCAATTTGATTCCGAAAAGAAAGGAGCTTATAACTGGAACCAAGCCATCCATCCGGAAATTCAGGCGGCTGACCTGTTTACGGTACAAGCAGCAAAAGCCGAGGCTATGCGAAAATTGGGTTTTGGTGCGGCTATCGTACATGTTAAAGATGGAATCGCCCGAGGAACATCTACTTTGGTCGCATTAGGCTCAAAATCAGACCATCTAAACTTACTTCAACCTAAAGTAGCTAGTCATTTTTCGCTAGATAAAGGTACTTCTCCTCAAACATTTCCTGTTTCTTTGATGGGTTGCGTAGCCCTTTTGCGCCAAACCATGTATGATGCTATTTGGTACAAAAATGGAGGACATACCAAAGAGCGTAATATCTCGCTGGAAGCCATCAACCAACAAAGTAATCTCCCCCAAATATTTGATGCGCGTAATTCCTTGGAAATCCTTCGCGCAGATAAAATTGGAGACGAATTTGGTATTCAATTTATCATGAAAACGGGGGGAGACGAATACCAAAAAATGGCAGAAGTTAAAGCCACTCAAGCTCCGTTGATTGTACCGATTCAATTCCCTGATGCCTATGATGTCGAGGATCCCTACGATGCAGAAAGAACGTCATTAACCGATATGAAACACTGGGAAATGGCGCCAAAAAACTTGACGTTTTTACATCAATCCGGAATCCCATTTGCAGTGACAACCAGCGATCTTAAAAAATTGGAAGATTTCTGGGCTAACCTCCGAAAAACCGTCCAATATGGTCTACCGAAAAATGTAGCCTTGGCCGCTGTAACTCAACGTCCTGCACAAATCATGAAGGTGGATCAGCTAGTCGGTAGTTTGAAAAAAGGATTATTGGCTAATTTTTTCATCGCTTCAGATGATATTTTTGAAGCTAATGCGAAGGTTTTACAAAACTGGGTCCAAGGTGAGGTCTATGAAATCCAATCCCTAGACCCGATCGATTGGCGAGGCAATTACGCTTTTCAAGCGGGCACCCAAGTGGGTACCTGGAAAGTATCAGGGGTAGCAGATCGACTGACACACGAGATTATTTTGTCTGATTCAACAAAAATCACTCCCAAAGTAACAATCGATGGCCAGCTAGCTACCATTTCATTTCCCATCAAAGGTAAAACGGTTCGATTGAGCGGGTACTATTCTCAACAAAAATGGCAAGGAAAAGGAATGGACGGTGATGGAAAATCCATTGCTTGGCTAGCCACTCCGGCCAACAATGCTAAAACAGCAAGTCCCGAACAAAAGAAAACGACAGAAAGCCCACAAGTAGGTGATATCCTGTATCCTTTCACTGCTTTTGGTTCCAAAGAAAAACCAAAACAAGAAACTATTCTAGTTAAAAATACGACCGTTTGGACCAATGAAAAGGAGGGTATTCTACAAAATACGGATGTCCTGTTGGAAAAAGGCAAGATTGCTAAAATTGGTAAAAATCTGACAGCCCCTGGCGCTAAAGTGCTGGATGGCACGGGCAAACACCTCACCACTGGAATTATCGATGAACATTCGCATATTGCCTTGTTCTCGATTAATGAAATTGAGACGGTTTCCTCCGAAGTTCGTCAAGGAGATGTGATCAACTCAGAAGACGTCAATATCTACCGTCAACTAGCGGGAGGTACTACCACTTCGCAACTTTTACATGGTTCGGCAAACTGTATTGGCGGACAATCCGCTATTGTGAAGCTGAAATGGGGAGAATCACCGGAGAACATGAAAGTACCTCAAGCCCCAGAGTTCATCAAATTTGCCTTGGGTGAAAACGTAAAACGAGGCAACGGACCGTCTACACCCGACCGCTATCCTGCCACTCGGATGGGGGTTGAACAAGTTTTCTTTGATGCCTTTACCCGAGCCAAAGAATACCAAAGAGAATGGGCCCAATACAATGGACTAAAAAATAAGACCGGAGTACAGGCACCCAGACGTGATCTTGAACTCGAAGCTCTAGTCGAAATCCTTGAAGGAAAACGCCATATCACTTGCCACTCCTACGTACAATCGGAAATCAACATGTTAATGAATGTGGCCGATTCCATGGGCTTTAAAGTCAATACCTTCACCCATATTTTGGAAGGTTACAAAGTAGCTGAACAAATGAAAAAACACAATGCAGCAGCCTCTACTTTTTCTGACTGGTGGGCTTACAAAATGGAGGTTAAAGAAGCGATTCCATTCAACGCGGCACTTTTACATAAAGCAGGTATTCTAACTGCGATCAACTCGGATGATGCCGAGATGGCACGTCGATTAAATCAGGAAGCTGCAAAAACTGTACTTTATGGTGGTTTGTCGGAAGAAGAAGCTTGGAAGACCGTGACCTTGAATCCAGCCAAAATGTTGCATTTGGATGATCGCCTAGGATCTGTAAAAGTAGGCAAGGATGCCGATGTGGTACTTTGGAATGCGAATCCATTGTCAGTTTATGCACGCCCTGAGAAAACCATCATTGATGGGACCATCTATTTTGATGTAGAAAAGGATGAAATTCTACGCCAAGAACAGGAAACGGAGCGCAATCGACTGGTCCAAAAAATGATTTCTGCCAAAGCAGGCGGTGCACCCACCCAACGGGCCAAACCCATGGGAAATTCCATCCATGTGCATTGCGATACCATCCTAGAGTACGGCGGAATATCGTCTGAAGCCTTGGATATGACTTTGCGAATGATCAATCAATCCTCAGAAAAAGAATAACTAGCGATATGAAAAACCTTAAATTATTTTCGCTTTTGCTAGGTTTGACAGGAATGTCGCTAGCAACGCAAGCTCAAAATCCACTTCCCGGAAAACCTCAAACCAAACCAATTGCCTTGGTTGGAGGAACAGTTTTCATAGGAAATGGTGAATCAATCCCCAATGGGGTCCTTGTGTTTGACAAAGGAAAAATTACGCAGGTCGGTCCTGCCAGCACGTCCATTCCAGCAGGGGCTGAGGTCATCTCAATCTCCGGTAAACATGTGTATCCGGGCATCATTTCACCTTATGCCCAAGCCGGTTTGAATGAAATTGGGGCTGTTCGGACCACCCAGGATTATGAAGAGATTGGAGATTACAATCCGAACGTTCGGGCATTAATTGCCTACAATACCGACTCGGAAGTCATTCCAACCCTACGGGGAAATGGTGTCCTGATTGGCCAAACAACTCCTTCTGGTGGAATCATTGCAGGAACTTCGTCCATCATGCAATACGATGGATGGAACTGGGAAGATGCAGTCCTAAAAGCGGATGATGGTATTTGGATGACTTGGCCGAGTCGCCAAAGCCGTTCGTTTGATTTCGCCACCATGGAATTTAAAATCGGTAAAAATCCACGGTACGAATCGACAAAACTAGAACTTACCCAACTTTTCCGCGATGCCAAATTGTATGCTGAAAACCCAAAACCCGAAGTGACCAATTTGAAATTAGCTTCCATGCGAGGCTTATTTTCTGGTACGCAACGGTTGTTTATTGAGTCGAACGAAGGAAAGGAAATCATTGAGGCCATCCAGTTCTGCGAGCAAATGGGGGTAAAAAACCTAGTGATGGTGGGTGTCGAAAATCCCGGATTGGCGTTGGATCTTTTGAAGGAAAGAAAAATTCCGGTCCTGGTATCGGCTACTCACCGTTTACCCAATAAAACGGATGAGGATATCTGGCAACCATATAAACTCCCAGCCCAATTGGTGAAGGAAGGACTGTTGGTTGGGTTGTTTTACAATGCCTCGTATTGGAGAACTCGAAACCTACCTTTTGTGGCAGGAACTGCAGCAGCGTATGGTTTAACACCCGCTCAAGCCCTTCAAATGATTACTGAGAACAATGCCAAAATTTTAGGTATCGACCAACGCGTAGGTACCCTTGCGATCGGAAAAGACGCTACTTTGGTCGTTTCTGAAGGGGATATCCTAGACATGAGAACCAATAAAGTTCACCACGCGTTTATCCAAGGCAAAAAAGTGGAGTTGGATGACAAACAAAAACGTTTGTACTATAAATTCAACGAGAAAATAGAATCTTCGAAAAAGTAATTTTTTGGTCTTGACTTAGAAACGTCCTACCGCACGGTGTTCGGTAGGACGTTTTTGTTTTGATGAAAATGGACAAACATCGAAAGGTTCAACGGAACTTTTTATCTTTGTGAGAAGAAAAACTCGGAAATGGCACGAAAAAGGTTCGGATTCAGTCTTTTATTCATCACTTTATTTTTCCGTTCTATGGGTCAATCCTCTGCTGAGGAGGTTGTTCAAGCCAATTTGGATGCCTACAATCAGCGAAACATTACCCAGTTCATGAAGTATATTCATCCAAATGTAACGTTATACGATTGGGAGGCAATGAAGCCCGCTGCTACCGGTTGGCAGGAAGTAAAAGAGAGATACCAAGATTTGTTTGATAAATCCCCTTTTCTTACTTCACAATTGATGGGTAGAACGGTATTAGGGTCAAAAATCATAGATTATGAAGTGATTTCAGGACGTATGGGCGAACCTAGGTTTGTTGAATTGGTGGTGGTCTATGAGGTGGAGGAACAACTGATCAAAAAAATACTGGTCATTCGCAAATAATACAATATGAAAATAGGAATAATAGGACTAGGCGATATGGGCAGGCTATTTGCTCATACATGGGCAAAAGCTGGCTACTCAATCATAGGGTGTGACCTACCCGCAAACATCGATTCGCTAGTCACTGAATTTTCGGATTATTCCAATGTATCCATTACCTCCTCAGGAATTGAGGTGGCTCGATCTTGTGATTTTATTCTGTACTCGGTTGAAGCTACAAAACTCAAACAGGTGGTGGAAGCCTATGGTCCCTCCACAAAATACGGTGCCATTGTGGCTGGACAAACTTCGATAAAAGCACCTGAAATAGAGGCTTTTGAGGCCTTTCTCCCCAAAGATACGCACATTATAACACTGCATGCTCTTTTTGGTCCTAATGTGTCTCCAGTAGGGCAAAAATTAATACGAATGGTACATCGATGTCATTCACAAGAAGCTGAAATAATGGCCGATGAGATCATCCGGTCTATTGGATCCGATGTAGTGGACTTAGAAACTGCCGTGGAACACGATCAAATTATGGCCGATATTCAGGCCATAACCCATATAGGTTTTGAGAGTATTGGGACGGCTTTCATGCACCGGAGAACCTTTCCATGGGAGGATTCCCTTCATTCCAATGGCCTGGACAATGTTAAATTATTACTTACGCTTCGAATCTACAGCTATAAATCGCATGTGTACTCAGGCTTAGCGCTCATGAATCCTTATGCTCGGAAAGATGTACGGATTTATGCAAAAAGTGAGCTAGACCTATTTGGCGCGATGATTTCTGAGAATTTTCAGAAGGTAAATCGAAAAATTCGAGAGGCTCGTGACCAAGTATTTGAAAATTTCAATGGAAAATTAATGTTGGAGGACAGTCTGATGTCTGAATATAGCCTCCAACCCGACATCGTACATAAACCAAATTCTCACTTGAGTTTGCTTAGCATGGTTGTCGCGTGGAAAAACCTGGGGACCAACCCGTATAAAAATTTAGTCTGCCAGACCCCACCTTTTCGACTACGAGTGGGTATGGCTGAATATCTCATGATGAATGATGACTTACTCAAAGAGAGTATCCATGCTGCCGTGTACGATAAAAGCATTCGTCAAGAGGATTTGGCCTTTCATACCGCGGTACATGAATGGGCTAATATCATTGAAAAAGGCGACTTTCATAGTTACCATCATCAATTCGAAACCACTAAAAAATTTCTGGCACCTCGATTGCAAGAGGGACGTGAGAAAAGTACTTTATTGATTCAGCGCTTACATGAAAGTAGATCTTAGTCGATACGACAACAGCTGGTATCAGCATGGCCCATTAGGTAAACGATTGGCTTGGACGATCGTTTCCATCGCATTTTTTGAATCCAAATGGCCGTGGCCTACCTTTCTCAAAATTGGCCTCCTCTCCTTTTTTGGAGCCCATATTGGAAAAGGTGTCGTGATTAAACCTGAAGTAAAAATCAAATATCCCTGGCGCCTCAACGTTCAAGATCATGTTTGGATTGGAGAAAAAGTTTGGATCGACAATTTGGAACAAGTTACCATTGAATCCCATGTTTGTATTTCACAAGGTGCCATGTTACTAACCGGAAACCATAATTACAGCCAGTCCACCTTTGATCTCATGGTTGGCGCCATACATTTAAAACAAGGTTCTTGGATTGGGGCCTGGTCCATCGTTTGTCCTAATGTCACTTGTGGTGAACACTCCATTTTAAGCGTTCAATCCGTTGCCACGAAAGATTTACTTCCATGGGGAATATACCAAGGTAATCCCGCCCAGTTTAAAAAAACCAGAGCAATTGTTTCCTGACCACTAGATAAATTTCTCAAACTTACCCGTAAATTTAACAGGCTAAATCAGGCATTTTTTTTACATTTGCTCGACAAGGGAGTCTATTCATCAACCTTGAAAATTTTATGAATTTAACATTTGAGGAATTTGTCCCCAATTATTACTTACGTGTGCTGCTTTCTATGATCTTGGCATTTGGAATTACGTACCGTTCTATCCCTGTGATCATCAACGTATGTAATCTGAAAGGCCTAATGGCAGAAAAAGAAAAACGTAGTTCTCATGAGTACCCTACCCCTACTTTTGGGGGAATTGCCATCTTTGCCTCCACTTTAATTGCTTATCATGTATGGAATTTTGGAGATGAGGGCATTCTCATGCACCGGGTAATTGTTGGATTCATCATATTATTTTTTCTGGGTATCAAGGATGACCTTTTTGCACTATCTCCAATAAAAAAAATAAACTCTCAGGTCGTATCAGCCGCGCTCGTTGTGATCGGTTCAGACTTACGGATCACAGATTTTTTTGGAATATTTGGAATTTATGAAATCCCCTATGTCATCAGTGTGGGTTTAACCATCTTTATCTACATTGCACTGATCAATGCGATCAATCTAATTGACGGTATAGACGGCCTCGCCGGCGGTGTGGGTTTAATCGTTACCGGAATATTTGGCGCTTGGTTTTTGGTCAACGGTCATTTCAGTTTGGCCTCCTTAAGCCTTTGTTTGTCATCTTCCTTGGCAGGCTTTTTGATTTACAACTTCTCCAAAACCAATAAAATCTTTATGGGAGACACAGGCTCCTTGATTTTAGGTTTTGTTATTACAACCCTAGCCGTCAAATTCATCCATTTCAACGTCATGCATTCCTTCCGCACCAACATGTTTGTTAATGCCCCTGTTTTGGCAATCGTCTTATTAAGTGTACCTATTTTTGACACACTACGTGTTTTTGCGATCCGAATCATGCGAGGAAAATCACCTTTTAAACCAGACCGAATCCACATGCATCATCTGGTGGTCGACAATGGGTTAAATCACATCCAAGCAAGTTTCACCTTCTATGCCTACACCTTGATTGCCACAGGCTTAACCTATTGGTTACGACATCACCTGAGCAATACCCAATTATGTATTGTTATTGTTGGTTATTTTATCTTATACTTACTCGTCGGCTATTGGTTAGAAAACCGACGCTTTGCCTTGAAAAAGAATCAAATCAAAGCCCAATTTGAGACAGAAAAAGAGAAAAATCAAGGCAGTAGTATTGTCAGGTTTAAAACAGAGGACGAACCAACACCCATGATGATCAAACAAAACTAAGTGATAAAAAAAGGGATGCTCTTTAAAAGAACATCCCTTTTTTTATTCCCACTCGATGGTGGCTGGTGGTTTAGAACTAATATCATATACCACCCGATTTACTCCCTTCACACGATTAATAATATCATTCGAAACTTCAGCTAGAAATTCATAAGGTAAATGTGCCCAATCAGCCGTCATACCGTCTATGGACGTTACTGCTCGCAATGCCACAACTCGTTCATACGTCCGCTCATCTCCCATAACTCCTACGCTTTGAACAGGCAATAACATGGCTCCTGCTTGCCATACCTGATCGTACAATCCAGATTTTTTAAGGCCTCCGATAAAGATCGCATCCACCTCTTGCAAAATTTGGACTTTTTCAGGAGTGATATCTCCAAGAATACGAATCCCCAATCCAGGTCCTGGAAAAGGATGACGCCCCAAAATAGTGGTGGGAATTTGTAAAGCCTTTCCAACCTCACGAACACCGTCTTTAAACAATAATTTAAGGGGTTCGACGACTTTCAATTTCATAAAATCGGGTAATCCACCAACATTGTGATGTGATTTAATTGTTACTGAAGGGCCCTTCACAGAAACGGATTCGATAATATCAGGGTAAATCGTCCCTTGCCCCAACCAACGAGCATCGGTAAATTGTTTGGCCTCCGCATCAAAGACATCAATGAAAACTTTTCCAATTGCTTTCCTCTTCGCTTCGGGATCCGTCAAACCAGCCAGAGCCGCATAAAACGCCTCTTTCGCATCAACCCCTTTCACTTGCAAACCAAGCCCTTGGTAAGAGGCCAAAACCTCCTCAAATTCATTTTTCCGTAGGAGACCATTATCTACAAATATACATTGAAGCTGATCTCCGATGGCTTTGTGTATCAACACCGCCGCCACAGTAGAGTCGACCCCTCCTGACAATCCCATAATCACCTTGTCTTGGCCTAATTGCGCTTTCAATTCTGCCACAGTTGTATCAATAAAGGATTCAGAAGTCCAAGTTTGAGAACAACCACAAATGGATACCACAAAGTTTTTCAACAAGGTTTTACCATCCAAGGAGTGAGTGACTTCGGGGTGGAACTGAATTCCAAAGGTCAATTCACCTTGAACCTGAAAGGCAGCTACCTTGACCGCATCCGTCGAAGCAATTAGATCGAATTGCTCGGGCGTTGATACGATCGTATCCCCATGAGACATCCAAACCTGTGAGGAAACTGGTACTCCTACCATCAATGGATTTTCAGGAGCTACCTCCGACAAAATCGCACGCCCATACTCTCGAATTGAGGATGCTTTTACTTCACCTCCTGAGGTATGCGCCAATAGCTGAGCCCCATAGCATACACCTAAGACGGGTACTTTTCCCCGTATGGCATCCAAATCGATCCGAGGTGAATCCTCATCTCGAACGGAACAGGGACTCCCAGATAAAATCACACCTTTGATTTCAGGAGTTAAGGAAGGTACTTTAGAAAATGGATGAATCTCACAATAAACGTTCAATTCACGAACACGTCGAGCAATCAACTGGGTGTACTGAGAACCAAAATCTATGATTAAAATTTGTTCTTGCATGATTAAAACTGAAAATATATAAATTGAACGGGTTTATCGTATACACCAAAAATGCAAATAGCCATCACACCTAGTAGGTAGATCAACCAACGAATGGGAGTTGATTGAGAAAAAATTTGCTCTCTCAAACTTCCTTTGCTCTGCAAAAAGTGAATGAATTCTAGAAAAACTATCGATGCCAAAGCTAAAAAGTACTCACTTAGAGGCTGATTTAATAATATCTCGCTGTCCAAATTTACAGAAGTTGGAAGTCCATCCAGAAATAGCATTTTTTTTGCCATGTCAATTGACATGTAAAAGTACAAATAATTTCCTCGAAAGAAGGCCCAAGCAAACAGGACCAAGATAAAAACGATGATTTTTTGAAGAAAGTGATTCCATTGGGGAAAGCGACTAATCCCCAAGAACGCGTATAATTTATCTTGTGCGCTTTTTGACCATTGGCCAAAAATATTGTACATTCCATGAAGAGCTCCCCAAATTAAAAAATTCCAATTGGCACCATGCCATAATCCACTAATAAAGAAAACAAGGAAGAGATTCAAGTACTTCCTTAATTTTCCAACCCGATTGCCTCCCAAGGGAATGTAGAGATAGTCGCGGAACCAAGTGGATAGAGAAATATGCCAGCGGCGCCAAAACTCCGAGATACTTGTCGCAGAATAAGGGCGATCAAAGTTTTTCATGAGATCGTACCCCATCACTTTAGCCGAGCCGATGGCAATATTGGAATACCCAGCAAAATCGCAATAAATTTGAAAACTAAAAAAGAACGTGGCGACCCAAAATGCAACCCCTGAACTGGAGGTCGGATTCTGAAAAACGGTATCTACCATTGACACCAGTCGATCCGCAATAACAACTTTTTGGAACATCCCCCAAGCCATCAGGGCTAAACCACTGCGAATCCGGTCATAATTGACCGCCATTTTTTGATAAAATTGATGCAAAATGTTTTGAGGTCGCTCAATAGGGCCAGCCACTAGCTGAGGAAAAAACATCACATACAAGGCATACCGAATAAAATCTGATTCAGGTTTTTGGTGTTTTCGATACACCTCAATCGTATAACTCATGGCCTGAAACGTATGAAAAGAAAGACCCATGGGCAGTAATATCTTCCAAAAATTATGATACTCAAAATCCGGCTGAAAGAGCATCCGGGTTTCGGCATAAATTAACTTGAAAAAATCGGCGTATTTAAAAATCACCAGAACACCGATGTTGGCAATCAATGACACCACCAGCCACGCTTTTCTTAATTTGCCTTCGGTTTTATCCATCCACAAAGCAGCGTAATAATCTACGATGATGGTTCCGGCAAGAATCAAGATGTATTCCACCTTGAACATCATGTAGAAAAAACAAGAAGCGGCTAATAACCATATGTTTCGATACCGATGAGGTAACAAAAAGTAGGTGGTGACTACCACCACAAAATACAGGAGAAAATCAATTGAGTTGAATAACATGGTTATAATTGTCGCTTAATCCACCCAGCCAATCGTTTCGTATGCAATGCCCGTCCTGTTGGCGTAACATGATAGGGACTATTGTGAAACAGTGAATCAGGATAAATTGAATCAGCTAAAGAATTGATTAACGTAAAGGAGTAACCTTCCTTGGTAAGTTGTTTGGTTAAAGGGGTGATAAATTTTTTATCTGTCGCAAAACCTGACTCACTTAAGGTTGGAAATACATAAAAAAACGAGACTTGGGGATGTATTTTAGCCACACTATCCATGCAAGATATGACAGGTAGAAAGTCGGTATCGTTATTCATGGGAACAATAACCTTTCCACCAGTAGAAGGATTATTATCCTGACTAATTAAGTCTCCATGTGAATCAATTCCATTTCGGAACAACTCATTGGTCGTATCCTCCACCGTAGGTTCCACTTGCGTGCTTGATACAGAGCGTGAAATTAATTTCCGGATTCTCAAAAAATAGGCAGTTAAGGGAGCTGATATTCGACTTTGCCAGGTTGGGAACTCAATCCAGTTCTTTGCGGGTGGGTAAAACTGAGCCGTCAACATTTTTTCATTCATTTCTCCATTTCGTGAAATCATGAATTCAAAACCCATCACCACCACATCTCCGGGTTGTAGGTGATCCTCTATTTGTTTCAATAGGAAATCAGCTCCCAAATAATAAGGTAAGGACATGTTGACCACGGGTAAACCTATTTCTTTTTCCAAGGAATCGCTGTCAATTCCGTATAGAAAATTGGACCCAGCTACAAGGATGATTTTTTTTCCTTTTGTTTGGGCTAAAAGAGCTTGTTTATCTAAAATAGCGGCATTGATGTGCCGTTGAATGTCCACTTCCGCATAAGGATCAGCCCAAATAATACAGGCTAAAAGACCTGTTACGAGGACAGTCAGCAACGCTAACTTTTTGAGAACCTGAATACCTTGAATAGTCTCTTGGTTATCGGGTTTATTCAGCATAAATCAAATATTTTTTTCTCGTTTGTTTGAAAGCCTCCAAACCGGGAGTCCAGGCTCGTCGAATTGCCTCCTCATTTGCACCAGCCAGGATCATCTCTTTCAGCCAAGCATTCCCGGCCAATAAATTAAAATGATTGGTTTTAAGGAAATAATCTGCTGGGGAAGGAGTCTTTTGAAAAGTCTCCAATAGGTATTTCAAACTGAATTTTAAATCACGTGCTTGTACTTGCCTTAAATCGGCCCCATAACATAATTTTCCTTCCAACGGAGGATTCATGGCCCCTGGGGTATCTTGAGGCGTAAATTGGAAGGAACCATACCGGGTTGACTCCCCTCCGTAGACCTGAAATGGAAAAGGCGTCCCTCTTCCTAAACTGATTTGAGTCCCCTCAAAAAAACATAAACTTGGGTAAAGCCAAATTGATTGGATATTAGGTAGATTGGGGGAAGGCCGAATGGAAGGCTCAAAAATTTGATTTCGATTGTAATTTAAACACGGAACCACGCTTAATTGAGCAGTTTTCCCCACTCCCAACCAACCTTCTTGATTGAACATATTCGCCAGTTCGGCCACTGTCATTCCATGAACGACTGGGATTGGTGCAATACCAACAAAAGATTCAAAACCTTTTTCAAGGACAGGTCCATCCACATAATGGCCATTGGGATTGGGGCGATCTAAAACAATCACTTCCTTTCCTTGTTCTGCGGCCGCTTGCAGAACATAAAACATCGTCGAAATATACGTGTAAAAACGAACGCCTACATCTTGAATGTCGAAGACAATCACATCCAAATTTTTTATTTGTTCTGGCGTCGGCTTTTTATTTTTGCCATAGAGGGATACGATCGGAAGCTGAGTTTTTGGATCCCGACCATCGCGGATGACTTCACCGGCATCCGCAGTCCCACGAAAACCATGTTCGGGAGCAAAAATGGTTTGTATGGTAACTTGGCGACGTAAAAGCGTGTCCACAAGATGCACCGACCCTACCATAGACGTATGATTTACTACCATACCGACTCGCTTTCCGGCTAACTTAGGAACAATCACGTCGATTCGCTCTGCCCCAAGCAGGAGTTGTCCTTTTTGGGTTGTATCTTTACCCCAACAGCCCGAAAAGGCCAACCATAAACTGAAAAACAACCAATTTTTCATCTCATTTTTCAAATGAATGTTGCACAATATTTAGCAAACAAAATCCGAAAAGCCCCAAAAGCTTCTTTTTCCTATACGGTCATTCGGGTAGGAACTGGAAGTATTGCACTAGGAATCTCCATATTAATTATCTCGTATTCAGTACTTTACGGATTCAAAAATACCATACAAGAAAAGTTATTTAGTCTGAGTGCTCATATTCAGGTCAGCAAAATTACACTTAATCAATCGTTTGACGAAACCCCTTTAGTAATTAATTCCACTTTAGATCCCATCCTAAAGACAAATAAAGATTGGATTGCCGTGATGGCCATCACCCACAAGGCGGCCATACTCAAATCACCCCATGATATTGCAGGTGTGCTCTTGAAAGGGATAGATACGAGCTTTACTAAAACCAATTTTGGGAAAAACCTTCTGGAGGGTCGAATGAATGATCCCAAAAAAGAATTGGAAATTGTGATTTCAAAGCAATTGGCCGAAAAGTTAAATATAAAATTGGGACAAAAAACAAGTTTGTTTTTTGTTCAACAGCCACCCCGAGCTAGAAAAGTGGAGGTGGTAGGAATTTACCAGACGGGGCTTGAAGAATATGATCACCAATTGGTCTTCGCCTCATCCAAACTGATCCATCGGATCAATTTATGGAGTGAAAATCAAGTTGGGCATTTGGAGATTTTAGTATCTGATATTTCGAAAATTCCAGAAGTCAAGGCCCATTTGCTGAAGGCATTACCCCCTTATCTACAAGTTCAATCCATTCAAGATAGGGTTCCTTCTTATTTTGATTGGTTTATGCTGTTGGATCGAAACATATTAATTGTCATTGTATTGATTGTGGTGGTAGCCTCATTCAACATGATTTCGGTGCTATTAATCTTGATCATGGAAAGAACTACGTTAATTGGGATGTTGAAAACCCTCGGAATGACGAATCCATCCATTCATAAAATCTTCATGACCAATGCGTTCCGTATGATCCTAAGAGGAACTTTATGGGGGAATTTGGTAGGTTTGGGAATTTGTTGGATCCAGGCCACATGGAAAATCATTCCACTGGATCCAACAAACTATTATATGTCGTATGTTCCCATCTCTTGGACTTGGGGCTGGTATGTTGCGATCAACCTGGTTATGATTTTATTGGTTACCTTGGTGATCTGGCTACCCACCATATGGGTAGTGCGAATTCGCCCCATGGAAGCCTTGAAATTGAAAAGGTAATCAATTGTATCGTTTGACTTGAACCGCAGCAAAGCCACTTTCAATGTCAATGAACACTTTTTGAGAGGCTTCTTTGAAATTGGAGGTTCGGTACAAGCCGGGTTCAATCTTTTCGAAACCTTCAAAATCGAAGGAACTTAAAGCACTTTCGGTGCGGATCTCACCGCCAGCTCCTTCGGGTATTTTGATTTCAGTATCAGCCATACCTGATTTGAGGTAAATTTTGGTGAGTTTTTGTTGATCACCAATGACCAAGTTCACCTTGGCAAGGCCCGTGGATAATTCCAATTGGCGAACCTGAAAATTCCGCAAGTCGAGGTCAACCTCCCCTAAGCCAATTTCCCAAGTCATGTCCCAGGTTGGTCGGGTATGAAATCCTAAAATAACATCCGAATCACCTTTGAATTGTTTTTCCTTTCCAGATGGTTCCGACAAATCGATAGCATAAACACCATTTTCAAAACCTTCTGTCAATTTCATTTTTCTGTGTTGACCCTCCAACGTAGCATGGAAAAGATCTTTTTGACTTTCCTCCACTGAAAACTTACCTAAACCCGAGGTCATATGAAAGGAGGCGTATCGAATGGTATCTGGCATCTCCACCGTGAAGGTTTGCTGAACACGATCCTTTGAATCATCCAAATCCATGATCACCTCTTCGTTTTCATCTGAATTGTCAAAATCCCATTCCGAACGCCAATTTAGCGTTTTTGAATAAATCATAAAAGGGATACTGAGGAGAATCAAGCTCAATGTGGTACCACTTAACCATCGTTTTTGCGGATCAACCCAAGCCATAATACCGGCCAAAATCCACAGAATAGGCCAAAAGGGCGCCACCATGGCAAGCGAAAAGTCAATCCAGCCAAAATTTCGGGCAAACAAAACTACCCCGGCCCCAATCAAGAGGCTTCCCAAAACTACATTTCTTGTTTTCATGGTACTTAAGAAGGGGTATTGGTTGGACCATTGGGAGAAGAGTCATCAGTCAAGTTATCCTTGACCAAGAACCAGACACCAAAAACCACTAAGACCAGTGGCCACATTTTTTTGATGTATCCGAAGATATTGATATCAAAAAAACTTTTAAAGGAAAAGATGACCCCTAGGCCAATTAGAATAAGCCCAACGACGAGGTTCGAGGAATTTTGTTGCTTTTTCATATAATTTGAGGAATTTATTGCAGTTGGATCTTGACCATACGAATTTGTGTACGAAATTCCATCCGATTCTGGCAAAGTAACCCATAAGATTAGGTAAACAACAAAGGCAATGGAAAAGGTTGAAAAACCTAAAATGACCCATAACACCCGAACTAGGGTTGGATCAATATTGAAATAATTCCCCATGCCAAGGGTCACCCCACCGAGAAGGGTTTCAGAATTTTTAATACGATAGAGTCGCTTATTCATAGTCGTATTCAACTAATTTGTGTAAAACGAAAATAGTGGAAATTAATCGATTCAACCCTCAAATCTACATGAAAGGACGAAGCACCTTGATTAAAGGATTTAATCCACTTCCAAAGCCTCAAGAACTTCAATTAAATCCCCAAAATTTGAAAATCCTGGACGTTCTTCTGTCCCACCTTGTAACGCTATTTTCATATTTGGAAATTGAAGCCATACTTTTCCATCGACCAGCTCTTGGTTTAACTCCCAATAAGCATTTGGAAAGGCCTCTATTTCGCTTAATTTTCCATTTTCAATGACGATAAAATCGACACCAGCCGGAACCACGGCCAGTTGATCCACCGTGGTTCTCCAACCAATAGGCGCTTTCACCTGGCTGGCCAACCAATCGAATACATCATGACTCGATACTTCAAAACCATCAAAAGGCAATTGGGTAACATCAAATTCAGGCTTGGCATGGAGTTGACCCACGATTCGAACACCGCTTAACCAACCCAACATTTCATTTATTTTACTTTCACTAAGACCAAATTCACCTCCCACTGGAATACCGATTTGATCAACAAACATTCCTGCCGAATACCGAGCATCCGACAAATTATTTATACCGCCAACATAGACCGAATGTGATAACATAAAACGTATGAATTGTATTGATGTACAAAAATAGGGAGAACCTTTTAATTCTAGGATGTGTTATTTTTTTTCACATACAAAACGATGGGCTTTGAACCCATGCTGAATTTATGAGCAAACACGGTCGAATATTGGTCGCGATGAGTGGCGGAATAGATAGCTCACTCGCAGCTGTCATGTTACATGAAGAGGGTTATGAAGTCATTGGTATGACGATGAAAACCTGGGATTATGCCTCGTCAGGCGGAAATAAAAAAGAAACTGGCTGTTGTAGTCTAGACTCGATCAACGATGCTCGTAATGTGGCTGTACAATTGGGGTTTCCACACTACATCTTGGATATTCGAGAAGAATTTGGTGATTATGTCATCGATCATTTTACAGGTGAATACCTAGAGGGACGAACACCAAATCCTTGTGTTTTGTGCAATACCCATATCAAGTGGGATGCTTTGTTACGTCGCGCCGACCGGTTGGATTGTGAATTCATTGCCACAGGCCATTATGCCAATTTAAATCAAGCAAATGATCGATATTTCGTCTCAAAGGGAGTGGACACCTGGAAGGACCAATCTTACGTATTATGGGGTGTTTCTCAAGAAAGCTTAAGTCGAACAAAATTACCCTTAGGGCATCTCACCAAAGCCACCATCCGCGACATGGCGAAGGAACGGGGTTTTTTCGACTTGGTGAATAAATCAGAATCCTACGAAATCTGCTTTGTTCCTGACAACGACTATCGTGGCTTTTTGAAACGTCGAGTTGAAGGACTGGAAGAAAGAGTACGGGGAGGAAATTTTGTATTGGAAAATGGATCCATTGTTGGTAAACATGAAGGATACCCTTTCTATACCATCGGACAAAGAAAAGGTTTGGGAGTTGCATTGGGTTATCCTGTCTATGTGACAGAAATACGAAAAGATACCAATGAAGTTGTACTGGGGATTGAAAAAGACTTAGATCGTCCTGGCATGTGGGTAGGAAAACTCAATCTCCAAAAATATGCCTGGCTGGATGCCCCTATGGAAACGACCACGAAGGTCCGATACAAGCATGAAGGAAGCCCTGCCCTCATCGAACAAATTGAAGCAGATAAAATAGAGGTTCGGTTTCATGAACCTGTCAGTGCGATCGCCCCGGGCCAAGCCGCGGTCTTTTATGAGGGGGACGACCTAATCGGTGGAGGTTGGATTCTGAAAAGCTTAAGATCGGTGTAATTACCGATCTTTTTTTGTAAATTTTGACCTTCAATATAAAGGTAAAAAATGCGATTGATTGTTCTGTTTTTTTGCTTGGCTGTCTTCAAACTACACGCTCAAGGATTGTATGTGATTAAGTTTAGGGATAAAGCGAATTCCCCATTTCAAGTGACACAACCTCAGGCCTTTTTAAGTCCGAGATCCATAGAAAGGCGAACCCAACAAAAAATCTCCATTCGGGCGATCGATCTTCCTGTCAATCCGTCTTACCTAAGCCAAATAACTCGATTGGGCGGCCGGATAATTCATACCTCACGGTGGTTGAATGCTGCCTTGGTTTCTACGACCCGGGGTGAAACATTATCCCAAATTTTAGCTCTTTCCTTTGTTGCTGGGATGGAGACTCAAGGTGATATTCGGACGGGTGGCAAGTTGGAGGAAGCCAGCTCCTTGGTTGAGATTACCAATCAAAACGAGGCTCAATTAACACAACTTGGGGTTGACAAAATGTTAAAAGAAAATTTAACAGGAAAAGGTAAATGGATCGGTGTTTTTGATTCAGGTTTTTCGCAAGTCAATCAAACAGACGCTTTCAAAACGGCATTTTCTGAGAATCGGATACTGTTTACTCGCGACCTAGTAGACAATGAAACCGATGTATACAATGATGATTCCCATGGGGCTCAGGTGTTAAGTCTGATGGCAGGAAGTCTTCCGGGCACCTTCATGGGAACAGCTCCCGGGGCATCGTATCTTTTATTTAGAACTGAAGATGTTTTCTCGGAGACCAAACTAGAAGAATGGAATTGGTTGATTGCCGCAGAAATCGCAGATAGTATAGGTGTTGATATTATCAATTCGTCGTTGGGCTATACTACCTTCGATACCCCCGCTCAAAATTACGTTTACGCCGATATGAACGGACAAAAAGCCTTGATCACACGTGCGGCAGATTGGGCCGCAGGAGCGGGCATTTTAGTTGTCACTTCGGCCGGAAATGAAGGTCGAAATGCGTGGCGTTATATTTCAGCTCCTGCCGATGGCGACTCGGTGATTTCTGTGGGTGCCGTCACAAATTCTGGGACGCTAGCTACTTTTTCAAGTGTAGGTCCCACCGCGACGGGTACGATTAAACCCGAGTTGGTCGCGATGGGACAAAGCACTGTGTTGGTCAGTCCAGGGAATTTAATTCGAACCAGCAATGGAACCTCATTTTCCTCCCCATTATTGGCAGGCATGGCAGCTAGTATTTGGCAGCGCTTTCCTGAATTGACGGCTATGCAAATTAGACGCTTGATGATCGAGTCTGGCTCATTGGCTAAATCTCCAAACAACCAGCTAGGCTTTGGAATTCCCCATTGGGATCGAATTTTAGAGGCGGCCACCAAAGAGGTGGTCACCAGCACGACAGAATCCATTCTGGATTTACGGTCATGGTATGAAGCTCAATTTGATGGAACGATAGAAGTCGAAACCTCTTTGTACCAAGTTAATGGTGAGAGAATTCAGACATTTAAGCGGCACCTCCCAGATTGGAATCTAGTGGTTGATTTCTTAAAAAACCAACCTGTATCCACTATTTTGGAGGTCAAAGGTACCTCAGGTCCGGTTCGACGACATGTTTTTATCCCGTAACTTTTGCCACATTCGGTGAATTGAGGATTCCTGTGTAAAAAGAGGAAGCTCCTCGCCAAGAACCCATTTCACGGCATGAGATTCCTCATTACCTCGTAGGGTTTCTTCACCTTCCTGAGTTTGCAACAAGTACCGAATATCATAATGCCAGTGTCCAGGAACGTCTTTTCGGGCAGGAATCCAGTGGACATCTACATCCCATATTTCATTTTGGCTTATAAAATGGGATATTCCTGTTTCTTCCTGGGCTTCTTTTTGGGCCACTGCCCAAGTATCAGGATTTCCGTCACAATGTCCACCTGGTTGAAGCCATTTGTTTAATTTGGCATGATGAAGCAAGGCAACCTTGTGATGGTCGAAAGACACGATAAATGCCGAGGCAGTGATATGCCCCTCCAGGGTTTCTCGATGAAACGGTAAAGCGACTCGATCTAAAAATGAAAGAATTCGCAAACCACTTAGTTTTTCACCGGGATATTGAACTGTGGTGAGGTAGTTTTGTAATTGGTTTAACAACATAAAAAGAAAAGGCTGTTCATTTCAGAACAGCCTTTACAAATTAGATATGGATATTAAGCCAAAACTTTTTGTACAAGCTCAGCTGCTTCTTTCAATTTAACAGCCGAGTATACTTTCAAACCTGAATCATTGATGATTTTCGCACCTTCTTCAGCGTTGGTTCCTTGTAAACGAACAACGATAGGCACTGGGATTTCACCAATTGTTTTGTAGGCCTCCACAATACCATTGGCCACGCGGTCGCACCGAACGATCCCACCAAAGATATTGACAAAAATGGCCTTGACGTTAGGATCTTTCAAAATAATCCGAAAACCAGCTTCAACGGTTTGCGCATTGGCTCCACCACCTACATCCAAGAAATTGGCAGGTTCTCCACCGTACAATTTGATAATGTCCATAGTGGCCATGGCCAATCCGGCACCATTTACCATACAGCCAACGTTTCCGTCTAATTTAACATAGTTGAGGTCAGATTCTGACGCTTCAACTTCCATAGGATCCTCCTCAGACTTATCGCGAAGTGCGGCTAATTCTTTATGACGATACAAGGCGTTGTCGTCAAGATTTACTTTCGCATCGACTGCCAAGATCTTATCATCCGATGTTTTCAAAACAGGATTGATTTCAAACATAGAAGAATCCGATTCTTCATATGCTTTGTAAAGTGAGGTAATGAAGGAAACCATTTCTTTCAAAGCACCCCCTGAAAGTCCAAGTCCAAAAGCTACCTTACGTGCTTGGAAAGGTTGTAAACCGACGGTTGGATCAATCCATTCTTTGATGATCTTCTCTGGGGTATGCTCTGCAACTTCTTCAATGTCCATACCACCTTCTGTGGAGGCCATAATAACATTGCATTTTTTGCCTCGATCCAATAAAATTGAAATATAATATTCTTTAGGTTCCTGAGCACCAGGATAGTAGACATCCTCTGCCACCAAAATCTTGTTCACAACTTTCCCCTCCTCACCCGTTTGATGGGTTACTAGGACATTTCCTATTAGGTTGGTGGCAATGGTTTTGACATCATCAGCTGACTTAGCCAATTGAACACCACGTTGCTCTGTACCGACAATTTTACCTTTTCCGCGTCCTCCAGCATGAATTTGCGACTTTACCACAGCAAATTTTGACTGTGTTAGGTCAACTATTTTTTGGTAAGCTTCTACCGCCTCTTCAGGGGTGGATGCCACAAATCCGCGTTGAACCCGAACGCCATAGGAGGCGAGAATTTCTTTCCCCTGATATTCGTGAATATTCATAGTGAGTTGTCGTGAAAATTAAACTTTTCTAATTTTTTGCCAAATTAGTAATATTATTTGTTGATTCACAGGTTTCGATAAGAATTTAGCATTTTAATCCGTAATTTTAACTGTTCAACTGACAAAAACTCCATGATAAAAGCCAAAAATATCGTCAAATCATATGGTCAAATACAGGTTTTGAAAGGAATTGACCTTTCCGTTGCCCCGGGCGAAATTGTATCCTTGGTGGGTGCTTCTGGTGCGGGGAAAAGTACGTTACTTCAAATTTTAGGCACATTGGAGTCAGCTGATCAAGGAGAATTAACATTAGATTCCGTTCCACTTCACCTCCAAACGGAAAGTCAATTGGCTTCCATTCGGAATCAAAAAATGGGATTTGTGTTTCAATTTCATCATTTACTTCCCGAGCTCACCGCCTTTGAAAACATTGCACTTCCTGCTTGGATTTCCAAGCGAAATGACGTCCGGGACCAGGTGCAGGAACTCGCCGAATTATTAGGGATTGCGCATCGATTGGATCATTTGCCCAGTCGGATGTCGGGAGGTGAACAACAACGCGTAGCGGTGGCAAGAGCGTTGATCAACCGACCTAAAGTTGTATTTGCAGATGAACCTTCGGGTAATTTAGATTCCGTGAACGCCCAATCGCTTCATCAATTGTTTCAGGATATCCGCAACAAATACGGATGTAGTTTTGTTATCGTAACACACAACGATGCATTGGCTCAGGCAGCAGACCGCCAGTTTCGAATGCAAGATGGTTTACTCATATCCAACACCTAATGAAACTCTCACTTTCTTCGAGAAAAGATACACTTTATCTTTTTTTGTGTGGTTTGTTTTTAACGAATGCGATAATTGCAGAAATTATAGGACCCAAGATATTTTCGGTGGAGGGGACGCTAGGTTTTCCACCTGCTCAAATTTCTCTATTAGGGTATACACTGGATTTCAACATGTCGGCAGGAGTCTTGAATTGGCCTTTCGTTTTTGTGACGTCCGACATCATCAATGAATATTTTGGTTATAAAGGTGTTAAGCGAATTTCCTACTTAACCGCCGGATTTATCTCCTATAGTTTTGTTTTATTGTACGCTGCTACCTTGCTGCCTCCCGCTCAATTTTGGCTAGACCTAAACAGCGTGGACCCGAAGGGTAATCCACTTCAAATCAATGAAGCATTCGGCATGATTTTTCGACAAGGTTTGGGCATTATCCTGGGATCATTGGTCGCTTTTTTGTTCGGTCAAATCATGGACGCCTTGGTGTTCCGATTTTTACGACGTTGGACTAAAAACAAATTTATTTGGCTTCGAGCCACAGGAAGCACCTTGGTTTCCCAATTTATTGATAGCTTTATCGTCATATTCATCGCATTTTTTGTATTCGGCAATTGGAGTTTTACGCAGATCATCGCAGTTGGATCAGTCAACTACCTGTACAAATTTGCTGTAGCGATCGCCATGACCCCTTTACTCTATTTTGCTCACTTTGCCATCGACTGGTATTTGGGAAAAGAACGATCACAGGAAATGATCCAAGAGGCGATGGACGTATAGTTATCCGCAACCGCAGGCATCTTGGCCACATGCAGAATCCGACTTAAAGTTTTTCCGGATACGCTTGTACCAATAATATACAGAGATACCTAATGCTATGCCGATGATTCCAAAATTTAGCAGGGTATTGATCATGATAATTCTGGGTTTTCAGCCGCCAAGCGAATGTGAGCCAAATGGTGTTCACCGTGCCAGCGATATAAGGCAATGACGCGACTTAAAGGATACCATGTTTCATAACCGCTATGAAAATACAAACGATCTTGCCAAGTGTGGGTGGGCAGTGTTTCAAAGAGAGAGACCAAGCGAGCGTGTAATGCCTCGATCATTGGAATCGAAACCCATGGGGATAGTTGGGAGTCGGGCAGTGTTGCCCAAATTGATTCGGGATAACCGGGTACGGTAGGATTCTCACATGTTATGGCCTGTTTAACCCGAAAGTATAAGATGGAGTGACTATCCGCCAAATGATGAACAACCTGGCGAATCGTCCAACCATTTTGGCGGTAAGGCGAGTCCCAAGAAGATTCTGGAACCGTTTCCAGATACGACCGCAACTGACTTGGAAAAACTTTGAACGCTAAAATATTTTGTTTTATTTCTTCTTCCGAATAGTGTTCCTGTGCAACAAATGCACCGATCGGAAATTTCCTTAACGTGTCCATACAGCTTTGATTTCATTTAATAGTTCACTTTGAACGGCTGATCCTGCCACGATATTGCCCCCAAATAGATAATCGTCTCCACCCTCAAAATCGGTCACAATTCCGCCAGCCTCTTGGATTAAAAGGATACCTGCGGCCATATCCCAACTATTTAGGTTGTATTCAAAAAATCCATCAAAAAATCCACAGGCTACATACGCAAGATCGATGGCTGCAGATCCAAATCTCCGAAGACCATGTGTTTTCTGCATCAAAGACTCGAGAATCGTGAGGTACTTATCCTGTTTTTCGAATTTATAATACGGAAACCCTGTGGCTAATAAACTCTCGCCTAAGGTTTTGGAATTGGAGACAAAAATTCGTTGTTCATTTCGGAAGGCCCCTTGGCCTTGTATGGCCCAAAACAGTTCGCCAGTACCTACATGAAATACCACTCCCAGCAAGGGTTGCGCTTGGTTCACCAACGCTATGCTGACGGAATAATGAGGTAAACCATGTACGTAGTTGGCTGTGCCATCGAGAGGATCAATGATCCATTTCAAAGGAACATCCTCCGACTCCACGGTACCCTCCTCCGTAATAAAACCCGCGTCGGGTATTAGAACCTTTAATTTAGAAACGATACGTTTTTCAGCTTCTTTATCGACGTACGATACAACATTGTTTACGTCTTTGTATTCAATTGATTCGGTTGAAAATCGATTACGTTCGTCTTTCATAAATTGGCCTACCTCTTGGGCCAACAGTTTAACCTCGTGTGTGATTTTAGTTAAATCCATGAAGAATTTTTCCAGGGTTTAAAGGTAAGTAGCATTTGCAACAAAACAAGCCAAGAGAACATTGGATGAAAGGCTTGTTGACAAAATAAAAAGAGTACCCCGCAAATTAACCAATAAATCAGCCAAATGTATTTTTTCGATTTTACTTTTGCCAGGGGTTTTATCCATAAAAGGTGGGGTAATGTCCAAATGAGGTGCGCATTGGGTCCGGTAACTCCGTGATCTGTTCCAAACCATAAAAGGATTAAAACAAGGGAAGCCAGACCAAAAACCGCTGTGATAATCCACTCAACCGTCCACCCGAAGTTGGATCGTGAAAACCAAAAGAAATAGACAATTACGAGCAAGGGCAGCAACCAAGATTCGCGGATCATCGCGGGGATAGGAGGCCCCACATCGGCACCGGCTTGATATTCCTCCGATTGAACCAAGGGCACCCATTGTCCATTGGAAAACACCTTGGCTCGATCGAGCGCAGAAGCGAGATTATCTGGTAGAAAAAGAGCTTGTTTCCAAGAGGCTAGTTGATCGGCGGGAGTACCTAGTGCAAGATCCATTCCAAAATCAGACCAATGATTTTCTTGTTGTTTCGAGTAAATATCGATCCAATCTCGAAAAGTTAAATGGGCATTCCACGTAGTATCCCATTGAATCGAGTCTTTCTTAATATGTTGAATCACATCGGCTAATCGACTAGAGCAATTATCGAAGAAAAATTTGTACGCATACTCTCTGTTTTCGGGCAAATAATTAGTCTCAAGAAACTGCAAAATGGCTTGATTCTCGGCAGGACTTAACTTTAAATACTGTTTTTTGACCCACCTACCTTCTTCATACCAGCCTTGTAAGCTGGGATACAAAGGGGATCTACCCAATTGATACGGTAGTTGACCACGAAGAAATTTAAGATAAAATCCTTCGGTTCGAAAATCAAATACGCCGTAGTTATAGGCCACCGAGATACCCAATTGAGGATCTTCGATGGCCAGTGCACTGTGTCCAAACTGAGAATACAGTTCTTTTCCTGGCCCCACGGTCAAAATAGAGATCTGAGCTTGTGGGGATAGCTGGGGAATTTGTTGGGCGCTAAGGTGTACATAGGTCCCACAAAGTAAAAAAACTAACCTGAGGATTGAACGCATAAAAGTAAAAGATCGGATTCCACAAAGGTAAGGAATCCGATCTTTTAAAATGAAATAGAGGGCGTATTAGATGCCAAAAAAGAAAGCAAGTTTATAAAAATCATTAGGAGCAAAACGAGCTGATTCATCGGCTACATTGCTACCAAAAGAGAATCGCATACCCGCACTACCTTTTTTGAATTGAACGTAAGGCCCTACCCAAGTGTATCCATCCGCTTGAGCTAAAGTTCCTCCTCCGTTGGTAGCACCACCAGACAGGTAAAGATTTTCAAAATGAGCACCGACCGAAAACCATGAGGTTGCTTTCACTCCTAAGTTAGCCCAGTAGTGCACATAATTATTTGTGGATTGTCCTCTCTCTGTATTGTTACGGAAAGCACCATAGTATCCGCCATAAAACTGACCCTCCAATTTTGCAGCATCGTAGTTAACGGTAAGGTTTGGAACGATCCCATCACCCACTACCCCACGGGAGGCAGCACCTGAAGACAATAAAGATCCCATGGTGAAACCAAGCTGAGGATTGATATTGAAATTGCCCGCAGTGAAATTGGCTCCCACTCCTACTTCCGTCCAATTTCCCCAAGCCGAAGCAGTTCCTGCCCCCCATTGGATTCCATAAAAGGTAAAGGCTGTTTTATCGGTCGCTTTATATGAACCTGAAAGCATCGGATTGAATCCAAAGAAAGCATCATGGTTTAGCGAAACCCCGATGTTTAATTTATCATCGGACGACTGAGCAAAGGTAGTCAAACCTACCGACGTGAAGATAATGGATAAAAGTAAACGTTTCATTTTCTTTGGTTTAATAAAATTTCAAAAATAGGATGTTTTGCCAAATTTTATAAAAGATGCCAGGCCTGACTGTTCTTTTTAAAATTCATGATCAAATATGGCCTAATAGGTCTCATTACTCCAAATATTTCCACTGTTTTTTTATTTTTTTTGAAAATATTCTTTAAAAAAATCAAATTTAATCGACAAAAATATAATTTTAATCCTATTCTAATATACATTAAAACCAAATTAAATTCTGTTTTTTGACCTTTTTACAAAATATATTAAATTTTCTTTTAAAGTGTTTTGGATTTTTTTCTTCAAACAAAAAGGCCACCCGCAATGGGTGGCCTTTGATGTAAGTAACTAACAAATTAGACGGAAGGCTGGTCGATGGCTTTTTTACCAAATGACAACTTTTCTGATTCTCCGTCATGATCGACGAAAATAACATCGCCTTCTTTGAGTTCTCCTTTGAGTATTTCCTCTGCCAGTGGATCTTCCACATACTTTTGAATGGCTCGATTGAGAGGTCTAGCGCCGTACTGTTGGTCGTACCCTTTTTCAGATAAAAAGTCTTTGGCTTTATCTGAGAGCTCGATAGCAAAGCCAATATTTTGGATTCGGCCGAACAATCGATTCAATGAGATATCGATGATTTGGTGAATATCTTCTCGACTCAAGGAATTAAACACAATCACATCGTCTAAGCGATTCAGGAACTCTGGGGAGAAGGTCTTCCGCAGGGCGCTTTGAATTGTGGCCTTCATGGCCTCTTCTTGGGTATCTTGTCTAGATTTGGTAGCAAAACCTATACCTGTTCCAAAATCCTTCAGGTCACGAGCACCAATATTGGATGTCATGATGATGATGGTGTTTCGGAAATCGACTCGTCTTCCCAAACTGTCGGTCAATATACCATCATCTAACACTTGTAGGAGGATATTGAATACATCAGGGTGAGCTTTTTCGATTTCATCGAGCAACACTACCGAATAGGGTTTCCGTCTAACTTTTTCCGTCAGCTGGCCACCCTCTTCATAACCAACGTACCCGGGAGGTGCCCCAACAAGCCGAGAAATGGAGAACTTTTCCATGTACTCACTCATATCAATCCGAATGAGGGCATCTTCTTTGTCGAACAAATACTCGGTAAGTGTTTTGGCTAGCTCAGTTTTCCCAACACCTGTAGGTCCAAGGAAAATAAAAGTTCCAATAGGTTTTTTGGGATCTTTTAGTCCGACCCGTGTGCGCTGAATGGCTTTGACCAGTTTTTCGACAGCGGGATCTTGGCCGATAATGCGACCACGAAGGGCATCCCCCATTTTGAGAATTTTTTCGCCTTCGTTCATATTCACCTTTTGCACGGGAATCCCGGTCATCATGGCAATTACTTCGGCAACATTGTCCTCGGTCACGGTATGGCGCATGGTTTTGGTTTCTTCTTCCCAAGCCACTTTAGCTGAATCCAATTGCTCGAGCAATTTCTTTTCTTTGTCTCGGAGCTGGGCTGCTTCTTCATACCGTTGATTTTTTACAACCCGATTTTTCTCAGCTTTTATTTGATCAATTGACTCTTCAAGGTCTAAGATCTCCTGGGGTACATTGATATTCTTAATATGAACCCGAGCCCCTACCTCATCAATGACATCAATGGCTTTGTCGGGAAGGAACCGATCGGTGATATATCGCTCCGAGTATTTTACGGCAGACTCAATAGCTTCATCGGTATAATTGACATTGTGATGATCCTCGTACTTATTTTTAATGTTATTCAGGATCTCGATGGTTTCTTCTACCGATGGAGCATCCACCATCACCATTTGGAATCGGCGAGCTAAAGCCCCATCTTTTTCAATATACTGTCGGTACTCGTCTAAGGTGGTTGCCCCAATACATTGGATATCTCCGCGAGCCAAGGCGGGTTTAAACATATTGGAGGCATCTAGGGATCCACTCGCTCCACCAGCTCCTACGATGGTATGAATTTCATCAATGAACAAGATCACATCTTTTGACTTTTCCAGTTCTCCCATCACCGCTTTCATGCGCTCCTCAAATTGGCCTCTGTATTTGGTACCTGCCACCAGGGAGGCTAAATCAAGGGTCACGACGCGTTTGTTGAACAAAACACGAGATACCTTCTTTTGAATGATCCGAAGTGCCAATCCTTCTGCGATGGCTGTTTTACCTACCCCCGGTTCACCGATCAAGATTGGATTGTTCTTTTTGCGGCGGGATAAAACTTGGGCAACGCGCTCAATTTCCTTTTCACGTCCAACAATCGGATCCAATTTACCGTGTTCGGCCATTTTAGTAAGGTCGCGACCAAAATTATCCAATACAGGTGTTTTGGATTTCTCCGCACTTTTGGAGTCACGCGCGCCTTGTCCGCTGTAGGATGATCCATACAGTTTATCGTCGTCGTCGTCGGTCTCAGGTCTTTCCATGGTAGGACTTTTACCAGTCAGTTGGTATTCAAGCATTTCTTTTATTAACTGGTAATTGATGCGGAATTTATTCAGAATCTGGCAACCGAGGTTGTCTTGATCCCGAAGGATGGCCAAAAGGAGATGCTCTGTACCGATCAGGTCGGAACGAAACATTTTGGCCTCCAAATGCGTAATCTTCAGTACTTTTTCAGATTGCTTGGTCAGGGGGATGTTGGCTAAATTTTTAATGTTGTTTGTGGCCGTACCCTTGGTGGCAAATTCAATGGCTTGTCGAAGTTCGAGAATATCTACTCCTGCCTTTTCCAAAAGGCCCAATGCCCCACCCTCGCCTTCACGAATCATACCGAGGATCAAATGTTCTGTGCCGATGTAATCATGACCCAGTCTCAAGGCTTCTTCCCTGGAAAGAGAAATGACCTCTTTCACTCTTGCCGAAAATTTTGGTTCCATCGTGTGTGTCTCGGTTTTTTAGTATGCTTATCATTTGCAATATATAAACAAACAACGAATTTCAAAGAAAAACTGTTCATTTTTGCCCAGCACAACTTTAGACTACGGGATGATTCAAGCCTTTGCCTCCAAAAACTCGATGGAAGCAGGTCCTTGCATGAAAAGGAGATCAATTATTGATAGATTGGGAATCCACTGGTCACCAAAATTTTGACGATATGGACGTAACTCAGGCCAAAGCTCGGGCTTTTTGGGATGAAGATACGCGGTAGGATTTTCCCCGGCCTCAGCCGAGAAGCAAATCGTTCGTTTAATGCCTAGGAGTCTTAAAAGAATTTTTAGTAAATCCGCTTGAAAAGCCAGTAACCATTCATTTTTTTGAGAGAACAAAGGAGCCAAATAGGGTTCATAATGTTCAAAATAAGGTGATTTCCGATAGGCTGTCTCAATGGTTCTCCAGTGATTGATCGCCCAACGTTCATGATTATCCAACGAAACATCCTGAATAACCATACCTTTCGGCGCATGAACGGGTAAAATTAGTACTTCAATCTGATGAGGCCCTAATATGTAGGTTCGATTACGATAGGACTGTTTTACATACGGCTCTTTCGACCAGATGGTTAAATTGGACGTTGTATGACGACAAACTTCCTGAAAATAGGCCACTGTGGGCAAATAATGTCCGCTAAAAATAGGCATGAATTAGGCTTTCTTGGGTCTGGCGGTGGCACGGATTAATTTATCATTGATGGCTTTGCCCAATCCATGATCGGGCACTTTTTCGACCAAAATGACTTGAATAGGCCATGTATCCATTTCGCGAAGGTACGCAAAAAGATGATGTGCTGCTTCTCGGAGATCACCGGTTGGACTCAAGATCATTTGATTTTCTGAGGGGATTGATTCATGCGGATGGTCAAAACCTAAATATCCTGTGGTCGAATCCAAAGGGCCGGTCCAGTCGGAAAGCCAAACAACGGCTACCCGCGGTGCATAATGCTTCAAAAGCATGCCAGGAGCTTGCGGTTGTGAACTCGAGACGTCCAAGATCCGGATGGGTCCGATGAGGTATTCAATGTCTTCCGTCGGCAAACCTCCTTTACGATAGACCACCACGTCTCCTTGTTCCATACCGACGATGGTCGACTCCAAACCCACGGAACAGGGTCCACCATCTAATATGTAATCGACTTCGGTCCCTAATTGATGGGCGACATGCTGCGCGGTGGTGGGTGAAACATACCCAAAAGGATTGGCGCTTGGGGCAGCCAATGGAAAATCGATCGATTGGAGCAGAGAAAGCGCCAGCGGGTGATTGGGCATGCGAATAGCCACTCGAGGTTGCCCTGAGGTGACCAAGTCGGGGACGTTTGTCGATTTGGGCAATAATACGGTCAATGGCCCCGGCCAATAAGCCTCCATGAGGGTTTGCAGGGCGGGTGGTACGTTGGTCACCAACGGGGACAATTGTTCAATCGACCCGATATGTAGAATTAAGGGATCAAAAAAGGGTCTTCTTTTTGCTTCAAATATCCGGGTTACAGCCGAGACATTCAGGCCATTCCCCGCCAAACCATATACCGTTTCGGTGGGTATTGCCACCAATCCACCTGAAGCAAGCACATGCTTGGCTTGATTCACTTCCGTTCCGATCCTGGTCATAGTATTTTCTGATAGTATAAAATATCCGGTTCTGGATTTACATTGTACGGTTCAGTTCGGATGTATCCACGTTGCTCGTACAATTGGACTGCTGACGAGAGCCGAGCTAAGGTATCCAATTTAAGGAATTTATATCCAAACTGACGGGCTCGATTTTCCACTCCTTCGACTAATACATGGCTCCAACCGGAACCTCTTCGTTGGGGTAAAATGAACAGCCGTTTCATCTCGGCGATTTCGTCTGACAAGGCTTTAAGGGCAACGATTCCAACCAATTCGCCCGCTTGTTCCAACCACAAAATATCACCGCGTAAGGATGCTTGGTAGAGATAAGGCAATTGAGTAAGCTCTTCTTGAAAACCTTGAAATCCAAGATCAATACCCAGTTCTTCGGCATATTGCTCAAAAAAAGTTCGAACCTGAACCATTTCTGTTGGGCGAGCGGAACGCACCACAGGCGGAAATTCGGGGTAACCTACCTGAGTAAGCCGAAGACCGAGGGCTGGTGCAGAGGGGCCCGCCAATTTTCGGTCCTTATTTTCTAAAATAGCTTGAAACTGAGGGAGACTAATTTTCCCTAAACCAACTTCCACCAAGGTTCCGACGATCGCCCGTACCATTCCTCTAAGAAACCGATTAGCCTGGATGGTAAAGATGGCGTGTGTTTCGGAGATATCCCAGGTTGCAAGATCAATTCGACACCAAAAAGTGGCGACATCCGTCTTTACTTTTGAAAAGGCTTGAAAATCATGCTCACCCAGCAAAAATTGAGCTGCCTCTTGCATCAAATTTAAATTAAGTTTCCCTGAGTATTGCCATGAGGTTTGCTGTTGGAAGGGATTTTTCTGGAATGAAATGAAGTATTGATATTGCCTGTACTGGGCGTCGAATCTTGCATGAAAATTGGATGGGACAGCCCAAATACGGTGAATGGCTAAATCTGCTTTCAAAAAACGATTCAGTTTAAAGACGAGATCTGACTCCAGGATATCGGATTCCCATTCACCTTGAAAAATTTGATGTTTTGCATGAACACCGGCATCGGTTCGGCTACTTCCCTGAACTTGAACAGGTTGGCGCAGAATTAGGGAGAGGGCCGATTCCAGATCGCCCTGCACCGTTCGTTGTCCAGGTTGAATTTGGGAACCAGCAAAGTGAGTACCCAAATAGGAAAGTTCTATGAAATATCTCAAAACTTGCTATTTTTGGCAAATTTACACAGTAAATAGCAATCTATCATTCAACCTTACGACTGACCTTATGAAATTAGCCGTTCGCCTGCAGCTGATGGGCATGATGTTCCTTCTTTTTTTTACCTGGGGATCTTGGTATGGCCAAATGGGCAAATATTTGCTTTCCACCTTGGGTGCCACCGGAGATCAGGTGGGAAATGCCTACACTGCTTTTTCCTTAGCCACCATAGTTTCGCCCTTTTTTGTGGGATTGATCGCTGACCGGTATTTTTCAGCTCAACGGGTGATGGCTTTTTTAAATTTGGTGGGAGCAGCGGTTTTATACTTTTTGATTCAGGAGCAAGATCCCGGCACTTTTTTCTGGTATATCTTGGCTTATACCTTCTGTTTTACTCCTAATTTGGCGCTTTCGACCTCAATTGCCATGCGGCAGATGGAAAACCCGGAAAAAGATTACCCTAGCATTCGGGTGATGGGTACCGTCGCTTGGATCGTGATTTCGGTCTTAATCGGAACCTTGGGTTGGGGTGATTCGGTTCGGATCTTTGAAGTTTCGATGTACGCCTCTCTGGTTTTAGCTATATGGGCCTGGACACTCCCCGATACCCCGCCAGCTTCACAGGAAAAAGCCTCGATTGGTTCGATATTGGGTAAAGATGCACTTGTATTATTCAAAGAACGCTCATTTGTAGTATTCTTCATTTCATCCATTTTGATTTGCATCCCTTTATCTTTTTATTACGCATTGGCCAATCCATCCTTGACCGATTCAGGCATGTTGAATGTAGAAACTAAAATGGCATTGGGCCAGGCATCTGAGGTGGGTTTCATGTTGATACTACCCTTTGCTTTTATTCGACTGGGGGTAAAAAAGATTTTAATTGTTGGACTGATTGCCTGGATTATTCGGTTCATTGGTTTTGGTTATGGCGACGGACAATCCTTGGAGTGGTTATTGTATTTAGCCATTATCTTACATGGGATATGTTATGATTTCTTCTTTGTAACCGGACAAATTTATACGGATGCCAAGGCAGGACCGAAAATTAAAAATTCAGCTCAAGGATTGATAACTCTGGCTACGTATGGAGTAGGCATGGGGATTGGTTCTAAATTATCTGGCCTAGTGCTCGATTTGTACACCCGGACAGATCCTCAAACTCAGAAAAATGTGATCGATTGGTTACCCATTTGGTTGGTGCCTGCGGGTATAGCGGCGGTAGTTCTTGTTTTCTTCATCTTGGCTTTTCGGGATGAAAAAGAAGTGACATTGAACACGTAAATGAAATTCACCATGTTCAAAGTACCCCCTGGAGGTCGATCACGTCCAAGGGGTATTTTTTTGTCGATTATTGGACGCAAGAATCACGAATGACCAATTCAGATTTTAGTATTTCGTATCGGTAAGGTGCATTCACTTTTTGAGGTTTGATCAAATCCAAGAGAATTTTGGAGGAAAGCATTCCCATATCGTACACAGGTTGCCAAACACTGGCCAGAGGAGGATTAAAGAACGTGGCGTAGGGCTCATCATCAAATCCAATAATAGCCACATCTTCTGGAATCTTGTATCCTTTTTCCCGAAGACTATGCATAGTACCGATGGCTACGGCGTCATTGACGGCGAAGACAGCATCTATTTGTTTATTTTGATCGAGTAATTTTTCAATGGATTCGACGCCAACTTCCGAGGAAAATCCAGTACTGTAAACGATCAAATCCTCATTGATTTCCCGGCCATTTTGTTGAAGAGCATCCAGGTATCCATCCAAGCGTTGTTTAAAAGTGGGTATGGCCACAGGGCCGGCAATATGGGCAATATTTTGGCAACCCGATTTAACAAGGTAGTCCACGGCCTGAAAAGCCCCCTCATAGGCATCTACAAACACCTTATTGGCGTCAAATCCGGGGCAGTCACGATCGAAAATAACGACCGGGATGCCGGCTTGCTTGATGGGATTAAAGTGATCAAAAGTCTGGGTAGCAAAGGAAGGAGACACCAAAATGCCATCTACACGCAATTGCGTCATTTCAAAGATCATGCGTTTCTCTTCTTCAAACGATTCGTTGGTTTGGCTAATGATCAATTTATACCCTGCAGACGACACAACGTCTTGGATACCTGCAATGACCGTGGAAAAGAAATAGCTAGTGATTTCGGGTATAACTACCCCAATTAACCCAGACTTTTTACTTAATAGACTCAGGGCAGTTAGGTTGGGTTGATAATTTAACTTTTCTGCCAGGGCTTTCACCTCTCGTTTGGTATCGACACTGATGGAGGGGTGGTCGTGCAGGGCTCGGGAAACGGTGGAAGGAGAAATTCCAAGGTTTTTGGCAATGTCGGTAATGGTAATGGGTTTTTGTTTCTCCATGGGTTAACTGCGTACATTTTTAGCGAAAACTGGAAAAACACAATCAAAGGAAGTCCTTTGAAAATGCATCCATACTACAAACATACAGATAAAAAATACACAGGGGTAGAAAGTGTCGACCAATTCCTCAGCGCGGTGGATTTTAAAAAATTTAAATAAAGCAATATTTAATAGAATATTTCTAATGGGTCATGTTGACGCAATCTATGCAAACCTTTGCGTTGAGAAAATATCCCATTTTCTCGCTTTATAATCCAATTATGAATTGTTTTGTCACGGTATGATACCAAAGGAATTCCAATTTGACCCGGCTAGTGACTGAATAGGCTAGCTTACCTTTTTTCCATTTTAACTCTAATAAAAATCAAATGAAACGAAATCTACACTGGAGGATTTCCCCCCCCCTTGCAGGGTTCACGAGACGTGGATCGCTGTTCCGCCAAATCTTGGGAGTTTGGCTATTGACAATCCTATCTCATGTCAGCTTTGCCCAAGTCACAGTTTCTGGAGTTGTGACTGGCGGAGGTGAGACTTTAGTTGGTGTCACGGTGAAAGAGAAAGGTACTTTAAACGCTTCGATGACGGATGCGGATGGGAAGTATTCTTTGAAAGTAAAAGATGCAAATTCTGTTTTGGTATTTAGCTTCATTGGATTTGAGCCCAAAGAGGAAGTCGTTGGGAATCGAAAAGAAATCAATGTATCATTGGCAGAGGGTGCCAATTCGTTGGAAGAAATTGTGGTCATTGGATACGGTCAAACCAAGAAAAGTGATTTGACGGGGTCGATTTCGACGGTCAATGCCGAGACTATCCAGCGTGCCAACAAGACCAACCCGTTTCAGGCCATGCAAGGCCAGGTAGCCGGGGTAAATTTACAGACCACCGATAATAAACCGGGTGGGGCCTTTACGGTTCGGATCCGGGGTGCAAACACCATCAATTCCAATCAAAGTACGACAGAAGGTGGCTATGTAGCAGGACAGAACCCTTTGTTTGTGGTGGATGGTATTTTCGTGAACGACATTCAGTTCTTAAACCCAGCAGACATTGCCCAAATGGATATCTTAAAAGATGCTTCAGCTACCGCTATTTATGGATCTAGAGGAACCAACGGGGTTGTGATCATCAAAACCAAAGGAGGCGCTAAAGGCCGGGTATCGGTTACTTATGATAATTATTTTGGGACCAAGCAAGCCTACAACATTCCAAACATGCTTCAAGGGGAGGAATTTGTCGATTACTTCAAAGAAGTTTTAGTGGGGAATCAGTATGCAGCTGGAAACTACAATTTTACAAAAGATAATATTGTTTTATCCAACTTCATGCGCCCCAATGAGATTGCCAACATCAATTCAGGAACCTATACCGATTGGATCAAGTTGTCTACCGTTCAAGGGTTTCAGACCAACCACACGGTCGGTTTAAGTGGTGGTAGTGAAAATACAACCTTCGGATTGGGCATGGCCTACACCAAGGATGAAGGTACATTTGAAGGGGAAGGATTTGAGCGTTTCAACCTTCGTGGTAACATCACCTCGAAGATTTTACCCAAGCTTACCTTAGGGTATACGAACTACATTTCCTTGTCTACACGGAACGAAGGAAGCCGGGAAGGGTTGCGGAATGCGTACCGTTTACGGCCAACAGGAACACCTTTTGATGCACAAGGTAACCGTATTTTTTTCCCAATCGAAGGAGAGACGTTTATTACGCATCCCTTGTTCGAAATTGACAATATGTTAATGGAGACCCGCACCCTAAACTATTTAGGGAATATTTCTTTGGAATATGCTCCCCTTCCGAACTTGAGAATCTCCACCAACTTCTCACCTAATATTGAATATGGCCGGTATGGAGAATACCGTGGACGATTTAATAAGTCAACCAATGGTGTTGTTCAAAATACCCGGGCGACGGTTAATCTAAACAACAAATTGTCGTACACTTGGGATAATATCATCAACCATGACTGGAAGATCAATGATAAAAACTCTTTGAATTCGACCTTTGTGTACTCTCAATTTTTTGACCGGAACGAATTTTATGGATTGGAGCGTCGGAATTTTTCCACTGATCAATTTTTGTTCTATAACCTAGCAGCAGGTCCAGACATCCGGGTGGCCTCGAGTGGTTTGGTCAAGTCGACCTTGGAGTCTTACACCGGTCGTTTGAACTTCAATCACGGTGGAAAATACCTGTTAACTTTGACAGGTCGCTACGATGGATCTTCTATCCTAGCCCCAGGCAACAAATGGGCGTTTTTCCCATCAGCGGCCCTAGCTTGGCGGATTGCTGAGGAAGGATTCATGAAAAATCAATCCACTTTCAGCGATTTGAAAATGCGCTTGAGTTATGGTCAAACGGGTAATAATGGTGCTGGTGGAGGACTTGTTCCTTTGGGTTCTCAGGCGTTGATCGGCAATGGATTTACCAACATCGGAGATCAAATCATCCAAACGGCCTTTGTTAATAACCTGGCCAACCAAAACCTTACTTGGGAGCGTACACGGGAGTGGAACTTAGGATTTGACTTTGGATTTGTGAACAACCGGATCACAGGTACGCTTGACATGTACCATCGTTTGAATACCGACATCATCTTCTTCCGACCTGTTCCGACTGCATCAGGTTTCTCTGGGGTATTTGAAAACGTGGGAGAAGCGTTCAACCGTGGGATTGAACTTGGAATCAACTCGGTGAACGTAAATAAGGGAGGATTCAAGTGGACCACCAACCTTAACTTTGCTACCAACCAAAACCGGGTAACTCGTTTGTACAATAACCTGGAGCAAATCCTGTTCGGTGTTCAAGCAGGTTCGTTCATCCACAAAGTGGGACATCCCCTTGGTTCCTTGTATACATTTGAGTTTGATGGAATTTGGCAAATGGACGAGAGAGAACAAGCAGCTCGTTTCGGACAACGCCCCGGACAAATTCGTGTTAAAGATCTTGATGGCAACGGGGTTATCAATGCCAACGACCGGACCATCATCGGCAATACCATGCCGAAGTGGACAGGTGGTATCACCAATACATTTGAATATAAAAACTTTGATTTCTCGGCTTTTGTCTTTACGAGTCAAGGAGCTAAAGCAGCGAGCTGGTTCCATTTATCACATGCCGGTGTAGGCGGAAACCGTTTCAACACCCTAAAATGGGATTATTGGACTCCTGAGAATCCATCCAATACCATTCCTCAACCCGGTAACCCTGGACCCTTCGAAGAGGTATTTTTCTACCGCGATGTATCTTATGTACGGGTAGGCTTTTTAACCCTTGGTTACAACTTCAAGCCTGCGGTATTAGACAAACTGAAATTGCGTGGAGCTCGCGTTTATTTCACCGGTCAAAACCCATTCACCTTTACTTCATTTGAAGGTTGGGATCCTGAGACGGCGGCCCGAAACTCATGGGGATCTGCTCACTTAGCCAGAACTTGGATGGGTGGAGTAAATATCAAATTTTAATTCGACACAGACATGAAAAAAGTAATATTAGGACTTTGTATCACCACACTTCTCTCCTCTTGTAGTGATTTTTTAGAGGAAGAAAACCGCCAGGCTCTTACTGATGCCATCATTTTTCGGAATCCAGAATCGTTTGATCAGCTCGTTGCCAATACCTATGCACGGGCGAGAGTTACGACTTCGATCTTAGACCTTGAGCAGTTAGGGACCGACATTTATACGCGTGGAACCATCGTCGCGGGTATTGATGAATTGAACGACTATGTCAACTTACGTCCTTTCAATGGGGCACTCTCAGCCACCTGGGATAACAATTACTTTCTCATTGCGGCAGCCAATACCACCATTGATCGGGCAGAAACCATCACCGGGCTTTCTGCGGAGGCTAAAGCTAAAGGAATCGGTGAGGTTAAGTTTTTCCGTGCGATGGCATATTTTACCTTGGTGGAGCACTTTGGTGGCGTTCCTTTGATCTTAAATGAGGTTCGCTCATCAAATGTTGATTTTGCCCGAGCCCAAGAATCCCAAGTTTATGCTCAAATTTTATCTGATTTGACTGATGCCTTAGCTGCCGTAGATGAAAATCCATCTCGCTTTGGACGGGTGTCTAAAAGTGCTGTACGTCATTTAAGAGCGAAGGTCCTTTTAACTCGTGGATACAAGTCCTTCAAGGCTAACACGGATTTCACCGAGGCTGCGGCTTTGGCCGAGGAAGTCATTGCTAAACACCCGTTGGCAACCAACTTGAATGCCCTCTTCACTCGGGCTGGACAACGGAATCCCGAGGTAGTGTTTTCGTTGCTTTACGGTAGCAACCCTGTCAATCGGGGAGTTGGCAATAACCGGCACTTGATGTTCAAATTTGTATATGATGTATATCCTGGAATGACTCGCTCCACGCTTTATCACCGTGGATTGGGACCTGCTCCAACTCCATTCTTCTTTGAATTATTTGAAAATGGGGATATGCGTGAGCAAGTAACATACCGCCGGACCTTGTTGGCTGAAGTGGCTAGTCCTGCCAGAGGAGTGGCCATTGGGGATACGGTCATTCATTTCCCAAAAACGGCTTGGCCACAAAGTTTAATTGCGACGAAAAAATACACCGTGGTCAATCCGGGCAATTACTTTACACCTAATGGAATTACGCAGGTTCAATACCCGATGTTCCGGAAATTCGATGATCCAGGTGTTCCATATACCAATCCAGGGATTAATCCAGATGGTGAACGGGATGCCGTGATCATGCGAAGTGCAGAGGCTCGTTTAATTGCCGCCGAGGCTTATTTAAATGCAGGAGACCGCGCACGGGCAGCACAGCATATCAATGCACTCCGTACACGGGCCGGATTAACTCGTCAAATTACCCCGGCGGAGGTAACCATCGATTTAATTTTGGATGAGAGTGCCAAGGAATTAGCCGGTGAGGTGAGTCGTTGGATGGAATTAAAACGTACCAACAAATTAGTGGAGCGTGCTACTCGTCATAATCCACACGTGGCCTTGAACAAAGCTTTGCAGGCCTTCCACTTACTTCGCCCGATTCCAAACCGAGAAATCGATCTGAGTGGTGGAAAAATTCAGCAAAATCCAGGTTATTAAAAACTATTTTATCGTGTTGAAATTATCTGTTTTTTTCAAGGTGGCCTGTAGGGCCACCTTGATTTTATTTACTTTTTCTCAGGGTTTTTCCCAGCAAAAGCCCCAAACTCTACAGGTCCCACCCCGGGCAAGTCACTTTATTGTTTTTGGAGACTGGGGCCGATTTGGAGACGACCATCAAATTCAAGTGGCCGAACAAATGGCCAAAACAGCGCGAGAGGTCCATGTTGACTTTTTCGTGAATGTAGGAGACAACTTTTACCCGAAAGGGGTAGCCAGCACGCAAGATCCTCATTGGAAATACTCCTTGGAGGAGATTTACAAAGATTTTTCCTTACAAAAAGAATGGTATTCCATTCTAGGCAACCACGACTATATGGGAGACCCTGATGCGCAGGTTGCCTATTCTAAAATCAGCCGACGGTGGATCATGCCGGGGCGATATTTTGCCAAAACCTTAGGCCTTCGGGATGGTTCAGGCAAAAAAATGAAATTTACGTTCATCGATACCAATCCGTTAATTCCTGAGTTTTACACCAACACGGAATACGGTCCCAATGTCAAAACCCAAGATACCACGGCCCAAAAAGCCTGGATCAAAGAGCAAATTACGCAACTCGATCCTCAAGTGGGTTGGAATATCGTGGTAGGGCATCACCCCATGTATACCGGTAGCATTGCCAGACGAGAGGGGTATGATACAAGAAGAATACGGCATTCTCTAAAACAACTTTTTATTGACTCCAAAGTGGATGCCTATCTGTCGGGTCATGATCACAGTTTACAGCATATCAAACCTGCAGGAGGTATACACCATTTTATCTCAGGATCTGCCTCCGAGGCCACTCAAGTTGACGCATTGGAGTACAGTCAATTTGCCGCAAAAGCGTATGGGTTTTTGCTTTTTTCGGTTACCTCCACCGAGATGGTGGTACATGCTATAGATCACACAGGACAAGTTTTATATCGAACCCAAATTAAAAAATAATTCATCCACATCTACTCCTATGAAAAGAAAAGACTTCCTCAAAAAAAGTATGGCTCTTGGTGGAGCGCTCTGGTTTGGGCCTTCCATGGCACATGTCAATCTGCCTTTATTTGGACTGACTACCCAAGACCTGAAAAAGCGTTTAATTCAAGGAAATGATGACCATGTACGTGCATTATTGTCTCAAGGAGATGCAGCCAACCGGCATGGCAATCGAAGCCTCGGCTATAATTTTGCCAAATTTGCTGCATCCTATTGTCAGCCCGAATCAACTTATTTTCATCAAACTATTTTAATAGAAAAGTTAAGCGAGACAGTAGAACGCTTGTTTGCCATATTACGACCTGACGGCACCATTAATGCGGGCAATTTAGAGTCGCCTCCCGACACTGCTTTCATCATGGAGCCGCTTTGCTCAGGTGTCTATATCCTATTACAAGATAAACAACCTGCTTTGGATCCTGTCAAAAAATCGATTCAATCCTTTATCGAGAAAGTTGGACAAGCATTAACTACTGGTGGGGTGCATACCCCTAACCACCGGTGGGAAATATGCTCCGCTCTGGCATGGGTAAATGCCCTGTATCCCAATCCGAAGTATGTGCAACGAATCGATGAGTGGTTGTCTGAGGGAATATACATAGATGAGGACGGACATTACCCAGAACGTAGCATGAATTATGCGGATGTCGAGAATAGGGCTTTCCTTACGATAGGTCGTCATCTGAAGCGTCCTGAACTGTATAAGCCAGTGGCCAAAAGTTTAGAAATGACCTATTATTATATGGAGCCCAATGGAGATTTGGTCACGTTTGATTCAAGACGACAAGATCAATATTCGTTCAAAACGATTATGGGCCAATATTTACATTACCGATATCTGGCGATTACCCAAAAAAATCCAACTTTTTCGGCCATAGCCTCCTTGATCGAAAAGCAAACAGACTTTGAATCTCAGATCGTGAATGAATCACTATTTCATTTCATGGCAAATTCGGCACTTTTTGATCCCCTACCCACCCCCAAAGCACCATCAACCCAATTTACCAAAGTTTTCAAGACCAGTAGCTTAGCCCGCATTCGCCGGGACGATACCACCGTGACCATTTTTGGAGGAAACGATTGGCCTTTGATCATCGCGTCTGGTCGCTCGGTCAGTCCTAATTTCTTTGCGTATCGAAGAGGAGATGCGATCTTAAAATACATGCGGATGTCCTCTCGATTTTTCAGCATGGGCTTTTTCCGTAGCGAAGGATTAAACGTGCAAGGAAATACATATACGCTTCATAAAAAATTAGAGGCTCCTTATTATCAACCACTTCCAGCCAAACTTCGAAATTCAAAAGGAGATTATGAACTTACTCCTTCCACCGACGATCGTTTTTGGAGTAAAATGGCCTTTGACAAGCGCCCGCAAAGTAATGTTAAAACCCTCGACAGCCGAGTGGAGATAAAAGAAACGAATGGAGAGGTTTCATTGGATTTTCATGTGACGGGCCAAGAGGGTGTTGAGGTAACCATTCATCTTTGTTTTGATGAACAGGGTACACTAGAGGGCGTAAAAAGTGCACGTGGAGCCGACCAAGATTATTTTTTAGAAGACGGATATGGGATATTCCGGCAAGGGAAAGATCAAATCACCTTTGGACCGGGCATTAAAAAGCATGAATTTATACGCGGATTGGAAGGTGAAAAATACAGTGTTCATTTTGGAAATCTTCGAACTCCTGGACACCATGTTTATTTAACCGGAGTAACCCCCTTTCATTACACATTGAAATTTTCCTAATCTGATTTAACATGCGAATCTTCACCCAATCTACTATTTTAATCGGGATCGTCGCGAGTGCCATATCCAGTTGTCAGAAAGGTCCAACACATACCGGACTGACAGTCGAAAACCCAAGTCAGATTACCTTAACGGAGAAACCAATTGTTCTTTCCAGAGCACAAGTTGACCCGAAAGGTCGATGGAATCAAAATTTACACCCATTACTACTTTCCGAAAAAAAGGATACACTTGCCTGCCAACTTGATGATCGAGATGGAGATGGAAAATGGGATGAACTGTTTTTTTTAGCGGATCTTCCCCCCAATCAAACCAAACGCTATCAACTTACTTGGACATCAGACTTACGGACGTTTGAAAAACGAACGAGTGTTCGATTTGGCGTTCGACATTCCTTGGAAGACACCGTGCATCCGGCCCTTGAGGATACATTTTATCCCCATGAATTACCGGGAGTCAATGGTTATCAACCGTATCAAACGGATGGCCCTTCTTGGGAAAACGACAAAGTTGGATTTCGTCATTATTTAGACGGCCGAAACTCGAAAGATGTATTCGGAAAGAAAATTCCCGGCATGTCTCCCGATGATGTCGGAATAAACGCAGACGGTGTAACACAAGATACATATCATGTCATGGCCGACTGGGGGCGTGATATTTTGTCTGTTGGGACCTCGCTTGGAATTGGTGGTATATCCTATTTACTTGGTGGGGATCGCTTGCGGCGTTTGGGTATTATTGAGGGGGATCCAAAAGGGAACGTGGATAGTACGCGTTTCCGAATATTTCAGGAAGGTCCCATTCATTCGATTATCCAATTTGACTACCATCAATGGAAACCCTTGGATGAAAACAGAGTGTACAATCTCAAAGAACAGGTTGAAATATGGCCGGGTATGTTTGGATATAAAAATACAGTGACTCCACAAAATCTTCAGGGAGATGAAACATTATTAGTTGGATTGGTCAATTCTCGAACCAAAGAGCCCCTTCGAATTGTGTATGAATCGGATCAATGGATAGCGCTAACCACGCACGACAAGCAAACGTATGAAAAAGAATGGTGGCTTGGACTGGGTTTGGTTTTGCCCAAAAAGGACTATTTAGGCTACTTTAAAGCACCTGAAACCGGTCGGATTGCCACTTCGTATTTAGCCAAATTAAAAATTCTGCCTAATCAGCCTGTATCCTACTATGCGATGGCCTATTGGGAGCTTCGAGACCCCGGGTTGGTTGATCGCGAATATTTCGAAAATCAAGTAAAAAACTTTGTCCAGCAGATGGAGGTAACCCCCAAATTGACTGTTTCCCATGACTAAATACATTTCATACTTCGCCCTTACCTTGACGCTTTCAGGCTCCCTGATTTCATCTCCTGTCTTTGCCCAGGAGGTCATTAATGATAGCAATACTCCTCTTCACTTGCTAAAACCGGCTTATCCTCATGCTTACGGGCAAACAACCCGGCCCAAGATAGAATCCGACCTCCAATGTATATTGGTTTACTTGGAAAAGGCCACACCAGCCCAAGTATTGGATAAAAAATCTGGAAAGGAAGTCAGCGCAAAGCAACCAGGCGAGCAGGCCCAATTTGCCAAAGGAGATTATCGATTATTCAGTTACGAATGGGGAGTAACGTATGCGGCCATGATGTCAGCCTACCAAGCCACAGGTCAAGAACGGTACAAGACTTATGTGACGCAACGTTTGAATTTACTATCTGAATTATATACCTATTACCAAAAACAACCAGACAACATCCAAAAAACATCCCCTGTCATCAGCATGCTTCAACCTCACGCATTGGACGATGCCGGGGCACTTTGTATGGCAATGCTGATAGCAGACCGCTCTTTTTCGATGCCTCATCTTCGGCCATTAACAACTCATTTCATTGATTTTATTCGGAACAAGGAGTATCGCCTTTCCGATGGGACTTTTGCACGAAATAGACCGTTAAAAAATACGGTTTGGCTGGATGATTTGTTTATGGGTATGCCAGCACTGGCCTATATGGGTCAGGCCACGGGCGATTCCCACTATTTCGATGAAGCGGTACAGCAGGTTCTTTTGTTTAGTCAGAAGATGTTTGACTCACAGAAAAAACTGTTCATTCATGGATACCTGTCGGAATCGGCTATTCAACCAAAATACCACTGGGGAAGAGCCAATGGTTGGGCAATTATGGCCATAACGGAGTTATTGAGTGTTTTGCCCAAAAATCATCCGAAATACCAGGAAATTCTATCGCTATATCGCCAGCACGTACAGGGGTTAGCGTCAGTACAAAGTGGAAAAGGGTTTTGGCATCAATTATTGGATCGAAACGATTCGTATTTAGAGACCTCGGCCACTGCTATTTTTACGTACTGTTTGGCCAAAGGAATCAACCAGGGATGGATTCCTTTTGAGGCCTTCGGCCCGATGACTCTCTTGGGTTGGGAGGCGGTGTCGACCCAAATTACACCGGAAGGAAAAATTACGGGAACATGCGTTGGAACGGGTATGGGTTTTGATCCGGCTTTTTATTATTACCGACCCGTGAATCCTCATGCTGCCCATAGCTATGGTCCGGTCGTATTGGCTGGGGCAGAAATGATTCAGTTATTAAAGAAACAATCCTTTGCAATTAACGAAACAGCGGTGCAGTTCCTCCAGCGTTAGATTTTCATGCAAAGGTTTGCAAGATCAAATCCGTTTCCAAGATTGGTTTGACAGCAATTTTTACCGTGTATTGCATTGTAATCGAAATAAATATAACCAAACAATGAAAGTCAGCCCCAAACACATGTTTCAACTAGGATACGGCCGCTATGCCATCGCAGCGATCAACGTATTCACTATGGAACAGATCTTGGGTGTTTTTGAGGCGGCACATCTTGCCTCCTCACCTGTTATCTTACAAACTACCCCAGTTGCCCGGCAATATGCCACTCCTACCCTTTTGTTAAGCATGATTGAGGCAGCTTCTCAACTTTTTCCTGAGGTTGTCTATGGAATCCATTTGGATCATGGAATTGAGTCACATATTGATTCGGCGCTAGAGCGTGGTGGTTATACCTCGGTAATGATTGATGCTTCGCATGACGATTTGGAAACCAATATTTCGAGAACCCGAAGCATCGTCCAAAAGGCTCATGCCTTGGGTATCGCTGTGGAGGCGGAATTGGGCATACTCAGCGGTGTTGAGGATGACATTTCGATAGAAGCATCGCAGGCAAGGTACACGCAACCCAAGGAAGTAGCCTATTTTGTTCAACAAACAGGCTGTGATAGCCTTGCGATAGCAATTGGCACCAGTCATGGAGCTTATAAATTCAAAGGAGATCAAGGGATTCAATTGGAGATACTTCGAGAAATTCAAGCCACCATGCCAGGATATCCATTGGTTCTCCACGGAGGCTCAGCAGTAAATCCCCTGGAAATTGAGCGCATCAATGCCTCAGGCGGTAACATGCAAGTCGGAAGCCGGGGGGTAGATGATTCAGAAATTCAAGCGGCAATCCCATTGGGAATTTGTAAAATCAATATTGCCACCGATTTACGGGTATTATGGGCCAGAACCCACCGAGAGTTTTTCAAACAACAACCAGAAGCATTTGACCCCATCATTCCGGGTAAAAAATACCGAGAGGAGTTGGTAGAATTTTGCATCCAAAAATTTGAATTGTTTCATTCGGCAGGAAAATCCACCGAATATTCAAGCATTATCTAATCCATTATGTCGTCACTTCGCATTCAACCTTTGGCACAATCTGGTGAATATCATCACATCACGCCCGCTACTGCCCAATGGAACCACCTTCACTTTGGCGCACGAATCCTGCATAAAGGCGAAAAGTGGTCTTTCTTTACAGGTGAATTTGAATATGGAATCATTTTGTTGGGGGGTAATTATCGGGCAGAAACTGATAAAGGAGTTTGGGAGACCACAAACGGCCGCCGGGATGTTTTTTCTGGCATGGCCCATACGCTTTATTTGCCAAGACGTACCGAAGTCACAATTACCGCAACCTCTGAGGTCTTGGATTTAGGTTATGGTTGGGTAGCGACCAACCAAGACTTTGACCCCGTATTCAAAACTCCCGAAGAGGTTGAGATTGAGATTCGGGGAGGCGACAACGCGACCCGACAAATCAATAGTCTACTACAGCCCGGATTTCCATGCCACCGTTTGGTGGCGGTAGAGGTGTATACTCCATCCGGAAATTGGAGTTCGTTCCCAGCGCATAAACACGATATCCGAAAGGTGAACGAAGACGGTGTGCTATTAGAAGCAAACTTAGAAGAAACTTATTTCTACAAAATGGAGAAGCCACAAGGTTTTGCCATTCAACGAGTTTACACTGACGATCGATCCTTGGATGAAGTGGCCGTTTTGCACCATAATGAGGTCATGCTCATCCCCAAAGGTTATCACCCGGTCGCGGCAGGCCATGGATATCATGTGTACTATCTTAATTTTTTGGCAGGCTCCGATCAATCTTTAGCCAATACACCTGATCCTGATCATTCTTGGATTTTTTCAAGTTGGAAGGGCCTAGATCCTCGTATACCTTTAGTTACTGCAAACATGAATTTAGCATGATGACAAACGAAACATTCGATGTAGTTACGATGGGCCGGTCGTCCATCGATCTATATTCCCAAAATATTGGAGCCGAATTTATAGACATCAAAGGTTTTGATGCCTTTGTTGGAGGTTCGCCTTTAAATATTGCCACTGGATGCCAACGATTGGGTTTAAAATCCGCCTTATTGACTGGGGTGGGATCTGATAAAGTAGGTGATTTTATTTTAAACTTTTTGAAACAAGAGGGGATTGAAACGAGATTCATTCCGACGATACCGCATGCCCGTAGTAGTGCGGTTCTACTCGGAATTCAACCTCCCGATACCTTTCCCTTGGTCTATTATCGACATCAAGCAGCCGACTCTTTCTTAACCATCGACCATGTCGATCAAATACCCATGGAAAGGGTCCGCTTATTTGAAGTGTCAGGAACTGCTCTGAACTTGGAACCAAGTCGGAGTGCCGTATTTTACGCCCTTGAAAAAGCGGCGCAAGCAGGTACAAAAACCGTTTTGGATATTGACTTTCGTGCAGACCAATGGCCTGATCTTCGATCCTTTGGACTTATGGTTCGATCAATTTTACCCAAAATATCCATTGCAATTGGTACTGAGGAAGAGATCCTAGCCGCCATGCTGCAGCAGGCCTCTCAAGTCAAAATTGAACATCAACAAATTTCGGCCCCTACCATAGAAGGAAACATCGAATGGGCTATACAGGAGATTTTGGCGTGTGGTGTTGAAATTTTATTGGTGAAGCGAGGCTCAACTGGGGTTACGATCTATCAAAAAAATCAAGAACCAGTCCATGTGCCCGGATTTCCTGTAACCCCTCTGAATGTCTTAGGAGCGGGAGATGCTTTTGCCTCTGGTTTTATTTATGGGTACTTACAAGGATGGGACCTCTACACTTCGTGCCGAATGGGTAATGCCAGTGGCGCACAGGTGGTTTTGGAACCAGGATGTGCCAATTTCATGCCTACGCTTGAACAATCAATGGCCTTTATAGAAAAACATGGCGGATTTTAATCTTTAGATACCCTAATCGTACAATCATGAAATTAACCGTAGCCCAAGCCCTTATCCGTTTTTTGGATCAACAATACATCGAACGGGATGGTGTGGAACATAAATTTTTTGCTGGTTGCTTCGGCATTTTTGGTCACGGAAATGTGGGAGGAATTGGCCAAGCTTTATTTGAATACCCCGAATTCCGTTTTTATCAAGCGCGAAACGAGCAAGCCATGGTTCATACCGCGGCAGCCTATGCCCGGATGAAAAATCGCTTGTCCACCTTTGCTTGTACCTCTTCCATTGGGCCAGGTGCCACCAATATGTTAACCGCCGCTGCGGCTGCTACAATCAACCGGATACCTGTATTGCTTTTACCCGGCGATGTTTTCGCCACTCGGCATGTCGATCCTGTTTTACAACAATTGGAGGCCAGTTACAGTCCTGATCTCACGGTTAATGATTGCTTTCGTCCAGTATCCAAGTTCTGGGATCGCATCAATCGTCCTGAACAATTGATACCTTCCCTCTTGCAAGCCATGCGGGTACTGACCTCCCCTGCAGATACCGGTGCCGTGACCATTTGTTTCCCACAAGATGTTCAAGCAGAATCCTTTGATTTTCCGGAATCGTTCTTTCAAAAAAGAGTTTGGTTTATTCCTAGACCCTTACCCGATGCTCAATTGATTCAGCGAGCCGCCGAACTTCTAAAAAAAGCGAAGAAACCGTTGATCGTAGCCGGTGGAGGTGTCCTTTACAGTGAAGCCTCCGAAACTTTGAAAGCATTCTGTCAAACTCATGGAATCCCCTCGGCAGAGAGCTTTGCCGGAAAAGGATCACTACCCTATACTTTCGACTTAAATTTAGGAGCCATGGGAGCCACTGGAACTCAAGGAGCCAATGAAATAGCGGCTGAGGCTGATGTAGTCCTAGGTATCGGAACACGGTATAGTGATTTCACAACCGCCTCCAAAACTGCTTTTCAAAATGAGGAAGTTCAATTTATCAACATCAACATAGCCGAATTTGATGCTCATAAACAAAGTGGACTGGCCCTCACAGGGGACGCACGAGCGACCCTCTCGGCATTGAGTACCGCTTTGGGAGATTTTTCAACCTCCCAAGAGTTTCAATCTAGATGCCAAGCCTATTCGCGGGATTGGGACCAAAAAATTCAGGAAGCCTACCAGGTGGTTGATCCCGAGAATTTATCGCAAGCAGAAGTCATTGGTGCCGTAAATACCTTCGCGGATCCGCAAGATGTCGTGGTGTGTGCGGCCGGAAGTTTACCCGGTGACCTTCACAAATTATGGCGAAGCAAAAATGCCAAAAGCTTCCATTTAGAATATGGCTTCTCTTGCATGGGTTATGAAATCGCCGGAGGATTGGGAGTAAAAATGGCCGATCCAACCCGGGAAGTTTATGTCATGGTAGGCGATGGGAGTTATCTCATGATGTCCACGGAAATTGTTACCGCTGTGCAAGAAGGATACAAACTCACCCTGATCTTAATTAACAATCATGGATATGCCAGCATTGGTGGCCTATCAAAGTCATTGGGTAGTGAGGGTTTCGGTACCCAATATCGATACAGACAGGCACAATCCGGTCATTTAGATGGAGCCAAACTACCCGTTGATTTGGCAACCAACGCTGAAAGTCTAGGCGCAAAAGTCATACGAGCCCAGAGTGAGGCGGCATTTTTGGCTGCCTTGAAAGAAGCTAAAGCCAATACCGATACCACCGTGATTTACATTGAAACCTCAGTAGAACGTAAAATGGCGGGATATGGTCATGCCTGGTGGGAGGTTCCGGTGTCATCCGTATCCAAGCACGCTGGAATCCAAGAGGCACATGAAAAAATGCTTCAAAATAAATCGAAGCAAAAAATGCACCTCTAACCTGACCTCAAAATGAACCTTTCACCCTATACTATTTCAATTCTGAGTTTTATTGGATTTACCCTGCTCGCGGGGGTATATGCTTTTTTCAAAACCAGAAAAGATGATTTGCAAACGCAAGAAGGATATTTCCTAGGCGGCCGAACTCTTACGGGTACGGTGATTGCAGCATCCATGATCATGACCAATATTTCGACGGAGCATTTAGTTGGCATGAATGGCTCCTCCTATAAAAACGGAGCCATCATTATTGCTTGGGAGGTAACCTCCGCCTTGGCCCTCATTGTCGCGGCTGTCTATTTTGTGCCGAAATATTTAAAAATGGGTCTTACCACCATTCCGGAATATCTTGAAAATCGGTTCAATCCCACTACTCGAACCATGATGGCAGGTTTGCTCCTGATTTCCTTCGCCGTGACGTTACTCCCAATTGTACTCTATACGGGAGCCATTAACCTTGAAAGTATTTTCTCTATTTCTGAACTTTTGGGAGTTGAAAAATCGGAAGGTTTGGTTTTAACTATCATCGTTATGGGACTTTTGGGATCTCTATATGCGATTTTTGGTGGATTAAAAGCTGTATCCGTCTCGGATGTTATTTATGGATATGGCCTACTATTGGGAGGATTGATGATTCCATTATTGGCCCTAATCCAAATTGGGGATGGAAATCCTATCCGAGGAATCTCGATGGTTTTTGAGTCGGTTCCCCACAAGTTTAATGTCATTGGTCAGCCCAATTCAGTCCTTCCATTTAGCACCTTATTCACTGGATTGGTGATCAATCAGCTCTACTTTTGGTGTATGAATCAAACCATCGTGCAAAGGGTGCTGGGAGCCAAGGACTTAAAAGAAGCTCAAAAAGGCCTTTTGGTTACGGGTTTAGCTAAAATTTTAGTACCCTTCATCATTGTACTCCCTGGGATCATTGGGTTTTACTTTTTTCAAGAGACTCATTTTGGAAACCAGGATATCATTTATCCATTGCTGGTGCAAAAAGTACTTCCTACCTCGCTTTTAGGTTTCTTCGCTGCGGTGGTCATGGGAGCAGTCTTGAGTACATTTAATGCGGTGTTAAATAGCGCATCCACCATTTTTAGTATGGATGTGTACAAAAGATTAATCCAACCGGAGGCCACTGATGCCCGATTGGTATTTATGGGGAAAATGACCGCTACAATCTTAGCCATTTCTTCGGTCATTGCAGCCCCTTTCATGGCTAAGGCACCCGATGGTTTATTTCAGCTACTTCAAGAGCTTAACGGAATATTCTTTATCCCCATTGCCTCGGTTATTTTGGGTGGATTCTTTTTCAAAAACATCTCCGGAACAGCCGCCAATGTGGCGTTATTAACTGGTTTTTTCTTTTACATTCTTTGCACATTTATCATTCAGGTTGATATTCATTTCGTCCATTTATGGGGAATCGAGTTCCTACTCAATGTAGGTATTATGTTGGCAGTTTCTCAATGGTACCCCCGTCAAAATATTCAAATGGCACAAGTGGATCCCCAGGTAGACATGACACCCTGGAAGTACACTAAGCCTTTTGCCTTTGCCTTGGTTTTCATCACCTTAACACTATATATCGCTTTAAGTCAAGTTTAATTAAGTTCTATGGATACATTAAAAAATTATATCAACGGAAAATGGACAGAGAGCCACGAAGCAGCCAGTGCTCCTGTGCTAAATCCTGCTACGCAGGCGGTTATTGCCCAAGTTCCGATGGGTGCCAACACGGTGAAAGATGTTGAAAGTGCAGTTCAAATGGCTCAAAAAGCTTTTTTTGAATGGTCACAAACTCCCGTTATGCAAAGGGTCCAGCCTTTGTATAAGCTTAAAACCTTGTTGGAGGATAATTTAGAAGATTTGGCCTTAACCATTACCAATGAATCAGGGAAAACAAAAGCAGAAAGTTTAGGTGAATTGCAACGAGCCATTGAGAATGTCGAGGCCGCCTGCGCTACTCCTTTACTGATTCAGAGCGAGTTTTCCGAAAATATTGCCCGCGGTGTGGATGAATTTGTTATACGACAAGCTTTGGGTGTAGTGGCTTGTATTGCCCCTTTTAATTTTCCGGGCATGATCCCTTTTTGGTTTCTTCCCTATGCAATCGCGTGTGGAAATACATTTATTCTTAAACCATCCGAAAAAGTACCTATGACCATGCAGAAGGTTATGGGTTTGATCGACCAATTGAATTTACCCGAAGGTGTGGTTAATTTGGTTCATGGTGGAAAAGAAACCGTCGATGCCATTTTAGATCACCCAACCGTAAAAGCCATTAGTTTTGTAGGTTCAACAGCGGTCGCTCGCTACATTTACGCACGGGGTGCTTCCAACGGTAAGCGGGTACAAGCTCAAGGTGGAGCCAAAAATCCAGTGGTTATTTTGCCAGATGCCGACCTCGAAACCTCAGCCAAAGTCATCAACGACAGCGTTTACGGCTGTGCAGGGCAGCGGTGTTTAGCCGCCTCCACGATCATTACAGTTGGCGACCACCAAGGGCAAATCAAAGAGGCCTTGTATGAAGGTGCCAAATCACGAGTTACTGGATATGGTTGGGATTCCCAAACCGATATGGGTCCTGTCATCACCCAAGCTAGTAAAGAACGTATCGAATCATTGATCAACTTGGGGATTCAAGAAGGAGCTAACGTGCTATTGGATGGACGAAATGCGAAAATTTCAGGCTATGAAGCTGGAAATTTCCTTCAACCAACCATTCTTGAGGGAGTACCTTTAACCGGGGAGTTGATCAAAACTGAAATCTTTGGTCCTGTTATGAGCCTGGTATCATTACCTACCATCGAGGAGGCTATTTCCTTTATTAATACCAATCGATACGGAAATATGGCGTGTTTATTTACAACCAATGGAGCCCATGCTCGAAAATTCCGCTCAGAGGCCAATGCCGGAAATATTGGAATCAACATAGGTGTTGCCGCCCCTATGGCACAGTTTCCGTTTAGTGGATGGAATGATAGTTTTTTTGGAGATCTTCATGGCCAAGGTCGACACGCAATCGAATTTTTCACCCAGACTAAGGTCGTCGTCGAACGTTGGCCTAAAGAATGGTCTCGTAAATTTTAAGACGATGAATGTACACATTGCCAATGCCCCCTGCTCGTGGGGTGCTCTCGAATTTGACTTAGATGGATCCTCGCCCGGCTATCTACAAGTCTTGCAGGAAATGGCACAGGCTGGGTATCAAGGTACCGAATTGGGTGATTGGGGATTTATGCCTACTGATCCTGCACAGCTTCAAGCTGCACTGCAAAAAGAATCCTTGGATTTATTAGGTGCTTTTGTACCAGTAGCATTTGCAGATCCTTCCAAACATCAAGATGGTGTGGAGGCCGCCCTTCGGGTGGCTGGATTGATGTACGATGCCGGCTATCCGCATGCTTTTATTGTTCTAGCTGACGAAAATGGCAGCGTTCCCTTGAGAACTTTGCACGCTGGCCGAGTTGAGCATTCCATGGGACTAACAGACTACCAATGGGCTATTTTTGCAGAAGGAGTAACACGTGTCGCTCAAGCGGTCAAGGATCGGTATAGTATGCGGTGCGTTTTCCACCATCACTGCGGAGGCTACGTCGAAACTCCCTCCGAATTAACGGAGCTTATGAATCGAACCTCCCCAGATTTGGTAGGCTTATGTTTCGATACAGGTCATTATGCCTTTGGTGGAGGAGACCCACTCACAGGCTTAACCAAGTGGAGAGATCGGATCTGGCACGTGCATTTCAAAGATTTTGATGCAGCAGTTGGAAATAAAGCCGCTGAAAATCAATGGGATTACTTTACATCCGTACAAAATGGTGTATTTTGTGAACTAGGAAAAGGCTCGGTGGACTTTGACGCTGTAAAGACCCATTTGGAGGAAACAGCCTACTCGGGATGGATCGTGGTCGAACAAGATGTATTACCCGGCATGGGAAGTCCGCTATCCTGTGCTATAAACAATCGAAATTATCTGAAAACATTACACCTATGAACACCATAAAATTAGGTTTGCTTGGATTTGGACGAATCGGAAAAATTCATTTTGCCAACATTCAACAACGAATCAAAGGGGTGGAAATCGTCATGGTCGCCGACCCCATCGCAGATCTCACCCAACTTCCTGTCGCGGTCGGAACGGCTGAAGAGATCATTGCACATCCCGAAATCGATGCCGTAATCATCTGTTCTCCTACCGATAGCCACGCCCACTACATCGAACAGTGTGCCCTAGTTGGGAAACATGTTTTTTGTGAAAAACCCATGGACCTTTCCTTGGAGCGAATTGTTCACACACTTCGTTTAGTTCAAGAGCGCGGAATCAAACTTATGTTAGGATTTAATCGTCGTTTTGATGCAAATTTCCTTAAAGTCAAACATATTATTGATTCAGGTGAAATCGGAAACACTCAGGTGTTAAAAGTCACATCCCGTGACCCAGGACCACCCCCAGTAAGTTATTTAAAAGAATCTGGAGGTATGTTTATGGATATGACCATTCATGATTTTGACATGGTGCGTTACCTCATGAATAAGGAGGTGAAAGAAGTTTACGCCTCTGCTGCTGTTTTCGTAAGCGATGAAATCAAGGCAGTTGGTGATATTGATACCGCAGTGATCACCATAAAATTTGAGGATGATTCCATGGCGGTCATCGACAATAGCCGAAAGGCCGTTTACGGCTACGACCAACGGGTGGAAGCTTTCGGATCCAAAGGTATGGTGCAAGTTGGCAATAATGTACCCGACACCCATACCCTCGCTACCGAAAGGGGCATTCAGTCCGCTCTCCCACTACACTTTTTCCTAGAAAGGTATATGGAATCTTATTTCACGGAAATGAGCCAATTTGTGGACGCCCTCCTCCGTGACACACCGATACCTGTTAGCGGTCATGACGCACTCAAGGCAACTATCATGGCTTTAGCCGCTCAGAAATCGGTCGAGGAAAACCGACCCGTTCTCGTTTCCGAGATAGAGGCCGAGTTTTCTGCTGAAATAAGCCTTTAATTAATTAATTGATTTGATACCCTAGATCCCGGATCAGATTTTCTGGTTCGGGATTTCAATTTCAAATAAGAAAATTGAATCGTCCGCACCAATCCAAATTTTGATTTGAATTGTCATGCTATCCAAATTAGAAAAAATCTCGAATACTGTCCTTCTTTCATTTGAAAAATAACCATGGCTAAATCTATTTCCCTCGTTTTATGGAGTATTTTACTCTTGTACAGTACTGTAGGATATACCCAATCCGTGAAAAAAGTGAAAGCTGAAATCTACGGAGCTGTGTCTGACGGCAGGACACTCAATACACGCTCCATCCAAAAGGCAATAGATGAGCTTTCACAAAAGGGTGGCGGAACCCTGGTTTTCTCATCAGGAAACTATTTAACGGGCAGTATTCAATTAAAATCCAACGTAACATTGCATCTGGAAAAAGGGGCGGTACTTTTGGGCAGTACTCACCCGGAGGATTATCAAAAGTTGGATATCGCCGACGGACCTATTTCTCCAAAAACGGATGATAACTCAAAATTAGCCCTAATTTTAGCCAATCGATCGACCAACATGGCTATTACAGGCTCGGGGACTATTAATGGACAAGGACGTGAATTGGCATTAACCATTGATAGTTTACATCATAGCGGGCTTCGCAAGGATCCTGCCTATGATATAGTCAATAACCGCCCAAGTGAGACCTCCCGGCCCAAACTCATTCACTTTTCAGAATGTTCTCACATTGAGATCTCAGGAATTACCCTACTCAACTCCGCTTGTTGGGTTCAGACTTATGAATTATGCGAACATGTGATTTTAGATCGACTCAACGTCGAAAGCAGAGCCTATTGGAATAACGACGGAATGGACATTACCGATTGCCGCCATGTCAAAATAACCCATTGTCAAGTCAATACCGCCGATGATGGAATCTGCTTAAAATCATACTACCCGGGGCACTTCAACGACCAAATCTACATCGCGCATTGTTCGATTCGTTCCAGTGCCAGTGCCATCAAATTTGGAACGGCCTCGGTGGGTGGATTTAAAAATGTCCAAATTGATCAAATCCTCGTACGGGATACCTACCGATCTGCCATCGCTATTGAGTCGGTAGATGGAGGATTTATCGAAAATATTCAGGTTTCCAATATTTTGGCTGAAAACACGGGAAACGCACTTTTTATTCGCCTAGGGCACCGTTCGGGCGAAAAACCAGGTTATGTACGCAACATTCGAATTCAAAAAATGAAGGTTCAAGTTCCATTTGGTCGCCCAGATGAATTATACGATATGCGCGGTCCGGCTCTTCCCTTCTTTCACAATCCGATTCCCTCCCCGATCACCGGAATTCCTAACTTTCCAATTGAAAATGTATCTTTGGAAAACATCGAAATTCGGTATCCAGGTCGAGCATCCAAAGGTATGGCCTACATTCCCATTTCACAACTCCATCGGGTACCTGAAAAAATCAAAGATTATCCAGAATTTTCCATGTTTGGAGAATTACCTTCCTGGGGATTTTATATCCGACATGTCACCGGTATTTCTGTGAAAAATATAACCTTAACTCTCGATAACCCAGATTTTCGGCCTGCGTTTGTTTTGGAGGATGTGACCAACGCAATCTTGGAGAAAATTAATTTACCAGAACCCAAGAAAGACCAAATTATACTTAAGGACAGTCGAGTTAGTCTCTCTGATACGCAATATGTCGACTTACTAAAAAAGTGAATTAAGTACACGCATTAAGTAACGTTATCCTAGTCCTACCGACCAGAATGGAAAGAATCAATATTAACCAGATTAGATTCATTAGATTTGCTCAGGATACAATTAATTTACCAAATGCCTTCGTCAAAAATTCATTCCTATCAAGTCCAACTCACTTGGACAGGAAATTTAGGTAAAGGTACCTCAACCTACCAAGAGTACTCTCGCAATCACCAAATTAGCAGCGTTGGAAAACCGACCCTGTTGGGCTCCTCCGACCCTGCCTTTCGGGGCGATCCCACTCGATATAACCCGGAGGAATTACTGGTAGCCTCCTTGTCCTCCTGCCACATGCTTTGGTATTTGCATCTTTGCGCCCAGGCCGGAGTTGTGATTGAGCAATACGAGGACACCCCCATAGGTTATATGGCGGAAACCTCCGATGGTGGAGGGCAGTTTCAATCTGTTATTCTCCATCCAAAAGTTCAAGTATTGGAGAGCCATATGATCGACCTTGCCCTCAAGATTCATCAACAAGCCCATTCCTTATGTTTTATAGCACGATCGGTCAATTTTCCGGTTCAACATTCTCCTACTTGTCAAGCTACACAAGACTTGGGGAGTAATTTAGTAATCTGAAGAAAAATTCTCTTTAGAATTTACCGAAGTATGACAAAAAAGAGCCAGATAACCCAAATTAATCTTGGCAACGAGTGGGATACTGGGTGCTTTTCTTTAATTAGTATAAAAATTAACAAGTAAAATCAAAGTGGGGAGATACCTTTGTAACGTACTTTGAAACTACCTAGGCTCGTGTATTTCTATTTTTTACTCTACAAACCCTTTGGGATGTTGTCACAATTCACCCCTGAAGGAGATCATGCAACTTTAGGAGATCTTGGCTTTGATTTCCCCAAAGATGTTTATCCCGTTGGGCGATTAGATGCCGACAGTGAGGGCCTCCTCTTACTAACCAATGATAATTCCTTAAAACATCGTCTTTTGACACCCCAATTTGAACATCAAAAAACGTATTGGGTACAAGTTGAGGGAGAAATAACAGCCGAGGCCTTGCATCAGCTACAAACTGGTGTGGTGATTCGAATTAAAGGCAAAGATCATGTAACCTTACCTGCCCGGGCAGTCAAAATGGAAGAACCTCAGGTACCCGAACGGAATCCACCCATTCGGTATCGGGCCACAATTCCAACCTCATGGATTCAATTAACTCTTCGGGAGGGAAAAAATCGACAAGTTCGACGAATGACCGCAGCGGTAGGATTTCCAACCTTGAGGTTAATTCGCGGAAACTACTTAGCCAATTCTGCCTCAGGATGGCAATCCGGTGAGATTCGAAGGCTTTCAAAAGAAGATATCATGCTGTATTTGAAAAATAATACCCGATAATTCTTGAATTAATACAATTCCACCCGTTACTTTGTCCTTCAATTAGGAAACCATTAAATCGTTCATCGTTCATGTCATACCGGATCGAAAAAGACACCATGGGGGAAGTTCAAGTTCCTGCTGATGTGTATTGGGGTGCACAAACACAGCGCTCCATCGAAAACTTTAAAATTGCGCAGAATATCAATAAAATGCCTTTGGAGATTATCCGAGCATTTGCCTACTTAAAAAAAGCGGCGGCGCTCGCAAATCACGAGGCAGGTGTTTTACCAGAAGATAAAGCCCAATTGATTGGCCAGGTTTGCGATGAAATTTTGGAGGGAAAACTGGATGATCAATTTCCATTAGTCGTTTGGCAAACAGGATCTGGAACCCAATCCAACATGAACTGCAATGAAGTAATCGCCTATCGTGGCCATGTGCTTCAAGGAGGTGACTTATTGGATAAATCCAAATTTTTGCATCCAAATGACGATGTCAACAAGTCTCAATCATCAAATGACACTTTCCCAACGGCCATGCACATTGCAGCCTATAAGATTTTGATTGAGACGACAATCCCTGGTATTGAGAAACTTCGAGATACCCTACAAGCAAAGGCTGTGGCCTTTAAACACGTGGTAAAAATCGGTCGGACTCACTTTATGGATGCGACTCCATTAACCCTGGGTCAAGAATTCTCTGGATATGTTTCTCAATTGAATCACGGCCTGAAAGCCATCAAAAATTCATTAGCACACCTATCTGAACTTGCTTTGGGTGGAACAGCCGTCGGCACGGGTATCAATACTCCGGCAGGTTATGATGTCACGGTGGCCAAGTACATCGCTCAATTAACCGGCCTTCCTTTTGTAACTGCCGAGAATAAATTTGAGGCTTTGGCCGCCCATGACGCAATCGTGGAAGCTCACGGCGCACTCAAAACCGTTGCGGTAAGTTTAATGAAAATCGGAAACGACATCCGAATGCTTTCTTCGGGGCCACGCTCGGGGATTGGTGAAATCTTCATTCCCGACAATGAGCCAGGTTCTTCCATCATGCCAGGAAAGGTGAATCCAACCCAATGTGAAGCTATGACAATGGCGGCTGCCCAGGTTCTTGGCAATGATGTGGCAATCAACATAGGAGGATCTAATGGACATTTTGAGCTGAATGTCTTTAAACCCATGATGATTTACAATTTCCTTCACTCTGCCCGTTTAATTGGCGATGTTTGCGTTTCTTTCAATGACAAGTGTGCCGTGGGAATCGAGCCCATCCAAGAAAATATCAAGAAGCATTTAGACAATTCACTCATGCTAGTAACCGCACTGAATACTAAAATTGGGTATTATAAAGCAGCTGAAATTGCACAAACTGCGCATAAAAACGGCTCAACCCTCAAGGAAACAGCAGTTCAGTTAGGGTATTTGACGGCGGATGAATTTGATGCTTGGGTCCGACCTGAAAATATGGTGGGAGAAATCAAACTTTGATTCGCACCAAAATCTAAAAAAGAGCGTTTGAATTGTATCAAACGCTCTTTTTTATGCGCTTATTTTTCCTAAGTATTGGGAGCCTTTTTCTTTTCATGAGTTGCCGAATTCAACAAAAAACGGTAGAACCCGAAATTACATATCCCGCTGCGTATGTGATCAATGGGGGGGAAAACTCGATTAGTGTCATCAACTTGAATACACTGAAAGTCGAAAAAAACCAATTTTTACCCAATCATGGAGATCGATACGCCCACCATATTTATACCTCTCCCGATCAAAAAAAATTGGCGATTGCCATGCCTTCGTATGATTTCTCGCAAGGGCATTCAGGTTTGCACGGCACCGATTTAAAAGGAGGCATAGCGATTGTTGATAGCCGAACCTTAGCAATTTTAGCGTCTTGGGATACTCCATTTGCCAATCACAATGCTGTATTTTCTCCCAATGGAACTGAAATTTGGACCGCCACACATGCACACAATGGTGAATTATTGGTGTATGGTTATCCTGAAACACAACTCCTCCACCGAGCGAACTTAGGACCGGATCCAGGTGAACTTGTCATTACCCCCACAAACCAATTATTTGTCAATTTAGGCGAAAGTAGTTTTGTGGCACGAGTGCCTGTGCAAACCAAAGAGGAAGCCAAAATGATCAAGGTAGATTTATTTCCAACTAGTGTTTGGCCAGGTAACGATACCCTGTTAATTGTGGAAAACAAACATCAAAAATCAATTAACTTCATCGACTTACGAACGAATCAAGCGGTAGAAGCTCTGGATTTGACATTTACTCCTGGCTATACCGCCTTTATTGATAACGAACTTTGGATTTGCCAACCAAAAACCAACCGGGTTCATATCTTTGAAAAGCAAATGGGGCAATGGATTGCTCAATCCATCATAGAAGCCCAAGCGGATGCACATGCGATTGGCCAATACAAGGAAAATGTCCTCGTCGTAAATCAACAAGGACATTCCGTATCTGTATTTAATCAAAAAACAAAACAACTCATCCAACATATTCCGGTGGGATTTAAACCCAATGGACTAGCCATTATCCCTTAACCTCGGGACTTAATCCGCTGCATCAATATATCTTGAAATTGCCTTTCGGTTTTAAGTAATGAGGCATATTGATCTGGATTGATCACCCGTAGAAATTTGGGTCGATAGGACTTAACAATGTCCGATTCTTGTTCTTTTAGACGCATGATACGTTCCTCAGCCTGTACAATTTCACCTTGAGGAATCTCTCCATGTGAAATTTGTCGTTGTAACTTTCTCATTTGCCGAATCACGGTTACACGTTCTTCTTCATAGGCATGATAAACAGGCCAAAATTTCTCAGCTTGGTCGCTGGTCAATTGGAGATTTTCGGTTATCATACCAATTTTCATGGCATGAATCTTTTCTTGATTCGATTTTTGTGCCAGTAAGTTTAATCCACAAAAGAGGAATACCATACTAAGGGCAACTCGATTAAATACCATATAATTCGTCATACGCTTGAATATCTTGTTCGGTCATTTCTTCTAATGGGGCAATGCTCTGAGCATCAAATTGTACAGTCATTTCATCAACCGGTAAGGCGGTGGATTGATGTTCTTCCATATAGACTAGTATATCAGCATTTGACACTCCTTCCCAATTATTTTGAGGCATGGAAAAGTACCAAATTCCACCTACCATCAAAACAGCCGCGGCGGCAGAAAACCAGGATACCCACATTTTTTTTACTTTTCCTTTTTTTGTGACATCTACAGTTTGGGATAAAATCCGATCCTCTATTTGGGCAAAATAGTCTGCGGGAGTTTCCATCCGGGGAACCTGCCACGTCGGTATCCGATTCAACTTGGTCTCAAGTTGCTCGAAATAGGTATCCTCAGGTATTTTAAAGGGAGATTGCATGCGTTTCAAATGATCTTGTTACTTTGACACAATTCAAGGCAAAAGGTTTAGTGTCCTTCCACAAATTCTTCTACCTTTTTCATCGCTGTATGGTAAGTGGCCTTCAGTCCACCAACGGTGGTGCCGGTAATTTCTGATATTTCCTCAAACGTTAGGTGCTCAAAATACTTCATTTGAAATATCTGCCTTTGCTTATCGGTTAAATTCAAAAGAGCTTTTTGGAGGAGCAACTCTATGTCGGTTCCCGACATATCTCCCTGCTGAATGGACTGATTGACAGAATCCAACAAAAAGGAATTATCATCGATGGATTCGGTTAGTTGCCGACGTTTGCGTTGAAGAAAGGTCAAAGTTTCATTGGTGGTGATTCGATAAATCCAGGTGTACAATTTAGAATCTCCTCTAAATTTGTCAAGATTTTGCCAAATTTTGACAAATATTTCCTGGACGAGATCATCTGCATCTTCGTGAATAATGACCATTTTTCGAACGTGCCAATAGATTCGTTTGGAGTACGATTTGACAAGGGCACGAAATCCCCGATCTCGTTCATTTGGATTTAAAATCCAGTCAATTATTTGTTTGTCATTTTCCATCATCATCCCAAAAAACGAAACCTTGATACACGCATTGTATCAAGGTTCGAATGTAAGGGAAAATAAGTCCTTATTTTTTCCTTTTCATCACTTTTTGTACCGCCTCTATGATATGCTGTGCTGAAAGGCCATATTTCTCCATCAACTGCGCGGGTGTCCCGGATTCACCGAAGGAATCATTGACTGCAATGTATTCTTGCGGGGCCGGATATTCCAAGGCTAAAACTTGGGCAATGGCATCTCCTAAACCTCCATTGCGTTGATGTTCCTCACATGAAACCACACAACCTGTTTTCTTCACTGATTTCAAAATCGCTGCTACATCGAGTGGTTTGATGGTATGAATATTGATTATTTCGGCATCAATCCCCATTTCCGCCAATTTCTCCCCAGCTTGAATAGCCTCCCAAACCAAGTGTCCTGTTGCAAAAATAGATACATCTTTTCCTTCATTGACCATCCAAGCTTTGCCAATGACAAATTCTTGATTAGGGTCGGTAAATACCGGAACAGTAGGACGACCAAAGCGTAAATAAGCGGGACCATGGTGATCAGCTAGTGCGATGGTGGCTGCTTTGGTTTGGTTGTAATCACAAGGATTGATAACCGTCATGTGAGGCATAGCGCGCATCATGGCAATATCCTCCAAAATTTGATGGGTTGCACCATCCTCGCCTAGAGTCAGACCAGCATGGGACACCGCTACTTTGACATTTTTATCGGAATAAGCGATCGATTGACGGATTTGGTCATAAACACGACCCGAACCGAAGTTGGCGAAAGTGGTAGCAAACGGCACTTTTCCCGCGGTGGCCAAACCTGCGGATACACCCATCATATTGGCCTCGGCAATCCCACATTGAAAAAATCGCTCTGGGTGATTTTTAATAAAGGTATTTAACTTTAATGACCCGATGAGGTCGGCGCACAAAGCCACGACATTGGGGTGTGACTGACCGAGGGCGGTCATCCCATCTCCAAAACCTGAGCGGGTATCTTTTTTTTCTGTGTATGTATATTTTTTCATCTGCAATGCCAATTAATAATCACCAAGAGTTTCAGGAAGTTGTGCCAAAGCATTGGCCAATTGTTCATCATTTGGGGCAATGCCATGCCATTTATGGCTTCCCATCATGAAGTCGACGCCCGCTCCCATTTCAGTATGCAATAAAATCATCACGGGAGTACCTTTTAAGGCCAATCGTTTGGCTTTGCGTAGGCCTGCGATCACGGCTTCCATGGAATTACCCTCTTTGATATCGAGTACCTGCCAGCCAAAGGCTTTATATTTAGCTTTTAGGTCACGATTGCTCATAACCTCTTCCGTGGAGCCATCAATCTGTTGACCGTTTAGATCGATAATTCCAATCACATGATTTAATTGATGATGTGGAATAAATTGAGCCGCTTCCCAAACCTGCCCTTCTTGCTGTTCTCCATCTCCCATCAAACAATAGACAAAACTTTCGTCACCATTCATGCGCTTGGCTAATGCCATTCCGGCTGCTACCGATAACCCCTGTCCTAGGGAACCTGATGCGATCCGAATTCCGGGAAGGCCCTCATGCGTCGTTGGATGCCCCTGTAAGCGAGAATTAATTTGACGAAAAGTCCCCAACTCATGAACACCAAAATAACCTCTTCTGGCTAATGTAGAGTAAAATACAGGTGAAATGTGGCCATTGGATAAAAAGAAGCAATCCTCTCCGGCTGCATCCATTTTAAAGGATAAAAATCCTCCTTTGCCTCTCCGGTTATTGATCTTCATTTGTTGAAAATACAGACCGACTAAAACCTCTGTACAGCCTAATGAACCACCTGGATGACCTGACTGACAAGCATGAACCATGCGAACGATGTCCCTCCGGACCTGCGATGCGATGGATTCTAATTCCTGAATTTGCATTGAACTATGATTGGATGATTGAGTACTAGACTAAAATTTGTGCCGTGTGGGCTTTTGTATCGACTTTGGATATGATATCAGTGATTTTTCCCGATTCATCTACCAAAAAGGTGGTACGAGCTATGCCCATGTACGTTTTTCCATACATACTTTTCTCGACCCAAACTCCAAATGCCTCCGCCAAGGAATGATCCGTATCGGCCAATAAATCAAAAGGAAGTTCAAACTTGGCAATGAATTTTTGATGCGATTTCTCGGAATCCGGACTCACGCCCAACACCGTAAAACCCTGCGATTGGAGTGCTTGGTAGTTATCTCGTAAATCACAAGCTTGAGCTGTGCAACCGGGAGTACTGTCCTTAGGATAAAAATACAAGACTACTTTTTTACCTAAGAGATCCTCGTGTGTTACCGATTCACCACGTTGGTTCGTACTGGAAAAGGCCGGGATAGAATCACCCAACTGAAGTGCCATACTTAAGGGATTTTTGATTGAAACATTTTTTCATTGCCTGCTTGATCCGTCACTCGACATCGAACTTGGCCTTGGAAAATTACGGAATTATTGGGTCTTTCAGACCATATTTGGCCGTTTTTATATTCATATTTCATCAAAATCCACTCTTCATTTACCCAACAATTAAAATCTCGTATACCGCTAAGGTTGTCGGAGATTTTGAATCGAATCTCCTGGTTGGAAATTTTAATGGGCTGTACCAGTGGCGCAACGGTATCGGCTTTTAAGCTAAACACTCCGAGCTCTCTTGATTGAAAAGAGATGGATTGATCTTTCCATTCCCCACCTAAAAACTTTTTTCGAGCCCCCTCAAAATACACATGTTGTTTACTCAGTGGGACGGAAGGCATAATCGGAGCCTCCCATTGCACCCGAAAGTAATCCTTTAGCGGAAGAATATCAGTGTGAATCATCAATCGTGATCCTTGGGCCGCCAAATGAAGAAACGCCGTATCGTACAACGCTTCTTGCATATGAACCGAAAACTGACCAGATCGAAGCATCTTTTTTCCTGCATGAAAAACGAAAATACTAGGAACGGGCTGAATGGACTTTTCAACCATCACTTGAGTGGGAACCCCATTTGCCATATCCCAAATAAATTGTAAGTGATCTGGCGTTCGAACTGGATTTCCGACAGGTAGCCATTTTCCTTGAACCTCTACATTCGCTAACCGGGTTTGGGGATGTGTTCCCCTAGCTGTTATCAATAAGAACTGTTCATTTTGCTTTACTTCAACGACCGGAAAACCACCAACTGGAATCTCACTTGAGGTTATTTCAGCACTCTGTGCATCTCCTTGGATAGCGAAATTCAATTTAGTGCTATTTTGGAATGAGTCTCCGACTTCTAGTTGCATATCGTGTAAGGCCCGATCAGTAATTCGAAACGTACCTTTTTCCTCTGACGTCCGGTAATGATCCATCCGATTTCCAGGCAAAACGTACAGTCTGTGCATACGTTCTCCCCGACGGAACATTCGGTCATAGTCAGTATGAACATTCATATCATATTTTAAGTCGAACCGTGAACGTCGGAAACGAAATGCATAAATTTCTTGGTTATCTTTCCGCAAGGTGAGGGACTGAACCCCTAACTTAAACGGGGTGGTCTCTGCTCGATCGTAAGTCAATACTTCTACCCCAACCTTCCCCACTACCCGAATTGGGGATGGGATTTGATAGACTCCGTTTTTAAAAACGGGTGTAAAATCGATGGCACCAAATTTCCCGTTGATTCGGGCATCGGCACTCAAACAGCGAAGGGTAATTTTATAAATCTGGGGGGCCAACTTATCCCGTACCTCCGAAAAACCAAATAAGGCTGGATCAAGTACTCGTTCTTCGGCATCCCGAATCTCAAAATGCAAATGAGGACCAGCTGAGCTACCGGTGTTGCCGGAGAGTCCAATCACGTCCCGCTGTTTAATAGGAAATTGCCCTGGAGCAAATGTGAGGTCCACTTCCCATTTTTTTAGTGCGTATTGCTCAGCCAATAATTTCTCTTTCCATACCCCTGAAATTTCACGAAGGTGGGCATACACCGTGGTGAGCTGATTAGGATGCGTAATGTAAACAGCATTTCCGTATCCATCTCGTGCAATTTTTATTCGCGAAATGTATCCATCAGCCGCCGCGTGAATCGGAACTCCCTCTACGCCACCTGTTCGAATATCCCAACCTGCATGAAAGTGATTGGGACGTAAATCACCGAAACAACCAGACAAAGAAGCTATTTTACCGGGTTGGACCGGAAGAATAAAATAGCCTTTCTGAGGGGCGATATCGGACGTTGACAAATGAACTTGAGCAAAGGAGGTAAAAGATCCTAACCAACAAAGGACCAGTAACCATCGTAAATGGGACATTCTACATGATTTACTTAACAAAAAAACGAAGCATTTCTTGACCTTCCAACCGAGCGACCAGTTCGTCACCCGCTTGAACAGCCGATACCCCTTTGGGGGTTCCAGTAAAGATTAGGTCACCTACTTTTAAGGTGAAATATTTTGAAATAAAGGATATGAGATAATCAATACTGTATAACATCATGGACGTATTTCCTTCTTGTCGTATTTGTCCATTGACAGCTAAGTCGAAAGAGACCTGATCTAATGAAGCAAACTGCTCTTTAGGAACGAAAGAGGAAACAGGAGCTGAACCATCAAACGCTTTGGCCAATTCCCATGGTAGCCCTTTGGATTTAAGACGGCTCTGGACATCACGCGCTGTAAAATCAATTCCAAGACCCACTTCTTGGTAGTACTTGTGCGCGAATTTCTCCTCAATATTTTTTCCAATTTTTGAAATCCTGATCACCAATTCGATTTCATGGTGTACATCCTGACTAAAATCGGGGAGGTAAAAATCTTCGTTCCCTTTCAAAAGGGCGGTTTCGGGTTTGGTAAAAATAACGGGTTCCGTAGGGCGCTCATTTTTTAATTCTTCAATATGATCCGCATAATTTCTACCAACGGCAATAATTTTCATTCTTTGACAGTTACTTTACCTACAAAATTAGGTCTATCCAATAGAATTAAAAACTATTTTTGCAAAATACACATCCGTACATCATGAAAAATACCATCTTTTCCTTTTTGTCCGCTTGCTTGCTTGTCGGGATAATTTGGGCGTGCCAGCAGGTTCCGTTGACAGGCCGAAAACAATTTGTTGGGCTTATCTCACAAGATCAGATCATGGCTTTGAGTTTCGCGGAATACAAGGGTTTTTTGGATACATCTAAAGTCCTACCTGCCTCGAATGCCAATGCCGCCATGATCGCTCGCGTAGGAAGTCGCCTTAAAACCGCCGCCGAGACATACCTGATTCAAAACAACTACAGCGAAGCTATCAATGGATATCAATGGGAATTCCGATTGGTAGAGGATAAAACCGTGAATGCTTGGTGTATGCCGGGTGGGAAAGTCGTTTTTTACACGGGTATATTACCGATTTGCTTAAACGAAACGGGTGTTGCCGTGGTGATGGGGCATGAAATAGCCCATGCCATTGCCAATCATGGCAGGGAACGTATGAGTCGGGCCATGGCTGCGCAAGGCATTACCCAAATTGGGGCGGTGGCGACCGGGGTGATTACCCAGAATGAGCAATTGATGAACCTTGCCGGACAGGTATTTGGTATTGGTACCCAATTGGGCGGTGTTTTACCAAATTCACGCATGCAAGAAAGTGAAGCAGATAAATTAGGACTTATTTTTATGGCACTTGCCGGCTACAATCTGGATGAATCGGTTGGATTTTGGGAACGTATGGCCAAAGCGGGTGAAGGTTCTCAAAAACCACCCAGACTTCTTTCAACGCACCCAGCTGACAGCGAACGTATTGCCAACCTAAAAAAGTTAATACCACAGGTTCGGCAACATTATGCGACCATTCAAAAGTAGTTCAGCTAATTCGAAGTAGGATTTACTGACGAAATGGCCGCCCAAAATTGGTCATTTTTATAAACAATAAAATTCCCCTAGAGATTACTTTCTAGGGGAATTTTATTTTAAGGAAATATCTGAGCCAATGAAGGGTAGTCGAACAATCCACAAACAGCTAAGATTACCTCATTATTGTTGCCACCAAAGACCTGTTAACTACTTTTTAGGAACCAAAACTCCATCAGCTACAAAGGTCAGTTCATTTTTGTCCTGAGTAATTTTGGCGATGTCAGCTTTGCTAGCCCCGGCATCCTCTGCATAATGTTTTTGATCGGCTACTGAAACTACTTTATTTTTAGCCACTCCCTCAAAAATTACTTTTTTACCGGCAAGGTCTTTAGGAACAAAGAAACCATAATCTTTGAATGTTACACGCATGGTTTGGCCATCTGCTAGTTTCACTTTCATCCAACAGCCCGACATTTGGCAGACCGACTCCACCTCCCCTTCTACTTTGGCAGTAACGCTTTCGGCACCTTTGACATCCCCTACTAAGGTTACCGCGGGTTTGGCATCTTTTGCATTGATTTTCTTACCAAATGAATCAAATTTTTGAGCCATAGAGGCTAAGGAAATTCCTAGGATTAACGCGGTCGAAAAAACGTATTTTTTCATGTTGACATTTATTTAAGTTGACGAATATCGATTACATTTTTAGCAAATTCATATTCTTTGGGTTCATTGGAACATATCATTACCCAGCGGTTAGACAAAAGGTTCTCGACGTGTTCTAGATACCAGCGTGCCCCTTGGGCATCCAAATTGGCTGTTGGCTCATCTAAAAATAAGCACGGCGATTGAGAAAAAAAAGCTAAACCTAATTTGACACGTTGTTTCATGCCGGAGGAAAAATACTTTACTGCCTTATTTTTGTGTTTCTCCAACTGAATAAGTTCGGCTACGTCTTGACTACTTACTCCGGGTAGCCAGGGTTTAAACTGTGCGTGAAAATGTAGGAGTTCAAGCAAAGTAAATTCCTCCACTAATTCCAAATAAGGAGCTGCATAACCAACGAACCGGAAGAAATCGGATTCTGGAATAGGATTTTGATGCGTGTCGAGCCATGTGCAATTGCCTTCAGTGGCAGGCAAATGTCCCGCGATGATTTGAGCAAGTGTGGATTTTCCCGATCCATTCGGTCCAATGACCGCAATGGGTTCACCAACCGCAAGTGAAACAGTCAATTTCCGAAAAATCCACTCTCGTTGAAATCGTTTTCCCAAATCTTCAATTTGGCAGCTGAGTATTGATTTAGTCATCGGAAATAGGACCAGAACCTTTTCGAATAATCCCTCGTTTGGAGTTCTCTATAAACTGAACGGCGGACTTTACATACTCATTTTGCGGGAGTTCAGCGACAATCGCTTGCAAGGCATCACTTGTATTGAGGTCACGTAAGTAAATATAGCGATAAACATCTTGAATGGAATAAATCTCCTCTGAGGTGAATCCACGCCGACGAAGACCTAGACTATTAACTCCTGCATAAGAAAGCGGCTCTCTTGCTGCTTTAACAAAAGGAGGTACGTCTTTTCGAACTAGCGATCCTCCGGCGATCATGGCATGCGCACCAATTTTGACAAATTGATGCACCGCACTTGTTCCACCAATAAAAGCATAGTCACCCAATTCAACATGTCCAGCCATCTGAACGCTATTGGCCATGATGACATGATCTCCCAATAGGCAATCATGCGCAATATGACAATACGCCATGATGAGGGCATCGGAGCCAATTTTTGTAGTATACTGATCCACCGTTCCACGATTGATGGTGACACACTCTCGAATGGTGGTCCGATCACCTATTTCAACCGTAGTATACTCACCGTTGAATTTAAGGTCTTGTGGTTCAGCGGCAATGACAGCCCCAGGGAATATTTTACAATTAGCGCCAATTCGAGCGCCATCAAAAATGGTAACGTTAGGTCCTATCCAAGTTCCCGAGCCGATTTTAACATCAGCTGCAATATAAGAAAACGGAGATACGACCACATCCTCACCTATTTGGGCATCTGGATGAATATAACTTAAAGGCTGTGTCATTACCAACATACAATGTGGATTCTCAAGATTTTTTAACTAATCGGGCAATCATATCGACAGAACATACGAGGTTTTTACCCACCCATGCCTCGCCATGCATTTTGGCCACACCCATACGGACAGCGGCCGACAACGTACATTTAATGACTAACGTATCTCCCGGTAAAACATTTTTAAAGAACCGACAATTATCGATTCCCACTAGGTAGGGCCAATAGGCTTCCGGATTTCCGGTAGAAGTCAACACCAGTACTCCTCCAGTTTGGGCAATAGCCTCCAATTGCAGTACACCCGGCATCACTGGATTCTCCGGAAAGTGTCCAGTGAATTGAGGCTCGTTCATGGTTACATTTTTTACTCCGACCACAGTCTGTCCGTCAAGGGATACAATTTTATCCACTAATTGAAAAGGATACCGGTGGGGCAGTAATTTGGCGATCTGATGGACATTCAACACCGGCTCTGCATTGGGATCAAATGAAGGAGCGGTAGTGGAGGCTTCCTGAATTGCTTTTTTGATTTTCTTTGCCAAGGCAACATTGGAGGCATGGCCGGGTCTTGCGGCTAAAATATGGGCTTTGATTGGCTGTCCCACCAAAGCTAAATCACCCATAACATCTAATAATTTATGTCGTGCCGGCTCATTCAAATGGCGTAAACCTTCGGAGTTGAGGGGACCCGTAACTCCTACAGGTACTTCATCTTTATTCAATAATTTGGCCAGCGAGGCAACTTGTTCTTGAGTGGTTGGCTTTTCGGCAAATACAACTGCATTGGACAAATCTCCCCCCTTGATTAAGCCGGCATTTGCTAGTTTTTCAAGCTCATGCACAAATACAAAGGTACGTGAATTAGCAATTTCAGATTTAAACAAGTCGAGTTGATGCAACTGGGCATGCTGAGGAGGCATGATTTCCGATTGATAGTCGACCATCACAGTTAAACGATAATCATTGAGTGGTAAAGCCGCTAACTCGATGGAATGATCCTCATTTCTAAAGTGGATAGCTTCTGAAACCTCAAAATAGTTTCGTAAGGCATTTTGCTCAGACAGTCCGGCCGATTCCAATAGTTCAACAAAGGGTAGAGCACTTCCATCTAGAATTGGTACTTCAGGACCATTTAGTTCCATAACCAAATTATCAATTTGCAATGCCACACAGGCAGCCAAAAGATGCTCTGTAGTGTGTACTCGTGCACCCTCTTTTTCCAAAACCGTACCACGTGAGGTATCAACAACATACTCCACTTGGGCAGGAATGAGAGGTTTACCGGGCAAATCCGTTCGTTGAAAGACAAGTCCGTGGTTGATGGTAGCCGGAACGAGAGTTAATGTTACCTCTTCCCCGGTATGAAGACCAATACCCTTGATTGACTTTTTTTCTTGAATCGTTAATTGCTTTGTATTCATAGTAATTTTTATACCCACTTACTAAAGGGATTTTTTAGTTCTTTGGTTCCTGTTTTTTTAAATCTTCTACATCCTTCCATAATTGGGGAAGCTTTCGAAAAACAGCGGAGGCTTTTAAGTAGTCGCTCAAATCGAATGCAGGTGAGCCAAACCAAGCTTTATTTGGTTGTTTTATGGTTTTCATAATTCCGGATTGGGCTGCAATCTGGGTTCCGTCGGCTAAATGGATATGACCTGCAATTCCGACCTGCCCACCTATTTTATTGAAGTTACCAATTTTTGTAGAACCTGCAATACCAGTCTGGGCGGCTACCACGGTATGCGATCCAATTTCCACGTTATGCGCAACTTGAATTAAATTGTCGAGTTTGGTTCCTTTTTTGATTCGGGTTGTTCCCGTGGTGGCCCGGTCGATGGTACAGTTGGCACCTATATGTACGTCATCTTCGAGCTCCACGTTGCCTAATTGTGGAATGGGCATGTAACTTCCGTCCGGCTGGGGAGCAAAACCAAAGCCATCACTGCCAATCACGGAGTTGGCTTGGATCACGCATCGGTTTCCAACTTTGGTTCCTTTCAATAGTCGGGCTCCAGCGTGAATATGACAATTCTCTCCTAATACTACGTTTGGACCCAACGTCACATGGGATTCAATGATACAACCTTCGGCCAACTGAGCCCCGGGGCCTATGTAGGTAAAAGCACCAATCGAAATTTTTTCAGGAATCTGTACACTCGGATCAATGATGGATGATGGATGAACCGACCAGTCTATTTGTCGCTGCCATTTTTCATATTCTCTTAAGAGAATGGCGAATGCACTGTAGGGATCAGCCACACGAACGAGGGTACAAGAAAACGCTTGGGTTGCCTTAAAATCGTTGCTGACTAGGGCAACAGAGGCCTTGGTTTCGTATAAATAGTTTTCATATTTAGGATTGGACAGAAAAACCAAATCTCCGGGTTGCGCGGCATCGATTTTCCCGACGCCCGTAATCATCACCTCCGGGTTTCCTTCCACTTGTCCTTGTACAAGTTGGGCTAATAAGTTGACTGAAATCTCTTTCATTCGTTTCAGAAATGGTCAAAACTGGATTCAAAGAACGCTCAGCTCTTTCAATAACTTACAAAGATACAGGATTGGCGGTAGAAACGTAATATTTTTTGACGATATGACTTAGGGCTTTGATGGTTGGTAAATCAGAAGCTTCGGAAATATCGACGACCTCCCGATTTTTCCGAAGAATTAAGATTTGCGTTCCCTCTGGCAAGTATCCTTTGTTACTCACTTTTCCTTGACGAAAAAAATAGGGCCTAGCCTCCTCGCTAAAACCTGGTGGAAGTTGGAAAGTGATCTCCTTGGACTCTTGAGGTTCAGTTGTTAATTCGATGGAAAATAGTTCACGGTTAACCAATCTTTTGGCTAGATAGCTAAGTATCGCATCAGGTTCAAATTGCCACTTTTTTAAATGAAATAGGACGTCTAGGTCATCCAATTGAGAAAAAAGAAACAGTGCCGATGGGTTTTGATGTACTGACTCTTTGGATAAGTTCTGAGTTAGAAAAAATCGAAGGGGATCCTGAAGGAAAACAGTTTGTTGTATGGACACCAACCACCTAACTCGGTCTAAAATTGAGGTAAGCATACTTTCTGCCGCAATAGCTGTGCGATGCAAATAAACTTGCCAGTACATCAATCGACGTGCATTCAAAAAATTTTCTACACTCAAGAGCCCCTTTTCCTCCACCACAAGTTGATCATTGAATACCTGCAACATTTTTATGATACGTTCTACCCCGATGGTTCCTTCGACCACCCCAGTGAAGAAACTATCGCGCTTTAGATAATCCATCCGGTCCATATCCAATTGTCCCGAGATAAGTTGATGAAAAAATGGACGAGGGTAAGTCCCTTCAAACATCGCAATGGCAGTAGTCAATTGGCCGGAAAAGGACTCATTCATGTCGCGCATCAATTGCAGAGATAGCCATTCATGCGAAACATGGTGAAGCAATTGTTTCTCTAGAACATGTGAAAATGGGCCATGACCTAAATCATGTAAAAGAATGGCCAATTGAGCTGACTCTTTTTCTTCATTTGAAATAACATGTCCTTTGGAACGAAGAACATCCAAGGCCTCTCCCATTAAATGCATAGCACCCAAAGCGTGTTGAAATCGAGAATGAACGGCTCCGGGATAAACCAACTCAGCTAAACCCAATTGCTTTATTCTCCGTAACCTTTGGAAATAGGGATGTTGGATGACATCAAACACGAGAGGAGATGGAATTTGCAAGAATCCATACACAGGATCATTGATTATTTTGTGTTTATTTTTCATGCCAACTTAATTAATATCAGACCCTTAACCCGAAAGGGTATCCAAACTAGAAGGGTAAGGTGACCATTTTTTTTGGAAGTACAAAAAAAATAAATTTATTTTGCGAAGCTTTTCAGTAAGCAGGGCCTATAGCTCAGTCGGTTAGAGCACCTGACTCATAATCAGGTGGTCCCTGGTTCGAGCCCAGGTGGGCCCACCAAAGCAGAATCAAACGATTCTGCTTTTTTTGTTTTAGCCTAGGATTAACCGTATATTTTTTTAAATTTGGTTAATTTTCCAGACATTCTAAAAACCTCCCGTAAAAAGCTTTTTCGATAACGCTCATGAAAAATGATGACTCCTCCCAATGAATACAGACCCCATATCGTACTTAATTCCCAAGGGATTATTCTAGAAATTGACGACAAAATCAGTGATTTTGCCACCTTGCACCAACCTATTTTTTCACAGATCACGCCTGAATGCGCAAGGCTTTTTCAAAGTTCCTCACCTTGGAGTACTGTTCAAACTATCCCGGAAAATATCATTTTATGGGAATTTGAACCGTTTCAACGCGATCAATGGCTTGGCTATTTTCGAATGTTACCTTCTTGGTGGGATCAAATGAAAGAACTGCGGATTCAAATTGAATCGACGCCCATGATCGCTTGGGAAAAAATAAATCAATGGTTTTCTGGACTTTACCCGATCACTTGGGGATGCCAAAAGGAAGAATATTGGTTTCAAAAACCAGCCAATCAAGCACATCAACTTAGTAAGATCAACAAGAATCCATATTCATTTTCCTTTTTTTCAGATCAAAAGTGGGTACTTTCAGAAGATTTTTTAACGTTTCTACACTACTTTACCGATACTATCAGTCCTACCTTTCAGTTATTAGATCAACTCAATCATGTATTCTTTTCCGTCCACTTGGATTCGGATTTTCGGATTATTCAGGTTTCGGATAACTGGTTTTCGTATTGGGGCAACTCGATGGTTTATCAATTATTCACCGATTACATTGAAAAAGAAAGCCAAGGGAAATGGGCAAATGGAGGTATTTTCTCCATTCAAGTCCAGCCTGGATATTCTTTGACTTTTTTATTTCACCCGGTGCAAGTAGTGGCGCAAGGGCACATGCGGGTCGTTCTTTAAGCCTATTTCTTCCCATTTCAGGAGCCAAAGTCCAATCAATTTACTTTACACCTCCTTTGTTCTTCCTCAGGCGAACTGATTTGGTCCAATAAAGAAGCGCAAAACCTGTTAAAACACAGCGAGCCTAAACAGGCAATCTGGACATTTTTACCACCCAAAGCTCGTCAAGAATCCTTTGAAGCCTTGTTGGAATTCTCTAAAGGTCACCCAAACCAAGAGGTTTATTATCAATGGCCTATTGCATCGGATACCATGTTGACTTGGCAAATTAAGTTCAGTGCCGTTCACCAACACTGGGAATTTTGGGGTAATTTCCTACCTATCAATCTTGATTTCATTCAATCATGGCAGGTGTTTAATGAAATATATCAGCCTATATTTTTAGCCAATGCCTCGCCTATGTGGATTTACGAACCACAAACTTGGCGAATTCTGGATGTCAACCAAGCGGCCTGTAACCAATATGGCTACCGAAGGGAAGAATTTAAACACCTCACGTTGGTCGACATGCGTCCACCGGATCAGGTTTCCGAACTTTTTAAAAATACAGCAAAACTGTATCCTCAGGGGCAAACTGACTTTGGTGTTTATGTTCATGTAAAAAAAAATGGATCCAAATTTAAAACACGCATCTCTGGATTTCCCATTCAACATAACCAAAAAACCTATATCATTGCCACCGGACATCCGATTATGGAAGAGGCGCTTGAAAAATACAGCTTAGCGCTACAAATGTCTGAGAAGAAACTAAAGGCGGCAGCCAAAATGGCTAAATTAGGTTATTGGGAACTTAATTTAATCAATTTTGAATTAACCTGGTCGCAAGAAATGTACGATGTGTATGAGGTCGATCCGACTACCTTTTTCCCTACGCATACGACGTTTCTTGATTTGATCCAACCCCAGGATCTCGATCAGATAAGACAAGTTTGGGAAGGAATTGAAAATGGTCAAACCGAATTTGAACTCATCTTCCAAACCAAACCCCTACAAGGAAAAACGAGGTGGATTCAAGATCGTTCACAGTATGAATTCAATCCACACACTCAAGAAAAATGGCTTCGAGGTACTTCTCAAGACATTACGGATCAAAAAGCGGAGGCGTTAAAGCTCTCTTTGTTTGAACGGATCGTCGGGGGGGTTAAAGAAGCCATCATTATCCTCCAACCCGATCCTTATCTAGGGTATATAGCTACCTATTGCAATCCTTCCTTTTCTAAATTAACGGGTTGCAGTTGTGAGAGCTTCTTAGGGAAAAATCCATTAGAATGGTATCAATCCAGTTGGTCTAAAGAACAGATACAAGCAATTTATTCAAATCTGACAACTCAAAATCCAATTCAAATCACGTTCCTCCACACCAAACAATCAGGGGAAATTTATTGGTCAAATTTAAGTTTTCAGCCAGTTCAAGAAAGTTTGAGTGCTCATGTATTTTGGGTTTTGACCGATCGAGATGTTACCCAGCAGAAAAACGAGGCCTTGCAATGGAAAATGGGCGCCGAAATCAGCCGATTTTTTTCTCAGTCTGAAACATTACATGATGCTTTGATCGATACCTTGGACTATTTGGCGGATATGGGGCGATTCGACATCGCTGAATTTTGGTTTTTAGACCCTACTGTTCAAAAATTGTATTTGAAAGAACATTTGGGGCGGAGTGAGATAGGCCAGCTTTTTTACTCTCATTCCTCTTTGGTGCTACAATTTGGTTTAGGCGAAGGGCTTCCGGGTCAAGTATGGCAAAATGGTCAAATTCAATTTTGGAAAATAGGGGAAGAAGCCCTGAATTTCCCTCGCAGAAGGGCCGCTCAACAGGCAGGATTGCATGAAGTATGGGGAATTCCCGTTCGTCACCAACAACGTATGATTGGCGTTTTGCTGGTGGGCCGGGGCATCCAGTTGGGTTTTCAAGAGCTGACCCATCAAGTGCTGATGCAAATGGAATGGCTATTGGGTGCCGAAATTACTCGAAAACAAATGGAAACCCAATTGCTCGAGTTATTTACCTTTTCTCCCGATTTACTTGGTATTTTAGGACCCAATGGGTTGATCCGAAACATTAATCCGGCCTTTGCCCAGACATTTGGATACAGCTTTGAGGAATTAGTAGGAAAAGATCTATCATTTATTCTGGAGAACAATCCAAAAACCATGGAATGGGTCCAGGATACCTCAGGAACCCAGCCTGCTATTTTGGCTAAAAGCTTTACAAAACATGGTGAACAAAAATGGATATCCTGGACGCGTTCTTTCACCGGAGAACCCGAAGAATATCGATTCATTTATGGCCGGGATATCACGCCGCAGGTACAAGCTCGAGAGGAGCTAGAAAAGAAAACCCAGCAATTAAATGTGTTATCCGAAATCAATTCCGCTTTACTGCAGGAAAGCAATTGGATGGATCCCATGTACCGAGGCATGAAATGGATGGCTCAGGTGATTCAGGTGGATCGAGTATCATTTTATTCACTCCAAAATACCAAAGCTCACTTGCAATTGGAATGGTGTAATCCGGACATTCCCAAACGCTATAAAACAGGAAATTGGATTTCAGAGGAGTTAAGTGCCCATCCGGAATTATTAATTAAATTACATCAGGGTCAAGTGGTGACCCAAGCAAATGGCCCCAAAGAAGGCCCCTTGTTTTCCTCTTTTTCGTATCTAATACTTCCCATTTTGGTTAATTCCAAAGCTTGGGGATTTTGGATATTTGAGAATTTGGGAGAGCCTCATGAATGGGATATTGAGGAATACACCTTTTTGGGAACTTTATCTCAAAATTTCACCAAGGCGATCGAATCTCAGCATCATAAAGGGGAGTTAATCACGACGTTACGGGAAAAAGAAAGAATACTTCAGTCCATCTCGGACGGCTTTGTAGTAATCGATGACCAATTCAAATGGCAATACCTGAATCGTACAGCAGAACATTTATTGCAAATCAATGCAACGCAATGGAAAGGGAAATCGGTGGTTTCCACATTGCCCTTTACACCAGATACCCATTTGGTCCAAATTGTGATGGGGGCAGTCAAAACCAAGGAAACGGCATCCTTTGAAATCTTTTATCCTCCAACGAATCTGTGGTTTGATATCAAAATTTACCCTACTGGTGAAGGACTAACGGTTTATTTTCAAGACATTACAGATCGAAAAAATCAACAGGAGACTTTAGCCAAAATGAATTCTTCTTTGGCTAAAACGATACATGAATTGCAAATTTTGAACGACGAACTCGCTCAATTCGCCTTTATCGCCTCCCACGACTTGCAAGAGCCCCTGCGAATGATCACCAGTTTTTTACAACAACTGGAGCGAAAATATGCCGAACAACTGGATGATCGCGCAAAACAATACATCCAATTTGCTACGGATGGCGCCAAACGGATGCGGCAGATAATTACCGATCTGCTTCAATATTCCAGAGTTGGAAAACAAATTGAGAATGCCGAGGATTTAGATTTAAGCGAACTTATCGATGATTTTCGGTTATTGAGAAAAAAACTGATTCAAGATCAAAATGTACATCTGACATTGCGAACCTCCGGCCGATTTAGGTTTTATCGTTCTCCGATTGTTCAGGTATTGCATTGCCTTCTGGATAATGCAATACGGTATGTTTCAACTGATCGAATCCCCACCGTTGATGTCTGGATGGAGGAAAATACCCACGAATGGATCTTCTCAATTCAAGACAATGGCATTGGGATTGACTCCGTCTATTTTGATAAGATTTTCAGTATGTTTCAGCGTTTACACGATCGTGAAACCTACGATGGTACCGGAATGGGCCTGGCAATTGTCAAAAAGCAAGTGGAGAACTGGGGAGGGAAAGTGACGGTTTCCTCCACTTTACAAAAAGGGAGTACCTTTGTGTTTACTGTACCCAAAATACAATCCTATGAGTCTTGATCGAACGACCTATCAGGTATTGGTGGTGGAGGATAATCCAGGTGATTTTCTTTTAATCGACGAATTTTTACATGAAATGGTCTGGCGGCCTTCCATTCAACGTGCGAAAAACTTTGCGGAATTCAAGCACATCCTATCGAATCAAAACGATCATTGGGACATCATCTTTTTGGATTTAACTCTTCCTGATTTAAGTGGCGAAACGTTGGTTCGGGAAGTGATAACATTGGCCAATGAAATTCCGGTAGTAGTTTTAACCGGATTCACGGATATATCATTTGCTATCAAATCCTTGGCATCTGGAGCAGCTGATTACCTTGTTAAGGATGACCTATCCCCCACCTCTATTTATAAAAGTCTAGTCTATAATTTAGAGCGAAAAAAATATGTAGCGCGGATCCGAGAAACAGAAAAAAAATACCAAGATCTATTTCATTTAAGTCCACAACCCATGTGGATTTTTGATCTAGACTTATTGCAGATCTTGGATGTTAATTCAGCGGCCATTTCGACCTATGGATACTCTCGCGAAAAATTACTGGAGAAAAAATATGAGGAGGTTGTTTTTCCAGACGATCTAGAGGTCACCAAAGAACTAATCCAATCTCTTCAAAAAGGAAAACAACCGGTCAAGCCTTCTATATATCGACATGTAAAAGCCGATGGAAATTCGATCTATGTCGAGTTGGAATGTCAGATCATCGATTGGCAAATGAGAAAAGCCTGTTTGATGCTCTCCCACGATGTGACCGAACGGTTTCATCGGATGCGGGCCATCGAGGAACAGAATAAGCAATTGAAAGAAATAGCCCGGATCCAATCCCATGAGGTGCGTTCACCCTTAAGTGGAATTTTGGGTTTGATGGAACTTTTGCCCAATTTATCCGAAGAGGAGAAACAAGATTTTGCCGATGGCAATTCCCCTATTTGGCAGATGATGGTAGAATCGGCAATGAATTTGGACCACTTAATTCGCCAAATTGTCGACAAAGCGCAATCCATTGATAATTAATTTATAATTTTTTTATAATTTTCATAGATTAAAATCTTGAAATTACGGAGTACATGCGTATCCTATTGGTGGAGGACAACGAGGGGGACATTTTTTTATTCAAAGAAACGGTCCGAGATTTAGGGTATTCGATCGAGTTGTTTGTCTCGAAAAATGGTGCCGCCGCTTGGGAATTTTTACAGAAGAATCACGTTCACTTGGTTCTACTAGACATCAATTTACCGCTGATGAATGGCTTCGAACTGCTGGAACGAATCAAATCCGATGAATCACTCCGTGGAACACCGGTCGTCTGCCTTTCTACCTCTTCGCATGCACCGGATCTACAAAAAGCCTATCATTTACATGCCAACGGATTTTTCAGTAAACCTGATGATGCTCAAGGTTTTGAACAGCTCTGCAATATTATCCTGCCTTATTGGGAATTCGCGATTCCTCGGTTTGAATAAAGTTAATTTTTTGCTTGCAATGTAAATTTTTCTTTATACCTTTGAATCAAAATTAGTGAAGTTATCATCTTTTGATATACAACGAGTAGAATAGACAATTGAACCGTTGTTGATGAGTATCGAACTTCCGCTTTTGGTTATTTAGGTCCCCTTCCAAACTCCTCCTTACTTGAGCCCACCTCTGGCACATTTCAGTGGTGGGTTCCTTTTAATTAAACATTATTTCACATGTTGTGAATAAGGGGCTTCTGGCCTAATAATTCACATAAATTATAAATTTCAGTTAAAAATGAATTATTAAAATATATTTTTAATTGCTTTTTTTAGTATTTTTATTCAATATTTTATCTATTTGTTGAAAATTTTGGGTGAATTTCATGGTTAATAAGATAAAAATGTTTTTATTCGTTAATAGTATACCCTCCTAACACAACATGAACCCGCTACTGCATACAACCAATCATCAATTTATCCAATGGCTTGGATACGATGATCACCCGCTGGGTACAGATCCTGGTCTGCAAAGTTTGGTTCAGCTAACAACTCAAATTGCTTGTGTCCCGGTGGCATTCATTTCTTTGTTTACCGACCAAGAGCAAATCCAGCTAGCACAAGTTGGAATTGAAATAGAGCGAGTTCCATTTCATGATACATTTTGTCAGTTTGCGATTTGCCAGGAGAAGGAACTTTTTATTGTGGAGGACGCACGATTGGTTCCTCAAATTCAGGACTTGAGTTTAGTTCAGGCGGACCCTAAGATTCGTTTTTACGCTGGGATGTCGATAAAATCTAAATCGGGGGAGATTATTGGTTCTTATGGTATCATTGACTTTGAGCCAAAAATATTGACGGAGGAAGTGCAAAACCAAATGATTTTAATTGGCCGTCATGTTGCCTCGTATTTTCAGCAACGTTTGGATAGTTACCAATCCAACCTCCACTTGCAAAAAGCCTTGGAGAGTAAGTTGTCTCGGACGGAAGCTTTTCGTAGTAACCAAGAGCGATCTTACCAACGGCTGTTTGAGTCCATTACGTCCTCTCACATCACGAGTACGTTTTCCATTTTTGGAAAAATCTTGCAAGTCAACGGGCATTTCGCAGAATTCATTGGGTACTCTATCCCAGAACTGGTCAATAAACCATTTACTGATTTTATTCCCACTGCAGAGGTCCCCTCTTGGGAAAGTTTTTGGTCGGATTTAATGAGTGGAAAAACATATCATGGAAAAATCAAGTTCCTCCATGCCCATGGTCATGAAGTGTGGCTTTATTCCTCTTTTTGTCCAACATTCAATGAGCATGGACAAGTCGATCGCATCCTCCAAATTAGCCAGGATATTACACGACAGGTTTCTATTGAGGGGGAGTTACGACAATCCAAACAAAAGGCCGACCATCTAAATAAGCAAAAAGACATTTTTATTGCCAATTTAAGTCATGAGATCCGAACGCCCATTAATGCCATTTTAGGCTACACGGATATCTTATTAGAATCGGAAAAAGAAGAGATCAAAGCGCAGCAATTGAAAAGCATTCAATATGCTGGAGATAATTTGCTTCACTTAGTAAATGATCTTTTGGATTATTCAAAAATAGAAGCTGGCTTATTCCAATTTCATCAAGAACCTTTCAAATTGCGAGAGGTGATCGAGCATGTGCATTCGATGTTGAAGGTCAAAGCACAAGAGAAAGGTATTTCCATTCGGTACCACATCGATGAATCCATACCCGAGCAGGTAATGGGGGATTCCAAGCGATTGAATCAGATCCTCTTAAATTTAATCAGTAACGGAATTAAATTTACTTCACAAGGTGAAGTAACCACCACCGTAAAAGTAGCCAAGGAGTCCCCCTATACTTTGCAATTTTTTGTAAAAGATACAGGAATCGGGATCCCGTCTCACCGTACAGAAGCCGTATTTGAACGATACCATCAAGCGGCATCCGATACATCGCATCATTATGGTGGAACTGGCCTAGGACTCAGTATTTGCCGGCATTTGGTAGAAAAACAAGGCGGCACAATTTGGTTGTCAAGTGAGGAGGGGAAAGGGACGGTGGTGTCGTTTCAGATTCCAATGACAGTCTGCCAGCAGCCATGTGAATCCATAGACAAACCTTCATCCGTTGAAACCACCCAAGCACGTATTTTGATGTGCGAGGATAATGAAATCAACATTCGGTTGGCAAAAACCCTGTTCTCCAAAACCCAGTACCAGTTGGATACCGCCCCCAATGGACAAGTAGGAATCGAGCTTTTTTTGGCCAATCCATATGATCTAATCTTGATGGACATCCAGATGCCTATTATGGATGGATTGGAAGCTACTTTCAAGCTACGGAATGAACATTTAGTACAAGTTCCAATCATTGGTTTAAGTGCGCATGCCTTGCAGCATGAGAAGGATAATTGCTTGAATGCTGGAATGAATGATTATCAACCAAAACCTTATAAAAAAGAGGAACTATTTGCGAAAATAGAATTTTGGATTTCAAAAAAAGCACTCACCGAACAAAACAAACCACACCTCATCAGTTTAGATGAATTGAATTCGTTTACTGGAGGAGATGAGACCTTTCAACAGGAACTACTTCACCTAATGGCAGGACAACTAGGTCCTTTAACCACCCACTTAGCCAAAGGTATAGAACAAAAAGAAATTGATTTTTTATCCCGTGATTTACATACCATCAAAGGCTCTTTAGGTGTCTTGGGAGTGGATGTAAGCTTAATCGTAGATCTTGAAGAGTTGATTCGTACCAAAAGGAAAGATCCTATTCCTCTGGCAAAGCGCGTTTTAATTTACCTGGAAGAAATCCAAAAAGAAACTTTCGATACGCTAAATTCCTTCGTCATTCTCCCGTAAAAAAGGGTGAAAACACCCTTTTTTTACCTTTTATCTATAAATTATCCTTTTAATTTTGGGTCTACGTAAAAAAAGACTAAACTTAGGGCACAAACCCTCTAAAAACGTACATGCTCACTCCTGACATTCTTCATGCTGTGCTAGAACATGCACCGGAAAGTCTGGTGGTGTTGGATCACGAATGTCGAATTCTTGCCTTTAATCAAGGATTATCCAAATTACTTTATTCCTATTTCGGCAAATCGCCCCAAGTTGGTGATTCGTATATTCATTTTGTTCCGAAGCCCCATATAGAAACCTTTAACTCAACATTCCAAGAAGCATGGAATGGTTCAAAAGTGGAGTTTGATGCCCCTACCGAACATAATGGGCAAACGTATTGGTTTCGGAATCAGCTGACATCTTTCCAAAATTCCAGTGGCGAAACGGTGGGTGTCATTTTTGCTTCTAAAAATATTACCCAAGAAATGTGGTATCACCAAGCCTTGGAAATTCAAGCCTCTGCCATGCAAGATTTGTTTGATCAAGCTAGTGAATCCATGATATTATTGGATTTGGATGCCAAAATAATTCAGATCAATCAATTTGCGAAAGAAAGTATTGAACGTTTACGGAATAAAGTACCCGAAATTGGCCGGTATTTTCCAGATTATCTTGATCCTCAAAATAAACCCTTATTTGACGAATTATTCCAACAAGCTGCAGAAGGAGTGCCTGCAGAAAAGGAAATGTCGGCGTTGTCGGTTGATCATCAGCTGTATTGGTTCAAAACTCGACTGAATCCCATTTATCATGCTGATGGCAAACTATTGGGAGTTACCGTGGTTTCAGAATACATCACAGAGAAAAAACAAGTAGAAACCTACCTAAAAGAAAGTGAAGCCCGATTTCGTAGTATTTTGCAAGCCATCCCACTGCCAATAGTCCTTCTAGATCCTCAAACTCAAGTGGCTGGGGTTAATCATTATGCCGAACGATTATTTCAATGGAGGGAGGCAGAGGTTCTTGGACTTAATTTGGATGTTTTGATTCCTCCTCAATTTAGAGAGGACCTCATGATGAGCTCTTGGGAGTCATTTGTTTACCACCTAACAGAACCCGAAACTACTCATGAGGTATTGGAAGTATATTTGCCTAACCAAACCCAAAAATCATTTTTTGAGGTCTATGCCAATGACTTTGAATTTAGAGGAAAGGCCCAAACGGTTTTGATGTTTTCGGATATCACTTCGCACATTCAATCATCAAAGGTGATTCACAACCAATTGGAGATACTTAGAGAAGTTGCCTTCATCCAGTCCCATGTCATACGATCCCCGCTGGCCAAAATACTCGGCATTGTGGATTTACTGACCCAGGAATCCGAAATTTCATCGGAGGATAGAAAAGAGTGGCTGGCTCTCTTATCTGAATCTGCTGGGGAACTGGATGAAGTTATTCAACAACTTGTGGACCGGATTGGTCGATGATACACTTTAAAGCGACATGCGTACCGTGACTCCGTAGGTTCTAGGGTCTCCTAAAATGCCAGCATAATGTCCGGTACTTCCTGGTGCCACCAACAATTGTTCATAATAATTGGTATTAAAAATATTGCGACCCCAAAGGAGCACAGTTACACCATTTGAAGCTCTAAAACCTACTCGTGTATTCCATAGGGTATATCCAGGGATATTCAAGAATGCGGATGGTGTAGGGCTGGAGGAAAAGGTACTTCGGCCAAAACCATCCAAACCTATAAAGTAATTACCCTTCCAAGAAAAAATAGACCCTTTTTGCGTCCATTCAGTCGAAATGGAACCTGCATAGCGAGAAATTCCGGGAAGTTCCTGGCCTGAAATATCCACAAATGCAACCGGACCTCCTACGTTTTCAATTGGTACTGGCGCATTGGTAAATCTAACGTAGCGCCCATCCGTAAACGAAAACGAGGCTTGAGAGGACCAATGATTATTCCAGCGAATTTGACCTTCGACCTCAAAGCCCTGAACTCGGACTCGCTCCGCATTGGCCAAGTACCCCCGATTGACTCCAGGCTCTGGAGATTGAACCTGAGTCTGATAGTCCCGAATTCGGGTCGAATACATCGTAAAATTAAGCTGAGAAGCTAAACTTGGTCGGGTTTTTACTCCGATCTCTGCATGTTCAACAAACTCAGGCTTTACCCTTGCCAGTTCGACCATAACACGGCCTTGATCCGTCGGGAGACCCCCAATATTTACCCCAACCGGTTTGTAGCTTATTGAGTAGGTACCAAAGGTTTGCCATTTTGATTTCTCAGGACGATATTGAAGAGTTACTTGCCCAGATAAATTGGTCTCATCTACTGCAGTAGTAAAAGCTTGATTGGTATACACACTGTTTTTCAAAGCAAGGAGGGCTGGGTTTGTTGTCGACAGTCCCCCATAGGTTTGTCGGTCATATTCAGCTCTCTTTTCATCATAGTTGAAGCGAATACCTGGTAAAAAATGCCAATCGGATGAAAATTCCCAATCCAAATTACTAAAAATGGCCGCGGAAGTACTCCGGATCCGATTGGTCGTGCGAATACCATAGTTGTCCAATAGACCGGGCGTACGCCAAAGTGGATTTTGATTATTTTGTACGAATCTCCACTGCACTGAGCCCACTTCTTCTGTTTGAACTGGATCAGATTTTAGGTCTTGAAAAAGGGAGAAAACACCGATTACTCCGCTCAGTTTTTCTGAAAATGAACCTGCGTAGCGCACTTCTTGTGACCACTGTTCATGGTACGAATTTCCAGCTGATACCGTAAATGAAGGCAACCCCAAGTAATCTCGATCGTTAAGTGGATCCCATTTCCAATAACGCCATGCGGTTGTAGAAGTTAGGGTACCGCTTCCTATCTTGATATCAGCCTGAACCGATGCCCCCCCTAACTGGTTGTCTGCACGAGAAGGGGTATCGTGATCGATCTTTCGTTCAAAAGCAGAATTGTAAGGCAATTGATAATTCAAATCGGCAATAATGGCATTAAATTGACGGAAAGCAGGACGCTGCGTCGTTACGACACCAGCCACGGGCCATCCATATCCATTTGGTTTTTGATCTGAAATATCGGCCGCAAAAGTCAATTTGGTTTGGTCATTTACCTGGTATAAAACCTGGGCTCTTAGTCCGATATTATTAAGGTCATTGACCGATTCTTTGGTACGCACATTTTCTAAAAATCCATTTCGTTGAGATCCTGTAAACGAAAGTCTTGCGGCTACTTTTTGGCTTAATGGACCAGTTACAGACGCCTTTGCTTGCACAAAGCCATAATTACCATAACTTACCTCGACAGTAGCTCCCGGATCGAAAGAGGCGGCTCGGGTGGTTAAGTTGAAGGCTCCGGCTGTGGTATTTTTACCAAAAAGGGTTCCTTGAGGTCCACGTAAAATCTCAATCCGATCAATATCCACAAGGTCAAGTGCTGTGGCGGCAGGACGAGCATAGTAGACACCATCCACATAAAATCCTACACCGGGGTCAATTCCATCATTAGTTAGCCCAAAGGTTGAGCCAAGTCCTCGAATGTTCAAGGTCGTATTTCGAGCATTGGAGGCATACAATTGTACGTTAGGCGTTAGTTCTTTGATGCGATTTACTTGAAAAGCCCCCGCGTCCTCAGCCGTCACGCCTCGAATAACCGTAATGGGTATGGGCACCACTTGAGAGGATTCCTGCCGGCGGCGGGAGGTAACCACCACATCATCGAGTGCATTCTCATCCGCCAGAAGATAAATCTGGACATTGGATTTATCCACCACAATTTCCTTCTTTTGGTATCCAACAGAGGTACTGACAAGGGTGAATGGAAGCTTTTGCCCTGTCAATAAAGCAAAATTTCCTTGTACATCGGTGATGGCCCCATTGGTGGTACCTTTAATGACCACCGATGCCCCAATGACCGGCTCAGAGGTCTTCTGATCTAAAATTTGACCTTGAAGTGTGGCATTGATGGTGGGCGCATTTTGAGCATACGAAATACTTACCCAGCTAAAAATTGCCAGAAATAAAAAATTTTTCATTTCTTGTATTTGGTTTAATGTGGAACAAAATCAGATGATTCATTTCGTTGAACCACCTTCCACGGGGGTGGCCGCCCTCGTGGATTTTTTACAAAACTACAAATTCTATTTAGTCTACCAATTTACTATACTAATAAGATTTTCATTTTCTTCTTTTCTCCACATTAAATCTTTTATTTAGTCAATTTTACCGGTATAAATCGAAAGAATTTCGGGACAGGTTGTATATTTGTCAAAACAAATAATTTCAATCAACAACCAAATAATCGATGAAAGAAGTGTTCATTGTGGCGGCGAAACGGACTCCTCAAGGAAATTTTGGGGGGAGTTTAAGTCACTTTTCTGCGATTGAGTTAGGCACCCTTGTCGTAAAGTCGGCTAAAGAGGCGGCAAAAATTCCATCAAAAGCTATAGACGAAATCTTTTTTGGGCAAGTTATTCAGGCCAATGCAGGACAAGCACCTGCACGTCAGGTGGCACTGAAAGCGGGCCTTGGAGAGCATGTTCCATCCACTACCGTTAATAAAGTTTGTGCATCAGGCATGAAAGCCGCCATGCTTGGAGCCCAGTCCATTCAATTGGATTACAACCAAGTGGTGGTAGCGGGAGGAATGGAAAGCATGTCGCAAGTTCCCCATTACCTCGCCAAAGCTCGCTTTGGGTATGGATACAGTAGCGGAGAATTAATCGATGGCCTTCAGCGCGATGGCTTGATGGATGTGTACCAAGGTAAACCCATGGGTTGTTTTGCGGATGCCACCGCAGCAAAATATGCATTGAGCCGAGAGGCCCAAGACGCCTATGCGATCCGATCTTATCAACGCGCTGCGCAAGCCTGGGAAAATGGTTTTTTTTCGGATGAAATCGTTCCCATTCGTTGGCAAGATAAAAAAGGAAAAACTATTGAGATTCAAGAGGACGAAGAATACAAAAAACTTCAATTCGAAAAAGTACCCACTTTGCGTCCAGCATTTACCCCTGAGGGGACTGTCACGGCTGCCAATGCCTCGAAAATCAGTGACGGGGCTTCAGCCTTAATTTTAGCAAGTGCTGAGGCTGTTGCCGAATATGGCTTACAACCTCTTGCGCGAATTCTTTCTTTTGCTGATGCAGCCACCTCACCCGAATGGTTTACTATTGCCCCGATTGCAGCAGCTGAAAAAGCATTAGAACGAGCCAACTTGACTATGGCTGACCTAGATTTTGTCGAGGTAAATGAGGCTTTTGCTGCGGTACCATTGGCTTTTGCACAACATTTTAATTTGGATCAAAACAAACTAAATGTTGTAGGTGGAGGGGTTTCCTTGGGACATCCACTTGGTGCTTCTGGGGCAAGAATTTTAGTGACCTTAACGCATTTACTGAACAGAACACAAAAAAAATTAGGTTTAGCAGCCATTTGCAATGGTGGAGGTGGAGCTTCAGCCATGATCATCGAACGAATGTTCTAATCAATTTCCGGAGAAAGTAACCCATTTATCTTTCTCCGGAATATATCTATTCTATCGACTAGTTTCAAAAGGTTGTCGAACCTCCCAATCAATTCCTCGCAACACCAAAGTATATGGCCCCTCACCTAATTTTTGAGTGGGAATCCATTTTGTATAGGTTTTCTGCTGATTTTGAACACCTCGAAATAAAGTTTGAACAACATTACCAAGACTATCCTCCAGTTGTAACTCAACCTTTCCTGGCTTAGGAACTTGGTAAACCACCTGCTTATAATTGGCTTCTTGATCTAGGTATGTCAGATGCCCTTTGGCCAATTCTTGGCTAATCGCTTGCTGTAGACATTGTTTAATGGTAGCTGAGAAAACACTACCTGAATGGGCTTCAAATCCTGGCAATAACACAATTGTATTTCCCGCAATGAATTGAATGGAGTTGTCAACTGTAACCTTGGAATTCGATTGAATGGTTTGGATAGCTTGAATCTGACGTTGTTCAAGGGGCTCCGATGTTAAGTTAACGAACTCTGTCCGGCAATCAATGGGAACTCCCGAACATACACAATTATCGTTGTATTGGTCCTGAATTGTTAAGGGATCTCCATCATTACAAGGAGTACCAAATGGTTCACAAACCGTGGCTTCCCAGGTCATTTTTCCAAAACCGGCACAAGTTGCTTCACCATATGAGGAGATCGCTGTAATCAAGATTTTTTTGATCTTCCTTTTTTGAAAATCAGGCCCAGTAAACCCTGCATAATCGGTGGTCCCTGGTGCTTCCGGCCAAGTAAACTGTCCCAAGGTTTGCCAAGAAACGCCATCTTCCGAGAAATCTACCCATACTTGTCGAAAACCTTTATTGGTTTGATTCTCAACATTATAATTCCAAATCCGACTTTGACCGACTTCCAATCTTTGCTCAAACTGATATTCAATCCAATGAGAGGATGTACCTCGAGCTGGATTCGGATTGGATGTAGGCTGACAGCTAAGCCATTGTTCCTCAGCTATAGGGAGTAGATTGTCCTTGACAAGACAAGACTCAAAAGGTTGATAGCTTACGCGTGGATCTAGGCAGTCGGGACCGGAACAAGGCGTTCCCACGCATTCACACTGTGTATTGAATTGGTCATTATTTGTTCTTGGATTTCCATCGTCACACGGGGTACCTGCCGGAACACAAGCCACCTCACATGTGTAATCAAACAAATAAAACCCGGGTACCCTTTTCCAGTGGTTGGATTGGAAATGGGTACTCCGCCAAAAAAGTTGAAAGTAATCACGAGAAGTATTCTCTTTGTGTAGAATTTCAAAATAATAATACTGTCCTTTTTCGAGTCTCAAAGGGGCTGTAGATTGCAAACGAGATTGATTGTGTTGGTATTCTCCAAGTCCATTCATCACAATTAATTGATGTGTTTGCAAGAAAGCTGGATCATGATTCTTGGAAAGAAAAAACATTGTTTGATTATCTCCAGTCAAATTAAATTCATAATTTCCGGACCGAGGTACGGTAATATACCCTTGAACCAATGACCCATATTGATCGCGACTGTAAGGTTGCCTTGGGCCTATCAAACTTGTTAAATACTCCCTTCGATCTGGCACCAAAGGAAATTTGGGCGAATTGAGAAGATCATTCTCTACATAAGATCCTGGTATTTGATCATAGTAGTAAACCTGGACCCCGCCTCGCTCACCGATACAAGTCGTGGGTTTAACTGAAACACCGTGACATTGACAATTTCCATCTTGTGCATCTTGAACGGTGGCGGGATCCCCATCATCACAGGGTGTTCCAGCTACCGGACAACTAGGCAAACATCCAACATCTACTAGGCTTCTGAAATCGATGACTTGCCATTGGGTTTCATTAGGTCTTTGCCAAAACAAACTTGCATGGTCCCCCCCATTCCCCTCAAGTTGAATCATCTCAATATAGTAGTCCTTGCCTGCCTCTAAGTTAAACCAACCACTGGTTTGTTGCGGACTTTTGGTATGCTCCGTCCGATTTGTCCAGGAAACAACTTCAGCAATTAGCCGCTTATTTGATTCATTGGGCGTCAAACTTAAATAAACCACCGCTTTATCATCCCCTGTAACATTGAACCGGTAGGCGCTTGTGACTGTAGGACGTAAAAATGCACGAATAGATGACGCATAATACTCCGTGAAGTTTAAAGGGGTTTGCATGGATGCTAATACCTGACTTCCATCCGGATGATTTGGGTAGCGTGGATCTGAAAATAATGCAGAGGTATCAGTCCCGTTATTTTCAGGCATATTCAACCAATACCTCCAAGTAACTTGTCCTGGCGTTCCGGGACAGGTTTGTCCCCAACTGGTGTGTAGGAAAAGACCGAAAACAAGGAATAGGATACCAAATTTCATGACATAAATCCGATCGGACGTTTCGTAGGAGAATATGTGTAAAAATTTCCGAGGTTGGGCAAAATATAGGGAAGATCACTAGGTGAGACCCCATACCATAGAGCCAGCTCCGCATACAATTCGTCAGTCGAGACGGCGGGAATAAAATTCCCTCGAAATGATACATTAAACGGATTTGAGCTCTGAATAATGAGTCGAGGATACGCACCCAAAACTTGTTTCCCTTGTACTGCTCCGCCCATAACCATGGAATTTCCGCCCCATCCATGATCAGACCCCTGGCCATTGGAGGTAATGGTTCGGGCAAAGTCGGAGATGGTAAAAGTGGTTACCTGATTAGCAATTCCCAATTCTTGAGTTGCTCTAAAAAACGAATGCAAAGCAGCACTAACAACAGGAAGTCGCTGATTTAACCCATTTAGTAAATCATCATGCATATCCCAACCTCCATATTGCACGAAAAATATTTGTCTCTTTGCCCCTAGGTATTGGCGAACACTCATGACCTGGGCAATTGCAGCAAGATTCTGTGCCAGAGATGTGGCAGGAAAGGTAGTTTGCAAAGGGGTGGTCCGCATCAAAGCACTTCGAAAAACATCAAATGCGGCCAAGGATTTTTTAGCTGTGGTCGAATAGGTCTGCTGCAACACATTGGCATAATTTTGAGAAACTAAACTGTCCACGGCTCCTAACCTAATTTGTTGGAGCAACCCAGCGTTATTCCACCAACTTGGAAAACTACGAAGTCCCACATTTGACGGATCAACATTGTTTCCAATGGCATATTCTGTAATGGAATTACCTCGTTGGAAGATATTTTTTCCGGCTAAGGAAATATTCATCGAAATCTCTGTATTCGCATTTTGTGCATTCAAAAGATCGGCAATTCGGCCACCAAGTCCAACCGCCTCCCGAGATTGTGGAACTGAAGTTTGCCATTGCATAATCTGGTCTGAATGAGAATATATTCCTAAGGGTACTTTTTTTTGCCCACTTTCAAATTCGGATCGATTGGCAATGGGTTCTACCAAGGTGCCAATATTCGCCAGAAAGGTCAAATTTCCTTCTTCATACAATTCTCTTACCCCCGGCATGCCTGGATGCAGACCAAACGCCTGATAACTACCCGCTAAATGCCTAAAGCTGCTTACCGAGGTGTTTGTGAGAGGCAGTAACTGAGAGGTGTTTGGAAAGGCAAGGTCTGTTCTGGCGGATAAATAATCAGCAAATCCGGTATCCCCGCCACTGGTTCCCGTTGGAACCAATACATTAAATGAATCAACACCACCAGCAAGTAAAATACATACCAGTGCTTTGTAATCGCCTGATGGCTTCACCAAGCCATTTAACGCACCTAGGCTACTTAAGGAACTTAGCAGTGTCGTGGATCCCATCGCCCCACACGTGGCATTTTTCAAAAAGGTTCTACGATCCATATCACTTTATCTTTTAATCATGTAATCAGGAGATGCCATCAATAAAAAAATAGCCATTCGAACGCGGCGATCTGCCAAGGTGGGATCAGGTTGTTGATTGGCATTCAAGTTTAAGGGCATTTGGCGAACGGTTTGTTCCACTAAATTTCGATGATCTAAGGTAATTTGACCTTGGGCTAAAATCAAGCCTAATCGATCAATCAATTCGGGTAAACGTTGGTCTAATGTTAAGGGAAACCAATTGGACAGATCAAAACCGGGACGTTCAGCATGTTTTATGGATTCGTTGGAAAAATAACTTCGATAATCGACTACGTTGTTATCAAATATCCACCGATGTAATCCATTTAAATAGCCTGTAAAGGATTGAGAACTCAAGGTTTGAAATTCAGGTGCAACCTTTCCAGTTCCGACCAATGGGCCATCCGGGACATACGTCGGTTGGTAAAAATTGAATACAGAAGGAGAATTAAGTGGAATTTGTCCAATCAAATTATTCACCTCAGTTAACGAATTCCGAAATGTTTGGGTAGGTGACTTCAATTCAAGTCCTTTCACCAGATTGAGGTAACGAAGTATTGGCTCCCGTAGATGCCCTTTATAAACTGGATCTGCCTCCGAACAGCAAGCTCGGGCTTCAGGGTCCAATAGGATTGCTTGGATAACTGCCCTTAGGTCACCCCGTACACCTTGTCCATTATTGGCGAATACCGAAGAAACACGACCTACAAAGTCGGCGGACGGATTGGAGGTAACCAAATGTTGGATTAAGCGCAAACTAATAAACGGTGCCGTGTTAGGATGATTGACAAGTACATCCAATGCATCTTTTATATCCAACAATCCTTGTGCAGGGGTCCGATTTGGAGTAGAAAAACCCAGAAAAGTTTTACTACCTGGTTCATGGCCAGGGACGATTCGAGGGGTTCGCTTCCAAGGATTTCGTTTGGCATCGCTACTATCAATTGGAAAAAATCGCAAAGGCAGTGTGTAGCTCATACGGTTCGTTTCACGCTGACCAAGATAGGTTGCATCCCCCCAAGATAATCCTGTAAACACTTTGGCCAAGCCAGCAATATCTGTATTGTCATACGTAGGAATAGGGCGATTTAATGCATCCCTTTTTTCCGTCCCATTCGGATTCAGTTGAAACAATCCAATAGTAAACAACTGCATGATTTCTCTCGCATAATTTTCATCAGGATAGGTTTGTCTCTCTACATCTGTAGCTCGATTGTTCATGTAGGTTAAATACACCGCCATTGCCGGATGAAAGGTAACACTATCAATTAACTGCCTAAAATTCCCAAACGCATTTCGATACAATACATCATGGTAGCTTGCCAAGGCATAAGGATTGTCATCAAAGGCCGAAATCCGTGAGGTAACCAAAATTTGACTCAAGGCAAAGGCAACTCGCCATCTAAGGGCATCTTCACTTTGCATCACACCTTGAAACCACGCAACATCAAAGTACCAGGCTGGAACAAATGTATTGGCCAAGGTATTGGTGGTACTTCCTGACCGCTGATTTAGAGAATCAACGAGAGTTTGATGTAACTTTTGAACATAAGGTGTACAAAAAAATGCAGGCGATCGCTGAAATTGATTTCGTAGCCAAGGCTCGATTCCATCGCGCTCTACGCGGACAATCTCATTCCAAGTCGCTCCAAAGGTAGATTGAGCTAAAAATCGGGAGGCGGCAGCATAGTTTGGCTGAAATCCAGTTCCCGATAAAGTATTGGTACCTTGCCCTTGACCTGAACTTGTTCGAACTTGTACACCCACCTGCGTACCTTTTCCGATTTGCCGAACGGTTTGCCCTTTTACATTCAAAATAAATACACTGTGAATGAATAAAAAAGACAATAGGATCATCCTAATATTCCCAAATGGCATAGAGATTTATTACTATTTATCAACAAAAGTACACTTTCTAGGAAAGGGTTCGATTATGTCTTAACAAAAATTTCATATTGAAATCGTCCTTTTTATTTCATTTGATATGCTGCCAAATAGAATGTAATTTTGCACCCAATTTTTTAGCGCAAATTCATGACAGAATATCAGCATCAGTCCATTGAGAAAAAATGGCAATCCTTTTGGGAAGAAAATCAAACCTATCGTGTGGATATTGATTCCTCCAAACCCAAATTTTATGTTTTGGACATGTTTCCGTACCCCTCAGGTGCAGGGCTACATGTGGGCCATCCTCTTGGGTATATTGCCTCCGATATTTATAGCCGGTATAAAAAACTTAAGGGTTTTAATGTGCTTCACCCAATGGGCTTTGATTCTTTTGGTTTACCCGCCGAACAGTACGCCATTCAAACGGGGCAACACCCAGCCATCACGACGGAGAAAAACATAGAAACCTACATCAAACAATTAAAAAACTTAGGGTTTGGGTACGACTGGTCGAGAGAAATTCGAACCTCCGATCCAGATTATTACCGATGGACCCAATGGATTTTCCGCGAACTCTTCTCGTCTTGGTACAATAAAGAAAACGACCGGGCAGAGCCCATTGAAACACTAGTCAACCATTTCACGCAACACGGTACCCTAAACTTAAAAGCGCATACGGAAGATGATTTACCTTCTTTCTCTGCAGAGGAATGGCAAAGCTGGTCAGAAGAGAAGCAATATCAAATGACATTGCCCTACCGATTGACGTATTTATCAGAATCCGTTGTCAACTTTTGTCCAGCTCTGGGCATGGTTTTATCCAACGATGAAGTAAAAGATGGCGTCTCTGAACGTGGCGGGCATCCTGTGGTCCAAAAGAAAATGAGACAGTGGGTCATGCGAATTACCGCCTATGCAGATCGATTGATCGAAGGGCTTAATCAGTTGGATTGGTCGGATTCCCTCAAAGAACAACAACGTAACTGGATCGGTCGGTCGGTGGGAGCCATGGTGAAGTTTTCCTTGGAAAATACGCCAAATGTGGTTGAAAATGGGTTGTCTGAATCAGAAATCGAAGTATTCACTACACGAGTGGATACCATTTATGGGGTATCTTTTTTAGTATTAGCCCCAGAACATGAATGGGTCACCTCGTTAACGACTGCTGAGCAACAATCTACGGTATTGGCCTATATAGAAGAGACTCAAAAAAGATCCGAATTAGATCGAATGTCGGATGTTCGAACCGTATCGGGCGCTTTTACGGGATCATTTGCCATCAATCCCGTCAATGGAGCCAAGGTACCTATTTGGATAGCCGATTATGTATTGGCGGGGTATGGAACAGGAGCCGTGATGGGAGTTCCGTCGGGGGATCAACGCGATTGGAATTTTGCAACGCATTTTCAATTACCAATTATCCCGATCTTGGATGCTCAAACCAATCTCGATACGCAAGCCGATCCAACCAAAGAAGGGAAATATATAAATTCCGAGTTAATCAATGGACTTTCCTATACCGAAGCCACACAAACTCTGGTAAATTGGCTAGAAAACCACGGAAAAGGTAAGGCTAAAGTAAATTACCGCCTTCGCGATGCTGTGTTTGCTCGTCAACGGTATTGGGGAGAACCTGTTCCTGTGTATTACCGAAACCATGAGTCGGGTGACTCCATACCGTACTTGGTCGCAGATGAAGACCTCCCATTGGTTTTACCCTCCATTGATGTTTACCAGCCAACTGAATCTGGTGAGCCGCCGCTGGGTCGAGCTCAAAATTGGAAATACCAGGGTGAATTTGACTATGAACTTTCTACGATGCCGGGTTGGGCCGGTAGTTCGTGGTATTGGTTCCGGTACATGGATCCAAAAAATAAAGGAGCCTTTGCCTCGAAGGAAGCCATTGAATACTGGCAACAGGTTGATTTATACATTGGAGGTACCGAACATGCCACTGGTCACCTTCTCTATAGCCGTTTTTGGAATAAATTCTTAAAGGACAGAGGATACGCATTGCATGAAGAATTTGCCCTAAAATTGATTAACCAAGGCATGATACAAGGTCGCTCAAACTTTGTGTACCGGATTAAAAATGCAGATGTTCCAACCTTTGTTTCTTATGGATTGAAGGATCAATACGATACAGCCAAACTACACGTAGATGTCAATATTGTCGAAAACGACCTATTGGATATTGAGGCATTCAAGAGCACACGAAACGACATAGGGGATCAACCTCAATTTATTTTGGAGGATGGCCACTACCGTTGTGGTTGGGAAGTGGAGAAAATGTCGAAATCCAAGTTCAATGTGGTCAATCCGGATGACATTGTTGCACGGGTCGGTGCCGACACCTTCCGTTTGTATGAAATGTTTTTAGGACCTCTAACTGAAAGCAAGCCATGGGACACGCGAGGAATGGAAGGTACCTATCGATTCATTCGAAAGTTATGGCGGTTATTTTTTGATCCGCAAGGCCAATCACTCGTAACCAACAACGAGCCCACGGCTAGTGAGTTAAAAACCCTACACAAAACCATTAAAAAAGTCGGTGAGGATATTGAACAATTTTCGTTCAATACAGCAGTCAGCGCCTTTATGGTTTGTGTGAATGAGTTGGCAGCGGCAAAATGCCACAAAAGGGCCATCTTGGAGCCTCTGGTCATTTTACTGAGTCCATACGCTCCACACCTCGCTGAAGAACTTTGGGAACAGCTTGGACATACACCTGGAACGGTTACACAACAGTCATTCCCTGCCTGGAATCCCGCCTATCTGATTGAAGATTCTATTGAATATCCTATCCAAATTAATGGAAAAGTCCGTGCCAATCTCGTTTTTGCGGCCGAAGCCACCAAGGAGGAAATCGAAGCGGCAGTCCTGGCAGATGAACAAGTAATCCGATGGATGGAAGGCAAACCAGCCAAAAAAATCATCGTGGTACCCAAAAGAATCGTTAACGTCGTTATTTAACCCGAAAGGGGGATTTTATCCCCCTATTTTTTTTAAAATATGATTTCAGTCGATAATGTTACCGTCGAGTTTAGTGGTCACACCCTTTTCTCGGATATTACGTTCAATATTAATGAGAAAGACCGCATCGCGCTCATGGGTAAAAATGGGGCGGGAAAATCTACCTTATTAAAAGTGATTGCCGGAGCCCAAAAAGCTACCAAAGGGAAGATCTCTGCCCCGAAAGAAGCTGTTATTGCTTACCTGCCTCAACATTTGCTAACCGAGGACGACTCCACAGTTTTTGAAGAAGCAGGCAAGGCCTTCAAAGCTGCCCTGGCTATGCAACAGGAAATTGATGAAATCAACCATCAATTGGAAACCCGAACCGATTACGAATCCGATGAATACATGGCACTCATCGAACGAGTGTCCGACTTAAGTGAAAAGTTTTACTCGGTGGAAGAAGTCAACTATGATGCTGAAATCGAAAAAACATTGCTTGGTTTAGGATTTGAGCGATCGGACTTTCATCGGCCCACTTCTGAATTTTCGGGGGGCTGGAGAATGCGGATTGAATTGGCCAAAATTCTACTTCAACAGCCTGACTTGATTCTCCTTGATGAGCCAACCAACCACATGGATATAGAATCGATTCAATGGTTGGAGGAATTTTTAATTCACCAAGCCAAAGCTGTCATTGTCATTTCACACGACCGTGCGTTTGTTGATAACATCACCAACCGAACAATTGAAGTAACCATGGGCCGAATCTATGACTACAAGGTGCCCTACACTCAATATCTTCAGTTGCGAAAAGAACGGATGGAACAGCAACAAAAGCACTACAACGACCAACAAAAAATGATCGCAGAGACCCAAGAGTTCATCGATCGTTTCAAAGGCACGTATTCCAAGACGTTGCAAGTTCAGTCCCGAGTTAAAATGTTGGAAAAGTTGGAACTTGTGGAAGTTGATGAAGTCGATACCTCGGCCATTACAGTAAAGTTCCCGCCTGCTCCACGGTCAGGAAATTACCCCGTCATTGTGGCCGAAGTGACTAAATCGTATGGGGATCATCTCGTCTTCAAAGAGGCAAATGTGACGATAGAACGTGGACAAAAAGTCGCTTTTGTTGGTCGAAATGGAGAGGGGAAATCCACTTTAGTAAAAGCCATCATGCAGGAAATACCGGTGGATTCTGGTGAAGTGAAAATTGGGCATAATGCCATGATTGGCTATTTTGCGCAGAATCAAGCTTCATTATTGGATGGGGAGTTAACTATTTTTCAAACCATTGACGAAATTGCCGAAGGAGAAATTCGAACCAAAATCAAAGATCTCTTGGGCGCCTTTTTGTTTCGGGGAGATGATATCAATAAAAAGGTAAAGGTTTTGTCTGGTGGTGAAAAAACAAGACTTGCCATGATCAAATTGCTCCTCCAACCTGTTAATCTTTTGATTCTAGATGAACCCACCAACCATTTGGACATGCGAACCAAAGATATCCTGAAAGAAGCGCTTAGAAACTTTGATGGAACCATCATTCTTATTTCCCATGATCGAGATTTCTTGGATGGGCTCGCTGAAAAAGTATTTGAATTCGGACAAAAACGCGTAAGAGAGCACTTTGAGGGTGTAACGGAATTCCTAGCCCGAAAGAAAATGGAAAACCTAAGGGAAATTGAACGAAAATAATTTAACAAAAAAACGCGGTGTAATTTCCACCGCGTTTTTTTGTTAAACCAACCAAAGAAATTATTTCAACGAGCTTAAAAACTCAACCATGTTTCGAATGTCCTTTTTCGACATGATCGCCCCCATGCTTGGCATACTCGACGGATAATTTTCTCGAGATTGAATTCTACTTTTTGCAATAGTTAGTGGCTCAGCCTCGGTAGTTCGAAGTAATAAAGAAGTTTCAGATTCTTCTAACAAAGTTCCACTCACTTCTTGTCCGCCCGATAGAATTAAGTTAATTTGACCATACCCAGGAGCAAGCCGCGCACTAGGCTCAATGAGAGCTTGCAAAAGCTGATTACGGTCTAATCTGGTACCAATTCCTGCCAAATTAGGTCCAACTGTACCTGTTTGAGATTTATCGAATGTATGGCAACGAACACACTGGCCTGTTGAATTATACAAAAAGTAATTTCTCCCTTCCCACGCATTTCCACCGTACAGAGTGGCCTGAAACTCCTCTAAAGGCGAATTTTTGGATTGTACTTGATTCCATTTTTCCTGTATTTTCGAATCTCCATTTTTCTCAACAGCCTCCGCTAAATCGAGCATAACCTCCCGTTCAAGTTTTCCAAGGGCAAATTCTGAAACTAGTTGATCCAATACCACTCGAGTATTATCGGTTGGCATCCCCTGAAGAGTTTGGAGAACGCGTTGCTTTTCACGAACAGTCCCCTTAGCAAACACCGGTGCGATCAAGCCGGGCAATTCGTCTTTTGACACACTTAATTTGCTCAATTGTCCAATCGCCACTGTACGAACATCTGCAACCTCATCTTCCAGTCCTTTTCGGACCCAAAGCCCAGCTTGGGCATACCCCACGTCGGTCATTGTTTTCAAAACGGCCATTTTAAGTGTTTTATCTGGATTGGATTGATAAATTTCTTCCAATGATTTTCCAAACTCAGCCAATTGCAAACGGCCTACTAACTCAACAGCAGCTACTTGAGTCATCGGCTCGTTGGATTTCAACCAAGTTTGAACCAATGGGCGAATTTTTTTCTGTACGTCAGGTAAACTTCGTTTTACATAGCCTCGGAAACGGCCGTCTACCCGATCCAAGGGAGATGGGTCCGCCCAAACACTTAATACAGCCAAGGCCTCTGCCTTTAAAACGGGAGAAATGGTTGTTTTTTGTGCAAATTCAATCAGATTTTCCAGATCTTGTTCTCTACCCAATCGGAGACAAGCACTGATGATTCGACGTGTCAATGCCTCCTCATAGGCATCTGCATGTGTGATCATACTGGCTAAAGCCGGTAAAGCCTCCGCGATGGAACCATCGTCATGAATAGCTCTTGCTGCCTCCAAGACCAATTGGGGATCCGAATCTTTTAAATATTGAGCCACACCAGGGTGTTGCATGCGGCGTAAGGCTACTATGGCAGCAATTCGCTCGGAAGTATTAGGATGCTTCACTCGTGCCAGACAAGCCTCCGAAGCCTGAATACGTGACAAAGCTAATATAGCGGCATGTCGTATATAGACATCTCGATCCTGATTGAGAGCGATCAACTGAAAAAGAAGTTCAGCATCCTCACTTTTCCCTATCCGTCCGAGTGCCTCAGCTGCATAAAATCGGACCCGGTCATTGGGATGAACTAACTTTTCCCGAATGGATGCCCTTGCAGACCCATCTCGAATATCTCCCAAGGTTTTCAACGCTTGGGCAACGATCTCAGGATCTGGATCATTCAATAAAGCTCGAAGGGGCGATTTAGCCGATTCCATTTTTTGTCTAGCCAACTGGCCAAGTCCCCAAATAGCATGAACACGTGCAAGTTGGTGTGAGCTGGGAACCTGAACGAGGGATGCAAATACGTCGGTATTTTTTCGATGGACCAACTCAAATTGAGCTTTCAATCGGACTCTACGATCTTCATTTCCAAGCAGATTTTGTAGTGTGGCGAGGGATATCTTGGAAAAATCAGCTTGTAAAAGTTCGTAGGTTTTTTTTCGTTCTGCCAGAAGATCGGTCTGTTTTGTATCCAACTTCCATATTCGGCCTTGCCCTTTGGTTCCCCAGCCGTTTAGCCAATCTGATACCAACATGGATCCCTCTGGAGTAAAGCGAATGGCCGTCGGTAACACCCCACTTAAAATTCGTTGCTCTTTGTTCAGGGTAAAGCTGGCCCCTTGGGGTTTCAACGAAAAAGCCCAAATACCCGACCCACTAGGTGCTCCCACAAACTCTACGAGGAAAAAATGATTTTTCCATTGTTTTCCAAAACCCGTACCAGGATTGTATTGCATACCAGTGGGTCCATTATGAAAATTTTGAATAGGGGGAATGATATGGGCAGATTGTTTATTCCATCTCGGCACGAACAGCTTTTCGTCCATCCAAACTTTGTAGGTATTATTTTTGGGATCTGTGTATTTTCCAAATTGCCAGTGCGTTCGCCAACCTGCATCGGAGCCCTCCACTAAATGAACCAAACGTTCACTCTCGCCCGGATGGTCACCGTCATTATCCGCAGTGATTAAATTACCATAATCATCAAATACAAATTCATGCACATTTCGAAGGCCTTTGGCAAATACCTCCAAGTCGGTCCCATCCGGATTGCAACGAACGATAGTTCCTTCGTGCGGATGTGCCAATACTTTCCCATCGACCGTTTTAATTTCAGCACCTAAATCTCCGATAGACCAATAAATGCGACCATCAGGGCCCTCAGTAACTCCCGACATACCGTGTCCTCCGAAACCAATGTGAACCCCATAACCAGAGACAATGGGTGTCTTTTTTTTCCAAGTTCCATCGGGAGCTTGATTTTCCAAACGCCAAACATGGGGAGAGGCACTCACAAATGCATCTTTTCCTCGAACCAATAACCCATGGGCTACGTCGGTCACCTCGGTATGAAAGTCGGCAACTACCCGAGTAGATAGATCCGCTTTACCATCCCGATTATTATCCTGGATCTTCCAAATTTCCTCTTTCGCAACGGTTAGATCTAGCCAATCGTGGGATCCGTCTCCGTTTAAATCCTCCAACCACGTATTTTTTTCTGAATTCGCTGGAGCAAATGTGGATCGAAGAAAGGCTTGTCTATCCTCCACACGTTGAAAACCAATCGATTGGGTCATCCAATCTTGATGACCGCGAATATCAAATTCTGAATGGCTCATTCGATTGGATCGGGTGATATAGACTTCGCCCTGGTCGGTAATCGACATGGCGATGGGATCCGGTGCTAGGGAGTCGGATGCCCAGAGGGACAGAGTAAAGTCGTCATGCACAACGGCCGGAGTTTTCTCTCGAATGGCCTCATAGTGTGCGGTATCAACTTGGCGAGTTTCTGTTTCAGAAGGGGTTTTGACACAGGCGAGAATCAAACCGGAAGAAACCAAATACGTCCACCGGGGTTTACGAAAATTCATACAGAATAAAATGGATAGGTTGAATAATCAAATGTACTAGTTCCACCTAAAATCACCTAACTTTGTTTTCATAAACCACATAAAATATGGCAAACTGGCTGATTCTGTTGACTTTCCTTTGGTCAACCGAGCCTACTCTCTCAAAAGCAGACCTCCTAGGAAAGATTGATCCGGAGAAAGATACTCGATTTGTCAAACCTGATGATAAGTACACCAAAGGCTCGGCACGAAGTCAATACCTGCGAAAAGAAACCTATGAGGCTTTTCAAAAAATGCAAAAGGCTGCTCAAAAAGACGGCGTATCTCTTTTTATCGTTTCGGCTACGCGAACTTTTTCCATGCAAAAAGCCATTTGGGAACGAAAATGGAATTTACCTGAAAATGCCCATTTGGAGGGTAAAGCACGTGCACGTCAAATTTTGTTGTATTCCTCCATGCCCGGAACTTCCCGTCACCACTGGGGCACCGACATTGACCTAAATGATCTTTCCAACGCCTACTTTACCCATGGGAATGGATTAAAAGAATACGAATGGTTAAAGACTCATGCTCACAAATTTGGATTTTGCCAGACTTACACGAATAAATCTTTACTCAATCGAAAAGGCTATGAGGAAGAAAAATGGCATTGGTCGTATCTTCCCTTAGCGAAAACGTATCTTACTGAATACCTAAAGCAAATCAGTGCCGCAGATATAACAGGATTTCAGGGCGATACCGTCGTTTCAAAATTGCCCATTCTGGAAGAATACGTCCAAGGAGTCGCTTGCCACTAGGCGGTATTCGGCATTTTAAAAATGTTTCTCTATTTTTGAACGTTCATTCCTCTTTTGGAATCCAAACTTTAAAATATCAAATCATGGTTATTTCTCCTCGCGTGCGTGGATTTATTTGCCTTACCGCGCATCCGGATGGTTGCGCTGCTCATGTGGCGCATCAGATTCAATATGTTCAAAGCCAAGGAACAGTGGATGGGCCAAAGAAAGTTTTGGTCATTGGTGCTTCCACCGGATTTGGACTTGCTTCTCGTATCACCGCAGCTTTTGGTTCGGGCGCAGCTACATTGGGCGTTTATTTTGAAAAACCATCTGCTCCGGGTAAAACAGGTTCCCCGGGTTGGTACAACACCGCCGCTTTTGAAAAAGAAGCCCAATCTGCCGGATTATATGCAAAAAGTATCAATGGAGATGCCTTTTCCTCAGAAATCAAGGCCAAAACTATTGCTGCCATCCAGCAGGACCTCGGTCAAGTAGACCTGGTGATTTATTCTTTGGCTTCACCTCGGCGAGTTCACCCCGTAACAGGTATTACTCATAATTCGGTTTTAAAGCCAATTGGTCAAACATTTTCAAATAAAACGGTTGATTTTCATACCGGAAATGTCTCTACTGTCACCATAGAACCTGCCAAAGAAGAAGACATCGAAAACACGGTCGTCGTAATGGGTGGGGAAGATTGGGCCATGTGGATGGAAGCCCTTTTGGAAGCCAATGTATTGGCTCCAGGAGTCAAAACCTTGGCCTATTCGTATATCGGGCCTGAGGTCACAGAACCTGTATACCGAAAAGGAACGATTGGCCGAGCCAAAGATCATTTGGAAAAAACAGCTTTTGATATCACCAAAATGCTAACCTCGATTGATGGAAAAGCCTACGTGTCAGTCAACAAAGCCTTAGTGACCCAAGCCTCTTCTGCTATTCCCGTCATTCCATTGTATATCTCTCTTCTTTATAAAATTATGAAGGAAAAAGGTCTACATGAAGGATGTATCGAACAGATATACCGATTATTCAATGAAAGACTTTACACGAATGGAGAAATTCCTTTGGATGAAGCCGGCCGAATTCGAATTGACGATTGGGAAATGAGAGCGGATGTACAAGCCGAAGTTTCAAAATTGTGGGAACAAGCTACCACCGAAAACCTTGGCGAAATAGGTGATTTGGCCGGTTACCGGTCTGACTTCTTCCAACTCTTCGGATTTGAATGGGCAGGCATTGATTATGACGCCGATACCAACGAAGTAATAGAAGTTCCAGGGTTGATCGACTAACATTGAACGACGAGTTACCACTCGTCGTTTTTTACTTTACCAAAAAAGAAAAGGAGGTCATCGACCTCCTCTCTCCTCTATTTTAACCTAAACTAAACTGTTATGAGAAATCTTTAATTTCAACTATTGTACATTTTAAAGAAAGGCGATTACGGCCTGTTTCTTATTAACTCTCAAATGCGGTGCAAAATTGCATATTTTTATTCATTTTTCCCATAAGTGCCTATTAAAAAATTATTGTTAAGCTAATTATTATATAACTTTTCTAATATTTTTTATATTTAATCCTAGCTCATGATTTTTCGTTCAGTCCCCACTGGTTTCTTTAAGTTAGACGGAGGCTCCATGTTTGGAGTGGTTCCCAAGACCCTATGGTCAAAAAAAATTCCTGCAAACGACCTCAATTTATGTGCATGGCAAATGCGATGTCTGTTGATCCAGCATGAAAACCGACTGATTTTGGTGGATACTGGGATGGGAAATAAACAACCTGCCAAATGGCAAGGATATTACGATCGTACCGAGACCATCGACTTAGCGGAGGCCATTGTTCAAGCTGGCTACTCACCCAATGAAGTAACGGATGTTGTATTGACACACCTACATTTTGATCATGCAGGTGGAGCGGTTCAACAGTTAGCCAATCAATCCAGCCCAACATTAACCTGTCCAAACGCCAAGCATTGGACGTCCAGAGCTCAGTGGAATTGGGCCATGAAGCCAAATCCAAGAGAAAAGGCAACGTTTCTTCCAGAAAACCTCCTTCCCATTCAAGAATCTGGGCAATTGTGTTTTGTTGAGGATCATACCCAACCCTTGGGAGCTGATATCGAATTAATCGAAGCTTTTGGTCATACGGAAGCCATGTTAATGCCCTTAATTACCCACAAGGACCAAAAAATCTGGTTCGCAGCCGATACCATTCCATCCTTTGCTCACATTCATGTTCCCTATGTCATGGGCTATGATATTCGTCCCTTGCAAACAATGACCGAAAAAGAAAAACTTCTACAACGAGCAACCGAGGAGGATTGGATTTTATTTTTTGACCATGACCCCTTTCATGAGGCGGCTCGTTTGGAAAAAACAGAAAAAGGTTTTCAACCAAAAGAACTCGCCTCTTTGCATAACTTTCTCACTTTCTGACCGTTTTGATTGGAAGAGATTTCCTATAAAAAATGATTGATACCAACTCTGTTCATTTTATCTTATCGGGTGGTGGTGCCCGTGGCTTTGCTCACCTAGGTGTCGTTAAGGCCTTTCAAGAAATCGGAATTCAACCCGCTTCCTATTCAGGCACAAGCGCAGGGGCACTAGCTGGTGCTTTATTAGCGGCTGGCTATTCTCCCGATTATTTACTAGAGTTTATCCTAAAGCAAGGATTATCAAACTACCTCCGATTTGCTTTCAATCGAATGGGATTATTTTCCATGGATAAAGTGGAGCAAATTCTGAAAGAATTGATCCCCCACAATCGATTTGAGCACTTGGCCACTCCACTCTATGTATGTGCCACCAATCTCTCCAAAGGGCATGCCGTTTATTTTCACGAAGGCGAATTGATCAAACCCATAGTGGCCTCATGTTGTCTACCGGGTATTTTTGAACCTATTTCCATTCAAGGAAAAACGTATGTAGATGGAGGAGTACTCAATAATTTACCCGTAGAACCGGTCCTTGACAAGCCAGGTTTGAAAATTGCTGTGAATGTGACGCCCCGGGTGGATCACCTTCCCATTAAAACGGCCAAGGATGTTTTGATGAAGACCTTTTATCTCTCCATTAGTCAGCAATCCGAAAAACAAGCCCAAAAATGCGATTGGGTCATCGAACCCAAGGAGATTATCCACTTTGAGGGGCTGAGTTTAAAAAATGCACGTGAAGTTTTTGCACTCGGCTATCAATATGGCATCCGATACAGGGACCAAATCGTTCATTTAGTCGATAACCCCGTTTGATTTTTTGGATTCCGTAAATTCGTGTGCAATTTGCAACTCACTATGAAGGTAACGTATCGCTTTTGGTCTATTTTTTTCATGGGATGCCTAGGATTGTTGGCCGGGTGTTCTCAATTTCGTCGTACACCCACCAGTTTGGCTTGGCACAATTTGAATGCCCGTTTTAATGCCCATTTAATTGCACGGGATAATTTAAATTATGCCCACCAGATACTACAAGATACCGTGCAGGAAGATTATGCGAATTTGCTCCTCCTCCAGTGGCCGCTTGATTCAAATTTCACGCGACCGATTCACAAACACGCCGATGTTGCGATCAAGATGACGTCTCTCATCGCAGAACGTCATGCAAATTCTAAATTTTTATACCCTGCCTATCTCATGCTTGGAGAAGCCCGACTCTTACGAGGTAATCTCGAAGATGCGGAGGAGGTGTATAAATTCATTAATTCTGAGTCCCAAGCTGAAAAATACCACACCAAAGCTTTGCTCGGACTCTTGAAAAGCTACCTGAACCGAAAAGATGCGGAAGGCATTCAGTCCGTGATTCAAGTATTAAAAACCAAAAATCTATCAAACGAAGAAAAACAAGAATTTTTATTTTTAAACGCTTACTATCACCAACTAACCGAGGAATGGGCATTATCTGTTGCCTTTTTGGATGAATCCATTCAATTGCAAAAAAAATCCTTCCAAAAAGGTCGAAATCTGTACATTGCTGGGCAGATGTATGAACTACTGGGACGAACAGACCTGGCACGTCAACGTTTTCAGTCCGTTCTTAAGCAACCTGTTCCCTACCCTATGCGGTTTCAGAGTGAGATCAATGCAACGCTGTACACCCGAGGGGGAAATATACAATCGAACTTAGAACGTTTAAGTAAAAGCGGGAAAAACGAAAAAATCCAAGACCAAATCGCTTACAAAATGGGTGAAATGGCCGAAAATGCTGGAGAATGGGAAAAAGCAATCGCGCATTATAAAAAATCCATTCAGCTAAGCCCCTCAAACTCCTCTCAAAGAGGGAAATCCTATTTGGCTGTTGCCGACTTGCTATACGATGAATTTCAATCGTATGAGTTAGCCAAAGTCTATTATGATAGTGCTTTGAACACCTTACCCTCCAGCAATGCTTCGTATGCTCTGGCCCAAAGTAAGTCAAAGTCCCTTCAAGAGTTTGTCCGACATTGGCAAGTCATTCAACTTGAGGATTCTCTTCAGCGCCTCGCTACCTACCCTCCTGAAAAACTTCGAGAGACCGCTTTAAAAAGTCTACAGTCTCCGCTCAAACTTTCGGTAAATTCAACTCCACCGGTTGCTAAGGCAACAGGACAGCGTTGGGCTTTAGTCGACCCTCTACAGCTGGCTCGGGATAAGGTATCTTTTGTGGGTATCTGGGGTAGCCGTCCTTTGGAAGACCATTGGAGGCGAAAAGACAAAGAAGTGGGAAGTATAGGTTTTCAGGTTGTTCGTGAAACGGGAGGTAAAAAGACAGATACCACTCAGGCTGCCTCCAACCAAAATAGTGCTTTGGAAAACCGCCTGGCCGAATGGGAAAAAGTGATTCCCCGAACACTCCCGCAGCGTCTAGCTAGTCAGTTAAAAAAGGAAAATGCTTACTTTCAAATTGGAAAGATCTACAAATTGCAGTTTAATGAACCGCAAAATGCCCAACAAATTTTCAAAAAAATGTTGGAAGATTTTCCCAATTCCATTCATGAACCCGAGGTTCTTTATTTTCTGGCATTGCTCGATGGCCAAGCAGAAAACCCATATCAAAGACTTTTAATTGATCGTTACCCCCAGTCAGTATTCTCCAAACAATTGGCCTCCGGAGCTGTGGCAGTTACAGCCGATTTAGAGGAACGGGCCACGAAAGCTTATCAAAACTTAGTGACCTTGTACGAACAGGAAAACTATTCCCAAGGGGCAACTACTGCTGAACAAGACTACTATCAATTCATCGGGACCAAATGGCAAGATAAAATCGCCTACCTTCGCATTTTATTTCTCTCCAAGGGAAATCAAATCGAACCGTACCAAATGGCCTTACAAGAGTTTATCGCCAATCACCCGTCAAGTACTTTCATAAAAGATGTCCAAGACCGTTACAAACTATTAAAACCTTAAAAAGACCAAAATGAAAGATACCTACTGGAGAAAATGGTATGTTGGGTTAATCCTATTTCTTCTGTTTCAGATTGCTTTGTATGCCTATTTAACCATCCTATTTTCATGAGTCCAATCGACTGGATCGTATTGTCCGGAACCCTTACATTCATCATTTTGTACGGAGTTTATAAGCATCGAAATGACCAAACACTAGATGGCTATTTACTTGGAAACAAATCCTTGCCTTGGTATCATGTGGGGTTTTCAGTTATGGCTACTCAGGCTAGTGCCATTACGTTTTTATCGGCGCCGGGTCAAGGATTTACTTCGGGAATGGGTTTTGTACAATTTTATTTTGGTCTTCCGCTTGCGATGATTGTGCTGAGCATCACCTTTATCCCAATTTTTCAAAAACTTCGTGTTTTTACTGCTTATGAGTATTTAGAAGAACGTTTTGGTCCACGCGTCCGTGTTTTTACATCCTTAATGTTTTTGTTTCAACGAGGTTTATCCACCGGAATATCCATCTATGCACCGTCCATTATTCTATCAACTATTTTTCATTGGGATATTCTCCTGACCAATATTTTCATGGGAGGTATTGTTTTAACCTACTCAATTATTGGTGGGACTAAAGCAATTTCGTACACTCACTTGCAACAAATGTTGATAGTTTTGACTAGTTTGGTCGTAACGGGCTACGTAATCATGTCCCTTTTACCGTCCGATATGTCGTTTTTTGAAGCGCTCCAAGTGGCCGGAAAATCAGACCGAATGAACATCATTGATTGGAAGTTTAATCCCCAAGAACGCTATAATATTTGGTCGGGTTTACTGGGAGGTTTTTTTTTACAGCTGTCATATTTTGGAACCGACCAATCTCAAGTTGGTCGATACATCACGGGATCTTCGATTGAACAAAGCCGCCTGGGACTCTTGATGAATGGCTTATTGAAAATCCCAATGCAATTGGGCATATTGCTCCTTGGTGTCTTGGTATTTGTATATTATCAATTCAACACCCCCCCTTTATTTTTCAATGAATCGCTGGTCCGGTCATTAGAAAAAACACCCTATCAAGCCGAGATCATTCCGCTTCAAGTCTCGCATGATTCACTTAGCCGACAAAATAAAGAGGCTATGTATACATTACGCAAGGCCATTAACTCGGGTTCTGAATTGATGGTCACCCAGGCGCAAAATCAAGTGAAGACCGTACGCGACGAATTAAAATCTGTGAAAGACCAATTCGTTTTAATCGCTAAAAAAGCTTTTCCTGGAAGTGATACCACTGAGGTAAATTATATTTTTCTGCGATTTATTTTGGATCACCTCCCGATGGGGCTGGTTGGCCTGTTAATCGCGGTGATATTTTCGGCTTCGATGGGTTCAATTGCCTCGGCTTATAATTCTTTGGCAGCTTGTTCTGTTATTGATATTTACCGAAAAACGAGGTCAGATCAATCCTCTGAAGTTCAAGAGGTGAAAGCATCCCGGGTAGCGACGTTCATTTGGGGTATTTTTTGTATCATCGTGGCCCAATTTGCCCATTTACTTGGATCCAGTATGATTGAACTTGTCAATATATTGGGCTCTTGGTTTTATGGAGTTATTTTAGGGATCTTCCTTGCGGCATTTTATGTAAAATCACTACAAGGAAATGCGGTTTTCTGGGGGGCCATCGTTGCCCAAATCTTAGTCATTTTACTTTGGTATTGGGACGTCGTGGCCTACCTTTGGTTAAATCCGATTGGCTGCGGATTGGTCATTGGCCTCGCAAGTTTATTTCAATTGTTTATTCCACATGAAGATACTAATCGTCGAGGATGACCCTCGCATCGCACAAAACATTCAAAAAGGGTTGGAGGAAAAAGATTTCTCCACCGAAATTGCCTATGATGGACAAATGGGTTGGCAAATTGCCCAAAATGGTTCATTTGATTTGGTGATTCTTGATCTCAATATGCCCATTTTAAACGGATATGAAGTTTGTGAACGGATTCGGTCAAAATTCCCAGACCTCCCTATCATCATTTTAACAGCTCTTGGAGAAACTGAAGACAAAATTGTGGGTTTTGACAAAGGGGCAGACGACTACCTTGTCAAACCATTTGATTTTCGTGAATTACTTGCCCGGGTTCAAGTTTTACTTAAACGAAAATCACCTACCATTCCTGAAACCGCCTCCAATGTTTTAAAAGTCAAAGATCTCCAACTCAATTCTGATACTAAAATGGTCATGCGGGGCCAGACGGTCATCGAACTCACCCCGAAGGAGTTTATGTTGTTGGAATACCTGATGAAGAACAAAGGAAAAGTGATTTCAAAAGGCGAAATCGCGGAAAAAATTTGGGACCAAAACCCCGAAAAAAGTCTCAATGTCATCGAGGTTTACATTAATTTTTTGAGAAAAAAAATTGATAAAGATTTTGAACCTAAACTCATCCAAACCAAAACGGGTATGGGTTACTTCATGCGGGAAGAATGAAAATCGGAACTAAAATCGCCCTTCAGTTTACGTTTATCGTAGCAACCATTCTCACCATTTTTTGTCTGGTGATTTACTACTTATCTGAAAACTATCGCCAACAAGAATTCTACAATAGCCTTCGCGATCGTGCGAATACCACCGCTCGGCTCCTCATTAAAGAAAAAGAAATCGATAAAAAACTATTAAAAATAATCGATCGGAACACCCTGGATACTTTGTATGGTGTGCAGGTTTTGGTATTCAATGATGAAAATGTGGTTGCCTATTCCAACATTAATTCGGACGCCATTTATTATAGCCCCGAATTACTGAACCGTGTACGTAAAGAACAATACCTAGAAACAGCTTACAATGATAAACAAGTGGTGGGGTCCATATATGACGACGAAAATGGCTCTGCCTACGTAGTTTTAGCCCAAGCCAACGATAAATATGGGAAAGAGAAACTAGAGAACATCAAAGACACTCTCATCATTGGGTTGTTCTCCACCATCATCATCACGATTGTCTTTGGGTTTCTATTTGCCAGCCATGCCTTAAAGCCCATCGCCACCATGAATAGTGATATCTCCAAAATCACTGCCTATAACCTAAAAACGAAGTTACATACGGGAAATAACCGAGATGAGTTGGCACGGCTTGCAATTAATTTCAACCAGATGTTGGCAAGATTAGAAAACTCGTTTGAACTCCAGAAAAGTTTTGTTTCCAATGCGTCACATGAACTTAGGACTCCCTTGGCAGCCATAAAGTCGGAAATACAAATAGCACTGGAAAAAGAAAGAACCGCTGTAGAATACCAGACGACGCTGAAATCACTGTTGCACGATACTCAACATATCATCAAATTAATCAACGGACTTCTGCAACTAGCCAAATCTGAAAAATCTGATTCCGAGGTTCTGATGTCCCCTCTCCGAGTCGATACCGTTTTATTTGAAGCGCAGGAGGAAGTAACCCATCTATTTCCAAGTTACGAGGTTCAAATTGATTTTGAAGATATTCCCGAGGACGATCGTTTGATCACGGTATTAGGTAATTCTGCGCTCCTGAAAACAGTCTTCACCAACCTGATGGAAAACGCATGTAAATATTCGGATAACCAAAAGGCCGATGTTCGAATATCGTTCAATCGCCGCAATTGTTTAATTGCTTTCCAAGATGAGGGAATTGGAATTGAAAGAACTGAAATGAATAAAATTTTCGAACCATTTTATAGAACACAGACTGCCAAAAAATACCGAGGCCACGGTATTGGGTTATCTATTTGTAAGCGTATTGTTCAGATTCATGGAGGACGAATAACGGTGAAAAGTGAAGTGGGGAAAGGGAGTGTCTTTCACGTTATTTTACCTCATGTGTAGCCAAAACATACGCAACATTTCGTGCAAATCCTTCCCATTTAGCCCGTTTGATGGGCGAATTCTTAAACACGTGTCCGAAAGACTCGTGTGTAATATCCAACCATCGATTCTTTTGCAAAGTAGAATACGAGGGTTTAGGTAAAAATTCAGGAACTTGGTGAGGTTTGGAAAAACGATTCCACGGGCACACATCTTGGCAAATATCACATCCGAAAATCCAACCTTCAAAAGAACCCGCATCCTGGGGGATTGCATCTTTAAGTTCGATGGTATAATACGAAATGCATTTTGATCCATCCACCACATAGGGAGCCACGATGGCATCGGTGGGGCAAGCATCCAAACAGGCGCGACACCGGCCACAATAATCTTTCATTGGGCCATCTGGTTCAAAGGCTAAATCACAAATAATCTCCCCAATAAAGAAAAAACTCCCCCCCTTTCGAGTGATTAAATTTGAGTTTTTCCCTACCCATCCAAGTCCGCTCTTGGCAGCCCATACTTTATCCATAACAGGTGCTGAATCCACAAAAGCCCGACCCGCAAAATCACCTAGTCTTTCCTGCATCGCCTGCATAAGTGCATGAAGTTTTTTCTTCATGACATCATGATAATCCTCTCCATACGCATATTTCGAAATTTTCAAGGCGTCAGCCGACTCATCCAACCGTTCGGCTGGATAATAGTTGAATAAAACCGAAATGACTGTTTTGGCCCCTTCAACCAACCGTCTTGGATCCAACCGTTTGTCAAAATGGTTCGCCATGTAGGCCATCGATCCGTGGTAATTTTGATTCAGCCAGGATTCCAATTCAGGTGCTTGGTCCTCCAAAAATTGAGCCTCAGAGAAACCTACAAACGAAAATCCTAATTCATACGCTTTTTGTATGACCCATTGCCTATGTTGTTCTGCGATATATGCCATGAATTTGAACATTAAATCCATCAAAATTAATAGAAAGCCGACCGTTTAAACCAACTTTCCACGAAAACGGTTATGGAATCAAACAAAATCCCAGAATAAGCCCCCTCTTTTAATGAAAGCAACCGATGAATTGTCTTTGGCCATTAAATCTTTACCCACCAAAGAAAAGGATAAGTTATTGCTGCGTTTGATTCGAAAGGATAAAATTTTGGTGGAACAGCTGCATTATCAGCTAATCGAAGGCGGAGAAACACAATTAGACAGGAGAAAACAAGTCTCTTTTTTGATAGAAGAGTTGCTAGACCGGCCAAGCCATCCGCTGCCAACCTTACTCAAGGTGATTCGGGAAGCAAATCGGCATATTCAACACCATGTAAAAATTACCAAAGACTCCTACGGTGAGGTAGCCCTTTACATGGAACTCCTTAACCATCTATTTGCCTATCACGGAGCCGTATGCCGATCAAGAACCTTTTCTCATCGAAAAATTAATCAATGGCTTGACCACCGAATCCCCTGGTTAGCAAAAAAATATGCTAAACTTGAGGAAGATTACCGATTGGATTTCGAAAAAGATTGGTTAGCCATTCAAGCCCAAAATCCTATGTGACATGGTGATGCCCTTGATGGAAATTTATGACATTGTGACAGAAATAAATAGGTCGGAATAATTATTGTTCCTCCTAACCCAAAGAAAGTTGAACGTTTTATGATGAACGATATGCAAAAAGAAGAAATGCCTACTGAAAACTTGGCAGAAGAACATGCGCTCGAAAGCAATTCTGAGGAAGAAACTACCTCGACCGAACAACCCAATGAACCACTCAGTGAAGTAGATCAATTGAAGTTGGAATTGGCAGAGTCGAAAGATCGCTTTCTTCGATTGTATGCGGAATTTGAAAACTTCCGGAAACGAACTTCGAAAGAGAAAATTGAATTGATTCAAAATGCAGGAGAAGGTGTTTTGAAAGAATTGCTCCCGGTGGTAGATGATTTCGAACGCGCTCAGAAATCCATGGAGAGTTCGGATGATATTACAGCGCTAAAAGAAGGTGTGGAACTTGTCTATAGCAAGCTTCTTAAAGTCCTAAGCCAAAAGGGAGTTAAAGCCATGGAAGCAAAAGATCAGCCTTTTGATGCCGAATTACACGAATGCATCACTCAATTCCCGGCAGGAGATGAGAAAAAAGGATTGGTAATTGACGAAGTTGAGAAAGGGTATTTTTTGAATGATAAAGTAATTCGCTACGCTAAAGTTGTAGTGGGTCAATAATCGTATGGCACAAAAACGAGATTACTACGAGGTACTTGGTGTAGGCAAAAATGCCACTCCTGAGGAGCTCAAAAAAGCGTACCGAAAATTAGCGGTAAAATATCACCCAGATAAAAATCCGGATGATAAAGAGGCTGAAGAAAAGTTCAAAGAACTAGCCGAAGCCTACGGAGTTTTGTCTGATCCCGAAAAAAAGGCCCGGTACGACCAGTTTGGCCATGCAGGAATGGGAGGAGCCGGTGGATTTGGCGGCGGTGGGGTCAACATGGAAGATATCTTTAGCAATTTTGGGGATATTTTCGGTGATGATAGCCCATTCGGTAGTTTTTTCGGTGGCGGACGCGGAGGTGGACAACGCCGTGGCGTTCGAAAGGGTTCTGATTTACGTATCAAGTTACGGTTGAACCTAGAAGAAATCGCCCAAGGTGTCGAAAAGAAAATAAAAGTCAAACGGTACGTTGCCTGTCAACCTTGTGGTGGCAATGGTTCGAAAAACGGAAATTCTCTTCAAACATGTGGTACCTGCCAAGGGGCTGGGCAAGTTCGTCGGGTACAACAGACCATGCTAGGTCAGATGGTCTCGACATCCACATGTCCTACTTGCCAAGGAGAAGGAAAGGTCGTCATTGAGCGATGCGAATCTTGTTTTGGTGAAGGACGTGTCATGCAAGAGGATATCATTCCCATCAAAATTCCAGCAGGTGTCGCCGAAGGAATGCAATTGTCCATGTCAGGAAAAGGGAATGTACCAACTCGAGGCGGAGTTCCAGGCGATTTATTAATCGCTATTGAGGAAGAGGAACACCCCGAACTAAAACGGGATGGTAACAACATCATCTACGACCTCCCCCTGAACTTCGTGGATGCCGTTCTAGGCAAGGAAGTCGAGGTTCCTACAGTAGGTGGTAAGGTACGTATTACCATCAAGCCTGGATCACAAAGTGGTGAAATTCTCCGAATTCGAGGAAAAGGACTTCGAGAACTGAATGGATACAATACTGGTGATCAATTGGTACACCTCAGTTTATACACGCCTAAAAGTGTCTCTTCGGATGAAAAACAAATATTGGAAAAACTACGAGATTCACCCAACTTTCAGCCCAAACCGGGCCAAAGTGGTGGTAGGTCGATCTTTGATAAAATGAAAGACTTTTTCCATTAAAATAAAACGCCCCGAATTTTCGATTCGGGGTGTTTTATTTTAGGATACGGCCTTGACCTTTCCTTTGTCAGAGAAATACTTAATAAAATACACGAGGGCTCCCAAAAAAGGTACAAACCACAAAAATAGTCCCCAACCTACTAAGGACCATCCGCGTTCTTTTTGAATGACTTTGGCAAACGCCCAAATGATCAAAGCAAAATAAACCAACACAAAAAACAACGTTTCGGTGGCCGAGAGACTAAAAATAAATTGGATACTCATGTAATTTTCCCTTTTAAATAGGTAATCAAAATAGTCTATTTTCTAGGATATCCAAAATTAAACCTCCTTAATTTATCTAACGGTAAACAAAAAAAGGGGCTGGTGCCCCTTTTTTTGTTTACCGAATCAGGTTTATTGAATCGCCACATTAAACGTAACATCCGCGTCTGTGCTTCCGGGAGTTGCCGTACCATTCTTAATAGGCTGCCCATTGACAGGTGGCTGATGACGAAGTACCACTTGAAGAGTACCCGTGCCAGCCGCGGTAGTTACCGCCCGGCTAGCCAAACCAATTGGTAGGTTTCGAGAATCACGGTCGGTCACAGTAAACTGAACTAAATTAGCTGGAGCAGGTGTGAATACCACCAAATGCTCATCTGCCTCCTCTTGAATCTCTTTGGTAATATCGTCCGCTGGAGATACCGTCTCATTTAAAAATTTAATCGCCACGTTATACGTCGTATTACGAGCCAAATTAATGGGTGTAACGGTAGGCGCAGTTCCACCCTCTCCATCCAAATCACGCCAAGTGGCTGTAATGGCATTCCCACCAGCTGCAGGAGTAAATACCAATTGTACTGTAGAAATGAACTCATTTTCCTCCGGCTCAGGATCAGAACCCTTACAACCAACTAACGCACTCGATACGGCCAAAGCCAATAACCAATTTTTCTGAAAGTTCATGTGGTAAATATTATATTTGCAATTATGTTGCAAATATAATATCTGTGCATAAATATGCAATAAAAATTATTTTTTTTCCCACGCATACCGAACACGAAACTGAAAATTTCGACCTGGGGCATCGGTGAAATACCGAAACCGATCTAGGTAAGCTCGATATCGAGTTTGAAATAGATTTCGTACTTCAAATTGGAATGACCAGGGTTTATCTTCTTTTTGGTATTGAAGGGAGGTATTCCATAATTGAAAACTTGCGGGTGCAGGAGCAAAGTCACCTTGGATTAAGGGAATTGGAATGCCCAAGGATACCTCCGAGACATCGATTTGACCCGGAAGTCTACTTTGTCTGGCAACCCACTGATGCTCCACTTCCCAAGTCACAAATAGTTTTGGGAATACCCAGGCAATTTGATGCCTGTACTCCGGGGGTGAAATGAAAGGCAGGGGTTGTCGACGACTTAAATCGTCGGCCAAGACCAAGGAAGCTTGCCAACTGTATTGAAATCGAGGTCGAAATTTCCATTCTCCTTGCCAATTAATTCCCCGAAAGAACGCATCGGTTTGGGTATACAAAAAAGCGGGAAAGGCTCCTCGAATACCCACCACAGCCTCACCGGAAGGAACCATGAAGATGTAATTTTGAATCCATTGGACATAAGCGGTCAGATTGGTTTCAATCCGCGGATTCGCTTGCCACGACCATTTAGACACCATTTGATGTGAAACCTCGGGCTGAAGTGAGGCATCTCCCACCTCAAAACTAGCAGCACCGTGATGGACCCCGTCACTTAGAAGTTCGTTGACGGAAGGGGGACGCCAGGATCGGGTCAGGGATAGACTCCATTGACTTCCCTTCCCAACGATTTTCGAGAATCCCGCATTGAGTGCCAGATTGGAAAACCGAAACGAAGAAGATTCGGGTTCATTTCCTCGAGAAAGCGCAAAAGTCTGGGTCGATCGCCAATCCCATCGCCCGCCCCACTCCCAAGAGGTTTTTTCTCCTCGTATGGCATGTGTTGTGTACAAAGCACCCAAAAATTGGCTAAAATTGGGAATAATAACCGTGGATCGCTGAGGGGATCTTAGTTCACCAGTAGATACATTCAATTGGGTATTGGTTTGAATCCCCCACTCCCCCTCGTGTCCAACTCGGAACGACTGCCGGTAATGCAAATCAGTTAGGTAGGTGGTGAGTCGAAACGTTTGACTTAAATTTCGGTCACCTCGTAAGATGTCAATCTCTTGTCGAAAATTATATTGGCGCGACACATCCAAGCTCCAATTCCTCCATTTGATCTGATTTTTCCACAAATTATGCTGTAAATTTTGTTGAGGACGTCCAATGGTCCAACTAAACGATGTCGGAGTATATATTTCTTGCGGCCGATCAGATCGGATGGCCGAGAGGAGATCAGAGACATTTCCAATATGCGCGCCCGAAAAAATTCCGATTCGAGCGTTGTACTGACTAAAAAATAGTTCGTACTCCCATTCTCGCTTTTTAAAAAACGCTGTGGTAGAGAAATTCACCTCAGACAATCCTGTATTGGCTAATCGATACTCAGGTGTTGAGATATCGCCACCGCGTTTACCTGAGGCTTGCCAGCGAAAACGCCAATTTGACCAGCGTTTGCTCCCATGTTCTAAGCGAAAAGCCCCAGCCAATTGATTTCCATTGGTAAAGTAAGTCTGCTGCCATTCCAATCGCAAAGGATCCCCAATTCGTAAAGTACCTGGTTCGACTAAAATGGTTCCTCCTAAGGCATCCGAACCATACCGTAAACCTCCAGCTCCTGAAATGATGGTGATCCGTTTGGCTAAAAAAGGATCAATCTCGGGCGCATGTTCACTTCCCCATTGTTGACCCTCCTGCCGGACACCATGATTTAGGATCAGTACGCGATTGGAATGAAGTCCATTGATAATCGGTTTCGAGATCGAATGACCTGTTTGTAACATATTTACTCCAGGTGTTTTTCGGATAACCTCCCCGAGCATTCCTCCCATTTGTCGGTAAAGTGCTACTCCCTCCAGTTTCTCTTTGGCTAAAGTCGAATTTTCTACTTTTTCAGCGTAAATATTCACTTGTTCTAAATGAATTTCCTCCTCTGCCAACTCAAATTCATGAACGCCTTTATGTTGTAGGTTTATCGATGTCAAAATCGGCTTATATCCTACGATTTCAGCCATAACTTCATATCGGCCTTGGCATAAATTATCAATTTTATACCGCCCTGAGGCATCGGTTGTAGCCACTCGTTGGATTCCTGGAATTTGAACGATCGCGCCCACAATTGGATCTTTCGTAATGCGGTCTCGCACAATTCCTTCAATGAAACAATCGCAAGACGACTGCCCAAAACTGGCAATAGAATAGAAGAAGAAAAACAGAATGAGACTAAATTTTGCAATCATGTTGCAAAAATAAACATTTTTGCAATTTTTTGATAAAAAAAGGTCTAGCGCGGAACGCTAGACCTTTTCGACCGGTACCTATCAATCCTTACATGCCTAGCATTTGAGCATACTTATTGTAGGTGGTTTCAATTTTTGTTTTTTGGGCAGGATCATTGTATTGATTTGCCACATTGCCCAGAATTTGGAGAATACGAAGTTGCATACTGATATTCTCTTGAATGATTCCCATCGACCATTGCCCATCCTGATTTTTACTCTTCTCTATAAAATAAGCTAGCTTTTCATCAGCCTCCTTGTGAAGAGTATTGGCAATAAGTTGTGCTTTTTGCTTATCCCCTACTTCATAATAAAACAACGTAAAGTTGGCAGAAAGTTGATCGAAAGGTATCGAGGTATGCGGCATTACCTTCAAACAGTGATCTAATACCTCTTTGGCTCGTTTTTTATCATTTTTCCGGATCAATTCATCTGCCAATCGTAAAAACGCATAGCGAGCGGTAATAATGGGAACACGAAGGAAGGTTTCTGAATCATAATAGACCTTGGCATTGTCCAAATTGCGCCACGCCATTTTTTTCATTACGTTCTCATACATGACTTCGGTATTCACCCCTCCTTCGGTTTCACCTTCTAATTGAAAAGGCATCAACCGGTACGCATATCCTTCCAAAAGACAATGATCTTTCAAATTCAAATACGAACTAGGGGCTAACGATCCAGCGAAATAAATTGGACGCTCAAATTTATTTTGAGCAATAATATCCAGCACAATGAAATCATTTTTCAATAAGTCTCGTTCCCCAATATTCCAGCGGAACTCACTGGTTATCCGGTCTTTGTATTCTGCTGGAATAAACGCAGCTTGTTTTAGCTTTTCTGCATCCAACGGAATAAACAATTCAGCGGAAGGCAATGTATTGATCATTTTACCAGACGTAACAGGTACTTTGATTGCAGGATTATTGGAGCGAACCAAGTCAAAGTATTCCAATAGATTCATACCATTGGCCAGATTCGGATTTTTGACAAAAGGAAACTGGTCATTTACTCCCTTGTTGTAGTGTTCCATCGAAAATGAGATAGGCAATGGTTTCGAATCATAGGTTGCTCGTTTCATTTGTTCGATGTACCATTCTGTTCCCAATAAGCTCAGGTTACAGACGCGTACATCCGTCCGAACGCCTTCCACTTCTTGAAGATACCACAGTGGGAATGTATCGTTATCTCCACCTGTGAATAGGATGGCATTGGGCGCACAGGAATTCAACAGGTTTCGAGCAAAATCAACCGAATGGTAACGATCCGATCGGTCATGTCCTTCCCATGTTTGGGTAGCCATTTGAATTGGAACTAAGGTAGCCAAAATACCTGCCGCTAGGACTTTGCTTTGGGTGTTTTTAATCCATCGAGAACTAAAATCCACAATTCCAATAACACCTAAACCGATCCACATGGCAAAGAAATAAAAACTACCCACGTAGATGTAATCTCGCTCTCTGGGCTCGGTAGGTGGTCCATTCAGATACACTACCAGGGCTAATCCAGTGAACAGGAACAAAAGGAAAACAACTAAGAAATCCCGCTCGCGACGCATGAATTGTACCAACATTCCCAAAATGCCCAAGAGGATAGGCAATCCATAAAAATTGGTTCGTCCTTTGTTATTTTGTAGAGAACCTGGTAAGTCTGACTTGGGCTCGAGGATATTAACCGGACCAGCTCCCTCAATATCGGCGGCACGTCCCCAGAAGTTCCACATAAAATACCGCCAGTACATCCGTCCCATTTGATCCTTGAACATAAATCCTAGGTTATCCACCATTGTTGGATTTTGCCCATCTGGGATATTGAGTTTGCTGCGGTACAAAGAAACATGGCTAGGGTCTTGGCTCCATACACGAGGTAACAACATCATGCCTTTAGGATCCCAAACGTATTCTGAATTGTAATCATAAATTTCGTATTGGTCCGCTCCCCGACGATACAAAGGTTCGCCTTGCTTGATATCTGTCAGTTTGGTTGAATACACGGGCCCGTACATCAAAGGACGAGATCCATATTGTTCCCGCTTTAGGTAAGATACGTAATTCAGGACGTTGCTCGGATCATTTTCATTGATTGGAGGATTATAATTGGATCGGATCAGAGCAATGGTGTAGGTAGAATATCCAATTAAAATGAATGCAAAAGCTAAAAGGCTTGTATTGATCAGAACCTTCCCCTCTTTTTGCGTTTTTCGGATTCCATACACTAGCGCACCTACCAGGGCCAATACGAAAAACAGAATGCCTGTTGAAAATGGAAGACCTAAGGTATTCACAAAGAAACGTTCAAAGAAAAACCCGATGGATGGGATTCCGGTAATTACCCCCGAATTAACCACCCCGAGCACCACCATACCCATCAAGAAAGCAATGACACCGCCTTTCCAGGAAATCGTTTTTGATTTTTTGTAATAATAAATGAGTGCTAAAGCTGGAATCGTAACTAAGTTCAATAAGTGCACACCAATCGACAAACCCACCAAATAGGCAATAAACAACAGCCAACGATTGGCCTCTGATTCATCTGTTTTAATTTCCCATTCTAAAGTTGCCCAAACCACGATGGCTGTAAAAAAAGAAGATAAACCATACACCTCGGCTTCAACAGCGGAGAACCAGAAGGAATCGGTAAACGTGTAAGCCAATGAACCCACCAAGGCAGAAAACAACACAGCATACGCTTCTTTACCTTCTAATTCGGTGGCCGACTTGCCATAAAACTTACGGGCCATCAAGGATATCGACCAGAAAAGAAACAAAATGGTAAAGGCACTAGCCATTACAGAAATCATGTTGATGGCCAAGGCAACTTTGGTGACATCACCAAAAGCAAAAAAGGAGGCCATTCTCCCTAATAACAAAAAGAAGGGGGCACCCGCCGGGTGAGGAACTTGTAGCTTGAATGCACAGGCAATAAACTCGCCGCAATCCCAAAAACTAGCGGTAGGCTCTACGGTCATCGTATAAGTAAACAAAGCTATCACAAAAACAGCCCAGCCGCCTATCCGATTTAATGTGGTAAAATTCATAGAAACAGAAGTTCAATCAGTAATGCTCCAAAAGAGCGGATGAAAAATAGATAGCCAAAGTAACGAAATTGTTGGCACACAGCGACCACATCGGGCCGTTAAATATTGTTAACTCAGTAAAGCATGCGTTCCACTTGCTTGGCGATGCTGCGAAAATCTTCCGCGCTTTTCACAAAGTCCATTTCATTCACATCAATCTCTAGCAAAGGACCATGCGCGTAACGAGAGGAAAAGGCGTCGTACAAGCGATTGAGACTTTCTAGGTAATTGATATCGATATTTTGTTCGAACGTACGATTACGGAGTTGAATTTGTCGGACCAGTTTCTCTGTATCTGCCTTGAGGTAGATCATGAGATGAGGGGGCGATACCGCCTTCATGATAGTTTTAAATAAACCCAGATAAGTGGCGTAATCCGTCTCATTCATTATTCCGGATTCGTGGAGATTTAAGGCGAATATATAAGCATCCTCGTAAATCGATCGATCTTGAATGATGGGTTGAAAGGCATCCTCCTTGATACGAAGCACTTGTTCAAATCGACTATTTAAAAAGTACACCTGAAGATGAAACGACCACTTGGTCATGTCCTCATAAAATGGGGCCAAATAGGGATTGCCTTCAACGGCTTCATAGAATACATCCCAACCAAAATGTTGAGCTAGTTTCTCAGCTAAGGTAGTTTTGCCGACGCCGATATTACCGGCAATTGCGATGTGCATGAGGTGAAATATTGATAAAATTCGTGCAAAATTAGGCTTTACTGACAAATATCATAGAACTCAGCCCACTGTTTTGTATTTTTGCACCACCAAAATTGTGTTGACCCATGTACAGTGTCCTTCTTTATTACATCTACAGTCCGATCGAAAATGTCGTTGAATACCGTGACATTCACCATGCATTTTGTGTCGAAAAAGGATTACTCGGACGAATCATTATCGCTCCAGAAGGTTTGAATGGAACAGTTTCTGGGCCAAAAGAAGTGTGTGAGGAATACATGGATTGGGTGAAATCTGATCCGCGCTTCTCAAAAATCGACTTTAAAGTGGAAGCACATCATGAAAATGCTTTCAAGAAATTATACGTCCGTGTAAAAAAGGAAATCGTTCATTCTGAACTCCCTGTCAATCCATTGGAGAAAACAGGAACTCATCTGGAGCCCGCCGAATTTAAGGCAATGCTCCAAGATCCTGATGTTGTTTTGGTGGACATGCGTTCCAATTATGAGCACAAGGTGGGTAAATTTAAAGGAGCCGTCACATTTGATATGGAAAACCTCCGGGACTTACCCAATCATATTCAAGAAATTGAACATCTAAAACATAAGAAGGTAATCACCTATTGCACAGGGGGAATCAAATGTGAAAAGGCCTCTGCCTATTTGCTAGACCAGGGATTTACCAACGTCTACCAGCTTCACGGTGGAATCATTAAATATGGCCTTGAGGAAGGAGGTGAAAACTTCGATGGCAAATGTTACGTCTTCGACGGTCGGGTAACAACCGAAGTAAACCAGGTAAATCCTGAAATTATTTCCACCTGCCATATATGCGGAGAGAAATGTGACCGTATGGTCAACTGTGCCAATCCCACCTGCAATGAACATTTACCTATTTGCGAATCTTGTGGTTGGGAAATGGACGGCGCTTGCTCCACAACTTGCCAGGAGCACCCGGAAAAACGACCGTACGATGGCACCGGGTATTATTCCAAAGATACCCGTGGGTATGCTCCCGAAATTGCGTTCAAGACCCGTAAAAAAACAAAGAAATTACACATCATCGAAGAGTTGGGACTGACGCACTAAGTCAGTTCCCAACCATATACATAATCATTCAAGACATACGGTCCATACGGAATATCCACCTCTTCAAGCCGTTTACCTCCTACCTTTTCGTAAAATCCAACCGCTGGATTGCTTCGATTAACATTTAAAATGAGTTGTTTGTAACCCTCTTGTCGAGTCAATTCTTTTACTTTTTCCAACAACTTAGTACCCGTTCCTTTTCCTTGACTAGCAGGCAAGACATATAATTTTTGGAGTTTAGCTTGCTCGGTGGTTATAGGTTGCCAAGAGAAAAAGCCTATCGGTTCTTGTGATTGCAGCACAAGGTAAAATCGGTGTCCTTCCTCAACCTGTTGCTGAATGGCGTCTTCTGAGTAGCCACGATGCAGCATATAGTCAATTTGGTCAGCTGGAATTACATCTTGATAGGTGGAAGGCCAAATGGCATGAGCTAGATCCCGTATGACCGCCCAATCGTCGGAAGTGGCTGGAATAATTTTCATGTGAGATGAAAAGAAATCATTAATTTGCGTTCAAAAACAAAAGTACAGAAATCAAATGAAACCGTTTATATTAGTAACCAATGACGACGGAATTACCTCCAAAGGTATCGCTGCATTGGTTCAGGTCATGAAAGAATTAGGAGAAGTAGCGGTTGTGGCGCCCGATAGTCCCAATTCGGGTATGGGGCATGCCATCACCATGGATACCACGATCCAGGTCAAAAAATCTTCTATTTTTGAAGGTGTTACATCGTATGAATGTTCCGGTACGCCAGCCGATTGTGTGAAATTAGCGAAACATGAATTATTTGCCGATCGAAAGATTGATTTGGTGGTGAGTGGTGTTAATCACGGAAGTAACTCGTCCCTTTCCGTCATTTATTCTGGCACCATGTCGGCGGCCATCGAGGCTGCAATAGAAGGAATCCCGGCGATTGGATTTTCATTGGATAACGGACATTATGATGCAAGCTTTGATAGTACGTTACCCTACATCCAAGAGATCGCCCAAAAAGTTTTAGCGGAAGGGTTACCCCCACATATTGCCTTAAATGTCAATTTCCCCAAAGAACCGGCCGACGGATATGCAGGAATCAAAGTTTGTAGGCAAGGCAACGGGTATTGGAAAGAAGCTTTTGATGCCCGCGTGGACCCCTACGGTCGACCGTATTATTGGATGGGAGGACATTTTGTGAATCGAGAACCCTCCGATACCCAAGACCATGACATTTGGGCTTTGCAACACGGATATATCTCAGTTGTACCTTGTCAATATGATTTGACCCACTACGAAGCCTTAGCAAAATTATCCAGTTGGACCTTTTCTTCATAAAGTATGGCAGTATTAGGAACCGTTCTAAAGGGTAGTATCAAAGTCACCAGTACCCTCCAAAATCAACGAAAGATTAAGCCCGCCAAGTGGCAAAAAAAAACGTTAACAAAACTCATTGAAAAAGCCAGGTACACTCAATTGGGTGAAAAGTTCCGTTTCAATGACATCCTAAACGATTGCGTTTTTGAAGAAGGAGATAAATTTTACCAAACCTTCAAACAAAACGTCCCCATTTATGACTATAATTCCATCTACCGAGAGTGGTGGCATAAAGCACGACAGGGAGAGAAGGATGTGGCATGGCCGGGAAAAATAAAGCATTTTGCCTTAAGTTCAGGCACCTCCGAATCATCTTCTAAGGCCATTCCGGTAACAAAGAATATGATTAAGGCTATTCAAACCACCAGCATTAACCAAATCATTTCTCTTGGAAATTATTCGGGAATTCCGGCGGATATTTTTGAAAAAGGCTACCTGATGTTGGGAGGAAGTACCTTGTTAAATGAGGTAGATTCTCATTATGAAGGAGATCTTAGCGGCATTACACAAGGCACTTTACCGTTCTGGTTCCAAGGCTTTTATAAACCCGGAGTGAAAATCGCACAAGAACGTAATTGGGCAAATAAACTAGAAGAAATAACCCAAAATGCCCCTCAATGGGATATCGGATTTATTGCGGGGGTACCCGCTTGGATTCAAATCCTGATGGAAAAAATCATCGATCGGTATCAGGTTAATCATATCCATGAAATATGGCCTAATTTGACAGCGTTTGCTTGGGGTGGGGTTTCATTTGAACCGTACAAAAAAGGATTTGAAAAGCTACTAGGTAAGCCCATTCATTACATCGAAACCTATTTGGCTTCGGAGGGATTTTTGGCCTACCAACCCGGTCCCGAAACCGACCTACAGTTGGTGCTGAACAATGGTATTTTCTTTGAATTTGTACCTTTTACGACCGAGAATTTTGATTCTGATGGAAATATTTTGCCCCATGCAAAAACCCTAATGATCTCAGAGGTAACCACAGGAGTTGATTATGCTATTCTAATTTCAACATGTAGCGGTGCTTGGCGGTACCTAATCGGTGATACCATTCGCTTTACAGATGTGGCCCAAGCTCTGATCAAAATAACCGGTAGAACAAAGCATTTTCTGAGCTTGTGTGGAGAACACTTGTCGGTTGACAATATGAACAAAGCCATCGATAGTGCTTCACGACATTTTGGGGTAACTTTCAGTGAGTTCACAGTGGTAGGTATCAAACATCCGCCCTTGTTTGCTCACCAGTGGTACATCGGTTGTGATGATCCAATAGATGAAATTGAGTTAGGCGCCTTCATCGATCAAACCCTGAAAGAACTCAACGACGATTACGCAGTGGAACGAGAACACGCATTGAAAAATATATTTTGTCGGGTTTTACCCGTGCATGCATTCTATGACTGGATGAAAATCCGAGGCAAAGAAGGCGGGCAAAACAAATTTCCTCGGGTATTGAAGGGAAATTTACAGGATGACTGGGAAAGTTTCTTACGGGTCAACCATCCGCAGCAAATCATCCCATAAACAAATCCCAAGCTAGCTTTCCGGCGATTCCCAGAAAGATCAATCCAGAAGTACGTTTGATCCACATGATGGCTTCGTCGGAAAGTTTTTTCTTGATTTGGTGGGCAGAAATCGCAAAACCAGATTCGCACACGAAAATGGTTAATAAACAAACGGACAGACAAGTGATTTCCTCGAACCGATCGAACTGGTAGCTCTTTAGACTGGCAGAAAGCAAAACCCAAGAGAAGAAGTTAACAGGATTGATCACATTTAGGATGAATCCTTTTCCAATAAAATACAGAAATTGAGTTACTCCCCCAACTTGAACAACCTTGTGGGATAAACTGGAGTTCCTAAATTGCGAAATACCCAATCCGACTAGTAGCAGACTACCTATGGACCGAGCAAAAAAATCGAAATGGGGAATTTCAGGAAGGAACGATGTTCCAACCAAAGCCAAGGCAATCAACAAGAAATCACCAATCAATACTCCCGTGGCTATCTTAATACCCGCCTTGTAGCCATGATCAATACTAGACTGGATCAGGGCAAAAAAGACACTTCCGAAGCCCAAACTCAGGATGATACCGCTGAGTAGACCTAAAATTACTGCTTGCCACATCATAATCCTTTCAATCGCGCCACTTTTAACAAGCCAGCCACACTTAATGAATCCGTAATTTGATTGCTCATGGCAAGTTCGACCGCTTGAGTTAATGGAATTCGACGAACCTGCAAATCTTCCGTTTCTTCAGGTTCGGCCTCTGAGGCGGTTAGATCTTCAGCCAAGAATAAATAACCTACTTCGTTGCAAACCGAGTTTGAGGTGTGAATCTTGGAAATAAGCGTCCAAGTATTGGCCATAAGCCCTGTTTCTTCCTTTAACTCCCGTTTGGCGGCCTCCAACCAGTTTTCCCCGAGCGGACACCCCCCTTCCGGAATTTCCCACGAATACTCATTAAGAGGGAACCGGTATTGGCCAACCAACCACGTATAGCCCTCGGAGTCAACGGGGATAATGCCAATAGCAATATTCTTGAAATTTACTTGACCATAAATTCCTGGATTTCCGGCTGGATTCAGAACCTGGTGGTGTTGCACCTGGATCCATTTATTTTCATAGGCAACTTGGCTCTCCAAAATTTGCCATGGATTATCTTGAGATGAATTCATACCCCAAAGGTACAAGTCACAACCAACATCTTTAAAATCTCGCCCCAATAAAGTTTTATTTGACCCGTAAAAAAGCAAGTTGTATCTATTTTCATATCGGAATTTCTAAACTTTACCTTGATTATCTTATATTTGTTTTCATCATTTATTCATTCCATTCTACCTGATCCGAACTATGGAAAATTCTAGACGCGACTTTTTGCGCACCCTTGTTTTAGCAACTGGAGTTGCCCCTTTACTTCCTACTTTGGCTGAAGCCGCAGCGCCAAAGCCGTGGTTTGAAATATCGCTCGCGGAGTGGTCTTTGCACAAAGCCATATTTGGTGGACAACTGGATAATTTAGATTTTCCAGCCAAGGCCAAAAAAGATTTTGATATTTCCATTGTGGAATATGTGAATACCTGTTTTCGGTCCAAAACAAAAACCTTTAAAGAAAACGGTGCGGATTCTGCCTACCTCGCCGAATTATTAAAAAGAACGAAAGATTTGGGGGTTCGGAATCACTTGATTATGTGTGATGCTGAGGGAAATCTAGGCGATTCAGATGCCAAAAAACGAACAGAGGCCATTGAAAATCATTATAAATGGGTAGAAGCAGCCGCGTATTTAGGATGTGCCACCATTCGGGTCAATGCCGCGGGGAATGGTTCTGCAGAAGAAGTGGCCAAACAAGCAGCTGATGGTTTGGCACGATTGGGTGAATTTGCTGCTAAATCCAAAATCAATGTCATCGTAGAAAATCATGGTGGCCATTCGTCCAATGGAAAATGGTTGGCGGGGGTTATGAAATCCGTTAATATGAAAAACGTGGGAACTCTGCCCGATTTCGGCAACTTCTGTATCAAACGAAATAGTGCAAACTGGAGAATTTGTGAGGATGATTATGACCGATACATGGGTACCGCCGAATTAATGCCTTTTGCCAAGGGGGTCAGTGCAAAAGCAAATGATTTTAACCCTGATGGAAATGAAGCCAATATGGACTACTCAAAATTATTGGGTATCGTAAAAAAGGCAGGATTCCGGGGAATAATTGGTATCGAGTACGAGGGAGATAAACTTTCAGAGGACGAGGGGATCCGCGCTACCAAGGCCTTACTGGAGAAAATCAGAAAAACCGTCTAAATAAAAAAGGGGAATCTGCACGATTCCCCTTTTTTATTTCAAGCTACCCATTCCTCCATCCAAACCAATTACTTGACCAGTAAGCCAAGTACTTTGATCACTTAGAAGGAAATGCGCTAAATTGGCTACATCAACGGCCTGCCCGACACGACCCAAGGGATGCCTTTTGTTTGAGGCTTCCACTTTTTCGGGAGTGCTGAGAAGAGCATTCGCCAACGGGGTTTGGGTTAATGAAGGAGCAATGGCGTTTACACGAATTTTATTTGGAGCCCATTCCGCTGCCAACGATCGGGTGATTCCCTCTATAGCTCCTTTGGAAGCTGCGACCGACGCATGAAAACTCATGCCCGTTTGAACGGCTACCGTACTGAATAGGACCACAGAACTCTCACCTGCCGCCTTCAATGAACCAAAAGCAGCTTGTAAAACTTGTACCGCTCCCAGCGTATTGACTTCAAAATCGGAGGTGAAATCTGCCATCGTAAACCGATGAAACGGCTTGAGTGAAATGGTTCCTGGACAATACACTACCCCGTGCAAAACGGGAGGAAGTATTTCTTTAGGGAAAGCAGCCGGGGCCGTCCAATCATGATGATCAACACCGGGTATGTTGGGATTGGAACGAGAGGCTGAAATTACGTGGTACCCTTGGGTCAAAAGTTGCTCGGTCAAGGACCGTCCGATCCCACTAGAGGCCCCAATGATCAATATAGACTTCGACATAGAATGTTTTTATTCAAAAACTGGGAATCCTACAAAATGTTTGGGGGAAGGGGCTACCATCGAGCCTCTTCCCCCTTAGTTCGCTTGGTGTAATCCTTAGGATCTATGTTTTAATTCGATTAATCGAAGGAATTCAGACCGCTTCTCGGCATCGGAAAACGCACCCTCAAAAAAGGAGGTCACAGTGGAACTGGATTGGTCTTTGATTCCACGAGAAGACACACACATGTGGTCGGCGTCGACAATAACCGCTACATCTTGTGTTTCGAGAGCCTCTTGCAGGGCTCGACCAATTTGTATTGTCATGCGTTCTTGAACTTGTGGCCGACGGGCATAATGATTGACGATTCGATGCAATTTGGACAAACCAATCACTTTCCCAGAAGACATATACCCAACGTGGACATGGCCAACAATCGGAACAAAATGATGTTCACAATTGGAATGAAAATGAATATCACGCTCGACCAATATCTCACCGTATTGATAAGGATTTTCAAACAGGGTAATGGCGGGAAAATTTTCAGGATTTAGGCCCGAGAAAATTTCCTTGACATACATCTTGGCAACCCGGCGGGGAGTACCTTGAAGGGAATCATCTTGCAAATCCAAACCAAGTATTTCCATAATGGAATGAAAATGAGCAGCGATTTGGTCAATCTTCTCTTCCTCGCTTAATTGAAAAGCATCGGGACGAAGAGGGGTGTCGTACGAGGTTAGAGCATGAGCTTCTCCTAAAGCTTCCAACCATTCATCGGATTTATGCGGGATATTCGACATAGTTTCTTTCGGTTTCATACAACCTGATTTTGAGGTCTAGGTTGGGGTTTTGGATGGCATTTTCTAAAATTTCATAAATGACGACCGCTATGTTTTCGGCAGTAGGGTTTACTTGTTTGAATTCCTCTACTTCAAGATTTAAGTTTTTATGATCAAATCGGTCTAAAACATGCGCCTTGATCAAATCACTTAATCGTTTTAAGTCGTACAAATACCCTGTTTGGGGATCAATTTCCCCGGTCAGTTGGACAATCAGTTCGTAGTTGTGGCCATGAAAATAGGGATTATTGCATTTCCCAAATACCCGTTCATTTTCCTCTTCTGACCAAGCAGGTTGGTGCAGACGATGGGCCGCGTTGAAGTGCTCCTTTCGGAATACAGAAATACGTTTTTTCAAGATGAACAAATTTAACGAGTTAGTGCTGTTACAAAGTTTGTGTACAATGCAACTAGCCCGCCGAGACGGAATCTCCAAGTGTAAGATCATGGTAATAACCGTACCAAGGACCTGGTTGTTCAATTTTCTGAAAATTATTCCTAAATTTAGGTTTCAACCAATACCTAAATTTTCCACTTATGGATCGTAGAGAATTCATCAACACTACCCTAGCCACTTCCACTATTCCGTTCATTGTTCGAAAAAATCCTGAAGAAAAAAAAGTGGTTCGATTGGCGTTTATCGGCGTTGGATATCGGGGCCGAAACCACGTCGAGCAAGCCTTGTATCGGTCAGATGTTAAGATAACAGCGATTTGTGATATTGATCCTCAAGCCATTGCAGCCACACAAAAAATTCTTCAAAAATTCAATCACGCCTCCCCAGCAGTTTATGGTAAAAATGAGACGGATTACCAGCAAATGTTAAAACGGGAGGACATTGACGGTGTACTTATTTCGACCCCTTGGGAATGGCACGTGCCCATGGCGGTTGACTCCATGAAAGCTGGAAAATATACGGCCGTTGAGGTGTCGGCCACCGTCACATTACAAGAATCTTGGGACCTGGTGGATACCTACGAGAAAACAGGTTCACACTGCATGATTTTGGAAAATGTTTGTTACCGCCGTGACGTATTAACTATCTTACGGATGGTTCGCGAGGGCTTATTTGGACAAATGACGTACGCCCATTGTGGATATCAACATGACCTCCGGGAAGTAAAATTTAATGATGGAAAACGATATGCCGGAGGAGGAGTTGAATTTGGCCCGAAGGCACACGCCGAGGCCCGATGGAGGACCCAACACTCGGTTGATCGCAATGGGGATTTATATCCCACTCATGGCTTAGGACCGGTAGCACACTGGCTGGATATCAATCGAGGCAACCGATTTACCTACCTCTCCTCGTATGCCACTCCACCACTTGGTCTGACCAAATACGTAGTTGATAAAGGTGGAAAAGACCATCCCAATGCCAAAGTCAAGTTCAAGCTCGGAGATATTGTCACGACGATGATCCAATGTGCCAATGGTGAAAATATCATGCTCATTCACGATACGAACTCCCCTCGTCCCTATTCTTTGGGCTTTAGAGCTCAGGGAACTCAAGGTATTTGGATGGATGATAATGACTCCATTTACATCGAAGGAAGAAGCCCGAAGGCCCATACTTGGGAAAAATTTGAGGATTATCAAAAGCAATATGACCACCCTCTTTGGACTCGCCACGCCGAATCTGCCGAAAAAGCAGGCCACGGGGGAATCGACTTTTTTGTGGTTCGGGCTTTTATTGAATCCATAAAAAATCAGGTGGCTCCTCCAATGGATGTATATGACGCTGCGGTTTGGAGCGCCATAAGTCCGCTTTCTGAGCTGTCCATCCAACGGGGAAGCGCCCCAGTAGAAGTTCCCGATTTTACCCGTGGAAAATGGAAAACCAACCCTCGAATCTTTGGGTTAAACGATGCCTTCTAACCCATCATTCGTTTTGTTTTTTCCAAACTTATTCTATATTTTTAAAAAATTTTAAAAACTATTCAACTTCCCTTATGGCATCCAAATCCTATACGGTTCCCTTGGTATTAATGGGCATTTTGTTTTTTGCGATCGGTTACATTACCTGGACGAACAGTGCATTAATTCCATTTTTAAAAATTGCTTGTGAGTTAAACTCAGACACCGAGGCCTTTTTGGTGACTTTTGCTTTCTACATGTCTTACTTTTTTTTAGCGATTCCATCTTCGTACATTCTTCAAAAAACGGGGTTTAAAAACGGGATGATTTTAGGTTTATTGATCATCGCTATGGGTTCGCTGATTTTCATTCCAGCCGCAGATTCTAGACAATTTCCTGTGTTTTTAGGTGGATTGTTTGTCCAAGGAATGGGATTGGCGTTGCTTCAAACCGCGATCAATCCCTACCTGAGTATCCTTGGCCCGATTGAAAGTGCTGCACAGCGGATCAGCATCATGGGAGTGGCCAATAAAATTGCCGGCATGTTGGTTCCTGTCTTGGTGGGCTCTTTTATGTTAGCTGGTGCAGATGGTATTGAGTCGACTTTAAAAAATTCGTCGGATCCTGTCATTCGAGAGCAAGCGCTGTCTGAACTCGCCAACCGAATTCATACCCCTTATCTCAGTTTGGCTGTGGTTTTGGCGTTGGTGGCGGTCGTATTTTATTTTGTGCATTTGCCTGAGGTTACACCCGAGGAAGAGGAAAAAGAAGCTGGAAATGAACGAACCAGTGTTTTTTCCTATCCGCAACTTGTATTGGGTGTGGTCGCCCTAACGTGCTATGTCGGTGCGGAAGTAATCGCGGGCGATGGCATCATACAATTTGGTCGAAATCTTGGGATCAGCCTTGAAGAAGCCAAGTATTTTTCATCCTACACATTGGGAAGCATGCTTATTGGGTATTTGATTGGCATTGTGGCCATTCCAAAGTATATATCTCAGGAACGTGCCCTATTTTTTTCGGCCATTTCGGGTTTGCTGTTTTCTCTGATCGCAATCTTTTCCACGGGCTATCTGGCCGTGTATTCCATTGCGCTGATGGGCCTTTCAAATGCCCTCATGTGGCCGGCCATTTTCCCCTTATCTATCCAAGGCCTGGGGAAATTTACAAAAATGGGTTCAGCCTTGTTAATCATGAGTATCGGTCCAGGCGGAGGAATCATCCCCCTACTCTATGCCGAATTGGGAGGAGCTGAGAATCCACAACAAGGTTTTTGGATTGTTTTCATTTGTTATGTATTTATTGCCTATTTTGCTTCCAAAGGGCATGCTTTAAGAAGATGGAAAACCAACTCTTAATGAAAATCGTTACTAGTTAAAATTGTCACTATGCAACTAAAAGTTAATGGCCAGGTTAAAACCGTGGAGGTAGACCCAGAAACTCCCTTATTGTGGGTTTTACGGGATGACCTTGATTTAAAAGCGACTAAATTTGGTTGTGGAATGGCCATGTGTGGGGCTTGCACCGTTTTGGTTGATGGCCAAGCCATTCGTTCTTGCTCCTACCCAGTTTCCTTCGTAGAAAATCAAAATGTTACTACCTTGGAGGGACTGAGTCCCTCCAAGGATACACTTCATCCGGTTCAGGAAGCATGGATCGAAGAGGAAGTGCCACAATGTGGATATTGCCAACCTGGATTTATGATGGCGGCTGTCGATTTTTTAGCCCGTAATCCAAATCCCTCAGAGCAGGAAATCAAGGAAGGAATTACCAACATCTGCCGCTGTGGAACTCACCCGCGCATCATAAAAGCCATTGCTAGAGCCGCTAAAAAAATGTCGTCATGAACCGAAGAAAATTTATCCTCCAATCAGCCCTCGGTATAGCAGGAGCTGGGATATTGGGTACCATTGGTTGTACGCCTACGCGTCGGTTTATAGCCGAAACAGCGGCGGAAATGGATATTCCATCGGGGGTATCCGATTTTGAATTTGAAACTTGGCTGGATATCTTACCCGATGGCAAATTTAAGCTTCATGCCCCAAAAATGGAGATGGGACAGGGTGTTTTTTCTGGTTTTGCCTTGATGGTGGCGGAAGAGTTAAACGTTTCACCGAATCAAATTCAAGTCGTACCAGCCGCCACTGACCGAGGCCCTGTGGACCGAGCCGGTACAGGAGGAAGTTCAAGTACGTATTCCCTATTTGAACCAATTCTTGAAATGGCGGCCACCTTGCGTGAATCTCTGAAATTGGCAGCCGCTAAAAAATGGGGAGTACCTGCCATGGAAATTGACGCTAAAGACGGCTTTTTAACTCACCAAACCAAACGTCTCTCCTATGAACAAATCGCTCGAGAACAAACGGATTGGAAGGTAGCTAAAACACCAAAGCTAAAGCCTTCTTCTCAATATCGATACATTGGAAAACCATTTCCACGGATTGACCTTCAGGATAAAGTAATGGGCAAGCCCATTTTTGGCATCGACCAGACCTTACCCGGGATGGTATACGCGGAAATTATTTATTCGCCTGTTTTTGGAGGAGAAGTGAAAGGAATACAATCCGATGAAGCAAAAAAGCTTTCGGGTGTATTGCACATCGAAAATCAAAAAAGTTGGGTGGGTGTGGTCGCTACTAAGCGATACATCGCCAAAAAAGCTAGTACACTTTTAAAAATTGATTGGGAAAGTAAGGAAATCCCTTTTACCCCTGAAGTTTGGAAGGATCGAATTCAAGTAGGCCATGGTACGGAAGTGAGTGTTCAAAAAGATGGACGAGTTAAAAAAGCCCTTTCCACGGGCCCTACACTTACTGCCGAATACCGCACGCCATTGGGTGCCCACGCAGCGTTGGAACCCAGTGTGTGTTTGGCTGAAGTTAAAGGTGATACCCTAGTTTTGTATATGAGTACACAAATGACCCAAATTGCTCAATTACAGGTCGCTTCGGCAACTCGATTCAGTGCATCAAATATTATCGTTAAGCCCAGTTTTATTGGTGGTGGTTTTGGTCGAAAAGCCACCATGTTTAATGCCATTGAGGCCGCTATATTAGCGGATGCGGTGAAGAAGCCCGTGCAAGTCTTATGGTCAAGAGAGAATGAGTTTCAACATGGATATGTGCGACCCAACACCCATCATCGGTTGACAGCAGGTTGGAATTCGGAAGGGAGTGTCAACGCCATGGAACATCATCAAGCCACTGGCGATATGATGCTTGAATATTTACCGCCTATTGCCCTTAAAGCCATGGGAGCCGACATGTTTTCGGCTGGACATGGAGCACGAATTCCCTATGAAATTCCAGCCAAAGAAACTACGATGTGGCAGGATAAGCTTCCGTTCAAAACAGGAATTTGGCGGTCGGTGGGAATGTTTTCAAATACCTTTGCTATCGAATCGTTTCTAGACGAACTTGCCAAGCAATTGAATCAGGATCCGCTTTCATTTCGGCTTAATCTACTGAAAACCTCAGAGGAACCGCTGTTGCAACGTCGATACCACGTTCTTAAAAAATTAGGGGACACATTTGGGTGGTTCGGACCCAAGCCTGAAGCTGTCGGATGGGGAATTGCGTGTGGAGAGGACCGAAAATCCATTGCCGCAACAGCAGTTGAAGTAGGTTGGAAAGAAGGTCAATTCCAGGTTCGACGTGTGGTGCAGGTTCTAGATGCTGGGAAAATCATCAATCCCAACGGCGTTCATCAACAAGTAGAAGGTGCCACCATGATGGCCATGAGTGCTGCATTGTATGAAGAAATTCCTCTGGGAGACCAGCGATTAGGGGTCTCTAATTTCCATGAATACCCAGTGGTCAAGTTAATCGATACTCCGATCATCGAGGTAGTTCTAGTTGAGGGAGACGATCGACCTTATGGGGTAGGCGAACCTCCCATGGCACCGGTAGCACCCGCACTAGCCAATGCCATTTTTGACCTTACTGGGAAGCGGATTCGTCAGTTGCCGTTATTAAAAGATAATATCTTGGCTTGAAGAGCCGGCTTTGTAAATCGAAAAAATAAAAAAATGGAGTAGATAGTGACAAGGGTTAGGATGATTTCAAATCCAAGCAAAGCGGTGGTGATTCCAGAATAGTCAGCCCAATACCCCAAAAAAATGGCAGGTATTCCGAACCCAATGTATCCTGTCATCATGTAGCCAGAGACGGCACGTGATTTTTCATGGCCACTGAGTATGGCAATCAAGGACAACCCACTAACGTAGGAAAATCCATAAGCAGCCAAACCACAGAGTAAAGTTCCACTCAACATGGCAACCAATGAATCTAAGTAAACGCCCAAGACCACGATTCCAAAACCAATAGGAATACAAGCGTAACCAACCAACAGGGCATGGGCCATATTCATTCGTCTTACCCACCATTGGATAGCAGCGCCACTCCAATTGATCAGCACGATGCAAAATCCTGCATACGCCGTCCAGCCCAAAACACTTAGTTCGGCGGGTAATATAGCGATGATTGTACCTGTGGCTGCCCAGCATAGTCCGATCGAAAAATGTATCGACCAACAACCGGAAGGAAAATAGGGAAGCCGAATAAGCGCTCCCCCCTTTTTGGGGACCTTGGGTAGCTTAGTCAACCACATTAACCCTATACCTGTGACGATCAGTAATATAAAATAACTGATAGGAGTAAGAGAAAAAGACCAGGCTAAGGCAATGGTAGTCGCCAAAGCTCCGCCACTGAAACCAATGGCTGTAGATAAAGACGCTTTGTTGGCGGCTTGATGCATTTGATCTAATGGGAGTAATTCAGCCATGTAGGCGGTTCCAGTCCCCATACTGAGAGCCAAAGCAATCCCTTGGCAAACCCGAGCCCATGGCAACATCCCAATAGAAGGATGCCAAGTGATCAGGGCGGTTGAAGCGAAGGCAAAGGCCACACTGAGTAGGAGGACGGGCTTTCGGCCCAGTCGATCGGAGATCCCTCCCAAAAAAATATAACTAGGCAACATACCGCCAATGTAGGCTGCCAACACTAAGGCTGTCTTCCCAGTACCGAAATGGGCTTGTTCGGCATAGATCTGAAAGAGGGGCATTGAAACATTAACAGCCAATGTAACAAGAAGTAGAGCAAATGCAATCGAGGAAATGGCGGTTCTGGTCTTCATACCTGCAATAAACGACATTTTTACTTACTTTGAAAGGATAGAATCGTAGGGAAGTTGGTACTTTTGGTAAATTTTGACAACTCGTACATCAATGAAAAAAATTCTTTCCTTTACGGTACTTATCTTCCTTCTATTTGGTTGTAGAACGCAACAACCGACTCAAACTCCAGATGCATCCACTTTTTTCCAATATGGGCCGGGACGACCTGCCTATGTGTCGGTTCACCGAGGCGGTGGAGAAGAACCAGGTATCCCCGAGAATGGCATTGGTTCGTTTTCTCATTATGCCCAACTGTTGAATCCTTGCATTATTGAATGTGATATTACCTCCACCAAAGATTCCGTTTTAATCATGATGCACGATTACACCTTGGATCGGACTACCACCGGAAAAGGAAAAGTGAGCGACTATTCCTATGATGAATTGAAGACGGTCCGTCTTAAAGACCGAATGGGAAATGTAACTCAGCAACCCATACCAACATTATCGGAGGTTCTTGGTTGGGGAAAAAATCGGGTTTATTTTACCTTGGATATTAAGCGGGGCACCCCCATGAAAAAAGTAGTTGAGCACGTTCAAAAAGCCAAGGCTCAAAAATCAGCCGTCATTGTTACCTATAATGCAGACCAAGCATTTGAGGCATATCGATTGGACCCTAGCTTAATGATTTCTGTTTCGATCATGCAACTGTCTGACTATGAGCGTCTAGCTTCAGGTGGGATTCCAGACCGAAATATGGTGGCATTTATAGGAACTCGTGAGCCAAAGAAAGAATTAATTGATTTTTTGCATAGCAAGGGAATAATGACGATCTTAGGTACACTGGGTAACTTAGATAAAAAAGCCGCGGCCCAAGGGGATTCCTTGTATAAAAACTGGAAAGAATTGGGAGTGGATATTTTTGCGACCGACCGTCCGGGAGCAGTAAAGAGCGTTTTAAACCTAAACTAACGATACCGTATGAACAAATTACTTGTAACTTCCTTGCTGCTTGGCTCACAGCTGGCGGTAGCCCAATCCACTTTAAAACCTTTAATTTCCGTAAGAGCCAACGAAATAGAATCGAAGGTTGTCAGCTGGCGTCGCGATTTACATCAACATCCCGAATTAGGAAATCAGGAGTTTAGAACCGCTAAGATTGTGGCTGATCATCTTAAGTCTTTGGGCTTAGAGGTGCAAGAGGGCATCGCCGTCACGGGAGTTGTTGGCATTTTACGTGGAGATAAACCAGGTCCGGTGGTCGCGCTTCGTGCTGATATGGATGCGCTTCCGGTCAATGAACGTGTGGATATACCGTTTAAATCGACCGTTATGACGGAATATAATGGTCAGAAGACGGGTGTCATGCATGCGTGTGGTCATGATACCCATGTGGCGATGTTGATGGGTGTCGCGGAGGTTTTGACTGGTCTCAAAAAGGATTTAGCCGGTACCGTTAAATTTATTTTTCAACCTGCCGAGGAAGGCGTATATGATACCAAAGAGGCTTTCGGAGCCAATGCCATGGTCCAAGCGGGGGTTTTGGAGAATCCAAAAGTGGACGCGATCTTCGGATTGCACATTAATTCTCAAACTCCCGTTGGAGTAATCGCCTACCGCCCAGGGGCTACCATGGCGGCTGTTGATCAGTTGCGAATTCGTTTAAAAGGGAAACAAACCCATGGTGCCTATCCGTGGTCAGGAGTTGATCCCATTGTTACAGCCTCGCAAGTAGTTATGGGGTTGCAGACAATTGTGTCGAGAAATGTAATGTTGACCGAAAATCCGGCCGTGGTAACTGTAGGTGCGATTCATGGTGGTATTCGAAATAACATCATCCCCGAACAGGTGGAAATGATTGGTACCATTCGCACACTTGGAAAAGAACAACGCCTCCTGGTTCATCAGCGTATCGAACAAATTTCCAAAAACATAGCAGAAAGTGCAGGTGCAACTGCTGATGTTACCATTGATCACGGGTATCCTGTAACTTACAATGACCCTGCCTTAACGGATATGATGGAGGAAACCTTGTATGAAGTAGCGGGAAAAGATCAAGTCCGAATTGTTCCAGCTGCGATGGGAGCTGAAGATTTTAGCTATTTCCAAGAAAAAATTCCCGGATTTTTCTTTTTCCTCGGAGGGATGGATCCGACCAAAAAAGCCTCCGAGGTAGCCCCTCATCATACCCCTGATTTCTATATCGATGAATCTGGATTCGATTTAGGGATCAAAGCACTCGCCAGTTTGGTAGTGGATTACAACCAAAAAAAGATGGCACCAGCCAAAAAGAAATAATTGATTTATGGCAGCCGAGTTAATTCAACTATTTCCCCAAAATCCTGATCCACGAAAAGTGGATCAGGTCATTCGTTGTCTTCAAGATGGTGGGCTGATCATTTATCCCACCGACACAGTGTACGCTATGGGATGTGATATCTTTCAAAACCGGGCAGTGGAACGCTTGTGTCAAATTAAGGGGATCAAAGTAAAGAATAATAATTTGTCCATTATTTGCGAGGATCTTTCCAACATTGCAGCCTACGCAAAGGTCTCCAATGCTGCCTTTAAAATCATGAAAAGGGCCTTCCCAGGACCATTTACGTTTATTTTACCTACCACCAACGAATTGCCCAAGACGCTGCAATCGACTCGAAAAAGTATTGGGATTCGGGTACCCGACCATGAAATACCTCATTTACTCGTCGAGCGTCTTGGTAATCCAATCATTACGGCCTCGGTAAAAAATACGGAGGACGATTTTGTCGAATATCCGAATGAGATTGAGGTCATTTACGAGCAAAACAAACACTTGGTGGATATTGTGATCGATGGCGGTTGGTGTGGGATAACGGCCTCTACGGTAATCGATGCAACCACCGATGATTTCGAGGTAATTCGACAAGGCTTGGGCGACTTAGCTGAAATTATGTAGAAGAAGGTCTTTGGTGTTTCCAACGTCGGTGACTCCATAACCAATACCTTGGATCCTTGGTAATGTCGGCCTCCAACCACCTCGCATGCCTCTCTAAAATAGCTCCTGAGGGCAAAGATTTGGGGTCTTCGCATAAAATTTCCCATGAAACCCGGTAAAATCCACGTCGCGGTCGATGAATGCGCATATAGAAAACAGGCCAATTGTGCATTTTGGCGATTCGCTCAGTCCCCCAAAAAAAAGAGGTATCTTGATTTAAGAAAGTAGTCCAATATGATTTGTCGGGTGGAGAGGCTTGGTCATTGGCTAAGCCCAAGATCATAGGACGATCTACCTTTCTTAATCGCTGGTAGGTTTCAAAAGTCGGAAACATGACAGCCCCTAACTTGCTCCTGGATTTTGTAAACAGGGCATCAAAATACGGATTGGTTAGCTGCCGATAGGGGACCCAAAAATCATGTGGCATGACTTCAGGTAGACGCATACAAACCCACTCATAGTTTCCATAATGGCCAACCGATAAAACGGCACTCTTGCTCTCTTTGAACCATTCATCCAGAACAGGAAAGGGATCAAACTCCACCCGCGCGCGTAATTCCTCGTCGGATATGGTAAAACCTTTGATGGTTTCTACAAAGAGATCCGTCAAGTAATGATAAAAATCCTGGACCTTTTGTTGAATTTCAGCCACTGAATCCGAGGGAAACGATCGTCTTAGGTTTTCGGTAACTACCTTTTTACGATATCCGACAAGTTGGTAGAGCACGGGATACAAGATCCAATCTGATACCCAGTAATGGAAAGAAAGAGGTAATTTCGAATATCCCAACAAAAAGGGCTTGGCTAGGTAAAATACGATTCTTTTCATCTGTCAATTCTGCCGAAAAATAAACTGTTGATAGGCCTCTGGGGTATCCAGATCGATGGCTCCATCTGGGAAATCGACGATTTCGACCTCCTCTTTATGGGCGGCAATGAGTTTTCTGGCACCTTCATCTTCTTTGAGTTCCAACAAGTCTGCAAAACGTTCCCGCTTAAACAAAACCGGCACTCCTAAGGTGCCTTGGTACCGACAGGCAATTATCTTCTTGGTGGACAATTCAGCTCGTGAAACAAGTTCTTCGAGAATAGTTTGGGTTACAAATGGCATATCGGCCGGTACAATGATGACCGAATCAATATTTTTCTCAATTAAATAGGTACCAACAAGGCCCATGCGAATGGAACTAGCCATTCCGGTGGCCCATTGGGAATTATCAACCAGGTTGATGGGAAGGTCAATCAAAGTAGGGACAATTTGGGCCTTGTGCGCACCCAAAACAACGCTTATTGGATAACAAGCCGTCTTCAAACCCTCTTCAATCATGCGCAATAAAATACTTTTACCCTCGATCGGAAGAAGCTGTTTAACGGTTCCCATACGTTTGGATTCACCGGCAGCCAGGATAATCAGAGCAGTTTGCATGGAGTTTGAATTAATTTTTTTGAATTTTGTAACCAAAAATGGAATGTCATTACGTTATTCGGATAACATAGACACACCCTATCTTGGAAATTAAACACAAAAATACATGATTAAATCCGTTCAGCGCCCTCTTTTATTTCTACTTCTCTCGATTTTGGGCGTAGGAATCATTTCATGCGAAGAGAATGGCCCGACTGGTCGCATGTTTCAAATCTACCTTGACTTCTGGAATACAACAGGTCAAAACCCAGAAATCCGATTTGACGAACAGCGAACCTCAAGGGAAATTAAAATCGATTTCTCCAAAACGTTCGGAGGTTTTCCAGAAGGAACCAACTTTACGAAAGTGATCATTGACAACTTTCGGATTATTGATGCCAATGCCAACAACTACACGATTGATCAAATCAAAGCCTTTGAATTTCGGCAAGATGCCAATCAATTCAGGGAAGATGTTGAATTTACCATGTCTTTTTCTCAATCCGATGACATAGCCGTCGTTTTGGTGTTGGATCGAAGTGAATCCTTAGGTACGGACTTCGCCAATGTCCAAACCTATGCTTCCGAATTTGTCGATCGTGTTTTTACTGAGCGACCCAATGCCGAAATGGGGATTGTCGATTTTGCGGATGATATCCGGAGTTTTCCCTTATCCAAAGATCGCAACGCGTTAAAATCCTACATCCGAGGACTACAAAAGGGTAAATTCACAACCTTGTATGAGTCGGTGGACCGTGGAATTGACATGTTGTTCCAATCCAGGGCTCAAAGCCGGGTGTTAATTATTTTTACAGACGGCGCAGACAATAACTCGGGACCTACCTTTACACCTGAATTCCTGCTAAATAAAATGCGAAGCGATCGAAACCAATACAAGATCACGAGTTTTGCCATTGGTTTAGAGGGAAAGGGCGAGATCAGCCGCACCGTTTTACAAAATCTTTCCAGTAACGGGGGAATCGCGGAATTTCCAGCCAATGCCGCCCAGCTCCGCACCGTTTTTAACAAACTTTCCTCTGTCATTTCCAATGTGTACAATCTAACCTACTTACGAAATAGGCAGGTGATTCCCCGGAATGCTCCACGAAAACTCCGATTTGACATTTATACTACGCCAAGATAAACGAAAAGAGAGGCCTTGGCCTCTCTTTTCGTCTTAAAGGAAATATCCGGATTCCAGCTTTATTTTATCTTCTAAACTTCCCTGGTAAATATAAATCCAGGCCTCCACTCGGGTATTTTGCGTTGTGCGCACGGGAACTAACTCACGTCGGTATTCCCCTGAGCTAGGTTGTTCTAAATTTACATCCTCATAGGAGTCTAATATCGGAAATAAGTAATCAGCGCGGTGGATAGTCCAGAGTTCGCCATGTACTTGACCGGTCCCGACGGGTATATAACCGGGATACGAATCGATCAAATAGAGACTACCTGAGACGGTGGTTTCTTCGAGGTATTCACCACTTAAGAGAAGTTCATGGTGCAGCGGATTGCCTGGAAACTTTCCCATGAGGGTACCATAAACGAATAAATACTCACTTTTCACGATCGGACATGGCAAGGGGCTTGACTTTTCGAATTAACTCTTGAACGGTCGAGTCACCCAGTGCTTCGGCCGACTTAAAGTTGGCATAGGCCGCGGCATAATCCCCTTTTTGAAGTTGTACCTCCCCTAAGTTCCGTTCAATTTCAGCCGACTGATCTAAGTACATACGACTTGCTCGTTTAAACATGGAGATTGCCTCCTCCAGACGTTTGGCTCCTGCATAGGCTTTGGCTAGCTCCACATAAAAATCTGGAACGGTGGTTTCCAATCGTAGAGCTTTTTCAAAATCAGGAATAGCAGCTTCAAAATTTTCGAAGTGCGCATGGCATTTACCTCGATAAAAAAACAAGTAGGCACATTTAGGGTAAAGAGGCTCATTCTCCTGAAAAAATCGAAAGGCTGCCGGGATATTCCCGGACTCGAACCAGGTTATACCTTGTTTAACCGGTTTTTTTTGACGGTCTTCTTCGGTTTCAGTGAATGAAAATTCACCCATTAGCCACCCGTGCAAAAAAGAGGGAATAAGAAAAAATAGTAATTCCATGGTAATAGCCGACTACTTATTTTGTCGCCTTTTGGGGGGTAAAACCAACTGATAGGATTCATCTAGCCATTCCATCCATTCTCTTGCCGAAATACGGCCATCCAAATGAATGGTATTCCAATGTTTTTTATTGGTATGATACCCAGGTACCACTTGGTCATACTCTGCTCGAAGTTCTTCATTTTTTTCAGGCGTATTTTTGACCGTGAGGCTAAGCTGGTCGGTATCAAGCGGAACCAAGGCAAACATCTTTCCTTCCACCTTGAATACCAAGGTTTCAGGACCAAAAGGGAGTTCTTCTGTCACACCCTCCTTTGCCAAGCAATGCGAACGGATCGCCTCCAGCAAGTCCATCTTAGTATCGGGTAAAGGCGCGTATGATCAGAACAATGACACACACCAAGAACATGAGGATGGAAATCTTATTGATTCCATGCATCATTTTTAAGTTGAAACTAGAGGGATACTTTCCATCTGAGTCTTTCTGAAAAACGCGAAAGAAGTACGAAAATACCGGAGCGATTTGTAGATATCGAAGTAATTTATTCATGTTATTTATGCGCCGAGCGCTTCCATTGTGGTTGGTTCAATCCATTTCCCGTCTTCTTTGATTAAATCAATCAAAGCATCCACCGCATGGTCCGTATGGACCGAGCGTTTCACCACCTCTTGACCTCTGTATAGGGCAATTTTATCTTTACCCATGCCAACATAGCCATAATCTGCATCGGCCATTTCTCCGGGACCATTGACGATGCAACCCATGATTCCGATTTTCACCCCTTTGAGGTGATCTGTGCGTTTTCTAATTTTTGCTGTAGTCTCTTGTAAGTCGAACAACGTTCGGCCACATGACGGACAAGAGATATACTCTGTTTTGGTCATGCGGGTACGCGCCGCTTGAAGAATTCCAAAACTAGTGGAATTAATCATTTTTTGCTGAAGTGCGGTTTGGTGAGAATTGGTTAACCAAATTCCATCCCCAAAACCATCAATCAACAATCCACCCGTATCAGTGGCAGCATATAGTTGGAAATCACTCTCGCCCACCTCCGAATACGTCCGACAAAGCACTACTGGAAGCTGTACACCTGCCTGAGCCAACTGCATAAATGCGGCCCGAAGGGCTGGATACGCATGCGCATTGGAAGTGAATAAACATAAAACAGTTTGATGCAGAGCAGTTAATTTTTGTGCCAACGTTTCGGTCAGATCCTCCGCCGAAATCCTTAGGAAAGACACACCCGCATCCTCACTTGGCCATTGCGGAAAATCATACAAAGGATGAACCGATTTAGGTCTACCCGAGGTTTCCCAGACAGCTGCATCTTGTATTTCACGAAGACCATTGGGTAGCATAAAAGCTACGGGCGTTTTTCCTGAGTAGAGGTAGTCGGCGCCTAGATCGTTCATACTCCATTTGTCCAGTGCAGGAAGATAAAAATGACCGATGGATTTCAATTGATCGACATCCACCACCGGAGAGTGAGAAAAATCGGCAATGACCCGAGGAACTTGAGAAGCACCAAAATTCGCCACTTCGTGGGTTCGTCTACGCTGGTATTCAAATGGATTGGGTGGTGATTGAACCAAGTGTATAGGAGACGATTTTTCTGCGCGACCTGTGTATCGATCAATGAGTGATTTAGCCACGGGAGCTTCAAATTCAGGATCTTCCGTTAAACTAACCCGAACCGTATCACCTAAACCATCTTCTAGTAGAGTACCTATTCCCATCGCCGACTTAATGCGGCCATCCTCCCCTTCTCCTGCCTCGGTAACACCTAGGTGCAGAGGATAGGCAGGTAGGTTTTCCTGTTCCAATCGATGAACCAGTAATCGGTAAGCTTGCACCATTACTTGTGGATTGGAGGATTTCATGGAAATCACAATTTGATCAAATTGTTCTTCATGGCAAATACGTAGAAACTCCAAGGCAGACTCCACCATACCAAGAGGGGTATCGCCGTATCGACTTAGAATACGATCGGATAATGAACCATGATTGGTTCCGATGCGCATGGCTGTGCCATATTCTTTGCAAATTTTTACCAAGGGTAAAAAACGTTCACGAATTCGTTCCAATTCAGCGCTATACGATTCGTCGGTATAATCGATCGTTTCAAAACGTTTCTTGTCTACATAATTTCCGGGATTAATTCGGACCTTTTCGACAATTCGTGCAGCAAGTTCGGCTGCATTGGGTGTAAAATGGATATCGGCCACGAGTGGGGTGTCATATCCAGCTGCCCGAAGGCCTTTTTTGATATTCTCTAAATTTTGGGCTTCTTTGACGGATGGGGCGGTGATCCGAATTAATTCACAACCCGATTCGATCATTCGGATACACTGGGCGATGGAACCTTCTGTGTCCATAGTATCCACAGTGGTCATGGATTGAACCCGAATGGGATAATCGGAGCCCATCCAAACGGAACCTATTTTGACAGAAATCGTTTTTCTACGTTTATAGGAAGTTAATGAGGTACAATAGGAAAGAGCTGTCATACAAATGATACGCTGGATTTTGGGCAAATTTACCCTATTTTACTTTTTAGGTAACAACAAATTGCGCAAATCTGTTTGTAATTTTGCGTCATTCTAAAGAATATGTCAAAACGTACCGTATATAATTTACAAGAGCTTCCTGTGATGGAGGCATTTTACACCTTACAAGGTGAAGGTTTTCATCAAGGAAAGGCAGCTTATTTCATCCGGCTGGGTGGTTGTGAGGTAGGTTGCGTATGGTGTGATGTCAAAGAATCCTGGGACGCTGAGGCTCACCCAAAAAAAGATATTCCCTCGATTGTCTCGGGTGCGATGATGCACCCTGGCCGTTTGGCTGTCATCACCGGAGGAGAACCGATGATGTACCATTTGGATGAGCTAACTCAAGCCTTGCAAGCCGCAGGATTTACGACCAATGTAGAGACTGCTGGAGTTTATCCGGTGTCTGGACATTGGGATTGGGTTTGTTTTTCGCCCAAGAAGTTCATGACCCCAGATGAGAGTATTTATGCCGTAGCCAACGAATTAAAAGTGGTTATTTATCACCTCTCTGATCTAGTATTTGCCGAGAAGCATGCAGAAAAAGTAACATCGACATGTCATTTACTCCTTCAGCCTGAATGGTCAAAGCAGGAAAAATTACTACCTGAAATTATTTCGTATGTGAAAGCGAATCCAAAGTGGAAGATTAGCCTACAGACCCATAAATTTATGCAAATTCCGTAAGGGAAATTGGCTCACCGTGTGTGGCGCGGATTAGCTTACTTCGCCATTTTGGGAAGGGCTGCAAGGCCTTTAGCCCAAGGTAAGTCAACCACTTTTTCCCAAAAAAGCCCTGGATCTGGCGGCCCACCCACAATCTTCCACTAAACTCACGCCGCCAGGATCGGGCATATCCTTCTTCTAGATGTTGCCTAGAAATGGAACCTTCTAAAAATGTTTTTCCCCAAATGGATATCCAAACAGCGGCACGTATGGCCATCGACATGCCATTTCCGCACAATGGAGTGATCAAACCGGCTGAATCGCCCACCATTAAAATCCCATCCTCAATCACTTTTTTAGGTGCAAACGAAATTTCATTGATCACCCAAGGTTTTTCGTTCAAGAACTCTGCCTTCTGAAAAATGTCGGCCAAATATGGATTTTGAGCTAAGTATTTTTTTTCAACTTGATCGATGCCTCCTGCCGACCGAACCACTTCTCGGTCAATCAAATAACACAAACAATAAACATCCTTCTCGATGGCCGACATACCACAATATCCTCCTGGAAAATTATGCAATGCAATCACATCTTTTGGAAAATCATGGCGAATGTGGTACTTGACACCCATATAGCCGGACCGCTCTTTGAGATGTTTCCGGTGAAGACTTTGGTCAAGTTTACTTCTTTTTCCAAAGGCACCAATTACCAATTTACTTTGAAACACTTCCCCCTGTTTGGTGTAAATCCAGTGCGCCTCCTCGCCTATTTTTTCGATGGACTCTACCTCTGTTTGCGTTCTGATTACCACCCCAGCTTCCAACGCTTTTTGATAAAGTAAATGATCCAAAGCAAAGCGACTAATTCCAAACCCTCCTAGATCTAGTGGATGTTTTAAGATATTTCCTTTCGACTCTGTGACTTGTAAAGTTTGAATGGAGGAAACACCCAGATTTTTCAATGACGTTTCCAATACATCCTCTAGAATGAGTTGTACCTCATTTGATATATATTCACCGCATACCCGATGAAACGGATATTGATATTTTTCAAATAAAATTACTCCAAAGCCCGCACGTTTGAGCAAAATGGCCGAAACCAAACCGCCCAAACCTCCACCCACCACAGCCACTGGAAAAAAAGTCGATTGGGTATGCATGAGGAAATATGTTGAATACTTGTATAACGAAACCCAACCAGAATAGTTTGTAGGATTACTCGGGATTCGGAAGAAAGCACTATTTTTGTTGAAACGAAGACCCTATGGCAACAAAAAAACTTTTCTTGTTGGATGCGTTTGCACTCATTTATAGAGCTCATTTTGCATTCATAAAAAATCCACGGATTTCCTCTACGAATTTGAATACCAGTGCTGTCTTCGGATTTACCAATACTCTTTTGGAGGTCATTCAAAAAGAAAAACCGACCCATTTAGGTGTGGCATTTGATACCAAAGCCCCCACCTTCCGGCACGTCCAATACACCGAATACAAGGCCAATCGCCAAGAGCAACCGGAAGATATTACCATCGCAATTCCATACGTCAAAAGGATGGTGGAAGCCCTTAATATTCCTCTTTTGGAACTCGATGGATTTGAAGCAGATGATATCATTGGAACCTTAGCCAAAAAAGCGGCCCAAGAGAACTTTGAGGTGTATATGTACACACCCGACAAGGATTATGGGCAGTTGGTGCAAGAAAATATATTCCTCTACAAACCCGCCATGATGGGCAATGGAGTTGAGGTGATGGGTGTACCCCAAATTTTGGAAAAATGGGGAATTCAAACCATTGATCAAGTCGTGGACATGTTGGGCTTGATGGGTGATAAAGTGGATAACATACCCGGAATTCCAGGTGTAGGTGAAAAAACCGCAGCCAAACTCTTGGCTGAGTATGGCTCAATCGAAAAAATCCTCGACCATGCCGATCGGATTCCGGGAAAATTAGGTGAAAAAATCCGAGACGGCCGAGAAAGTGCCCTTCTTTCCAAATCACTAGCCCGCATTGATATTGAGGTTCCTATTCCTTTCTCAGAATCCGATTTATTGATGGGACCCCCAAAGTTGGATTTGCTTGAACCGCTATTGGATGAGTTAGAGTTTAGAACCCTTCGGAAAAAGTTGTTGGGTTCAACTTCCCCTTCAAGTGCTTCACCAAATCCTGCCCTTGTAAACGCTCCTACTCCGCAAGCCGTCAAAAATACGACCTCCCAGCAGATGGATTTGTTTGAGGCGCAGGGAAAAGCTACACCGTCGGTGGCTGAATCGGATGCTGAGTCGGAAACAGAATCATTACCGACCGAAAAAAGAACCATTGGGCAAGTTCCGCACCGATATGATTTGATCGATACCCCCGAATTGCGGCAAGCCCTCCTCAACTACCTACTCCAGCAGACTGTGATTAGTTTTGACACCGAAACAACAGATGTGGAGTCCATGGAGGCCGAACTGGTTGGATTATCCTTTTCTTGTCGCACTGGTGAGGCATTCTATGTTCCGGTATCACCCGACTATGCCTCGGCTAAAAGCCTGGTACATGAATTTTCCCCACTCTTTTCCCATAGTTCCATCCTTAAAGTAGCACAAAATAGCAAGTACGACTTGGCTATTTTAAAAAACTACGATTTGGAGGTGGAAGGCCCTATCTACGATACGATGTTGGCCCATTACCTCGTGGAACCCGAGCAACGCCATGGTATGGATTATTTGGCTGAACAGTATCTTCATTATTCCCCTGTATCGATCGAAACCTTGATTGGAAAAAAAGGAAAAAATCAGGGAAATATGCGCGATGTTCCTTTGGAGAAAATTAAAGAATATGCAGCAGAAGATGCGGACATCACGCTGCAGCTTTATCCAATCCTCGCTCAAAAATTAAAAGAAACCCAACAAGAAAAGCTGTTGGCCGAGGTGGAAGTTCCTTTGGTGTATGTGCTGCGAGACATGGAACGCACAGGGGTTTGTTTGGATGTTCGGGCCTTGAAAGAACTTTCGTTGGAATTGGAAACAGACATCACGGGATTGGAGCGGAAAATATTCGAAACAGCCGGCACTTCGTTCAATGTAAACTCTCCCAAACAGCTTGGCGAGGTATTGTTTGAGGTAATGAAGATCGATGCCAAGCCCAAAAAAACACCCACAGGACAATATGCCACAGGAGAAGATGTGCTCCTGACCTATGAGGCCGACAATCCGATTGTTCAGTATATTTTGGATTACCGAGAATTACAAAAACTAAAGAGTACCTATGTGGATGCCCTCCCCTCCTTGGTTTCGCCTAAAACAGGACGGATCCATACCTCCTACAACCAGGCCGTAACCGCCACAGGGCGTTTATCGTCTACGAATCCGAATTTGCAGAATATTCCGATTCGGACGGCGCGGGGTCGGGAAATCAGAAAAGCCTTTATACCCAGTGCCCCCGACCGCATGATCCTATCGGCCGATTATTCTCAAATTGAATTGCGGATTATGGCGGCATTTTCGGGTGATGAGAGCATGATTCAAGCTTTTGAAGCCGGACAGGACATTCACGCCACAACTGCCGCAAAAGTATTTGGGGTTAACTTGGAGGAAGTCACCAGCGATATGCGTCGGAAGGCTAAAATGGTGAATTTCGGCATCATTTATGGGATATCAGCTTTTGGGTTGGCAGGCCGATTGGGAATTGCCCGGTCGGAAGCCAAATCCATCATTGATGCCTACTTTGACCAATTCCCCAAAGTAAAATTATACATGGATTCTTGTGTCGAAAAAGCCCGAGAATATGAATTTGTCGAGACAATTCTGGGCAGACGCCGGTATTTACGGGATATAAATTCTCGCAATCAAACCAACCGAGGATTTGCGGAACGAAACGCCATTAATGCGCCGATTCAAGGCAGTGCTGCCGACTTAATTAAATTAGCAATGATTCAGATTTATGATTTCATGAAACAAGAAAAGCTTGACTCCCGGATGATATTGCAAGTACATGATGAATTGATCTTCGATGTGCCAAGCCATGAATTGGCTTTGATGCAAGAAAAAGTGAATCATTTCATGACCACAGCCCTGGCACTTCCAGTGAAACTGGAAACCGGCATGGGGGTTGGGAAAAATTGGTTGGAGGCACATTGATACCAGTCGGGGCAATACTGACCCGACTGGTATTCTCTCTATTTGGTTTTAATATCTATATTTTGAGTTAAAAAGACCTTTAGATCGTTTAATTTCATGTCCATAAATAGGACTTTTCCGTCTGGACCAATCAAAACACCGTAAGGAATATGATTACTCGCCACGATTTTGGAATCCTGATCCATTGCATAGTAGTTAGACCAAGACGCGCCGAAAGATTGTAAAACCTTCTCTACCTTTTCCGATTCATCCGCAGGATTTAGAGTCAAACTCATGAAATCAATTCCCCTATTTTTATAGGTAGTGTGCAATTGAATTAACTCTGGGAATTGTTGTAGACAAGGCTTACACCAAGTCGCCCATAAGTCTACAAAAACCCATTTGTTTTCTTTTAATTTCGCTTTCAATTCAGGTCCAAAAGAAAGGAGTTCAAATGGAACCACCTCATTCAATTTGATTTGATGATCTGAAAGGTAAATCAATTCCTCAAAAGGTTTTAGTTGAACGATTTCGTTCGAAAATAAGGTTACATTCTTTTTTACCTCTTGAGAGGTAAATTGATTTTTAAAGTCCATGATGACCAACCACATCGCGACATAGGACGAAGGATTTGCTTGAATGTACGATGTCAGCCATTTTTGTCTTTTGGAAATTTGTAGCGTATTCCTTTCATAAAAATCCCACTTTTTCCATTGATTCAGAATTGAGCTCCACTCTTTATCTATTGGATTAGGCTGTGCAATGCTCACTTTTCCGGACTTCTCCAAATTTCCAATGGAAACCTGACTATTTGTTGTGGAAACAAAAAATATGTCTGAAAAGCGTATTTCTCCAGTTGAATCATTGAAGTAAGAAATATAAAACGGAACGGGATAATGGCTATTCACCCAAAAGGAAAATTGGCCATTCTGTACGAGATTTACATTAAATTTTTGATTTTCTGCCTTTTCAATGAAATACTCTTCGTAGGCAGTCCCGTGAATTTCGGAGAGGCAGGGCTCGACCATTAATTCCTTACCCTCATAAAACGGGGCGTTAATAGTAACTAATACACGGTTTGAATACTGCCCGAATAGGATAATTGGAAAAAAGACGAAAAAGGCTAATTGATATTTCATAATGAATCATTTTTTAGCTCAAGATCGTATTTATTTTAATATTTATCTAACTATTAAAATAATTTCTTTTACAGATTTAGATTCATTTATTGAAATGGATAGCCTAGAGGCATTCTAGGATGGGTTAGGACAAAAAAACTAGCTAAAAGGAGTGATCTTTCAACGTGGCTATTCTCCTTTGGTTTCAGGCAAATTAGGCCTTAGACCATAGAAATCCTAAATTTCAGAAGACGATTAGTCAGCGGAATGCAAAAAAAAGACCGATTGGTCACTTATTTTAGGTACCAATCGATCTTTTTTTCTACTCGTTTTTTGGAGTAATTTTGAATGTGGTGAACTCAATGGAAAAACAATTCCTAGTAGGGTTCAATGGCTGTCACCACGTTAGATTACCATCCCAATCCATAATCCTCTCCGTGATTGCTACTGCCTCCCCAGAAGGTATTGTGTTTCCAATCGAAGAATATGGCATTGACGGGGCCGCTGGTTCTGGGCTGATAGTCGAGCTGATATCCCATCCCACGAAGTTCTCTCCGGATCCAATCAGGCATGGCATCATTTAAAGTTAAGGCCCCTGGTTTTCTTTCGTGTTTTCCGAAAGAGGAGAACATTTGATAGGTTTTGAAACTCGGAGCCTCCGTGGCTTCCTGTACCGTCATGCCAAATTCAACCACATTGAGGAAAAATTGAAGTAATAGTTGGTCCTGCTCGTCGCCGGCTTGCTTGGCAAAGGCAAGGTAGGGTTTTCCATCCTTCATGGCCAAACTTGGTGTAAGGGTTACCCGAGGGCGTTTGCCAGGCTCCACGACATTAAACGGATTTTCCTTGGGATCCAACACAAAAGATTGCATCCGCTGACTCAAACCAATTCCGGTATTTCCTGCAATACACGCCGGAACCCAACCGCCACTTGGGGTAATGGAAACGACCCACCCTTCTTTGTCTGCGGCCAATACAGAGGTGGTTCCCGCCTGAAAATCTTCTCTAAATTGGTCGTCAAGCTTGGAATGATCCAAAGCCCCCAGTTTGTAGCCATCCAATAATTCTTTGAATGGATTGACTTGGCCTTGGTATGGATACGGATCACCGGGCCGAACCGCCGGATCATTCCGTTCCATGTTGATGTCTTGAATACGCGCCTTGGCGTATTCCTTCGACATTAATCCTTTAACCGGCTCGTCAGGTGCAAAAGCTGGATCACCATAGTAAAAATCTCGGTCTGCAAACGCGCGATTCATGACTTGATATAAAGTATGAATATACCGAGTGCTGTTGTACCCCATGGTCTTCAAGTCAAAATTCTCCAGCATATTCAACGCTTGAAGCAAGGAAGGGCCTTGGGTCCAGGTTTGCAATTTATAGACATCAATTCCCTTGTAGTTCGTATGAAGGGGTTCTTCGATTTTCACCTTCCAGTTAGCTAAATCCTGCTCGGTGATCAAGCCTCCTTGTTCTTGGGTACCTCGGGCAATTTCTTTGGCGATATCCCCTTTGTAGAATCGGTCGTAAGCAGCATAGATTGCCTCTTTTCTACTCTTACCTTTTTTAAGAGCCTCCGTTTCGGCATCGACCATTTTTTGTAGGGTATTCAGCAAATCCTTTTGAACAAAGATTTCCCCAGCCTCCGGGGCTTCTCTTTTTTCTCCAAGATGGGGTAAAAACACCTTTTTGGAATATGGCCATTGTTTGATTCGATCCTTACCTCGCTCAATAGAATTGGCGGTTTGGGCCTCGATCGGATATCCGGCGGCCATTTCCATAGCTGGGGCTAGTACATCTTTTAAACTCATCGTCCCATACTCGGCCAACATCACCAATAAGCCTCCGGGCGTACCTGGTGTGACAGCCGCTAACGGACCATATTCGGGCGGATACTGATATCCTTTGCTTTTATAAAATTCGGCGGTGGCTCCCGTAGAGGCAACCCCCAGGGCATTGATGGCGATCACCTTCTTGGTTTTGGGATTGTAAATCAAAGCTTGGGTTTCTCCACCCCAGCTCAAAACGTCCCACATGGTACTAGTTGCCGCGAGCATGGCACATGAGGCATCAATGGCATTTCCACCTTTTCCGAAAATAAGCGACCCCGCGGTGGCAGCCAAAGGTTTTCCTGTAATGGCCATCCAATGCTTACCATGCAGAGGGGGTTTTTGAGTTTGAACCGGGAACACATTAAATGACTGCCCGAAAGACAATTGTGCTCCCAACAGTCCAATGCAAAGAAGAATTTTTCTCATAATGGGTTTAGGATTTAGGAAATTGAAGGTCGAATTTACATTTTTTCATGGCAAAGTCACGCGAATCACATGAAACCCCCTTTAGTGGATGCCAAGCTGGTAAAAAAATCGATATACCCTTGTATCTATTCTTCCTTTGATCAATCCATTCGGGAAATAGAAGATTCCGTATCTTTGCACAAAAACTTGTGGCGGCACCGATTCTCTTCATCACTCCCCCGTTTACTCAGCTGAATACCCCCTATCCGGCAACGGCCTACCTAACCGGGTATTTAAGACAACAAGGCTATGTGGCGCATCAAGCGGATCTGGGTCTAGAGGTAACGCTTCGACTTTTTTCAAAACAAGGTTTGGAACAAATATTCCATCATTTGGATCAAATCGACCAGACTATTTCTGAAAATGCCTTTCGGATTTATTCCTTGAAAGACCATTACCTTCGGACGATTACCCCGGTGATTCAATTTTTACAAAATAAAAAGCCTACCTTGGCTCACCTGATTGTGGAGCGTGGGTTTCTGCCGGAGGCTTCCCGATTCCAATCCTTACAAGACTTGGCTTGGGCCTTTGGCCACATGGGCATCCAGGACAAAGCCCGTCACTTGGCCACGTTATACCTTGAGGACTTGGGTGATCTCGTTCGGGAGGTGATCGACCCCCACTTCGGTTTCACTCGTTATGCCGAGCGCATTGCACGGGCTGCTTCCTCTTTTGATCCAATCTTGGAAGCGCTCGACGAACCTCCCACGCTCCTCGTCCATTGGCTAAAGGCCTGCCTGGAAGAAAAAATCCGCCAATTTGCCCCAGAAGTAATTGGTTTGTCGGTCCCTTTTCCTGGGAATGTCTTGGGAGCTTTTCAAATTGCTGCGTATGTAAAAAAGCACCATCCCAAAATAAAAATTGTATTGGGTGGTGGATATGCCAATACCGAACTGCGGCGATTGGCCGATCCCCGCGTGTTTCACTACCTAGATTTTGTAACCCTGGATGACGGGGAAGCCCCTATACAGCAACTCATGGCTTATTTGGATGGCCAGGCAACCACCAAAGATCTAAAACGAACGTTTCATCTTTCGCAAGATCGGGTAGTTTATCAAGTCAATAGCAAAGTACAGGATATTCCGTTGGCGGAAACTGGAACTCCCACGTATGCCGACTTACCCCTTGACCAATATTTGTCGGTCATGGAATTGGTCAATCCCATGCATCGGTTGTGGTCGGATGGTCGATGGAACAAACTTACCCTCGCCCATGGCTGTTACTGGGGCAAGTGCTCATTTTGTGATGTATCCCTCGATTACATTTCCCGGTATGAACCCGTCCAGGCCGAAATTTTGGTAAACCGGATGGAGGAAATGATTCAAGAAACGGGAGAATATGGGTTTCATTTTGTCGATGAAGCCGCACCACCCGCTTTGCTGCGTGATGTGGCCTTGGAAATCATTCGGCGCAACCTAACCGTAGTCTGGTGGACCAACATTCGATTTGAAAAAAACTTCACCTATGACCTAGCTCGTTTACTCAAAAGATCAGGATGTATTGCCTTATCGGGTGGACTGGAGGTTGCCTCCGACCGGTTGTTGGCCCGAATGAAAAAAGGAGTCACCGTGGCCCAAGTCGCGCGGGTGGCCCATGATTTTACCCGAGCCGGAATCATGGTTCATGCCTATTTGATGTATGGTTTTCCGACCCAAACCGAGCAAGAAACCATTGATTCCTGGGAGGTGGTTCGACAAATGTTTCTGGAAGGTGTCTTACAATCAGGCTTCTGGCATCAGTTTGCCATGACAGCCCATAGCCCGGTCGGACTGGAACCGGCCACCTATGAAGTCGAGACCATTGGACCCGTTTTTGATGGATTTGCTGAAAACGATCTTTTTCATGAGGATCCTAACGGGGCAAATCATGACCAATTTGGCCCCGGACTTCATCGTTCTCTTTTCAATTTCATGCAAGGTGTAGGCTTGGAGGAGCCCGTTTCGTTTTGGTTTGATTTTCCCGTCCCGACTCCGAGCCATCCTCCTCAATTAATTTCTGAGTTTCTATCCGAAGAACCTACCAAGATTAAGTTGACCGACCGATGTTTTTGGATCGGTGGAAATTTATCTGACACCAACGAAGATGGAGAATGGGTGGAAATCATCTTTAGTCATCCGCTACAGGAGGAGTCATGCTGGGTGCCAGTTGACATCCTGGAATGGCTTGAATTGCACCTGCCCTTTGCCAATTACCCTCGATTAAGTGAACTACAAGATCACTTTCCGGGCGATCTACTTGGATTTCTTAATTCAGAAACAGGAAGCCGATTACGAGAAATAGGTTGGTTGATTCTATAAAAAAAGCCATCCTCGTGGGATGGCTTTCACTTTATTGAGGATTCTCTGCATTCTTTTTGGCCTCTTCTTCCAAATGCTTGGTGATGGCCCGGCCGGTTTGTTCCAAGAGTTCAATGATCTTGGGGTCGCCGGTAGAATCTTTGATCATTTGGGAAAGGTTCCCGATGATATCGACCGCGAAATGATTCATTTCGTCAACGGGCATATCTTTTGTCCAGAGATTGATACCTAGTAACCCTTTATGGTAATGATCCCAAACGGAGATCGAAATGGCTTTGGTTTCATTAATTCCTTCATTGGGATTTTCAGTAGCATCCCAAAAGATACGTTCAGGAACACGTTGAGCGTCAAGTTCAACCGAAAAATTGATTTCAGATTTTTGCATAATTTTTTGAATAAATCCAATTTAAAACCCCATCCATGACTGAATCGTTCAACTTATTGAACAGATCCAAAGACTTTTTTTAATAGATCGGTGGTTCGGGCCATGGGGTTTTCTCTGATTTTTGCTTCCTCTTGTGCCACAAGTAAAAACAAACCATCGATGGCTTTTTCTGTAGCATATTGCTGAATATCCGGATTTATTTTTTTGACTAACGGAACCCGGTTGTAGGTAGTTGCAATGTCACCATAGTACTTGGAGGCCAACGTTTGGTCCAAGGCTTTTTTGACCACGGGTTGAAAAGCCGCCATCAGTTGTTGACCGGTAGTTCTGCGAAGAAATTGGGTGGCAGCGTCTTTTTCACCACGAAGAATCGCCATGGCATCGGTGATGGTCATCTGCCGAATCGCCTGAATGAAAATAGGTGCCGCCTCTTTAGCCGCTTGTTCAGCACCGCGGTTCATAGCCAATAGAAATTGATCAACCTGTGGCCCAAGTCCGAGGCTGCGAAGCGTCCGATCGGCCTGCTGTAATTCAGTCGGTAAAGGAATTCGAATCAACGGATTTCGTTGAAAACCTCCTTCTTGAGAGGCTAATTGAGCCCCAAGAGTGGCCCCTTGGGATAAGGCTTCTTTCAAACCATTCACTACTTCATTCTGTGTGAGACCCGGAGTTTGTAAAATCCCTCCAATTTTTCCTAAATTAATTTGTTGACCACAAGAAGAAAGCGTGGTGCTAGTTAAAAAGACGATGGTGATAATGCGCGTCAATGTTGTCATGCTCAATATTCTCATTTAAATTGCAAACATCCGATTGAATGTTCGGTTAAGTTACTACGTTGAAACATCCTAATTTGTCACACAGTGACCGAAAAAAAATATGAATTCTACGATTTATGCCGACATTATAACGATCGGCGATGAAATTTTGTATGGACAAATCGTTGATACCAATTCCCAATGGATGAGCCAAGAGCTAGATCAATTGGGAATCCGGGTGAGAAGAAAAATATCCGTGAGCGATCAGTCAGGAGAAATTGAGGATGTTATTCGGTCCTCCGCCGAAAAAGTGAACATCATTTTGATCACCGGTGGCTTAGGCCCCACTAAGGATGATGTCACCAAAAATACATTGTGTCAGATTTTCAACGACCATTTGGTTATTGAACCCCAAGCAGAAGCCTTCATTCGAGCATTTTTTGAATCCCGAAATCGGCCCTTCACTGAGCTAAATCGGCAACAAGCCGCCATTCCAAGCCGCTGCACCTACTTGCACAATGCCACCGGGACGGCACCAGGCATGTGGTTTGAGGAACTTGGCTGTGTTTTGGTATCCATGCCTGGAGTTCCTCATGAAATGAAATACCTCATGAAACAGGAGGTTTTACCTCGACTTCAACGTCATTTTGAAACCCCGGTGATTCACCACCGGGTGATCCGGACCATTGGTATCGGGGAATCTTTTTTAGCGGAACGCATTGAATCCTGGGAGGACAACCTCCCCAACCACATAAAACTAGCGTATTTACCCGGGCAGGGGCAGGTAAAACTCCGATTAACCGCGACAGGACAGGACCGAGATCAATTAGATCAAGAAATAGAACAATGCATTGAGGCCCTTATTCCGCTGGTAGGAGAATTTATTTTTAGTACCCAAAATGAGGAATTAGAAGAAGTGGTGGGTAAACTACTTGTCCAAAAACAAGCCACGATGGGCTGTGCGGAAAGTTGCACCGGAGGGTATTTGGCCCATTCCATCACCCAAGTTCCCGGTTCCTCTGCATATTTCATGGGGAGCATCACCAGCTATGACAATCGGGTCAAAAGAGAGCAGCTAGGCGTATTGGAGGAAACGCTTCGGAATTACGGTGCGGTATCCGAATACACCGCCAGAGAAATGGCGGAAGGGGCGCGAGACGTCCTGGGCGTTGATTATGCCTTGGCTACCACCGGAGTTGCTGGCCCAACAGGTGGAAGCGCGGATAAACCCGTAGGTACGGTTTGGATTGCCTGTGCCACGCCACACGGCACCGAAGTCAAAAAGTTTCAATTCACCCAACAACGGGCCACCAACATTCGGTGGGCCAGTTACCAGGCGTTGGCTATGCTGTACCGTCATTTGATTTCTCAAGCATGATTTTGTATTTCGGGGATAACACCCGAAATTTGTTCTACCATACACTTACATCAACCCCAAAAAAGTAAAAACCGAATTAAATGGCAAAAATTGAAATGATGATGCCCTCCATGGGAGAGAGCATTTTTGAATGTACGGTCCTGCGCTGGTTGGTCAAAGAAGGCGATAAAGTCGAGGTCGATGACATGATCTTGGAGGTGGCAACGGATAAAATTGATACCGAAATAGGTTCGTCGTTTTCAGGTGTCATCGAAAAATTCTTAGTCCAGGAGGGCGAACAAGCGGTCATTGGAAAACCGATATGTGTGATCAATACAGAAGAAGCGGAAGGAAATACTAGCCAGCCGACGGTAACAGCCCCTAGTACAGAAAGCCAGCCTATTGAGGTATTGGAGAAGGAAATTACGGCTCAAATTCAACAAATCGTGCCCGAGGGACCTTCTTCTTCCCGTTTTTACTCTCCCTTGGTGTTAACTATTGCGGAAAAAGAAAATATTTCGAAAACCGAGTTGGATGCTATTCCGGGAACCGGGATGGACCAACGCGTCACCAAACAAGATATTCTTGCCTACGTAGAGTCGAGGAAATCGGCACCTCAGCCATCGGAAGTTAAGCCATCGAAACCTGCCGAGGTGGTGATTCCCTCTGCCGGTGATACCATTGTGGAAATGGATCGGATGCGTCGGATGATTGCGGATCGCATGGTGGAATCCAAACGCACGGCGCCCCATGTCACGTCGTTTGTAGAATGCGATGTAACGGTCTTATCGAAATGGCGGGATCAGGTTAAAAAGAAATTCGAGGCCGAGACTGGAGAAAAGCTCACCTTTACCCCACTATTGGTAGAGGCCATCATCAAAGCTTTGAAGAAATACCCCGATATGAATGTGCAGGTCAATGGGTACCAAGTCATTCAAAAGAAAAACATCAACATCGGCATGGCAGTGGCGTTACCGTCCGGGAATTTGATTGTTCCGGTGATTCACGATGCCGATCAATACAGTTTGACAGGCTTAACCAAGGTGATCAATGATCTAGCTCGGCGAGCTCGGACCAACCAATTAAAACCACAGGAATTACAAGGTGGGACTTACACCTTCTCGAATATCGGATCATTTGGTAATATCGCCGGGACCCCTATTTTAGTACAGCCGCAGGTCGGGATCCTAGCGTTTGGTTCGATCCGGAAAATGCCGGCTGTATTGGAAACACCCCAAGGGGATGTAATCGCCATCCGGCAAAAAATGATCCTCTCCCATTCGTACGATCACCGGATTGTGGACGGCTCACTGGGCGGTATGTTCGTTCAGTCGGTCGGCCAGTTTCTAGAAGAATTTGACGCCGACCGGAGTTACTAACCTAAACCAAAAGCCCTGTAAAGACCTTGGAACGAAGTTCTGAGGGTTTACAGGGCTTGGGGTGTGTATCCAGTTTGTAAAGCTAATGGGTTCGAACTTTGAGTTTGAGCGATTTTCGGAGAATAAAGCTTCAAAACATCAAATGAGTTGATGTGCGGTAGTATGTTCAATTAACCAGGTCTCCTGCTAATGAGACAATTGAATGTAACTAGCTGACTTTCTGTATATTTTCAATTTATTTTTGTTTTCTGATGTTAGCATAAATGGCTCAATATAAGGTAGATATAAACAACATTCCATTTACTGCTGTTTTCAACGTATGACCTTTGAGTTTCTGAATATCTATCTATGTGAACAGCTAAACATATAAAATGTGTTGTTCTTGTCATGGCAACACAAGCCAGGGGTAATCTTTTTCTCAAAGCATTATCCTTTTCACTTCCTTTTTTTCTTTTATTTTCATCACTCATATTGAAGACAAGAATCCATCCAGTGATATCCAGCCAATCCCCCCAAAATAAAGAAAGCCGCCTCATCTATGTCGTGAGACGGCCTCTATCATTAAAATAACCAAATCATTTATTTATCCCACCAAACTCGAGCAGTGAACGTATCGCCTCCACTGAGCCGAGCCACCGCTGCATTGTAGTTTGCTCCATTAAATGATGCCTCCGTTAGTTTGTAAGGAACCCTACGGGGAATCTGTCCATTCGAAAAACCATTGGGGAAAGCAACTGGGGTTAGGCTAGGAAAACCTGATCTCCGCCAGTTATTCCAACTTTCAATAAAATTGAAGGTCGTGCCGGTTGTCACCCAAATTTGCTCGTTGATTTGTTTGATCGAGGCATCATTTGACGTAGTATTCAACGGATTGGCCGCCAAATAGCTGGTCATTTGCGAGATAGCCGTGTTGATCGCCGCATCCGAAGAGGTCGCCGAATTAAATTGTCTCAACGATTCCGCAGCCGCTCGTACCCCATTTGCATAGCGTGTGGCCGCCGTGGGTGTTCCCACATTATAGCCTCTCACCTTGGCCTCCGCCAACAACAACTCCACCTCGGCGTACGTCAAAACGAAATTCACGCCACTCCGATCCAAATACACCGACGTCCGTGGACGGGAGTAATTACCTACCGGAGCAACATCAGCGCCGCTGCCCGAGGGTCCTGGATAATTTGGATGACGACGAATATCAAAATTTCCCCCACTCAGATCAAATCCATTGGGTAACCCAATTTGAATCGTGGCATTGTTGTTACCCGGTAATTCCTGATTCGAATTATTTGCCAACCCCGGTTGTGAAACTTCCGCAATGGCCGAGATTCGAGGATCATTGGTGGACCGTAGGTAGTCGATGAAGGTCTTTGACCACCGTACTTCCCGGTAGTCATCCCCCACGCGCAAGGCATTGGTGGTATTATTCCCACCTTGGGCAGCTGCGTCCGTTTTCACGATGGCATTGTCAGTCACGGAGGTAAAAACACCCCCAGCAAACGCTTTTTCTGCCCATGTTTTGGCGGCGGCTGGGTCCACTTTGGTTAAACGCATCGCCAAACGGAGCATGAGCGAGTTTCCAAATCGTTTCCACTTGTTGAGATCCCCCCCAAACATCAAGTCGGTTGTGGGTGCACTCGCACTGGTATTGATCCCCGCCACCGCTTTCTCAAGATCCGCCAACATGGCAGGGTAAATCTTGGATTGTTCGTCATACACTGGGGTCGTTATGCCTTCTTTGGCCCGAAGCGCCTCTGAATACGGTACATCTCCGTAGACATCCGTAATGCGGGAAAGGCATAATACTTTCATGATGGTACTGATGTGTACCAAGTTGGTCAATTCCGGGCGGACTTTGGCCAACTCACCCATTTCGTAAGCCAGTGAAGCCGCTCGGTAGGTTTCCTCAAAAACCCGACCCTTGTATGCTTCAAAACTACCTGAGGCCACGTATTTGTCTCCATTTCCATAATAGGAAAAGGTAGAAGCCAGTACCTGAGACCACATGCTCTGGAACAACAATTGGCTGTATCCTGTATTGGAGTATTCGAACTGTGCTTGAGAGAGCAAATAGTTCGGATTAAAAACCGTTGCGCTAGTTCGGTTGGGATCGGTATTGATCTCTTCAAAATTGTCGGTACAAGATGCCGACACCATGAGTAAAGAGAGCGCCAGGTAAGTGATTTTTTTCATGTAAACCTTAGAATTTAACGTTTAGATTCAAGCCATAGGTACGTGTCGAGGGTAAGCTGTTCCCTTCAATACCAGCCGATGTAATGAGCGAGGAGAAACCCGCTTCTGGATCAATGTTTTCAGCATTTCGGTATAGCACAAAGAGGTTCCGAGCCACAAAGGAGATCTCAGCCCCTTTCACGGGAAGTTTTCCAAACAAGGAGGGCTTCAAGGAATAACCTAAAGTAACTTGACGTAATTTGACGAAAGAGCCATCCAGTACGTTTAGAGCCGAAATACGTCGGGCCAAATTCTGATAATAGGTTTGTGCCGGCACCGACTTGGTATTGGGATTACCGTCCGCCGTAACTCCATCGACACGCACTCCCCCTTCACGGCCCTCTAAGGTCATTTGATGTAAGCCCCGGAAAATGGTAGCATAGTTGGTGGCCGATAAAATTTTATTTCCAAATCGGTAATCGATCAAGAAAGACAGATTGAATCGCTTGTAATTCAAATCATTATTCAAACCTCCATAAAATTTGGGTAATACAGAGCCCATCGGGGTACGAGTGCTATTCGCGATCGGAATTCCGTCAGCATCCACCACGATACGTCCGTTCAAATAGGTAAAATCATTGGCCATGATTTGAGGACCGGCCATCCCCTTGATCAACGCAATATTGGCATTCAAAGGACGGTATGTGCCCATTCCCAATTGTTGGTTGGCATCTCCAGAGCCATTGATTTCGGCAATGTTGTTTTTTATCCAAGTAAAGTTGAAGGAGGTATTCCATTCCAATGCACTTCGATCCACTACCTTACCTGTGACCAAAAACTCAATTCCTTGATTTTGAGTCGAACCGGTACCAATTAATTGTTGGCTATATCCCGAGGACTCCGACAAGGAACCATTGATAATTTCATTATTGGTTCTCCGATTGAAATACGCGACGTCAAACCCGAGTCGATTTTTATAAAATTTCAATTCGGTCCCCACCTCAAACTCGGTCATGGTGTAGGGTTTCAAAAATAAATTGGGTAGTGTGGAGCTAAAAGAACCCGTAGTGATGCCTTGAATGGCAGCCCCTACATTGTAATATTGGGAAGTTGAATACGGGTTGATCGGTTCTCCCGAAACTTGGGCAAGAGAAGCACGGAATTTACCGTACGACAAACCAGGTTTGTTCACAAGCTCTGTAAAATTGTAACTCACCGAGGCCGAAGGAGTGAAAATACCTTGGTTATTCACCGGAAGGGTAGAAAATGCATCATATCGGCCCGTGGTTGAGACGATCAAATTATTCCCCAAGGAAAAATCCAACGAATAAAAAGCAGAATGGGCCACTTTTTTAGCGTAGGCATAATCACGGTTGAAATTCAACACATTGAACGGGCTGTAGAAGAATGGTATGACAAAAGGGCCACCGCCAATTTTCATGCGTTCAAATTCATTGGAACGCCCCGTTACCCCAGCCAGGGCCTCAATTCCAAAGCTGTCCGAAATTTTAAAGCTACCTCCAAGAATGGCATCGGCGTTGAGTTCAACGGTCGTGGACTTAGCTAAATCATCCAAGCCTCCTAAATTTCCGTTGGAATAAGCCGTACCGGTAGGTGTAATCTTAAACAACTCGTCATTCATGGAATCATACCCAAGTCGAACCAACCCATACAACGATTTAGTAAAGTCGTACTTCGCAGTAATGGCTGAAATCAATCGTTTCCGTTTTAAATCATTCTCATATCGATTCACCACAAACCAAGGATTGGTGACGAAAATATCGTCATTGTATTGGATTTCATTCCCCCGCTCGGCGGATACGTCATACCCAGGGCGGAGAATGGCCTCACTTACGTTGGTGGCCAAAAAGTTGATGTTATTGGCATTCATGGGGCCATCCGAAAGCTGTGGGCGATTATTACTAAAATCATCCACAAAATTGGCCATGAGATCGATCGTCAGTTTTCCGAACTTTTGTGTTCCGTTGAAGTTAACGGTTCTTCGTCTCAAACCACTATTTCTGAGAATGGATTGATTATCTAGGTTGGCTAAAGAAAGTCGGAAACTTCCATTCTCATTTCCGGCCGACAAGGCCAATGAATTTGTTAAAGAACTACCGATACGATAGAATTGAGACATGTTATTTCGAACGGCCGAATAAGGATACCGATTTCCATCAAATTGAATAGTCGAGGCTCCGTCCAATCGCTCTCCCCAGCTCAACATGCCGCTATTCAAGGCCGAAATTTGATTTTGTGGACGTTGGCCATTTAAACCTTGTCCGTATTGATATTGGTAGTTTGTAAAGTTGATGGCTTGATCCGCGACGGCGTTCATGTTGTAGTCAACCGACATTTTCCCTTTTTTCCCGGATTTTGTTGTGATGAGGATCACTCCATTGGCTGCCCGTGCCCCGTACAAAGCCGAAGCAGATGCACCTTTTAATACCGATAGATTTTCGATATCATCTGGGTTTAGGTTGGAAATACCATCTCCATTATCTGATCCTCCCCATTCGCCCGCACTACCTCGTTGGGTATTGTCGATCGGTACTCCGTTCATGACGATTAAAGGGCTTCCAGCACCAAAGCTTGCCATACCGCGCAAAAGTATACGAGCAGATGAACCTGGGCCACCAGAGGTACCCGAGATATTCAAACCAGCCACACGGCCGGCCATGGAGTAGGCCATGTTGGTCTCGCGAGCTTTGATCATCCGATCGCCTTCGATGGTCGTGACGGCATATCCTACTTTTCGAGCCTCTTTGGAAATACCCAAAGCCGTGACAACCACCTCATTCAAATTGTTTGCATCCGCTTTTAATGTAACGTTAATAGTCGATTGACCTTTCACCTCTAAAGTTTGAGGCTCAAATCCAATGTAACTAAACGTTAAGGAACCCGCTTTGGGGACCGAAATGGAATACTCGCCATTTTCATTTGTAATCGTACCCTTGGTGGTTCCTTTGATAGAAACATTGACACCGTAAAGCGGCGAATTGGTATCATCCAGAACCTTTCCTTTCACCTGTATGTCTTGCGCCGACACACCGATGGAAATAAAGACCCAGGATACCAGAAGCCAAAAACCAGATAGAGTTTTCTTCATGATAGTAGGTAATAGAATTGATTAATAAAAAAATTTAAAATCAAATGTATTTCCCAGGGGCTAACAAATGATTAATAAAGCCTTAATCAACTTCCTCCTACTTGCATTTTTAGAACTATTTTTTAGATAATTTGCAGATTAATGAAAATTTAGTTTACGATCCTTGAAGGATTTCTTGGTAGCTTTTCGCGAATGGCTGGTTGTAGAGCAATCCGTATTCTTTGACAAAGTTTTCGTAGCAATCTTTGGCCAAGGAATGTTTACCCAACTGGATCAATGCCTTGCATTTGATTTCCATGGCCACCTCATCAACGGAATCAAATAAAAAGATTTTATCGGCAATCTCAATCAACTCCCAAGTGTGTGTCTGTGGGTCTAAGGTATCGATGTATTGAAGATAGGTCTCGACTACCTGAAAAGTAGTTTCTGATTGAAAAGGCTCCAACCATTTGTAATCAAGATGGGGTAAAAATGCTCCTCGACTGACGATTTGATTGAGTTTTTCGACCTGACTGGATTTCAATGGCTTCTGGTGAATAATCTGACAAAATTGATCGTAATCAATTTCAACGAAACCTTTTTCCCAGTGGATCGTCCAGTTACCTTTATCTTTTTTCAGATCAATACCCTCAACTTGATCTAAAATAGACTTGAGCTTTGTCAAATTCACGGATCGATTGTTCCGTGCACTGTTGGTGGATTTATCAAACCAAAACATTTCATCCAGTTCGGTCGCATGCACCGATTTACGTTTAACAATTGCCTGCAACAGCAAATAAATGAATAATTCTTTCAACAATGGAGTAAATTGAGACGTAAGGTCTGCCCCTTGCCACGTTCTCAATTCGAACCCTCCAAATAAAAAAATGGTCGACTTCGAAGTATTTTTTACCGCAGGTGGTTGGGGTTCTTGATTTGAAACCGGGAGATCGTCCGGACTAACTTCTTGTCGTGAAGGGATCACACGAGTGATCTGATTTTTGCCTCTAAACCGTTTGCGAATCAATCCAAAAACAAACAAAACCAAGAGTAAAACTGCCCCCAAACCTACCCAAATGGCTACCCTTTTGGAATTTGATTCCACAGTGAGTGGAGGAGGCTGGGTTGGTGGAAAGTCGAGGGTAAAAACTTGTACGTTCGTCTGAAACTTCAGTCGATCGTAAACACTTAATACAGCGACTAAAATCTGATTGGATTCATCTAAATACAGATTGGCAAAACTGGCAATATCGTGAAATGAATACGGAATTTTTTTCCCTATAAACTCCCATTTAGGTTCGTCTAAAGACCCTTTGATTAACTGAAGATGCGTGGAATAAGATAATTGATTATACACCAAAGCATAAAAGACACGATTCTTTTCGTCAATAATTAAGGATTGAGCCACCACAAAGGGTACTTTGGGTGTTTCAAGGGAATATATTTTCCGTAATTTCTTCGTTGCCCAATCTACCTCAAACAAATCGTAATAATTCTGTGGTAGCAATTCTTGCTGGCCGGTTGGCGAGCCAAAACCACCAAACAAATACGTCTTTTTTCCATTTTGGGTAGATCCCGCCCCAAACAGATATCGGGGTGACCAAACATCGCCTGTCAGCTGCAAGGTAGTCCACGACTTCTTTGGAAAGGAATACTGAAAAAACTGGTTTTTATAGGTAAACATCCCATAGCCCCCCATCATGATCAGGGCTGTATCGAGGGGTAAATTGACGACATTGTGATGCCAGTATTCAGTTAATTTTTTCTCCGTCCAGTGGGGTATTTTCCAAGAGGAATTTGTGGGATCGTACGTGAAAACCTCTCGCTCTTGCAATCGAATCAGGGCACCTTTTTGGGCTTTGGATCGATAAATTGCTTGATCTCCATAGGTAAATTTTTGATGCGAGGAAGGATCCGCCAAACGTTTGGGCAAGGCCTCGGTGGTCTTTTGTGTGACCAGTCCTCGATCATGATGAATAAAAAGAGTGCTCTTTGCAGGATCAAAATGAAAAACAGCCCAACCTGGCACTTGGGTTTTCAAAAGAGGTGACCAGGCGTAATGTTTGTGCAAAAGCCATCGACCGTTTTTCATGGTGCCTATGACTTTTCCTTCAAGATCGTGAAAAACGCTTCCTTTGAATTCATTCAGGGGCCAATGGTGGGCCAATTGACCATCCAGCTCCCATTTGACATCACGAAGCAAAAAAGGAAGTACATCGCGAGTCGGATTGTTAAGATCTTGAGAACCACCAAAGTGACCTCGAAACGATTGAACAAACGGTTTTTTCCACGACGAAGTCGCTACTGCTTGACCATTGACATAAATGGTAATTTTACGATCAGAGGAGTGTAATTCGAAAGATAATTGGGTCCATTTGGTGTAAAGGGTTGTCGAGTCCAAATGGAAAAAAATATTGGTAGCACCTCGGTCGGTTACTAATCGGAAATGACTAGTGGGTGTATTTTTAAAAAGTAGATCGATGGAATGTCCTTCTGTATCGACCCATCGAAAAACATGGCCAAAATAGGAACTTACATTTTTTTTAAACCGCAAATCGAATGATAATCGGGCTGTCTGGTCAAATTTAAACTGAGTTTCTTTACCAAATTCCAATGAAGTACGCCGATCCGGATTCTCTTCATGACCCACAAACTCCAACCCATATTCTTGAGCATGGGCATAAAAACTCAAGAATGAAAAAATCATGAAGTGCCTACATCTACGAATTAATGGACTTAATTTCATGAAATACATCCTACTTTAATCTAAAATTAAGAGTTTATTAGCGGTCTTTCCTAACTTTCTACCTAAATCACCAATTGATCTACATTATACAACATTATTCCTAAATCACATGAAAAGACCTTCTATTTTGTCGTTATTCATCTTTTTTAGTATACATTTTTCCCTATTTTCTCAAAACTCACTACATCCGACCTCCGATGCCTATGTGTATCCAGAAGATCCTAAGGTTTTGGAAAAACTTGAGACTTGGCGGGATCAAAAATTTGGTATTTTAATTCACTGGGGACTATATGCCGTCCCAGGGATTATTGAATCCTGGAGTATTTGCAATGAGGACTGGATCACAAGGGATACAAACTCGCGCTACGACGACTATAAAAAATGGTACTGGAACCTGGCCTCTGAATTCAATCCTCAAGCATTTGATCCAGATCAATGGGCGCAAGCTGCCGCGAAAGCCGGCATGAAATACATGGTGTTTACGACCAAACACCATGATGGATTTGCCATGTTTGACACCCAACAAAGTGATTTTTCCATTGCTCGAGGTCCGTTTGCCTCACACCCCAAAGCCAATGTGGCACACCATGTCTTTGAGGCCTTTCGGAAGAAAAATATGATGATTGGCGCTTATTTTTCGAAGCCCGACTGGCATTCTCCCTACTTCTGGTGGGACTTGTATGCCACGCCCGACCGAAATGTAAACTACGATATACGGAAACATCCCTGGAGATGGAATCAATTCATCCAATTTACCCACAATCAAATTCATGAACTTACCCATGACTACGGAGATTTGGATATCCTGTGGTTGGATGGCGGCTGGGTGAGGCCTCGTGAAACCGTCACCCAAGAGGTGATCAATTGGGGAGCGCCCATTCCTCCTTTTAGTCAAGAAATTAATATGCCTAAGCTGGCGGAAATCGCCCGAGAAAAACAACCAGGTCTTTTGATTGTTGATCGAACAGTTCATGGACCATTCGAAAACTACCGAACTCCCGAACAGTCGATCCCCGCGACAATGTCGCACGACCCATGGGAAAGCTGTATTACCTTGGGTGGAGCCTGGGGGTATGTACCCAACGACCAGTTCAAGTCAGCTGAAAAAGTAATTCACCAACTATGTGAGGTGGTCGCCAAAGGAGGGAATCTGTTATTGGGCGTCGGTCCAACGGCACAAGGGTTATTTTTACCCGCGCAAATCCAGCGACTCGAAGAAATAGGTCGTTGGCTGGAGGTCAATGGAAAAGGCATCTATGAAACCCGTGCTTTGTCGGAATTTCAAGATGGTGCGGCCTATTTTACGGAATCAAAAGACCACAAAACTCGGTTTGCTTTGTATTTACTAGACGAGAAAAACCGCCATTTACCCATTCAATGGGGAAAACATTTGCCAAAATCCAATACGAAAATATACCTACAAGGATATGCTAAACCCATCCCATGGTTTTTGGATCAAAACAAGGTACAAATTCGATTACCCAAAGATGTTCGTTTATCCGATCAGCCTGCTTTGGTATTTAGCTTTACGCCAACTTTAGAGACAAAGTAGGCTATATCATTGCAAAAAAAAGAGTAAATTCACTAGGTCGATTTTTGGGCTAACGACTTTTTCTTAACCTATCACTTATTTAAACTTCCTTTTTTAACCTTATTCATGTATGAAATCAATTCAATTGATCGTATTCATTTTTGCCTTTTTTTCCATGGGATCCTTGGAAGCTCAAAAGGACTTTAAAATTATTGCCTACACTACCCATGGGACGCCTTTATCGGTTATTCCGTGGGGACAAGTAACTCACTTGAATTATTCATTTGCTTTGCCAGCCAAATCAGGTGACACCTTAATACCTTTTTCCGAACCAAATTACATTCATGAGTTGGTCAAAAAGGCGCATCGAGAGAACATCGAGGTTTTTCTTTCTGTGGGAGGCTGGGGAATTGGAGATGAGGCAGGAGATGACACCCGATTCCACCGGATGGCAGAACGACCTGAGGGGAGAAAAAAGTTTGCCGCAAGCATTATGAATGTGGTGTCTACTTTTCAATTCGATGGCGTAGATCTTGATTGGGAGTATCCGGACCCAGACCATCGCTCGGCGGAGGACTTTTTATTATTCATGAAAGAATTAGGTCAAGCACTACACCGGCAAAATAAAAAACTAACCGCGGCGGTAGTTTCGCACGGTAAACAAGCCTACGGAATTAAAAAGGAAGTCTTTTCGGAAATTGATTGGCTGAACATCATGGTGTATGATGCCGACTACGGCCCTCAGGAGATCGTCCATCATTCCCCTTATTCCTTGGCGGTACAATGCCTCGACTTTTGGCTTCATGAAAGGCAATTACCCGCTGAAAAGTGTGTTTTAGGACTGCCTCTTTATGCCAAACAAGGACATGGACGGTATGGATTTTCGTATCAAGAACTGCTAAAAAATGGCGCAAGCCCATATGATGATTATTGGAAAGGCCATTTTTACAATGGATTATTTACCATTTCCAACAAAACAAAATTGGCTCTTGAACGTCGCCTGGGCGGCGTAATGGTTTGGGAAATTCGATTGGACCAACCCGGGCCTTACAGCCTGATGAACAGGATACATCAAACGGTTTATCCTTCAAAATAAAGAAGAGCTCGGGTTTGTCCGAGCTCTTCTTTTATACAATGAAACATACCCCTAAGTGGTGGTTATTTTTCTGCAGATTTTTTTGGTGTGATTATTTTACACCAAGTAAGAAATTTGATCACAGGATACGTAGGATCTATTTCGTACCACTTTTTGGCGAAATTGATCGACATTGGGTGTTTATGGTGGTTATTTTGAAATAATTCCCCCATCATCAGAAAATCAAGTATCAATGAATTTTTAGATTCGTCTCGGTTATCAAAATTTTGATAGCCGTATTTGTGTCCACTCCAGTTCACAATAGCTCCATGGATAGGTCCCATAAGGAAGTGGATGGGAAGCAAAAAGAAGAAGCCCCAATGAATATCCAAGTAAAAATAACCTACCACATAAAAAGCAATGTAGCCAATACCCCAAAGAATTCGAGATAACCACATATCCCCAATGGCATCGATGGCTTTCCATTCTGGAAAATCGCGGTCAAAACGCTCTTCAATTTTACTTTTGTAATGTAAAACGGAGTTATAAATGTCTTTTGTTTTCCACATCATTGTAAATATATTCTTGGTATGATGTGGCGAGTGGGGATCATGCTCTGTATCAGAGAAGGCATGGTGCATACGATGAAGAACCGCATACGCTCTGGGATTCAGGTACGATGAACCCTGTGAAATATACGTTAGTAAATAAAAAAACTTCTCCCAAAACTTATTCATTGTGAACATTTTGTGGGCAGAATACCGATGGAGGAAAAAGGTTTGGCTAAAGAGAGACAAATACCAATGTCCAAGGAAGAAAGAAAGGGCTGCTACCATGAAAAGAAAATAAAAGACGTAATTGATTTAACTTACAAAAACCTAACGGACTGTTCAAAAAAAATGTTCAATTCTTATTGCGCAGTGAAAACATACTGGATCAAATTGGCTCCCATTTGGAGAGCCGCCAAACGAACTTCTTCAGGATTGCCATGAATGCGTGCATCTTCCCAACCATTCCCCAAGTCACATTCATAGGAATAAAAACAGACGACTCTTCCCTCCCAAATAAGCGCAAAACCTTGTGGAGGTTTGTTGTCATGCACATGCACTTTGGGTAATCCTTTGGGGAAGGAAAATTTTTGATTATACAGAGGGTGACTAAATGGTAATTCCACAAACTCCAGCTCCGGAAAAACTTTTTTCATTTCTCTACGTATGAAGGGATCTAAGCCATAATTGTCGTCAACATGTAAAAATCCACCGGACACTAGGTATTTTCTTAAGTTTCTGGCCTCGGCATCCGAAAACGTAACTTCCCCATGTCCTGTCATGTAAATCCAAGGATATCGAAAAAGATCAGGGCTCCCAACCTCGACAATATCCTCTTCGGAAGGAAAATTAGTTTTTAGCTCTCGATTGCAAAAGGCCATCAAGTTAGGTAAAGCCGTTTTATTTGCATACCAATCCCCACCCCCATTGTATTTCAATTTAGCCAACTGGGTACTTTGTCCAAATGTACCAATGGAACTCAGAAAAAGTAACAAACCATATACCGACTTCATCATATCCTATTTGAGGGTTAACCAAGAAGCACCGACCAATCCTGCGGTTTCGGTCCGGAGACGCGCATTTCCTAATAAAACGTTTGTCCAACCTGACTGTTTTACAGTTTCTATCTCTCGGATTGAAAAATCACCTTCTGGGCCAACTAACAAGGTTACTTTTTCTTCTAAGCTAACCTCCGAAATCGGCAAAGCAGTTTCAGAAAGATGGGCGATCAATCGTTGTCCTGTCACCTGATGAATCCATGTGAGAAGATCTACAGGCCCCGCAATCTCCATGAGCCACGGTTGATAGGACTGTTTTAAAGCTGAAATGGCAATTTTCTCCAAACGATCCAGTTTTTGGTTTCGTCTCTCCGAATGATCAGTGACCACCAAGTGGATGGAGGCAACGCCCATCTCGGCACATTTTTCCACCAAAAACTCCAGGCGATCTGGATTTTTAGTTGGGGCAATTCCCACATGTACTTCACGAGCCGCCAGCCTCTTTTTCTCTTGCCGATCCAGAATCCTAACTTCACAAATAGGAAGTTTATCCGAAACAATCTCGCACACGTATTGATGACCTCGTCCATCCAAGACACCGATCACATCACCACGCCGTTTTCGTAAAACCCGTAAGCAGTGCTTGGCATCCGACTCCTCCAGAAAAGGATGTTCTGAAAGAGTCGGTTGATAAAACATGAACATACCGGAGTTACTCGTCGTCAGTAAGTTTAAAGCTATACAAGGTCTTATCAAGTTGCAGCGTTCCGGCGTTGAAATCTTCGATAAACTTCTCGATCACCTCAACCGTAATCTCGGTTACGTTTAAACCCACATCCAACCCCACACCGTATTCAAAAGAGGGATCGATTTCGATGTATTCAGCCACCTTTATGGTTTCTTCATCCTCCATTTCTTCGATCAACTCCTCCAGCAAAATTTCAGCCTCTTCGTTTGGTTTGTATGCCTCTGTACGTTGTTCGAGCGGTAAAAAGTCTTTGTATAACGCAGCTACCTTTTTCTCAGCCTCCTCATAGACAAGACTGTTATGGTAAATTTGAAGCGTGTTGATCACCGCATCGTAAATTACTTCTTTCCCTTCGTACAATCCAACGAATTGAAAATGCGCCATTTCACCGGAGTCCGACATTTCCATGTCATCCTCCACCAACACAAAATTGGAGCCTTCCTCGGCACATTCTTCTTTCAACAACTGAATTTCCTCAGGATCAAAACCTAAATTCATGGGGAGTAAAATTATGGACCGAAGTCCGTGATAAATTAACGTACGTACAACAATTCGCGGTATTTCACCAACGGCCAATCTTCATCATCGATGATTAACTCTAGCTTGTCCACTTCATACCGGATCTTCTCTGAATAGTCCTTGATCACAGTCGAATACTCATAAGCCATTGACGCAATATCGGTTTGATTATTGGCATGTTTTCTAGCCTCTAAAGACTCATCGACTAATTGACTAATGGTGGCGACACGAGAAGAGATTTCTTTGATTATTGAAATAACCGGCTCGGCTTCTTTTTGTAATCCCAATTCAACCAATGATTTGGCCGTTTGAACAAGCCGAGTTTGGTATTTTATGGCCGTGGAGATCACGTGATTTTGGGCTAAATCTCCGACCACCCGTGATTCGATCTGGACTTTTTTAACATAGTTCTCCAATTCGATCTCATACCTTGCATGAATCTCCCGTTCCGACAATACTCCCATTTCTTCAAACAAGGCGATGCTTTCTTCTCGTAAGAAGACTTTTAATGCCTCCGGCGTGTTTTTAATATTGGATAGGCCCCGTCGCGCCGCTTCCTCTTCCCATTCCTTTGAATACCCATTCCCTTCAAACAAAATAGATTTACATTGTGAAATGTATTTTTTCAATATTTTAACCACAATGCCCTCTTTTTTACTGTCATCGATCAAGCGCTCGGCATCATATTCCTTTCTAAATTCCTTAAGCTGCTTGGCCACGATGGTATTTAATACCATCATCGGATGGGCCGAATTGGCCGTGCTACCCACTGCCCGGAACTCAAATTTATTTCCGGTAAACGCAAAGGGAGAGGTTCTGTTTCGATCCGTATTATCCAACAGAATCGATGGAATACGCGTTAGACCCAATTTCAGGTAGGCATTTTCTCCTTTGGCGATGGAAACGATTTCTTTGTTTTCGATATCTTCTAAAACTTGAGTCATTAAGGTACCTAGGAAAACCGACATGATAGCAGGGGGAGCTTCATTGGCACCCAAACGGTACTCATTCCCGGCTGAGGCGATGGTCGCACGCAACAAATCGGCATGATCATGAACCGCCTTGATGACGTTGACAAGAAAAGTCACAAACCGCAAAGATTCTTTTGGCTTGGTACTTGGAGCTAATAAATTGACACCGGTGTCCGTGACCATCGACCAGTTGTTGTGTTTACCTGATCCATTGATACCGGCAAACGGTTTTTCATGGAATAACACCTCAAAATGATGTTTTTTCGCCACTTTCTTCATCAAGTCCATGAGAAGAATGTTATGATCGCAGGCTAAATTAACCTCCTCAAAAGTAGGGGCCACCTCAAATTGCGCGGGGGCTACCTCATTGTGACGTGTCCGGACGGGAATTCCCAACTTCAACGCCTCCAATTCAAAATCAACCATAAAAGAGTTGATTCTTGGGGGTATTGTACCAAAATAATGATCATCCAATTGTTGTCCTTTGGCTGGGGAATGACCAAAGACAGTCCGGCCGGCCATCACCAAGTCAGGTCTTGCTTGAAACAGGGCTTTATCGACCAAAAAATATTCCTGCTCACATCCGAGAGATACCGATACTTTTTCTACATGGCGATCAAAAATAGTAGCGACCGCCGTGGCGGCTTTGTCTAAAGTTTGAATCGATCGCAAAAGTGGGGTTTTGGTATCTAAAACTTCCCCAGTGTAGGAAATGTAAATCGAAGGGATACACAATGTTCCTGTTCCAGCCTCATTGAACATAATGAAGGCTGGGGACGTCATGTCCCAGGCGGTATACCCACGCGCCTCAAAGGTTTCCCGGATCCCACCACTTGGAAATGAAGAAGCGTCAGGCTCTTGTTGTACCAAGGAACTTCCTTTAAAAACCTCAATGGCTTTTCCTTCAATAGTGATATCAAAAAAAGCATCATGTTTTTCAGCAGAACCACCCGTGAGAGGTTGAAACCAGTGGGTGTAATGCGTGGCGCCTTTGGATACGGCCCACTCACGCATGGTAGCTGCGATTTCGTCCGCTACCTTGCCCTGAATCCCCTCCCCTGTTTTTAACGCCATCATAAATTGGCGGTAGGTTTCGGGAGCCAAGCGCTCGTGCATGATTTCATTGGTGAATACATATTCTCCAAAATATTCGGTCACCTTGTTGGAAGGTAAATTTACCTTTTGAGGCACGCGTTGTTGAGCGACTTCTACTGCTTTTTGCCGAATTACTGCCATGGAAACTGAGTTTGAATCTAAATTTTCTAGTTGAGAAAAGAACAGTCCTGTTATATTTGTTGGATTTCGTGGTGACAACCCCTTGGTTGACCACCCAAACCTTCTTCAAAAATACGTGAATTAATCCATTCGCAAAAATAAATACCTATGAAGCAGCGGATTCAATTTTTGATTATTTATTTCCTATTTTGGGTAATTCTGTTTCAAGCAGCCCGCATTATTTTTCTTAGCTACCATATCTTGGACACCAAGGAGCTGACTCTCGAGATGGTGTATGGTATTTTCCGAAACGGGATGCGACTCGATCTCTCCATGGCGGGTTATCTGTGCGTAGTTCCCTATGTCTTGGTAGGATTTTCCAATTATTTACGAAAAGGTATTTTTGAAGGATTTGTATTTACCTATACCTTTTTATCCGTTTTTGTCATTATATTTTTTACAGTTGCCGATCTCGAGGTATATTCTGTCTGGGGAAATCGGTTGGACGTAACTCCAATCACCTACCTTTCCTCTGCCTCTGAGGCCTACTTTTCGGCCAAGTCGTCACCACTTGGGGCCCTCTTTGTATCCTTTATATTATTGGTTATCTTATCCTTCTATATCGTTTACCGGATCATTGCCGACCGAATTTATGGTTGGAACTTCATCAAAAATTGGCCCTTTATGGGGGTAGTTGGTCTCTTCATTGCGTTGCTTTGGGTGCCCGTACGCGGGGGAATCGGGACCTCTTGGTTATCCCCAACCAGCGTCTATTTTTCAAAAAACAATTTTGCCAACGATGCAGCGCTGAATCCCACGTGGAATCTTTTATATTCTATGACCCACCCAGTAGACCGCACAAATAATTTTACTTATTTACCTAAAACAGAAGCTCAACAAGCTTGGCAAGAATTGTTTTTGTCTGGTGGAAACACTCTCCAACTTCTCCAAACAAAACAACCGAACGTGCTGATGATTCTGACGGATCGTCCGTTGGATCCTAGCTTGTTATCCGAAACCCTACCGGCAAAATCCATCCGCTTTCCCTTTGTCTATGCAAACTCCGATCACGTCGAGGAGGGCTTATTGGCTGTGATGAATGGTTTTTCAGCCCCGTCTGGAAGTCAAGTATTTTTGGAACCCGGAAAAATGACTCACATGCCATTTCTTTCCAAACGGATGTTTGAATTGGGATATCGCACCGAATTTTATTCGTTACCACCCGTTCGTCGCTCTTCCCTTTTAAAACCCCATGCATTAGCCGCCGATTACTCGCAAATAGTTGACCGTACCGACTTTTCACCCGAGCTTTGGACAGGCAAATCAGACGAAACGGACGTTCTTCTTTACGATCGCTTTTTAATGGATCACGCGCTTGAAAAATCGCAACCCTTTTTCAGTACTCTCTTTTTGTGGGCGGAAGATTCAGAGCCTTGGACAGTCCAACAACTCTTGAAACCGAGCAAAGCCTCCACCTACAATCGGTCTGGTATTCCACATCTTGAGCAGTTTTTAATCAAAGCACAACAAACGACCTGGTGGAAAGAGACGCTGGTGATCATTTTACCTTTAAAGGGTGCCTTGATTGCCAATGACCCCCTCACGAATTTACAAACCACTATGTATTGGACGGGGGGTGTCCTGAAAGAAGATGTGCCAGCCACTATATCCAAAATGGGGAATCAGTCTGACCTCCCCGCAACCTTGCTAGGACAACTAGGGCACTTCCCCTACCCTTTCCAAAATAGTCGGAATCTCCTGGCATCCAATACCCGTTCTTGGGCATTTTTTACCGGAGAGAATGGGATGGTCTTGATCAAACCCCAAGGAATATGGATGTACGACTTTTTAGAAAAAAAACGACTATTGCTTACCGGCAATTTGGAGAGACGTGACCGAAAGCAAGGATTGGCCTTGCAGCAAAAAGTCCAACAATCCTGGATTGATCTAGAATAAAGCCAATCCACTTAAAAAAAACGGGAGCCATTCAGGCTCCCGTTTTTTTATGATTAATTCTTTAAATATTTATATTTATAATTTTTTCAAAACAGCGCTTCTGATGTTTAATTTATCCATTGAATTGGATTTATTTTTTCGAATTGTGAAAATAGAGTCTTCATTTTTATTTTTTTTCGATCTAAACTGTGGTTTTTATCAATTTAGAGGTAATTTTGACATGTAATTTCACATATAGTCCTGTCGAATTCAAATAATTTATTGCATTTTTTCAATAACTTAGAATATTATCTAAGCTTTTTTTAAATCTGAGTAATTTTATATTGAAAACAGTTCTATATTTGCTATCACATTCTGACGTTCGAAAACCGATCACTCTTAATTAAATACTATCATGGCTAAAGCTAAACTTGAGTACATCTGGCTTGATGGGTATAAACCCACACAGAGCCTACGGAGCAAAACCAAAATTGAAGACAACTTTTCAGGTAAATTAGAAGATTGTTCTGTATGGTCGTTTGATGGTTCGTCCACCGAGCAGGCTGAAGGAGGTTCTTCCGATTGTTTATTAAATCCTGTGTTCATTTGCCCAGATCCTCAGCGCAAGAATGCGTATTTAGTCATGTGTGAAGTATTGAACCCAGATGGTACACCGCACGAGTCGAATGGTCGGGCGACAATTGACGACGACGATAATGATTTTTGGTTTGGATTTGAACAGGAGTATTTCTTGTGGGATCCTGAAACCAATCGTCCGCTTGGCTTCCCAGCCAACGGTTATCCGGCACCTCAAGGTCCATACTATTGTTCGGTAGGTGCCAAAAATGCGTTTGGACGGGAAATCGTTGAAGAGCACCTAGACGCTTGTTTGGAAGCAGGTTTAAATGTTGAAGGTATCAATGCCGAGGTAGCAGCTGGACAATGGGAGTTCCAAATCTTTGCCAAAGGTGCAGCCGAGGCAGGTGACCAAATTTGGGTTGCTCGCTACCTACTAGAGCGCATTGGCGAAAAATACGGTGTCGCGATCAATTACCATTGTAAGCCATTAGGGAACACCGACTGGAATGGTTCTGGAATGCACGCCAATTTCTCCAATACCACTCTACGGACCTGTGGTGATAAATCCACCTACGAAAAAATCTGCGAAGCTTTCCGTCCATTCGTCAAAGAACACATCGCCGTTTACGGTGCTGATAATCACCTACGTTTGACAGGAAAACACGAAACTGCCTCTATCGATTCATTTTCGTATGGCGTTTCTGATCGAGGAGCTTCCATCCGGATTCCTGTAGCTACTGTTCAAAAAGGCTGGAAAGGCTGGTTGGAGGATCGTCGTCCTAACTCAGCCGCTGATCCTTACAAAGTAGCTGCCCGGATCATCAAAACGGTTAAAACGGCTAAAATCTAAGCCAATTTCACATATCAAAGCCCCAGTCACTTGGTGATTGGGGCTTTTTCTTTGTAATTTTGGGGTGAGGAAACGATTTGATCTCGATTTCCGTTTATTACCAAATTCGTTCTTTTACCATCGCATGAAAAAGGTTGCTTTCTACACCCTAGGTTGTAAATTAAATTTTTCCGAGACCTCGACCATCGGTCGCATGTTTGAAGAAAAAGGGTATCAGAAAGTTCCCTTCTCTGATTCGCCTGACATTTTCATTATCAATACGTGTTCCGTTACTGAACAGGCCGATAAAAAATGTCGGAAAATTGTAAAAGAGGCTCAAAAAATTAATCCGAATGGCTATGTCGCCATCATCGGTTGTTATGCCCAGCTAAAACCCGCCGAAATTGCCTCCATAGAAGGAGTGGATGCGGTGTTGGGGGCAGCAGAGAAATTCAGATTAGTCGACCTTCTAGGTGATTTTGAAAAACCCGCCGTCCCTCTTCTCCCCCAGGAAAAAATACATCATACCTCCATCGAAGAGCCCCTTGAGTACCATGCATCCTATTCTTTGCATGACCGGACACGGACATTTTTAAAGGTTCAAGATGGATGTGACTATCCTTGCTCTTATTGCACCATCCCAATGGCTAGGGGTGGTAGCCGTTCCGATTCCATCGCCCATGTAGTGCAAGCGGCACAAAAAATTGCAGCTTCGGGTGTAAAGGAAATTGTACTCACCGGGGTCAACATAGGTGATTTTGGTATTCAACAAGGAAAACGAAAGGAAACGTTTTTTGAACTCATCCAAGCGCTAGACGAGGTGGAAGGTATTGAGCGCTTCCGAATTTCCAGCATAGAGCCCAATCTTTTAACAGACGAGATCATTCAATTTGTTGCCCAATCCAAACGATTCGTACCTCATTTTCACATCCCCCTTCAGTCTGGCTCCAATGCCGTCCTGGGTTATATGAGAAGACGTTATAAAAGAGAATTGTATGTGGATCGTGTGCACGCTATTAAGGCCGCAATGCCCGATGCCTGTATTGGTGTGGATGTCATTGTGGGACACCCTGGGGAAACGGACGAACTTTTTCTAGAAACATATCAGTTTTTGCAAGAGCTCGATATCCAGTATCTCCATGTGTTTACCTATTCTGAACGAGCAAATACCCATGCTTTAACCATTAAGCCTTCCGTACCCTCAGCCAAAAGATCCGAGAGGTCAAAAATGCTCCACATTCTCTCGGAGAAGAAAAAAAGGTTCTTTTACGAAAGCCAAGTCGGGAAAAGTCATTCCGTTTTATTTGAGGAGGAGATAGAAGATGATTCCCTGTTAGGTTGGACAGAGAACTATGTGCGCGTACGCGTTAAATATGACCCTCTCCTTGTCAATGAAACCCGAGCGGTTTTGATTCACGAAATTCGTCCAGATGGCCTCGCTGAAGTCATTGAACCTGACACCGTGGTCGTTCATTGAGGGGGAACAATCACTACCCATCGGAAAGCCCATATCCATTTGACTTGAAATTGAGTGATTCCCGCAGAGTTCAACAGTTTGATCCAATCATTCCGTTTAAATCCTCTTAAAACAGACAAAGGAGCATCATTCTTTACCAAATAAGAGGAGGAAAAACAACGCGTCAAAAATAGAATGGACCAATAAGCCAAGGGATGTCGGTGTAAGTCGGCGATAAAAAATCCCGCCGTGGCCTTTTCTTTAAGCCATTTCAGCATCTCAAGAAGTTCTTCATCACTGAAATGATGACAAAACAAGGATGTGTACATAAGCGTTGGTATGTGGCTCGGTGGTTGAAAATTTCGGTAATCTAAAGTTTTAAAATGGAGATCGCGTACCGACAAACCTTGTGCAAAATCAGTACAATCTTGTTTTAAATCAACCCCTATTCCAGTCCATTGGTCCGATGAGCGGCTACGAAGATATTTTAAATTATCACCCCCACCTGACCCTAGCTCGACGACACACATATTCGGTTTAAATAAGGCCTTAAATCCAGCCCAAACTGCTGAATGTCCACCTAGCCAGGTATTGATCGTGGCTAACTCTCGGAGATTTTGATGGAGGTCTACTTTGGGGATATCAGGTTGATCCATTAACTCGGGTCCCCCATGTCGCTGTTTAAAATTAGGCACGTGTATGAATTAGTAATGATTCCAACGTAATTCCAGGTCCAAATGCGGCTAAAAAGGCTTTTCGATTATTAGGGTTCGTTTTCATCCAAGCTGCCAAAACGAATAAGATGGTTGGCGAGGACATATTTCCGAAGTCCTTCAATACCTGGTAAGAATGTGTTAGATCCGATGACTCCAAACCCAGAGCCTTTTGGGTTGCCTCCAAAATATCTTTTCCTCCGGGATGAATTAGCCAATCTACTTGTTTTAGTTCATCACCCAAGGCGCGCTGAACCAAGGAAGCAAGCGGTATTTTCAACTTTTTAGGTATTTCGCTCGAAAGTCGCATTAAAAATCCGGTCGAGGAAATCCGCCAAGCCATGTCTTCTTCGCCCGAGATGGCAATATCCGAGAAAAAGCCTTTAAGGACCATTCCAGGTTGCCCCGAGTCACTTTCGACGATACACGCAGCAGAACCATCACCGAACAACAAGGCAGAAGTCAAGGATTCCCAGTCAGTGGCGCGCTGCAAGTGGAGTGTACATAGTTCGGTACAAACCACCAGAACACGGGCATTTTTTTGGGCATCACAAAAGGCCTGCGCCAGTTTCAACCCATGCAAGGCCCCATAGCAACCCATGAAATTCACGGAGGTTCGGACAACTTGAGAGCAAAGTCCCAAGGCCTTCACCAATTGAATATCCAAACCAGGAGCCACCATACCCGTACAAGATACGGTTACTAAATGGGTAATTCCTTCCAAAGACAGTGGTTGAATGGCCTCAAGAGATAGCTTTAATGCCTCTTTCTCATAAAGCGCCATACGGGTATCTATGGAAACAAACTCTTGATTATCAAATAAATAGGCAGAAGACGAAGAAAAATCGGGTAAGCATGAATACCGAGTTTTAATTCCACTTCGTCTGTACATCCAGTTCAATTGACGCCCCTGAACATCAGGAAGGGAAAGATAATGCGACATAAATGTTGCAATATCGTGTTGATTGTGGACATGATTAGGAACTGCTGTGTGCAGAGCTGTCAAAACCGCCATGAGGAACCATTTCCTATAGGAACGAAAAAAAGGCCAGATCGGTTTAAAAGAAAAAATATAGCGATGTTTTCAGCTCTGCTATTTAGGCTAAAGATGCCTTGGACATTCGTCCGGATTTCACATGCGTTGGTTGGATCGATCTCAATTCTCGCGGCGATCTGGCTTCAACACAATCCCTTCTTGTATATCTTGGGGGTTGGTTTTCTATTCCAAAGTATTTGGAACGCTGGGTGCAGCGCTGGTGAGTGCCAGCGTCCATCGGGTGCCACGTTTAAATACCGAAGACGACACCGCTAAATTTGTGCGAATTGAACAAATTGCTTTAGCGAACTAGGATTTCGCATGGCCCCTGCCGTCGCGGCTTTTTCGATCGGAACACCTTTCAAAATCTTCTTCACAGGTAATTCCATTTTTTTACCCGAAATCGTGTACGGAATTTCACTCACCAAGGCAATGTGATCCGGCACATGACGGGGTGAATAATCTTGACGAAGTTGATTTGCCACCTCTTTTCTTAAACGATCTTGTGGCACGGTTGGGTCCTTTACTTGGACAAATAACCACATCGTAGATTCACCAGATTCATTTTCAATGTTAACCACCAAACTATCCTGAATATAATCCAGCTTTTCTACGGAGCGGTAAATCTCACTGGTTCCGATCCGAATGCCAAATCGATTCAGTGTAGCATCTGAACGTCCTAAAATTTCAAGTCCTAGATTCGACTTTGTGATTACCCAGTCTCCGTGCCTCCACCATCCGGGATAGGTTGAAAAATAAGCTTCGTGGTAGGCTGATTTGTGACGATCATTCCAAAAATAAATCGGCATACACGGCATCGGCTGGGTAATGACCATTTCGCCAACCTCTCCTTGCACAAAGGCCCCCGACTCACTGGCTGCATACAATGAACAACCCAAGGTAGCACATTGTATTTCTCCTTGATGCACAGGCAATAGCGGATTTCCACCAACAAACGCAGTACATACATCTGTCCCACCCGACATAGAGGTCAGCCAAACATCGGACTTTACTTCCTTATAAACCCAATCGAATCCCTCCGCAGGCAGAGGAGAACCGGTTGAAGAAATTTGCCGTAAACTAGACAAATCCCAATTTCTAGGAGACACTTGCGCTTTCAAGCTGGCTAAAATAAAAGCGGCACTGGTTCCAAAATGATTGATTTGGTATTCCTCCACCTTTTTCCAAAGTTGTTCTAGAGATGGATAGGCAGGATTTCCATCGAAAAGCATTACGGTGGCCCCCGCTAACCACGTGGCATGGATAAAGTTCCACATCATCCAACCTGTAGTAGTGTACCAGAAGAAACGCTCACCACGATGTACATCAGCGTGCAAATGAACATATTTGAGGTGTTCCAACAACATTCCACCCTGGCTATGGGTAATCGCTTTAGGCATACCGGTTGTCCCAGAGGAATACAAAACCCACATGGGATGTTCAAACGGAACTTGTGTAAATTGGAGGGGTTCTACCTCTTTCTGGTTCAAAATGGAGTCCCAGGTGGTGACTGACGGTAGAGAATTGGAATCCTCAAGCACAACGGTATCTCGAAGGGTAGGCAGGCCTTTCATCAGTTCGGCCACGACATCGGATCGATCAAACATTTTTCCACCATACTGATACTGAGTAGTGGCAATCAGGATGGTCGGCTCGATTTGACCAAATCGGTCCAAAACACTTTGTTGACCAAAATCGGGTGAAGCCGATGACCATACTGCACCCAACGAAATAGTAGCCAACCACGCAAAACTAGCCTCTGGGGTATTTCCTACATACCCAACCACACGATCACCTGATTTCACCCCCTTTGCTTTCAGATAGTGGGCCACCTGAGCCACCTGATTTTCAACCATCTCCCAGGTGTAGCGTCTTTCCAGTCCCGACTCGTTCCAAGCTATCATGGCTAAATCGTGGGAATGATTTCGTTTGAAAATTTCTTGGGCATAATTTACTTGCACCCCCTCAAACCAAGTACAATAAGGCATTTTCCCTGACAAAACTTGTGCAGGTTGCCAGTTCAAATCAAAATATTGCGCTAAAAACATCCAAAAGTCAGCTGGATTTTCAATGCTCCAATACCATGCATCTTTATACAAAGGCTTCGGTATTTTGTGGTTCTCTACTAGCTTTTGCAAAAAATGATGTAAATGACTAGAAGACATAAAGGAAGGAGAAGGTGACCAAATAACCGGATTCATGACTTGATTTGGGTTTGATATAGACCTTGGGTGATATAATCAATTAAATACTGTTCTAATTCAAATGGATTTAATGGAACCTCTTGTTTTAAATATCCCTCAAATAACCAGCGAAGAGGTGAAAGAAAAACATGAACCAACCATTCAGCGGGCATCGGGCGGATAAGTCCAATACTTTGCCCATCCAATAAAATAGACTGAATGGATTTTTCGACTGAATTTTTTTCCTCTAAAAACAAGGCAAGTTCTGGTCCTTGAAGCTGCTTCCAATCCTGACTCAGCAAAGCTACCTCATAAGGAAACTGTACGGTCAAACGAACGTAATGTGAAATAATGGATTCTACCTTTTTTTCGACAGGTAAGCGTGCCTCTGCTAAAGGAAGAATGTGGGAAGTAAATCGATTGGAAATTCGAAGAAGTACCTCCTTTAGTATGGCTTGCTTGTTAGGCACATAATTATACAAATTGGATACGTCACATTGAAGTGACTCGGCTAAATCCCGCATGGTCATGGCCTTAAATCCTTTTTGATGAATTAAATGCAATGCGGTCGCAAAAAAAATCTCTCGCTTATCCACCTAAAATTCTATGTATTTTACAATTCGAAAACAAATGAACACAATTTTTTGGTCATTTTAAAATCAATTGATTATTTTTACATCAACAAATGTTTACCATACTATGCCCATTTATCATCGATTAGGAAAAATTCCCTCCAAGCGTCATACTCAGTTTCGGAAGGAAGATGGCAGTTTATATTATGAACAATTGTTTGGAACCATCGGGTTTGACGGTATGTCGAGTTTGATGTACCACCTCCACAGGCCTACGATGGTAAAAGAAATACATTCATCGGTATCGATTGCGCCTGAAATTGCGGTTTCGCACAACATTCATGCCCGACTGTTGAAAGGCTTTGAGGTTCCTCCTACAGCCGATTATCTTGATAGCCGGGTAACCGTCCTATGCAATTCGGATGTTGAGATTGTCCTGGCCGCTCCAACTCAGTCATTGACTGAGTACTTCTATAAAAATGCCGATGCCGATGAATTGATTTTTGTGCACGAAGGTTCAGGTGTGTTAAAAACCATGGTGGGCACAATCGATTTTGAGCCGGGTGATTACCTATTGATTCCTCGTGGTATGATTTATCAAATTCATTTTAATACACCCGCCAATCGATTGTTCATTGTTGTTTCCAACTCGCCCATTTATACCCCTAAGCGATACCGAAATTATTTTGGCCAGTTACTGGAGCATTCACCATATTGTGAGCGGGATTACAAGTTACCACAATCGTTGGAAACCTACGATCAAAAAGGCTCCTTCTGGATGAAAATTCGAAAGCAACAAACATTGCATACGCTGGAGTATCCGACCCACCCTTTTGATGTCGTGGGGTGGGACGGGTATAATTTTCCGTATGGTTTTTCCATCCACAATTTTGAACCGATCACGGGAAGAATCCACCAGCCACCACCTGTGCATCAGACGTTTGAGACCAATGCCTTTGTGGTTTGCTCGTTTTGTCCTCGGCTGTATGACTACCACCCATTGGCCATTCCAGCACCCTATAATCATTCGAATATCGATTCTGACGAAGTAATCTATTATGCCGAGGGTGATTTCATGTCACGGAATAACATCGAAAGAGGACATATCACCTTACATCCGGGCGGCATCCCACATGGCCCTGCACCTGGAGCCTACGAGCGGAGTATCGGTCAAAAAGGTACCGAGGAATACGCGGTCATGGTCGACACCTTCAAACCCTTAATGGTCACAAAGGCAGCCTTGGCATTGGATGACAAAATTTATTATCAATCTTGGATATAATCAATATGACATCTTTTTCAACCTCTGGATTTGGTTTACAAAATTTACCGGTCGGAGTATATAGTTTAAAATCTGGATCACCCAAATCGGTTACCTTTGCATTGGGTGACTGTGTAGTAGACTTAGTGGCTTTAGAGAAGGCGGGACTTTTCGGGATTGACCTAAAGAATAGTCTAAATCAGGACACCGCTAATCAATACATCGCTCTAGGCAAATCTATTCACCATCAAGTTCGAGCTTCGATTCGGCAATTGTTTGAGGATACTTGCCATCCCTTGCGTGATCTGGTCACCCAAGTTCTCATTCCTATTGCGTCTGTCGATCTCCACCTTCCAATCGCTATTGGAGACTATACCGATTTTTACAGTAGCGAAGACCACGCCACCAATGTTGGAAAAATGTTTCGTGATCCTGCAAATGCCCTTTTACCCAATTGGAAGCATTTGCCTGTGGGTTACCATGGTCGGTCGTCTTCTATTGTCGTTTCTGGAACGCCTATTCGTCGACCTTGGGGACAAATGTTTCCGAAAGGTGCCGAATGTCCGGTCTTTGGGCCATCCAAACGTATGGATTTTGAACTTGAGATGGCATTTGTCATTGGCAAAGACAGCACTTTGGGTCAACCCATTTCGACACAAGAAGCCGAGGACTATATTTTTGGACTCATGCTTTTCAATGACTGGTCAGCACGGGATATTCAACAATGGGAGTATGTTCCGCTGGGTCCATTCTTGGGTAAAAATTTCGGCAGCTCGGTCTCACCTTGGATCGTACCGCTGGAGGCTCTACAAAACTGCCGAGTCTCAGGCAAACCGCAGGACCCTCCGGTTTTCCCGTACCTAATGGAAACGACAAAAAATCACTTGGACATCGAGCTTGAAGTCGAAATAACGACCCAATCTGGCGAGAAAGCATTACTTTCAAAATCCAACACTAAACATTTATATTGGAGCATGCACCAGCAATTGGCACATCATACCATCAATGGATGCAACGTGCGGGTGGGCGATCTGATGGCATCCGGAACGATTTCCGGCCCAACCCCAGATTCGTTTGGTTCATTACTCGAGTTAAGTTGGGGTGGACAAAACCCGATTCAAATTAGTACAGATACTTTGAGAACCTTTCTTGAAGATGGAGATACCATCACCATGCGTGCTACCGCCTACACGCCGGAAGGAAAAATCGAATTTGGGGAAGTCAAAAGTACACTTTTACCCGCTTTAGAAAGCCTATGAAAACTGTTTTTCCCGAGGAAGTAACCACACAAGTTTTACAGGGATATTTGCAAAGCGCCATTGCCCCAAGACCCATTGCCTTGGTAAGCACCCTGGATCTAAAAGGACAAGTTAACCTAAGCCCTTTTAGTTTTTTTAATGTCTTCAGTGCCAATCCGCCAATTTTGGTTTTTTCACCCGTCCGCCGGATCCGTGACAACCAACCGAAACAGACGTTGGAGAACTTACTCGAAGTTCCGGAATGCACTATTCAAGTGGTAAGCTACGATTTAGTTGAACAAACGTCCTTGGCTAGCACCGAATACCCAAAAGGGATGAATGAATTCATCAAATCGGGCCTGACCGAAGTTAAGTCAACTCGAGTTCGACCTCCCCGTGTTGGCGAGGCTAAGGTAAGTTTTGAGTGCCGCGTCCGAGAAATCAAGTCCATGGGAGATCATGCGGGAGCAGGTCAATTGGTGATTTCAGAGGTAGTCGCCATGCATCTAGCCGAAGATGTTCTTCACCCCGATGGAAGCCTTGATACTACCAAACTGGATCTTGTAGCTAGAATGGGTGAAAATTGGTACACGAGGACCCAGCAGTTATTTGAAATCCCGAAACCCCTTAGTCAATTGGGCATGGGATTTGATCAACTCCCGGAAACGATTCGTTCGAGTAAAGTTTTAACTGGAAATCAGCTGGCCCGGTTAGCCAATACCCTCCATCCTCCCAGTTTTGAGGAAATTCAACAGGGTAAAGAATGGCTGAAAAACCTGAATCAAACCGAAATTCACCAATTGGCCGCTTCCTGGATCGAGGAAAAGCAAGTGGAAAAAGCGAAAGCCCTTTTATGGGCCTCGTTGGAGATCTAATAGAAAAGTTCTAGCTTTACGGAATATTTGTATTGAACATGGCCTACGCAACAACCGAAATCACGAGTGCTGAAATCCCATCAGACAATCCCGTCCATCAACGACTTTATTTTCCCTACGAAGAGGCAGCCAAACGCATCTCTGGAAAAGTACTAGAACTTGGCTGTGGCTGGGGACGTGGTGTCGAAAAATTAATGGCAAATTGCGAGCATTTGACAGGATTGGATAAGAACACCGAACTGATCCAAGCGCTTCAAAAACAATACCCGAAGCATTATTTCAATACAGTAGACCTCCCCTCTTTGGCCGAATTCCCTGACGAACATTTTGACTATGTCGTTACTTTTCAAGTAATTGAACACATTCAAGATGATCGAAAATTCCTTGAAGAGGCGTACCGAGTCCTTAAACCCGGTGGACAGATCTTTTTAACAACTGTCAATCGTACGTATTCCCTTTCCCGTAATCCTTGGCATGTGCGAGAGTACACTTTACCCGAATTGAAAGGGTTAATGGAGGCCTACTTTCAGCCTGTTGAAACATTTGGGGTTGGTGGTAACGATAAAGTTTGGGAATACTACGAACAGAACAAGGCCTCGGTTCGGCGAATCATGAAATGGGATATTTTAAACCTTCAGTATCGCCTTCCGGGTTGGATGCTTCGAATTCCTTACGAAATCTTGAATCGAAAAAATAGAAACTCTCTATATCAAGAATCCGATGGTTTAGCCGCCTCCATTCGTTGGGATGACCATTATCTAAGCTCAGATCCCGCGCATTGCATCGACTTCTTCTTTATTGGCCATAAACCAGCCTAATTTCTTATGCATTTATATCTGCACATTCCGTTTTGTCGGCGGGCATGTCATTATTGCGATTTTCATTTCAGTACCCAGCTTTCCAGAAAATCAGACATGACAGCTGCTATGATCAAAGAATTGGAGCAGAGAGCAGATTTCGTACCCAATCGGTTGCTTGATACGATTTATTTTGGGGGTGGCACTCCCTCCTTATTAAATATCAACGAATTACATGATATTTTTGAGGCCATCCACCGGCGATTTTCCATAGCCCCCTATGCCGAAATAACATTGGAGGCCAATCCTGATGACATCACGCCCGAACGACTGGAGATTTGGAAAAAAATAGGAATCAATCGATTGAGCATTGGCATACAAACTTTTGATCCTTATGTATTGCAGTATTTAAATCGAATTCATACCGCAGCGCATGCCTTAAACTGCGTCAAATTAGCACAGGATGCGGGCTTATCTTGGATTACCATCGATCTTATGTATGGAATTCCCTCTGAATGGGCCTATACCAAACCGTTTAAAAAAAACAAGGTCACCGAATGGCCCCATACCCATGAAATTTGGGATCGAGACCTTGAAATTGCCACTCAGTTAGGCGTACCACACATTTCATCTTACTGCTTAACGATTGAAGAAAAAACAGTCTTTGGAAACTGGACTCAAAAGAAAAAATTACCCGAGGTTCCCGAGGATTTAGCCCCCTATCAGTTCAATATGCTGCAAAGTCGCTTGCAAAATGCAGGTTATGAGCACTATGAGGTATCCAATTTTGCCTTACCCAATCAATACGCACAACATAATACCGCCTATTGGAAAGGAAAACCTTATTTGGGCATCGGGCCTTCCGCCCATTCTTTTGATGGAAAAAATAGGATGATAAACACAGCAAATAATGCTAAATACCTGCAGGCCATCCAACAAAATGAATCTTATTTTGAAGTGGAATCGCTCACAACCGAAGATCACTTCAACGAACTTCTTCTCACGGGCTTACGAACTCAGTGGGGAGTATCTGTTGATTCCCTAAAAAAGGTCTGGGGAGACTCCGAGTTACCCAAGGAGTTTCAAAAGCAGCTCAATACTTTTCTTCAATCCGGCCAGATAATTCAAGACCACGCAACTTTGAAAATTCCAAAAAATCAATGGTTGTTCGCCGACCGAATTGCATCCGATTTATTTGTCATCTCCGACGAATCTGCTTAAATTGAACAAATTAGTTTACATCATGCGATTATCAATAGCCAGCCTTTGCCTCATGATTGCATTCCAATTGAATGCACAAGAACCTCAACCGCGGCTAGCCATTCGATATTCACCCTTGCATCTGGCGTACCAAGATCCTACCGTCCAATTTCAATTGGAAAAATTTAGAACACCCCAGCATAGCTGGACTGCCTCACTTGGACTTGGGCACGAGACCCTGTTTAAAGATCGCAACATTCAAGGTACCTTACAAACAAAGTTGGGTGTCAAGAAATACCTGAAACCCTTTTCAACTGAAAAGAAAAACAACTTTTTCTTGGGCCTCGAGGGCATGTACCGATACTCCTTGGAGCGGCAAACCGGCTTTTTCGCTATGCAAGATAATTCATCTTTTGACTTTAAATTAAGACTACATGCCGTGGCTGGCCATCTGATGATGGGTTGGACACTCCTAAATCCCCATGCCCCCTCCTTGGATTTTTATTTTGGTGCAGGTATTCGCCATATACGGGGTAAAAATATTGGAATCGACCCCAATTTAATGTTTGAACAAAAAATCACCCTATCCACCCGAAACTCCGGAAACATAACCTATTTTTCACCTCTTCTGGGCATTTGTATTGGGATAAGTCACTGGAAATAATAGAATAAGTATGTCAAATTTAAGTACTCTTAAAGCACGCAGGGTGTACACGGGTCAAACTACTTTGAACCATCAAGAAATTCGAATAGAATATGGTAAAATCGTTTCAATGCACAGGACCCAAGGCCCCTTTGATGTAGAAAATATAGCTCCTGGCTTTTTTGATACGCATATCAATGGAGGAATACATCACCATTTCACTGAATCGCCCACACTTGATACCTTAATCGACCTGTACAAAGCCTCATTTTCTACAGGTACTCCTTTTTTACTCCCGTGTTTGATTACCTCTGACTTTGCCACAATACAAAAAGGTATCTCCGCCATTCAAACCTTTAAAGAAAATTTTCCAACTGCGGGAGTGATGGGTATGCATTTGGAGGGACCTTTTCTTTCACCCCAAAAACGAGGAGCCCATCTGGCAAAGTACTTGATGAATCCAACCGATGAGATCCTTGCCGAGCTGATTGCTTTTTCAAAAGGTTCCATTTCTTTAATGACCATTGCCCCCGAACTTTTTACCCTAGACCAAATTAAAATGCTGCAAGAGGCAGGCATTCGACTTTCGGCTGGACATTCAAATGCCACCTGCGAAGAGGCACAAATTGGTTTCTCGGCAGGAATCGAATGTGTCACTCATCTTTTCAATGCTATGTCAGGCTTGGGACATCGTTCTCCCGGACTTGTGGGTGCCACGCTAGCTCATCCGTCCGTTTGGGCACCTATCATTTTGGATGGAATACATTGCCATTGGGAGGCCGCCCGTGTCGCGTTTAAAGCAAAACCAGATCACCTTTTCCTCATATCCGATGCCTTGTTCTTGGGAAAAGAAAAAAAGCATTTTAAATGGGAGGAATTCGATGCACGACTGGTGGGAGATGCTTATTTCAATTCAGAAGGAAATCTTGCCGGCGGCGCTTTAAGTCTACCGGACATGATGGTAAATGCCATCCAGCAATTGAACATACCCGTTCAAACCGCGGTCGAAATGTGCACCAGCCGGCCCGCTAGGGCCATGAATCTTCATGATCAAATTGGATACCTAAAGCCAGGTTACCCGGCTATTTTCACTTGTTTTTCAGATGACTTTCAGTCTTTTGAGGTTTGGCAGTAGAAACACCATGCCATTGTTTGGCGAACTCAAGAACACCATCCTGCCGATTGAAAAACTCCTTTTCGGTTGGTTGTACCCAATAATCAGGTTCTACAAAAAAAGTTGAAACCGATTGATTTGGAAGTCGATGAACCAATTGAAACAAAGGTATGTGAGTATTGATCCGGGTATACGGTAACTTTTTATTTTGCCAAGAACCTGCAAAGCTACCCCAGTTGGCTCCACCCGGTGTGGTTCCAATAAATGTGGCTCGCTTTTGGTCAGCTAAAAGACCAATGGTAAATGTGGTAGCCGAATAACTGCCTCCATCCATGAGGACGGTTAACTTTCCATTAAATCGATTCACCTCACTTAACTTATATTTACGACGGCTCGCATACCGTACAAAATAATCACCTTTGCTTTGGTAAGCCAACCGGACAAAAAGCGGCCCCATGATGGACTGAGGCATTCCCACCTGCCAAAAAGCTGATTTCTTAAACGAGATCGAGTCCAATAAACTAAAGGGTTCTGATCCAATGTACCGCATCAATCGAGCAATATTTGGGATAAAACCACCTCCATTGCCTCGGAGATCCAAAATAAGATTTTGGACCGAATCTTGTTTGATCCGGTGAAAGGCTTGTTTGACAGACCGTCTAAATTTAAACTGTGGGATATCTAAAAACTTTCCAGCTAAAGTAAATGACGAGATTTCGAGCGTGGCTACTTTTTGGGTAGAATCCAGCAAAACATACCTGAAATTCTTCTTTAGTGCACTTGGGTACCGCTTCGAAATCCATTTGATGCTCTCTTTCATCGTTTGAGTTGGAAGATATCTTTTCTGAATTTGAGTCGAATCTGGAAGTCGAAAAAGCACCTCAACCGAATCAACCTCCCCTGTCATTCGCAAAAGGTAATTACTAAAATTAGCCACTGGATAATAAAAGTTGGCCTGGGGATTATCGCGATCATCTCCAATCAGATGCGAAAAAATCTGAACCCAATCTTGAATATCCTGCCCTGCCACGGCTATAATTTCAGATCCCCTGATCCAGGTTGAATCAGGCGTCGCGTTGTAGCTTAGACGGTACTGTGTACCTATTTTTCGTAGAAATAGAGGAGCTTGTTTTGGATTTTTCCCAAAGGCCTTTTTGGGTAAATAAACCCCTGTATGCCCATCCTGAACACGCGAAACCAGCGTAGCCAGCGTGAGGTACGCCTCAGAAAAAGAAACGCGATCGGGCAATCGAGCCAATAAAACATGTTGGGTGGAATCGAGGGCAGATGAAGAGGTGTAAAAGTAGGGATTGGGATGGTAACGATCCAATCGTTTTCGAATTAAGTTCATTTCTTCTTCCACCTGAGCCTTTGTAAAAAATTGCGCAACAGACATAACAGGTACACAAGCAAACACCCAGATCAACAACAAAATTGGACGAATCATGGAAAATTAATAAGTGAAAGTAAGAAATGAGTTCGCATATAGAATACCAAATTAGGCGATTCCAAGGCAATTTCCTATCTTTGCATCTTGAAAATAGTTCTTTGACATCTATGTTGACCCGCAGACAAATCCGGACCCGTACTTTGCAGGCACTTTATGCTTACCATCGATCGAAGGCCGCCAATTTATTACTTTCCCAAGAAATGTTGGAAAATCATTTTTCCCCAAACTTGGACTCCATGGAATTTCAGGATAAGAAATTATTGGAAGGAAAAAAAAGATTGTCACTCGCCTATTTAGAGGAAATGACAGCGATCAAACCCAAAGTTTCTCAAGATGATGAAGACGAATATCCGGAAGAAATCAAACGTGCGGTTCAACAAGCGTATCAATCCTATCGCAATCGAAACAAAGCGGATTTCGATTATCTAAATGGGCATTACCCACTCTGGATTGAAAAGACGTATGATGTTTATGCCTTTCTCCTCGCATTGATCGTAGAACTTTCCGATCGTGCAGCGCAGTTGAGAGATCCTTTTGATCAATCCACATTGGCTGATAATCGTTTGGTAAAAGCTTTAGCCCAAGACGAATCCTATCAAGACTTAGTCATGCGCCGCAAAGCCTCTTGGGAGGATGAAAAATCCTTTGTTACTAAATTTTACAAAGAACATTTACTCGGTAATAGCCAATACAGAGAGTATTGCGCTTCCACCAATCATTCGTTAGAAGCTGATTTTGCCTTAATCAAGTACATGATCAAAAATATTTTATTGAAAAATGAAGTATTGGATGAGTATTTTGATCGATATCACTTATTTTGGACGGAAGATCGTGATGTGTTACGGGCCATGCTGGTTCACACCTTTCAACCTATGTTGGAAACCGGACAAATTCAAATTGAAAAACTAGGTACCCTTTGGGAGGAAGGAAAGCAATTTTTTAAAAAACTATTTCACGTTTCAGTATCTGAGGAAGATACTTGGATCGAATACCTATTGCCTGTTCTTAAAAATTGGGAAATGGATCGTATGCCCGAAACAGATAAATTGCTTTTGATCATGGCTGTAGCCGAGATGATCCATTTTAAAGATATTCCTGTCAAGGTTACTATCAATGAGACGATCGAACTAGCCAAGCAATTCAGTACCGAAAAAAGTGGTAATTTTGTAAACGGAGTATTAGATAAAATTTCAAAACAACTCACCGAGCAAGGACGACTCGTGAAAACAGGTCGCGGAATGCTCGATAACCGATAAGCGATTATGACTCAATCCACAAAAACCTTTGTAGCTTTTCTCGCGGGAGTTGCCGCAGGAACTGTCCTAGGAATTTTATATGCCCCAGACAAGGGGGAAGTTACCCGCGACAAACTGTCGGGCCAACTGAGCAAATACCGCGAACAATTGCAGCGTTTTATTGCCGATCTGATCGAACGAGGAGATGAAGTTGCCTTGGAAATGGCAGGCGGTGACAGCCAAGCCAAAGCAGAAGGGCAAAAAGTTGTGAATGAAGCGCGCGTCAAAGCTGAACGTCTATTAGAAGATGTTGAAAATTTGATGGCTCAAATCAAAGAAAAAGCATAATTTTAGGTTTAATTAAGTAACTATGATCGTTTTGCAAGCAGCCTCAGGCGGAAACTTCAGTTTCCTTATTCTTATGGGGGGAATGTTCCTTGTCATGTATTTTTTCATGATTCGTCCCCAACAAAAAAAACAAAAAGAACAAGCTAAAATGGTAGACGAACTGAAAGTCGGAGATGAAGTCATTACCATGAGTGGCCTTCATGGAAAAGTCATTGAAAAAGACGATTCTACCATAACCATAGCCCCCGGTGGTGGTGCCCGGTTAACTTTCGAAAAATCGGCGATCTCACGTAAGAAGTAAATACAAAAGACACTTGAAAGAGTGTCTTTTTTTCCTTTATCCATCTCTATGTCGGCAACTTCCAGAAAAACCAAAGCACAACCTCTAAAAGAGGCACTAAGCGGATTCCTTAAGGCATATCAACTTGAGGACAAATACCATCAAACCTATTTGATGGCGCATTGGGAATCTGTCATGGGAACACCTATTGCCAAAAGAACATCCAATCTGCATATTCAGGGAAAGGTATTGTTTGTTACCTTGGACTCCAGTGCCCTTCGCCATGAATTGAGTCTAGCCAAATCGAAGCTCATTGAAAAACTAAATACATTCGCCAATCAACCTTTATTAGACGATATCGTATTCAAATAAATCATGATCTCACAAGCATTTCCACCCAAGCCTCTTCAAAAAGGAGATCAAGTAGCCATTGTGGCCATGGCTAGTCGTGTAAAACCAGAAGCTGTAGAACAAGCGAGAACATTATTAGAGCAGTGGGGTTTGCAGGTTTGGGTCGGGGAATCCGTGAATTCGTCCTATTTTAATTTCAGTGCCACAGATGAAGTACGTAGACGTGATCTACAAAAAGTACTTGATAACCCTCAAATCAAAGCCGTCTTCTCGGCACGAGGTGGCTACGGAAGTTCACGTATCATTGATGAAATCAACTGGTATCTGTTTCAACGAAGCCCCAAGTGGATCATTGGTTTTTCGGATATTACTGCAGTACATCAAGCCGTTCAGCATCTTGGCTATCAAAGTGTACATGGTCCTATGCCCAGCACATTTTTCCGAGATGCCTACTCCACCCAAACCTTAAAAAATCTGCTATGGGGCAACTCCTTTTCCTATGAATGGGAATCGGAAGAAATGTCCAATCGAGTTGGTCAAGCCAGTGGGGTATTAACTGGTGGAAATCTCTGTTTACTGACCCACGGCATCGGCGGACCACACGATCTGTCATTGGATGGAAAAATCCTGTTCATCGAAGAAGTGGGAGAAGCACATTATGCCGTTGACCGCTACATGGTTCAATTAAAGCGGGCAGGAAAACTAAAAAATCTAGCAGGGCTGTTAGTGGGTCAGTTTTCTGACATGAAAGATCCTGTTCACCACTTCGGAAAATCAGCTTATGAAATAATTGAATCTCACGTGGCGGAGTACACCTACCCAGTAGCTTTTCAATTTCCTGCTGGACATACACCTGCCAACTACGCACTTCCTTTGGGGAAAAACGTACATTTAAACGTAAACGAATTTTCTGCACGTTTGAATGGCTAAGCTTTAGGGCAAGTCGAAATGCCAAAAAGAGTGTACAGCGGACAGAATGAAATTAAACTCGTAGCTGTAAAAACGATGGCAACCGTATAGCCTAACCAAGCCATTGGACTGGGAATCAATCCAGTAAACGTGAAATAAGAAAGTAAAGCTGCTACAACCAATCGGATTCCACGATCCAATCCTCCCATATTCTTTTTCATACTGCAATTAGTTAGTTAGTATGAAATAAAGGTAACCTCTTTAAAATGAAATAAATGTGATAAGTATCACAAACCAGGCAAAGTGTGAGAGGATTCTGTCCAAGTAACTATTTCCTTTACATAGTTATCCAATTCGTCGGTACTATTTTGAAGGTGTTGAATCCACTCCTTCTTTTCTTCTTCTTTCATTTGCTCATCGTTCCCAAGAATGTAGACGATTCCGGCTATTTTTGCCACGGCAGAACGGATCACATGGGATTGTTTCCAAGCAATTTGAGATAACTTTTGGTATTGTTCAGAAATCAGTCGAGCATCCGCTTCTCGTTTAGAGACATCTTGAACAAGCATCACCCAATGCTTTCGTTGATTTAACAAAAAAGCACTCAAGCTCACCTCAACAGAGTACCAATTTCCTTGAAAGCTTCGTAGAAGGACAATTTCATTTCCAACCAATTCTACGGGATCCTCATCTTCCAAGAACGGTCGAAGAGCAAATTGTTCGAGTTTTTCCCAATCTTTTGGGAAAACAGCCGATAAGGGGGTCTGTGCTAAATTTTCAAGGGTATAACCATAGGCTTTGGTAACGTGCTGATTGATCTCAACCCATTTGGATGATTCGTCCAGAATGAAAATCGAAATGGGGGAAGATTGGATGACTTTCCGAAACCGCTCCTCATTTTCTTGTAGGGCGAGCTCGGCTTTCTTTTTATCGGTGATAGGCCTGGCAAAAAGAGAAACCCCTAACAATGCATTATTTTCCGAGTAAACTGGATTGAATTTGGTTTGAAACCAAAAACTTTGTCCATCAAAACTTTGGGCGGCTACTTCTGTGACTGAACCACGACCCTCCAGAGCGTCTGAAAACCTAGCCAAAAACTCATCCTCCAACCCCTTGAAAATAAAGGGGCGTAAGTCGTCTCCTATTTGAGGAATTCGATTGGATGCCATCTGAAAGCTATACTGCGCACGCGTATTACAATTTAGGATCTTAAAATCCTGGTCAAGTAATAAAATTGAATCTTTGGTGTTTTCGAAAATGGCGTTGAGTGTGGTGGCCAACTGAGCGGCTTTCTTGATTGATTTCCGCTCCAAATCAACATCTCGAAAAGTCATGGTGACAGCCTCAACAGGCCCCTGGCCTTGTTTAAAGGGGGTCATATGGGACTCATACCAAACGTACCGATTCCAAATCCAGACACGGTCCCGAAAACTAACGGATTGACCTTGAAGAGCCTGACCAAAGTAATCCTCAAATTTAGCCCAAGTACCCGGTAGAATATATTGCTTGTAATCATCCCCCTCTTTAATTTCTTTTCGATACAAATCGTAGAAATTCCGACGCAACGCCTCATTGAATGCCATCACTCGTAATTCCGGTGATAAGCAAACAATACTCTCCGTTGCACCTTGTAATAAGGCAGAAATTGCAGTCGTTGAAATTCCCAAAATAAAAAAGGTAATGCATGAAATTAAGGATTTAATCCTGTAAAATCAAATATGCATTACCTTTTTAAACTAAAATCAAGATTCTAGAGAATCAATTTTCGACTTGAAAAACGAAAATCTTACATTTTAACGTTTAAAATTTCCAAATCCCCAAACCAATCCCCCATGGAAACCAAGTCCCCAACCCGTACGGTAAGATGTCCAAATGTTTAACGGACCAACGCGAAAACCGGCTTGAGGTGTCACTTGAAACTTGGTCTTTGCATCAACCTCCTCAATGAATCCATCCACATCCGTAGACGCACTACCTCCCGATTGAAGACCCATCTGCAATCCTACAAAAGGTTTAAATGTATTGGTCAAAAAATAATACTTTCCTTGAACCCCATACATCGCTCCCGCTTTGATGGAACCAGATCCATCCGTTGAGGCACTTCCACCAGCCCCAATATCAAAATACATTCCCCCATCAAAGTTAGGTTTGGGTGCATACGAGACATCCAAGATATGCCAGGTAACACCCGCCGAATTGGAGCCAGCATTGATCCCAACGCCCGTTAAAAGGGAAGCTCGAACTACCTGAGCTTGTGATGAAATGGCCAAGAAAGTGGCTAAAAATGCGGAAATAAAAAATGTTTTCATGAATGAATAATTTTTAGTTTTATACAAAAGTAGATACTGGCTCATGAAAAACAATGAAATATGTACGATAATTTCCGAAAATCATTTTCAGTATATCAAAAAGTGAATTTACTGACATGAACAGACTAATTATCGACTCGGCCGAACAAATCGGAACTGATCACCATCAAACAATCCTAGGTCACTTAACTTGAGCGACGGAATAACCAAAAGAGCCAAAAACGACAAACTCATAAAAGGGGAATACAATGTGCTACCTAGCTCTTCTTTCGAAAGACGATCCAGCTCACTGTAAAGGTGGGCGACATGATACCCTTCTTGATCACTCATTAAACCCGCAATAGGTAATGGAAGTATGGAAACCTGCGCTTTCGAAACCAAAGCAAGTCCCCCCTCTGCCTCCATGACGGCATTAATGACCTGCACGATGTCTTCATCCGATTTACCGACAGCCACTATGTTATGAGAATCATGTGCTACTGAGGATGCAAGAGCCCCTTGCTGGAGTTGAAAACCTTCCACCCATGCGACCGCCGGAGGTGCTTCTTGGTAGCGATTAACCACCACCAATTTTAAAATATCTCGATTTTCAGTTAATGCATGAACGGGATAGAATGTCTTGTGGGTAATCAGTTGTCCATCCAATACTTTGATCACTTGAATTTCGGTATCTGTTGGTAAAATCGACACGGAAATATCCGATACCTGAACAGTTCTTTTAACAAATCGATTGACCGGCTTGGCAAGCGTCGGATTCAAAAACGATTTTCCCTGCCGAGCCACGCAATCCCCATGTAGGTAAGTTTCATGAACATGACAAGTCGCCAAATCATCCAAAACTAGAAAATCAGCAGAGTCCCCCACTTGCACTAATCCAATCGGAATTTTATAATGCTCTACAGGATTTTTGGAGGCCATTTGGTAAGCGACCATCGGGTCTACCCCTGCCAGAATTGCACGGCTGACAAGTTGGTTAATATGCCCAATAATCAAGCTATCGGGATGTTTATCATCCGAACAAAACATCATGGAATGGCCCCAACTTTTGGCCAATGGAATCAAGGCATCAAAGTTTTTGGCAGCACTTCCTTCCCGAATTAAGACCTTCATGCCCATGTTCAGTTTCCCCTCAGCCTCCTCCAAGGTAAAGCACTCATGATCGGTGGAGATTCCTGCCATAATATATTGCCGAGCTAATTCATCCATTAAACCCGGAGCATGTCCATCCACCGGTTTGTTTCTGTTTTTAGCAGCTAAAATTTTGGCCATCACCTCAGGATCTTTCTGCAAAACTCCCGGAAAATTCATCATTTCGGCCAGGTATAGTATTTCCGGGCGATCTAAAAGTTCTTCTACCTCTTGTACCGAGACTGCCGCTCCAGCTGTTTCAAACGTGGTAGCAGGAACGCAGGAAGGTGCCCCAAAACAAAAATGAAAAGGCACTTTTTGGGCCTCTGAAATCATGTAATCGACACCCGCAACTCCCAAAACATTTGCAATTTCATGAGGATCTGAGATCGTGGCTATGGTTCCATGCACGACCGCCATTTTAGCAAATTCCCCGGGAGGCAATAAGGAACTTTCAATGTGTACGTGCGCATCGACTAGTCCGGGAGTAATCCATTTGGACGTCGGTTGCACCTCACCTATTTTGGTGATGGAGTGAATTTTCCCTTCCTGCACCTCGATACACCCATAAAATGACTGCTCGGCTACAACATCTAAAATATTACACTCGATCCTCATGATTGGCTTGCCAGTCGGCGCGGGTTTGATTTGAAATCTTTTCTTGTAAAGTTAAAATACCCCCAAGAAGAGCCTCTGGTCGAGGTGGGCAACCAGGAACATACACATCAACGGGGATGATACGATCGACGCCTTTGACTACATGATATCCATGTTCCCAATAAGGGCCTCCACAATTGGAACAGGATCCCATAGAAATCACATATTTTGGATCGGGCATTTGATCATACAACCGTTTGATCCGATCCGCCATTTTAAAGGTTACCGTACCTGAAATAATGATTAAATCCGATTGACGAGGCGAATTTCTCGGAAAAATACCAAATCGTTCTAAATCGTAATGAGAAGCATACGTAGCCATCATTTCTATGGCACAACAGGCCAAACCGAATCCTAAAGGCCATAAAGAATTAGCGCGAGCCCAATTGGCCAATTCATCTACATTGGTCAAAATTACTTCTGCCTCGCCGGATTTGATCCGATCATTGGCTGGTAAACTATCTAAGTTCATGTTTTTCGTATTTTTGATTCAAGGCTTCATACAAGTCCTCAGGTATGTTGTGAGTAGGTGTGGATCCAGCAGCCACCGGAACCTCCCAGTCTAAAAAGCCGCGGGCCCAAGCATAAACCAGGCCAACAACCAAAATACTGACAAAGACCACCACTTCCGCCAAAGTAAACCATCCCCACTGATTGTTCGTCTCGGCGAGCAATCCAGGGTCACTAAAGACTGTGGCCCACGGAAATAAAAACAGTAGCTCTACCTCAAATAGCACAAAAATTAGAGCTACTACGTAATAACGGATCGAGAATCGAACGTGTGTCGTCCCCTCAGATTCTTCACCCGACTCATAGGCCGTTAGTTTACTCACATTGGGGCGATGGGGTCGAACTATCCAAGCGATCCCCAAAACCAAGGTAAATAAGGCCAAAGCCCCAATTATAAAGAGAAAAAAGAACCCAAAATCAGATACCATAAATCAAAAGTTAATCTTCAATTCTAAACAAATGGAAAGGTAAAATGTACGGATCTAGATCCACAAAATTTTCTTCTCCTTGCCACTCATAAATGGACCCCGTTAGCAAATCATGTACTTTATACCGATCCCAACTTTGTTTACCCAACTTGGACAACGGCATCCGGATCAAGCCCTGCTGTCGATAGGAACCCGATAGATTGACTACACATAGTATCCGATTACCATCTTCTGCCACTTTGAGATAAGCAAAGAGTTGTTCATTAGAAGTAACACACAAATGCCAATTTAAGGTTGCATGAAAAGCTGTATTTTCCCTTCTAATTTGATTTACCTGAGTAATCAGGTACGTTAATTTATTTTCATGCTCCCAATCCCACCACTTGATCTCATATTTTTCTGAGTTCAAATATTCCTCCTTGGGTGCATTGGCAGCATGGTACATGTATTCATAAGAGGGCCCGAAAATCCCGTAGTTCCCCACCAAAGTAGCTGCCATGAAATACCGAATTAGAAATTGATTTTCATCCCCACTCTGCAACATATAGGGATTAATATCATGCGTATTTGGCCAAAAATTAGGGCGGAAATATTCTTTCATGTCGGACTGGGTCAACTCCTCCATATATTCAACTAATTCAGCCTTTGTCGTGCGCCAAACATAATAGGTGTAAGACTGGGTAAAACCTACCTTCGCCAATTGCTGCATGATTTTAGGCTTAGTAAATGCTTCCGATAAAAATATCATATCGGGATATACTTTTCTTGTTTCAGCAATGACCCATTCCCAAAAAACAAAGCTTTTGGTGTGAGGATTGTCCACGCGGATAATCCGAATCCCCCAAGATGCCCAAGTAAAGATGATGTCTTTGAGGGCCGTCCAAAGATTTTGCCAATCGGAGGTTTCGAAATTAATTGGATAAATATCTTGGTATTTTTTTGGAGGATTTTCGGCGTAGCGAATACTTCCATCGGGTAAAATCTTAAACCATTCAGGATGCTCCTTCACCCAAGGATGATCTGGCGAGCATTGGATCGCTAGATCCAAGGCCAATTCCATATCGTGGGCATGACACGCGTTAATAAGTGATTTTAAATCATCTAATGTGCCCAAATCGGGATGAATGGCCGTGTGACCACCCAATTCGGAACCGATACCGTAGGGTACGCCTGGCTCTCCCGGCTGACAAACCGTGCTGTTGTTCTTCCCTTTTCGGTGGGTATGCCCAATCGGAGAAATCGGAGGAATGTAGAGAACATCAAAACCCATTCGTTGAATACGAGGTAATAACGCCTCTACATCTTGAAACGTCCCATGCTTTCCAAGCTCTCGGGAGGTGGAACGTGGAAACAAGGAATACCAAGCTGAAAAATTTGCTTTTTTTCGATCTACCCAAATAGGAAATTGGGGGGAATAAGTAGCAAATTGCTTTTGAGGATATTGGCGAATCAAAGAGGTCATGTCATCACTTAAAATAAATGAAATGGCCTCTGAATACGTCTCGTCTGATTGAAGAAGCGTCAATCCCTTTTCGATGATGGAATTGTTCTTCGCTTTGTCCCGCATTTCCAGTAAAAACTCAATCCCTTGACGAAGTTCCACTTTCAAATGCTGTCCATCTTTGACCTTCGCATCAACTTCGTGCTGCCAAGTCGATATATGATCTACCCAGCCCATGATTTGAAAATAGTATCCTCCCAGTTTAGGTAAAGATACCTTGGCCCACCAACGATCGTTCTGAAATGGATGCATGGGAGATTCTTCTACCAAATTGCCATCCTGGGAAAAAAGAAGGAGTCGAGCCGAAATTAAATCATGTCCATCAATCAAGATATCTGCCTCTACCCGAACTACGTCACCTTCTACCCGTTTGATGGCATAGCGCCCTTCTTGGATTTGAGGAGTGACGTTTTCAATGGCGATGCGTTGCTGGCCGTCAAAATTCATGTGCGTCATAGGTTGTGTATTGTAAAAGAAAGATGCGAAATTATCGTTCAAATAAAGGAGTAAATCTCTATTTTCATAGGTAATTGAAAAATATTCCATGAGAAAACCTACATTTTCCTCAATTTGCACGTATGTTGAAGAAGAAAATTGACACAAATTTGAAAAAATGGATTTTGACTCTTGGTCTCGTCTTGGCAGGAATTCAACTGAGTTGGGGGCAAATGAAAAGCATGCCTTTAGAACCAATTCACTGTCCAGCGACTTTCCAAGATGCGCATAGTGCCTTAACTTTTGACTTTCCGACTGCACGATTGGCACAAACTGCTGCATTTGAAGCTACCTATGAGAATGTTCCGACAGAGGCCCAAGCGGCATTTGAGTATGCCATGGGTATTTGGGGAAGTGTTTTGGTTTCAGCTGTACCGATTCGTATCAAAGTCACATTTAGTTCTTTGGCCAGTTCCACCCTTGCTTCTTCAGGTGCTACACGAATTTTTAGGGATTTCCCCAATGCCCCGTTTCGATCCGTTTGGTATCCGGTAGCATTAGCAGAATCCATTCGAGGAGCCGAACTTAATAACCGTGAGACAGACATCAACGTGACCATCAATCAAAACATCCGATGGAGTTATGCAACCGACGGACGGCCAGTTACCGGTGCATTTGACTTTGTCACTGTGGTACTTCATGAAATTGGTCATGGCCTTGGTTTTGTTTCTTCTTTCAAAACCAATACTGCCAATTCAGCACAAGGAGAATATGGACAAGGTGGATTCCCTTTTATTTTTGATTTATTCATTCAAAATACCTCCGGACAAAATTTAACAGACACCGGTTTATTTGGGAATCCATCCACGGATCTCCTTGCTCAAATGACGAGTGGCCAACTTCAATTTTCTTTGTCTGGCATTCGCCGCGTTTCACCTTTACCTCGGTTGTTTGCTCCCAATCCCTACACAGCAGGAAATAGTATTTCCCATTTAAATGAATCCAGCTATCCGCAAGGCAATACCAATTCTTTGATGACACCCAATGTCCGATCAGCTGAAATCATTCATCAACCGGGAGATCTTACAAGAAGAATACTAAATCAAATTGGTTGGGGTGTTACCAATTTAGTTGATGGACTGGTTACTGCCATCGAACCTGCCAAGCCTGAAGTTACCGTATTTCCCAATCCGGCCCAGGAGGAAGTTCAAATTCATTTTCCAACCTATTGGTCAGGACAACGTATTCAAATAGCATTAACAGACCCTTTAGGACGCATGGTTATGCACCAAAGCCAGGAAATTTCAGGCGAGCCTGTTCGGATCTCGGTTCAAAAACTTGCCGCAGGCATGTATTTCCTTCGATTGACATCCTCCTCAGACGAAACGGTCGTCAAACGGATTTTGGTTTCGCCAACCACAAGCCGATAAAGGTGATCAGCCCGTTCAACAACAAATTTTCAAAACCAAATTTATAGTTTAAATACGTTTCCATAAACCAAACAATTCCATAGGTTAAGATAGGAGAAGCCACGCAAATCCAAGGAACCCAGTGATCAATAGCAGGTCGTTTGGTGTAAATTCCGAAGGCAAACAACCCAAGGATGGGTCCATAGGTATAGGAAGCGATTTGAAACGTAGCCGAAATTACATCGGTACTATTAAGAGTTTTGAAAAGTAGAATCACGACAGCAAAAATCAACGAAAATCCTATATGAACACGATTTTTGAGTTTCATACGAGATTCCTCTGACTTGTTTTGTATATCCAAAAAGTCGATACAAAAGGCAGTTGTTAAAGCCGTCAGGGCCGAGTCTGAGCTTGCATAGGTTGCAGCGGTAATACCTATTAAAAAGAAAACGCCAACTAAAAGTCCGGCCCAGCCCATGCTAGGTTGTGCAAAATGCTGCAATGCCATCATTGGGTACAAACTATCTGTTTGGGCAGGCGTAGAAATGCCTTTCTCCTGTGCATAGAGGTACATTAAGGCCCCTAAACTTAGGAACATCAGGTTGACAAAAACCAAAACTACCGTAAACCAAAACATATTTTTTTGAGCTTCTCCAATGTTCTTACAGGTCAAATTCTTTTGCATGAGGTCTTGATCCAGACCCGTCATGACGATAGCGATGAACGCACCTGATATAAATTGCTTAAAGAAGTTCTTGGAGTCACTCCACCCTCCTTCGAAGAAGAAAATCTGGGACATATCACTTCCTGAAACTGCCGAAAACAAAGATTTTACATCCAACTTCATTTCGTAACTAATCAGTACGATAGTTAGGGCAACAGCGGAAATAAGAAAAAAGGTCTGCAAGGTATCAGTGATAACAATGGTTTGAATACCACCTTTGTAAGTGTAGACCCAGATAAGAGCAATGGTAATTAAAACGGCTACTTCAAACGGAATTCCCAAGGGATCGTAAATCGCCAATTGAAGTACTTGGGCCGCGATATACAGCCGAACTGCCGAGCCTAAGGTGCGAGAAAGTAGAAAAAAGGCGGAACCCGTTTTATAGCTCCAAAACCCAATTCGTTGTTCCAGATACCCATAGATAGAGATCAAGTTTAGCCGATAATACAAAGGCATTAATACCGTTCCAATGAAAAAATAACCTGCAAGGTAGCCCAACACAATTTGAAAATATGAGAAAGCCTTTACGCCTACGGCACCTGGAACCGAAATAAAAGTAACTCCCGAAAGCGAAGTTCCAATCATCCCGAAGGCAACCAAATACCAAGGAACCGATTTATTGGCGGTAAAAAAAGATTGGGTATCCGCATTTTTGGACGTAATTTGAGCGATTACAACCAGAATAATAAAATACACAAGAAGGATTCCAATGGCAATTTGGGGCGACATAGGATAAAATTAGGGTAATTTGAACTCTCAAATATCTAGAATTTTCCGTAAATTGTGGTTTTAGGACAAAAAAAAGGATGAAAATACACGTGTTAAAAAGAGGTTTACCTTTAATTTTGCAAAAAAAAGTCCTAATGTCTCCGTTGGAAGAACCCCTGATTATTACCCAGGAAGTCGTAGAAGAGGACTTAGAGTCGATCAAACTTTGGCGATTACTGGTATTTAACGATGAGGTTAATACGTTTGATTTTGTGATTCAAACGCTTATTGAAGTATGTGAACATACTCCGGAACAGGCCGAGCAATGCACCTTAATTATTCACTTTAAGGGGAAATGCAGTGTCAAGGAAGGAGAATGGAATGAATTAGAATCGATGCGAAATGAAATCTGCCGCCGAGGAATTTGGGCTGAGGTAGAACTCGCATAAATCAAATAAATGTGTGAAATATCCATCCAAGCTGATCGAGGAAGCTGTGGCGGAAATTGCCAAGTTACCGGGTATCGGACGTAAATCTGCGCTTCGACTTGCCTTGCATTTATTAAAAGCCGATGCTTCACAAACCCAACGTCTTACCCACGCATTGAATCGATTGAAGGTAGAAACCCGTTTTTGCCAAAGATGTCATAATTTGTCAGATGATACATTCTGCCAAATTTGCATTTCCCCTAAACGTGACAAACACGTTATTTGTGTGGTTCAGGATATACGGGATGTCATGGCTATCGAAAACACTGGACAATTTCAAGGTTTGTATCATGTTTTGGGCGGTATCATTTCACCATTGTCCGGGATTGGGCCTGAAGACCTTCACATCGATTCACTGGTAGAACGAATTCAATCATCGTTGGCAGAAGAACCAGTCAAGGAAATTATTTTAGCTCTCAGCCCCACAATGGAAGGCGATACCACAGCGTATTATCTTCGAAAACGTTTAGAATCTTTCTCCATACCACTATCTACCATCGCTCGGGGCATACCTATTGGTGGGGACCTAGAATATACCGATGAAATTACTTTAGGACGAAGTATTGCATCTCGAATAACCTTTTAATTTAAATTGATCACTTCTATGCAACAAAATCCCTTATTAGATAGCATTCCTTCCTTAGATCTAGCCGATTTTACGTCGGGAGACCCGCAAAGAAAGGAGAAATTTGTTCAAGAGCTGGGACAAGCCTTCAATAACATTGGATTTATCGCGCTCAAAAATCATGGGTTATCGGAAGAACTGCGTGCGCAGCTATACCAATCGGTGGAGACTTTTTTTCAGTTACCCACCGAAATAAAAACCAGCTATGAGCACCCCGAATTAGCGGGTCAGCGAGGGTATATCGGAAAAGGGAAAGAGACGGCAAAGGGACATTCAAAACCTGATTTGAAAGAGTTCTACCATGTTGGCCAGCCCAACCCGCTACCCCACATGCCTGAGAATATATTTCCCTCAGAAGTGCCCGAGTTCAAAGAAAATACTTTGAAAATTTATCATACATTCGAACAGACAGGAAAAACATTACTTCAAGCAATTGCGCTGTACCTTGAGTTGCCTGAACATTATTTTGACGATAAAGTAACCCAAGGAGACAGCATCTTAAGAGCCCTGCATTATTTTCCAATCGAGGATCCCGACTCTTTGCCAGAAGGCGCTGTTCGTGCTGCCGCTCACGGAGATATCAACTTAATTACACTGCTTATGGGTGCCTCGGCGGAGGGCTTAGAGGTGCTACGCCGCGATGGCCAGTGGATCCCCGTGACAGCTTTACCTGATCAAATCATAATCAATGTTGGGGATATGTTGGATCGTCTGACCAACCATAAATTGAAGTCCACGATCCATCGTGTGGTCAATCCGCCTCGGGAGAAAATGAAAACCTCTCGGTATTCCATTCCGTTTTTCATGCACCCGCGAGCTGAAATGGACCTCACCTGCCTCCCCTCTTGTGTAGATACCGATCATCCCAAACTTTATGAGGATATGACGGCAGGGCAGTTCTTGGATGAGCGTCTTCGAGAACTAGGTCTGAAAAAATAAATGTTTACTCGAGCTCGGATCAACATCCGAGCTCTTCAAATGGTAGGCTTGTGGAAACGAAACAAATTCGGTCGATTATTTTCCTTCGCGAAATTCTAGTTTTGGCTCTTACTTGTGTAGGAGGCCCCCAAGCGCATTATACTGCCTTTATCAAAACTTTTGTCCAAAAACGCCGGTATATTTCGGAATCTGAACTTATTGAGTTACAAGCACTTTGTTTCTTTCTACCCGGCCCCTCCTCGACTCAAACCTTAACCGCCTTGGCTTATAAGTTAGGTGGTGTTCGACTTGCTTTAGTCACTTTACTGATTTGGATCCTCCCATCTACCCTTGTCATGATTGCTGTAGCGTGGAGTATTTCATTTATCAATCCACAACGGGTGTCCTCAGCCATTCAATTCATTAAACCGATGGCTATTTCTTTTTTATTTTTTGCCGCTTATTCCATCGGTAGAAAGGTAATTCATACCAAAACATCCATTGTTTTGTTGATTCTCAGTACATCCATGGCGTATATTTTTCGATCACCCTACATCACCCCTCTCTGGATCGTATTGGGTGGCTTTGCTACAACGTACAAATTTAATCAACAAGAAAAAGTTGACCATCAGCCATTTAGTATCCATTGGACTCATTTTATATTATGGGCTGGGATTTTCCTTGGGGCAGCCATTTTAGGTTTTTATACTCAATCCTTACCCATCCGTTTGTTTGAAAACTTTTACCGAAATGGCTCCTTAGCCATTGGGGGTGGCCATATTTTGAAGCCTCTTCTCTATAATGAGTTTGTCGAATTTAAGAATTACCTCACACGAGACGAATTCCTGACAGGCTTGGGAATATCAGAACTAATTCCAGGCCCTACTTTTTCATTTTCAACCTTTGTAGGGGCTTTGTCCTTAAAAGAATATGGATTTCCAGGGTATATCTTGGGTGGCACCCTAGCCACTTTGGGCATTTTTCTTCCCGGTACATTGCTGATCTTTTTTGTCTATCGTTTTTGGATTCAACTCAAACAATACCGGGTTGTTCGGGCTTCGTTGGAAGGAGTCAATGCATCTTCTACTGGATTGACCATTGCGGCAGGGATTTCGTTACTCGAACCACTAGCCGCCGATCCTGTCAACATTGGGATTGTAGCCATTGCATTCGTCGCCTTGTTATTTGAGAAAATTAAACCGTATATGCTCATTATCTTAGGTATTTTTGCGGGAATAGCTTGGGGAGCCATTTGATACTTTAGGAAATTACATGTAAATTGCTTAGTGAATTCAAACACTTGTCGTTAATCCTTGGTTTGAATCTAAACCCTATACACTATGGACAAAATTCGTTACACCGTTGAAGAGCAATTATTTGGTGTTTGCTCCACCATCAGTGAGCGGCTCAACTTCTCCGTTAGCAGTGTCCGCCTGTATTTCATCTATGCTTCCTTTTTTACGTTTGGAAGCCCCATTATTTTATATTTGGTGATGGCCTTTTGGCTGGAGATTCGGAAACATATCCGAAGACATCAACACCCCAGCGTGTGGGACTTTTAACGATCGACTTCCCCCATGACAACATCGATGCTACCAATAATGGCAACGAGATCTGCGATTAAAACACCCTTGGATATTTCAGAAAGTACCGATAAATTACTAAACGAGCACCCCCTCGATTTCACTCGTACCGGAATATCCGATTTACCATCTGTTCTAAAAAAGAAACCCAATTCTCCTTTTGGATTTTCCGCACGAGCATAAAAATCCATTTTTGGGGGTCTTATCTTTTTGGGCACGTAGGCTTGGGGATCAAAACTGGGATCCCGTTTATATTGTTTGGTTAAAACAGCCAAGCATTGCTCGATAATTCGAACAGACTCCCAACATTCGGCGACACGAACATAGTTCCGATCCCAGCAATCTCCTTGTTTTCCCATCGCCCCTTGCCCGATAGGAATATCATACTCCAGTTCAGGATACACCGAATAACCATCCACTCGGCGCAGGTCGTACCGGAGTCCGGATCCACGTAATACAGGACCTGAACACCCGTAATTTATGGCCAAGGTGCGAGATAGAATTCCTACATTGGCAGTTCTTTGAATGAAAATGTGATTATCAACCAAAATTTGCTGTAGTTCTTGAATTTGAGGCTTTAAATGAACTATAAATTCTTGGCATTTTTCCTCAAATCCCACGGGAAGATCATAGAATAATCCACCCACCCAGATGTAATTGTAGAGCATTCGGGCACCTGACACCCATTCTAAAAGCCGGAGTATATTTTCCCGCTCCCGAAAGATCCAAAGGAACGGGGTTTGTGCTCCCATGTCCAAAGCATACGTTCCGACAGCAATAAAATGAGAAGCAAGCCGATTTAATTCCGCCACCAATACTCGAATGTATTCCAAGCGTTTTGGTAATTCGTTTGTTAGACCCAGCATTTTTTCAACCCCCATGACAAAAGCATGTTCGGAATTCATGGCTGCTACATAATCCATGCGGTCTACAAAAGGTAGGATTTGATTAAAAGGCAACGACTCCGCATGCTTTTCAAAACACCGATGGAGGTAGCCCAAGTGCGGCACCACATCCACCACTACCTCGCCATCTGTGACGACTTCAAGCCTTAGAACCCCGTGTGTGGACGGATGCTGTGGTCCGATATTCAACAGCATTTCCTCTGACTTCAGCGATTGAGCATCGTATTTCGCTGGTTCAGAAATGGTTAAATATTCAGAGGTAAATCGGCGTTGATTGGACATTTTTTTCTTAACTTTCTCGTAAAATTACAAGCAAAATGGGGTAAACAGTTCCATGGCAATGGAATTAATAATCACCACCGGCTCCTCCGCCACCAAAGCTACCACCGCCAAAGCCACCAAAGCTACCACCGCCGCTGCTTCCGCCTCCCCAATTCCCAGAAGATGGCCCCCAACCTGTGTAGGTCGTATATGGCATGCCACCGCCCCCTCGAAATCCGCCTCCTCCACCTTTGTTGCGGCGAGCAATCAAAACAAAAATCAGAAGAATGAGAAGGAATGTAAAAATAATGGAAGCTGGAAATTCTTCCTCGGCCTCTGAATCTGCCACATACTCGCCTGATAAATAAGAGATGATCTGATCTACCCCATTCGACAGACCTTGCGCAAACTGTCCTTGCTTAAAGGAGGGAATGATGTGATTTTCGACAATCCGCTTGGCGTAGGCATCTGGCAGTGCACCCTCAGCCCCATATCCTGTGGCAATGTACACCTTACGTTCCCCTGTCGACCATAAAATTAAAATTCCATTGTTTTTTCCAGCCTGACCGATTCCCCAAGCGCGGCCTAAAGCCACTGCATAGGAATTCATGTCGGAATCCCCTATGGTGGGTACTACGACAATGGAAATTTGGGTAGAGGTAGAATCCTCATAGCCAACCAATTTATTTTCTAAAAGCTGAATATCCTGGCTAGTTAGGGTATTAGTGAAATCGTTTACCAACCGAGGAGGAGAAGGTTTTTCGGGTATCGATTGCGCCCACAGAGAAAAAGACATTACCAAAACAATGCCTGCTGATAAAGCAAGAGAGCGTATGTCAACCGAACGAAATATCATTTGGAATTTCGTTTTGGTCTTGATCATGATATGGAAAATAAGTTTTAAGTTGCCTACCTGCCTCCAATATTCCAGAGACTAGTGCTTCGACATTTTGCCCTTTTTTGAACAAAGAAATCATGTTTTCTTTGGTGCTAGTCCAGAAAACAGACGTTACACGCTCATGAATGCCTTGATCGCCGAGAATAGCTATTTTTCGGCTTTCTTTCGCCCAATAAATCAATACCGCATTTCGAGCCAAAGTATTTTGTAAACCCAAGGCAGTAAAAACCTCTTGCGCACGAACATAGGGATCATGGTCGCAAGATGCCTCCACATGAAGTTTTATTTCACCTGAGGTTTGGAGTTCAGCTTGGCGAATCGCATCTAAGATCAGGCGTTCTTCTTCGGATGAAAAAAAGTTTTGCATAGGAGCAAAAAGAGGATCCGATTTCTCGGAACCTCTCTATGGTTAAAACGTGACAGTAGGTGCATTTTGGGCGGAGGCAGAAGCCTCAAAATATCCCTTGGGTGCAAATCCAAACATTCCGGCAAAGAGACTCGCTGGAAACACCCGAACTGATTGGTTGTATTCTTTAACGACCCCGTTAAAATCGTTTCGGGCCACGGTAATTCGGTTTTCTGTTCCTTCCAACTGAGCTTGAAGCTCCAAAAAGTTTTGATTGGCTTTCAACTGTGGATATTGTTCAACTGTGACCAACAATCGGCTCAGTGCTCCGCTCAATTGATCTTGCGCCGCCTGAAACTTTTGAATGTTCTCGGGGGTCAACTTCGAGGGATCAATGTTCATCGAAGTGGCATTTGCCCGTGCCTGAATTACTTGGGTCAGCGTTTCTTTTTCAAAATCAGCAGCACCTTTAACCGTATTGACTAGATTTGGAATTAGATCGGCTCTGCGCTGGTATTGGGTTTGGACTTGGGCCCACTTTTCTTGAACCGTTTCTTCCTTCCCTACTAATCCATTGTAGGTGCTACAACCATACATTCCAAATAAGACCAAAAGGCCAACAATAACTAAGATTCCTTTTTTCATGTGTTTGATTTACTAAACTTCAATACTCGAAAATAGGTAAATGCTTTTACTTCCACTAATCTTATCGGATAAACGTCATAATTTACGGATGTAGCCTTAGTAAATTGGTTTAGGTTTTACCAATGGAAAAGGGTAATCTTTTCCAAGCTGAACCCCAACTCCATTTTTCGGTTGAAAAATCAAATCGTGAGGAACATTGCTAAGTTCAGGTAACCAGTGTCGAATATACTCTCCTTTTTTATCATACATCTGAGCTTGCTTGTACGTATTGAAATACCGATTTTCTCGTGGATCATTCCCTACCCCGGCTACGTAATTCCAATTTCCCCAATTGGAGCAAACATCATAATCAATCAATTGACTTTCAAAATAACGTGCGCCCCACCTCCATTCAATTTGCAAATCTTTAACCAAGAAACTAGCTACATTTTGACGACCTCGGTTGGACATAAATCCTGTGGCCTTTAGTTCGCGCATATTGGCGTCCACAAACGGGTTTCCAGTTTGACCCTCCATCCATTTATGAAAAACCCCGTGGTCCTGTCGACCTCGATACGATAAATCCTGCTTTATTCCATGTAATTTGAATATTCTGGAACCATATCGTAACGAGATAAATATGAAGTAATCGCGCCAAAGAAGTTCAAATATAAGCCAGTACGTCGATTCGTTCGCTCCATAATGAGCCTCGAAACGCTTCACCTCTTCATACACATGACGCGGCGACAGACACCCCAGTGCCAACCATGGCGAGAATTTAGAGGAATAATCGCCACCCAATAGTCCATTCCTGGTTTCTTTATAGGTTTTCAGCAATTGGGTTTCGTCCAAATAATACCTAAGGCGCGCAAGCCCTTCTTTTTCACCACCTTTAAACGCCAAAACACCTCGAGCGTCTTGATCGGGCATCCCATAACCCAATGATTCCAACGTTGGCATGTCACCCCAAGGTAAATCCAAGGCAATCGGATTGGGTATAAATACTGTGGTGGGTCTTATTTTGGATGTTCTTTCTACTTTCTTTCTGAATTCGGTAAAAATATCCGGTAGAAAATTTATTTGAAAAGGGAGATCTCGTACATGGTATAGGGAACGTTGCCAAATCAGTTCGATATCGACATTCAAAGGCTTAAGCCGCTGAGAGAGGGCGGTTTCCACGTCGGTTTCCTCTTGGGTAATCTCTTTGGATGCAACCACATGGGTTGCCATTATTTGTTTGGCTAACGCTGGAATTATCTCTTCTGGTTTACCAATTTGAACCAGCAAATTAGACCCCCGTTCCTGAAGCGTTTGACGTAATGCTTGTACAGATTCCAAGATAAATTTCATTCGATGAGCTTCCACTCGACGAAATCCCAAGGGGCCTTCTTCCATCCATCGGTCATCAATAATAAACACCGGGACGACTTGCCCCAACTGCGCTGCACGTTCCCACGCTTGATTGTCGTGCAGACGAAGATCATTCCGAAACCAAAGAACAATATTTTTCATAAAAAAAAGAGGGAATCAATAGGTCCCATTCAGGTTCCAATTGTAATCCATGTAGGTGATTTTTGTTTTAGATGTAATCTTATTTTTACTGTATTTGTTTATCCATTCGTTTACATTCCCAAAGTCGGTTCCGTACCATGAGAATAGCTTTGAAATACTGGCTTTGGTAGTTTGGACCGAATTCTTGGTGGGATCATTCAAAAACTTTACACCTTGATCGTCCAATTGTTGATTTAGTTCGGCCGCGGTGTAAGCTTCTGCTCGTAAAGGGGGGCATGAAACGGCCGCACAAACTAAGGCAAAATGGATGCGCGGGTCATCAAATTTTTTACGGATAATCCCATGCTCAACGTTGTTGAGATCCATTTCTTTTCCTCCAATTTTAATAAACTTTACATCCCAAGGCGTATTCACAAAAGGTACCTGAAATTTGGAGCCAATGTCTTTAATACTGACCAACTTTTTATCCAAGTGATTTAGTATCAACTTAACGGTAAAGGCATTGTAGGCGTTAATCCAATAAGCGAGCTGTTCTTGTTTAGAGGATGAACTTGCAGGTTCTTTTTGGGAAAGATACGCCAAGTAACCATCCAATATTTTTTCATCTTTTTTGAACCCCGCATAATTTACCTTACCTTGGGCCGATACGTGTTTCTTTAGCAGGGCATCCCATGAGGCATGATTAAATTGTCCAAACGAAAATAAAGGAAGGCTGGCAAACAAAGCCACATAAATCCATTTCATAAACTTAAGAAGTCATTTAGTTACTAAACAATTCCAACACGAGTTGGTTTCCCTTACATACGATTTTACTGATTAGTTAGGATTCTTTTTATGATAACAGTGCTCACCGTAGTCCGATTAAAGTCTTGGGCTGTGCCCTTGGGATTTATTTCCATGGCCTTATTACGTTTACCCTTGAGCTTACATCCAAAGATTCGATTCTGGAAATTGATGGGCACCGGACGGAATGGAACATTCGATAAAACCCCTGACTTTTCTCAATGGGGAATGTGGCTTGTTTTCGATGATGAAAAAGACTACGATCAGTTTCGAGAAACGCATTGGGTGATGGCATGGTGGAACCTAATTGCATCTAACGAATGGACTCTTTTGGGTACTCCTCTGACTTCGCATGGACTTTGGGATGGTAAAAATCCTTTTGAAGTCACGACAACCGACACGAGCTACTCAGGAAAGGTAGCTGTACTGACCCGAGCCACCATCCGATGGAATAAAATGAGTGGCTTTTGGTCAAATGTGCCGGCTGTTGCTGCTACCATGACTCAAGCTCCGGGGTACCTGTATTCCATTGGGATTGGAGAGGTTCCCTGGCAGAAACAAGCCACGTTCTCGATTTGGGATTCGGTAGAGGATGTTAAACAATTTGCCTATCGTCAAAAAGAACATGCCCATGTCATCAAAGAAACTCGTCGTCAAGATTGGTATAGTGAAGAACTTTTTGCTCGCTTCAAACCACTTCGCCTGTTGGGAAATCCCCCCTTTCAACTTTAATGCATGTAACTGGCCGCGTTAAAGTCGATGGTAGTTCCACTTGCATGATCCATAGCACCAGACAGGGCCAGTGCGACTAGAGGGGCGAGATCCTCGGGTTTTGTCAGTTCATTTAAGCCAATTTCGGCTAGAACTTTGTCCTCGCCCACTTCTTGAATAAAACGTTCGGCCATTTGAGTTCGAGTAAATCCAGGGGCCAATATAAAGGAGGTGATCCCTTGTTTTCCGAAAGATCGTGCCACGGTTTTTCCTAAAGAAACCACAGCGCCCTTCGAGGCTGCATACGCTAAAAAATCAGCAGTTTCCCCACGATAAGCTGCTCGAGAAGAGATGAATATCATTTGACCACCCTGGCCACCCGCTAAAAAATGCTGAACTCCTGCATGGGTTAGTTGGCCTACTGCATGTAAGTTCACATTCATTGTCTTATGCCAAATATCCATCCAAGCAGCGGTGGATAAGTCGGTGGGGTGTCCTTCAAAAATACCTGCATTCCAGACCATGCCGGTCAATTGTCCTGCTGCTGAAGTTACTTGATTAAAGACTGATTGGACTTCCAGTGGATTTGCAAGATCTCCTTGAACCAAATGCAAAAGAGCGTATTTTTCTTCTAATTGTTTCAGTTCAGGCGTCAGGGACCGATAATGGGCCCAGACTTGGGCACCCGACTGAATGAGATAGTGGGTCAAGGCCAAACCTATACCTTTTCCAGCACCTGTGATGAATATTTTACGAGAGGATAAATCGATTTGCATTACTTTTGTAGGATAGAAAAATTATGGCAAAGATACCACAAAAAAAGAAAGCCAATCCACCCCAAAAAAGAGGCTTTATGCAAACAATTAAACGAATTATCGGACGAATCATTCTAGGTTTCTTCCTTCTGTCCATTGGATCAGTGGTGCTTTATAAATTTGTTCCGGTTCCCATTACATGGACGATGATAGACCAAAAAATGGAAGCGATATCCAAAGGCAAGCCCAGTGAACTCCACTACACTTGGATTTCGTTTGACGACATCAGTAAGGAAGCACCTTTGGCCGTTGTTGCGGCAGAAGATCAAAAATTCCCTACCCACTTTGGATTTGATTTCTCGGCCATGCGTCAAGCCTTTGTACATAACGCAAAGGGACGAAAGATTAGAGGTGCTTCCACTATTTCACAACAAGTGGCTAAAAATGTTTTTTTATGGCAAGGCCGAAGCTACTTACGAAAAGCTTTGGAAGTTTATTTCACCTTACTGATCGAAACCATTTGGGGGAAAGAGCGCATTCTTGAAGTTTACCTCAACGTAGCAGAAACAGGACAAATGACTTTTGGTTTTGAGGAGGGAGCTCAGCGCTATTTCAAAAAGTCGGCTCAAAATCTTACCCGTCTGGAAGCAGCCAAGATAGCCGCCATTTTACCAAGTCCTCGAAAATGGTCGGTGAACAACCCAGGACCGTATACCGCAAAACGATTTGGAAAAATCACCAAAAATATGCGGGCTTTAGGCGGAACTTCCTATGTAACGAAATTGTAAGATTGAAAGAACGAAAAATTGATGTGTCCCCATGTTGGAAATAACCTCCACCAATCAATTAAAAAGATTAATCATCGTTGGAGATCGAGTTTTGATCAAACCTAAAAATCCACAAGAACAAACGCGATCTGGCCTATACCTTCCACCAACCATCGCAGAAAAGGAGGAAGTTCAATCCGGCTACGTCGTGAAAGTGGGTCCTGGTTATCCTCTTCCGGTGGTTTCAGAAGATGAACCTTGGAAAACCAGTGAAGAAAAAGTTAAATACATGCCTTTACAAGCTGAAGAGGGAGATCTTGCGTTGTATTTAAACAAACACGCTATACAAATCGTGTATCAGGAGGAAACCTACGTTATTGTTCCCCAATCAGCCATCTTGATGTTGGAACGGGCGGAGGATTTGTTTTAAGGGAATTTAGATTTCCTGACGTACCTTTGTTTTATTCCATAATTTGACACGAATGCTTCGAAGTTATTTAGGCGATATTGGCCACTTTTTAGTCATACTTTCTTTTGTTTCGGCACTTGCCGCTACTTGGTTTTACAGCCGAGCCTCCCAAGAAACGACCGAACACGCACCTTGGTCTAAATGGGCCCGTGGTGCTTTTTTTGTCCATACAATAGGCGTCATAGGTGTAACGGCCACCTTATTCACCATTATTTTCAATCATTATTTTGAATACCACTATGCCTGGGATAACACGTCATTAAGTCTCCCACTCGGATATGCCATTTCTTGTTTTTGGCAAGATCAAGAAGGTTCATTTTTGCTTTGGATGTTTTGGAATGCCCTCCTTGGATTGGTCTTGATTTCGAGCCTTCGCAAGAAAAAACAACAAGGTTTTGAAGGTCCGGTGATGGCCATTTTCTCAGGGGTACAAGCCTTTTTGACCTCCATGATCCTGGGGGTAGTTATTTGGGGTGAGTTTAAATTGGGCAGTTCCCCCTTTCTTTTATTGAGGGAGTCAATGCCTGACTTACCGGTGTGGAAGTCGGACCCTAATTTTGTCCCGGTTGACGGTAACGGTTTGAATCCGCTTCTTCAAAACTATTGGATGGTCATACACCCACCGACTCTATTCCTAGGTTTTGCCCTAACGCTAGTTCCATTTGCCTTTGCTCTTGCAGGTCTGTGGCAAAAAAAATACACTGAATGGATCAAACCAGCTCTTCCTTGGACACTCATTTCGGGAGTTGTTCTGGGTACCGGAATCATGATGGGGGCCATTTGGGCCTACGAAACCTTAAATTTTGGAGGTTATTGGAATTGGGATCCTGTTGAAAATGCAGTATATGTTCCTTGGCTTGTTTTGGTGGCTAGTTTCCATACAATGTTGTTGGCACCCAAAAATTCCTCAGCTCTCAAATACTCCTTTATCTTGGTGGTAGCCCAATTTATACTCATTCTGTATTCTACTTTTTTAACACGAAGTGGCATATTGGGAAATGCTTCTGTGCATTCCTTTACAGACTTAGGGCTTTCTGGCCAATTACTGGTCTATCTCCTATTTTTTATTGGAATTGCAGTGGCTCTCATGTTTTGGCGCTGGAAAAATCTACCCGCAGATGAACAAGAAGTCGCTACCTATTCCAAAGAATTCTGGATATTCCTTGGAGTACTAACCCTTTGTTTAACCTCTTTTCAGGTCATTGTCACAACCTCTATACCCGTTTACAATAAAATTGCGCAAGTTTTTGGGTTTGATCTGAACATGGCTATGCCTACAGATCAAATAATGCATTATACCAAATTTCAACAATGGTTTTTTGTAGTAATCACGATCTTAACGGGGATTGCTCAATATTTCTGGTGGAAAAAAATCAAAAAGGAATCTCTTCAGAAACTCACCAATCCGGCCATAATAACCTTATTGGTAGCTGCCTCATTGATCACCCTAACTAAAGTTAATAACTGGCAATACATTCTCATTTTAACTGCCGGTGTTTTTAGCGTTGTAGCCAATGGATCGGTTCTGCTCGACATCATCAAAGGAAAATGGGAAGTTGCCGGAGGAGCCATTACGCACATGGGGGTTGCTTTGATGTTGATTGGCATCATGTACTCTTCGGGATACAATAAAATAGTCACTGTCAATCAATCAGGGTCCGAGATATTCTCGAATAATGACGAAGCCAATAAAGAAAATGTAGTTTTATGGCTAAATCGCCCCCTACAGGTTGGCCCCTACAAATTGACCTATCGTGGTCAATTTGTGGATGTACGCGACGTACCCGGTTTCATCGAAAAACGATTTATCCAACCCGTCCCAACCTCCTCCTTTTTAGGCATAGCCAAGGCAGACATCATGGATGGGGATAAGTTATTTTTTAAGCGAGGTGATACCGTGGCCTATGAGGCCGAAAATACGTATTATCAAGTTCAATATGCAACCGCAGAGGGGGATACATTCAACCTTTACCCGCGTTTCCAAATCAATGAAAAAATGGGAAATGTAGCCTCGCCAGATATTAAGAAATTTGCCAATCGGGATATTTATTCGCACGTGACGTATGTCAATGTAGATGAGGACCGAGAATGGAGTGCTCCCGAAACATTTAAAGTGGCCGTGCGAGATACCTTCTTCCTAAATGATTATGTTGCTATCCTGGATGAAGTGGTGGCCATTAATGAAGTAGATGGACTACCCCTTTCAGAAGGAGACGCCGCTGCTAGGGCTACCCTTCGAATTTTAGAACGTGACGGCGAAAAAAGGCTGTATCCAACCTTTGTGATTAAAGACCGAGAAATTTGGAGTAAACCTGAAGTAAGTCTGGAGCTAGGCCTTCGTGCTCAATTAACCGAAATTGATCCAGTGAACGGACAATTTTCTTTTGACATCTCCAGAACTCAACGCGATTTCATCGTACTAAAAGCAGAGGAAAAACCACAAATCAATCTTTTGTGGATTGGAACCGCCATGCTAGTCGTGGGAATGACATTAGCGGCTATTCGACGCTATGGAATTTACCTAAAAACGGCTTAAATAATCTTTTTTAACCACCTTGTATCATTACAAGGTGGTTAAAAATCCTCCATCCACAGCGATGGAATTACCCGTCATCGCTCCCGCCAAGGATGAACATAAAAATACTGCTAACGCCGCCACCTCATCGGGTTGTACAAAGCGACCAATCGGTACTTGGCCAATTAATTCCTTTTCTATTTCCTCGATCGATTTATCTTGCATTTTTGCCCTTAACTGATTGACTTCGGCTAATCTTCCGGTAGCTGTAAAACCGGGCAAAATCGAGTTAACCGTTATACTGAAAGGTCCTAATTCTCTCGATAATGTTTTACTCCAAGAGGCCATGGCTGCTCGAACTGTATTGGATACACCAAGACCTTGAATGGGTTGTCGGACTGACACCGAAATGATATTCAGGATTCGTCCATACCCAGCTTTTTTCATTCCTTCCACTACCGCTTGTACCCAAATCTGACTGGCCAAAACATGCTGTGAGAAAACGCTGGCTAGTTTTTCAGTAGATTCTTCCACTAAAAGTCCACCCGCTGGCCCGCCTGAGTTATTGACAAGTATATGAACTGTAGGAAACTCTCTTTTCCAAACAATTACTTGATTTTTGACTTCATCCAAGTCCCCAAAATCAATGACTCGAAATGAATGCTCTTGAAAAGCTGGTTTGGGAAGTTGTCCCACAGCTAAAATTAATTCGGCTTCCTTCCGAGCAAAAAGCACCACGGTCGCTCCTGCCTCAGCCAATTGGCGCGCGATGGCAAACCCAATCCCTTTGGACCCACCGCCGACCCACGCTATTTTTCCTATTAAATTCATTCCTTTTTCCATGCCACAATATCATAAAAAAAGCGGTTGCCTGGATCAGGCAACCGCTTTTTTTATCTTGTAATTCTTAGTTGAAGATGTAACGTAAACCTACTTGGGCGCCCCAAGTTGTACTTACGGTCGGTAGATCTTCAAACGTTTTGGTAATCAACTGGTTGCTTACCTCAGCCATTTGGAATTCTGGGCGACCTTGTGCATTTACACCTGCAAAACGCAAGAATGCACCGTTGTTGGCGACCAGACGACTCCGAACTCCCCAAGCGGAATTGATCAAATTCGGAAGATTCAAAACGTCAACACTTAACTGTAAGGTATTTTTCTCGCCGTTAACATTAACTTTGAAATCTTGTAACAAGCGGAAATCCCACCGATTGAACCAAGGCAAAAGAGCTCCATCTCGTTCGGCATATTGCCCTTTGTTTTTCGACAGATACTTATCTTGTTCTACTAAAGCAAAGAATGCATCCGATTGCGCTTGTGCCGTATGACGAATGGTACCATTGGAGTTCGTGATATTCCGGAAAGTAATCTCTGAGGCATCTTTCGGAATGTAGATCAAGTCAGATCCGTTAATCCCGTCATTGTTCATGTCACCATTGTAAACATATGAATAACGGCCTTGGCTAGATCCTTGGTAGAATAAAGAAACGGTGGTGGCAAAGTTTTTCGCATAATCCAAACGATATGAGAAACTACCAACAACCCGATGCGGAACGGCAAAGGATGAGAAAGCTAAAGGTAAGTCATTTAAAGAACCAACTGCGCGGTTTCCAGACCATGCAGACGCCGCCTGAGCACCTGGATTTCCAGTAAGATCTTTCACATTGTTAAATGTGTATGCAAGGCTAGTAAACAAGTTTTTAGAGAAATTCCGCTTGACTTCGGCTGTCAAAGTCCAACCACCACCACCACGGGTGTTGTCCAATACCATGGCTTCTGTGATATTCGAAACCACACGACGAGAGGCTGTTGTTGTCCAACGAGGACGGGTATCAGGACCAGTGAAAGCACCATTAGGATTATTGTAATTGATATTCCGCTGGTAAACGGTGATCAAGTCATTTGAATAAATGGCTTCCAATGTCAAAGAGGTACTTTCATCGATACGCTTGTCGATCGCAAAGTTCGTTCTCCAAATTTGTGGCATTCTGAAATCAGGAGATACTGCTGCCAAAGAAGAAGGAGCTGACTGTCCAGCAACTCGAGGCAATTGAGCCAAATATGCATTTGGATCCGGATTGAATGGGAAGTTTCTTAAGATATTTGGGGTTGTGGTTTCATAGGTAAACTGCACCATACCCGAGTTGGTGGGTTGGTTGGTAAACCATACAAATGGTAAACGACCATTGAAGATACCCGTACCCCCACGAACCTGAAGACCTTTTTCTTTCAAAGAATAGTTAAATCCTACGCGTGGAGAAAAAGCAGGCGTTGATTTTGGCCAAATACCTGTATTGATTTTCTCACCATTCAAGAAAGTTAATGCCGTGATGGCTGGGTTCTCCAACGGAGGATTGTAATAAATAGGAAGATCCATCCGAACACCCGCAGTTAATTTTAATTTGGGGTTCACAGCGAATTCATCTTGGATGTAGGCCGAAGCCTGTCCAAAAGTCAACTCAGCCACAGCATCACGACCTTCGATCAAAGGATAAGTGTAGGCAAAAGCTGTCGGCGTTGCACCATTGATAAAGTCATCCACCGACGCAAAACGATAGTAGGATGTACCGTAACGTAAGAAGCTATTGGCAAAATACATATGTTCATACGAAACCCCTGCTAAGATAGTGTGCTTACCTGCATAATAAGTAAGGTTATCGATGAAGTTCAATACCGTGTTTTTAACATCGTTTTTGTAAGAGAATAACTCATAACCAAACGAAATGTAGTTATCGCCATTTCTCATGATATCCACAAATGGGAATTCAGTGGATGGAGAGGTCCGGGTATCTTGGATGAATGAATAGGTAGCTAGAAATTGATTCGCCAATTTTCCTTTCCAAGTCGAATTCAATTCAGCCGCAACTGTATTCACACGGTTCAAGAAGCCATAATTCGAATTTTGGAAAGTTAATGCATTTTGAGAAACCCGGCTAGATGTACCCCGAGGGTTAGGTGCAGACGTACCGTTAACCACTTGATCATCCGTATTACTTACTTGTGAATACCGGATGTTAAATTTGTGATTATCGTTAATGTTCCAATCCAAACGCGTAACAAACTTGAAGTTTTGTTGTGTGAAGTTATTGGCATAATTTTCATACGGACCTGTTTCATATCCATATCGCTCGGAAAGGAATGAGGACACTCTTTCTAGGTCGGTGGCAGGAACGTTAGCCACATTTGGACCTGTAAGGCCGGGACGAGAGGCTACGAAATTGAATCCAGGACGTACTTCGCGCTCAAATTCTCCGTTCACAAAAAAGAATAATTTATTCTTAATTAAAGCGCCACCTAATGAAGCTCCGTAAATGTTATTTTGCGTTTTTTGCAATTCAGGCAATTCCAAGTCACCTACCTTCCGGCCGTTGAAACTTTGATCTCGGTAGTAGGTGTAGGCTGTTCCTTTCAGCTGATTTGTCCCTGACTTGGTAATTACGTTGATTCCTGCACCCGTAAAATTCGCCTGACGTACATCGAAAGGTGCAATGTTAACTTGCACTTCCTCGATCGCATCCAATGAAATGGGTTGAGCAGATCCACCAGGAAGATTATTCCCCGATAAACCGAAGTTATTATTGAAATTCGCTCCGTCTATGGTAATGTTGTTGTACCGGTTGTCGCGTCCTCCAAATGAATTTCCATTGGCTTGAGGAGTTAAACGAGTGAAATCACTCAAACTACGACTGATGGTGGGAAGCGACTTCAATTGCTCACTACCAATCGTTGTTGAGGCACCTGTTCTTTCGGTTGAGAAAACATCCCCACGATTTGTTCGAACAACTACTTCTTGCAAGGTAGTTCCCTCTTCAGCTAGGGTGAAATCTGCATTGGTAGTCGATCCTAAGGTAGCTACATATCCCTCTTGCTCAATGGTTTGAAAACCTACAAAAGATACTGTGATCTTGTAAGGTCCTCCTACCCGAACTGAAGGAAACGCGAAACGGCCATCCACATTTGTTACAGCGCCATATTTAGTACCAGATGGCACGTGTACCGCAATGACTGTTGCACCGGGAAGACCTCCTTTTTTGCTATCAGTTACCAAACCGCTAATCGCAGAGGAAGTAACCTGAGCATGGCTGGTGTAGGCAAAAAGCGTGCTGACAATGAGCGTAATCGCCCACCGTAAAAGCGTAGACTTTTTTGACATGGTTTTTGAAATTTGGTGAAAGTTTTGAAAGTAGTATAACTCCATGAAGGGGTTATTAGTTTGCGATGCAAAGGTCATCATTTTTTTTTACCCAAAAAAACCGTTAGAACCCAATCCAACACCATTAAATCATTTTCACACCTTTAAAGTACAATTTCTTCTACCTATCAGATAATTTTAAGCAAATTCTAATGTTAAATTATTGTTAAGACAAGCATCTTCAGACTTTCTAACTCCACCACACGAGCTAAGAACCCGTAAAATCCATCCTCATGAAATTTAGTTTACTAAAAGTAAAGTCGCTCCATGACTGGAGCGACTTTACTTATTTTTTTAATATGGAATGCCCTAATTTATCACGCTTGGTTTGAAGATACTTTTCATTGTGTTGGTTAGGAGGGATTTCTATTTTAATGGTATCCACAATTTCCAAGCCGTATCCAATGAGACCTGCCCGTTTTTTAGGATTGTTAGACATGAGTTTGATCTTACTTACACCCAAATCACGTAATATTTGTGCACCCACACCATAATCTCGCTCATCGGCGCCAAACCCAAGTTCGAGGTTGGCCTCGACCGTATCACGACCTTGTTCTTGGAGTTTATAGGCTTTGAGCTTATTTAGTAAACCGATCCCACGGCCCTCCTGATTCATGTAGACAATGACTCCTTTCCCTTCTTTCTCAATCATTTCCATCGCCTTATGTAGTTGGGGTCCACAATCACAACGGCAAGATCCAAAAATATCACCTGTTACACAAGAAGAGTGAACTCGCACCATCACCGACTCATTCGGTTCCCAAGTGCCTTTAATTAATGCGAGGTGAAGTTGATTGTTGGTAATTTGCCGATAAGCAATTAGGTCGAAATCACCCCATTCAGTTGGCATTTCCACACCAATCTCACGTTTTATGAGGGACTCTTTCTCCAACCGATAGGAGATCAAATCTTGAATGGAAATGAGCTTGAGGTCAAATTTATCGGCCAACACCCGTAGTTCGGGTAACCTTGCCATGGAACCATCCTCATTTAAGATTTCAATCAAAACTCCCACAGGGGCTAATCCTGCCAGCCGTGCCAGATCCACTGCGGCTTCTGTATGTCCTGCCCGACGAAGTACACCGCCATTTTTAGCTCGAAGAGGGAATATATGACCTGGTCTACCTAAATCCTCTGGCTTGGTGTCGGGATTGACCAACGCTTGTAGAGTTTTGGCCCGATCTGAGGCCGAAATACCAGTGGTACAACCATGTCCCAATAAATCCACCGAGACGGTGAAAGCCGTTTCATGTTCAGCTGTATTTTTGTTTACCATCATATCGAGACCTAATTCGATACAACGTTGGTTGGTCAAGGGAGCACACATCAATCCCCTGCCCTCTTTGACCATAAAGTTGACCATATCCGGAGTGACGAGTTCGGCGGCACAAATAAAATCGCCTTCATTTTCTCGGTCCTCGTCATCCACGACGATGATCATCTTGCCTTGCCGGATATCCTCGATGGCATCTTCAATTTTATCCAATACGATTTGGTTCATTTTTTGCGTGTCAGTGTAGTGTATCTGATGATTTACAAAGATAACCCAACATTTTGGGAAAACGTTGCGGAACTCCAAAGGGAAATATCATCGGACGAGGGAATATTCAATTCAACCTTTTCGTTTTATCCAAAGAATTCACCGATATTTACACGTTTTTTATAGATTCTTTATTCATGGGGCGTAACATCATTCGAGGAGTTGTTTTTTGGGGAATTTCGGTCGTAGCATCATCGGCTCTTGCGCAAACCAGTACGGGTAACATCCCGCGGGTCTGTTTAACCACAACGGATCCGAGTATCACTCTTCTTAATGATCCTACCTCCATTGTGGTTCAAAGGAATACCTCATCAACCCCGGCAGATGATTATTGCGTAGGTGCCATCGATCCGTTAGTTTTATCCATATTCAATTCCCGAGCCGGATCAGCCCGTGGGGGATTTGTGATCAATCCGCCAGAGAGCTTTTCATCCAGTAGTTTAAATGACGCAAACATATTACAGACAATTCCGCTACAATCCATTCCACCGAATATCGAAGGAAAGGTATGGATTGTGGATGCCAGGGAGCGTAGTTCTGGTGGTTGGAATGTTCAATGTAAGTCGATAGAAATCGCTCGTCAAAAGAATTTTCAAGCCCAATTAACCCAATGCACCGAGACTTCGGGGATTTTGGAGGTCTTTCCGGCCAGTGTTTTTCAGAATGTGAACATTCGTTTTTCCCTGATTGGATTTTCAGGGTCAACTATTATCAATCAGGATTTAAATCGAAATCTAATTGCCTCTCAGCCAATTTCACTAAAAGAAGGAGCGTCAATATCGACAGCCAACCTTCAAGTCAACACGCAATATCTCACCTCGGATAGTCGGGCACACACCTGTCCATTGCAGCAAGTCCGAGTTCAAATACTAACTACCCAACAAGCACCACGCCTTGTGGAGTTAGACCGCCGAGCCAATGAAAACGAAGTCAAGTTGACGGTAGGTAACATCAATCCAAATCTCAGCTTTTCAGTTGACCGTGGACCCGTCACGGGAGGCAGGCAACAGGTTTTGGCAAATGTTAAAGGGCCTTCCGTTACCGTTCCGATGGGTGCCGGTATGGAAGATGCTTGTTTTTCAGTCAGTATCGATGGAATTTGTCCAAGTACGCCTCGTATTACCTCCAATGTATTATGTAGTTCCAAATTAACGGGTAAATTATTACCAACCGCAAGTGGAGATGCAGAAGCCATCTTTCAATGGTCTCGTCCTACTCAAAATCCCCCCGTAATTGATCAAATGGGACGAAGGAGTGACAATGTTACTTTTTCAATTTCTAGTGCAGCTACTCAAACTAAGCAGTTTGTTAATTGTTCAATCAATCAATTCGAGTTCACAGTTACCCAAACTTTACTCGAAAGTGGCTTTGAAGTGGTTGTTCATACAAATACGCTAGATCTTGATCCTAGAAAAACCCTTTTTGTTCCTAGTGAAAAGTTAGTAGTAAGTATGTCAGAGACGGCCTCACCCGAAGTGGTTGTCAGGCTTTCTGATCTAATTTCATCCAATGCAGGCCTTAATTTGTACATAGAGCAAAAAACAGGAACCGGAGCTTTTCAACCCATCAATCCCCCAGATCCCACCGACTTTACTTTGGATGTTTCATCAAATCCATCCGGAGCTCATTGTTTTCGATTTGGAAGATCAATTTGTGGAGTTAAATCCCCTCCCTCCTCTGAGTTTTGTGTAATTCAAAATGAACTTTTGGACGACTTTATGCTCAAATGGACTGCCTTCACTGGCCATCCCGAGGCACTAGAACCCATCTATTACATTCAATACAGCAATAAGGCGGATGACCCCACTTTTTCACGTCCCAAAGTACTGATCCCTACCCAAGATTTGACAGCATCCGTTCGAAAAATGTTCTCCAATGAACCTACTTGGTCGCAGTTTTTAGTTCGAGTTTTCACCCAACAAACTGCGGTGAGTGGAGGCATTAGTTACTCCTTTCCAGTGGAGGTATTTCGTCCCTTAGCTCTTTATTTACCGACCGCTTTTACACCCAATGGCGACGGGGAAAATGACTTTTTTAAAATTGCCAATGCCTTTTCTGGCACTGGCTTTATCCGGATTTACAATCGTCTAGGCCAAATTATATATTATACAGAGGATCTTTCGGTTGGTTGGGATGGTACCACGGACTCCGGTGTAAAGTTACCCACCGGTATGTATCAATTTGAAGTGCAAGTAACCAATACGATGGGACAAGTTTGGAAACGCGTAGGTTCCGTATTTTTAGTTCGATAAATTCTAAATTTTCAAGGATATGTTAGATATGTTCAATATGATGGGCAAAGTAAAGGAAATGCAAGCCCGTATGAAAGAAGCACAAGATCAATTGGAACTTTTGACGACCGAAGCCGAGTCCGGAGCAGGGATGGTCAAAGTAAAAGTCAATGGCAAAAAACAAATTTTACAAATTCAGATAGATCCCTCATTACTAACTGCTGACCAAGTGGCTATTGTTCAAGATCTTTTGGTGGCTGCGATCAACAAAGCCCAAGATGAAGCAGAGGAATTAGCTCGCCAGTCACTTGCGAAAGCTACCGAGGGTATGTTACCCAACATTCCAGGCATGGACCTGGGTAGTTTATTCAACAAATGATTTCCGCAGCTGTCGTTATCCTCAATTACAATGGGGCCCATTATTTGAGTCAGTTTTTACCGAAGTTGATCCGGTATAGTTCTGGACACGAGCTTATCGTGGCCGATAATGGATCTACTGATGCCTCCGCTTCAGTAGTAGGTCAATTTCCGGAGGTACAATGGCTCGATTTAGGCAAAAACCATGGTTTTGCTGAGGGATACAACCAAGCCTTATCCAAAATCTCTTCGGAGTTTGTGGTACTTCTCAATTCCGACGTAGAAGTTACCCCTAACTGGATTGATGCTCCACTAAATCAACTTCTCCAAAACCCAAAGGTAGGGGCTATTCAACCCAAAATAAAAAGTTATCATCTGCGTAGCCATTGGGAATATGCCGGTGCTGCCGGTGGTTGGATGGATTCACTTGGATATCCGTTTTGCCGAGGTCGACTATTTGATACAGTCGAGGAAGATTTGGACCAATATCAAGAGGTTTCTTCGATTTTTTGGGCCTCGGGGGCATGCTTTTTCACTCGCCGGTCTTTGTTTTTGACCATGGAAGGATTTGATCCACTTTTTTTTGCCCACATGGAGGAAATAGACTTATGTTGGCGAATGCAAAGGCAAGGTTGGGAGATCCGGTACGAACCCCAATCCACTGTTTTCCACGTTGGAGCGGGTACACTTCAGGCCGATAGCCCTTTTAAGACCTATTTGAATTTCCGGAATAACCTTGCTATGCTCTACAAGAATCTCCCGGCTCATCAATTAATTGGGAAAATATTCCTACGTTTGATATTAGATGGTCTAGCGGGAATTCGCCTAGCTCTTCAAGGAAAATGGTCGTTGATGTGGGCTATTGTCAGAGCACATGGAGGTTTTTATTTACTTATCCCAAAACTCAAACGAACGCCTACTACCCAGTTTGAATGGAACGGATACTGGAAAGGAAGTGTGATTTGGGCTTATTTTTTTCAAAAAAAGAAGCTGTTTAATCAATTGTTCAGATGAAAATCATTGGTTTAACGGGCGGAATTGGCTCAGGGAAATCCACTGTTGCCCAAATTGTTCACCATTTGGGCATTCCCGTGTACTTGGCGGACAACCAAGCAAAGAAATTGGTCGAATCCGATGTACTTCGATCCAAAATTAGTGAACTACTGGGAGAACAAGCCTACACCGTTGAAGGTCGATACAATCGGGTATGGGTGGCCGAGCATGTATTTAATCATCCTCCTTTATTGGCTCAATTAAATGCTCTAATTCACCCTGAGGTCAAACTAGATTTTGACCGGTGGGTGCAACAACAAAAATCCGATTGTGTCATCAAGGAGGCCGCATTAATTCAATCCAAAGCAGGCTACGATGAAATTTGGGTTGTTTTTGCACCACTTGCTGAGCGTATCCAACGCATTCAAAAAAGAGATCCGCATCGATCAATTGAACAAATCCAGTCCATCATTCAAAATCAACCAACGGACCAATTTTTCAAGAATTTGGCAACACATTGTATTCAAAATGGCTCCCATGATATACTAACGACTCAAATTTTGAATATCCTATGAGAAAAGGACTTTTTATCTTGGTGATGCTCTTACCCACTCTTTGTTTTTGTCAAGATAAAAAGCCCATCATTAAACCCTATGTTGGCTATCTCGGTTTTTTCGATAATCGAGAATTTTACCAATCAGGTCTACAACCTTCTACCTACTTTGGACAACGGATAAGTCCGGGAATCACCGCCCAACTCGATACAGCGAACCTCATGGTGTTATCGGTGAATTTTCTGCAAGAGTTTGGAAATCCGAAGCTTATTTCGGGATGGCAACCTGAGGTTTATTTTCGTCACCAATCCCCTGGACTACATTTTGTCTTTGGTGCATTCCCGAGAGAAAAATGGGCAGACACTCTGGCACTTGCCTTGGTTTCAGACTCCCTTCGATATACTCGTCCCAATGCGACAGGTTTTGCTATCAAACAATCCAGAAAAAATGGACATTCGTCAGTTTGGCTGGATTGGTCGGGACAAAAAACGGAACGACTTCGCGAACAGTTCTTCATAGGTACACACCATTTAGGCTTATTTAAGTCATTTTTTTGGCAAATAGATGCCAGTTTGACGCACGTCGCTAAGTCACTCGCTCCACCACCAGAACAATCCATAGAGGAACAAGCCGCTTGGTTAACCCAAATTGGGAAGAGCTTCAATTGGAAACCGATCCATGGCAAGCTTGCTATTGGGTGGCTAAGTTCTTGGGAGCGAGTTCGAAACGGAAGCCCAATTCAAACTCCTCAAAGTTTGTGGTTGCAAGGTGGTTTAGCTTTTCGCCAAGTGGATATTCAACATACCAGAAAACATGGGGAGAAACATGAATTGTCGGTGGGAGACCCATTCTACCGATTCGCCAATTACCATAGAACTGACGTACGATATCAAGTGCAAAATAAAGGCAAATGGAAAATTGAGGCCATTTATTCGGTGCACCGAGCCGACCGAGTTGTGAGCCATCAACAACGATTGCTCATTCGCTTTGATTGGTAAATTAGGCTTGAAAAGATTTAATCAACTTAGTAACAGTGGCATTGATTTCTTTATCCGATGCCATTAGATCTGAAACCGTTTGGATTGCATGAATGACTGTACTGTGATCACGTCCACCAAAGTGATAACCAATGGACTTAAGAGATAAATTCGTCAACTCTTTAGTGATGTACATGGCAATTTGACGGGGTACTACCAAGGATCTCAACCGCGATTTTCCTTTCAGATCGGCGATTCGAACCTGAAATTGTTCCGTGACGGCATCAATGATTGTGTCAACTGAAATTTCTTTCTCCGACTCATTCACGATATGATTCAGGGTCTGTTTGGCCAAGCCCAAATTAATCTCGCGGCCTGTCAGCGAGGCTTGAGCAATCAATGAAATGATGACCCCTTCCAATTCCCGAACATTGGAATCAATGGAATGGGCTAGATATTCGATGATTTCGTAATCGATGTGAATGCCCTCGTTTATCAGTTTTTTCTGAATAATCGCGATCCGAGTTTCATAATCGGGCGTCTGCAAGTCGGCAGTCAGTCCCCATTTAAAGCGAGATAGCAATCGATCCTCTACCCCTTCCAATTGCCTCGGAGGACGATCGGAGGTCATGACGATTTGCTTTCCCGATTGATGAAGGTGGTTGAAGATATGGAAAAACGTTTCTTGCGTTTTTTCTTTACCCGACAAAAACTGAACATCATCCAAAATAAGGACATCTACACGCATGTAGAAATTCATAAAATCTTGGAGACTGTTGTCACGAATCGCATTGATGAACTGATTGGTAAATTTCTCAGAAGAAACATACAAGACAAATTTATCTTGACGTTGCCTTTTGATGTAATTTCCTATGGCCTGAACAAGGTGTGTTTTACCAAGTCCTACCCCGCCATAAATCATCAAGGGATTAAAACTCGTCACCGACGGTTTTTGAGCCACTGCAAAACCAGCAGCTCGAGCAAGCCGGTTGCAATCACCTTCAATGTAGTTATCGAAGGTGTAATGGGGATTCAAAAATGAATCCATAGGAGCCCCATTGGCTACTTGGATATCGAATGGACTTTTTTGTACCACAGGGGGTGGTGCATTTTCTACCTTTCGATTATTCGGAATTTGATAACCAATCGCGGGCTGTCCTTGGTAGGCATTGCCTGAATCAACAATAATGGAATATTCCAATTGACCATCCCGTCCGATGGCGTAATCAAGGGCCATCCGAAGAACGTGAACGTAATTTTCCTCCAACCATTCGTAAAAAAACTGACTAGGTACTTGAATAGTCAGTTTCCGATTCTCTAGTTTGGCCGGAATAATAGGCTCAAACCATGTTTTGAAGCTTTGCTCCGAAACATGCTCTTTAATTACCTTTAAGCAATTTTGCCAGGATATGTCAGCCGATTGTTCAACCACAGAGGAAGCGGGAAGTATTATTTTTTAGAATTGGGACGACAAAATTAGTAAATTATTCATTGTGGATAACTTTTTAAAAGATCATTTTTTTAGGTTTTTTACACGTCCCCCTATTTGAAAAACTATTTTTAATTAGCAATGATTCGTTTTGTTCCCGTTAGATTGGATTGTAATTTTAAGTTTTCATCATCAACCTAGCGCTGTACAATTCATGAATCCGAGTCAGAATGAATTTTGGGAAGAATTTCCTTCGGCTTCCGCCCAAGATTGGAAAAAACAAGCTCAACTTGAGTTAAAAAACCTGAAGCAAGTAGAGGATTTTGCTTGGATCTCGGAAGAAGGAATCGCATGGAAACCGAGTTATCATGCCGATGATATTCAGAAAACCGAAATTCAATGGATTCAAGCAGGTCAGGAATCAAGACAATGGTCACCACCGCTGGCCATGGCTCGGGTTGTGTGGAATCCAGTTATGGAGGAATCGTTGGAGGAAATGCGGCAGCGCGGTATTGGGGCTTGGTTGATTGATCTCGGTGGAGCGGTTCCTAGCGCGCTTGAACTACAGAAATCACTTGGCGCATTTCCGTGGTCTAAACTCCCAGTTTTTTGGAAAAGTACGCAACCTGAACTTCTATACAAAGCCTTGAAGTCGTTTATGCCCTATCCACTTCGGGGAGGTATTTTGGATTTAGTGCAGGATGAGGAATCAGAGGATTGGACCCGGTCCTGGTTTAGTGGGATATCATTAGCTCAATCGGGTGCCAATGCGGTGGTCGAATTGGCTTATTTACTAACCCAATGGCAAAAAGGAAGGGGCATCCAAGTATTGGAATACAGCTTACAAACGAATTTCTTCCTGGACATAGCCAAAGGAAGGGCGCTTCGGTATTTGGCACACAAAATAGCGGTTGATCATGAATTGAAAATGCCGTATTTAATTGGTTCATTTAATCCGTACTATCTAACCCAAAAATCACCAAGTACCAATCAGCTTCGCTGTACGACCTCGGCGGTAGCCGCATTGGTCGGTGGTGCCGATGCCTATTGGATACCCGTTTGGAATGAAGTCCCGAGATTATCTTACCAAATATCTTTGCTTTTAAAAGAAGAGGGGTATCTGGATCAAGTGATAGACCCATCTCAAGGAAGTTACTTTATTGAATCCCTGACGCTCGCATTGGTGGAATCGGTGGATGAATTCATGCAAACATTACAGGGAACGGAAACCATCTCCTTTTGGCAAAAATTAGCGGATGAGACTCATGAAAATAGAATCGCCCAGGGACCTGCTTTGATTGGCTCGACCTTATTTCCCTCTCCGGAAAAGTCGATTAATTCATGGAATTTCCCCACTTGGCCTGCTATCTTTACGCCAAGATCTTTGGAGCCTACTACCTTGTAATTAATTGACCTGACTCAACCATGCGTTCATCCATCCTATTTACGCTCTCGGTGGCAATTGTATTTTTTATAGTCGATCGGTTGGACGGAGGTTTGCTTATCCATCCTCAAAAATGGATTATCTTGAGTTTTTTCTTTTTCCTTTCCTATTTCTTCGAACGCTTAAATTCGATTGGATTACAAAAAGGTCCAGAAAGTTTTATTCCCTTTTTTTTATCTACTGTTGTTATTCGATTGATTTCCTCCCTTATATTCATTGGATTGGAATTGTATTTGGGAATTGAGGATCGCCGATTATTCATTCTTAATTTTTTTGTACTTTATTTATGTTATACAGTATTTGAAATAATCGTTTTATCTCGTAAATTGCGGCGTTTTTGAAAAAGACCAATAAAATTTCACTCATCTAGCTAAACCATGCTAAAGAAATACGTACTGCTCGCCACATTATGGATCAGCGCATTTGCGCCGGCTGTGGCCGAAAGTGGGAACCATTCAGAGGAATCGCACGGAGAATCAGAGGATTTTCAAATTGGAGACATGATCATGCACCACATCTCAGATGAGCATGGGTGGGCTTTTACGCATGATATTAAATTACCTCTTCCGATTATACTTTATTCGGAGGACAGAGGGATTGAGTTGTTTTCTTCTTCTCGTTTGGAGCATGGAGCCATCTTCCAAGATTATAAAAACGAACACGAGCACATTGTACGTGTGGACGCTCAAGGAAATCCAGTTGAAGGAGTACATGTTTACGACTTTTCGATTACCAAAAACGTAGCTGCCCTTATTTTGAGTGCGGTAATCCTGTTCGTCTTATTTATTTCTGTTGCGAAAGGATATGCCACAAACAAAGGAAAAGCCCCTAAAGGAATTCAATCCTTTTTGGAACCATTGATTTTGTTTTTGCGAGATGACGTTGTCAAACCTGCTATTGGGCCTAAGTATGAGCGTTATTTCCCTTATTTGTTGACTTTATTCTTCTTCATTTTTATAAATAACTTATTGGGTTTATTTCCGGGTGGAGCGAACCTAACGGGTAACATTGCGATCACACTAGTCTTGGCGGTGATCACGTTTTTGATTACCAATATCTCGGCCAATAAAGGGTATTGGATGCACATTTTACGCCCACCGGGAGTACCTTTGGCATTGCTACCCATCATGTTGCCTGTCGAAATTGTTGGGGTATTTATGAAGCCAGCCTCGTTGATGATTCGTTTGTTCGCCAATATTACGGCGGGACACATTATCATGCTCTCGTTGTTTGGTCTGATTTTCATCTTCCAAAGTTGGGGAGTGACTCCACTGGTCGCGGTATTCGCTCTATTCATGAATGCAATTGAGTTAATTGTGGCGTTTTTACAAGCCTTCATTTTTACGCTTTTGTCATCCATGTACATTGGTACAGCGGTTGAAGAACACGACGAACATCACTAAAAAATCCCTCTACCCCCACATGAGGGTTCTATAAAAACACATCTCCATTGGGGAAGGGAGATACATTACCTACTATTATGTCTTTATTGAACATTATTTTACAAGCTGTAGCTGAAGGCAAAGGTCTTATCGCATTAGGTGCTGGACTAGGTGCTGGACTTGCAGCGATTGGCGCTGGTATGGGTATCGGTAAAATCGGTGGAAGCGCTATGGAAGGTGTTGCTCGCCAGCCAGAAGCAGCCGGAAAAATCCAGACCATGATGTTGATCATCGCGGCCTTGATCGAGGCGGTAGCTCTTTTTGCTGCTGTAATTTGTCTTTTGATCTCTTTCAATTTGTAAGAGACTTCAGAAACCATTACCGTTCACATTAGGTGTCGGTAATGGTTTACATTATTTTCATAATAGTAGCTAGATTGTTTACACTCATACGACATTAAATCATGGAATTATTATCACCCAATCCAGGACTTATTTTTTGGCAACTAGTTGTCTTTGGTCTTTTGGTCTTTTTGTTATGGAAGTTTGCTTGGACTAGCATCCTAGCCGGCTTGAAAGAACGCGAAGAAAGTATCGACTCGGCACTTCGAATGGCGGAGGAAACACGGGCCGAAATGGCCAAGTTAAAGGCTGATAACGAAGCCGCCGCCGCATCAGCACGCGCTGAACGAGATGCCATCATTAAAGAAGCAAAAATAGCCGCTGAAAATCTTATTGCAGAAGCAAAAGACAAGGCCGTAGCGGAAGGAAATCGAATCATGCAAGACGCACGGGAAACCATTCGTCAAGAACGTGCTACCCTAGTGGATGAGTTGAAAAAAGATGTTGCAACGCTATCCATTCAAATTGCAGAAAAAGTATTACGTAAAGAATTGGCTGACAAAAAATCACAAGAAACCTTGGTGTCCGATTTGATCAAAGAAGCCCATTTAAATTGATACTCAGTCTGTTTTTAAAAAAATACAGAGGACAATTTGCAATATTATAAATAAGAGTTGTAATTTTGTGTCAACGGCCAGTTACAACGTATATCTAAAACGTCACTATGTCAGATTCCATTGTAGCGTACCGCTATGCCAAATCCTTGATCGATTTAGCTTCTGAAAAAAAAGTTGTGGATCAAGTGAATGAAGACATGGATTTTTTCATTTCTTTGTGTGAAGAAAACAAACAATTGTTGGCAGTTCTTAAAAGTCCGATTGTTCGACATACCAAGAAATTATCGATTCTTCAGGCATTATTTGAAGGAAAGGTCAATTCAGTGACCTATGGAATGTTTTCGATCTTAACTAGAAAGAACCGCGAAAGTTTGATCTACAGCCTAGCTGTTGAGTATAAAAAGCTATACAACCAGTTGAACGAAATCCAAATTGCCAAGATTAGTTCAGCTTCAGCTTTAACAGAAGATCAACGAAATGATATTATACGCCAACTTACCGAAGATCTTAAAAAGAAGATCGTTCTGGAAGAAACAGTGAATCCAGATTTAATCGGTGGTTATGTTTTGCAAGTAAATGATTCCAGAAAAGATACGTCGATTCGGAAGAAATTAAACGAGCTTGCTTTGCACTTGGCGTAAAGATTTAGTTTTCATGGCTATAAAGTTGAGAAATGCTCCCGTTTTTTCGGGAGTTTTTTCTTTTATATCCATCTCAAAATCCAAATACAACAAAGACAAGGTCTTAAAACAAAAAAGCCTCAGTAAACTGAGGCTTGTGATCCCGACACGATTCGAACGTGTGACCGACTGCTTAGAAGGCAGTTGCTCTATCCAGCTGAGCTACGGGACCAAAAAAAGCAGCTCGTCGTTAGAGAGTAACTACAAGCTGCAAACTTATGTCGGGGTGGCAAGATTCGAACTTGCGACCTCCTGCTCCCAAAGCAGGCGCGATGACCGGGCTACGCTACACCCCGTGTGTAGTCCTTGATTCTGGCGGAGAGAGCGGGATTCGAACCCGCGGTACCGTTTCCAGTACGACAGTTTAGCAAACTGTTGGTTTCAGCCACTCACCCATCTCTCCGTTTTCCCGAAAAGGTTTGCAAATATATACAGGATAAATGCCTTTGTCAAGTACTACCTTAAAAAAAATCCAAATATTTTACATTCTTTTAGCCTTCCAAAGGCTAATCCCCTGGCTTGTAGAAACATACGGAGATCGTTTTTTTTGAGCCTCCTTTTGAATTTCTGTCGCAACCAAAGCCGCAATTACCGCTGAAGGACTTCGAGAGTCAGGAACGGGCTGTAGTGAATCTTTAAAATACAAATCTACAAATCGCGTATCAAACGCTCCCGAGCGAAATGCATCGTGGTGTAGCACAAAAGTTCCAAAAGGTAAAGTCGTTTTTACTCCCTCAATCCTGAAATCCTGAATAGCCCGAGCTAATTTGTCGATCGCGGCTTCTCTTGTATCCGCATGGACAATTAACTTGGCGATCATGGGGTCATAATGAATGGGAATGTCCATTCCCTCCTCGATTCCATCATCCACTCGAATTCCGTGACCTTGTGGTCGTCGGTATACTTGGAGTCGTCCAATGTCTGGTAAAAAGTTGTTGTATGGATCCTCCACACAAACTCGTAGTTCGATCGAATGCCCGCGTATCGCTAAATCTTCTTGGGTAAATGACAAAGGCTCCCCTTGGGCGATGTGAATCATTTCCTTTACCAAATCCAAACCTGTGATGCATTCGGTCACGGGATGCTCCACCTGAAGGCGGGTATTCATTTCAAGAAAATAGAAATTTAACTGGTCATCTAGAATGAATTCCACCGTTCCAGCGCCATGATATCCACACGCCTTGGCTACTTCTACTGCACATTGCCCCATAGCTTCCCGTAATGCAGGAGTTAATACAGCTGAGGGGGCCTCTTCAACTAATTTTTGATGCCGACGTTGAATAGAACATTCCCGCTCAAATAAATGAACTACATTTCCATGTTGATCAGCGAGAATTTGAACTTCGATATGCCGAGGTTTAGTAATGTATTTTTCAATAAAAACAGAACCATCTCCAAAAGCTTGAACGGCTTCTGAAACAGCTCGATCCATTTGTTCATCAAACTCGTCAACGTGCTGTACAACCCGCATCCCTTTTCCCCCACCTCCTGCACTCGCTTTAATCAGAATTGGGAATCCAACCTCAGTTGCAACACGCTTTGCAACCTCCCGATCCGAAATGGCTTCATCCACACCCGGTACCAAAGGCACCTGACGAACCTTAACCGTTTGTTTTGCCGAGATCTTATCCCCCATCAAACGAATGCTATCGGCAGTGGGTCCAATGAACGTGATACCGGCTTGTGTAACAGCCTCCGAAAAATCAGCATTCTCCGACAAAAATCCATATCCCGGATGAATGGCATCAACACCAAGTTGCTTGGCAACTTCAATAATTTTGTCACCTCGTAAATAAGAATCCTTTGAGGCAGCTGGGCCAATACAAACGGCCTCATCTGCCAATTGAACGTGTGGAAAACTTCGGTCTGCTTCACTAAATACCGCCACGGTTTGCAAACCCATTTCTTTAGCCGTACGAAGGATTCGAACTGCAATCTCGCCTCGATTAGCCACTAATACTTTTTTTAGTTTGGATGAAGTCATGAGATAATAATTGGATTAAAGAAAGATAATCATAAATATAACGTAAATTAAATAGAACTTTTCAAATAAGAAATAAAATATTTGAGGGTCCTACGGTAGTTCCAAAGGTAAGATTTGAAAACTGCCTAAGAAATCCGTAATATTGTGGATTCATAGAAAGGATTTTTTTCTGTGGTTTTGCGTTAACTACCTATATTCATTGTTAATTAGCACGTACATGGTACAAGACATCTTCGAAAAAGTGGTCAATAACATGGGGCCCATTGGCTCACATGCTCATTATTCACACCATTATTATTCTTTTCCTAAACTAACAGGGGACTTAGGTCCATACATGGAATTTAAAGGCCAGCGTATGCTAAACTGGTCATTAAATAATTATTTAGGGTTGGCTAATCATCCTGAGATTCGAGCCACAGACGAACAAGCCGCGAAGGATTATGGCCTTGCCTATCCGATGGGTGCACGCATGATGACTGGAAACAGTGATTTACATGAAGAATTTGAGCGACAGCTCGCCGAGTATGTTGGCCAGGAAGATGCTTTCTTGCTCAACTACGGATATCAAGGGGTTATGTCGGCCGTAGAAGCGATGGTTGACTTCAAGGACGTCATCGTCTACGACGCGGAAAGCCACGCTTGTTTGATAGATGGTGTACGCTTACATAAAGCCAAAGGAGGAAAGACCTACACCTTCAAGCACAATGACATGGAGAGCTTGGAGAAAAACTTGATTCGGGCAACTAAACTTGCCGAAGAACAAGGAGGTGGAATTCTTGTCATCACAGAGGGTGTGTTTGGCATGTCAGGTGTCGTCGGTTCTTTGGATAAAATTGTAGCGCTCAAAGAAAAATACAATTTCCGTTTGTTGGTCGATGATGCACATGGATTTGGAACCATGGGAGAAACGGGCTCAGGCGTACCCGAATATTTCGGGGTACAGGAAGGGGTTGACTTACACTTCTCCACGTTTGCGAAGTCAATGGCGATGGTTGGAGCGTTTATCGCCGCCAAAAAAGAGATCATCATGTATTTAAAATACAATATGAGATCTCAAACCTATGCCAAAGCCTTGCCTATGCCTTTTGTAGTGGGTGGACTTAAACGCCTGGAGATGATCCGAAAACACCCAGAACTTCGGGAAAATCTCTGGACGATTGTTCGCGCTTTGCAAGATGGATTTAGAAAAAGAGGATTTGATATCGGACAAACACAGTCATGTGTCACACCCGTTTTCCTTCATGGAGAGTATGATTTACCTACTGCCACGAATTTGATCAAGGATATGCGGGAAAACATGGGTGTATTCTGCTCCATTGTTGTGTATCCTGTTGTTCCAAAGGGTGTTATTTTGCTTCGGATCATCCCAACAGCCGTCCATACGTTGGAAGATGTAGAATACACGATGGATTGCTTTGAAAAAGTACAGGCCAAGCTAAAATCAGGCGAATATCGACCAAAGGTCAATGCATAATCTTATAATTTCGTAGTATTATCTAATTAATTTGTTTTTTAATTGAATAATTTTTCTGAGTTTTGTGGAATAACCTAACTTAAACTCATGGAAAAAATTCAGCAATTGAAAGACCTTATTGCCTCCGCTGAGAAGGATGCCGAAAAATTCACAGGTTCCGGAAATAAAGCAGCAGGCACCCGGGTACGGAAAGCGATGTTGGACATCGGTAAATTAGCCAAGGAAGTGCGCGCCGAAGTTCAAGAGATGAAAAACGGAGAAAGTTGATCATACCACCGTCCCAAACAAACGAAAAAAGCCGAGTTATAACTCGGCTTTTTTCGTTTGTTTTATCGACAATCAAAAATTATCTTTATTCATCAAGGTTCCTGTGCCCCGAATGGTAATTTTTTTTGTTTCGGGATTATAGACCTCCGTTGAAATTTCAGCGATACTTTTTTGGGGATTGACACTTTCGACCTTGAATACAACCTCGTATTCTGTATCCACAAACATAGGACGAAGGTACTCGGTAACTTGCTTCATGTACACAGAACCTGGGCCACCCGGTTTATTCATTCCAAGAAACTTAGTAAAAACACTACTGCTCAAATGGCCATGAATAATAGGTTTCTTAAACGGTGTTTGGGCAGCATACTCCGCATCCAAATGAATGGGATTGTGATCGCCCGTTAAGTCGGCAAAAGCTTGAACATCGGCTTGTGTAAAGGAGAATCGATGTCGGTATTCGGTACCGACCGGAATTTTTTCATCCATTGTGATTAAAACTTTTAGTATACGTTTGGGTTTGAACTACAAAGTTAGGAAGTATGATCGGAACAGATCACCCATTTTCCATTGATTTCCTTAAAAATTAATGTAAAATACCCACCAATATCTCCTACATCAGGTCTTTTTAATGACCATTTACCCAAAACCCATGCAGACTTAGGACCAACCACCTGAATTTCTTGAAGGTCAAAGGTGAGCGTACCCATCAATTCTCGGGAGGAATAGGTAGTGAGGTACCTATTTTTGGTGGCTTGCCAGCCTCGGGTGATTCCATTTTTAGAAATAAACATCAAAGAGTCTGATTTCCAATAATCCTCCATAAACAATTGAATGTCGCCCCGATTCCAGGCCTCTTGCTGCCTCGCCATGGCCTGACGAATGGAGGACTCGGGGGTTTGGGCAAATACTTGTATATTTAAGCCCAGAAATAGTAAGAGAAAGAAGCGCATACAAATGAAAGTTAAACGTAAAACAGATGGCGTGGTTTATTCCACCAATCCAGATTTTGTATTTGAGGAATCGACGGAGTCGATAGAGACCCTCCCGCCCTCCCAACAAAAACTAAAAATATGGTTGGATCGAAAAGGCGGTTCAAAAGTAGTCTCTCGGATTTCTGATTTTGTTGGAAAACCAGAGGACTTATCCGTCCTTCGTAAAAAACTCCAAACTTTATGTGGTACCGGTGGCAGTGACAAGGATGGAGACATTTTGATTCAAGGTGATTTTCGAGACAAATTATTAGCTTATTTGCTTCAGGCGGGATACCAAGCAAAAAAAGCGGGTGGGTAACCCGCTTTTTTTAACTGATCCCACCCATCCATTTGCGGATCGGCTTATTGAATAAAATAAAGACCAAACCTAAGCCCATGCCAAAAATGCAAACTCGTAAAAACAAGTCAGGCATTTGATTTACATTTTCCGCATTGAAATTACCTGCAAAACGACCTGCGATCAAATTCCCAAGTGAAGCGGCTACAAACCACAATCCCATTAATTGAGAATAATATTTTTTTGGTGCCAATTTCGTGTAGGTACTTAGTCCGACTGGCGACAAACATAATTCACCGAGGGTATGAAAAAGGTAGGTAAAAGTCAACCAACCCACACCAGCCAAACTTCCATCCAATACGGTTTTAGCTGCCAAAAACATAATAAAGAATCCAAGACCCATTTGGAGAAGTCCAAGACCAAACTTAACCGGGGTTGAGGGGTTCAAAGCATGACGATTCAAGTAGACCCATAGAGCCCCTACAGGTGCTGAGCAAAGTAGAATAAAGAACGAGTTGGCATTTTGAAACCACGAGGCTGGCATGATCCAATCCCCAAAGGCACGGTCGGTATGGCGATCTGCAAATATGGTTAATGAGGTACCCGCTTGTTCAAATCCGGACCAAAACAGAGCAGCGCCAATGAAGAAGATAAAGAGTACTGCCACTCGCTTTTTCTCTGTTCCATCCAAAGAGGAATCAAGTACACCAATGTAGAAGAAGTAAAACAGGGTTATTCCGATGATGATGTACTGCATCGATTCAGCCAACGAGACAGCATTTAATACCCCTGTCCACAACAATACGAAGATAAGCAATAACAAGCCCAGAACGACATATAGAAAAGTAGGGGCACCTTTTTTTGCCGGCATTTCCCCAAGTCCATCCAAATACTTGCCTTGGGTTTTAAAGAGCACAAGACCAAAAAACATGGCAAATGCAGCGGCACCAAAGCCATAATGCCAGCCTACTTTTTCTCCTAAATAGCCAACAATAAACATACCTAGGAATGCACCTAAGTTAATTCCCATGTAAAATATGGAGAATCCAGCATCCCGTTTGGCTCCCCCCTCGGGATACAGTTCACCTACAATAGACGAAATATTGGGCTTTAGGAGTCCCGTTCCAATGGCCACGGTTGCCAAACCGACGAAAAATAAGAGGGTAGATCCCGGAAAGGCTAAAACAATATGACCAATCATGATGATGATTCCTCCCCACCAAATGGCCTTCTTTTGGCCAAGGATATTGTCGGCTATCCAGCCACCCGGTAACGTTAAAAGATACACGGAAGACGTATAAAGGCCATAAATAGCTCCTCCCTCCTCCTCCGGTAAACCGAGAGCACCATCTTGTGCCGACCGAATCAAATAAAGAAATAGGATGGCACGCATTCCATAATAGGAAAAGCGCTCCCACATTTCCGTGAAAAACAAAACAAACAGGCCACGAGGATGGCCAAAAAGGGTCTTTTGGTTCATAAATGGTATCGTTAGTTCAACTGGTTTGGTTTAGTTTGTATCCAAAAATACGGCAATTTTTAATTTTACCTACTAAACCACCCAATTCAGGCTGCAATTCAGAAAATACATTTGGATAAAAATCTTAGTTTTATTCAATTTTCCTAATTTCATAAGATTCTGTTTTTCGATTCAAAATTACCTCTCAACCCCAAATATTCTTTGGTTACTTTTTTTTGAGGCGGAAAGACCTTTCGTGTCAAATCGACACAAACATGGCCAAATATCCAAAAATACCTTCTAAATGAAGTTATCTACCTAAAATTGCTATATGATTTTGGTTTGAAAACCTTTTGAAAAATATTTTGCGAAATTTCGCTTATTTAATTTGGTTCGCTAAATTTTCGAATCTATATTTGAACTGTCAAATTACACTTCATTAGAAAAATACATTTCATCAACAAACCATTAACCGAGTATGCCGTCAACAGAAACATTGGCTTCTCCGGTGGGAGTCACGTTGGATCGGTTCATTAAACGGCAACAGAGTCATATTCCTTCGGCTACGGGGGAATTGTCTCAGTTGCTTCGAGATATCGCTTTGGCGGGAAAGATTGTGAATCGTGAAATCAATCGGGCTGGACTGGTGGACATCATGGGTGCTTTGGGAGGTCAGAATTCCTCAGGAGAGGCCCAACAAAAATTAGATATGGCTGCCCATATACGATTTATACGGGCTTTAAAAAATGGGGGTGAAGTCTGTGCCATCGTAACCGAAGAAGACGACCACATGATTCACACGGGAAATGACTATGGAAAGTATGTTGTTGCGTTAGATCCCTTAGATGGATCCTCCAACATCGACGTAAATGTCTCCATCGGTACCATTTTTTCCATTTATCGTCGAATCTCGCCTGTTGGATCCCCTTCCACCATTGAAGATTTTTTACAAGGTGGCCGAACCCAAATTGCGGCAGGATACATTGTGTATGGTTCCTCCACAATTCTAGTCTATACCACAGGACAAGGGGTTCATGGCTTTACCTATGAAAACTCACTGGGCGAGTACTTTTTGTCCCATACACCAATTCGACACCCAGAGCATGGTTCTATTTATTCCGTGAACATGGGAAACTACGAGACATTTCCAACGGCTGTCAAATCGTTTGTAACCCAATGTCAAATGCTCCAGCGATCTAGCCGGTACATAGGTTCTTTGGTAGCCGATTTTCATCGAAACATGATCAAGGGAGGGATATACCTGTATCCTCCATCCCCTACCAGTCCTAAAGGAAAACTTCGGCTTCTATACGAATGCTTTCCCTTGGCCTTTTTGGCGGAGCAAGCGGGTGGAATTGCAAGTGATGGATACCAACCGATTTTGGATATCGAACCTACTGAACTACACCAACGTTCGCCACTTTACATCGGATCCAAGCACTTGGTTCAAGGTTTACTTCAAGGCTTTTAATTATACTTCATCATCTCATACTTATGTTTACGCAAACTTTGGCTCAACCCCTCCGGATAAAGAGTCGCGAACTTAAATCTCAACTATCTTCCCAAGAATTGGTAGAGGAAGCCATTCAGCGTGGTGAAGGTACCCTGACCTCCACAGGTGCATTGATGTGCTCTACAGGAACCTTTACCGGTCGATCTCCAAAAGACAAATTCATTGTATTGGATGACTTAACCCGAAATGCTGTTCATTGGGGTAGCATCAATCAACCTTTTGATCCAAATCATTTTGAGGCATTGCTATCAAAAATGATTTATTTTTTAGAAGATAAAAAAGTGTACGAGCGAAAGGCATTTGCTGGTGCGGATAAAAATAGCCGTCTCTCTTTGCAAATATTCAATACACAGGCTTGGCAAAACCTCTTTTGTCACCACATGTTCATTCGTCCATCCGAAGATGAACTTTCTCAATTTGAGGTCGATTTTACCATCCTTTGCATTCCAGAATTTTTGGCTGACCCCGCCACAGACCACACGCGACAAGCTAATTTTACTATTGTGGATCTAAGCCGTCGTATCTTATTAATTGGGGGAACAGGGTACGCGGGAGAAATGAAAAAGGGGATTTTTACGGTCATGAATTTCTTACTTCCCGAAACTCTGGACATCTTGTCTATGCACTGTTCGGCTAATGTAGGGAAGAAAGGAGATACTGCCTTGTTTTTTGGATTATCGGGGACAGGTAAAACAACCTTATCTACTGATCCCAATCGGTATTTAATTGGGGATGATGAACATGGATGGTCGGACACCCAAATTTTCAATTTTGAGGGGGGGTGTTATGCGAAAGCCATCGACCTTTCGCCGGAGCAAGAACCAGTCATTTTTCAAGCCATTCGAGAAGGGGCTATCGTTGAAAACACTCAATTTTATGAAGGCACCCGAGAGGTAAATTACCATGATACACGTATCACCCAAAATACCCGAACGGCATATCCCTTGGATTACATCCCAGGAGCGATTCAGCCTTCGGTGGCTTCGTCACCCAACCATATATTTTTATTGACCTACGATGCCTTTGGTGTGTTGCCACCCATCAGTCGATTAACAACGGAGCAGGCCATGTATCATTTCTTATCCGGATACACTTCGAAAGTGGCTGGAACCGAAATGGGTGTGGTTGATCCCGAAGTTACCTTCTCTGCTTGCTTTGGGGCTGCTTTTCTTCCATTACACCCCATACGATATGCCCAACTTTTTGGAAAAAAGATACACAATCAACAAGTTCATGTCTGGATGATTAATACCGGTTTGATTGGAGGAGGCTTTGGCGTGGGTAAACGAATGCCTCTGAAACAAACACGAGCTATGATTACCGCAGCCCTGGAAGGCGATTTGGATCGAGTATCGTTTCAAAAACATCCGATTTTTGGTGTCTTGATACCAGAACAATGTCCTTACATCGCGCCCGATACTCTTTTACCATGGAAAACTTGGGCAGACCCCGACGCCTATCGGATGGCTGCGCTTACATTGGCCGAAAAATTCAAATCAAATTTTAATAAATTCCAAGATATGACAGATCCCTCCATTTTGGCAGGTGGTCCTACCATTTAATATCAATAAGGGTTAAGTTAGCGTGAAAAAACGCTCTGATTTTCGGAGCGTTTTTTTTGTTAAATTAAAACTATCTTTTTAGTTGCAAAACTAATTTTTTCGTTTACATTTGTATAACGAAAAAATTAGTTGAAATGATTGAAAAAGAATTAACGAAAGCAGAAGAGGAAATTATGTTGGTCTTATGGGAATTAGAGCGAGCCTTTGTTAAGGAAATCCTGCAAAAGCTACCAGATCCTAAACCAGCCTACAACACCGTCTCAACGATCGTCCGGATTTTAGAGCAAAAAGGATTTGTTGCGCACCAAGCATTTGGAAAAACGCATCAGTACTTTCCAGCTATTTCAAAAGAGGATTACCGTCAATTTTCAGCGAATAAATTAATGGAGAGCTATTTTGACAATTCGGTGGGTGCCTTGGTTTCTCACTTTTTGAAGCAGTCCTCTATCAACCTCAAAGAGGCAAATGAATTATTGGAAATGATTGAAAAAATGAAAAAATGAACTAACTCATGACACCCTGGCATTATTTCATCCAAACCAACCTATACCTGACCCTTTGTTGCGTATTTTATTTCGTTTTTTTACGAAAAGAGACTTTTCATCATTGGAATCGTTTTTTCCTTATTGGTGGTGGTATAGTTTCCTTACTTCTACCTTTTTTTGCTGAGTATTTCCTTTCCAAATGGATCCAGCCACCCGTAATATCTCAAGAGAATATACCGGTATGGATCCTACCGACGGTTCTAGTAGAGCCCTCCAGCCAAACCAAGGTTGTAAGTTGGTATGAATTGATCTATTGGTTTGGCTTTTCGATCTCGATTGTCTTGCTGTGGGTCCGGACCTATCTAACATACCAAATTTTTAAGCAAAAAAAAGGAGCCTGGAGTTTCTTAAACAAGGTATATGTCCATCCCAAAACACCCAATTTCAATACTATTTGGCTCCATGAGCAGATCCATGCCCGGCAACTCCATACCTTGGATTTGTTGTTCTGGGAGATTCTTATTTTATTCTTTTGGATGAATCCTGCTGTATATGCTCTTCGTAAAGCTAGCCGGTTGGTCCATGAGTTCATTGCGGATGATCGAGCCGCACGTAGCTTATCCAATCCCGGTGACTATGCTACCCTACTAGTGCATCATCAACTAGGCTCTCCCCTACTCAATTCATTAGAACATCAATTTTTTACCCAATCTAACCTTAAATCAAGAATCCAAATGATTATGAAAAAGCGATCCAACCGAATCTCCCTTTTAAAGTATGGCTTTGCATTGCCCTTATTTGGGTTGGCCATTACTCTGTCATCCGCGAAAATTGCGGATCAAACCGAGCCCGAGGTCATTCAAATTACCCTCAATGAAATTAAACAGGAAACCACCTCCTTACCGTTACCTAAGCTACTGGTCAAATCCAAAAAGGTTGAAATACGCCAGGATACGGTTCGGCCCAAAGAACGTGTGATTTTTACTAAAGTCGATGAACTCCCTGAATTTCCAGGAGGCATTTCACAAATGTACAAATGGATTGGAACGACCATACTGTATCCACAAGAGGCCGTAAGAGAGAAAGCACAAGGAAAGGTATTTGTACGATTTGTTATTGAGGCCGACGGCTCGGTGGGTGATCCTATCATTCTAAAAGGGATCCATCCTGCTTTGGACGCTGAAGCCCTTCGGGTAATCCAAAAAATGCCCAAGTGGGAAGCTGGCAAAGTGAATGGACAAGCGGTAGCTCTCTATTACAATATGCCCATCATGTTTAGTCTTGGAGAATCTTTTGAGGCTAAGGAAAATAAGGAAGAAAAACCCAAAGAGAGTGGTGAATTCAAAGCTGCGCCTTCATCTCAGTTGGTATCTGACTTATCTGTGATCGGTTATCCGGCCAAAAGCCCCACATTTCAAGGGGAAGCTTCCATCTTAGAGATAGTTGATGACAAAAGTTCACCGGGTAAGCTCACCTTTCCAGAGGATACCGAAGTTTACATCAATAAAATCAAGGTGGATAATAAAGATGTAAAACGAGTTCACGTGAATTCTATTCAGTCGATCTCAATTGATAAATCAGATGGTCAAAAGAAGATATTCATTGAATTAAAAAAGAAATAAAACCAAAAAAATCCGCTGAGTAACTCAGCGGATTTTTTTTAAGCCTCAACCTCATCGAGTTTAGCCATTTCTGGATGCAGGGCCTCGGGCGCTTTTCGCGGTTGACCATACCCTAGAATTTTCAGCATTGATTCGGCGTCTTGTTCATCTGCAAATAACTCGGTTACTAGCTCTCCTTTTTCATTGATATCGATCAAGACATGCTTAGGGGCCGGAATTAAACAATGTTGAATGCCACCATACCCGCCCAACGACTCTTGATACGCACCAGTATGAAAGAAACCGATGTACTGTTCTTCTTTTTGGCCTTCCTCGATCATTGGCATGTAGAGATCTTCAGAATGGGCCTCGGTATTGTAGTAGTCCGCTGAATCACAGGTAAGTCCTCCCAAATTAACCTTAGTATATGGAGCATCCCATTTGTTGACAGGCAACATAATGTATTTTTGTCCGATACCCCAAGAATCAGGTAATTGGGTGATGAAAGATCCATCCACCATATACCACAATTCGCGGTCATTCTGTTGCTTTTGGTCAATTACTTTGTACAAGGTAGCACCACTCTCCCCTACTGTATAGGAACCAAACTCGGTGAAAATGTTGGGTACAGGAACGTTATTTTTATTGCAAATCCATTGAACGTTTTCAATGATTTCATCTACCATGGCTTGGTAATCATAATTGAAAACGACCGAGGTTTGAATGGGCATACCCCCTCCGATGTCGATGGAATCAAGTTCAGGACAGATTTTCTTCAATTCACAATATTTAAACATGAATCGGGTTAATTCTGACCAATAGTAGGCCGTATCCTTAATCCCCGAATTGATGAAGAAGTGGAGCATCTTCAATTTGAATCGAGGGTTGGGTTTAATTTTCGTCAGATACAACTCATCCACATCTTTATACCGGATCCCCAATCGAGAAGTATAAAAAGCAAAGTTGGGCTCTTCATCGGTTGCGATGCGCACGCCAATTTTCACTTCTTCGGCATTGACTGTTTGAAGATAATGATCGATTTCGCCCAAGTTATCCAATACCGGCATACAGTTCACAAATCCATCGTTCAGGAATTGGGAAATGTAGGCTAGATATTGTGGACGTTTGTGTCCATTGCAAATAATGTAGGTATCCTTCGTTACTTTACCTTCATCATACAATGACCGGATGATGGGCATGTCGAAGGCAGAAGAAGTTTCCAAATGAATATTGTTCTTCAGAGCTTCTTCTAAAACAAATTTGAAGTGAGAGGATTTCGTACAATAACAATAGGTGTAATTTCCTTTGTAATTGTATTTTTTCATCGCGTTTTTAAACAGCAGCCTGGCGTGTTCAATATGTTCGCTGATCTTTGGAAGATAGGTAAGCTTAAGCGGCGTACCATATTTATTGATAATGTCCATGAGTGGGACATTGTTGAACAAGAGGTTGTGATTGTCGTCGACACCAAATTCACGTGTAGGGAATTCAAACGTCTGCTGAATTAAATCGATGTATCTTTTCATTTTCTAGGTGAAATGCATAAAGCCAATTTTAGGTGAAGAAATCCTTTTTATTAAACGAATACTTTGAAAAATTGATGCAAAAGTGATACAAAATTTACAACTTTGCAAGAGTACCCTGAATTATACCCCTGCTTGGGCCAACATCCCCAAGTCAACAGGGTGGAAACCAACAAATATTGTATTTTTCCAAGAAAATACCTTGGTTTAATTTCATATTTTGACAATACCTAGATACAAACCTATGCAATCCAACGCATCCCGAGTTCACTTCATCGCTGTAGGCGGAGCTGTCATGCACAATTTGGCGTTAGCCTTACATCAGAAAGGATTTATAGTAACCGGTTCAGACGACGAGATATATGATCCTGCGGCTAGCCGTCTTAAAAAAGTCGGAATAATGCCTGCTGAAATGGGCTGGTTTCCCGAAAAGATCACAGATGACCTTGAGGCTGTAATTTTGGGAATGCATGCTCGGGCCGACAATCCGGAATTACTTCGGGCGCAAGAGCTTAATATTCCTGTTTATTCATTTCCCGCCTACATCTACGAGCAATCAAAACACAAACAACGGGTGGTGATTGCAGGTAGTCATGGAAAAACATCGATCACCTCCATGATTCTTCATGTTTTGAAATTCCATCAACGTAATTTTGATTACTTGGTGGGGGCTCAGATTGAGGGATTTGATCTCATGGTGAAACTTACCTCTGATGCCCCTGTGATCATCTTGGAAGGAGATGAATACCTTTCCTCAGCGTTGGAAAGAAGATCCAAGTTTCATTTTTATCATCCGCATATTGTACTTTTTAGCGGAATTGCCTGGGATCATTTTAATGTTTTTCCCACGTTCGAATCATATGTCAAAACCTTTGAGGAATTGGCAGATCGTTTACCCAAAGCAGGTTCTTTATACTTTGACGAAACCGATGATATCCTCCGGGTAATTGGACAAAAAGACCGGGCGGATGTTGCTGCGCATCCTTACAAGGCGCATCCTTATCGTGTTGAGAATGGACAGGTGATTTTGCAAACTAAAACGGGGGAGGTTCCGATCCAATTGTTTGGTGAGCATAATATGAAAAATCTAGAAGGTGCGCGACTGATACTCGAAAAGTTAGGGATTACATCTGCCCAGTTCTATGAAGCCATCCCCTCGTTCAAAGGGGCGGCTAAGCGACTGGAAAAGGTGGCACAAAATGACCATGTCACCGTTTATCGAGATTTTGCCCATGCACCCTCGAAGGTTAAAGCGACTACCTCGGCAACCAAAGAACTATTTCCTACCCGTCGTTTGATTGCCTGTTATGAATTACATACTTACAGTTCCTTGAACAAAGATTTTTTACCCCAATATTTTGAATCCCTGCAGGCGGCGGATGAAGCGGTGGTTTTCTATTCTCCTCAAACGCTGGAAATCAAAAAAATGGAACCCATTTCTCCAGATGTAATCCGTGAGGCCTTTGGGCGCGACGACCTTTTCGTGTTTACCGAACGTGAAGCACTTGAAACCTACCTAAAAGAGCAAAATTGGTTTCAGACGAATTTACTTTGGATGTCCTCAGGTACATTTGGTGGAATTTCCTTTGATTCTTTCTCTCAAGAACTATTGAATCAGCCCTACCAAGAGGTGTATCCAGAACCCAAAATCACAAAAGCAAAAAGCAGTGGCCCTTGGGGTGGGTTACTGAAACAAGTTTTCAAGAAATAATTGAGTCCGGTGTTGAACACCGGACTCAATTGTTAAAATAGAAGTTCTAAATTCAAATCTTGCCTTAAAGTTTCCACCACAGGATTTTTACTTTTCAATGCCTCAAATTTCTCTTGTGCGGTGTAAGGTTTCCTGACCATGTCCTGAGTGGCCATTTCGGTACTTAACAGGATCTCTGTTTTTCCAAAAATTTGTCGTAAAAAGGCACCAAGCTCCTGTTTCATTTCATTGAAAACACCCCATTGAACTTCGTTGGACAACATAAACGTAACCTCATTCCCCTCCAATGAGGGTACCCGAGACAATATGACTTTTTCTGTTTCGAGATCGCGCGTTTCGGCAAATTGAGTGAGAGCCTGAGTCAGGTGTTCCAGATCCCAATTTTTCAATGGAGAGGTGGCTTGCACCATCGGAACTTCCTGCAAGGGAGGATTCGATTCTTGGATTGGATTTTCAAGATCTAATGTGGATTTTAGCCCCAAAGCCCTAGGCGAGACGACCCTCCGAGGGGATGACGAAATGTCTTTAATTTCCGTGGCAACTGGTTCAGTCGATTGAATATCGCTTTTTAATTCAATTTTTTTTTTATCCGCCTCTTGAGTAACAGGAAGATCAGCTAAATGAAGGACTTGTCGAATATGAGCAAGCTTTAGGAGACCAATTTCCACGTGCAAACGCTGGTTTTTGGCTGCTTTTAGGTGTTGATCGATTTGCTGGCCTATACTGAGAGCGGATAAGATGTAATCCGTGCTCAATAGTTTGGCTTGGTCCTCGTAATTCCGTCGAACAGTTTCGGTTACCTCGAGAAGTCGTCGAGTATCTGGATGCTGCGCCACCAATACGTTTCTAAAATGTTCATTCAAACCAATCACAAATTGGTGTGCATCAAATCCTTTGGTTAGGATTTCATCAAAAAGTAGCAGTACCTCGGTCGTGGAACCCTCATAAAGCGCTTGGGTCATTTTGAAAAAATAATCATAATCTAGGATATGAAGGTTTTCCAAAACCGCTGAGCGGGTAAGAGCTTGACCACCTGCAAATGTTACATTGAGGTCAAACATGGAGAGTGCGTCTCGAAGCCCCCCTTCCGCTTTTTGGGCTATAACTTCCAAGGCTGCCATTTCTACCTGAACACCCTCCTTTACTGCAATTTTGGCTAGGTGATTCGCAATATCTTGGAGTTGAATTCGATTAAAATCAAAAATTTGGCACCGACTCAAGATTGTGGGTAAAATTTTATGTTTTTCTGTGGTGGCCAATATGAAAATTGCATGCTTGGGCGGCTCTTCCAAGGTTTTCAAGAAAGCATTGAAGGCCGCTTGCGAAAGCATGTGAACCTCATCAATGATATATACTGAATACTTTCCCTGTTGGGGAGGAAACCGAACCTGATCGATTAAGTTTCGTATGTCATCCACCGAATTATTGGAGGCAGCATCAAGTTCGTGGATTGTAAAACTTGTATTTTGATCAAAGTTTGTACAGGAAACACAGGTCTGGCAGGGCTCGATATCGTCCGTCAGAGCCATGCAGTTGATGGTTTTAGCTAAAATACGTGCACAGGTTGTTTTTCCTACACCCCTCGGACCACAAAATAGAAATGCTTGAGCCAAATGATTGGTCCGAATGGCATTTTTTAACGTAGTGGTAATATGGTCTTGGCCTACTACGGTATCAAAAGTAGCAGGTCTATATTTACGGGCGGATACAACAAATTTTTCCATCAAGCAAAGATAGAAAATCTACATCGGTTCGGGAAAAACATCATTAGGGTTTTTAAAATAAGTCAAATTGGCCTACCTTGCCAACATTTTAACCCACCTCATTATTCAATGGAAACCTTTCTCACCTTCCTTCAACTGGGATTTGAGCATATAACCGATTTAAATGGTTACGACCACATTTTGTTTGTCCTTTCTTTATGTGCCGTTTACACGATATGGGACTGGAAACGTGTTTTGATTCTCGTCACCGCTTTTACAGTGGGCCATTCCATTACCCTAGCACTAGCTGCTTTGCAAATCCTTTCGTTTGACCAAGATCTTATTGAATTTTTGATTCCGGTGTCGATTTTAATCACTTGCCTAACCAATCTATTTCAACAAAATGGTCGAAATGGACAAATCCTTCAAGAGCGAAAAACCTTACGCTATCTATTTGCAGCTTTTTTTGGATTGATTCATGGTATGGGATTTTCCACCTACTTGAGGAGTTTGTTAGGCAAAAGCAGTCAAATTGTGAATGAATTACTTGCCTTTAATATCGGGTTGGAAATCGGGCAGTTGCTGATCGTCATCGCCTCGTTTGTCATGAGCTTTTTAGCGATTGAAATCTTTAAGATCAAACGGACAATATGGAATTTGATATCCTCTAGCTTTTTAGCGGGTATGACATTTCACTTGCTTTTGGAAAAGTGGTATTTCTAAAAGAAACGATACACTTACGTATTTCGCTTTAATAAAATTTTGCTAACTGACTTTTCCGCAAAATTTAATTAATGATAGCGGTTTCCACTAAATCTACGTACTTTTGCACCTGTCTACATGACAGGCGCGAAAATAAACCTAGTTTGTAATGAAAAGAATTGCAATTTTTACCTCTGGCGGTGATGCACCTGGTATGAATGCCTGCATCCGTGCTGCTGTTCGAGGGGCTATTTATCATGGAATTGAAGTATTCGGAATAAGAAGAGGATACAACGGAATGATATCCGGGGATATTTTCCCCATGACTTCTCAATCTGTCAGCAATATAGTTCAGCGCGGGGGGACGATTCTGAAATCGGCACGAAGTAAAGAATTCATGACTCCCGAAGGTCGTAAAAAAGCGTATGACAACCTAATTTCACATGGAATTGAAGGTTTGGTGGCCATTGGTGGGAACGGAACATTCACAGGAGCTGAGATATTTTACAATGAATACCAGTTACCAACGGTCGGATGTCCGGGCACAATTGATAATGATTTGTACGGTACCGATTATACCATTGGTTTCGATACCGCGGTAAATACCTCCCTTGAGGCCATTGACAAAATCCGTGATACGGCTGACTCGCACGATCGGGTTTTCTTTATCGAGGTAATGGGCCGAGATTCGGGCTATATTGCCATCCAGTCGGGAATTGGAGGAGGCGCTGAAATCATTATGGTACCCGAAACCCACACACCTCTTAAAAAAGTTGTTAGCACACTAAAAGATGGATGGAGCCGGTCAAAATCCTCGTCCATTGTAGTCGTCGCTGAGGGAGATGAAGAAGGCAATGCTGCTCAAATTGCGGACTCGATCAAAAATCAAGTCGAAGGTAAATTGGATATTCGGGTGACTACCTTAGGACACATCCAACGAGGAGGAACCCCAACCGCTTACGATCGCATTTTAGCCAGTCGACTTGGACTTGGTGCCGTCGAGGGACTCATGAAAGGGTATAAAAATGTAATGGCGGGTGTAGTAAACAATGAACTGGTTTACACCCCTTTCATCGACACGATCAAAAAGCAAAAGCCTATCCACGACGACTTGCTTCGAATGGTTCATATTTTAAGTATTTAAAGAAAAGCCGGAAAGAATCCGGCTTTTTTTTTTAAATTAGGAATAAAAACACATGAGAACCTTATTTCAAACAAGCATTTTCCTTTTTGTATCATTAAGTTCTTTGGGGCAAGCAGCCCAGGCGTATGTCAATCGGTCGGATGGCACCCCGATGGTCGAGGTAAAAAACAACCGAATTGAGGGAAGCCCCTATTGGCAGGAAAAATGGGAAGGAGGAGAACTTAAAATTCGTCAAACGGGTGTTTGGAAAAAAGTTAATGAAATTCGCTACAATTCATTCAAAAATCATGTCGAGGTTGATGCCCAAAAGCCTACGTATTTTGAGGCAGCGCAAGTTTCGGCTTTTCGGATTGGTGAGCGGGAATTTAGAAATGGTTTTCCTCCGGTTGATTTTTTTCAACCCCTCGACTACTTTGAGGTTCTTTGGGAGGGCCCCGTTCTTTTTCTTCAGAAGCATTATACCACACGTCAGTCGGAGGCTATCTTAGGTCAGTCTACCGAGACCACAGGATTTTCAACTCAATTGTATCGCTACTTATTTCATCAAGGAAAAATGATTAAGTTTAGGAATGCCAAGCAATTTTTTCAGGCCTTACAATCGTTTGGGTATACGGTTTCTGAAGTAAAAGGGTTGGATATACAAGATCCTCAACAAATTGTTCAGATTTTATCCAAACTCCCTACACATACCCCATAATTTTATACATACAAAACCCAATCCCTTCGTGAAAAAGCTGGTAGGCGTCCATGAACGCATAATGGTTTGGGATCAAATAAATCCATGACCATTTGAGGTCATTATCGGCAATTGGATTCGTGGAAACCCCTTGGACTTGCCATCCTAACTTTTGAAAACACGCCAATGAACGACGCATGTGCAAGGCGGACGTAACCAAATAAACTTGATTTGGCCTTACACCCTTGTTCTTAAGTATTTGAATTGAAAATTTCGCATTTTCATGTGTATTTCTCGCTTTATTTTCAACCCAAATGTCTTGTTCAGGTAAGCCTGCATCCAAATAATATTGTCGTGCCAAAATCGACTCTGAGCTCCCATCTGAGTAAAGACTGTCCAAGGGGCCACCCGTGATCAATATTTTTTGAATTTTTTTTACACGGTACAATTGAAGGGCCTGAAACATTCGATCTGCATGAGTTCCTAGATGAAGATTAGACTCATGGGCTGTCCGATTAGTGAAGAGTCCACCAGTCAAAACGATTCCTACCTTCTTGGGAGAGTACGAGGAGATGTCTTGAGATGGAATCTCCCAACGATGAATAAGTCCTCGAATAAAGTAATGATTTGAGAAAAATAAGAGGAGGAAAAGGCCAACCAAAGTCCATGAAAATGGAATCTTAAATCGTCTCCAAGTAAGGATTAAATAGATCAGCCAAAAGCCAAGAGGCATAACCAAAAAGCTAATCACTTTTGACAAAATAAAAAACATGTTACTTACCCGTTTATATACAAAGATAGGTAGGAGACGTTTAGTATATTTGGAAAATTTTTGATAACCCCAAGTAAATCAACCTATGCTGAGAAGAATTGCTCTCCTTTGTTTCCTATTTAGTCAGTTTTCTTCCGTATTTGGCCAAAAGGGCTCAGGATATGAGATTACGGTGGACATTAAAGGTGCGCCGGAGAACCGGTATGTTCATTTGGCACATTATTACGGTGGTTCCCAGTATATAAAAATTGATTCAGCCCAAGTTCAAAATGGTCGTATGGTTTTTCAAGGAGCTGAACCCTTGAAAGGAGGAATGTACATGGTGGTTTTTTCACCAAGTCGATATTATGATTTTGTGGTGAATGGCCAAGAAAATTTCTTTTCTATTTCAGCCGATACCACTGATTTCGTCCGAACCGTTCGATTCACGGGCTCCCCAGAGAATGAAATCCTGTTTGATTACCGTCGGTACATTATTCAGCAGACTCAAAAAGCTCAACAATTAAATAAGCAACTTTCCCAGATAACCGATTCAGGTCAACAGGCACAAGTTCGAAATCAGTTAAATTTATTGCAGAAGGAAGTGAAAGGCATGAGTGATCAACTCATTCAAAAATATCCATTATCCTTTTCAGCCAAAATCATTAAAGCCAATCAAGATCCGGAGATACCCACCGAACTCCCTAAGTTGCCAGATGGCCGGGTGGACTCAACGTATTTGATCCAATTTTATAAAAATCACTTTTTTGATCACTTGGATTTTGCAGATCCACGCATGATTCGAACTCCCTTTATTCAGGGAAGAGTGGATCGATTTTTCAAGGATTTGGTCTATCAAGTGGCTGACTCCATCATTCTTGATGCCGATCGAGTACTTCAAAAAGCCAAGGTCGACTTAGAAATGTACCGGTATGTTCTCTATCTTATTTCGAATAAATATGAAAACATCGATGTTGTTGGGCTGGATGGGGTTTTTGTTCATTTAGCCGAAAATCACTACCTAAAAAATGGAACTTGGCTAGATGATAAGCAAAGAAAGCGGTTTGAGGATCGGGTTAAAGTTTTAAAACCGTTGGTTACAGGAAAAGTATTTCCAGATTTGACCTTATATGATGCAGAAGTACGGCCTGTCAAGATAGGAAGCCATTCGGGAGCCTACAAATTCTTGGTATTTTACAGCCCAGATTGCAGCCATTGTAAAGAAAGTGCTCCCAAAATTGTCAAATTTTACCAAGAATACAGTAAAAAGAAGAAAATTGCCCTGTATATGATAAGCACGGATTTTGATGCAGGTAAATGGGCGAGTTTCATTAAGACCTATCAAACTGGCTCGCTGATTAATTTATGGGATGCAAAACGACAAACTGACTTTTTGAATCAATTTGATGTTTATGCCACCCCTACCACCTATATATTGGACAGCCAAAACCGAATCATTGCGAAGCGTTTACCTGTAGAGGACTTTGAACGATTCATCGAATTCTATGAACGAAATAAGAAGTAAACAGAAAAAAGGCACCTTTTAGAGGTGCCTTTTTTGTTTAACCTTATCAAACCAGCTTCCAGCCTTCTCGGTAGGGTCTACCTACAAATTGATTGGCGGCATCAAAGTTGGTAATTTTCATATTGGCGCCGTCCCAAAGCAGTTTTTTCCGGCCCTCAAATTTCAAACGATTTCCTTCGCCGGGCGTTCCAGCTTGGTACGATCGAATGGCGAGGTTACCCATTAAAACGGTTTCTGTCAAAGGACCCGCATAATCAAAAGAAGAAGTCAAGGCTTTGTGTTCCTTCGACCCGAAACCGGCCTTGATGGCATCGGTCCAAGATACTTGATGCCCATATTCTGGCAATAGCTCATTGGGATTTGCGGTTTTAAAATCTTTTGGCATCTCCAGTCGATCTCCATTTTTCAAGTAAACCTTCGGGGTAAGCCCATAGGTACCACAGGTCATAATCCCTTTACTCCCAATCATCATGACTCCATTAGCTGAGCCCACTTCACCAATATCTTCATTGGCTGGGATGAGATCTGGATGGAAGGGTCGAATTCCCCCATCATACCAAATCATATTGATATCAGACTTATTTTTCTTAGTAGCTGGGAATTTTAGTTGAACATGAGAAGACGGAGGGCAACCCTCTGGAATGTATTCAGGTGTCCAATCTTTTGTAAATACTTGGCCCACGGAGCATTCCACCTCGGTAGGATAACCCAACTCCAACACTCGGAATGGAGGATCGATCAAATGGCACCCCATATCTCCGAGAGCTCCGGTTCCAAAATTCCACCAACCGCGCCACTTGAAAGGATGATATAACGGGTGATAGTCTACAAATTCGGCAGGGCCAATAAACAAATCCCAATCCTTTTGACTCATAACAGAAGGCAAATTGGGTTTATCTTTTGGTACGGGAATACCTTGAGGCCAAACGGGACGATTGGTCCAAACATACACAGTGTCTACGGTACCAATCAGCCCTTTGTTAAACCATTGAATCATTTGTTGTTGCCCGGGGTTGGAAGCGCCTTGATTACCCATTTGCGATACGACCTTGTATTTACGGGCAGCCTCAGTCAACATACGAGCTTCATAAATATTGTGTGTCAGGGGTTTTTGAACATACACATGCTTGCCCATTTGCATGGCTGCCATTGCCGCAACGGCATGAACGTGATCGGGAGTTGAAATGGTAACAGCATCGATATCACCTTTCATTTCCTCCAACATAACGCGAAAGTCTTTGTACAGTTTGGCATTGGGCCATTTTTTTATAGCCGTTGAACAACGGTCGGTGTCGACATCGCAAATGGCAACCACATTTTCCTTTCCGTTATTAAATGCGTTGTTGATGTCCGACCACCCTTTTCCTCCAGCGCCAATTGCCGCTAAGTTTAACTTGTCACTAGGAGCAACAAAGCCTTTCCCCAGCACATGACGTGGCACAATAAAAAAGCTTCCGGCGGCTAATGCGCCTTTTTTCAAGAAATCTCGACGAGTATTCGGTTTTTTCATGTAAAATGGTAGGTTTGAGTTACAATTTTAAGAAATTTTAGGAATTATCCTAGCAAAGTAAGGGAAGGGTCTGCTAATTTCGATGCATACAAAAAAAAAGAGGATCAAACCTGATCCTCTTACGATTACTTTACAACCGATGTTGACGAAACTTGGCCATACGCAGGGCATGTTTTTTTCTGGCAACCAAAAGAACACCAGATGATACCTACCAAGGCCAATGGCATCCACCATTTTTTCATATCTTTCACTTGATTGGGGAAACGAAGGTGAATTTACTTAGTTTTGAAGAGTATTCAAAATAACTAAGGAATTTTCATCAAATCTTAGGACATTTTTTACAATGCTTTCCTTTCTTTTTATAAGCTTTACAACATTTTTTCAATTCACATCCTGGCCATTCACCTACCCCATTCCATTTAACTGGTAGCGGTCGAAAACCCGGCATCACTTCACTTTCCATTTCGGGGAATTCTAACATTACTTTGTAAATTTATGCCCCAAAGGTACAGATTTTATTTAGATTAAGTCTAATTAATATGGAAAAATATTTTTACGAATTGACGATTTCGTTCGACCAGCATCAAATATGGGTTAGGCGGAGTGAACCCTCGCGGACTTATTTTAGTAATTTGACCAAATTATTGACGGCATTGAACGAGGAATTGAAATCAAAAGGTTGGGAAAAGTGTACGTTGTCCTATTCTACGGTTTATCGATCCTTTCAAAATCAAGGGAAATACGTAACTACCTTGAAGGTACTGAAGACTCCGTATCAACGCATCGAAATCCGGCGAGTTCTTCTTAATCCAACTTCCTCCACCATTGGACTAGAGGAAATGCCCTAATAAACGTGGTTACCAGGCCAAGTGTTCATGCGAAAGCCTACCGAAAAATAGGTGGAGGGATACAGCTCGGTCACTACGGGCACTGCACGACGGCGGTGAGTGGCTTCTGCATCCAAAAATACGTTGGTTCGAAGTTGATAAGAAACTTTTGCTTGAAACAGTGAAACTTGCTCTCGAATTCCTTGTCCAACAACATTACCAAAATCACGCACTCGGAAAGAGCCATTTAGGCGGAGTATATTTCCGCCCCAGTTGGCCAAGTCATTATCAACTCCTTTCATGTAATACATACCCGTCAATTCAATAAACCATTTCGGGGTTGGCTGGGCCACGATTCGGCCGAGCACCTCACCAAAATTTGCACCTAAGGGATGTGCCAAGGGAAGGTTGTAATGAACGGCGTTAGAAAAGGAAGAAAAATGAGAATACATGTAAGGGCGGGCCCGATTGTATTCCAATTGGAGATCCACATTTTGGATTCCAAATAAGTTGTAATAAGTACCACCCACTTGATAAGAAAATTTCTTCGCCCACCAACCATCGGCTTGAAATTCACGAATTTTTAACTCGTCGAGAACAAACTGCCCATGGAGGGTTACGCGTTTTTTAATGTTCCATCGAAAATCGGACGACACCATCACATTGTCTGGGCTTCCCAAAAAGCCTTCAACAAATCGATAGAAAATCACGGGATTCAAATAATTTAGATCAAATCCAAGTGGTCGATTCCCAAAAATGACCAGTTCAGAAAACGCTAGTTGGAATTGTCTCGTAATCTGTGCACTGATCCGGTGAAAGGTCATGTATTTGGGTGGTATTTGGGTTTCTCCATTGACACTTCGAGGTATTTGTGCATTAGACAGCTGGGCAAATATGGACGAGTATTTAATTTTCCCTAGGTCGATCTGACTTCGAAGTTGAAGATACGGGGCACTGAAATCACTGAGAATCATGGACCGTATCCCATGACCAATGAAGTTTTTATCATGTCCAAAACTAAGCTCAATGTTTTTGAGCGGTCTGAAAGCAATGTAACCTCGGGCATCAATGAAGTCGGAGCCTAACCGAGCGGTATCCCCATTTAATACTTTGACAAACCCCAAATAGGGATTTCCGTTGTATTGCCGGATAAAATCTCGGGTTTGCAACCAATTGGTTTGTTGATTTTCGGTGAATCGGGAATAAAACCCAAGTTTTTGATTGACTAAGGCTCTTACTTCAGCCCCACGTGTATTTACAAAAGCGGTTTGGGGATCAAATTCGGGAGAGAACTCCCTTCCTCCTTGAAAATGAAAGATGGGAGATGCTTTGATGATAAAATCTGGCTTTTCGGTGGAAAGGAAGTCAGCTTTGCGTCGGTAAATATCTTTGGGACCAATTTTTTGACTGTAGGCAATCCATTTTTTGTCAGGTGGTAAATATTCCCAGGCCATCGATTGAATCCATTTCATGTTGGCCTGATCGACCTGAGAGAAAGTAGTAGGAAATTGATCCTCTAATTCTTGGATAAAATTCATCACTTTATCTTGTACAAAAGGTCGTTGTCCTGAATGAAATTGTTCTGTTAGGTGCCCTGATAAAACTTCCCATCGACGTACCCAGTGACTGGAAGGTTCAGCCACATCAAAATTGGTTGATTGAGCGTGGAGTTCAAAGAAGGACAAACAACTTAGAAGAATCAGTCTGATCGGTTTACTCATGCCAGAAATTGGTCAAAAATTGATGCAAAAGTAGAACTTTCCCTCAGAGAAATCCTAGCTTTGTAACAATAAACGCCGAAAGGGTGTTAGTTTAATACACGTACATTGCTTTATGAAATCATTTTCTATACCGGTATTCTACAAAAGTGATTTGGTCGGACAAATCAAGGAATTCCGACGCAAAAAAGATAAACTAAAAAAAGACTTCACGCCAACTCAATTGGACTTTGGTGCTGTCCAGCTGCTTCTAGCTAGGCATTTTGGGTTTTGCTACGGGGTTGAAAATGCTGTGGAAATTGCTTACAAAACACTCGATGAAAATCCCAACAAGCGAATTTTCTTATTGAGTGAAATGATCCATAATCCACTGGTGAATGCAGACCTCTTGGCGAAAGGTATCCAATTTTTACAAGATACCGAAGGAAACACCTTGATTCCGTGGGAGAATTTAACCTCTGAGGATATTGTCATTGTGCCTGCGTTTGGAACCACACTTGAAATTGAGCAAAAACTAAAGGATTTGGGCATTAATCCATATGGATTCAACACGACCTGTCCGTTCGTTGAAAAAGTTTGGAATCGAGCGGCTCAAATTGGTGGGCGGGGTTATACCTTAGTTGTCCATGGGAAACCCAACCACGAGGAGACAAGAGCCACGTTCTCACATAGCCAGTCCAACGCGCCCACCGTGGTCGTAAAAGACATGGCTCAAGCTCAGCGACTTGCCTTGTATATGACGCAGGAAATAGACTTATCAGGGTTTTATACGGAATTCAAAGGCCAATATTCAGAAAATTTTGACGTAGCACAGGATTTAAAACGGATCGGAGTGGTCAATCAAACGACCATGTTGGCCAGTGACACCCAAGGAATTGCTGACTTTCTCAAACAAACCTTGATGACCTACCATCAATTGGACGATAAGTCGGTCGAACCCTATTTTGCCAATACGCGAGATACTTTATGTTATGCCACCAACGACAACCAAGAGGCTACCATGGGCTTGCTCCAAGAGGCAGCCGATTTAGCCATCGTTATTGGGGGATACAATAGTTCCAATACTACCCATTTGGTTGAACTTTGCGAAACCAAACTTCCTACTTATTTCATTGAATCGGTGGCATGCCTTCATTCTGACCAGGAAATTGAGCATTTTGACATCCATTCTCATCAAGTAAAACGATCTTTTTCGTTTTTACCTGAGGCGTCCACACGACCAACCCGAATTATGGTCACCTGCGGGGCTTCTTGCCCTGATTCCATGGTGGAGTCGGTCATTCAACGCCTCCTATCCTTCTTTCCTACCGCTAAACCTGAAAAAGAGGTCCTGAAAGCAATATTGAACAGCTGAGGTCGTTATTTAAATGTAAATATTCCTTGACAAATACAATTTTTTGTAAGTATATTTACATAGTCAATGAACCTCAAACGCCATGTGGAATGGGAAAGACCATGTTAGAATACGTGAAGTTGATATTGGAAAAAGTTAGTTTTGATAAAGCGTTATTTGAAAAAGAACTTAAAAAAGGAGTATCCTATTTATTACCTCCTGAAGTGAATGAATTAAAAAAATGGTGTTATTCTCGCTTTGGACAAACGTATTTAACGGTTTTAAACCGAATTTTCAAACGCAACTCACCAACCTTGTAAAAGCCTCCCTCCTATGGGAGGCTTTTTTTGTTAAATTGCATGGTCAATGGAAAACAAAACCAAAAAACGTTCAGTTTACCAAAGAAACAAGTTCACCACACGTATGCAGACATTATTTTCAATTGGAATTGTTTTAGGAACCTTTATCACCATGGAGGGTGTCGCTTGGTTTGCTCACAAGTACATCATGCATGGCTTTGGGTGGGGTTGGCACGAAGATCATCATAACCACCATACCGGTTTTTTTGAAAAAAACGATTACTACGCTGTTGTTTTCAGTATTGTAGCGTCCACTTCCATCATTTATGGAAATACACATCCTGAATTTTGGTATTTAACTTTTATTGGTTTGGGTATCACCTTGTATGGCATTGCGTATTTTATTTTTCATGATTTGATTGTACATCGGCGGATTAAATTTAAATACAAGCCAAAATCCAATTACATGAAGCGTATCATGCATGCCCATTACATCCACCACAAAGTACATTCCAAAGAGGGTGCTGAGGCCTTTGGATTTTTATATGCACCTAAAAAATTTGAGCCCACTGCTCGTATAGGAAAGCAAAATTAAAAAACAAGAAAGGGAGATTGATCTACATCTATCCCCCTTTCTTTTTATGTGTATGCAGTAGTGGTTTAACCTAGCAAAGCCACGAAATCATCAAATAAATAACGTGAATCATGTGGACCGGGAGCAGCTTCAGGGTGGTATTGCACTGAAAATGCTGGGAAGTCTGTTCTTTTTATTCCTTCGATCGTTTGGTCGTTCAGGTTCACGTGCGTTACTTCCAAAATGGGAGAGTTTCGGGCAGCAGTAGGATCTACCGCAAATCCGTGATTTTGTGAGGTGATTTCACTTTTTCCAGTTTGCAGATTCAAAACGGGATGATTTAAACCTCGATGACCGTTGTGCATTTTGTAGGTTGGTACACCAGATGCTCTGGCGAGTAGTTGGTGACCTAGGCAAATTCCAAAAAGGGGTTTGCCTGTAGAAACGAGTTGTTGAACGGTTTCAACGGCATAATCCATGGCACCAGGATCTCCTGGCCCATTGGAGATAAAATAGCCATGGGCATTAAAATCTAAAATGTCGGCGATGTTGGACTTGGCATTAAAGACTTTTACAAAACAGCCCCGATCAGTAAAATTTCGTAAAATATTGGTTTTACAACCGTAATCGATCACAGCTAAACGTCGGGTTGCTTGTGAGTCGCCTAGGGTATAAGGTTCTTTGGTAGAGACCAGGGAGGATAATTCCAAGCCATCCATGGAGGGGCATTCGGCCAATTTGGCTTTTAACACCTCAACATCCGAGATTTCTGATGAAATAATACAATTCATGGCACCCGCATGGCGAATGTGCCGAACCAATTGGCGGGTATCCACATCGTAAATTCCAACAATCCCAGCTTTCTCAAAATAGGTTTGGAGTGATTCATCAGCGGTTGAGCGGCTGTAATAATGTTCAGCAAAAGCATGACACACCATTCCACGTATCTTAATACCATCCGATTCCTCTTCGGTATCGAACTTAACACCATAATTTCCGATATGAGAGGTGGTATTTACAATAATTTGGCCGTAATACGAGGGGTCCGTGTAAATTTCTTGGTAGCCGGTCATACCCGTATTGAAACAAATTTCGCCGGTAGCGGTGCCTATTTTGCCGAGAGCTTTCCCTTTGTAGAGGGTACCATCCTCGAGCAGGAGAAGTGCTTCCTTGGGGGAATGGATCATGGGGGATTTGGTTTCCGATTAAAACTTAGTATCGGAGAACAAAGGTAGGAAATAGTTTGAATTGATCGCCTGACCCTTCTTAAATTATTCCTTTTGTACACTCTCCTCTTGGAATCCTTCAATACTGTTTCAGATTAAGAAATGATAAACTTTAGAAAAAGATAATCAAAATCATACTTCTTGCATTTGAAAAAATCTAATTTTGATTGAACAAAAAAACAACCTCCATGTCGAATCCTATTTTAATTGGAACCGATTTCTCGGCAAGTAGCCAACCGGCTTTCACGTTAGCGAAACAGCTTGCTCGTAAATTGACTTGCCCCCTTCACATTGCCCATACATTCATCCCACCGTTTGTTGATCCAAATACACCGGTTTCGATCGTCGATGCATTGCATGAACAAAATCAAGCGATTTTCAAGGGGAAGCTAGATGAATGGGTGACAGAGGCCCAATCCGAAGGGATCGAAGCCAAAGCTCACCTCATTTTCTCGGATGTTCCGACTGGTTTATCTGAAAAAGCGGAGGAAATTGGAGCTCAATTGATCATCATTGGAAAAACAGGGGAGGGCGGGCTTCTCAACTGGTTAATCGGATCTAATGCCGTTTCTTTATTAAACACGAGTAAGACACCGCTTTTGATGGTCCCAGGTGCTTACCAACCCCAAGCTGTTCATCGGCTTGTGTATGCCACGCAATTAGAATACGATGAAACCGAAATTTTAAAACAGGTGAAGTCACTGCAAGGTGCATTGGAAGCTTCTATCCATTTTATTAAATTGGATGTAGAAGGGCAACCGAATATTCAACCGGATTATGGGTATGAAAAAACCATTAAACTGTTGTTTGATCAACCCGTTTCTCATGTAAATGCCGACCATGTGGTAGAGGGTTTGCATCAACAAGTTCAACAATTACAAGGACAGATTTTAATCACCGCTTCTCATCATCGAAATTTCATTACCCAACTCATTGAACCTTCGATCACCAAAAAGATCATCAACGTTTCGGAGGTACCTGTATTGGTCTATCGATTCCAAGAATCAAACATTTAATACCTTCGATGCAGGAGTTTTGGAATTAGCTCCTGCATCGATTCTATTGTCTCACCTCTGAAAAATAGCGAATTTTAGTTATCTTTGTCTAACTTAGACCACCCAGACGAAAGATACTATGAGCCTCAATACTGACCATATTCGCTTAATATTTGGCCTTAAACTAAAACAACTTCGGCAAGAAAAGGGACTCTCATTAAGTGACTTATCTCAAAAGTCAGGTTTATCTATTTCGTACATTAATGAAATAGAAAAAGGCAAGAAATACCCTAAATCGGACAAAATTGTAGCTTTGGCTGGGGCGATGGGGATTGAGTACGACCACCTTGTATCATTAAAACTAAACAAGAAACTTCAGCCCATTTCCGAATTATTGCATTCCAATTTTTTGACGGAAATCCCGTTTGATTTTTTTGGAATCGATCCCGCTAACTTACTGGAAATGCTCTCGGATGCTCCTGTTAAATTGAGTGCCTTTATCAATACTATCATTGAAATTGGACGAAATTACAATATGAGTGTGGAGCGTTTTTATTTTGCCGTATTGCGCTCGTATCAGGAAATGCATGATAACTATTTTGAAGAATTGGAAAACGAAGCAGACCGTTTTCTGGAGGCACACCATGTTCCCGTTTCGCAACAAGTGGATGAATTTTATTTATCTAATTTATTAGCGGATCATTATGGGATATCTATCGAGTATTTCGATGAAGAGGACTACCCAACTATTGCGAATATCCGGTCCTTATTTGTTCCCAAGCGGCAAGTATTGATGATCAACAAACGAATATCATCGGATCAACGAGCCTTTACGATGGGCCGAGAAATCGGGTTCTTGTATATGAATCTGAAAGAACGACCGTTGACGTCCTCATGGGTTGAAATCAATTCCTTTGATGAAGTTTTAAATAACTTTAAGGCATCTTATTTTGCAGGAGCCATCTTGATACGTCGTGAAAAGTTGATTCAAAAACTAACCGATTTTTTCCAACAAACCACTTGGCAACCCGAATTATTAGGTAAAATGGCCGAAGGGTTTCAGGCAACTCCAGAGACACTGTATCACCGTATTTCCAATGTCTTGCCCAAATATTTTGGCATCAACAAATTCTTTTACCTTCGATTTGAATCCATGGTAAATAGTAAAAACTACTCATTAACCAAGGAAATGCACTTGTCGAAACAACATGACCCGCATGAAACTCAAAAGGAGAATTATTGTCGCCGGTGGGTATCATTGAATATATTGGATGAACTTTCTGCACGCCAAACGGCGGGTGTGTACAAAAAGCCAGTCGTGGATGCTCAAATTTCAGATTATCAAGAAGCTGCCAATCAATATTTCGTGGTGTCCATGGCTCGTCCGTTGAGTATTCTAAAGCAGATTAACGTTTCGGTTACACTCGGATTTGAAATGGATGCCAATTTAAAAGAAAAGGTTTCCTTTTTACAAGACCCTTCAATCGCCGTTCGGCAGGTCAACCAGACGTGTGAACGTTGCTCAATATTTGATTGTCAAGAACGCGTGGCAGCACCTGTTGTTCTTCAAAAACAAAACCAACAGGCTGAAATGAAGAAGGTGCTTCAACAGCTTAGTGAGTAATATCAGACGATTTTAATCGGGCTGCAAATAGGTGATCGGAAACTGGTTCATGTTTATCCAGACCAACAATTTGAACCTTTCCACCAGCCAAGGCATACCACTCTGCAAACTGATGAAGACTTTGCATAACGGAATGATCCACCCATTGAGCCATTTCCAAATCGATGGTTACGTTGAATCCATTGGGAATTGCCTCTAGTTTTCTTAAAATACCCAGATAGTTTGAAAAAACGGCCTTTTCACCGATTACCACCAAATATTCTTCTCCATTAAAGGATACCTCGGTAGGAGCTACGAACATGGCTTTTAATCGGCTTGAGCCGCGGAAAGAATTCCATACTAACTCCAAAACTACTCCAGCGATTATACCCCATAGAAGATCGGATAGTAAGGTCACAAGGAACGTCACCAAAAAAATGGCCAATTGTTCTTTACCTTTTTCAAGAGTCTGCCATAACTGTTTTGGGTGGGCCAATCGCCATCCTACCATAATTAACATTGCAGCTAATGCTGTATTGGGTATTAATTCCATCCATTGAACAGCAAAAATCAGTGCGAGAAGTAAAAACAATCCATGAAAAAAATTGACCCATCGACTTCGTCCACCGGCCTGCCATGATGCAGAGGAACGAGCTACCTCGGAAATCATGGGTAAACCTCCTACCAAGGCTACTAAGGTATTGCCCAATCCAGTAGCCCAGAGATCACGATTTGGATTTGATTTTTCTCGGCTGACGACCGCTACCGCTTTGACTGTCAGTAGGGACTCAATGCTTCCTATTACAGAAAACAAAATCACATATTGGAGGAAAGTACCCGGTTGCTCCCATAGGCCTGACCAACGAATTTGCCAATGCAACTGTCCCCAAACATCCCCGATTTTTAATAATGCGTAAGAAGGCGCAGTTTTTTGAAAATTAAGCATGAGTTCAGCGGGAATAGCAAAACATAAAACCACCAAGGGCGCGGGTAATTTCTTGATAGGATGATCCAAGTAAGGCCATAAATAAAGAATTGACAAACTGACCAAACCGATCAAAGTCGCTTTAGGATCATAGGACTGAATGAATTTGGGAAGCGATTGAATCAATTCAAACGGAGAAAGGCCTTGGGCCAAGGATGGATTTATATCCAATAACACAGGAAGCTGCTTGGAGATAATGATGAACCCAATGGCTGCCAACATTCCATGAACTGCTGAGAGCGGAAAAAAGTCAACCCATCTACCCAATTTCGCCAATCCCAGTACGATTTGAACAAGGCCAGCCACAACCAAAACCGAAGCAGTGGATTGCCATCCGATTAATCCTCCACCCATTGCCTCAACACAACCGGCTGAAATGACAATGAGTCCGGCTGCCGGACCTTTGATGGTCAAAGGAGCTCCCATCAACCAGGTCACCAATAATCCACTGGTTAGTGCAGTAAATAAGCCTGTAACGGCAGGAAAGTCGGATGCTTTGGCAATTCCAAGACTTAGCGGAAGCGCCAACAGAAATACGGAGAAGCCCGCAAATACCTCATTGAACCACGAAAAGAGTGATTCATTTTTCATTTTTTCAGTAGTTTGTCTCATTTGTTGGGTGTCAAAATAGTGCGTGGTTCGGGTCAATTACCAACGCATTTTTTGAAAACAACCTAATTGCCTTGTCAGGACATCACTCTTTAAAGGTTGTGCTCAATGGGAATACCATGGAGACACAACGCATCAAGAGAGCGATCAGTTTGATTTGTCGGAGCAGCAGGTTAAAAAAGAATTAGATTCTAATTCCAAACAAAGGTGGGAAAACCCACTACATAAACCAAAAATACTCCCTAAAAAAAAGATAAAATCTTACTTTTATCCAACGTAATCCAAGAGAGTATCCATTTTGTTTTTGAAATTGATTTACCTTTGCCAAAAAGTCTATGCACATTGGATTTGAGGCGAAACGTCTGTTTCGAAATAAAACCGGACTAGGAAATTATGGTCGAGATTTAATTCGAAGCCTGACACGCTTTGCCCCTGAACATACTTATTGGGCGTATACACCTCCCTCTTCAGACGATTTATTTCAATTTAAAAGTCCAAATTTTTATAAAATTCAAGGCAAAACATGGGGTTCGGCTGAATTATGGAGACAGTGGGGACAAACAACCGAACCCTCTTTCAAAAACTTACATGTCTATCATGGTTTATCTGGAGAGCTTCCGCTCGGACTCAAGGTACCTTCCGTGGTGACCCTACACGATTTAATTTTTGAACGCTATCCTCAATTTTACTCGAAAATTGATCGAAAAATTCATTTCCTTAAATTCAAATCTGCGGCCAAAAGGGCCCAGCGTGTGGTCGCGATATCAGAACAAACCAAAGCAGACATCCACCAGTTTTTGGAGGTTCCCCTCGATAAAATCGATGTTATTTACCAGGGCTGTCACTCGATTTTTTCAGAGCGATTCTCCAAAGAGGTAGTGGCTGAAACTCGAGCAAAATTTGGCTTGCCCAACCAATTTATTCTAGGTGTCGGTACATTGGAAGCCCGAAAAAATATGGGTGTGGTGATTGAGGCACTTCGTGACCTTGACATTCCTTTGGTCTTGGTGGGTGGACGAACACGTTATACTGATCAAATTCAACTACGTATTTCTGAGCTCGGAATGCAAAATCGGGTATGGTTTCCCCAACAAGTTCAATTAACCGAGCTTGCTCATCTATATCAGTCGGCGTATATGTTGGTTTATCCTTCTTTATTTGAAGGTTTTGGCATACCGATTCTCGAAGGACTCAAAAGTGGAATTCCGGTATTGACAGGTAAAGGTGGTTGCTTTCCGGAGGCTGGAGGCCCGGCGGCGTATTACCTAGATCAAAAGGATCCAGAGGCTTGGAGAGAGACCATACAACAAGTCGTCACCTCACCGTTTGATCAACAAGTGAGAATTCAAAAAGGCTTGAAATGGATCCAAAAATTTGAACCGGAGGTAATTATCCCTCAGTGGATTCAACTTTACCAATCTCTCAGTTCGGATTGAAAAGTTTGCCACAACCATTCAGCATAGAGCCAGTCCCGTGGGACATCTAAATCCAAGGAAAACAGATCCTCCATTAAATAAGGATGAATGGCGGGAAAATCATCCAGTTTGGTAGCGTTCAATAGAGATTGGGTTGGAAACCAGTACATGGATCCATTCAATACAAGGGCAGGTGGGCAGTCTTGCCGCCGGGTTGCGGATGGCCCTTCCAAGAAGCGGACCAACTTCCCCTGCTCTTCTTTGAATAAGGTAAACCATGGGTGATGTTTTGCGGGAACAGCAGAGACCCAAGCATCTTCGGGATTTTGTTGTATTTTTTCGAGGAAATCTGTCCCATGTTTTTTCAATCGAAAGGGTGAGGTAGGTTGCAATAACCAAATCCCTTTCCAAGGTGAACCAGCCCTCTGGTTGGTTTGAATCACTTGCTGTAAGACCTCAAAGGTGCTAGCCGTATCGGTACTTAATTCAGCAGGACGTAAGTAGGGAATATTGAAATTTGCTCTTTGGGCCAGGTGTTGGATATGGGGATCATCCGTCGAAATAAAAATTTGCTCATCTGGCAAAAATAACCGAGCAAATTGGAGGGAATGCAGGATCAAAGGCCAACCACCAAGTTCTTTGGTATTTTTCCCGGGAATACCTTTTGAACCTGCACGGGCGGGAATAACCGCAAGGATTGACTCTCGTTTCATAGAATAATACGTTTAATATCCTCTTGGGCACGGGCATATTCTTCCGGGCGACCCATATCAAGCCAATAACCCACTAGAGGTTCTGCTACCACTCGTTTTTGACTTAACCTTACTTTATCTAAGAGATCGGTGGCATGGAACGGACCTTCTCTTGGAATGAGGTCAAAAACAGTTGATTTCATTAAATAAATCCCTGCATTGGAAAAATACGTGTAGGTTGGTTTCTCTTTAATTCCTTGAATCAATCGATCGCTATTTGTCTCCAAGACCCCATAGGGAATAGTCACGTGATAAGGTATAGCCATCACCATCATATCCGCTTGTGCTTCTTGGTAGGACTTCACGAAGGAAGAAACAGAAAAGTTCGTCAAAATGTCCGCATTCATTACCAAGACATCTGGATTAGACCACTTAGAAACTAACCGACAAGCGCCTATCGTCCCCAAAGGCTCATTTTCTTCGATGTACTGGATTTGGACACCCCATTGAGACCCATCGCCAAAATAATTCCTAATTTTTTCTCCTAAATACCGAATCGATAGGATAAAATCAGTGATACCTGCATCACGTAACCGGGTAATATTATGCTCAATAATGGGTTTTTCTCCAACCTTCAACATGGGTTTGGGGAGATGATCCGTTAAGGGGCGAAGTCGCTCACCTCTCCCACCTGCCATCAAAACCGCGGAAACAGGAATATGCTGAGATAGGTGATCTAAATCCACAATTCGGAGTAGCCCGCCATCGGAGGTTAAAATGGGTACCCACCGAATGTTAAGCTTTCGCAAGTTTCGAATATCGTCTTGGGAATAATGTTCGCTCAACGACCGAAAACGGGTGAACATAAATAATTGAACAGGGTCGTCCACCTGTTTTTCTTGTAACAGTCCCCGGCGAATGTCGCCATCGGTTACAGTCCCGACAATCCGATTTTCCTCCCGAACAAACAGTACCGGTGCCAAGACACCTAATAAATCCAATTGTCTTAGGGCATCGCGTGCGGTGGCTGTCGGAGAAATAAATAAATTCAGATTCATACATCAAAAAAAGTTTTAGCCAAATTGGGGTGTTCAGGCCATTTTTCCAGTTGTGTTAAGATCCGCTCCGTTGCGAAACCATCCCCGTACAAGGATTCAACGAAAGGAACGCTGTAGGAACCAAGCACCTTCTCAATGGCCCCTTGAATGGACTCTGCTTGGGTATCTGTTTGAATGATACTTGGGGACATCAGTCGGCCTTTTTGACGATCTCCCACATTGATAGTAGGGACACCCAGGGATGGAACCTCAATAATTCCACTGGAAGAGTTACCCACAACGGCTTTGGCATACCGAACGGCCGAAAAGTACCGTTTTCCACCCAGGCTGGCAAAAACATGAAATCTAGGATCTACCTTACCCACCTGCTGCCAAAAATCAATTAAAGACAATCCTTCTGCATCTGCATTCGGGAGAGTAAGGACAACATGAAGATTTGGAAAAGACTCGAAAGCTTGATAAAACTGACGTGTAAGGTCCAATGAAGAAATCGAACTCAAGGTTTCTGGATGGTAGGTGGCCACTAAATAATCTACCTCAAGTGGCAGGCCTAACTCGGCTCTAAGGTCTGGCTCTGGCAGTTTGGGCAACAGACGGATGCTATCTAGCCCCAATGCCCCGACCTGAAAAACGCGATTTGGATCTTCACCTAATTGAATGATTCGTTTACGGTAAGGTTCAGCCGAGGCGAAATGCCAATAGGCCATTTTGGTAATTCCGTGCCGAAAAGCTTCGTCGGTGGCACCGGCGGTTGTTTCTCCACCATGTAAATGGATAATTGGAATTTGGAGCAGGTAGGCCGCTTGGGCCATGACAAAGGCTTCATACCGATCTCCCAATATCACAACAGCCTCTGGATTTATTTTTTTCAAGGCATGCCCATAAGGTTCCAATCCTCGTGACATGGCACCTAAAATAGAGAGGGGATCATCATGATGGATGTTCAAATCGATCAAAAAATCGGGCTGCCATCCATCCTCAAGAATTTGTTGAACTGTATACCCATGGTGAGGGGAAAGGTGAGAACCCGAGACAATCAGCGAAAGATCAAAATTAGAATGATCGTGGATTGCTTTCATGAGAGGAAACAAGAGACCGTACTCGGCCCTGGTTCCGGTAAAGACGGTTATTTTTCGGGCCATACCAATAAATCGTCAGGTTGGAAATCTCGATCTGTTTTGATCCCCACAATATTTTCCCATTGCATTGGCGAAATCCCATGACCAGGGCGTTTCACGGTCAAATCTTCCTCCGATAATCGAGTGCCTGCCGGAATGAATCGGGCTGCCACAAGGCTTTTCCGCGCGATGGGTTTATTTTTTTGTTCCGATGGAGTTGGACTTTTTTCATAGGAACCCAAGGCCAAACTTATTTTCCGAATTCCTTCGACCATGGCGTGAAGTTCAGCTGGTTCCAACGAGGCCTGATGATCGGGTCCGGGCATTTCACGCGATAAAGTAAAGTGCTTTTCGATCACTGTGGCTCCCAGTGCCACCGCGGCTAGGGAGACCTCAATACCTAGAGTATGGTCACTGTATCCTATGGACGTCCCTAGTTCGAATTGAAAAGTCCGTAAAACATGTAGATTCACTTCCTCCAAGGGAGTAGGGTATTGGGTGGTACAATGAAGAACAGTCACTGTTTCGGGGGAATGACCAAACCGATACAAAACAGCAAGTGCCTCTTTGACCTCCTGCAAAGTGGCCATTCCGGTAGATAAAATTAGGTTAGGAAAGGATTGTGCCATTTTGCGCAAATAGGGAAAGTTTGTTAGCTCCCCTGAGGGAATCTTCCCAAGAGTGATCCCTAATTTCAATAACCAATCGATGCTCATGAGATCAAAAGCAGTGGAAAGAAATTGAATTCCTTTTTGTTGGCAACGTGCTTGAATGGCCAAATGATCCTCCCAAGAAAGTTCCAGCTGACGTAGCATATCGGCCTGATTTTCTTCACCCGTATTCTTTTGTTGATACTCTGCTGTGGGTGCTTGGGAAGTAACCAATAAATCCGCCTGAAAGGTTTGAAACTTGACATAATCAGCTCCTGCGTCTGCTGCCACATCAACCAATTGAAGCGCATTTTCCAATAAACCGTTGTGGTTCACTCCAGCCTCCGCGATAATAATGGGTTTCATAACGAATTAAAAAAAGAATTTAAGTGGATTACCTCCGTACGTACCCGATTTTAATAGGGCTTTACGAACGACGCTTCCACCCGAAATTATCGTTTGGTTAGGAATAGTAACTTGTTGAAATAAGACAGATCCGCTGCCGATAAAAGACTCATCTCCTATTTGGCAGTCGCCGTTTACAACCGCTCGGGTTGAAATATGTACTTGCTGACCGACTTGGGATCCGTGCTCCACCAGGGCTCCCGAATTAATTATCCCGTGTGAACCGATTCGAACACCCGCATTGATCATGGCCTGATGATGGATGATGCATCCCTCCCCTATTTCGGCATGTTCAGAAACATACGCAGTAGGAGAAACCAAACGAGCCCACTTCCCTTGGTATTGATTTATCAAGGAAACCAATTTTTTTCGTATTTGGATTTGACCTAAATGGCCAACTCCCAAGAAAAAAAAATGATCTGGTTCAGTGGCAAGATGCAGGATGTTCTCATCATGTCCCAAGTACTTCATCGGTAATTTCAAATCTTGGTAATCGGTATAGCCCAAAATATCCCAGGCACGGGAGGCATTGGCAACGTCCCAACAGGAAAGCGCGTGACCACCACCGCCTAGAAAAATGAGTTTAGGCTTTCCGAGTTCCATTCTTTGTACTTTTAAATATTGTATAAATCGGCCTTGTATCCCGCTCTATTCTCTGTTTTTTTGAACCACTCAATGGTTTCAAGAAGACCCGTTTGAAGCGTATAAGCGGGAGCCCAATTCGTGAGTGCTTTGATCTTCTCATTCTTCCCAAAAAGGCGTTCTACCTCCGATTTCTCGGGTCGTAGCCTTTGGGAATCAGATACGATTTGCGCCTCCGGATTTATTTGCTGGATCAAGAAATCGGCTAAATCGCCTATAGTTATTTCCTCTTGCATGGCGATATTAATTTCTTGGCCAATGGTATGATCTGACTCAGCAATGGCCAAAAATCCTTGAACCGTATCTTTAACAAATAATAAATCGCGCGTTGGATGCAATGATCCTAATTTTATCTCGGTTTTCCCGGCCAATAATTGGGTGATGATCGTCGGAATAACCGCACGAGCTGATTGCCGTGGCCCATAGGTATTGAAAGGTCGAACGATGGTCACGGGCAATTGAAAACTTCGATAAAATGAATCGGCTAGGGCGTCTGCTCCAATTTTGGTGGCAGAATAAGGAGATTGGCCCTGTTTTGGATGACCTTCATCGATCGGTACATACTGAGCTGTTCCATACACCTCAGAGGTAGAGGTAACCAATAGACGCTCAATTTTCAGCTCTTTTGCCGCTTGAAGCACATGGAGTGTTCCTTTTACGTTGGTATCTACATAGGTATCGGGAGAATGATATGAATAGGGAATCGCGATCAGGGCAGCCAGATGGAATACCACATCCTTTCCTTTCATCGCTTCTTTTACACCGTAGGGATCCCGAATATCCCCCGCGAAAACAGCTAATTTAGACTTCTTTTCGGCAGGCAAAGTATCCAGCCAACCCCAAGAGTTAAATGAATTATAATAAACAAAGGCGGTCACATCGTAACCCAAATCCAGCAGCATTTCGGTTAAGTGCGAACCAATGAACCCATCGGCCCCGGTAACTAAGATTTTTTTATTGGAAAGATTCATGAGAGTGATTTCTTCGGAAAGACGTCAATATAGCTTTTTTTACTGGCATTTTGAATTAACACGCTTCGACTCGCTGCATACGCGGCCAGGACTTCGTACCCTCGATATACTTTATGAAGAGACAAAAAGGCAGCACTTAGGTACGATCGATGGGCATACATTGAGGTAAACATTTGAGTTATGTTTTTTTCCTTTTCATAAAAATGGGTGTCAAATACTTGGAGTTCATTCGCTTCGTTCAATCGGATATCTTCATGCCAAGTATGATCTGCGCCAGTAATCCAAATTTTCTTGAATCCCAATTGAATCGATTGAAAAATTGCTGCGATTAACACATTTTGACATTGAGGCATGCCCAAACCCCATCGAAAAAGAGTCCACTTAAACTTGGGCAAACCTTCACAAATAACATAATTGAAATAGTGTACCTGAATGTATGGGTGATTTGAGAAAAACTGAAACGCCGGGCTCTTCTTAAATGTCATCGGAACTAGAAGGGTCAACGGCCAGTTTGTATGTTCCTTTAGGGCAGTCCTAGCTTTTTGACCCGCCGGATGCTCTTCTTCTGCAAACGCAGGATCAAGCCAAATATAATAAGATGGTTTCAGTTTTTGAAAAGCCTCCGAGCAAGCGAATAAATTTACACCCATTAGATCACGTGACTCCAAATAGTCGATATCCTCTTGAAGAGTGAGGTTGAGAGATGGCCCATTTCCTAAAATCACCAACTCATTGGAGGACACCGGCGGGGTTGGAGATGGCCACTTGGATAATAGAGCACATTTAATGACCGCTACTCCGCTCAGAAAAAGGTTTTGTGTCCAATTGAGTCCGTGGGTGAGTAGACTTATCATGAGATTGAGCTTAAATAAAAGTACAAAATTAGGTGATTCTACCTAAGAATCCTGTCATTCCATTTAAATTAGCATCAAATTTATCTTATATGCCTTTGTTATCCATCGTTACGGTTACATTTCAAGCGGAAGAATTTATTGACCGTACGGTTCAAAGTTTATTAAATCAAACCTCTCAAGCGTTTGAATACATCATCATCGACGGTGGCTCGAAAGATCAAACCTTACGAATTTTGGACTCCTATGCTGACCGAGTGAATACCCTTATCTCCGAACCTGATAAGGGATTGTATGATGCAATGAACAAGGGAATTCGGGTTGCCCAAGGAGAATACCTTTGGTTTATGAATGCCGGAGATACGTTAGCAGATGAACGATTAATCGAGGATTTGATTCCAATTTTAGAACAAAAACCGGATGTGGTCTATGCAGATGCCTACTTCGTGAACCAAGTTGGACAAATTCGAGGACTACGTTCAACACTCACCCCACATGTCTTACCCACTACACTTCATTGGCGAGATATGCAAAAAGGGATGGTGGTTTGCCATCAATCCTTTATTGCCAAAAAAGAAATAGTCCCGGAGTATGTACAAAACAATTTAAGTGCGGATGTCGATTGGGAAATCAAGATACTTAAAAAGGCCTCGGATATTCGATTTTTCCCAAGGCCTTTATCCTGTTATCTAGAGGGTGGTATTTCCAATCAGTTACTCAAAAAATCATTGATGGATCGCTTCATTGTCTTAAAAAATCATTTTGGTTGGACAACGACATTGTGGTCACATGTATTAATTCTCTTTAGAGGACTCGCAAAAATGGGTCGTGAAGGCAAAAAATACTGGTGAGATCAAATAATTGCAAATAAATCACGAACACCAGGCGGGCGCGACATGGTAAATCCTTCCCCAAATGTAACCCCAATTTTATGTCCCATATCCCGTGCTCTTGCTTCCACAAATTGTAAAAATTCTGGAGAAGACAAATAGCTTTCAGGATCTTTACTACCAGGATTATAGAATTGACTTTTAAAAGCGCGAACGGCCATGTCCTTAACTTCCCAAAAAGGGGTGATATCAAATACAAAATCGGGTTCTAGGTACCGATCTTGAATATAATGATAAACGGCATTCGGACGCCAGGGACTTTGGAGTAATCCAGTATGTTTATCCGTCGTTTCAACCATTCGAAGTCCGGCGTAAAAGCATGCCTCAATGGCAAGTTTGGCGGCACGTCCATGATCTGGGTGGCGGTCCTCGATGGCATTGGCTAATACAATGTCTGGCTGATACCGTCGAATTACCTCCATGAGTATTTTTTGATGAGCTTCATCATTTACTGAAAATCCATCCCGAAAACCTAGGTTCTCCCGGGCATGAAGTCCCAAAATTCGAGTAGCTTCTTCTGACTCTGCCAGGCGGATTTCGGGAGTACCACGAGTTCCTAGTTCCCCTCGGGTAAAATCAACAATACCGACTTTTTTTCCTGCCTGTATATGGGCGGCTATTGTTCCAGCACAGCTTAGTTCGGCGTCATCCGGATGGACGGCCATGACAAGTATATCTAATTTCATACAATAACCTACTTGATGCGCAAACGCATCCCTGGGATAATTTTAGTTGAAGAACGAATTTTGTTTAGGCGGCAAATTTCAGAAATCGTGGTATGGTTTCGTGACGCAATTTTATACAACGTATCACCTGACTTAACTTTTATCCATACTTTTTGAACGGTATTGACAGGACGTTCCTCCTCTTCGTATTCGAAGTCGATTTTGGAGGACCCCCCTCGTAGGTAATCAAAGAGTTTGGAGGTAATAACAAACTCTTGGGATCTGATCTCGGCCTTTCCTGAAGAATAGTTAAATATATTTTCTGTATTAAAGGGATTTCCCTCGTACCGAGTTTCGAAATGGAGGTGGGGGCCGGTACTTCGGCCGGTGCTCCCTCCTAGCCCAATCACATCGCCCGCTTTAACTAATGTGTTGGTTGTAAAGTTGATTTTGGACAAATGCCCATATAAGGTTTCTAACCCGTTGTAATGACGTAGAACGACACAGCGCCCGTAGGCCCCTACGACAGTGGCGATCCGGACAATGCCATCAAAGGCAGCATAAATCGGATCTCCAGTAGTTAGGCCCATGTCGGTACCTGTATGCCAGCGTCGCCACCGCCAACCAAATTGAGATGTCAACCGGATGTTATCCATTGGCGAGGCCCAAAGCCGATTTTGAGTTACATCGTATAATTGTATTGGAATAACATCATCAAATTCTTTGGGATCAATACCATACGGATTTACCCGACGAGTATCCCAAACAGAATAATAACTCGCAATTTTAATTAACTCCTCACTCCCTGGAAAAGTGGCTTCTTCTTCAATTTCTACAATTTGAATTTCCCCTTCGTCTAGAGAGGAGGTGTCATCTTGTATGGTCCGATTTACCTCTTTTAAGGGGTCGATGGGAATCAATTGAATCCCTTTGCCATTTGAAATGGCCGAACCTGAGGAGGATGTTGCTGCGGGTTTTTTATTGGCGTGATACGAATCAAGAAATCGAACTTGTGTCTCTTCTTCAAAAGTAAACGGAAAGGACTCTTTTGAGGCAGGAGTAGAAGCATCTGTCTTGGGAGTAGAGGAATTAATTTTAGGTGTTTTGATTACCTTCCCCTTTTCGCGTTGGCCAACCAGGGGTAACGAACCTCCGAAAAACAACAAAGCCCATGCCATCAAAATTAGGTTCTTTCCGTACTTCATATCATTTCTTCTTTTTTCAATCGATCATTTACTCTTGCTCGGCTAGGTAGCGTTCGGCATCCAAAGCGGCCATACATCCTGTACCGGCTGCGGTAATAGCCTGCCGATAGATTTTGTCTTGTGCATCTCCACTAGCAAAAACTCCCGGTACATTTGTGCGTGTAGAGCCTTTTTCTGTGATGATATACCCAGCTTCATCTAATTCTAAAAACGATGAAAAAATCTCTGTATTGGGTTTATGTCCTATCGCTACAAAAAATCCTGTCGCTGGTATATCGGTTATTTCACCCGTGACATTATTTTTTACCCGAGCGCCCGTAACACCCTCTTCCCCTAACACTTCCAATGTTTCTGTATTGAACAGAACTCGAATGTTGGGAGTGGATAGTACACGTTTTTGCATAATTTGACTGGCACGGAATTCACCTTTCCGAACCAACATAGTCACATTTTTTGCCAATTTGGATAGGTAGTGGGCCTCTTCGCAGGCAGTATCTCCGGCTCCCACAATGATGACATCTTGGCCACGGAAGAAAAATCCATCGCATACGGCACAAGCAGAAACCCCCAAACCGTTCAATTTGGATTCAGACGGCAAACCCAACCACTTGGCGGAGGCCCCCGTTGAGATGATCACCGCATGAGCTTCAATTTCATGCATTTCATCGATCCAAACCCGATGGGCCAATGGCGTTGAAAAATCAACTTTCGTAGCCATACCATACCGAATATCGGTCCCAAATCGCTCGGCTTGCTTTTTCAAATCCTCCATCATGGCAGGTCCTTGAACCCCATCGGGATAGCCGGGGAAATTCTCGACGTCGTTGGTGATGGTCAGCTGTCCACCCGGCTGAGAACCTTGGTACATTACGGGTGAGAGACCAGCTCGAGCTGCATAAATGGCGGCTGTGTATCCCGCGGGACCTGAACCTAAAATAAGGATTTTAACTTTTTCTGTTGTCATGAATTTTAGCACTTTTCCCTTTCAAAACAGGGGAAATAAAAACAAAGTTCGTCGATTTGGCTGGGAATGCCAAGCTTACCGTGCACTAAAATACGTATAAATCTGAATTGCGGCACTTAAGGTCACTGCAGCAAGGACCAAACCTCGGAAGACATTTTCAGAAATAAAATTCAACCCTTTTTTACCAAGCCAAGATCCAAGGACGCTGGCGACCAATAATCCGGGCAAATACACCAGGTGTTCGGATTTAAAATACCCATGTTGGGTGTAGATTAGAGCCCTACTTAAGTCAACCCCAAGGTCAATCCATGCAGAAGTGGAAATGTAGGCATGTTTACTTAGATGTAGCGCCGCTAATGCCAAACCCCGAACGGCTCCCCCTGAGCCAGTCAGTCCGGCCAGCCCACCCGAGATAACTCCTGATAATCCTAAATAAAAAGGTGTAGTTGGCCAACGGAAGGTCGGGAAACGATACAGCAGAAAAGCCAAAGTTCCTAAGGATATATGCATTACCAACGTTAAAAATTCCGGTGACCACCATTGAGTCATGTATGCCCCTAAGGAAACGAATAGCACTGCAGGTATACCTAATTGTACTACGATTTTCCATTCTACTCCACGCCAGAACAATAGGATTTTTACCACATTTGACATCACATGAAATACTGCGGTGATTCCTAAAACGGTTTGAAAGTCAAAAAATAAAGTGGCAAGAGGGACAAAAAGAATGCTCGAACCGAATCCAGTCAGGGTGCCTGCTATTTCGGCAATGCACGCTAAAATTAAAAAAAGAGCTAATTGATCGATCATTTCAACCGTTGGTCGTTTTTCTTGCAACAAACCTAGCGAAATACCTTTATTTTTGGTGTGATAGCCGAAATGTTTACACTATTTCAGATTGATCTAAATTAAATTTATGAAAAAGGCCCCTATCTATCTTTTATTTTTTTTGATGAGCACCCTATCGTGGGCACAACAAACTTCTCACTATTCGCACCGGGAAGCGTTTGCTCCGCTCACCTTTTTTCAACCAGGCAATCCCTACCGAAGCGCCAGTGGCCAACCGGGCCCGTTGTATTGGCAAAACCGAGCGGATTACACCATTCAATCGATGTTAGATCCTCAAAAAAATGAGGTCACTGGGCAAGTGACGATTACGTACACCAATAACTCTCCAGATGCACTGGATTTTATTTGGCTACAATTGGATCAAAATCAATTTAACAATGAGTCGCGGGGGGGCAAGGCTACTCCTCTATCGGGTGGTCGCTATGGAAATACCGGTTTTTCCGGAGGGTACTCGATAGCAGATGTAAAGGCTACCAAACTTTCCAAATCTGTCTTATCGAAGTCTGTCCAAGAGGATACCCGCCTTCAACTCCGATTGGTTGAACCGCTCAAATCGGGAGAAAAGCTTATCATTTCGATGCAGTTTTCTTTCCAAATTCCACGGTATGGATCGGACCGGATGGGCCGTTTAGACACGAAAAATGGAACGATTTATGAACTAGCCCAATGGTTTCCAAGGGTTTGTGTTTATGATGATATCCAGGGTTGGAATGTTTTGCCCTATTTAGGTGCCGGAGAATTTTATTTAGAATATGGCGACATTGAATACCATGTTACTGTACCGAAAGACCACTTGGTGGTAGGATCCGGCGAGTTGCTCAACCCAAAAGAAGTTTTGACAGCTCAACAAATCGAACGTTTGGCGGCGGCGCGACAGTCCGATAAAACCGTATTCATTCAATCGGCCGATGAAATTGGAAAAGCTACCAGTCGACCTCAATCCAAGGATTGGTTAACTTGGAAATTCAAATGTCTTCAAACCCGGGATGTGGCTTGGTCCTCTTCCAATGCTTTTGTTTGGGATGCAGCCCGAATCCAACTTCCTTCTGGAAAAACAGCCTTGGCACAATCAGTATACCCAGCGGAAGTGGGAGGTTCAGATGCCTGGGGGCGTTCGACGGAATACGTTAAAGCTTCCATTGAGTTTTACTCCACATTCCTGACAGAATACCCGTATCCCCATGCGATCAATGTGGCGGGAGTGGTATCGGGTATGGAATATCCGGGAATTGTTTTTTGTGGACACGATGCCAAAGGCAAGTCTCTTTGGGGAGTAACCGACCATGAGTTTGGCCATATTTGGTTTCCTATGATCGTAGGAAACAACGAGCGAAAGTTTGCTTGGATGGATGAAGGTTTTAATACGTTTATCAACCAATATTCCACAAAAAGTTTTAATAACGGTGAGTATTACGGCCCATTGAGTGCACGACAAATGAGTGGATTCATTCACGATAAAGAACCCATCATGACGATTCCGGATGTTATCTCACCCAGAAACCTAGGCATTATTGCCTACTACAAACCCTCCATGGGCTTAACACTCCTACGTGAAGTCATCCTTGGGCCAGAACGATTTGATTATGCCTTTAAAACCTATATCCATCGATGGGCCTACAAACATCCAACTCCATACGACTTCTTTAAAACCATTGAAAATGCGGCTGGTGAAGACTTGAGTTGGTTTTGGAAAGGTTGGTTTATGGAGGATTGGAAAATTGATCAAGGAATCAAGGACGTGCAGTATGTCAATCAAGATCCTTCTCAAGGTGCAATCATTACACTCGCAACCTACGAAAAGTTACCCATGCCGGTACAATTGGCCATCAAATACACGGACGGGAAAGTCGACCGCGTCCAACTTCCTGTGGAAATTTGGCAAAAAGGTGCTGATTGGAAGTTTTTCCATTCGTCCAAATCCCCAATTGAGAGTGTGACGATTGATCCAGATGGACATTACCCGGACGTTAAAACAGACAATAACGTGTGGAGACCTACCAAGTATACGCCTCCGCCAGCAAACTAATAAAAGAATGCCGAGGGTCTGACTCTCGGCATTCTTTTATTTAGGGAATGGATAAGGTCTTCAAAATTCTATCCATGTAAAGAAAGGCATTGGGGTCCGATTCTTTTTCGTAGGCCACGCATAAATTCCGAGCCATTCGACGGACCATATCCAAAGGTGTGCAGGGCTCAAAATAACTAGTTTCAAGAGGAAGCCCGATTTGTTGCACATAGGCTTCCAATTGTTTTCGGGTATAGATCTCGCCTTTATTGAAAACGTTAATATAAAATGTCATCCAAGGCGAATCGTACATCAAAACAAATATGTTGGGTAAATTTACTCCTTTGAGAGGAATTCCAGCCCGCTGTCCAATCAATAAATACATTGCACACAAGGAAATAGGATTTCCGGTTCTTGTATGCAGCACGTCTTCGATTAAGGAATTGGCTTCTGCATAATAGGATTGGGCAGTTCCTTGAAAGGCAAGCTTTTCGAAAAAGGTGTGGTTAAAAGTTTCAATTTCATCAATAGGATGTAGTCCTGCACGCAAATCCACCCAAATTTCAGTAAATAATTCATTGATTTGATGTTTGATCGCAGACAGGGTTTTTTCACCTGAAATCGTTTGAGACAACCAATACCACCCTTCCATCAAATCAACTGCACCTTTATCCTTCCATTTTTGAAGGCTCTCCTCGGCAGGTAACCGAATGTCTGCCTCTGTCCAGGTGATCAATTTACGCCGCCAAGCGGGATACTGACTAGTTTGAAGCAAAAGCAACCATTCATTATATTGAGGATGTCCTGCCTCACACAAAGGTTTAATTTCATTTTCCACCGCATGTCGAATATCGGGATCAGGATCATCCCAAAGTTTCAAGAGCGCTTCAAGAGCTTGTGGGGCCAAATTCATGGGTCTATTTTATTAAAATTAACGTGGTTAACGCAAGATACTAATGTACGAATTAAAACATTATTTCTACCTTTGTTTATCGGACAATCCAATAATTGACTATGCATATTTTGGTAACGGGAGGGGCTGGATTTATCGGCTCTCATACAGTGGTGGAATTATACCATGCAGGGTATTCACCCATTATTTTAGATAATTTATCCAATTCTCAACAGTCTATGCTGGAGGGAATTAAGCAAATTACAGGCCAAGAGTTCCCTTTCTATCAGGGCGATTTCGCCGATTCTGCACTCATTCAAAAAATAGCGCAAGAATACCCTTTTGAAGGTGTCATTCATTTTGCAGCCTATAAGGCCGTTGGGGAGTCCGTTCAAAAGCCCTTGAAGTATTACCAAAACAATGTGGCAGGCACTGTCACCTTCCTTCAAACTTTATTGGATTTAGGAATTCCTTCCTTTGTCTTTTCTTCCTCTTGCACAGTGTATGGAGAACCAGATCAAATTCCTGTAACAGAGGATACTCCAAGAAAACCAGCAACCTCCCCGTATGGAAATACCAAATCCATTTGCGAAGATATCATTCGGGATGTGGTCCATTCTGGAATGCCACTACAGGCCATTTCCCTACGGTATTTTAATCCAGTAGGTGCCCACCCTTCTGGACTTATTGGAGAACTTCCCAAGGGAGTACCCTCCAATCTAGTTCCTTTTATTACCCAAACCGCGGCTGGAATTCGGTCCAAACTCACTATTTTTGGGGATACCTACCAAACCCCAGACGGAACCAACATTCGGGATTTTATACACGTGGTAGATTTAGCTAAAGCCCATGTGGCGGCTTTTGCTTACCTTCAAAACCAAAACCAGACTTCGCTCTACGAGGTATTCAATTTAGGTACAGGGAAAGGAAATTCTGTACTAGAATTAGTTAAGACATTCGAAGAAGTGAATCAACTCCGTCTTTCGTATGAAATAGGAGCTCCGAGGCCGGGGGATGTGGAAAAAATCTATGGGAATGTAGACAAAGCAGCGAAAGACTTGGGTTGGAAAACTGAAAAATCACTGGAAGATTGCCTCCGAGATGCATGGAATTGGCAGCAAAACCTGCCTGTTTTAGAATCATAACCTCTCTCATATAATCGACATGAACAAAACAATTCTTATTACTGGAGGAGCTGGATTTATCGGCTCACATGTGGTTCGACTATTTGTCACCCAATATCCCAATTACCATATTGTCAATCTAGATAAATTGACCTACGCCGGCAATCTGGAAAATATTCAAGACATTGACCAAAAACCCAACTATACGTTTGAAAAAGGAGATATTACCGACCTTCCTTTTTTAGAGGCGCTATTTGAAAAATATGCTTTTGACGGAGTAATTCACTTGGCTGCCGAATCACACGTCGATCGATCAATTACAGATCCCCTATCCTTTGTCATGACCAACGTCATCGGAACAGTTAATTTACTTCAGGCAGCCAAGAAACAATGGAATGGCCAATTTGAAGGGAAAAGATTTTACCATATTTCAACCGATGAGGTGTATGGAGAATTGCACGACCCCAGCACGTATTTTGTGGAGACTACCAAATACGACCCTCGATCGCCGTATTCGGCCTCAAAGGCTAGTTCCGACCATTTTGTGCGTGCTTACCACAGTACGTATGGCTTACCTGTTGTTTTATCCAATTGCTCCAACAATTATGGGCCAAATCACTTCCCTGAGAAGTTGATCCCTCTCATGATCCATAATATCAAAAACAATAAACCCCTGCCTGTTTATGGCAAAGGTGAAAATGTGCGGGACTGGCTTTACGTTGTTGATCATGCTCGGGCTATTGACCAAATTTACCACCAAGGTACCCTTGGAGATACCTACAATATCGGGGGTAACAACGAATGGCGTAATATAGATTTAGTTCATTTATTGTGCCAAGTCATGGACCAAAAACTGGGTAGACCAGAAGGAACCTCCGCACAATTGATCACCTATGTTACTGACCGAGCCGGACATGATTTACGCTATGCCATCGATGCTACAAAATTGATGACAGAATTAGGCTGGGAACCCTCCGTCACGTTTGAACAAGGCCTGGCCATCACAGTAGATTGGTACTTAGCAAACTGGGATTGGGTAGAGCGTGTAACCAGCGGGGATTATCAAAGTTATTACCAAAAAATGTATTCGATATGAAAGGAATAATACTGGCTGGGGGTAGTGGCACCCGGCTACACCCCTTAACTTTGGCGGTTTCCAAACAGCTGATGCCTGTCTATGATAAACCCATGATCTATTATCCCTTGTCCATCTTAATGCTGGCAGGTATTCGGGAAATTTTAATAATTTCTACTCCCCACGACTTACCGCACTTTAAGAAATTATTAGGCGATGGTACTCGGATTGGGTGTCGATTCGAATATGCTGAACAACCAAGTCCGGATGGCCTTGCCCAAGCTTTTTTAATTGGCGAGTCTTTCATCGGGGATGATTCGGTAGCCCTTGTACTGGGAGATAATATTTTTTACGGCAGTGGTCTCAGTAAACTACTTCAATCATGTGCCAATCCTACCGGAGGGATAGTTTTTGCTTATCCAGTTCAAGATCCTGAACGTTATGGGGTTGTCGAATTTGATGATCAACTACAGGCTATCTCCGTGGAAGAAAAACCTGAAAACCCAAAATCGAATTTTGCCATTCCTGGTTTGTATTTCTATGACAATCAAGTGGTGAGCATTGCAAAACAAATCAAACCTTCCCCCCGAGGTGAACTTGAAATCACAGATATTAATCGCATCTATTTGGAAAGAGGTCAACTAAAAGTGGGGGTAATGAACCGTGGAACTGCTTGGCTGGATACGGGAACTTTCACGTCGTTGATGCAGGCAGGTCAATTTGTCCAAGTTATCGAAGAACGACAAGGGTTGAAAATTGGTTGCATTGAGGAAGTAGCCTACCGCATGGGATTCATCTCCCAAGAAGAGTTGCGAGCTGCGGCACAACCACTTGTAAAAAGTGGATATGGCCAATACCTACTGAATTTAATTAAAGACTAAAAAAAGCCCTGAGAGGGCTTTTTTTATTGGGTAAACTGATAAATCCAATACAATAGCGGTAGTTGAAGCGGTAACCTTCCCCATCGTATCCAGCTGGGAATGTGGCTAAATTTGGGATGGTACGCCATGAATACATTGGCCGGAAATACCGCCAGCGTCAGGACGAACAATCCCCAAGCAGAAACAGACTGTAAAGTGGGAATCATAACACCTATCCCACCGATGATTTCTGCCAATCCACTTCCATATACCAATAGACCATGCCAATTTTTGGGAAAATAGTCTGGTATTATGGCTTTGAAAAAACGTGGGGTAATAAAGTGAAAAACACCGGCGACTACAAAAAGCCCCCCTAAGATCCAATTCATCCGACTTAATTAAAGGGTTTAAAAATTGCCTTAAATCTCATGTCGAAGGCGATCCGAAATAAAAAGCCTACAAACATGCCAATGGTATCTACCATGAGATCCTCCATATCCAGTGATCTTCCTGGAAGCCAACCTTGAACAATCTCAATCAGCCACCCTAGAAATACCAACACAAGAGCTACCTTCAAGTAGTTTCGATCAAGGGCAGACCAAATAATTGATGCCCAAAAGAAGAAAAAGAAATGCGCTTCTTTGTCAGAAATAAAAACCATATGAGCAAGATCTGGAACACCGGGAAGTAAAAAAATGGCCAGTGTCCACAAAACAGCCATGAGCGCATCTTCATTATTTACTTCGATATCCATAGAGCTAAAAGTAAGTCGGTACTTTGGTAAAACCCAAGAAATCTAGAAAAAGTTACTTACTCGGGCAGATTGGACAACTTAAATCCAATGCCATGCACATTTTCGATTTTAACTGAGGTATCCAGAGATAACATTTTTCGAAGTCTTGAAATAAAAACATCCAGTGACCTTCCAAGAAAATAGTCATCTCGTCCCCAAATAGTTACCAAGATATCTTCCCGTTTCACTATCTGATTCAAACGGATCGCTAGAAATTGAAGCACTTCGGTTTCACGGTGGGTCAGATGAAATGCCTGAGTGGTATGCTGCAGTTTTTGTTCGGATGGATAAAACGTGAAGCTTCCTAATTTTAGGATATCGCCCGATCCATTCCATTCTTGTATGGCTTTTCGCTTTAAAAATACTCGAATACGAAGAATCAATTCGTCAATATGAAACGGTTTAATGACATAATCGTCGGCTCCAATCTGAAGGCCGTTGATCCGATCCTCTTGGCTACCTTTAGCCGTGAGAAAGATAATTGGTATGGAGAAATTATTTGATCTAATTTTTTCGGCCAAAGTGAATCCATCAACCTGTGGTAGCATCACATCGAGTAAACATATATCAAAGGACTGCATTTGAAAAGCCTCCCAACCTTTCTTTCCATCGGTTACGTGAATCACCTCAAAACCGGACTCCTCCAGTGCATCTTTGGTCACATAACCCAGGTTGGGATCATCTTCTACATAAAGTATCTTAAACATACGGGAAATGGATTATTAGAATCTTCTGAAGAACGAAATTGAGTTAGAAATGGTATTATTCTTGGGAAATTGTCAGGATAAATTCAGTACCTTGGTTCGGTTGACTGACCACTTTGATTCGCCAACCATGCGATTTGACAACTGTTTGAACATAATTAAGCCCAAGTCCAAACCCCTTGACATTATGGATATTTCCCGTTGGGACTCGAAAAAAGCGATCGAATATTCGGGGTAAATATTCAGGGGGAATACCAATTCCCTTATCTTGAAAGGAAACGATTAGGTTTTTCTCTTGATGGTAGGTGGAAATCGTAATGTGGGGCGTGTCGAGTGCGTACTTGCATGCATTGTCAATCAGATTTCGAAAGACATTAACTAAATGCTCACGATCAGCCCAGATGGTCGGATGAATCGCCTCGAACGAAGTAATCAATTCAAACTGAGTATCTAACAATTTAGTGGTTAACACCTCGTCTAAAAGGGCATGTACATCACATAGTTCTTTGTGAATCACAAATTTACCTTGCTCAATTTTGGCCGTAGTCAAGAGAGTTTCTACTTGCCTTTTCAACCGCTTATTTTCTTGTTGGATGATGGCTACATATTTGTGAAAACGTTCAGGTTGCTCACGAATTCGGTCTTGACTCAGGATATCAGATGCAATTTGAATGGTTGAGATGGGCGTTTGAAATTCATGGGTCATATTATTGACAAAATCCTTTTGAATTTCGCTTAATCGCCGCTGTTGCAATACCATCCACATGGCATAGAAAAAGAAAATTACTACGATTAACGTGATCAAGGTTGAAATAACCCAAAAATTCATTGACCCAAGAAGATAGGTCGATCTTTGTGGGAATCGAATTCCAAAATAATTCAAAAACTGATCAGATTTTGGAAGTACACGACTGGGTTTTGCATTGGTTTCGTTTTCCCAAGAAACATACGCCCCATACACAATTCGATCGGTATCACAATCGTAAATACCAAACTCAAAATCGGTATGTAATTCTTGTTTGGCCAGAGATTCCCTAATCACCGAAGCTAGGATGTCTTCATCCAAGGGCAGGCGAAGGTTCACCACGTAATAATCGGAGGACAATTGAGAAACGGGATTTTCCATCTCTCCTAATCCATAGGCACGGGAAACTTGATCGGCCACATTCCGCAAGGCAATCATGACCGATTGCTTAAATTTGGCCTCTTGTAAGTCAAACGCACGCTTCACCCAATAGACTTGAATGGAGATCAAGCTAAAGACAGAAAAAACCCCCAAGGCTAAAAGCCATCGAATCGAACTTCGTTTCAAATAATAAGGAAAGAATAAATCAAAAGTACGAATCATTCGACTCATTTTCAATGATTCTACTTATTATAACCGCCTTTGGAATTATTTTTTCTCATTTTTTATCAAAAAAATTCAAAAGAAATCTAATTTTACCGGACTAACCAAAAAATCAAAATCCCCACACATGGGGTCATTTAACCCTTACCTTATGCAACAACTTGCCCTCTTTGATTACCTAGTTTTTCTATTTTATTTCATCGTCGTTTCTGGTTACGGATATTGGATTTATCAAAAAAAGAAATCAGCTGAAGCCTCTACGAAAGATTTTTTTCTTGCTGAAGGTTCGTTGACTTGGTGGGCCATTGGAGCCTCTTTAATTGCGTCAAATATCTCGGCAGAGCAATTCATTGGAATGTCGGGTAATGGTTTTTCGATGGGATTAGCCATTTCAACCTATGAATGGATGGCTGCAGCGACGTTGATTGTTGTGGCGGTATTTTTTATGCCAATCTATTTGAAAAATCAAATTTTTACGATGCCCCAATTCTTAAGTCAGCGCTACAATAAAGGTGTTAGCTTAATAATGGCCATTTTTTGGTTGGGCTTGTATATTTTGGTTAATCTGACTTCCATCCTCTACCTTGGGGCTCTGGCGGTTTCGGGTATATCAGGTATCGATTTTTGGATTTGTATGTGGGGTTTAGCGCTTTTTGCCATCATCATTACGATTGGGGGCATGAAGGTCATCGGCTTTACCGATGTTATCCAGGTGTTTTTCTTGATCATTGGTGGTTTAGCGACAACCTATTTGGCCATTAATTTAGTAGCAGACCAAAATGGTGTTTCAGGATTGGTGGAAGGATTCAAGGTAATGACCACCCAACACGACGACCACTTCCACATGATTTTCAAGAAGGATCAACCCTTCTATTCTCAATTACCTGGTTTAACGGTGTTGATTGGTGGTATGTGGATCGTCAATTTGAACTATTGGGGGTGTAACCAATACATCACCCAAAGAGCATTAGGTGCCGATCTAAAGACCGCCCGAAATGGAATTCTATTCGCTGCTTTTCTAAAGTTGTTGATGCCCATTATCGTGGTTTTACCAGGAATTGCAGCCTACACTCTGCACTCCAAGGGAATGTTTCAGCAGGAAATGTTGGGAGAAGACGGTTTGCTTTCGGCGGATAAGGCCTACCCTGTTTTGTTGAGTTTGTTACCAGTAGGTTTGAAAGGTTTATCCTTTGCCGCCCTCACTGCGGCCGTGGTAGCTTCCTTGGCTGGAAAAGCCAACAGTATTTCGACTATTTTTACTTTGGATATATTCAAGGAGTACATTGGACCTGAAAAAACAGAGGCTGAACTGGTCAAAATTGGACGTTGGGTTATTATCATCGCTATGGTTTTGGCCATTGTAACCGCACCTTACATGGGTATAGATAAAAAAGGCGGATTCCAATTTATTCAAGAAATGACGGGTCTTGTTTCGCCCGGTGTATTTGCTGCTTTCATAATGGGATTCTTCTGGAAAAGAACCAATTCAGCTGGAGCGCTGTTCGCCATTGTGGGAGGATTCTTGCTTGCCTTGGCTATGCACAATAACTGGTTACCCCTATTGGATTGGCCCTCCGTTCCCTTCTTAGACCGTATGGGAATTGTGTTTGTTATTTGTGTAGCCGTCATGATTTTATTGGGCTATTTCTTACCGGATGAACGCAAAGGTCTCGTTATTGATGTGACTATGTTCAATGTTCACCGAACCTTTGGCGTAGGTGCTACAGTCGTCTTATTGATTATTGCCTTTTTATATACTTATTTTTGGTAACATGCATGCACTCGTGGTTGGTAGTACTGGATTAATTGGTAAAATTCTCGTTCAAAAATTACTGGAAAGTCCAGCTTATGAGTCAGTTCGAGTGATTGTCAGGAGGAAATCATTTGATTCCCATCCCAAATTACATGAGGTACTAGTTGACTTTGAAAATCTCACGGATTGTCTCTGTAAAGCCGACCACGTCTTCTGCACATTGGGAACTACCCGAAATAAAGCGGGTTCTAAAGAAGCCTTTCGATTGGTGGACTATCAATATCCCCTGGAAATTGCTCAAAAAGCCTTTGATCAAGGAGGTCAACTCTTTGCCATAGTGACTTCCATGGGTGCTTCTTTGGACTCTTGGTTTTTTTACAATCAAGTAAAAGGTGAAGTGGAACGGGACCTGGCACAGATCCCGTTTCAACATCTCGGTATTTTTAGACCTTCCATGTTATTGGGTGACCGCACTGAAAATCGTTTTGGAGAATCTATCGGACAAAGGGTGATGGAAGTCGCCGATTTTTTATTACCGCAAAAATACAAAGCCATAGAGGCGGAAAAAGTGGCGAAGGCTTTACTTCAGTATGCTTTAAATCCACCGATGGGGGTAACTATTTATGAATCTGATGCCATGCAACTTCAATCCCTTGACGCCCCTCTAGGAAATTGATATAAAAGCGCAACCCAAGTGAATCCTGTCCTTGATTTAAGTCATGTCCTGGAGGTCTACCTCATGATAAACAAATGCGGCGAACGTTTTCGCCGCATTTGTTATTTTCCGGGTGGTACACCTTATTTTAGTTGATAAGAAACATTAACCCCAAAACCTCTGACCAACCAATATGGAACACGCTTGATTGCGGAAATATTAGCATTGGAGCCCTCAATTCCAACTAAAAAGTATTCATCTGATAACTTAAATCGTTCTTTTACCCCTTGAATTAAAAATTGTTTTTCTTCATCAGACAAACGATTTAACAAACTTTGTTGGGCGTTAGCTTGCAGATAGGTAGCATGGCCGGTACGTGGCCCCAAAATTGTCCAATCAACACCCCAGCGGCCTTTTCTAAATTGGATTCCGGGCAACAGGCCAAATGAGGAAGTTTTCACATCAAATGACACCGGGATAATGGAATTATAAAATTGTTCGTTTAGTTGAATAACCAAATCAGCGGGGACTGTGAGGTCAAGATTTTCGTATTGATAAAATCCACTTAAAAAGAAACGGGTATTTTTTTTTCCAAAGTAGCGTCTTATTTCGGGCGAAAAACCCACTAAACCGATTTGAGAGCGATCCACTTGGATGTATTCAAAATTAACACCTATAATGGATTCTCCGTATCGATTGGCGAGTGAATTTAAGGTACTTCCCAAGGGTACATCCGACTTAAAGCGGCCAAAGAAAGTCCCAGTTACACTCCACTGAGGGTGAAGCATTCGTTCGTATTGAATACTTCCAAGACCACCCGCAAGCCCTAAAGCATTAACTTTAATGGCATGTTTGGAAGGGAGTAAGGGTTTTTGACCTGCCAGTGTTAGTGAAAAAAGACAAAAAAACCCAATTAAACGTATCATAAATCAAGATGCATGGATTGATAAAAATGATCAAGATGGGGATCCTGAACATCTAAATGAGTAACTAGTCGAATCAATTGCCCACCAAAGGAGATAGCCAAAATTCCTTTTTTCTTCCATTCGGTAAGGAAATCTTGAGGATTTACCTCGGGTTTTAATGCAAATAAAACGATATTCGTAGGAATATCATAAACATATTCAACTTGGGGGAGTTCACTTACCCATTTTCCGAGTTGACGAGCACGTGAATGATCTTCTTTCAAACGATCGATGTGATGTTCGATGGCGTACAATCCGGCGGCGGCCAAAAATCCACCCTGACGAATCCCCCCACCCAAGGCTTTACGTACTCGTTTTGCTTTTTGGATGAAGGATTCACTTCCGATCAAAACAGAACCAACCGGACAACCTAACCCTTTAGATAGACACACTGAGATCGAATCAAATTGGGAGCCCAGTAGAGACGGGCTCATTCCGGTTTCAACCAAGGCATTGAAGATTCGTGCGCCATCCAAATGCAAGGGCAAATTATTTTTTTGGCAAACTTGGCGTATAGCCTGAATGGACTCCAAAGAATAGTATACACCTCCCCCTTTATTAACTGTATTTTCCAGAACTACCAGAGAGGTAATAGGCTGGTGGATATCTAGGGGATTGTTTATGTTTTGAGCAATTTGTTCTGCTGAAATACGCCCAAAATCTCCCTCGAGAAGTCGCATGGAAGCATAACTATTGCTGGCCACGCCCCCACCTTCATACAGGTAGATATGGGAAAGGCGATCGCAGATGACCTCGGTGCCAGGTTGTGTATGCACTTTGATGGCAATCTGATTGGTCATGGTTCCCGAGGGGCAAAATAGTGCAGCCTCATGCCCAAACAAGTTGGCCATTGTTTTTTCCAATTGCTTTAAGGTTGGGTCTTCTCCAAAAACATCATCTCCCACAACGGCTTCAAACATGGCCTTTTTCATGGGAGGGGTAGGTTGGGTTAAGGTATCGCTTCGTAAATCGATCTGCATAAAAAAGGGGCTTGTGAAGCCCCAAAAGTACTAAATTGAACGTTTGGAATACAATACCAAGACCAAATTAAACCTGAACCCCTTTTACCCAGAGACCCAGTACGACTAAACCAATTAAAATCAAGGTGAGAATCATAGCCTGCGCGTTAGCGGCATTTTCTTGCGGCTTTTCCATGTGTCGTGTATTGTTTTGGGTTGCAATTGTTAATCAAAATTAAACAAAAACTTGATTTTTCCAATTTTTATTTTCTTTTATTTAACGTAACGATCAAAAGATGAAAACTATCTATTTTTGTGAAAATTTTGTTTAAAATCCATTATGTCAAAAGTTCTCATTATTGGTGCGGGAGGTGTAGGTACGGTAGTAGCTCACAAATGTGCACTCAATTCATCGGTTTTTACCGAAATTATGTTGGCCAGCCGGACGGTTGCGAAATGTGATAAAATAGCGGCTGACATCCTTGAGATGCACGGCGTAGCAATAAAAACAGCTCAAGTTGATGCAGATGACGTGCCTCAACTTGTTGAACTTATTCAGTCCTTTCAACCTGTGATGGTCATTAATGTGGCATTGCCTTATCAGGATTTGACTATCATGGATGCGTGTTTAGAAACGAAAGTTCATTATTTGGATACGGCGAATTACGAACCCAAAGACGTAGCCAAATTTGAATATTCTTGGCAATGGGCTTACCAAGATCGGTTTAAAGAGGCGGGACTAATGGCCTTATTGGGTTGTGGCTTTGACCCAGGTGTTACACAAGCTTACACGGCCTACGCAGCCAAACATCATTTTGATGAAATGCATTACTTGGACATTGTGGACTGCAATGCTGGAGATCATGGAAAACCATTTGCCACTAATTTTAATCCCGAAATCAACATCCGTGAGATAACTCAACCAGGTCGATATTGGGAAAACGGTGAATGGGTGGAGATTCCGGCCATGTCAATTCATAAACCTATTGATTACCCGAACATAGGCCCCCGTGAATCATATGTCTTATACCATGAAGAACTAGAGTCATTGGTTAAGAACTTCCCTACGTTAAAACGTGCACGCTTTTGGATGACCTTTGGGCAGGCCTACATTACCCATCTTCAAGTACTTCAAAATGTTGGCATGACGAGTATCGAACCGATTTCCTTCCAAGGGATGGAGGTTGTCCCACTTGAGTTTTTGAAAGCGGTTCTTCCACCACCGGAGTCATTGGGAGAAAATTACCAAGGTCAAACCTCCATTGGTTGCCAGATCAAAGGGGTTAAGGATGGCCAAGATAAAACCTATTATATTTGGAACAATTGCGATCATGCGGAGGCCTACCGGGAAGTCCGCTCTCAAGCGGTATCATACACCACTGGGGTACCTGCCATGATTGGCGCTATGTTGATGTTGACACACCCAGAATGGATGAAACCTGGGGTATATAATGTTGAAGAGCTCAATCCAGATCCCTTCTTAGAGCAACTTAATTTGCAAGGATTACCTTGGCATGAATCGATCAATCCCGTTTTACCACACGAATATTAATTAAATAGCAGGAGGAGTTTTACTCCTCCTCTTCATTTTTATTATGCCCATCGATTTCTCAAAAATCCCTTCTCCCTGCTATGTTCTGGAGAGAAGGCTATTGCGTCAAAACCTTGAAAAACTTCAAGGAATTCAAAAAGCATCCGGTGCTTCCATCATCGTAGCGTTGAAAGGCTTTTCCTTTTATGCTGCGTTCCCCATGGTGAAGCACTATTTGTCGGGGGCTACTGCCAGTTCCTTAAACGAGGCCAGGTTAATTGGGGAGGAAATGGGCTGTCTGGCTCATACCTATGCCCCTGCCTACAAACCAGAGGAGTTCCAAGAGATTCTATCTTTAAGCAGTCACATTACTTTCAATTCTCTCTCCCAATACAACCAGTTTTTCCCTCAAGTCAAGGCATTTCATCGACCTGTTTCCGTTGGCCTTCGGATCAATCCTCAATATGCCGAGGTAGAAACCGACATGTACAATCCTTGCATCCCAGGTTCTCGTTTAGGCATCACCCGCGAAGCACTTGGCCAAAATCTACCAGAGGGTATTGAAGGACTGCATTTTCATACACTTTGTGAAAACGATTCCCAAACCTTGGCGCGCACGTTGGTTCATGTAGAAGAAAAATTTGGTGACCTATTGCACCAAGTTAAATGGTTAAATATGGGGGGAGGCCACCTCATCACGCGAGCGGGTTACGATGATCAGCACCTCATTGAAATCATTCAGCGACTTCGAACGACCTATCAGCTGGAGGTCATTTTGGAGCCTGGATCCGCTATTGGTTGGCGTACAGGGTATTTAACCTCCCGGGTATTGGATATCGTAGACGCACAAGGCATAGAGGTAGCCATTTTGGATGTGTCATTTGCGGCGCACATGCCTGATACACTTGAAATGCCATATAAACCCAAAATAATAGGCGCCACCGATCCCGTGGAAGGGAAACCCACTTACCGAATGGGCGGTATGACCTGTCTCGCTGGAGATTATATGGGCGATTATTCTTTTGACCAACCTTTAAAAATAGGTGATTCTTTGATTTTCGAAGATATGATCCATTATACAATGGTTAAAACCACCACCTTTAACGGTGTTGGTCTTCCTTCCATTGGAATCTGGGAAGAAAACGACCAATTTGTTTTACACAAATCCTTTGGCTATGCCACATTCAAAGACCGCCTGTAAGTGGTTACTGAACTCGGAAGACTCTCCCGTACCTTTTTATCCGGAAATATAGGTTAGGACAAGCTTTGAAAAAACAGCCAAATAAATAAAATAATCACCAGGATGCTACCTATTCTCATCATAAACGGAATAGGTAGTTTTTTTTGTTTAGCTACCCATAAAATCCCGGACAAACCGAAAGGTAACACCAATGCATTCATCGTTCCGGCCCCAATCAACAGTTGGGCAGGCTTTCCCCAAATAAATAAAACAACCCAAGAAAACAGTAAAAAAATACCAATACCCAACGAATTTTCGGCCTGAGGCAGATAAGTACGTAAAAAAGTAAAAGAAGTATAAGTTGCTCCAACCGCGGAGGTAATCGCTGCGGACCACATGATTAGACCAAAGAATAAATTATTTTCTGTTAGATAGGTAAAGGCTTGTCCGATCGGATTGGTAGCGGTAGCCCAAGATCTATCATTTCCTTGATCGAGTAAGCCTAGTAATAACGCAAATAAAGAAAATCGTACCAGGGAAGTAATTAAAATCCCGATGGCAGCACTTTGCCAGACTTTTTTTTGGACAGAGGGGCCAGTTTGGCCTGCCTCAATCAATCGATGTGCCCCCACAAAGGAAATGTATCCTCCCACAGTGCCTCCCACTAGCGTAAGGGTAGCTAAAGCATGAAAGGACGTTGGAAGAAAGGTATGTTGAACCACCGTCTTCCAGGGAGTTGAAACCTGCCCTAAACCCCAAGCCATCATTCCCAAAAAAAGCAACCCAAGCCCGACCGTCCAGAGGTCCAAAATGGGTCTGGTTGACTTTTTCCAAAGCAAAAAGAAGGCCATGATGGCACTGATTCCAGCACCTAGTTCAACCGAAAGAGTGGGAAAAATAGCATGAAGCCCAAGCCCTGCCCCGGCTAAATTTCCGATGTTAAAAATTACTCCTCCCAAAACCACGGCCGATGTCAGAATTATCCCCGCCTTGGGGAACCATTGATCGAGTAAATGGGAGGCCGGCTGGCCCGTCCAAGTAATAACTCGCCAAATCGTACCTTGAATGATGATATCCAGTAAGGTGGAGATCAAGATGACAAATCCAAAATTAGCTTTTAGTTGTTCGGTGAATACTGCTGTTTGTGTCAAGAAGCCCGGACCAATAGCAGAAGTCGCCATCAAAAAAATGGCGCCAAGAAGTCCATTTTGAGGCAGTCGAAAACGATTTATATCCATATTTTCAAAAATAGATGGAATATCCCTTTTTATCTACACTATCATTAAAAATATAGGGCTGAGGAAAATAGGTGGCACCATAAGGTAAAAAAAAGAGTTATTTTAGCGTACACGTTAAATTCCATTCAAAACTAATTCTATGCGACCTCTGCTACTCATTGGAGCTATCATTTTGCTGTTATTCCTCGGAAAGATGTTTTTTTCAGAATCAAAGGATGGGGCAATGCCTGGTCCGGGAGGTCCGGGGAAAGGTCCGGGAGGTGCCTTACCCGTAGATGTTTTGGTCACGTCCAACAATACCGCCGATCAATTAGTCTACGCCTCAGGTACCTTTATGCCGAATGAGGAAGTAGAAATAAAACCGGAATTATCGGGTAGAATCATCAAATTGACTATCGCCGAAGGAAGTTTTGTGCAAAAAGGCCAACTGATAGCTAAGATTAAAGATGATGATATATTGGCTCAAATTAAGAAAGTACGAATAGAAGAGGAATTGGCTAAGCAAATTGAGGCTAGACAGAAAAAACTTTTGGATATCAATGCCATTAGCCGGGAAGAATACGATTTAGCTGCCAATCGGGTTAATACCTTGAATGCAGATGAAGAGCTTTTGGCCGTTCAGTTAGGACGAACCGAATTGAGAGCACCCTTTTCAGGAAAAATTGGTCTGAAAAGCATTTCAGAGGGAGCTTATATAACCCCTGCCACGAGTGTGGCCACGTTGGTACAGATAAATCCTTTAAAAATTGATTTCTCCATTCCAGAGAAATATTTGAGTTCGATAAAAATTGGACAAAACCTGCAATTTAATGTAGATGGAAGTACACAAGTGTATGTGGCTCGTGTGATTGCCATCGACCCTAAAGTGGATGAATCACTCCGCACACTTCGTGTTCGCGCCATTTGTGCGAATCCTAACAATTCACTCCTCCCGGGGATGTTTGTCCGGATCCAATTGGCAGTCAAATCCAATCAATCCATTATGATTCCTACAGATGCCGTTGTACCGGTTTTGGACGGCAAGCAGGTCTACGTGATGCAAGGAGGAAAAGCCATGCCTCGACCAATTACCACGGGGGTTCGGACCCAACAATTGGTTGAAGTTATCTCAGGCTTGCAAGTGGGTGATTCCTTAATCACCTCTGCCATTATGTCTCTGAAACCCGAAATGGCCGTTAAAGTAAAAAAGGTTAAGTAAATTCCTATGTCATTATCAACCACTTCCATCAAGCGCCCGGTCTTGGCCATCGTCATGAATTTGATGATTATCCTTTTCGGGCTAATTGGGTACCAATTTTTAGGGGTTCGGGAATTTCCCTCCATCGACCCTCCCGTTGTGACAGTTCGCACCAATTATCCAGGGGCAAATGCGGATATAATCGAATCCCAAATTACAGAACCGCTGGAAAAAGCACTCAATAGTGTGGAGGGAATTCGTTCGGTCAACTCAGCCAGCAACCAAGGTTCCAGCGTCATTACCATTGAGTTTAATTTAGAGGTGGATATGGAACGCGCCACCAATGATGTACGAGACAAAGTCTCGGCTGCCGTTTCTCAGTTACCTCGCGACATCGATGGTTTACCGGTGGTTCAAAAATCGGATGCTAGTGCCGACTTTATCATTTCCATGACGCTCCAAAGTAGTAGTCGAAACATCCTGGAAATTTCGGATTTTGCTGAAAATGCTGTTTCTCCGCGCTTTGAAACGATTGAGGGGGTGTCAGGAGTTCGAATTTGGGGTTTCAAGCGTTTTTCCATGCGTTTATGGATGGATCCCTCCAAAATGTCGGCTTTGAAAATTACTACGCAAGACGTTAAATCGGCCCTTGATCGGGAAAATGTCGAACTACCTAGTGGTAAATTACAAGGTAATACCACCGAGCTCACCGTAAAAACCGTTGGACGCTTTAGTACCGAGGAGGATTTCAATAATATGATCATTCGGAACGAAGGAGAACGGGTCGTTCGATTCAAAGATATTGGCTATGCTGTCCTGGGTGCCGAAAACGAGGAAACCATTTTGCGATGGAATAACGAACCTATGGTCGGAATTGCCATTTCACCCCAACCCGGCGCCAACTACTTGGACATTGCCCAAGAGGTGTATAAGCGAACCGAAGAAGTTAAAAAGTCATTACCCAAGGACTTTAAAATGGAAACGGTTTTAGACTACACCATTTTTATTAAACAATCTGTTACCGAGGTAGTCGAGACCTTGTTGATTGCCATCGTGCTCGTAGTCATCATCATCTTTTTATTTTTCCGCGACTGGGTGGTGGCAGTACGCCCGCTGATCGACATTCCTGTTTCGTTGATTGGTACCTTCTTTATCATGTACATCCTCGGGTTTTCAGTCAATGTTCTTACACTTCTGGCCATTGTTCAGGCAACTGGGCTTGTTGTGGATGACGGGATTGTAGTTACTGAAAACATTTACAAAAAGATCGAGGAGGGTATGAATCCCATTGAGGCAGCGATCAAAGGTTCCAACGAGATTATCTTTGCTGTCCTTTCCACCTCCATCACGTTAGCGGCGGTATTTTTACCGGTTATTTTCATGGAAGGATTCGTCGGAAAACTCTTCCGGGAATTTGGAATTGTTTTAGCCTCGGCGGTTTTGATTTCTGCCTTTGTTTCGTTGACCCTAACCCCCATGTTAAATGCTTATCTGACTCGTAAGGGTAATTCAAAAAGCAAATTTTATATTGCCACTGAACCTTACTTTGAAAGATTTGAATCGTCTTATAAGAACTCTTTGGATAATTTCTTAGCCAAACGTTGGATGGTTTTTCCGATCCTATTGGTTACGGGGGGAATGATTTATTACTTTGGATCCAACCTGAAGTCTGAGCTTGCTCCGTTGGATGACCGGGGTAACCTACAAATTCAAATGACAGGACCCGAGGGGTCATCTTACGAGTATATGGACGATTACATTCGAAAAATCGCCGTTATGATTGGAGACTCCGTACCAGAGGCTAAAGGTGTATTAACCGTCTCGGCACCAGGTTTTGCAGGATCAGGGGGTGCCAACACAGGATTTGGACGTATTGGGCTCGTCGATAAGGCAGAGCGGACACGTTCTCAGAGTGAAATAGCAGCTTATATAACTAACATCACCAAGAAAATCCCGGATGCACGGGCGTTTGTCAACGAACAACAAACGATTTCAGTGAATAAGCGTGGGGGGTTACCCGTTCAATACGTATTACAAGCTCCCAATTTTGCCAAACTTCGGGAGTATTTACCCAAGTTTATGGACCTGGCCCAAGATCATCCGGCCTTTTCGATCGTAGATGTAAACCTGAAATTTTCGAAGCCAGAGCTGAATATTTCCATCGATCGGGAAAAAGCAAAATCGATGGGTGTTTCCGTGGCTGATGTAGCTCAAACCATGCAACTAGCCTTTGCTGGCCAGCGATTCAGTTATTTTAACATGAATGGGCGTCAATATCAAGTTATTGGTCAGTTTGATCGAGGAAATCGAAATGAGCCTTTGGACTTGAAGTCGACTTATGTGAAAAACAACATCGGTCAATTGATCCAGCTCGACAACATTGTGAAGGCTGATGAGCAAAGTAGTCCTCCTCAGTTGTATCATTACGATCGATACATGAGTGCCACTGTCTCGGCGGGTTTGGCTCCAGGTAAGACCATTGCTGATGGAATTGAGGCGATGGAAGAAATTTCGAAGAAATTGAATGATCCAGCCATAAAAACCACCTTAACGGGTTCTTCACGAGACTTCGCAGAGAGTTCCTCCAATACCTTGTTTTCATTCTTATTGGCTTTGTTATTGGTGTATTTGATCCTAGCTGCCCAATTTGAAAGTTTCATCGACCCGTTAATCATCATGTTTACGGTTCCGTTGGCTCTAGCGGGTGCGGTTTTTTCACTTTGGTATTTCGACCAAACGTTGAACATCTTCAGTCAAATTGGAATCATCATGTTGATCGGTTTGGTAACTAAAAATGGCATATTAATTGTTGAGTTTGCCAATCAGTTACGTGAAAAAGGCATGAGCATTGCAGATTCTGCTTTGGAAGCAGCCTCGTTGCGATTGCGCCCCATTCTAATGACCACATTGGCTACAGCCTTGGGAGCACTACCAATTGCTACTGCCTTTGGTGCAGCTGGGGAAAGTCGTCAATCGATGGGAATTGTCGTCATCGGAGGATTGGTATTCTCTTTAATTCTGACACTGTACGTGATCCCAAGTTTGTACATTTATTTGAGCAAAGAGAAAAATTTTGAACGAATGAAGAACATTGAGGCCATTGCGGCGGAGGGTGTTTAAAAATACGAAAATGAAAAAATTGAATTGGTTTTTTTGGGGAGGTTTCCTAGTGCTCCTCCCCTTTTTAGGACATACGCAATCATTGCCTGTTCTGACGTTAGAGGAAGCTATTGAAATAGCGTTGAAAGAAAACTATGGAATAAAAATCGCCCAACAAAATAATGAGATTGCGGCCTACCAAGTCTATAAAGGAAATGCGGGCTACAGCCCTACCATAACCTACAATGCCAATTTTGGTACGGTATTTAATTATGTCGATCAATCCTTTTTTGATGGTCGCTCAATTAATCGTTTCGGCCGACAAGTAAACCCAGGGACCAATGTAGCACTCTTGTGGACGGTTTACGACGGCCAGTTGAGAAAGTATGTACTCGACCAATTACGTGGCCAAGAGCAACAGGCTGGCTTACAAAAACAGGTGGTCATTCAAAATACCATGGCTCAACTCATGACCTTGTATTTTGACATCATGCGACAAAAACAATCGGTTGGATTTTTAGAGCAAATTGTCAAATACTACGAAGAGCGTCTTCAAATCACTGAACAGCGTTGGCAGATTGGTCGAGCCTCCAAATTGGATTATTTGCAATCAAGAACCGACCTGACGGCACAATTAACGGAATTGACCAATGCCCGAAACAACCTAGCCAATGCCAAAGTACGGTTGAACACCCTAATGAACCGCGATCCGTTGACTACTTTTGAAATTCAGGAAATCCCGAATTTTAAAAATGATTATGATCTAAAACAATTAGTGCAAGACGCGAAATCCAGTAATCCCCAATTGGCACTCATGCAAAAAATGATTGAATTGCAGTTGATCGGTGAAAAACAATCCAATTCCTTCAAACTTCCTCGTGTCAATCTTACCTCTTCTTTAAATTACGCGTCTTCAAGTAACAACGCGGGTTTGATCGTTTTAAACCAAAACTATGGGATCAACACGGGAATCGGATTGAGCTGGACCTTGTTTGATGGTCAACGGATACGACGGAACGTGGAGACAGCTCGTTTGCGCACCGAAGTGGCCAAAGAGGAACGGAATAATCTTCTCAATCAGATTGTAGGAGATTTGCATGCGGCTTACAATCAATTTAAGGCTGATCAGCAGTTGTTGGAAATTGAGGAGGAGAATAAATCTTTAGCAGAGGAAAACCTAACTATTTCATTAGAAAAATACCGTTTGGGTAGTTCAACCATCCTAGAAATCAATGAAGCGCAGCGTCGCTTTGATACGTCGGTCAACCGATTGGTAAATGCCCGCTTCAACGTAAAAGTGTCGGAGCTGGAATTACTTCGTCTGTCTGGCAATCTTCCCAATTAAAAACGAGGTCGTCATGTATGACGACCTCGTTTAGCTTTAAAATGGTTCTCTACAAAAGACAGCGATTGGGCATTAAACGTATTTTGAAAGGTTAAGCCAGCTTTTCGGGCCACCATAACCCCATATTTCATATCAAAGAATCCTTCTTGCTCATGTGCATCGGGATTGATGCTAATCATGACCCCCTGTTCAACGCAAGCTTCGATCCAACGCCAATCCAAATCCAAACGATAGGGAGAGGCATTTAGCTCCATGATTACACCGTGAGCCGCACAAGCCTTTATCACCTCCATGTGGTCTATGGGGTATCCATTCCTAGATAAAAGCAATCGACCAGTGGGATGTCCCAAAATAGAGGTAGCTGGGTGAGAAATGGCTTTAATCAATCGGTGGGTTGCCTTAACGATATCCATGGAGAGTGTTTGATGGACTGAAGCGACAACATAATCAAATCCCATCAGAATTTCATCTGGATAATCGAGGGAGCCATCCACTAGAATATCAGACTCAATGCCTTTTAAGATCTGAATTTTACCGGCTTGCGCATTCCAATGATCAATTTCTTCCCATTGTTGCATCACTCGTTCGGCTGGCAGGCCATTAGCATAGGCTGCCGTTTGGGAATGGTCTGCAATCCCAAAATATTCCCATCCCAATGACTCGGCGAAGGAGGCCATTTCTTGCAAAGAATGTCGGCCATCGGAATATGTCGAGTGGTTGTGCAAGGCGCCTTTAAGTGATTCCCAAGTCACGAGATCGGTAGGAGAATTGGTTTTGGCCCACTCAAATTCATTTCGTCCTTCTCTCATTTCAGGAGCAATCCAAGCACTACCCAGAGCTTGATAGTAGGATTCCTCCGAAGTTAAGTGCGGTTGTTTGTATAAAATCTCTTGTAAAGATTGTCCCTCTATTTTTTTCTGTAAGTGAGGTACCTTCGAATTCAAGGCCATAATTTTACCAACTGATTCCTGTAGGGATACCTTTTGAATCTCCACTTGAACTTGATGTGAGTTTACACCTCCTCGCCAAGTAAAAGGAGCACAGGCAGCTTCATCCGCCGAAAAAAGAGGATGAGCAATTACCAAAGGGGTACGATCCTCTGTTGGGATGACACATTGAATAAGTTGAATGGTCTCATCTCCCTGCACCACTTCTCCTACGACTTGGATGGAAGGAAAGGTTGGTCGCAGTGCGTCTAAAATATCTTGTGCCAATTCATGGCCTTTGTTCATTCGTAATTTACCCGCTTGGCTTTGTAAAAAAGCCAAGGAGGCCAGAATACTTTCCTGCGTTTTTGTGCCAAAACCTTTGACGGTAGCAATCAATCCATTTTCACAGGCAATTTGAAGATCGTTTAGGTTATCCAATCCAAGCTCTTTCCACAGCACTTTGATCTTCTTTACACCTAAACCCTTAATCTTAAACAAATCAAGAAGTCCTTCAGGCGTTTGAGCTAACAAGTCTTGCAACTCTTGTAAAGTCCCCGTATTTTCAATTTCCCGAATGGCGGAAAGTAATCCTTTTCCAACTCCTTGTAAACGAAGGAGATCAGCATCTGAAAGGGTTGAAAAGGGCTCCAAAACCTTCCCCAATGAGAACCCTACATTCTGATATGAACGGATTCGATTGGGGTCGCCCTCATGCAGTTCCATGATTTTACCCGTCATTTCAATTACCTCCAGAATGTCTGAGTTTGTCATTTTTTTTAGTAGCTTTGACTTTTATTGCATTAGAAAAACCCTAAATTAAGGTCAATCCATGAATAATTCGCTGTTTCGGAGAAAAAATATAGCGCAAGCCATTCAGGAAAGTCAGCACGGAAATGGACTCCTCAAAACTCTAGGTCTCCGAGATTTAATATCCTTTGGTATCGCGGCCATCATCGGGGCCGGAATTTTCAGTACCATCGGATTAGCCAGCTACAATGGTGGGCCTGCGGTTTCCCTTTTGTTTGTTTTTGTGGCCATTGCTTGTATGTTTACCGCTCTATGTTATGCTCAATTTGCGTCCATGATTCCGGTCAGCGGAAGTGCTTATACTTATGCCTATGTTTCATTTGGTGAATTATTCGCTTGGATTATTGGTTGGGCTCTCATTTTGGAATATGCTGTATCAAATATGGTAGTGGCTATTTCGTGGTCCGAATATTTTACGTCTATGCTCCAAGGTTTTGGAATGAATTGGCCGGAATACTTGGCTATCGATCCTGGAACCGCTAAGAAATCATTCGACCAGGTTCAAATTGCTACCCAAAATGGGAGTCTCACCGAACTTCCCAAAAAAGTAATAACCTCGGCCCAAGCTTATCAAGATGCGCCCGAACTGTTTGGCTTTAAACTTCTCCTCGATTTGCCCGCAGGATTGGTGACTTTACTCATTACCAGCCTAGTGTACATTGGTATCAAGGAGTCCAGAACGGCTTCCAATATCTTGGTAATTTTAAAATTGGCTGTCATCTTCTTGGTTATCATTGCAGGTGCATTTTATGTAAAACCAGAAAATTGGTCACCTTTTGCACCCAATGGCATAGAAGGTGTCTTGAGTGGAGTGGCCGCCGTATTTTTTGCATTCATCGGCTTTGATTCCATATCAACCACGGCCGAAGAATGTAAGGATCCGCAGCGGGATCTACCCAAAGCCATGCTCATTGTATTGGTCATTTGTACGCTTTTGTATGTTGTGATTGCCTTGGTGTTGACAGGGATGGTAAGCTATAAAGAGTTGAATGTAGAGGACCCATTGGCGTACGTATTTTCATTGGTAGAATTGGACTCAGTTGCCGGGGTCATTTCGGTGAGCGCGGTGATTGCCATCACAAGTGCTTTGTTGGTGTATCAATTGGGTCAGCCCAGAATTTGGATGACCATGAGTCGCGACGGATTACTATGGAAACGTTTTCAAAAAATCCATCCAAAATACCAAACTCCGTCTTTTGCAACGATTATCACTGGACTTTTTGTCGGGATACCTGCTTTATTTTTGGATCTTAATTTATTTGTTGATCTGACCTCTGTAGGCACCTTTTTTGCCTTTATTCTTGTCTGTTCCGGAATCATTTATTTGGACTACACAGGTGAATCAGAAAAGGCCAAGTTTAAAATACCGTATATCAATGGGCAATACCTGGTAGGACTACTTTTGGTTGCCGCCCTTGGTTATTCGTTTTATAGCGGTGATTTCCTTACCCATCTTTCAGCCAAGCCATTAATGGGACTTTTTTGGCTGACCTGGATATTTTTGGCCCTATTAAGTTTCAAAATTAAGTCTTCCGTCATTCCGGTGGCAGGTGTCCTAACGAACCTATACCTAATGACTGAACTTGGTTGGTCAAACTGGCGAATGTTTATCGTGTGGTTGATCATCGGCCTAGTTATCTATTTCTTGTACGGAAACAAACATTCTAAACTTGCTCAAAAATCTTAATTTTAAGAGTCGGTCACTCCGACTCTTTTTTGTTTCGTTATGAATCGAATTATACAGTTTATTCGAGATGCTTTTGCCGCCGATGAACATACGGACTTCACCACCCTATCCATTCAACGGTCCATTGGTTTATTAGCAATCCCCATGATAGTGGAAATGGGATTTGAAGCCCTATTCGCTGTAGTTGATGCATTTTTTGTTGCCCGTTTTGTTGGAGTGACCGGCGTGGCAGTTGTCGGCTTGACTGAATCCGTTCTAACCTTGATTTATTCGCTGGCATGGGGACTTAGTACTGCCGCAACTGCATTAATTGCCCGTCGAATTGGTGAAAAAAAATATCAATTGGCCGGTCTTACCATAGGCCAATTGTTTCTGCTTTCCGGTTTCCTTGGACTCCTTTTGGCAGTCGTTGGTTTTGTTTTCTCCGATACTATTTTACGCTTAATGGGGGGATCCGAGGCGTTGATTTCCCAAGGACTTTGGTATACTCGCATTTCTTTCCTATCCTCGCCCGTTATCCTATTGCTGTTTACACTCGGAGGTGCCCTACGCGGGGCAGGCTTCGCTACTCAAGCCATGAAAGCAGTCATTATTGCCAATGTGATTAATATTGGTCTTGATGCTCTTTTTGTTGGAGTCCTTCATTGGGGCGTAGCTGGTGCAGCTGCCGCAACCGCGATTGGTCGGACCTTCGGCGTTGGAATTCAACTTTATTATTTGTTTTTCGGTACCCAATCAATCCCCATATACAGAAGACATCTTACCCCAATTTATCGAATTAGCAAACAAATCATTCAACTTGCTGCCGGGGGTGCAGGGCAATTTATCATTCAATCTGCCTCATGGGTATTTTTGATTCGGATTTTATCTTCATACGGCGACGAAATAGTGGCAGGTTACACCATTGGAATTCGTATCATCGTTTTTACGATTTTACCTTCTTGGGGACTTGCCAATGCAGCGGCAACCTTAGTCGGGCAAAATTTAGGTGCTAATCAACCTGAAAAAGCCATGAAATCGGCTATTCAAGCCGCTTGGTATAACATGGGTTTTTTAGCTCTGGTTGCTTTATTTTTCTTTGTTTTTGCCCCGGAATTAGTCGGATTATTTGATCAAAATCCGGCCGTACTGAAAACCGGTGTTGAATGTCTTCAAATTCTTTGCTTAGGTTATGTATTTTTTGGATTTGGAATGGTCATGTCGCAAGCCTTGAACGGTGCCGGCGACACGGTCACACCCACCTGGATCAATTTAATCTGCTTTTGGATCATCGAAATACCACTCGCTTACTTCTTGGCCAAACAAACCTCTTTGGAGGAGACTGGCGTTTTCTATGCTATCGTCATCAGTGAATCCATCTTGGCACTTCTGGCGTTGTATTTTTTCCGACGAGGCAAATGGAAAACCCAAAAACTATGACATTCTGGCAGAAAAAACAGAGATGGAATAAGCTTTGAGATGCTCTATTGAAAAAACAATAGATTTTATATGGTTGCAGAAAAAGGTACAATTTCGATTAACACGGAAAATATATTTCCGATCATTAAAAAATTCCTTTATTCCGACAACGAGATATTTTTGAGAGAACTAGTCTCCAATGCGGTAGATGCTACTCAAAAAATCAAAAAATTGTCTTCCATTGGGCAGTTTAATGGCGAATTAGGGGACTTGACCATTCGAGTTAAAGTAGACAAAGAAGCAAAAACCATTACCATTTCGGATGCCGGTCTCGGAATGACAGCCGAGGAAGTTAAAAAATACATCAACCAAATTGCATTTTCTGGTGCCAAAGAATTTGTTGAGAAATTCAAGGAAGATGGTGACAAAAACCAGATTATTGGTCAATTTGGACTAGGGTTCTATTCCGCCTATATGGTGGCTAAAGAAGTTGAAATCCTGACCAAATCGTATCAAGACGAGCCTGCTGTTCGTTGGATTTGTGATGGTAGTACCACCTTTGAAATTTCGGAAGCATCCAGAGAGACCCGTGGGACAGACATCATTCTACACATTGCGGAGGATGCCGAGGAATTCCTAGAGGAATTTAAGCTTGAACAGATACTAGAGAAGTACGGTAAGTTTTTACCTGTTGAAATTGAGTTCAAAGAGAAAGTCATCAATAATCCAACTCCACTTTGGACCAAAAATCCAAGTGAATTGACGGATGATGATTACAAAGCCTTCTACAAAGAGTTGTATCCGTTCAGTGAGGATCCACTGTTTTGGATTCATTTGAACGTAGATTATCCTTTCAACTTGACAGGTATTTTGTATTTTCCAAAAATCAAGAAAGATTTCCAGTTGAATCGAGAGAAAATTCAGTTGTACAGCCGTCAAGTCTTCATTACCGATGATGTAAAGGATGTCGTACCCGAATTTTTACAGCTGCTTCATGGAGTGATTGACTCCCCCGATATCCCTTTGAATGTTTCTCGGTCTTACTTGCAGGCAGACGGGAATGTCAAGAAAATCAATGCCCACATTACCAAAAAGGTAGCAGACAAACTGAAAGAACTTTTCCAACAAGATCGGACTTCCTTTGAAGAAAAATGGGAAAGTATCGGTCTCTTTGTTAAATACGGAGTTATTTCTGATGACAAATTTTATGATCGGTCGAAGGACTTTATGCTGATCAAAAATACTGAAAACAAATACTTTACCGCAGAGGAATACAAGAATCACATTGAGGCATTGCAAAAAGATAAGGACGGCAAGTTTGTTGTCTTGTACGCCAACGATGTCATCAAACAAGATGCTTATATTGCTGGGGCGAAGAAAAGGTCTTTGGATGTAGCGGTTTTCGATGATGTTTTGGATGCGCACTTTATCAATGCCATGGAATCCAAGTGGGAGTCGACGACCTTCAAGCGTGTAGATGCCGATACCTTTGATAAATTAATCGATAAAGGTTTGACCTCCACCTTGATCTTAACAGATGAAGAAAAAACAAAAGTAGAGGAAATATTCAAACCTTTAGCGAATAATCAGGTAGTCCAAATTGAGGCGCAAGGTCCAGAGGATTACCCTGTAACCATCATTTTACCCGAGTTTATGAGACGTTGGCAAGAAATGTCCAAATTAAATGGTCAAGCCGGAATGTTCGGTGAAATGCCATTGTCTTATCAGTTGGTAGTCAATGGAAACCACCCTAAAATAGGACAACTTCTTCAGAGTTCAACAGAAGAGTCTGAAAAAGTAGCTAAACAATTAGTTGACTTGGCATTGCTGTCTCAAGGATTATTAACAGGCCAGGCGCTAACCCAATTTATTGAACGTAGCTTCGAGCAACTGTAAGCCAAGGTAACTTCTAAAAAAGCCGAGTTGAAGATCAACTCGGCTTTTTTTATACCAGATTTAAGGGATCACCCTCCTCTTTGGCGGCTTGGTACATGGACTGTATCGTCCCCAATTCTTTAATTAAAAAGGTCTGAAGTTCCTCATTAAATCTTTGTTTCTCGTTTTCAGACAAGGAAGCATATAGATCCTTTAATTCTTGATTGATTGCATTTTTTTCTTCTTCCGTTTGTGCGTTCATCGAACGGATATGGTACGATTTAAATTGAAATGATTCCATACATTCATAAATTACTCGGTCCAATGGCGGGAAGTACAGACTCTTCCCCAGCGATCCACAAAGGTAATTATTTTAATTGGGCCGATTTGTGTCTTCACAGGTGCCGTGTCCAAAATCATTGAACTCATCAGATAACTTGATTCCACTAACTGACCTTGGTTGTTTCGAGTTTCTTTTAGGAGTGGAAAATGAAGATCATGTGATATCAATCGCTCTCCTCGCCATTGGCAAGTTGGAGGAATAGTCTTCCAGTCCAACTTGGGAATCGTTATCCATGAAAACAAAGTGGGACTCCAGTCATGACGGAATCGAAAGGTATGATTCAAAAAAATAGTATCAAGGGGGAAGACCACCTCAATCCAGGTTTGACCTTCTTCGTCCCAACGTTGCCAAAAGCGTTGACTTTCTATTTTTTCGGGCCAAAAATAGTTTCCTTTTACAATTGGTTGATGTTTCCAAAGAGGGGGATCTTCCAATAGATGAATCCAAGAAAGAGCATTTGAAGAATCGAGACGAATGGAATCCGGTTCCTCTAAAAGCACCTCCCACAAAGTCTGGGTACTTTGGCAATCCAATGGCTTTGCCGTTGTTATCCACTTTCTTTTGAAATTATCTTCCGTAGGCATTGAGAAATAGCCTTGGTCCTGAACAGACCATACATAATATCCTTGCGCATTTTTAAACCCTGTAACTCGGCCTTTTCCATATGCCTTCCCCCAGACTAAATTCAGACTATCCCGCAGAAAACCCCATGTCGGCGGAAGTTCCGTGGTTATAGGATCACAAAACAAAGGTGTCATCCAACAGGGAGATTTTTCCCAATCCACCTTTTTCCAATCTGTCCAACAATTCTGAATTCCGATTTGCCGAACAAAAATTTGACCGTTTTCTAATTTAAAATCGCCCCCTTTCCAAATAGGAAACGAGTTTGAGGTATCACAGCTTTGGACTCGGTCTGGAATCCCAATGGGGAGTTGTAGAGGAAGTTGTATAAGGGTGATTTCAGGTGACGTACGAACACATGTTTCATGCAACTCCGACTGAAATTCGACACGTGCCCTGACTTTGGCTGGCAACGAATCTGAAATAAGTTGTCCGGTTTGTCCAATATTTCGCCATCCTATGCCCCATGTCCCTTCCCAAGTAATCGTGCGCACCTTTCCTCGCAAGTCCAAGTGAGCTTGATTCAATACAACCGCTTGATCAGCGCAAAAGGACATGTTTCTATTTCTAGCTAAAATGGAATTTACCCATAAATGGACTGTATCGGTGAATAATTCTCGACCATTGTTAAGGTCTACCCGACAAAAATAGGCACTGGAATCCGGATCAACCACAGAACCCGAAGAGCCCACTTTATATTCTTGGGTATTTCCCCCACTAATCTCTTCAAATCTTCCTCCAGGCCTTTTTCGATACCATTGGTAACGAATCGTTCCTTGACCCTTGAGTTTAAATTTAAATGTAGCAGAATTACCATGGCATTCATAGAGACTTTGTGGTTGTTCCTCGATCGTTACAGGCCACGTAAGCTTGGATTCAATCAATCTTTTTTGACTTTCACAACCAAACGCATTGGTTTGTGTAACAAAAAATCGGACTAAACCTGGCTGGGTAAAAACTGGAGCATTTTTTTGACTTTCCGATCGAGTCGTTCGATACCAATTTAAATTCTCACCAAGTGCGGAAAAAGTCAAAGAATAACCCTCAAATTCCATCGGTACTAATGAAATAGGCCATGCAGGTCTAGGCTGAATTTTCCATTGCAGGCGAACACGATTACTCTCGCAATACGGCCCTCGGCTAGCAATCCAATAGAAAATATCGTCTGTTTTGGCCAAGGAGATCAAAGGTACACTAGGTAATCTAGAAGCCTGTGAGTCAGATGTTGCATACCAATTAAAGCGACTGACTGGGTATGGGGGGGTCAACACTTTTTCGTCTTGACAAACGACGGATTCGACCACAGAAGGAGGGTTGGGCCTCGGGACTTTTTGAATTAAAAAATCATCACTTGTCCATTTGCACGTATCCTGATTTGAGTTAGGAAATAACCAGGCATACCGATATAAACCTTGAGATTGCTCATGTAAATCGAGTTGATACCCCTCTATCCATTTTTTCCATCCTGAGGTCTCTTTTTTCTCCCAAAATCCTTGAATTTCTCCCGGTCGCCACCCCCGAAATGTCCGGATATCCAATTCCTTTTTTTCTTCTTCACAAATATATTGGTGGGGAATTAGATTTCCCCTCGGCTCCCATACTTCAAGCAAGACCGAGTCACTCCACTGCTGACCTAAGGAATCAGAAACTAGGCACCGGTACCATGTCCCATCCCAATGAGGATAATTTCCCACTGAGTAAATTCTCAGTTGCGCGGCTTTTTCCCCTTTATTCTTACTGGGCCATTCAGACAAAGGAACCCAAGTCGTATTTTGATGCGACTTCTGGTACCATTGATAGGATAATTTTCCTTCTCCAACAGATCTGACCGAAATATCGATCGATAGACCTTCACATTGAACTACTTTTGGAAGGCTCATCTGAACTGTCAAAGGCTTGAGTACGTAGCCTTTCCAAGTACCTATGGGTCCCAAGCAGCCGTTGGTCTGAAATGCCGCAAACCGTTCAAATGAGCCATAGGAAGTGAATAAGGTAGGAGATATTATCGATTTTGATAGGGTATCGCCGAGCCAGACTAAATCTAGGTTTCGCACAATAGGAAGCCATTTGATGCTATCAGACAAAAAAAATCGAGAAAATTCAGCAAAAAAAGGTTTAGGTAAGGTATGAGGTGATACCGTAACCACCACGGTAGTATCCCAAACACAGGATTTGACACGAGATTGGAAAATATGAACACCTTTCCCAATCTGACCTTGCATTTGATTAGATGGGATCTGATTCCATGTCCATACTCCACCTGATTGAAATGGCATCCAATGATAGGTCATTTCGCTACCGGGACATTCGTTTTGAGCCAAAGCCAACCTACCTCGAGCAGAGAGAATGGTCACTCGTGCATCATCTGAGGTTTGGGTGCAAAGTTGACCATTCTCCATTAAAAATTGACCTCTAACTCGCCAAAAACGAGTACCTACTTGCATTCTTTCAGGAATTGGGGAGGGCAGCCAAGGTCCTGTGGTACTTGGTCTACTTTGCCACTCGATTAAACTTAGTTGACCCGAATTTTCAGGCAACTGCAAGGGAAAACTAGTTCCCTCACACGCCTCTACAGAAGGTAGAGATGCTTTGAATCCCAAAACATGCAATTGCATTTCCTCCGAATAAACCAGGCAATTTTCGCTCTCAAATTGAAATCGGTACCACGACTTATTTGGATTTTGTGAATTCCCTATGGAAGTTAATTTAAGGGTTGGACTGACAGAATTTGGTATCCTTTCAAATGCATTCTGGCCTGGTTTTTTTTGCCACCAAGAACCCACGCCACTTCCAATGGGGACAACCTCAAAACTGGCAGAGTTTCCCTCGCATCGTGCTTGAGTCAACCACTTGGATTCCAATTGTAATCTCGGCACAGGGACTATTTTAATCGGATCTGACTCGCAAAAGTCGATCTCATTCCATTGGTTTCGTTTTCGAACCCAAACCGGTACTTGAGGAAAACGTACCAGCTCTTTTCCACGGTGAATTGGCATTTCTTGGAATGCCGTTTCATACCAAAAGATGGTTGAATCAATCTCTTGACCTAGAGAAATCACAAGATTTTGGCTTGGGCAATACGCAATTGACTCACTTGGCTTTTCGATCCAATCTGGGACCACAACTCGGGCAATAACGAAGGAATCAAGCATGGAGCAATGTGCTTGAGTTTGTAAGAAACGGTATACACCCGATGCGCTAAGTTTCCATCCAGTACCCTCGCTTTCTACTTCTTCATCTAGCCACTGGACCGGTAAATTTGAGGAATTTCGTATAAATACTGCTCGGTTTCTCAGGCCAGATGCACACATCCAGTTTTTGCTTACTACTAAGGTTGTGGAAAATTTCGGCGATTGTCGAATCCATTTGGGAATGGAATCTGACGTACACCCAACCGAGTTGAGGGACCGAACCCACACCTTTTGTTCACCTATTTTCGAAGGATCAAATCCTGACCATACCCATTGGATATCCACCTCAGGCTGCGGCAAATTTGCCCCGATACATTGAGAAATGATATCGTCTACGTGTGGAACTATTGGTTTGGGTAAAACCTTCCACTGAAATCGCGGAGAATGCCCAGAACGACCACATGAATCCCGCCACTCAAACCAAACCGTTTGTAAGCCGACCGCTTCCGCTTTCGCTCTCCATTGTGTGCCTACCCCCACCTTACCCAAAGCACTATGATACCATACCACCGAAATAGGCATAGAAGATTGAATCTCCCAAACTGTTGAATCACCCTGACAGGAAATACGGTCCATGGAGATACTCATCTGAATGGTAGGAGGTGGAATGACTTCGATTCTCCACGGCATTTTACGTGTTTCACATACATTCTGGATGGTGAGACTTCCTTCTTGATTATCAAAAAATCGATAGGCAATGGTTGGTCCGGTGCCTGAGAATGTAGCACCCTTCCATTCCCAAGTGGCATGAGAATTCACTATCGATCCCGAAAGCGAAACCTCAATTCCTGGACAAATAGGTTCTCTAGGTAAGATTACCTCGATTTGCATCGGATCCTGGAAAGGCAACCAGTTTTTCCAAACTGTGCTTTGACACTGAGTTCGAGAATCATACCAAACCCAAAATAACGAATCTGATTTTAAATTGGGTCGAATGGGAAAGTCACTTAAGGTTTCGCGTGTCCATCCCATCCTGAGTTGGGTACCTACGTTTGTCGAAATCTGAAACGGTAATAAGGTATCAGAAAAACAAACTACATTTCGTTTCCATTGAAGCTGACCGGTAGGAATTGGATGGGCGATGTATTGAATTTGATAGGGTTCACTTGGACAGCCAAGTGGATCCAACGAACGATGCCATCGCGTCAGTGTATCAGGTTGAAGATAGTCAAGCCAAGCTTCCGTCTTTTGCCAAGGACCGGTACGTGCCATAGACCATTCTCCTCCTTTCAAAACCTGCATTTTGGCTAGTCCACATTGGATCACAGAGGTATCAGATGGTGTTTTGGGAGCTGGATTGACAGAATACGTGCGCTGAGTCGTGAGCGTACACACTCCTTTGACTGGTAAACTAGGGGTTTGTTGTACCGTTTCAAAAGTTCCTCTTACCTGAACCGATTTCAAATGCTTTGGCCACTTCATAACCCAAAATGTGGAGGCACTGGAATCGGATATAGGTCGTAAAATACCAAGCGAATCGGATAAAAACCATTCATTCCTTAACCAACTACCTTGAACGTTATTGGTTTGTAATTTGAGGGGTTGCCCTTCACAAATCAAGGTAGATGGGACAGGCGATATGGTACTGAGCTGATTAATTGTTAATTGAATGGGTTTTGAATAATGAATACAACCCTCTGGGGAAGTCCACCTGTTTCGATAAAAGATTCGATGATCCACACCCGAACTTCCTCGAATCACAAGTTCCAATTGATTGACACGAGTGTATTTTGGTGTCTCTTGAAGCACTGTAAATTCTGCCCCTTGACTTGACCTCTCCCATTGGTGTTGACCATTGGTCGGAAAATCAACTTTTAATCGAATATCTTGACCGGTGCAAACCTGCTGATTTCCTGTTATGGAGGGATTTAAATTCATGGGGACTCCCAAATCAAGGACAGCACTATACCAAACGGTTGATTCACTAGACTGCCACGATTTAACTCGAAGAGAACCGGGAAGAAGATTTGAGGAAATGGACATACTCAAAATTTCAGTCCCGGTTAAAAATACCGGGTCACCAAGATTTTGCCATTGATCGGTTCCCTGTGATTTCCACTCCCACTGATACCACTCTTGGGACTTAGTGTGGACTTGACAGCGGATAGTAGCATTTGCACAAAGAGGTGATTGCAATACGATGGGGCCCAAAAAAGGGTTGGTCCACCCTCCTAATAAAAAGAGAATAACTAGTTTCATGTTGTCTTCGATGGCTAACAATTTGAAACAGCATTGGTTATGATGCTGTGGCTGGAGACGAAACTAGGCTACATTTTTCAAATAACCAATTTTCAATACGTGATTATTCGATTACAAACGATTGTCCAACAGGACGTTATATCGGTTTGGTCAAAGTTTGACCAAGATTTACTCCGCGCTTTGACACCTCCATTTCCTAAAGTACAAGTACTCAGGTATGACGGAAATGAACAAGGGGATTGGGTTTCTTTTCAACTTTCAGCCTTGGGAATAAAACAAAAATGGACGAGCTATATTTCCAAACACCAAGTTGATCCTTCCCACTGTTTTTTTGTAGATGAGGGTACCGAGTTGCCCTTTTTTCTTTCGACTTGGAAACATACCCATGGGATAATCCAAACACCAAAAGGCACTGTGATCGATGATTACATCGAATTCACAACGCCATTTTTTTGGTTGGATTATTTAGTTTATCCTGTCTTGTGGCTACAATTTGCCTATCGAAAACCCATTTACAGGAAGTACTTTCAACTTAAGTAAGTTGAGGCCGGATGATCCGAAGAAATGAAAGAAATTCTTCCTTTCTTCTTCTAGATAATGGAATACACTCTCCGGTGGTTAGTTTAACACAAGGTTCTTCATGAACTTGAAGTCCATCCAAAAATGAAACCCCAACCATATAGGACTTGTGCACACGGAAAAATTTGTGAGGTGGTAAATAATCTTCCACTTCTTTGAGCGTCTTGGAAACCAAATAGGCATCACCCGAAACCATTTTCAATTCTGTGTAGTTGATCACAGATTTTGCATACACGATTTCATCGACATTCAAACGTTGCAATCGGGCCAGTTTCCTGGTCTTTCGAGTCTTTGCCTCGGTTGTTTTGAGCAATTCAGTCATATCAAAAATTTTAAATAAGGAGTCGTTTTAATTTTACATACGTTATTTATTGGGACTTCGATTTTCTTTCTTCTCGCCTTAGCCTTCTAAGTTCTCGTCGACTTAACTCAGACGATTCCTCAGCAGGTGAAGGAGGGCTAGCCGAGGTGGGAGCGGATTTGGGTACTGCCCGCTCTCGGCGAACCGAATCAACGGTTTCCTTTCTTGGGTTTACACGTTCTGAATAGTCAGGAGCAGATGGAATCGAATCCAATAGAATTTGATTCCCTAGGCTATCTTGTTCTACAACGATCGAATCCCCCTCTATATTTTCTTCCCCAAAAGAATCATAGAATGCACAATCAGAGTAAGGTTTGGTTATTTCTATGGTGGGTTTACTAAACTTACCTGCCTTGTAACCCAACTCCTTGTTTCGATATAATTTGTCTAGGAACATCCCAACCATTGGTAAAGCAGACCGGCTACCCTCGCCCATACTACTGCGGAAGTGGATACTACGGTCATCACCTCCTACCCAGGCACCTGTCACTAGATCTTTATTAAAACCAATATACCAAGCATCTGAATTATTGGACGTTGTACCCGTTTTTCCAGCAAATTCTCCCCCATTTTGAAATAAAGCAGCATAATTCCGCATGCGAAGTCCAGTAGCACCTGGCTCCTCTACGTTTCCTTGAAGCATAAAGCGCATCAAAAAGGCTGATTCTTCCGAAATCACCTGTTCTGGATCTTCTTTTAGTTCAAATGATACCAATACTTTACCATTTCGATCCTGGATTTCTTTTATAAAAATAGGCTCGGCTCGGCGTCCTTTATTCACGAAGGGGGTATAGGCTCCCACCATTTCCAAAAGGGAAACATCCGATGTCCCTAGCCCAATGGAAGGTACAGCCCGCATGGGGGATTGAATTCCCAATTTCTTGGCATATTCTGCTACCCGAGAGGGGCCAACACGCAAGGTCAATTGAACGGCGATCGAATTGATGGACCGAGCCAGGGCGCTTCGAAGCGTCAAATTGGCTCTGGAATACACTCCATTAGCATTTTTAGGTTGCCAAATCTTTTTTTCCCCATTTTCTTCAATTTCCATGGGCTCCACATAATCCTCGATTCGCTCGCAAGGGGTCAGATTCGTCGGGCCATCGATCGCAGCCGTATAAACAACAGGCTTGAAAGTAGATCCTGGCTGTCTTTTTCCTTGTTTGACGTGGTCGTACTGAAAATGATCATAATCTATTCCACCAACCCAAGCCACAATCTGGCCATTGTAGGGATCCATCGACACCATGCCGCATTGTAATAATTTTTTGTAGTATTTCAATGAATCCATGTGGCTCATCACCATGGGCTTAACACCTTCGTACGTAAAAATTTTCATTGGTAGCGGTTGATTCATGTATTTTGACACCGAATCAAGATTACCCTCAAATTTACGTGCTAACTTTTTATAATAGGTTGTGCGCTTGGCAACTGTATCAATGAAACCCGGAATCTCCTCTCCCGTTTCATAAACCCACGGATTTTTACTTCCCCATTGGTTATCGAATTCTTTTTGAAGCGATTTCATGTGTTCCCACATTGCTTGTTCCGCCATGTCCTGAATTCGAGAATCCACCGTAGTGATAATTCGAAGACCATCCCGGTATAAATCAATATCCAATTCATTTTGATTTGAATATTGTTCGACATATTTAGCGATGGCTGACTTCAAATAACCATAATTACCTTGTGTTTCTTTTTCCTCTTCCCCATTGTTTTCATTGATCACCAAAGGAGTAGAAATGAGAGAGTCCGCCAAAGATTTAGCCAAATAACCATGTTTTTCCATGAGTTTGATAACAACATTTCGCCGACTTTTGGATCTCTCAGGATTTCGAATGGGATTGTAATACGTGGTTGCTTTTTGAAGACCAACCAATACGGCGGCCTCCTGAACATTCAAATCTTTGGGTTCCTTATCAAAATAGGTTTTGGCAGCGGTCTTGATCCCATACGCATTGTTCCCGTACGACACCGTGTTCAAATACATCGTGATAATCTCCCCTTTAGTAAACCGCTTTTCGAGTTGAATGGCCGTAATCCATTCTTTACTTTTATAGACGATGGTCCGAATGCCAGGGATATAGTAGAGTAGGCCACGCATTTCTTTGCGGCGAGTATTGTACAAATTTTTAGCTAGCTGTTGGGAAATGGTACTTCCTCCTCCCCTTTCACCACCTTTTAGCAATCCGAGGGCCACTCCACCCATCGACTTTAAATCGATACCAGCATGTTCAAAAAAACGAGCATCCTCAGTGGCAATCAAAGCCTCAAACACAGGTCTTGCGATTTGTGCACTGTCAATAGGAATTCGGTTTTCGGCAAAAAACGTACCTATTTCCACTCCATCAGCCGAGTAAATGGCGGAGGCCTGGGCGAGTTTGGGATTTTGGAGTTCTTCTACACCGGGCATCCCTCCCATGAGCCAAAGGAAGTTTGTATAGATTAAAAACAAATAAAGGAAAACAAAACCAATGGATCGATAAAAAAACCGGTAGACTCCCTTAATCAAACTATACTGATTTCCCTCAGGATCAATCCAACCATATAAAAGATCATCCCAACGAGCATTCCATTCCACCCATTTTGACTGAATTAATTCTCGTCTTTCAACGCCCAAAAATTTATCCGCCAAGATAGTTAATTTGGTGCCTGCCCAACGGAAACCTTGCGATGGGAGGGAAAATAAGCGACGAAACGGGAACTCCCGCATAAGCAATTCTTGATTTTTTGTAAAACTGGTTAAAATTACAATAAAAATAAGCGTTGACTAAAAAAAATCCGGTTGAATCCATCCAATTCATTATCCGTTTATCCAAAAAATAGACAACTGGCGAAACTTATGTTCTAATTATCGGTGCAAATCGTTAATTTTAGACTATTGGTTTCCTAGAACATTAAACCCACGTTTCTTATGTCAAGCACCCACATTCTGGAGGCGCACCATATCGTCAAACATTACGCAGAGCATACCGCCCTGCAAGATGTTTCCATTTCCATTCCTAAGGGTACTATATTTGGATTACTCGGCCCCAATGGTGCTGGAAAAACTTCGCTCATTCGAATCATCAACCAAATTACCGGTCCAGACGAAGGATATGTTGTATTCAATGGAGAAAAACTTCAAGAGAAACACATTGCTGAAATCGGATACCTTCCGGAGGAGCGAGGACTATATAAAAAGATGAAAGTTGGGGAACAACTTCTGTATTTGGCCCAATTAAAAGGTTTAAGTAAATCCGAAGCTATGGATAAACTCCGCATTTGGTTCACTAAATTTGATATCAAGACTTGGTGGGACAAAAATGTCGAGGATCTATCCAAAGGTATGCAACAAAAAATTCAGTTTGTTGCAACTGTTCTTCATGAACCTAAGCTGATCATTTTGGATGAACCTTTCTCAGGTTTTGACCCTATCAATGCGAATTTGATCAAGGATGAAATTTTAGAATTAAAGGCCAAGGGTTCTACCATAATATTCTCCACCCACCGCATGGAATCCGTAGAAGAACTATGTGATCATGTGGCATTAATCAATAAATCGAAAAAGGTATTGGATGGCCCAAAGGATGTCATTAAAAATCAGTTTAAAAACAACTCCTACACCATTCGATTTGCCGGGACTCTCGATACTCTAAGTCAATTCAAAATTGAATCTTGTAAAGCTTTACCGGAGGGCCTATCGGAAGCTATTTTAATTGTACCCAAAGAAAGCTCCATTAAATCTATCCAACATCAACTAATCGACCAGGTAGATTTACGGTTTTTTAGTGAAAATATTCCCTCCATGAATGACATCTTCATTCGGGCCGTCCAAGGAGATAATCAACAACTTTCAGCATCATCCAACCTATGAAAAATATCTTACTCATCATCCAGCGCGAATACCTAACCCGTGTTCGGAAAAAGTCATTTATCATCATGACAATTCTTGGTCCTTTGCTTATTGGGGCCATGTATGGAGTCATCATTTGGGCGGCGGTCACCTCCATTGATACCAAGAAGATTCATGTTGTTGACGAGAGTGGTTTATTCCAATCAAAATTCAATCCCAGTCAAGAATTTGTTTACACATACGACAATCAAATGAGTCTCGATTCCGCCAAATCGAAATTCAAAGATTCGGGTTGGGATGCCTTGGTATTTATACCTGAATCGATCTACACAAATCCCAAAGGGGTTAAAATATTTGCAGAAAAAGGTGTGCCACTTGAACTTCAAACGACGATTGAGCGGAATATTGAACGTGAAATCGAAACCATGAAGTTAACGGAAGCAGGCATTACCCAAAGTGTTCTTAAGGATGCCAAAATGGATGTCAGTACGGAAACCATCAGCCTAAGCGACCAAGGAGAAAAGAAAAGCTCAGCCGCCGCTGCCAGTGCAATTGGCTTCTTCTGTGCCTTCTTGGTGTACATGGCGGTGTTTATATACGGTGCTCAGGTTATGCGAGGAATTATGGAAGAAAAGACCAGCCGAATCGTGGAGGTCATCATTTCCTCCGTTCGTCCATTTCAATTGATGATAGGAAAAATTGTCGGTGTCGCCTTGGTCGGTCTTACCCAATTTGGCTTGTGGATTGTTCTATCTCTCGGGGTATTCTCCTTGGGAAGTAAGGTTCTAGGCGATCAGATGAACAGTTACTCAGCCGTTTCTGAGCAACAAATTGCTCAATTACCCCCTGAAGCACAAGAAATGGCTCGACAAAAAATGCAGGCATCGACCTCGTCCGCGGTTATGCCAGAAATTTTTGAAGCGTTAGAAACGCTTCCGGTGGCCACTATTGTCATTTCGTTTTTATTCTATTTTTTAGGTGGATACCTATTGTATAGTGCGTTGTTTGGTGCCATCGGGTCTGCTGTGGATGCTGAAACTGACACCCAGCAATTTATGTTACCGATCACCATACCGATCATCGCCTCCTTTGTCTTCGCCCAATTTGTTCTCCGTGACCCTAATGGTCCTCTGGCTATCTGGTTGTCCATGATTCCGTTCACCTCTCCAATCATTATGATGGTTCGGATCCCCTTTGGAGTTCCTATTTGGCAAATTGCTGTAAGCATTTCCCTGCTCATTGGTGGCTTCATTTTTACCACTTGGCTAGCCTCTCGTATTTACCGAGTGGGAATCTTGATGTACGGTAAAAAAGTTACCTGGAAAGAAATGGCTAAATGGCTCTTCTACAAAGGTTAACTAGAATTGATCAAAAAAACGATGAATTCGGGCCTCCCAACGTAAAAGTGAGGCCCGAATTTTTTGTTGACGCCGGGTGTATTCTGGTAATCCGTATTGAGGCCGAATGGAATTCCACATGGCCCGTTCTTTTGAACTCATAGCAGGTTGTACACTGGCAGGGTACTCGGATTCATCTTGAAACTCATAGGATACAAGAGGAAAGTCATTACACATGCGTTGAAACCAATTGACTTTCCGCTCGGATTTATTACGCTCCGACACCCCGATTCCAGGATGGCGGTAGACCATAAAGTGGGGAAATACGGAAGGTGCAATTTCCAAAAAATACCGATCGGCATTCATCCCGCGGCATAGGTCGATAAATCCTTTGACCTCGACTTGGTCTTTCCACCAAGTGAAAAAATCATGTGAATCAGTCGTTTTTCTAGCCACCCAAAAATGATTTTGATAGATGCCTTGATTCAGAATTTGCTCTTGTTTGGGATGTCCCTCCGCATTCAAGAGCTCTGGAATTAAAACCATTTGCGCGGAGTCTGCCGCTTGCCAAACGTCGGAAAAGGGCTGAAAAAACTGAATTTTGGGATCGATGTACAGAATTCTTTCCCAAGTTTCTAACAAGAAATGTCCCACAAAGGGCTTTAAATTTTCTCTCAGCGTTTCATATGAATACCGCAAAGCCATATCTTGCCACCGGTCATCTGGTAGTTCGGAAATAAAGTGCCAAGTCGCCTTCGGCCATTCCGGCAGTGGAACTGATTGGGGAGCATCCACAATCCAAATTTGGATGGTTTCTTCAGGCATATACCGATGAAGGCTGCGGACTAGCAGGGTCAGCTGCGGTATATGGTGATAATGTGCGAGGGTAAATAAAGTTCTCATGCGGTAATGGTCAATGCGTGTTCGATTCGATCGATGGCCATATCCAATGTCCAATTGGATACGACATAATTTCGGGCAGAGATGGCAAGCTTCTGCTGTTCAGAAGGGTTTTGTAGCCAATATTCAAGTCGTTCAGCCAAACGAATTACATCTGGTGAGGCAAAACCATTTACCCCATCCCATATCGTTTCGCGAACCCCCCCTTGGGCCAACGCCAATACCGGAACCCCACAGGCATTCGCCTCCAACGGAGCCAAGCCAAAAGGTTCCAACAGCGAGGTATACACCATCGCAAAGGCACCTTGGTACCGTTTTAAAAGTTCTTCATCACTGATGTTTTCCTCGACCTCGAACTGAACTCCGAGTTCAATAGCTTTCTGAACCAAGGGAAGAAGAAATTCGGGTTCATGTCGATTGCTTACCCATTTTAATTTGGGACGAATGGAAGAAGGAATCTTTCCGACCAATTCGATGGCCGCCGCCGCATTTTTATGAAATACCAAATTGCCCACCCCCAAAACGTACAGGGGAGTCTCTAGCTGGCCAGGAACAAAATAGTCGGAATCGATCCCCAAATAACAAACCTCTGGCCAACGGTTGTAAACCCGTTGGCAGGATTCCGCCGAAAAAACTGAATTGACTAATAATCGATCGATATCCCGTATGGCTTCAGCTTCCCGCTTCACTTGCATTCTGGCTTTTCGAGTATGAGTCAAATCCGACCACCATGTTTTCCAAAAACTTCGGCGATACCAAGCGCGCTCAGGTAATTCGATGCCAGCCCAAAACCACCGAGGTTGTGCCTCATAATACGGTCTGAAAGGCTCTCCTAAATAACAAACCGTTGGAGTCTTTAAATAATTGGCAATCAAAGGAGCGGCAAAATGAAAACAACTATTTAAAAATACAACATCAAATTGCCGCCTGTCAATTTCTTGGGCACACTGCAAGGCATGTTGTTCCATGGCATGAATCGCCGAATTGGATTCCAGCCAAAAGCTTGCCCACTGGTCAGACCAAGAAAAAGAGGTGGGTGCATTATACGGGACAGTATGGTACAGTACTTGGTCAAAAAATAAAAAACCATCGATGGTCGGATTACAGCCCCAAACTTCAATCTGATGCCCCCTCTCCAGCAATCCTTTCAAATGCATCTGAAGAGCTCTACTTCCTCCACCGGAGGGTAAATGATGCCATACAGCTATTTTCATGATGGTTGCACTTGATTTAATCCCCATTGGATCGGTTTTAAAAATAATTTCCGAACCCTCAAGAATCGCTTAGGTTTTTTGGGTTTAATGTAATCGCATGGAAATTCCTGCCAATACGCTTGATGATGGGCAATCAGTTGATTTCCGTAATAATCGAATAATTCCCGGATATCCGGTCGGTCTGAAAACTGAATCCGATCTTGGTATTTCGACACAATATCCGATTTAAAAGGATTGTATCCAGAATAATGGAAAAAATGGAGAGGATATACATCATTGACGTACCAACACTCCTCCTTTTTGCTCATGAATCGCTCATGGAGATTCCAATAGGCTACGTTATAGGCGGGGTCACGGTCGATGATGACTTGATCAAAAAAGATAGGGACAAAATCAATCCAATGTTGATCCGTAAATAAGCCTTGACATAAGTCATTTTTAGCTCCATGTACTAACTTTTGCATCCACCACCGAACAAAACGCAAACCCTCAGGTTTTCTTGAAACGCCTATAAATCCTAAATTGTAAATGCCTGACTTCACCAAATCGGTCTCACTTTGCCATTTGTTATCTCGATATGGAGTTAAAATATGGGGTGTTAGCATGATGGCGTGTTTCCCCAAGTTTTGGTAAATACCCGATAAATCATCAAATACTATAATATCGGGATCTAAATAAATCACCGATTCTACGGTCGGATTCTGGTAAAAAAAATAATGAATAAAATAAGGTTTGACGGCCGTATTTAATTCGGTTATGTCATATCGATCACACATACCTTGGAAATCCTGAATTCCGATTTTATGGACTTCGATGATTTCAAAGGGGGGGAGTAAATCTGAATTGATTTGCTTTGAATCCAGTCGGTCTACTAATCCAATCTTGAAGTGTACTTCAGGGCAATGTTTTGCCAGAGACATGCCCAGGGTATGTGCTTGGGCAAGGTAGTTTACTGAACAAAGCGTGAATATGATTTTCATGAGATCATGGTTTGAGTCAAAATCGATTCTAATTTCTCTATGGATCGATTGAATTGAAAATAGTCATCTACGACTTTTTGTGCGTTTTGACCTTTTTCGTTACGTTCTGATTGATTAGATCGAATTTCGAGTATTTTTTGTGCCAATGCGAAGCTATCTCCGTAGGGAACCGTCCAACCGGTATTGTACTGAACAAATTCCTCACATCCACCCGACCCTTGAAAACCGAGAATTGGCACCTTGGCCAATGCAGCTTCTAACATGACAAGTGGGAAAGGATCCTCCCGGGAACTTAGTAAGAATAAGTCCAATTGAGCCAGCCATTCCACAGAAAGTGGCGTTACAGGCAACAAAGTGATTCGATGCTCGATGCCCAAACGTTTTAAATCGTATTGAATTTGGTGAGCAAATAAACCCTGAGAAGGAAAACCTATCCAAACAAAATGAATCTCGTGATCTCGACAATGGTAAATTGTTTGTAGAAATAAATCCATCCCCTTTCTCCAGTCGGCTTGGCCACAACCACCTATCAAAAATTGATTCGGGGAAAGTCCTAAACTGGATTTGCTTACATCCGGAGAACCCTTCTTCGCCCTGCTTTTTATAAGATCGTTGTCAACGAACGAATGAACGGTATCCACTAGGATATTTTGAGGGATTTGCGGACGAATGAAACGAGAAACCGCATCCGAACATCCGATCCACCGATCCACATTTTTCCACAAAAATTCTCGATCTGAAGGATCTGAATAAAAGTTGATGGAAAACTCCAACTCATGAATATGGCATACTACAGGACCATTCACATGTGATTTCAACCAAGGAAATGCACGGGCTACCGCAATTGTATTTAAATAAATCAAATCAAAAGACTGGCCTTGAAGCCGAGTTTGTGCTGTTTTTTTACCTAAGTTCCACTTTGGTTTGGAACGATCTGCTTCTTCCCAAAGTAAAACGGTGCTTACACGCCTGTAGTCGTCCAATAATTCTCCAGAACCCAATAATAGCAAAGTACAATCATACATCGGAGCTAGATGACGAATCACTTGCCATAAAAACAATTGCGCCCCGGCTCGGTTGGCATCATGTCCGACGAATAATATGCGTTTCTTCATGATTGAAAAAGAGCTTGAAATTCACTTTTCCTTTGATTTACATCAAAATCCAAGGCACGTTGCCGGGCAAATTCTCCAAAGTCAGACCGTTTTGACCATGCAGTCATCACCTCAGCTAGTCTTTTGGGTTGAATTCCTTCAACGACCTCCCCAAATGATGGTAGAACAAATTCGTTGATCCCCCCGGAAGAAAATCCGAGAATACACTTCCCAAGATAAGCAGCTTCTTGCATCACCAACGGAAACGGATCCTCCCGAGACATAAGCACAAACCCTTGGCCAGCATCGAGGTAATCGTAGTATAGGTCAACTTGTGGACCTACTTGAAAAAAAGATAGACCGGCTTGCTGACAACTCGATTTCACATAATGCCCCAGACCTGTTTTGGAATCACCCCCAACCCATAAAATGCCGTGGTTTTTGGGTAAATGGGCCAAGACCTCCGGAATTAAATCATAGCCTTTGCGCAAATTAGTCGTACCCGACATTACCCATAGATACAGATCGGGCGGGATATTCAATTCTTTGCGAACATCTATTTTCCCTGAGGGAGCAATATGGGAGGTAATGACACCTTCGTATAAAAGGGTACTGTTCGCATACCCCATTTCCTGCAAACGATCCTGCACTGCCTTACTACAAGCAATGATTTTAGTGGCATGTTTAAGTAAAAACTCGAAGTTTTTAAAAGGAATTTCCTCGTAAACCGAAACCAGTTCATGTACATGGACCCAATATGGGATCCCCAATTCAACGGCCAATGGAGCTAACTGGTGCATTTGAATGGTATTTAGATACCAAAGGTCAAAGGTACATTTTTTCTGCAACGAGGTAATCCACGCGCTTTCAGAAGACTTTTTGAAGAGTTTAAAATAAATCCCTTCATATAGGGGTCCTAAAAAATCGCCCCGTTTGGGCATTGAAAAAACAGGATACGACTCAAATATCTCCCCTTTACCCTGCCGAGTATAGACACTGGGTTGTACGGTCTCACCCAAGGCTTGCATGAGATAAAGCAGCATCATTTCAGAGCCCGTACGCCCTCCTGTAGGTGTGCAAAATAATACCTTCTTCATGATTCAAGTCGGTAAAAGGTAGGTACTCTTAATATTATTCGCCAGAAGAACCGAGTAAATAATCCAATCATCTTTGCATATCGGACTTGATTCTTTTGATTTTGCCAAGGTAGTTTCCCTTCCTTTAGATTCAATAGAACCCGAACACCAAAGAAAACGGGAATCCATATCCAATAATGAAGCATTAAGGCAAAAAATCGCAATGCACCATATTGTTTCCGAATCCAAACTAGGTTGGACAATTGGATTTGAGGATCGAATCGATTGAAATGGGTAAATTCATTCGCTCGCTCGTAGCGCTCCGGCTTTGACCCCCACTCTTCATGGACAATGACAACATCCCGGTACACTTTTAATTTACCAAGTTGACCAAGCCGAAATCCCCATTCGGTATCTTCTCCATATAAAAAAAACTCTTCATCAAACCCTTGGGTCTGGTCAAATCCTTCTTTTTTGACCATCAAGAATGCAGCAGCGATATAATCGACCTGCTCCTTGTCGGAGTAGATCCGTTGTGGGATCCATCTCTCTAACAGGGGTTCCATTGAAGGGGGTAAGATCCAGAATGATCTTTGAAATGTAAAGGTATGATAAAATGCTCTCGGGCTTCCATCTGGCATGAGCTGCATTGCACCCGCCGCAATGGTTTGAGGTTCAGATCTTAATTTATGAAAACATCGATCGATGGAATCATCAATTGCATAGGTATCTGAATTCAAAAGTAAAATCATTTCGCCAGTGGCGTGCCGCATTCCGAGGTTGTTGGCTCGTCCAAAGCCAGCATTATAGCCAGTTTCAAACCATTTGACGGCGGGATGTGCCAATCGAATCAGCTGTTCATCGTCACCTTTCGATGCGTTATTGACTACAATTACCTCATAAGAAATGCTTTTGACCCAAATTTGTAATGAATCAAGTAGCCTCAGGATCAGTTCGGGAGTTTTATAATTGACAATGACAATCGATAAATTGGGGGATCTCATGTGGTCGCAATTGAGTTCAAACAAGTCACCACTTGATCCACCACCTCTTCAGGAATATCGGCATAAAGAGGTAGAGACAAAACTCGTTTCGAGATATCCTCCGAGACAGGACAAGACTGATGGAATGACAAATAGGGCAATTCGTTGAGGGAAGGATAAAAATACCTTCTGGGGACAATATCTAGTTTTCCCAATTGATCAAAAGCCTCCAAAAGCATTGCTTCTGTGGGCAGAATTAGGGGAAAATAGGCTTGATTGTAAGTAAAGTCGGTATATCGAGAATGGGGCTGTTCAAAGACCGACCAATCCAAACCCGCTTCGTAACGCTGGATAGCTGCCTTTCTGCCTGCCATAATTCTCGGGAGATGAGGTAGGTTTGTCAAACCCATGACCGCATGAAATTCGGAGTTTTTTCCGTTGATTCCAATGGTAAAATAATCATCATTTTTGTGCCCAAAGCTTCGGTAGTGCTTCAATTTCTCGTAAAGAGCATCATCGTGCACAACAATACAACCACCTTCAATGGTATGAAAAACTTTGGTCGCATGAAAAGAACAGGTGGCTACATCGCCGAAGGAAAGGACCTGTTGGCCATGAACCGTTGAACCAAAAGCATGGGCACCATCATACAAGATGGGAATTCCATATTTCTGACCAATTTCTTGGATTTTTTCCACTTGGCAGGGTCTTCCATAAACATGGGTAGCTAAAATGGCTTGAGTCTGGGAAGTGATTTTTGATTCGATGAGCGAAGCATCGATGTTCAGATCTTCAGGATGTATATCAACAAATACAGGTTGGCAATTTTCCCAAAGCAACGATGTGGTGGTTGCACAGTAAGAGAATGGCGTGGTGATCACTTCTCCTGTGATATTCAATGCCTTAAGTGCCAATTGAATAGCGATTGTTCCGTTGGAAACAAACAAAACGTATGGCACCTTGAGAAACTCTGCCAATTTCTGCTCCAGCTCTATCACAAAAGGCCCGTTGTTGGTTAACCAATTGTTTTCCCAAATTTTAGCCACATAAGCTTGATATTCTTCAATAGGTGGCAAAAAAGTTTTTGTTACCTGTATCTTCACGTCGTTTTGCTGTATTATATCAAAGAGATGCCATAACATCCTTCACGATGGAGTAAATCGCGATGATCAAGAAAGAAAGGAAAAATCCAATGACCCCGCCAATAGGCATGGTAGTTCCAATGAGTGAGCGCGAGGACACCAAAGGCAAACGGATGGGCTCCACGATGGTTAAGATCGGCGTTTGATTGATCAAGGTGTTTCGTAAATTATCTACCACTGAAAGCTGCGCCAAATATTGCTGAGAATAAAAGGAATTGCTTCGTCTAGTCTGTTCTTGCACCATAGTACCCGACGGGTCAACCACATTTTGACTTTGTGACAAAATCGTGGCCAACTTTCGGTCCGTGGAGTTCATTTGACTTTGTAGCCGAACCAACCGATCCTCTTGAAATGCCAAAATTTCCCTTGTTTTTTTTGTCTTTACCTCTTTATAAAACTCTTCAAAGGTTTGAATCAAAACTTCAGCCCAGCGCTTGGAAAGCATCTCGTTGTTGGAGATGACAGTCAACTCAGTTAAAGTTGTACCGGTGATGGGACTGACTTGAGTTTCCGCCTTTAATTTATCGTAAATATCACCCAAAATGGTGTTTTCTTTTGGAATCAATTGATCCGGTTTTTTGGGTGTGAACCTAAATTTGATATTTTCTTCATTGGGTTCATCAAAGAGTCCACCCCCCCAAACCGTTCGACTGATATCGGAGGAATCTTTGTAATAATTGATGAACAGTTCTTTTTTCCCTCCTAATTCAATTTCTTTTAATAGTGCTTTTTCAAAAACGACACGGGAGGTGATCAATTCGGTGAAGTTTGACCCGGTAAATAAGTCACCGGATTGAGGAGTTGCCGCTCCAAAACCAAAAGCAGAGGAAAGGCCAGCTAACTGACTTGCACCGGCACCCCCACCCCCAAGTTCTAGATTAAACACCAGTCGAGCTCCAAATTTATCTTCTTTTTTATTGATGAGATCCATCGAGAACGCAATCATGCCACCCAAAAGCGTACAGACCACGACAAACCGCCAATAGACCATCATACGCTTGATGCGCTTGATAATTTTAAGAATCAAGTCACGAGTCGATAGTTGTTCTTCTTGTAAAATAACAGGATTCATTTAGTTCGATGAGCTAGGATTTAAAGAACGAGTCAACAGGAAAATGGTCGTTATGGACGTCAAGGTTGCTCCCAATGTCGTTAAAATATTTTGGAACTGATTGAGTTGCTGTTGCGTATTCATGATTTTCTGTGGAATAATGATCTCTGAACCTGGTTCGATTCTGGGGTACACATGCACAAAAAGGAATCGACGTGTTCGGTCCACAGAACCATTGGCATACAAAACAAATGCCTTGGAACGTAGGGATTTTTTGGTAAATCCACCTGATTTAGAAATATACGCACGTAAATTCGAGCCATTGTATTTTACAGAGGTGGGAAATAATACCTCCCCTTGAATACGAACGGTTTCCAAACGCTTGGGAATACGAATAACATCTCCTTCCTGTAAAATCATATCTTCTTGCGAACCCGGTTCGGCCAGGATTTTGCGGAGATTAATTCCAATAGCTTCCTGCTTTTCAGGTGAGAGTTCCTCGGCCTGAATGGGTTGGGTACTTTGTGCTGAAATCGTCAGATCTGAAATGGTTTTTCGACGCATTTCAATTTCTGCTTCACTCAATTGCACTTTGCGTAAAAGTGTGGCACCATCAATGTAGGCCAGTGGGGTCATACCACCTGCTCTTAAAATCAAATCAGAGATTTTTTCATCTTTTTTCTGGATAGCGTATTTGTCTGGATATAACACTTCTCCCTCGATATTGACAAAAAGTTGGCGACTGTAATTGGGGGAGCTCCGAACGAAAATCTCATCAAATGGAAGTAATTTGAATTTTTGAGCTTCTCGAGAGACACTTAAATCTTGGTTGATATCGAAATAAAAAATGTCTGAAATTTGGGCTCCTGCTTGTGTTGGATCCACATTTCGTTTTCTTCGAACCAGTTCGATTCGAGACAAAGAAGCGGCCTCAGTCAATCCACCTACCTTAACCAATACATCCTCAATGGTCTGATCTTTGACAAAAGGAAGTATCACTCCGGCTGTCGCATCGGCATTGTTGATGGCTCCATAAACCCGAATGCTTGAGTTTTCTGACATATCAAAAACCGATGGGACAAATACCTCATCCAATCGTTTCAACGGGACATCGGGGACCTTACCTGTCTGTAAATCAGCTAAATTAACGGAAAGATTACTAGTTCGTAGGTTATCTTCAGTCCGGATCACACTTACTCTTCCATAAAATGCATCTTCTCGAAGACCCTCAGCAGATTCGATTAATTTTAACAAAGTAGGTGAATCATCTAAAGAATACTCTCCCGGTCTAAACACTGCACCGTTGATCGTCACTAGGTTCTCGAATCGATTGATAACCCGATCTACCACCAGCGAATCTCCGTTTGCCATTTGAAACATAGCAAACTGATCAGAAGGTACGGTATTGATTTTAAATTCGCGGGGGGTTACACGGTAAACTTTTACTCGGTGTGTATAGGCAAACTGGTTGAAGCCACCGGCGAATTTGATCAAATCAGACAGGGATTCATTCGGTAAAAGTTCAAACAAACCCACACGTTTGGTTAAACCCTCCACGGCAATCCGAGAGACATAAGGTGGGACCTGAATCACGTCTTGGTCTTGGAGAACAAAGTCCGACTTAGCATACCCATTTAGAATCAGTTCATATAAATCCAGGGTATTGACGACTTCCCCGCGGCGAATCAATTGTATCTGCCGATATGAGCCGATTTCATTGGGTCCACCAGCAGCATATAGGGCATTCAACATTGTGGTCAATGAGGTAGCCGTATAAGATCCCGGAGCAACCACTTCACCAATTACTTGAACTTTAATGCCCCGAATGTTATTCAACGATATGTTCAGCGTCGAATTGGATCCTGGGCTAGTACCTAAACCTGGGAAAAATCGACTCAAGCTTGAGGCTATGCGAGTTTTAGCCGACTCGATGGTCATACCAGCCACCGAAATTAGTCCGGCTTTAGGAAGACTAATGAAGCCATCGGGTGTCACCACCGCCTGGTAGGTAGCTTGGGCATAGCCGTAGATGTCAATAGTTAACTTGTCTCCCGTACCCAACACATAGTTTTTGGGAGTTGGTACGTTGGCCAAGAGATTATTTTCAAAACGGGCATCATTGAATATAGAATACCCCACGATCCGTTTTCTGAACTCAGATTTGGCTTTTTGCGTAGCTAATTCCTTTTCTTTTTCCAGTCGAATGGAATCCTCTTTCGCCTTACTTTTCAATTCCTCTGGGGTGAGTTCCAAAGTTCTGCTGTCGGATCCTGAGGAGGAAACACTGGTTCTCGCAGGTCCATTAAACGGAGATTGAGCCGGTGCCGGCACCGTTTGAGGAATGTTTTGCAAGGGCAGATTTTGGGCCAATGCAGCCAAGGCAAATAGTGAGGCCAAAGAGGTGGTTAAAAACTTTTTCATCGATATGCGGTATTGAACAGGTATACAGATGTAAACCTCCCAATAAGTCAGTTTTTTTAACAATACAACTGCAAATTAACGCACAAATTTTGTCTTTCCTTGGGACGTGTCTCAAAAAATCCGGTTCGTGTTCAATTTCAAGTTAAATTTGACCTGTTTTTTCGGGATCAAACTGCATTATCATGGAAGATTTCATGAATTGTCCTTATTTTGCATATCGAACTAAACTTTGAAGCTTTAGAACCGTATGGCAAACCAGCAAGAGTCCACTTACAACGAAGACAGTATAAAATCCCTTGACTGGAAAGAGCACATTCGATTGCGCCCGGGTATGTACATCGGAAAACTGGGGGATGGATCCTCCCCTGACGATGGCATCTATGTACTTCTCAAAGAGGTAATCGATAATTGTATTGATGAATATGCCATGGGCTATGGGCGATCCATTGACATTAAAATGGAGGAGGGCCGTGTGGAAGTCCGAGATTACGGACGGGGTATTCCACTTGGAAAAGTGGTGGATGTTGTCTCCAAGATTAATACTGGAGCCAAGTACGACAGTTCCGCCTTTCAAAAATCGGTAGGTTTGAATGGAGTAGGGACCAAAGCGGTGAATGCATTATCTAGTTTTTTCCGGGTGCAGGCATTTCGGGATGGTCAATCGGCTTGGGCTAGTTTCCATCAAGGAGTATTGATTGAACAATCTCCAATTGAGCCCTCTGCCGAAAAAAATGGTACGTTGGTTGTCTTTGAACCCGATGGCACAATATTTAAAAATTATCATTACATCCCACAGTTTGTCGAAAACATGCTGTGGAATTACTGCTTTCTAAATGCAGGTTTGACTTTGCAGTTCAATAAGCAGAAATACATCTCTCAAAATGGATTATTGGACCTTTTAAGAAGAAAAACGGATGAGTCAACACTCCGTTACCCGATCATTCATTTAAAAGGAGAAGATATTGAGATAGCGCTATCCCATAGCAATCAATATGGAGAGGAATATTACTCTTTTGTCAACGGTCAAAATACAACTCAAGGGGGTACCCATTTATCGGCGTTCAAAGAAGCTTTAGTGAAAACTGTTCGAGAGCACTATGGAAAAGACTATGCCCCTGAGGATGTTCGCCAAGCGGTCATTGGAGCTATTTCTGTTCGAGTGCAAGAGCCTGTGTTTGAATCTCAAACCAAGACAAAATTAGGGTCTGTAACGGTATCTCCAGACCCCGAGTCAATGACCATCCGTACATTCGTTAATGAATTCATTAAACAAAAACTAGACGACTACCTCCACATGAATCCGGCGGTTAAAGAGGCCCTTAAAAAACGGATTGAACAGTCGGAGCGAGAAAGAAAAGAATTGTCTGGCATAAAAAAATTAGCGAACGAGCGCGCAAAAAAAGCCAATTTACACAATAAAAAGTTGCGAGATTGTCGGTTTCATTTAGGAGATGAGAAATATGAACATCGTCTCAATACGACCCTTTTCATTACAGAAGGTGACTCGGCATCGGGTTCAATCACCAAAGCTCGAAACCCTGAAACTCAAGCCGTATTTAGTCTTCGGGGAAAGCCTTTGAACTGCCACGGGTTATCTAAAAAGATTGTGTACGAAAATGAAGAATTTAATTTACTTCAACATGCACTAGACATTGAGGCAGGTTTGGACGGACTACGGTACAACCAAATCGTGATTGCCACTGACGCTGATGTGGACGGGGCACACATTCGGTTGTTGTTATTAACTTTCTTTTTGCAGTTTTTTCCTGATTTAGTTCGGGCTGGTCATTTGTACATCCTTCAAACTCCGTTATTTCGGGTTCGAAACAAAAAGGAAACACGATATTGCTATTCAGAGGAAGAGAAATTAGAGGCCGTTCGTGCCTTGGGAAATAAACCTGAAATTACTCGATTTAAAGGTTTGGGAGAGATTTCTCCCAATGAGTTTGAAGCATTTATCGGTCCAGATATCAAATTAGATCCGGTAATTTTGGAAAAAGAATCCTCTATTCCCAAGGTGCTCTCTTATTATATGGGTAAAAATACACCAGAGCGTCAAAAGTTCATCATTGAAAATCTTCGCTTCGAAGTCGATATTGTCGAGGAAGACCCCCGTTTGCAACCTGAACCCCTTTCCTAAATCTCAATTAACCAAAAAATTCGTGACCTTAGAAGAAATCAGAACCCAAATCGATCAAATCGATGAGGCCCTACTGAAATTGTTAAATGAACGCATGAAGTGGGTTCATGAAGTGGGCGTGATCAAACGTGCCACCAAAACTGTGATATACCGTCCTGAGCGTGAGAAATTCATCCTGGACCGAATGAAGAAATTAAATGAAGGCCCGCTGACACCTCAGGCCATTGAGGCCATCTTTTTGGAGATTTTTGCGGCAGCTAGGCATTATGAACTTCCCGAGCGGGTTGCCTATCTCGGGCCTGAAGGAAGCTTCACTCATCAAGCGGCCGAAAGTCGTTTCGGTGCTTTGGGAGAATACATGACCCTTCCTACGATTCGGTCTGTGTTTGAAGCAGTTGAAACTGGAAGAGCCAAGTTTGGTGTCATTCCCATTGAAAACAATCAGGAAGGAATTGTCTATGAGACAGTTGATTTGCTCAATGAAATGCAAGTCAGTATTGTTTCTGAACTTAAAATTCCGGTTCATTTTACATTGGCTACCGAAGCGGAATCACCTGATAAAATAAAAAGGATTTATTCTAAAGATATTGCCTTCCGCCAATGCCGTGGATTTTTAAATAAATATTTTGAACAGCACACAGTAGAGGAAATACAGGTGGAGTCGACTTCGAAAGCGGCTAAATTAGCAGCTGAAGATCCTGAAAGCGCGGCTATCTGTTCAGAGATTGCGGCCAAGTTATTCTCTTTACCCGTTTTGTTTAAAAACATTGAGGATAATAATCAAAATAGAACACGTTTCTTCATTTTATCCAAGGATTTTGTTAATCAGCCAAGTGGTCATGATAAAACCACTATCATCGTTCGTCTGCCTGACACCGATCAACCCGGTGTATTAGCCAGTTTCCTTCAAGATTTTAAGAAAGCAGGAATTAACCTGACCAAAATTGAAAGTAGACCGTACAAAGGAGACGAAGACTTTAATTTTTGGTTTTTTATTGAGCTTTTGGGATATCATGAGGACGATCACTTCAAGAAGGCGGCCAAAAAGTACAAAAACTACATCAAGGTTTTAGGAAGCTACGTGCGCAACACATAAAAAAGACAGCCAAAATTTTGGCTGCCTTTTCACTAAACCCTAAACTATTGAAAAATAGTATTATATGCCTGCCTCGACAAAGCCGACGCCAACAGTCGAATTGGATTGTTCGTCGATTAAGATAAAGGCACCATTGCGGGGGTTATTTGCATACGTATCGACGAAAACAGGATTCCCGAGTTTCAATTGAACCTGTCCTATTTCGTTCAGTGCCAGCTGATTGGGAGAATCTTTGCGTACCAAAGATGGCATTTCCAAAAGGGAATTCAAAGAAATTATTTTACTTTTTTGCCTATTTATACCATGTTGAATGAGATACGTCTTACCTGGTACAAGGGGTTGGTGATCAAGCCAACAGATCTCGGCGGTCAACTGTTTGGTTTGCCAAGGTAAATCCTCCTCTTTCTTAACCAACATATTCCCACGACTCACATCGATATCGGAGGTGAGGGTTATAACAACCGAATCCCCCACTTGGGCTTGTGAAATGTCTTCACCAAACTTTTCGATGCGATCGATGGTACTTTCTTGTCCGGAGGGCAACGAAATCACCGTATCCCCTGATTTAAATACCCCGGATGAAATACGGCCTGCATACCCTCGGTAATCATGGTAGGCGTCTGTTTTGGGTCGAATAACCCACTGAACACCCATGCGAGCAGGCTTATGATAATACAAATCCCCTTGCGGTGGTAGTGACTCGAGAACATCCAATAGGGAATCCCCTTGGTACCAAGGCATTTTATCGGAAGTAACTACCATATTCTCTCCATACAGAGAGGATAAAGGAATAAAACGGACTTGCTGTCCATCGAAACCTATTTGGTCGCACGTCTTTTTGAAGTCGGCAATGATTTGTTGAAACACATTTTCATCATATCCTACCAAATCCATTTTATTGACCGCAACAATTACTTCGGGAATTCGGAGCAATTGGGCAATGTAAAAGTGGCGCTTGGTTTGCTCACTTAATCCCAGCCGGGCATCCACCAAAATGATGGAAACTTGAGCATTAGAAGCCCCAGTCACCATATTTCGGGTATATTCTATGTGTCCGGGCGTATCCGCTATGATGTATTTGCGCCGCGCTGTATTAAAATAAATATGTGCCACATCTATGGTAATACCTTGCTCTCTTTCGGCAATTAGACCATCTGTTAGCAGTGATAAATCGACAAAATCCAGACCTTTCCGTTTGCTGGCGGCTTCCAAGGCCTCAATTTTATCTTGGGTGATGGATTTCGTTTCGTAGAGTAACCTTCCTATCAATGTACTCTTCCCATCATCCACTGAACCCGCGGTAGCTATTCTTAATATATCCATGTTATCAGAAGTATCCTTGTTGTTTACGTTTTTCCATTGCAGCCTCCGACCGTTTATCATCGATCCGTGCCCCACGTTCTGAAATTTCGGCAGCCAAAATTTCTTCAATAATTTGATCAATGGAGGTGGCTTCAGAGGCTACCGCCGCAGTACAGGTCATATCACCCACGGTTCGAAACCGAACAGTCGCCTCATAAGGAACTTCATCCTCCGATTTATTGATGAATTCGGAATCCGACCAAATCATCCCGTCACGATCAAATACTTGACGCTGATGGGAGAAATAGATGGAAGGAATTGCCAAGCCCTCTTCCTTAATATAATTCCATACATCCAATTCCGTCCAATTTGAAATTGGGAATACCCGTACATTTTCACCGAGGTCGATCCGCCCATTCAACATTTCAAACAGCTCTGGTCTTTGCTTTTTAGCATCCCACTGTCCAAAATCATCCCTCACAGAAAATATTCGTTCTTTGGCTCTTGCTTTTTCTTCATCACGTCTCGCCCCGCCAATGCAAGCATCAAACTTAAACTCTTCGATGGCATCCAGCAGGGTGACCGTTTGGAGTGCGTTTCGACTGGCATACTTACCCGTTTCCTCTTTTACTTTTCCTTGTCGGATCGATTCCTCGACATACCGAACGTGCAATTCTACTCCGAGGCTAGCCACCAGCTCATCTCGAAATTGGATTGTTTCCGGGAAATTATGCCCCGTATCTACATGCAATAAGGTAAAAGGAATTTTGGCAGGAAAGAAGGCTTTTTGAGCCAATCGAACCACAGTAATGGAGTCTTTTCCTCCTGAGAATAAAATAGCGGGCCGTTCAAATTGAGCCGCTACTTCCCTTAAAATGTAAATGGCCTCATCCTCCAACTGTCTTGGGAATGAGGTATGAATCGCAGAAAGCGTACTTTCTTTTTCGTTTTTTAACGTCATCATATATATTTATCCAGCGTGTAATCCACATTCTTTTTTAGAATCCTCCCACCACCATCGGCCAGCTCGCGGGTGTTCCCCGGGTTGAATCGCTCGGGTGCATGGTGCACAACCAATACTTACAAAACCTTTCCGATGCAATGGGTTATCTGGTACTCGATTTTGTTCAATATACTCAACCACTTCCTCTAATGTCCAATCCATTAACGGATTAAATTTATGAAGCTCAAAGCCGGGATCCCACTCCCATGCTTTCATGGTTTGTCGATTCTCCGATTGCTCTGCTCGAAGGCCTGTCACCCACACTTTTTTGCCAGTTAAGGCACGTCGTAGAGGTTCAATTTTACGAATTCGACAGCATTCCTTTCTATTTTCAACGGATTCATAAAAGCTATGAAATCCTTTTTGAGTGGTGAGCTCTTCAAGCAAACCCGTATTGGGCGCCATTACCTGAATTGGAATTTTATAACGAACACGAGTTTTATCCATTAACTCGTATGTTTCAGGGAACAATCGTCCAGTATCCAAAGTAAAGATGGATATCGGTAGATTGTGGCGAGCAATGTAGTCGGTGATGACCTGATCCTCCTGCCCATAGGAAGTTGAGAAAACAATTTCGCCGGGGTATTTACGCGATAAAATCGCCAATCCCTCTAACCCCTGTACGTTTTCATCCGATTGCATAATCAATTGATTTTAAGAATAAAGGTCCTGAAAATACTGGTCTAATGGTTGTTTGTCGATCGCATGAATTACATGACCCAGGATAATAATGGCAGGACTAGAGAGCCCATGATCCAAGGCCATTTTAACTAAATCCTGCGCTTTTCCCACCACCGATTTTTGCTGGTCGGTGGTGGCCGACTGCACAATCATTGCTGGCATATTTCCTTGACCCTGTTCTTCGTAAATGGTCTGAATCAACTGCAATTTACGCATTCCCATTAAGATAAGCACGGTTGATTTGGACTGAGCTGCTAAGACTAAATCACGCGTAAGGTTACCGTCTGCTTTGTGGCCGGTAAGTACCCAAAATCCCTCGGCATGGCCACGAGCCGTGAGTGGCACATCCAAGAACCCAGGGGATTGGATGCTCGAAATACCAGGCACATAGGCAGTCAGCAAACCACGGTGCTTGGAATATTGGATTTCTTCATTACCTCGACCAAAGACAAAGGGATCCCCCCCCTTTAATCGAACAACATGGCCTTTTTCAAAGGCTTTTTCGACGATCATAAAATTGATCGAATCTTGACTAATGGACGGCTCATGTCCTCTTTTCCCAACAAAAATTCGCTCTACCGTTGGTAAACAATAGTCCAAAAGTTCTGGATTAGCTAGAGCGTCATACAAGACCACATCTGCCTCTCGTAAAGCTCGGATAGCTTTTAGAGTGATCAGTTCGGGATCACCCGGTCCGGCACCAACCACCGTTAATCGAGGTGTTTTGTAACTTTTCATGAGGAGAATTGTTTTTCGCGAATCTGGCGAGCCAATGAAACAAACTCATGCGCCTGTTGGCCATACGTTAAAGCAAAAGTTTGGGAAGGGGGATTTTGATTGATCGTCAAAATTTTCACTGCCCAATCCCCTCCAAACTCAGGGTAAGACTCGTCAAAGGATTGTATCACTTTTCCTTGAGTGCTGCATTGAATGTCTCGATCAAGTAATAATGCTTTGGCCGCATTCACTTGGGCGGAATAGGCATGGTAAATGGCATCCGACCAGGCCTCTTGTTTGACGGCTTCCTGATACCAATCCAACTTCTCGACGGATTCAAGCAAAAGAGTAGCCACTAAGTCGACCAATACCCCAGCACACTCCCCTACTCCTATAGCGGTGGAAAATGTCTCTTCATGTCCCCAGTCGATAAAATCATCCTCCACAATCGACTCCAAGGAAGCGAGCGGCTTTAGCAATTCATAAAAATAATTTTTGCCTTGTCGATCATAGTATGCATGGAAATATTCCCCTTCCAACCGATTTTCTTCATAATCACCTAAAAGGGATCTAAGTACTTGAGGACCTCGCTTGGTTGGCACTTTAATGATTTTTTCGGCCATTCGACCTTGACCATCTCCCAAGGGCCCACCACCTAATAAGACTTGCAGAGCAGGCAAAACACGTTTATCGGGAGCTTTCAAAGAAGAACCGTGGAAACCAATATGCGCCATCCCATGTTGCCCGCACGAATTCATACAACCAGAAATTTTAATTTTAATATCTTGGTCGTATATAAAATCGCGAAATTCTTCGGTGATGACTTTCTCTAAAACCTGTGTACTATGGGTACTATCTGCGATTGCCAGATTGCAGGTGTCGGTTCCAGGACAAGCCGTGATATGGGCCGTACTATTGGCACCGGGTTCTGAAAGTCCGGCCTTTTCAAGTACTTGATATACATACGGTAGGTTTTGAAGTGGAACAAAACGAAGAAATAGTCCTTGGTGAATGGTTACCCGGATATCATCCCCAACGTATCCCTTTAGTTCTGAAAGAATCTGACGAGAAAGGTTAGATGATATATTTCCAAGTAGGACCCGAATGTAAACCCCTGCATAGCCCTCTTGTTTCTGATAAAAAACATTGGTATTTCTCCAAGTTTGGTATTCCTCCGTTTCAGGCTCTGGGCCATCCCAAAATTGAGTGGGAAGATCGCACGAAGTATCGATGGTTGAAACAGGCACTTGAAGAGAAGGTAATGCTGTTTTTTCCTCTTCGATCCACTGCATGACCGTATCAAACCCTACTTTATTTAACAAAAATTTCAGGCGTGCTTTGGCACGAGAAATACGCTCCCCTTGGCGGTCAAAAACCCGAAGGAGTGCCTCAATGAAGGGAACGACTTCTTCTTCTGGGAGAAATTCAAAAGCTTGATCTGCCAAACGGGGTTGAGCTCCCAACCCACCGCCAATCATCACTCGGTACCCTCGGCGACCTTGTTCATCCAATTTCGGCACCAACCCAATGTCGTGCATGAAGGAAAGCGCAGAGTCTTTTTCGGAATTAGAAACTGAAATTTTGATTTTACGCCCCATTTCCTGGCAAATTGGATTGCGCAAAAAATATTGGAAAATCGTATGAGCCATTGGAATGACATCAAAAGGCTCCTCGGGATCAATCCCGGCTCTCTCAGAAGCGGTTACGTTGCGAACGGTGTTTCCACATGCCTCCCGTAGGGTAATTTGATCACGCTCAAGTTTAGCCCAAAGCTCTGGGGTCCGGTCAAGGCTAACAAAATGGATTTGGATATCTTGACGTGTCGTCAAGTGTAGGTTTCCATTGGAGTACTCATCCGAAATGTCAGCAATCCTCTGCCATTGAGCAAAAGTCATCTTCCCGTAGGGAAGTTTTATCCGAACCATTTGTACTCCGGCCTGTCTTTGGCCATATACACCACGGGCTAAACGCAAACTTCGAAATTTGTCCTCGTGAAGGGTTCCCTCCCGAAAAGCGCGAATCTTCTCAGCTAAATCTAGAATATCTCGCTCAACCAATGGATTATCTATTTCCGTATCAAAACTGCGCATGGGAAAATCTTTTTTTTAAACAAATATATATAATCTATTATTTATATAGACTTTGTTCCTAAAAAGATTCTGAAAATCACCTTTTATTTCAATAAAAAATTAAAATTATCCGATTTAGAGCTGAGAATTTCCTATTGAAACAGTGAGTCCTTCCTCTGCCAATAGGGTATTGGGAAATACAGATTTCGCCTCACTTAAATGAGAGTCAAGCGACTTATAGCGAGAGGAAAAATGACTAATCACCAATTGCCCGACACCAGCTGCTTGCGCGATGGTGGCAGCCTGTCGTGCTGTGGAATGAAAGGTCTTAGCGGCTCGGTCTACCAAAGCATCATCAAACGTCGCTTCGTGATACAGTAGGTCGACACCCCGAACCACGTCAATCAAGGAGGGTAAATACTGGGTATCAGAACAATAGGCAAATGATCGAGCCGGTGGGGCGGGAATCGTCAAGTCTTCTACTTTGAAGACCTCCCCTGTACGTTCATCCTGCACATCCACACCGTCAATTAGGGATTTAATATAAGGAATGGGTAGATTCGGTGGAAGAACCTCTTTTTTTATTTTTCGTTTACTTGTTTTTTCTCGAATTAAATATCCGTTACAAGGAACTCGGTGAGAGAGCGGAATGGTCTCGATGGTAAATCGAGGATGGTCCAATATTAGAGATGATTCCTGAGGACGAGTCTCAATGAATTCGAGGTCATAGCATAAATCCGTCTCAGAATATTGGAACTGAATGGATAAAATTTCATTGAGTCCCGGCGGACCAATCAGGGTCAGGGGTTCGGTTCTTCGGGCTAGATTAAAACTTGACAATAGGCCTATCAATCCGAAATAGTGATCCCCGTGTAAATGGCTAATCAAAATGTGCCGAATCCGATTGTGTTTTACTTTATGTTCCAACAATCTATATTGCGTCCCCTCACCACAATCGATCAACAAGAGGTCTGTATCAAGAGACAAAATACAGGCAGACGGATTCCGATCCAGTTGTGGGCTTGCGGAACCCGTCCCTAAAATAGTCAAATCAAAATTCACCGAATTATTCATTTAGCTTCCATAGGTCGCGTGGGCGGCTTGGCGGAAATCCTGGATTAAATCATCAATATTTTCCAACCCTACCGAAACACGCATGAGTGTAGGCCAAATTCCAACCCGTTCTTTGTCTTCTAAAGACAACCGAGCGTGTGTAGTGGTAGCGGGATTGGTTATGGTCGTCCTAGAATCACCCAAATTGGAAGTTAAGCTAGGGATGGTCAATGACTTAGTAAACTGAACAACTTGCTCAAATGTTCCATCTAAACAAAAGGTTAGCATGGCTCCCCCGGCTTTCATTTGTTTTTTTGCCAGTTCAAATTGAGGATGAGAGGGCAGAAATGGATATTTCACTTGTCCGATCCCATGAATCGTTTCCAAGGCTTGTGCCAATGCCCAGGCATTTGCACAATGTCTTTCCATGCGAAGCGACAAAGTTTCAAGACTCTTGCTCAAGGTCCAAGCATTGAATGGCGACATCGAGGGCCCTGTATGACGGCAAAAGAAGCGAATGGGGGCAATCAATTCTTTGGTCCCCGTGACAATACCTCCCAATACACGGCCTTGCCCATCCATGAATTTGGTGGCCGAATGAACCACCAAATTGGCTCCAAAGTCAGTTGGTTGGTGAATAAGCGGCGTGGCGAAGCAGTTATCGACAAAATAAATCAATTGATGTTTTTTGGCAATTTCGCCCACCATAGCCATGTCAATAATTTCTAAACCTGGATTGGAGGGTGTCTCCAAATAGATCATTTTGGTATTGGGCAGAACCGCGGCTTCCCATTCTGCCTGGGTGGCCGTGGCATCTAGGTAGGTGTATGTCACCCCCCATTTGGATAAAATCTGAGTTATAATCTGATGCGCTGACCCAAAAAGAGCTCGTGATGAAAGGATATGGTCTCCCGCACTTACATGTGCAGCCATACCAGCAAATACGGCGGCCATTCCTGTGGCTGTAGCTATACCATCCTCACATTTTTCGAGCATACATACCTTGTCGACAAATTCTTGTACGGTAGGATTGGAAAAACGGGAATAGATGTTTCCCTCCAACGTCTCGTTGAATAGATCCATTCCTTGTTGAGCGTCTTCAAAGCAAAAGCTGGAGGTTAAAAATAGCGGCGTAGAATGTTCCCGAAAATCGGTTCGAGGCGTCTGAATACGAATGAGTTGGGTATCTTGATGCATATATTTGAAAGCGTATGGGTGAACAAAGGTAGGGTGTTGAGCCTACCCATCAAATTTTCCGTTTCTATAATTTTGAATCCAAGTCTTTTTGATGCCCTGAACATCCTCAAAAAATGGGACAAAATAGGTTTTCATATCCTGTTCAAAATCACCTGTTGGAAAGAAAGGGGGGGCAAAACGTGCTTCTTTCCGCCCGTAGTCAAACGCTACAGGAAAAATCGGGATTCCGGCCTCATACGCCATAAAATAAAAACCTGTCCGTAATTTGCCGACATCCCCCCGAGTACCTTCTGGAGCCAAGGCAAATAGGAACTGATCTGCTTCGCGTACCGCAGCCACTTGACTTGCGACCAAATTACTTTTTTGATTTCGTTTGACGGGTCGTCCTCCAAGCCACCGAAAAATAAATCCGAAAGGGGGTTTAAAAAGCTCTTCTTTTCCTAAATAACCTATTGGGTAACGCAGGGCTGCACGGGTCCCTAGACCAACCAAAAAATCGATCCAAGAGGCATGGGGACAAACGGCATAGACGCCCTTGGTAAAGGAATGTTGGGTATGGCCTGTAATCTTCCAACCAGAAAGAATGAAGATCGCCCTGAAAATTGCATTGATCATGAAGATTAAATCAGAGGATTGGGACTAAAACAAAGGATGAATATCAACATACCGATCCAACCCAAAACTTGTCGCCACCAGGAAAGGGGACTACTTTGGGTGGTTGTGGGGTGGTGTACACCCAAGACACGTCCAAGCAAAAAACCAAACATCAAAAATCCAGCATATCCAGTCCAGGTTGGTTCTATGTGTTGAAGAGTTAACTGACCGATGACGACGACTAGGCTAATCAAAACATTGGTAATCCATTGGGAAGTAATGCGAGAGAAACAAAGGTATATAAAATAAAGGTATAGCAGAAAATAACCACAAAGTTCCCAATAGGCATCTCGGTCGATGGTTTGAAATTCCTCCACGGTAAACAATCCCAAACCGGAATAAAATACCAACCCCGTGAAAAGCAAGGGTGAAACGATTTGGAAAGCTCTGGGGCCAATTAATCCATATAAAATATGCCCCCCATCGAGCTGCCCAATAGGTAGTAGATTCAAGGCAGTAAAAAATAAACCCAAATACCCTGCCAATAAATAAGGATAGTGAATTACCTCATAGGCATGTGGGAACAGCGCAGGATCTGCTACGTATTCTCTAAAAATATAAAAGAGTAAATTATCACCTAATTGAATCACCTCCTGGGGTTGACGAAGTCGGCTTAAAATTTGTCGGTAATCATCACCCAGTGCAATGTAATCTGGATGAATGGATAGGACATAATCCAAAGGAGGTAAATGGGTCATACCATACCACGTAACCCCCAAGGCAATGACAAATCCGGCCAAGGGCCCCGCAACCCCAATATCGAAATAATCGGTTCTAGATAAATTTTTACTTTTGATTCGAATAAACGCACCTAACGTACCTATCGATGTCGAGATCACAATCCAAAACGGGATGTAATAAGGCCAAGTTACCTGGATTCTTCGCCATCTTGCCACTAAAAAATGACCCATTTCATGGACCGTTAAAAAACCCAGAAAGGCTGCGGCATAGGGTAATCCCCGTTTTAGTTCGCCCCATCCCATTTCATTCCAATGGTAAAAAAAGGACTTACCCATGACCCACTCGGCCCCTGCCAATGTGGTGGTTGCAAAGGTTAGGAGAAACAACACGATATGTAGGGGTGTCAGTTTCATACCTCTAGAGATGGATAAGAGGTTACCTCCAACAGGGTATATTGTCCTGGAATGATGTGCTCCGTCGGAATCCCCAACCGGCGTGCCGACTCCACATTGGCGGCGTTGTCATCTAAAAACAATACTTCATCTGCCAAGAGGCCTAGTTCAGACAAAACGGCCTCATAAATTGCGGGATCAGGCTTCCAAAGTCCTAAATCGTACGAAAAGAAAGCATGAGTAAAGATGTCCTGTAGGCTCGCAATCCCAGTTGTTTTGTGCAAAATTTGCTCCGCTGCGCGAATGTGAAGTGTATTTGTATTGCTAAGCAAATAAATGGGAACTCTCCGTTTTAATTCGAGCAAAAAATCGATTCGAGCGGGTGGAATATCAAGCAGCAGGGCATTCCAAGCCGCATCCACTTCCGCATCTGAAAATGGAAAACCTAGAATTTGGCGAACGGCCTCCCGAAATTCATCGTCATCATACAAGCCAATTTCATACCGACGAAACAATTGATTTTCTTGAAATAATTGTTCGACTTTGGCCGCCGATTTCCCACAAAGATCGGCAAAGGCTTGATACGTTTTGGGCACGTCAATATTGATAATGACATGCCCAAAATCGAAAATGACCGCTTTGGTTTTCGCACTCATGATTCGACAAAGACACCCATGGAACAAAACTTATCGATGCGTGCCGAAATACGCTCTTGAGCCGACATTTTTTGTAGCTCTTTGATTTCTTGCAAAATTACCTGACGTAGTGTTTTTGACATAGCATCCCAGTCGGTATGTGCCCCACCTAAAGGTTCTTGAATGATTCCATCCACAAGACCGTTTTCTTTCATATCGGTTGAGGTCAACTTCAGGGCCTCGGCAGCCTGCTCTTTGTAATCCCAACTTCTCCATAATATAGAAGAGCAAGACTCGGGAGAAATAACCGAATACCAGGTATTTTCCAGCATCAAAACACGATCACCGATGGCAATGCCCAATGCACCACCCGAAGCACCTTCCCCAATGATAATGCAGATGACCGGCACTTTCAACATCATCATATCTCGGATATTTCGAGCGATGGCCTCTCCTTGTCCGCGTTCCTCGGCTTCTAGACCCGGAAACGCCCCCGGGGTATCGATCAAGGTGACCACTGGAACTTGAAATTTTTCAGCTAAATTCATTAATCGAAGGGCTTTGCGATACCCTTCAGGATTGGGCATACCAAAGTTACGGTATTGTCTTTCCTTCGTTTTCCGACCTTTTTGTTGGCCAATGACCATCACCGATTGGCCATCGATGTTGGCGAATCCACCCACTATGGCAGGGTCATCTTTTACTGTACGGTCTCCATGTAATTCATGGAATTCAGCGCATATCCGTTCGATGTAATCCAATGTGTACGGACGATCCGGATGACGAGAAAGCTGGACACGCTGCCAACGTGTTAAATTTTGGAAGGTTTCTTTTCGAAGTTCCTCGATGCTGTCGGTCAATGTTCGTACCGCATCGCTTACATCCACATTATTTTGAGCGGCCAAACGCTTCATATCCTCCAGTTTTGCTTCTAGATCCGCAATTGGCTTTTCGAATTCGAGTAAGGTTCTCATCAATCGTGGTTAATGGTTAAAGCGTGAATGAGTCAAAATAGTCTGGAATACAAACTTGATTGTACCCCTTTTCCTCTAATATTCCCTTAAAATTTTCCATAGAGGTCAATTCTCCATGCACTAAAAAGACTTTTTTCAAGGTTTCACGCGGTTGTCGATCGACAAAATTAATTAAATCATTCAAATCTCCATGCCCCGAAAAGACATCAATTTTTTGAATGTCGGCTTGAATCACCAGTTTGTTATGGTTTATCGTCAGTTCCTTTTGCTCTCGATTCAATAATTTATGACCTATCGTACCCTCTGTCGCATAGCCAATCATCAGAATTGTGGCATAAGGGTTTTCAATGTTTTTCTCAATGTGGTACTCCACTCTACCTCCTTGCACCATTCCGGAAGATGACAAAATAATGCATGGCTCAGTATGATTGGATAATGCTTTACTTTCCTCGGTCGACTCGATATAATGTAAGTTTTCAAAATCAAAAAGTTGCTCTTCTTCCTTTTTAAAGGATTGTGCTTCTTGATTAAGTAATCGATGGTATTTTTCGTAGACTTTGGTCGAAGCTTTTCCGAGTGGACTATCCGTAAAGACTTTGATTGGCTCGATGTTGGTTTGGCTATACAATTGATTCAATGTGTACAACATAGCTTGGGTTCTTCCTACGCTGAAGGCGGGGATGATCAATCGACCTGGCTTATCAATGCAAGCAGACTGAATGATTCGACCTAGTGCTTCCACGGGTCTTTCTTTATCTTGGTGGTATCGATCCCCGTAGGTCGTCTCCATAACCAGATAATCTACAGGGGGCATAGGTTCAGGATCTACTAATAAGGGGTAGTTTTTCCGACCAATATCCCCTGAAAAACCGATTGTTTTTCGGACTCCTTGCTCGATCACCTCAAAAACTACATGCGCTGCTCCCAGTAAATGACCCGCTGGGTACAGGGTTATGGAAGCCGATTCGTGGAATTTGAATTTTTTACCGAAAGCAATCGGAACAAAGTTGGACAAAGCCTCGTCAACCTGACGGCTGAAATAGAGATCTTCACTGTCCACTGACTTCAATTTTTTCGACCTTCTCTTACTTTTTTGAATCGATTTATGCTTTTTGGCATTGATACTTGCTGCATCATGTAGCAACAACTCCGTTAACTCCATTGTCGGATTGGTACAAAGTACTTGCCCCTCAAATCCTTCCCTATACAAGTTGGGTATTTGACCAGAATGATCGATGTGTGCGTGGGTCAATACGACTGTATTAACCAAAGAAGCATCGAAAGGAAAAAGACCAAACGAGTTTTGTTCTCGTTTATCGAACTTATCTTGGGTATCCAGATTGGTCCCGCAATCAATTAATATTTTATAACCGTCCTCTAATTCGAGCATGAACATGCTGCCTGTCACCTGCCTTGCTGCACCAAAAAAAGTTAATTTCATGAAATATATTCTACTGGAATCGCTTCCAACTATTATTTTTACCTAAAAAGAGCGCAAAGATAACAATATAAAAAAGCTTTTTATTGCCTCATTCGTTGATTCCCTATGTTAAAATCCACCTTCCTTTTTATTTCTTCTATCTTCTGGCAAGATTCAATCCCACAACTAATCGACCAGCAGGCATTCCCTGTTGCGGCCTCGATACGTCGAATGGATACCGGGCGGGAAGTTTTCCAACACCGCGGTACCGAATGGATTTCGCCCGCCTCCACTTGGAAGATTGTGTCGGTGGCATTTGCCAAACAGAAGTTGGGTTCCGCTTATCGTTTTCAGACACCCGTTTACCATACGGGTAGTATCCAGGAGAAAACCTTGTGGGGCGACTTGGTCATACAGGGAAGTGGCGACCCGACGCTTGGTTCCTCCAGATGGCCTAACCTTGATCCTATTGCACAACTGATTAGTTCGTTGAAAAGTTTGGGAATCCGACAGATTCAAGGCCAGATTCGATTAAAGAATCTAAATTCATTTAACCAAATTCCAGACTCTTGGACATGGGGTGATATGGGGAATTATTACGGAGCCGTCCCCCAAGTTTTCAATTTTGAAGAAAATAAATTTACTGTGTACTTTCAGGCTGGAACAAAAATGGGCTCCCCAAGTTCAATTGTATCTATACAGCCAAAATCTACTACATGGACCATAGAGAATTACGTCACAACTGGGCCTCCAGGCTCGGGCGATCAAGTGCTGATTTATTCTGCACCCGGAAGCCGAGTGATTACCCTTCGTGGGACTGTCCCGTTGGGCTCTCAACATTTCCCAGTTAAAGGTAGTATACATGACCCATTCCAAGTGTTTCAAGAACTACTAAAGTCCAGACTTTATAGAGAGGGGATTGATTGGATCCCAGCAGAAACACCCGACCATTCTCCAGAAAATAAATTAGTCGTTTGGGAAAGTCCCACGATCCAAGAAATAGGGGAAATTTGTTTAGCAGAAAGTGTGAATTTGTTTGCTGATGCATTGCTAAAGAAAGCTTGGAGCCCGGTTGATTTTTTAAGCTGGGACGGTTTAAAATCCATGATTCCATCAACAGAACTTCCTACTCCATTTTGGCAGGATGGCAGTGGTTTATCAAGCCAAACCATTCTACAACCCACTCGATTTACCGAGTACCTTATCCAAATTTCACGTCAAAATGAACCCGAAGGGTGGATATCTTGGCTGCCCCAACTTGGGAAGTCGGGTACTGTAAAATCTTTTTCGCCAGTTGGTATCCCGGTGTATGTAAAAAGTGGTTCAATCCAAGGTGTTAGAACCTATGCGGGGTATTTTAAATCGAAACGAGGAATTTGGTATGCATTTTTTGTGGGTGCATATCCGTTGGCACCCGACCAAAGTCGCCCCGCCCGAAACTTCTTCCAAACCTTTTTTGCTCAATTAAATCAATATTAACTTGGCTTTACTGATCTGTTTTTTATTTTTTGTTTGGCAATGGTTTAACCGAATCCCATCCGATTCTCGAGCGGAATCCATTCTAAAAGTAGGTTTGATAATCGCCCTGTGGGCAGGAATTGGGGTGGAAGTTTTATCGATAGGGAGGCTTATTTCTCCCTATTCATTGGCCTTTTGGTGGGCTATAGGGGCAATACCGGCCTATTTTTTTTCCAAAAAATTAAAGAGAGGGGAGCCACACCTCCCGTTTGGGTTGCTCGGAATATTGGGTGTTTATGGCCTCCAAGCGGTCTATTTTCCTCCCAATAATTATGATTCGATGTCGTACCACCTGCCTAGAGTCTTGACTTGGATACAAAATCAAGAGGTTTCCTTTTATACCACTGGCATTGCGCGACAACTTTATTACAATCCACTAGCCGAATATATTTTGGTGCATTTGTATTGGATGGTCGGAGATGACCACCTGCTGAATGTACTTCAATGGGCTGCCTTGGTGGGATCTTTGTTGGGCATAAAACTAATAATCAGGCATTTAGGGGGCGATCAAAATACTCAAACAGTAGGCATGTTGTTGGGATTGGTTCATCCAATGATTGGTTTCGAATCCACCACTACCCAAAATGATTTAGTAGCTGGATTTTTTTTGATTTCAGCCATATTTTTTACACTCAAACGAGAACTATTTTGGCTGACGTTGGCTTTGGTAGTCGGTGGTTGGGTGAAGTATACCGTTTGGATGTTGTATCTACCTTGGGGATTATATGCCATTTGGAAAGAGAAACACAGGTTACTTCGTATGATACCCCTTGGGTTGATTTTAGCAGTGATTACTTTGGGGCCTTTTTGGCTCCGAAATTACAACGCATACGGAAGTCCGCTTGGGCCTATGAAGGGCCATCCAGATTATATTAACGTATCAAATGATGAGATCTCAGGTCAGATTGCTATTTCCAATACACTGCGAACGTTGGGAAATAACCTTTCTTTGCCCAGTTCTCAATGGAACCATTGGATGATTCGGGTTTTTGACCAGATCCATCAGTGGCTGGGGATTGATCTAAATGCTCCCGAGTCAACCTATGAAAATTTTCATTTTGAATTACCTTTTCTGTTTACTGAAGATAATGCGGGATCATTAATTTGGCTCGGGATGGTGGTCATCTTGGGTGGGGTGGGCTTTTTACGAGGAACTCAGCGAAGGATTTGGCTTGGAATTGGGATGAGTTTTCTGGTATTCAATGTTTTATTAAAATACCAACCCATGCACAATCGATTGCTTTGTGGATGGATTTTATTGACGGCCGTGCCTATTGCCTTTAGTCTCCCAAAACGGATCAAGCTTTCCTATGTGTATTTGTTTGTGATTTTCCTACAAATACCTATTTGGCTCGGAAATAAATCAAAACCGTTGGTTGTGGTTGAAAATAAGATTCGCCTGATGCGAAATCAACCGCACGCCGTTTTGGAGTCGTCCTTTTTCGAAAAGGATTCTGTTTATCTTAAAGAATTTTACGAACAAGATCCGATGGATGCTGAACGATATTTATTGAAGGGAAATCGGGACTACCAAAAAGATAAGGAACTAGTTCGGTATTTGATTGACAAACTTCAAGTACCACAACGAAAAACAGCATGGATGGAAAGTCGGGAGGGAAATTATTTTCAAAATCGCTTTCATATTCGTCAAGAGATACAAAAAGCGGTGGACTGGACCCAGGCACAACACTGCATCAACCTAGATTTGATGATGGGATTCGATGCCATGGAGTATCCGGTTAGAAAGCTGATTTTAAACCGGGCACCTTCCACCCAATTTAGTGGGTATAAAAAAGGACAACCACAGGGAGATTGTTTGATCGTTCTAGATACACCTTTGGAAGAAAATATACCGTTCCATTCCAAATTTATAGGTAAAGATATCCAGGTAATTCGGTACGCACCTACCAAGTAAGGATAAGGTTTCGTCTTAATAATGTCAAGACGAAAACAAGGCCCCTACCCGAGAATTGAATGCACACGATAAAATCTATTGATTTGGTAGATTAAATAGTTTTTGATACTTTTGTCGAAATTTTGAATACACAACTTCATGCAAGAAAGCAATTCGAATCAAGACAAAAAACCGTGGGTAGTACCCCCGATGTGGGTAAAGGTGGGATCGGCGGTCGGTTGGATGGTGGGCGGCCATATTTTATTCAGTTTGATCCCATTTTCCTATTTTGGTGACCGGATTTGGTTTTTATGGCAAAGCTTAGATGAACAAATTTTGTGGTTCATGGCTGCCGGTTTTTTTGCTCAAATGATTGACGGGGCATTGGGAATGGCGTATGGGGTTAGTGCCACGACATTTTTACTTTCCGTTGGTATTAGTCCAGCCGCCGCGAGTGCGAGTGTACATGCGAGTGAAATATTTACGAGCGGGGTGTCGGGCCTCAGTCATTTGAAATTTGGGAATGTAAATAAAAAGTTGTTTCGCCACCTGTTATTGCCAGGTGTGTTGGGATCCATTATCGGTGCCTATTTACTTAGTTCGTTTGAGCAGTATAATCCCATCCTGAAACCCATAATAGCCATATACACGCTTTATTTAGGGATCCGAATCATTCTAAAAATCGTAGGCCCAGTTATTCAGAAGAAGCCGATCAAACGGTTGGGTGTTTTGGCCTGGTTTGGTGGATTTTTTGATGCCATAGGAGGAGGGGGTTGGGGGCCCATCGTAAGTTCTACCTTGATTGCGAACGGTCGAAATCCGGTCTACACCATTGGGTCAGTCAATTTAACCGAGTTTTTTGTCAGTTTAGCCAGTTCCCTTACTTTCATCGCCTTTTTAGGCCTCACCCATTGGCAAGTTATTCTTGGACTGATTTTGGGTGGAGTGATAGCAGCCCCAATGGCCGCCCTGATTTTACGAAAGGTTCCAGTGAAACCCCTGTTCATTTTTGTTGGAATCGTCGTCATAATCATCAGTTTACGTAATATATATACCTCTATTGAAGGACTTGGATTATAAAAGTTGGGAAAAAATTGGATATCAAAATATTATTCCTACCTTTACTTAGTATTTGAGCATTTCTCCGGTAAGCATTCTTTGTTTTGTTCTACATTTGTTTTGCTACGCAGTTTTTCTCTGTACATTTTTTACTTTTTAACTTTTTTTTTCTCATGAACATTTTCGTAGCAAAATTGAATTACGACACGCAAGAAGATACCCTTCGGGATGCGTTTGAAGAATTCGGTACCGTTGATTCAGCTAAAATCGTAATGGACAAATTCACTGGCCGTTCTAAAGGATTCGGGTTCGTTGAAATGCCTAATGATGATGAAGCGCAAAACGCAATCAACGCATTAAATGATACTGATTTTGATGGTCGCACCATCGTCGTAAAAATTGCTGAGCCACGTGAAGGTGGTGAAAGACGCGAGCGTCGTCCAGGTGGTTTCGGCGGAGATCGTCGGTCAGGTGGTTTCGAGCGTCGGGAAAGATACTAAGGTTTTCTTTTCATAGATGAAGAAGGGGATTCAATTGAATCCCCTTTTTTTATTCCCCACGCCATTCTTTTTGCATATCCTGTCGGATACTGGACAAAGCATCCTCGAGTATATTGGGATGGTCCATGCGAAATCGTACCCAAGTCTTCAAAAAAGTACGGCCGTCTGCCTCGGCACTCAATTGTGCTGGAATTTGGTTGACTTGCCAAATCAATTGGTCGACAGACTCCCGAATTTTGATCCAAGTGGCTTCTTCAACATAAATCTGCTGGGTAATGTTGTGCTGAAATTCCTCTCGAATACTCTGGACTATCCATTGTTGGGCTACCCAAGCTGGCCCATCTCGACCTTCTTCGGGCATCCGGGCAATGAGTTGCTCGGGACTGATCCGTTCCAACAACAGAACCAAACGCTCATATGCCTGTAGACGTAGAGGGATTAGCGTTCGAAATGCCTCCTCTCGTTTCTCTTTTAACGCTAATTTTTTCTGCCATAGCGCATATGCTTGAATTCCCAAAAAAACCAGCAAGGCCCCCAAACCCAAACCCACCAACCCGGGTAAAATATCTCCGTTCATTTCTAAATTTTGTTTACCTTGCAAATATGGTAATTTTGTGGGAGAAACGAACCAATATGATTACCATCTCCCCTGATGCCCACGAGGCTATTCAAGAAAGTCTTCACTCTCCTGCCCTACCTCAGGGGTATTACCTACGTGTCGGGATCAAAGGTGGAGCCTGCTCGGCTCAATATATTCTGGGATTCGATCAACCCGCTGAGCATGACGAAATCCACCGAGTTGAGGGGATTGATGTTCTCATTGATAAACGCCACTTGATGTATTTAATTGGGGTAACCATCGATTATCAAATCACAGATGGATCGGCTGCCTTCACCATAACCAAATCATGATGAAATATCTTTTCCCGCAAAATAAATAGGCAAATCATTTTTGGCACGATTTTTTACCCTTTGGGTACTGCGACTTTACCTTATTTTATGTCCCAGTTCTTGCGATTTCTGCCATTTGCCTTTTTAGTGACCGGCCTCCTTCTAGGTCTAGGTGCTTGGCAATTCCGTTCCCTTGAGGATTGGAGCCTGTGGGTAAGTGGGGCCTTGGTCGCCAGCTCCTTTTTTCTTTGGTTGATACATGCTAGGAAAGAGTTAAATCCAGGGAGATCTTGGCTTAGTTGGAGTATGCTGTGGATCACGATACGCCTTTACGGAGTACTTCTAGAGCCGCATGTTTCCATCCAACACTCCCTATTTTCTCATCGATTTGCCTGGTTTGCCCATACAAGTTACTTCTCGGTCTATTTTTCTCTGATTGTCTTGATTCTCATTCTAGGATACGGTATCTGGCATTTGCCCAAACTACTGGACCGTTTTCAGTGGAGAAACTTAAATCCACTCAGCCGTATCGTTTGGATGATTGGTTTGCTATGGTTAAGTTTCTGGACAACCGAAATGGTGTTGTGGTTTTGTCGAGATTGGTTTATATCAACTGGAAAAACCTTTTTGTACTATCAAATACTGGATCCATATCAGTTTTGGTTTTACACAGGAATCATAATCTTCTTATTTACATTTCATCATCTCCTCTTTCAAATCAGTCAATCGCTTTTCCTTTCCCTGGTTTGGCGTATTCTACTATTTGTTTTTGTCCCCCTTTTTTGGATCGGAATCCATTTCTATTATTTTAAATTTTGGCCTATTTCAGTGGTCATGATTTTGGTTTGGATCATCCAGTGTTCCTTTTCCTTACCCGTTACGCTCTATCAAATCCGTTTAAAAAGTTATTTCTATCTCATTCTGTTCGCCTCTGTCGTGGCTGGTATGTTGTCGTGGTATGCTGCCGATTTGCATGTCAAACAGCAAAAAATAGTAAAGGAAGCGTTTATTCGGTCTGGAAAAGAAACCCGTCAACCAAAAATCGAAAACATATTGATACGGTGGACTCAAAAATGGTCGAAAGATTCCACGATTCAAGCTGCAATTACAAAAGAATTTTTAACCACAGAACGTATTACGACGCACCTGCAAACGAACTATCTGGAATCAGCCGATAGTTTATCCTACTTGCAAGTAGTGGACACACTTTTTTCTTCACCACCCGGTTTGCCTATAACGCCGGAAGTGTATTTTGAAGATCCCTACTATTGGGTTCAGTTAGGGAAATCGTGGTGGATTCGCTACCTACCTGGCCAGGATCCCATCACATTGAGTAATTTATGGCAGAAAGCAGAAACACAATTTAAACAAGGAATTTACTCCTTTGAAAATTATCATTTAGCCTTGTGGGATGGAAATCAGCGCAGAATACTAGAATCCAAAGGATTATTTCCGTTTCAGGATCGTACTTTTATTGATATTCTTAGGTCTAATTCCAAACTAAATTTTTTGTTTCAAGGGTATGAGGTTCAAGTGATACCGATACGCCAAAATATCCACTGGATTTTTGCAGAATCGCGGTGGGGACGATGGGACCGGATGGCTAGTTTCGGAGCCCTATTTATGATATCAGTTTTTCAAATTTTGGTGGTTTTTCTGTCCTTGTGGTTAGTACTACAGAGTCGCTTTATTAACCAAATTGGATTTTCCTCGCGGATTCAGTTATTCATTCAATTTGCTTTTTTAATCCCATTGTTCTTACTAACTTTTATCTTGTATCGATTATTTGATAAAGGTTTGTCCGAGACGCAGTCGGACAGCCAAATACAAGTGACGAAAAACATTGCCCAAGGAATTCAGAAAAACTACCAATTATGGGTAGAGGGAAAAGTGAGTCGAGGTGTTTTGAAAGAAACTTTCCAGCGAATCAGTGCCAACCGAGACCAACCCATGACACTATATGACCTAACCGGTCAACGAATTACTCACGAAGGCTTGGATGTATTCACTTCGCCAATTGATTTCCCATTAACAACCAACCAATTGGTTATCCGGCAAGTTCATCAGCCCCAGTATGGATACCGGGCAACAGCTGTTTTTTATCCGTTAATGACCCGATTTAATCAACCCATGGGGTGGTTGAAGATTGATTTTGTGGACGCTCCTTTACAATTGGATATCCGAAAAAGATACCTCCTACGTTCAGTCTTGGTTATGTTTGTGGTTTTATTTGGCTTCCTGTGTACCTCGGCTTATTGGATGGCCACTTTCTTGACAGATCCGTTGCATGTTTTAGCCAATCGGTTGTTAGGCTTGAGTTTAGAACGGACCAACGAGCGACTTCCAGACGATATGACAGGTGAAATTGGCACTTTGACAAGATCCTACAATCAGATGTTGGAAAAATTGGAGGAAAGTAAACAGGCATTGGCTCGAAGTGAAAAACAGGCGGCATGGCAGGAAGTAGCCAAACAGGTGGTGCATGAAATTAAAAATCCGCTTACTCCCATGAAATTGCAGGTTCAGCAAATGCTTCGGCAGATTCCAGAAGATACGTCTCAAGAGGAACCATTGAAGCGAAAAAAAGCACTCCTTCAATTAATCGATAAAATTGATCATTTAAGTGACATAGCCTTGTCCTTTACTCAATTTGCAGACTTGGAAGTTCCCCAGTCGATCCGTTTTAACTTAAGTGAATGGTTCCAAAAACTGGGGATAAAATCCTTACGAAATGTTCGTATGGTGAAACAAGGTAGGAATACAGATGAATTTATTTGGGTAAACCTAGATCCTATTTTTTTAGAAAAAACGATTCATCAAGTCGGTATTTTTTTCGATCAAAACGTGAAGACACCAGTCGAAATGCACGTACGCATTGAAGTATCCCCTTATTTTGCCCAAATCGTCATGTATTGCGACCAAGTGGAATTATCAGAAAAGGATAGGGAAACCTTGTTTTTACCCAAGATTACAGAAAACAGCACACAATTTGGTTTGGCAATGGCCAAAAAGGGCATGGAAAGTTCAGGAGGGAATCTTTGGTTTGGTCAATACGGGGGGCTGGATCAAGTTTTTGTATTGGACATCCCCTTAAGTTAAACCGCCAGCTTCCTCGATGGTCACATATCCCCAATTTTCACCGGATCGAATTCGATTGAGCTGAGTATGGGTGATACCAAACTGCTTGGCAATCATTTTCAACCGGGTATTCTCCGACTTAAGCATTTTTTTAATTAATCGTACCTTGGACTCTGTCAACTTGTAGTTTTTTGTTCGAACACGTTTGGGACGATTCAAAACAGAGGGGTTGGACCGATTATGCTCGGTCATTTCATCTTTTGTCACCCACTTTAGGTTCTCAAAATGATTATTCTGTTTGTCATAATCTAAGTGAATCACAAATTTATGTTCTTCGGTGGCACGCTCTTGAAATGCCTCAGCTACTAATTTATGAATGTACCGATTGAACGATTTCCCTTTAGGAAGACGGACATTCAGCGAGCGATATCCTTGGATCACAGAACCTTTGATGAGGGTACCGTTGGGGTCCGACTGGAAACTACGAATACGCCCAAAATTTGACACTTCATATTTTGGAGGATGCTCAACCCCTTCCACTTCTATTAAAATGGGCACCCACTTCTCCATGACAAAATAGCCTAAGTCTCTTCTCGTTCCGCTCATAATCTTACCAGTTTAACTTCTATTTGTGTCTTATTTAATGGTCAACCAATTTGAAAATCTGATTTTTTTTCTGATCAAGGAAACGCTTGATTTTTAGCAATTCCTTGATGTAACTACTCTTTTTTTGGCAATTTGTTTAAGATTATGGGAGAAATCTATATAATTTTGATTTCATCCAACTTTTTTCAAAATGTCATTTCTTCAGTGTTTCGTTTTTTCTCCTTTTCAAGAAAATACCTATGTGATTTGGGATGATACCCAAGAGGCTGTCATCATTGATCCGGGCTGTCTGACGCAAAGAGAAAAGGAAACTTTGAAACAGTTCATCTCAGACAAAAACCTCCAAGTAGTGGGTCTTTGGCAAACCCATGCACACCTTGACCATGTTTTTGGGAGTGCGTACGTAAAACGAATTTTTAATGTCCCTATGTATCTTCATCCCCTCGATAATCCTCTTTTGGCAGATGCCGAGTTGCGTTGTAAAGCATTTGGTATTGAGGGATTTGAACCCGTTCAATCAGATATTGAGCTTGAACATGGCATGGTGCTCACCTTTGGCCAAACCCGTGCCGAGGTGGTACATGTTCCAGGGCATGCCCCAGGACATGTTGCTTTCATTTTTCATGACGATCGTTGGATTCTTGGTGGTGACTGTCTTTTCAAAGAAAGTGTAGGACGTACGGACTTTCCCCTGTGCAGCCATATAGATCTGATGCAGAGTATTCAGACCCACTTTTATACCTTACCAGACGATTATGTGGTGTATGCCGGACACATGGAACCCACCACGATTGGGCACGAAAAAAAGTATAACCCCTTTGTGAAAGCATGAAAATTCAATTGTTTACGATTCCCAATCTAATGACTTTGGGAAATTTGCTTTTGGGCTGTTTGGGTATTCAATGGGTACTGGATGGTCAAGTTCTGTGGGCATCTGCCGCCATTGGCATGGCTTTAGTCCTTGATTTTGGGGATGGTTTCGTAGCACGCCTTTTAAAACAATCCTCTCCCTTAGGACAACAGTTGGATTCTCTTGCTGATGCCGTTACTTTTGGTGTCTTGCCTTCTTTTCTGATGAAATACTATTTGGAACAAGCCGGACTTACCTCTCCATTTTCCTATGTTTCCTTTTCGATAGCACTTTTCTCCGTGCTTCGTCTGGCCAAGTTCAACATCGACACACGCCAAGGTGATCAATTCATTGGCCTACCCACACCCGCCAATGCGGTGGTGATAGCATCTTTACCTTGGATGGTTCAAAACTCAAGTACTTTCGTTTCCTTTTTTTATGGATTGCCTTTCTTGATCAGTTATGTTGTGATCATCAGTTATTTGTTGATTGCGGAAATACCTTTAATGGCTTTTAAGTTCAAACATTTTAATTGGAAAGGAAACGAGATTCGTTTCTCTTTTTTGGTTCTTTCAGCTGTATTCGTTTTAGGGGCTCAATGGTTGGCTGTACCGGGGATTGTGTTGGGATATGTGGTAGTTTCATTGGTAGAGTCATGGAAGAAATCGTAATGAAGTGAGCTCGATCCAACCGGGCTCGTACCCGTTCTTGTTGTGTTTTTGCTTTTTGCAAGATCGGATACGGATCTTTGGGAATAACTCTTGAGAGGGAGTCGAGCTCTAAATACATAAGGTGTAAATGAGTATCTGAACGTTTCGCCCAAGCATTTTTTCCTGTTCTACCTAAGGTCGCTATTTCATGACCCGCTTCAATCCATTGGCCTGGAATCACATGGATTTCGTGTAAATGAGCATAATACCACAGTCCACCTGAAAAAGAATCGTAAACCCAAATATATTTTCCACCACGCTCCTGGGAGAGAGTGTCCCACTCGGTTTGAACATCGACCACAACACCGGATCGTAGCGCCACAATGGGCCAGTAATCTTGGGTTCGATCCTCCTTTCCATCTTTGTTTCGGTCCCAAATGAAAATGTCTTGGGCCGGATGGCTTCCGGATACAGCATGGTCAAAAAGGTTAAATCCTTTAGGACGATACCCGCGACCTTTGCCACCCACGGCGGTGTAATTTTTATTCCACAACGGAAAAAACGTGAGGGAATCTTTCGCATGGGGAGGTTCCAACATTTGCCACATTTTCCATTGAGCAGCAAACGCCTGATGAGCTAATTCTGGATCTATTTTGCTTTGACGAACCTCGTCCAAGATACTTCGAAAATGAGCACTTCCTTTTTTCCAAAACGAAATTTGACCAAAAGAAGACACGGCCCACAAAATCATCATACTACTCAATATCAACCCTTTAGGTGATCGACTTGTAAGAAGGTTATCCATTATTGAAGTAAGTTTCTTATATTTGTTAATCACCATCATCAACTCACATGCGTTTTTTACCTCTAGGTGCTGGACTTGTTTTGCTCTTCTGTTCCTTTACACACGTTCCAGACCCTATTGAAGTTGGCCCTGAATCGATCATTCGATACGCTAAAAAGTTCATCGGGACTCGCTATCAACGCGGAGGTAAAACACCCCGAGGATTTGATTGTTCTGGCTATGTTCGGTATGTCTTCAAACGCTTTGATATTTCTTTGGGTGCACACAGCGGACATATTTTCAAAACAGGCATTGAGGTCGACAAATACCAAGCAAGGGCTGGAGACTTGATATTTTTTAGAAGCACTCAACATAAATCGATAAACCATGTTGGCATTGTGGTCAGTGCCGACAGTTCTCAAGTTCGATTTATTCATTCTAGCACGAGCAAAGGCGTCATGATTTCTCAGCTCAATAGCGCTTATTATAAGAAGCGGTTTGCAGGTGTCCGGCGAATTCCCCAATTAGCTCAAGAGTAGGTAGGTGATCCACGCCAAACCATAAGCAAGAAACATCATATAACCCGTTTGAATGAGGGGCCATTTCCAACCTTTCGTTTCCCGGTACACGACGGCAATTGTACTCATGCACATCATGGCATACACGTAAAAGATCATCAGAGACAGGGAAGTAGCCAAAGTAAAGATGGGTTCGCCTGTATCCGTTCGTTTTTCTTTAATCAGTCTTTCTTTGATGGTCGCACTTTCTGCCTCGGCCCCATCCCCTATGGCATAGATAGTTGCCAAAGTTCCAACAAATACTTCCCGAGCAGCGAAGGAGGTGATCAGCGCAATACCCATTTTCCAATCATACCCGAGAGGTCGAATGGCGGGCTCCATCCATTTTCCAATTATTCCGGCGTAAGAATATTCAAGCCGAACGGAGGCCTCCATTGAGGCTTGTTCGGTTTCGGAAAGGTTTGTCCAATTTATGGCTTGTTTTTGTACTTCTTGATCTTGTCGATCTCCGGGGCCATAGGTAGCTAAAATCCAAAGGATGACCGAAATAGTGAGAATGACCTTTCCTGCCTCAAAAACAAATGTTTTCACCTTTTCAAGTATGGTAAATCCTACTTGACTCCAACGAGGTAATTGATAGGTGGGTAACTCCATGGCAAAAACATTTCGTTCTTTTACTTGAATCAATGTCTTCAAAATCCACCCAATGAGTAAGGCCGAGATAACCCCAAGTAAATATAGGCCCAGCAATACAACCCCTTGCAAATTAAAAAATCCAAAAATGGGTTGGTCTGGAATCACCAAAGCGATCAAGATGGTAAAAATGGGAAGCCGCGCTGAGCAACTCATCAAGGGAGTCACCAGAATCGTAATCAATCGATCTTTCCAACTACCGATGGTCCGGGCCGACATAATCGCAGGAACCGCGCAGGCAAAACCAGAAATTAGAGGAATGATGGATTTGCCATTCAAGCCAAAAGGTCGAATCAATCGATCCATTAGAACCACAACGCGCGCCATGTAACCAGACTCCTCCAACAAGGCAATGAAAAAAAACAACAGGGCAATTTGGGGTATAAAGATGACAATGCCACCAACACCGGCAAGCAGGCCGTCCAATACCATAGAAGCCCAAGCAGTATCGGGAAAAATAGATCTGAGGTAATCCGTTAATCCGACCATCCCTGCATCAATTAGGTCCATGGGATAGGAAGCTAGAATAAAAACGGATTGGAAAATGAGAAATAAAATCAGTAAAAAAGAAACATATCCACCTACAGGATGCAAGAACAAGGAATCCCAACGAATTTGAGCTGGATTTCCTGATGAGGAGCGACGCAGGACGCCTTCAAGTCGACCGGAAATTCGCTGATAGCGTTCCATTGTTTCCTGACGTTGAACTTCATCAACCTCTTTTTGAGGAACTTTTCCTTGTTGAACAGCTTGTTGCCAGGCGGTGTAGGTATCAAAATCCTTTTTCGGATGCGACCATGCATACGAAACGGAAGGAGACTTTGCCTTAAAAATCGCTTCTATCAACCGAGTGGTACCTACCCCCTCCCTTGCATTAATCTCAACCACCTGCATACCTAGTTGCCGAGACAGGGCAATGGAATTGATTTCGATTCCCTTTTCAAAAGCGGTATCGAGCATATTAAGGGCCAAAACAAGTGGAAGATCCAAGGAAGCGAGTTGATCCAATAAAAATAAATTCCGCTTGAGATTGGACGCATCCACCACCACGACGATGACGTCGGGGAAATCGGGGTGTTGGCGGTCGGTGACTACTTGTGAAACAACTTTTTCATCCAATGAGCTTGGATATAGACTGTAGGTGCCCGGTAAATCCATGACCGAGAAATCGGTGAATTGAGTAGACTTGGCGGTTCCTACTTTTTTATCGACTGTCACACCGGGAAAATTTCCAATTTTTTGTCTTAATCCAGTCAGATGATTGAATAAAGAGGACTTTCCACAATTTGGATTCCCTATTAATGCTACTTTCATGAAGCGTGGATCTAGGCTTAGTTGAATGAAGGAGAAACAAGAACAAATTTAGCCTCTTGCTTGCGCAACGCCAATTGGTAATCTTGGTTGATTGTCAAGATCAAAGGGCCATTAAAAGGTACTTCTCGGTCAATTTGCACAAGAGTACCAGGTAAACAACCTAATTCCAACAAACGCATTTCCAAGGTAGGATCCAAAAATCCGGAAACACGGGCCTCTTGACCAGGCGCAAGTTCTAACAAAGTAGACATAGATTAATTCTAAGTATAGATTAACAACGCAAATTTAGGTAATTTCGTTGTTAACCTATCACAATCTTATGAACCTGCGGTTTTTTTGAAGGTATCAATCAGATTTTGGTACTCCAACACCGCCTTATCTTTGGCTTCATCTGTCCATTGAAGTTCTTCAGCAAATACTTGGGCCACTTGTGGGATACATTCCTTTACAATTTGCCAATTTTGAAGTTCCCAGCGAGTTCGGCGAGCAAAAAAGTCCCGAAGTGTATAAGCCATTTCGTGGCGAATACTATAGCGGATTTCGCCGACCATGTACGGGTAGTCAGGATGTATACGTTGGAGTCCATCAGGGAGAGACTGACAAAAACGCCAGACTGTTTCTGACAAATCACCATATTTTCCCCATAGGTGATCCGCTAAAGTGGTATCTAGACCTAGCTTATTCAGACTATCTCGGGTAATATCAGGGGTCTGCGCACCCCAAAGTTTATGATGTGCAGTTGTGCAGGTATGATTAGTTCCCCATGCACGATCCACCGCATCCATCATATCTTGAGCCATCAGCCGATAAGTGGTCCATTTCCCACCCAACAAACTAAATAGACCACTCACATCGTCTTTCTCGATCTCATGATCTCGAAGCAGTGTTTTGGTATCCTTTCCAGCCCGTCTGGCTGCAGAGATGAGGGGACGCAGTCCACCCAAACCCGACTGAATATCGTCTTGACCTGGGATTTCTTTCCAATAGGGACGTAAGGTATCCAATAAATAGGCTACTTCCTCTGATTCCAGTAGGGGCTCTTCCGTTAATGAATCATACGGTGTATCGGTGGTACCAATCAAAATTACCTCTTGAAACGGAATAGCAAAGATTACCCGACCGTCTTGGGTACTGGGAATCAACATGGCCTCTTCCGAAGGCATAAAGCGCTTAGGTACCATGATATGAACTCCTTTGGAGGGCCGAATGCGAGGGTGTTCTTTGGGATTAGCTAGTAGGCGAATGGCATCGGAAAAAGGTCCGGCACAGTTTACGCACATTTTGGTTTCGATCATCCATTGGTCATCCTCTGTCTTCACCACTACACCCTGAATCTTACCTGCTTCATTCTTTTTAAAATCCACAACCTCGATGTAATTACAGGCAACGGCCCCTGCTTCAACAGACGCTTGAACAATAGAAAGGCCATACCGTGCGTCATCCAACTGTCCGTCATAATACAAAACCGAACTGTGCAAATGGGGCGATAAAGTGGGAATTCGGTGCAAAGACTCCTCCTTAGACAACCATTTGGAACTTGGAAAGCGCATATCTTTGGCAAACCATCCGTACAAACGAAGTCCAATTGAAAAATAAAATCCCTCAAACCAAGAGAATACAGGCGTAATTAATCCCAGGGGGCGGGCTAAATGAGGTGCATTATCAATGACTTGTTGCCTTTCGGCTAACCCATGCCGTACTTGGCGTAGTTGTCCAAAGTCTAATTTCTTAATGGCCTGTTCCAAATACCGAACCCCTCCATGAATCAATTTAGTAGATCGAGAGGAAGTCTCCGAGGTAAAATCTTTTCGATCGATGAGGGCCACTTTATAGCCTCGCAAGGCGGCATCGAGGGCGACCCCCGCCCCCGATGCCCCAGCACCAATAATGACCAAGTCAAAGGATTCTCCTTTTAAACGTTCTAAAGTATTTTCACGACTCCAATTTTGCATAATAAATTAATTATCAGTCATTTAATTTATTTTTCTATCCAGCGATACCTAAATTCATACGTGTAATTTGAACGCAATAAACGATAGGCATCTTGCGGCATATAGCCCCACGAATTATCACCTCCTAGACCTCTTTGGGTCAAGTCTACATGTAAGACTCGATAATTTCGGATAGGTAATTGGTTGGGATGTTGATTTTTCTTGGTAATTCCTGGATCCAGATCCTCTGTTAAATAAGGTAAAAGCGAAAAGCAGACAGGACTTTTAATTCCTTCTACCTGAAGGCTCGTTTTAGGACTTTTCAAATGAAGCCAACGAACATCAGTTCGGTAGCCGTTTTCTTGCGGCCGAATGTAAAATGAGGAGAACATGTCGGCAGCATCCTGTTCGTAAATACCTAAAAAAGTGGAGGTATTTCGATCCGGATAATTTTCAACTGGCCCACGTCCATAATAATTTAGTTTGGCGTACTCCGTTGGGACGATCATCCGCATGCCCATTCTGGGTAACTCTGGCACAAGAGTTGTATCGATTGAAAGCGATAATCTTTGTCCGAAATACCCACCTAGCTCGGCCCAATAAGCCATTTCAAGACGTAAACCGGGTCCACGCTGGTAGACTCGAACCTCCCGGTCAATTACTTTCACCGAATCAGTTTTAAGTGTGGCGTGGGCTGTTCGCCAGAAACCAACTTTTTCTTGAAACTGATGGCCAAAGTCATTGTCGACTGGAGCTCTCCAAAAATAAGGTTTGAAAAGACCTTGTGCTTGAAGGGTATTTCCAATAAACCACTGAGGTTCTCCGGTATTGGGAAATACCACCCGATGGTCGCCAGAAGCCAATTCAATCTTTTGATCTGATTTGATCTGAGGAATCAGTTTCTCCGCACTTCCATTCCAAATTTTGGGTTGAAGGATAAACTCTTGGGCCGAGGCTAACCAATTGGCAGGAGAATAAACTGTTGCTTCCTTTCTATAGGCTTCCAAATGCAATGTAAATTCATCTAGAGTACGGGGTAATGGGGGTAGACTAAGTGCCAGGTCCTGGCTCTCTCCCGGTTTGGCGGAAGCCTCAAAAGTCCCAGAGGCATACAATGCACCATTTTGATACAGCTTCCAAACAAATGAATAGGGTTGTAAACTCGTTACTTCTTGGGTGTTTTGAACCACAAACGAATTCCAAGTTTTGCCTTGTTTGAAAAGTATAGGCTGATACACCTTTTTAACCTCCAACAATCCGGGTTTTATTTGACGATCCGCGGTGACGAGTCCGTTAGCACAAAAGTTCTCGTCGTTTGTAAACGCTTGACCACCTAAGTCACCTCCATAAGCGAAATACGGACCTCTAAAGGGATCTTCAGCAGAAATACCTTGATCCACCCAGTCCCAAATACATCCACCTTGCATATTATTGGATTGATAGATAATATCCCAATACCAAGCAAAGTTTCCTGTCGAATTCCCCATGGCATGGGCGTATTCACACATGATGTAGGGACGGGTTTTTCCAGAGGCAGCATAGGCCTTCATGGCCGATATCGTGGGATACATTGGAGCCACGATATCGGTATTCCGATGTTCATCCGCTTGTTCAAACATGATATATCGGGTGGGATCTTTCTGTTTCAGCCAGTCATATGCTTCATAAAAAACAGGCCCATTTCCACATTCATTTCCTAAAGACCACAGGATAATTGAGGTCATATTTTTATCTCGTTCGATCACGCGTCGAATTCGATCTAGATGTGCCTCTCTCCATTTAACTTGATAGGCGGGGTGGGCTAAGGTATCAAAAGGACCTTGAATTTCGACACCCATTCCATGTGATTCGATATTTGCCTCATCGACCACATATAACCCGTATTCGTCACACAAAGCATACCATCGGGGGTCATTTGGATAGTGTGAGGCACGAACCGTATTGATATGGTGTTGTTTCATGAGTAAGATATCTTGCTTCATTGACTCCAAGGTAAGAGTTCGTCCCGTTTTGGGATCGTGTTCATGCCGATTCACACCTTTCACCCAAATCCGATTTCCATTCACCAATAACCCCTTTGGGGTAATTTGAACCGTTCGAAATCCAACTTTTTGCGGGATAACCTCCGTTACTTGGCCTTTTTCATCGGAGGACACAAGGTACATAGAATACAATGTTGGTGATTCGGCGGACCAGGGAAGGACTCCAGGTAATTTTTTGACAAATACCAGATTCCGGCCTTTTTTGGATTCTTGGTAAACAATTTTTCCCGCTGGATCGGTCAGTATCAAGTCTGTCTGAACGGCGGTTGTTTGTACATTCACTTGCAATTGACCACCTGAGGGATCCCAACCGGCACGTAAGGTCCAATCCTCCCAACGCAACTTGGGTCGAGCAACCAATTTCACACTACGCTCTAGACCTGATAATCGCCAAAAATCTTGATCTTCCAAATAGGAACCATCATGCCAACGATAGACCTGGACCGTCAGATCGTTTTTCCCTTGACGAAGAGCCTTGGAAATGGCAAAGATCGCTTCGGTTTTGGCCACTTTCGACAGACCAATTTCTTGCCCATTGACCCAGATATAGGCAGCCCCAGAGATAGAACCAAAGTGCAACTCGATTTCATAATCTTTCCAGGTACTGGGTACCTCAAATGTGGTATGATACGTTCCTACCGGATTATGACTTGGGTCAATGAAGGGGGGATTTTTAGGAAATGGATAATTGACATTGGTATAAATGGGTGTTCCAAAGCCTTGTAGTTCCCAGTTTCCCGGAACTTGAATGGAACCCCATCCTCGGAAATCTTGAGTAAGTTGGGGTTTTTTGGGAGCTTGTTCTGGATTCAAAGCATAATGGAACTTCCAACGACCATCAAGACTCAGTTCTCGAGAGGACATCCAACCCAATTTTGCTTCGGAGAGCGAGGCATAAGATTGAATATAGGAACGCAAAGGAACTTGCCCTTTTCCTGTAACTGCAGGATCTTGCCATTCGGTACCGGTAAACATTTGTGAAAAAACGGAGGAACCGGTCAATATACTTAACAAAAAACAATTAAACCATTTCATATTTCTTAAAGGGAAATTTCTGCTAGATTTTTCTTCCAAACTACTTCACAACCCTCTTGGGGAGTTACTCGATACCAGGTCAAAGGCAAAGGAAAGGCTTTTTCATAGGCAAATTTCAGGTGTTGGCATAGGTTCTCTACTTGGTCTTTATGCACTAAATTAAGAGTGCAACCGCCAAATCCACCACCCATCATACGGGCTCCCAGAACTCCAGCATACGAAATGGCTTGATCCGCCAGAAAATCTAGTTCAGGGCAACTCACCTCATATAATTGGCTAAGACCTCGATGAGTTTGTTTCATTAAGGCACCCACCTCTTGTAAGTTTCCTTTATCCAAGGCCTCACAAATTGCCTTTACGCGTTCATTTTCCTGAATCACGTAAGAACACCGATTCCAAACCTCGGTTGAAATAGCAGACTTCACTTGGAGTAGCATATCCATGGAAGCATCGCGGAGTGATACCACCGAAAAACCTTGTTTTTGAAGCATCTCTACTCCTTTTTCACAAGCTTCTCGCCGTCGATTGTAGGCAGAGTTGACCAAAGCGTGTTTCACATTGGTATTGAATAAAACCAACTCATAATCACCCAAATCCAGTGGGAAATACCCGTGGGTCTGAGTCCGGCAATCCAATTGAATCACGGCATCTTTTTTTCCGTGCAAACTGGCATACATATCCATCAAGCCACATTGCAATCCAACAAATTTCTGTTCGGCATATTGTGCTAATAGAGCCATCTCCAAGCGAGGTAATTGCCAACCAAACATAGTTGAAAGGCCATAAATAATACCCGATTCAATAGCGGCGGAAGAAGACAATCCCGCACCACTTGGGATATCGCCTCCAAAAACCAGCTTAAATCCGCTTTTGGGTAATTGAGGATGTAACTGCTTAATGGATTGCATGACACCATAGGGATAAACTGACCAGTGGTGAGAATCTATGGACGAGTTTTCCTCCCATGATAGAGTTGCGTGCTCCTCGTGCATATCACATGCTACCACGTCCGCCTTGGGCATTTCTTGGGGAGAAAAAGCCAAAAATATAGCTCGGTTGATCGCAGCAGGAAGTACAAAACCTTCGTTGTAATCGGTATGTTCCCCTAAAAGATTGATCCGGCCTGGGGCCCTAACGATTAGCTCTGGCTCTTCACCAAAATGATTTTGAAACGCCTCTCGAACATCGTTCGCGCTTTTTATTCGCATAATTTTACGAGTTTAAAATAGGTCCCCAAACCAAGTTGGGGACTATTTGAAAAACACCTAGTGATGAAACAAAAATACAGACTTTACCCCGTTTCAAAGGGCTATTTTTTTATCCTTTGGAAAGGAAACTTGATCCAACTGGCCGTGTAAAGTATGAACCCCTCCCCCTCCTCTATTCATAACATGAAGTGGGGAGTCAGAAAAAGTACCAAGCCACTTGGCTGCAGTCAAAACCTCAATACTTCGCAAAATACCCCATTGGGCTGGGCCTGCCAGCGGTTTTAAGGTTTTACCATCCCAAAACATAGTACGCAATTCGTGGATCTGAATCCAATTTCGACCTGACTTTCCTACCCATTCTGGGAAATCAATTGCTTTAGCCTCCGCATACTTTTGGTAGGTCGGAAATATTTTTTTTAGCATGGGCAATTGTTTGAGCAAATCTTCCCGAAAATGAAGAAAGGTCTTATCCGGACCGACCCATACGGGATCTGGAAGGGTGTTTCCATCCCAATCTTCTAGCCAGACATAGGCGGGGCCAGACTTTAGAGCGGTATTGATGCCCCAATTCCCAAAAACAATTTTACCCCGCTCCACCTCCGCTACACATTGCCATAACCCTCGGGATTGAGGTAATTCGGTCCACTCAAATCCTTTATTTTTATTATACGTAAATTTCAAAATACCCCGCAATTCTCCCACGGCCCAACCCTCTCCCACAGTACTCCACAAAGCGTCGGTGTAGAAACCAGGTGGAAACTGAGTTTCTTGTTTTCTCCATTGGTTATTTCCGAATTGCCGCCAAATGACTGGTTTTTCCCAATCGCCATAATGGTGAAGCCACCTACCCGGAAACACGAGTACGTCTAAAAAACCATTTTGATCAAAGTCTTGAACAAGGCATTTACGGGTTGGAAATGGGCCAAAAGGAATATCGCCTTTTTTAAATGTGTGATTGGATTGCTGGTACCAAACTTCATTTTGTGCAAAAGTGGAATTCCTTTCAAACATCCAACCACCTGCACCCAGAATCAGATCCAAAAGGCCATCATGATTCAAATCTGCCCAAGTCACATCCGTAATCCATTGAGGAGTATTCTCAGGCCGGACCCAAATGGATCGATTTCCAAACCGAACTTGTGTTTTTCGATCCAATGTACCTCCAAGAAATACATCTGGAAGTCCATCCCCATCCCAATCCCCTTTTCGCTCCACTGGAGCCTGTTGATCTTGCTGTAATGCGGTTGGTTCCCAAGCAACCAACGGCACGGGTTGTGACGGTTTAGATTCTGGGTCACTTAAACGAGCTGGACTTGATTTTCGCACTTTTCGCTCGTCTCGCTGAATAGTTCTTTTACCAGAGGCGATAGAGGGTAAAACCTGAATCTTTCCGTCTGGCCAGGTAACGCGGATAGAATCTACGACTTCGACCTCACCAAGTCCTACATGAAGGGGGCCAAGACTACTAGATTGATACCCCCGAACGGGCTGATGGTACCGCGTCCATACTTTATTTTTAAAAAACACATCGATACGCGTCCCATGAACCAGAGGGTTTTCTTTAGACCCTTTTAGGTCGATCATAAGGAAATGACTTTCTTTTTTGGCTATGGTGTTACGCCAAATTTGGGCTGGGGCATTTAGTCGATTGATGATGAGATCCAAGGCCCCATCCCCGTCCAAATCGGCCTCAATGGCTCCGTTGGAAACATCTTGTTCACCAGTCCAGCCAATTGACCGAAATCCTGTATTGGCATCACCTGCATATAAGAAGTTTTCAGCAGCATGGGAGGGCTGCTTTTGAATTAACGTTTTAATGAGTTGATCTGCTTTGGATCTACCTTCTTTTTGTCCTAGTTCTGCATTGTATGCAATGAAATCCATATCGGTTATATCTTTTGGATATCCATTGGAAATGAACAAGTCGGTCAACCCATCGTTTGAGAAATCAGCGGCTACGGGTGACCAAGACCAATCGGTTTGATCAAGGTTAAAGGCTTGAGCAACTTCAATAAACCTTTGATTTAATTGAACTTGCAAGGTATTCCGCATGAATTGTTTGTGGTACCCATTCTCTTGAACATACTGCATACTTTCATTGGAAAGAGGCCCAGTCATGCGGAGTCGTCGATCGGATGCGCTGGGCAACATATCGGCCACAAAAACATCATCTAGTCCATCATAATTAACATCCAGGATGGTACAACCCATGGAAAAATGGCTAGAATAAGGTAATTTATCTTTTGAAACTTCCCGAAAACTTTTTTGTCCTGTATTCAGGTAGATGAGATCATGCCCAAGAAAATCATTGGCCACGTAAAGATCGGGCCAGCCATCTTGATTGAAATCTCCCATGGTAATGCCTAATCCAAAGGCATTGTCTAGAATGCCACAGGCTTTCGTTTGGTCTTCGAAGTAGAGCCTTCCAGTTTCTGAAAATTGATTGACCATGAGACGGTCGGAAGCAGAACCTGAGTTGGAAGGATCAAACTGAACGCGATTGGAATAACGCTCCTCATTCGAAGCATTCAAGAGATAGCCATCAAGATCTCCATCACGGTCAAAATCGAACCAAAGAGTTTGGGTTGTCCAATCTTCTTGAGTCAAACCTATGTCGGAGCTGACTTCTCGCCAAATGGACCCAATTTTGCCTGGATTTAAATAGACGAGATTGGTTCGTTGATTTTTAGGACCATTGCCTGATCGGGCAATGATTAAGTCGGGAAAACTATCTTGATTGAGATCAGCCCAAGAAACTCCCGTACACCAACCGGTGATGGGCTTTTCGAGGTACTGAGTAATATCTTCAAAGGAAAAATTTCCTTTATTTAGGTATAATTTACCGGGCGATTGGTTTCCGGTAAAGCAAAGATCCGGTAGTTGATCGCCATTGATATCGGCAATCCCTACACCGCCACCATTGTAAACATAAAGAAAGTCGATGGCATTGTCTTGATCGGATTCTGTGACTTGATTTTCAAAATCAAGTCCAGCATCTTTTATTTCTTCAAACCAAGGATTTTGAGGTTTGCATTGACATAGAAAGCCTAAAATTAGTAAAGCGCCATAAAATAAACGACCCCGATGAAACATATACATACATTTAAAAAAGGCCCAGGAGAATTCCCGGGCCTTCGTCAGATTACCAACCTGTGTTTTGTTTTAACCCTGGATTAGCATTTAATTCTACCAAAGGAAGTGGTAACAAGCGCCATTTGTTGTTATCAACCACACGACCACCCGCGTAATCACGGATCAACTCGGCGGTTTTGTTGAAACGACGAGCGGTGGCAAAAGCCCAGCCCTCCCCTGCAAATTCACGCAACCATTCCCAGAAGATTTCGTTTTTCAATGCCGTATTCGACAAGCCAGAGAGTGGAGTTAGTCCAGCCCGTTGACGAATGGCATTGATACCGAAATACGCATCACCAGGAGCACCATTGGCAACCGCTTCCGAGTGGACAAGGTAGGCATCAGCTAAACGCAAAATCACGAAATTTTTACGTGTATTTTGCCAGCCACCGGTACGGTATTCAATGACTTTTTGGAAAATTACATTTTTATACCGACGGTCTGGGCTACCTGGAGCGATAAACGGTGATGGAGCATTGGGGTCATATCGAACCACGTCTCCCCCTGCATTTTTGGAACGATATTGCTCCATAAAGGTTGGATTGATCCGACGATCTCCATTGGCAAATTGCGCTCTAAATTTAGTATCACCAACAATCCAGGCATCACCCCATCCAGCAGCCGTGACATTGTCACCTGGCTCCAGAGTAAAAGGATTACCACCATCCCAGTCGGTTGGAGTAAAGTGAGCGTGCATGTTATTGAAGTTTGTCGGATTCCGGAAGAAATCGTTCTGGATCTCAAATAGACGCTCGCCCATATTTTCATTCTCAACATCGAAGTTTTTAGAGAAGTCGCTGAATAGAGTCAATCCTGAATTCCGGATGACTTCCTCAGCCTTTGCAGCGGCTTCATTGTTGCGACCAGCCTCCAAATGAACTTTTGCCAAAAGCGTTTTAGCTGCCCACCGAGTTGGGCGGCCACCCGCAGGTTGAGCGGGCAATTCATTTTCAGCAGCTGTTAGGTCCGCGGTCATCAAGGCCAAAGCTTTGGCTTTACCACCGTCATTGGATGCATATTCTCCCAATACAGCTGTCGGCTTGTCTACTACGGGTATGTTTTCGAAGAAAACGTATAACTGGTAATAGTACAGAGCCCGAAGAAAATGGGCTTCCCCCATGATCCGTGTTTTAAGAGCCGTTGAGATATTCTCTGTTGGGACTTCGGCTATACGGGCAAGCACGGTGTTGGCTCGGTTAATCCCATCATAGTTATCGCGCCAGTAAGCATCAATATACTCATCGGAAGCTACATACGAACCTTGTTTGTAATACTGAGGTCCTTTTTCGTAACCTGTCGTAATACCCAACGCACAATCAAATACACATCGGTTATAGAATGTATTGAACCATTGTTGGTTGAGCGGAGCATAGGCTCCATTGATGGCCGCTTCCATGTCGGCACCATTTTTAAAGAACGATTCGGGACTTGCAAAGTCAGGCCGCTCGGTCAAATCCTGGCACCCTACCACACTCAGGGTCAATCCCGCCGCTCCTAGCAAAGCATAGATTACATTTTTTGCCATTTTTCTTTTCTTGATTAGGGTGAATTAAAAAGTAAAGTTTACACCAGCAGTGAAGGTACGAGGCCGTGGGTAGGCATCGTAGTCGTCTCCACGATTCAAGGCTGACTGCCCGCCGTTGCTCACTTCAGGATCCCATCCTGTGTATTTGGTAAACAACAACAAGTTCTGCCCACTCACATACACACGTGCGTTTTCGATTCCTTTGATTTTAGGAAGCGTATATCCAATCGCTAGGTTTTGAAGCCGAATAAACGACCCATCCTCAATAAAGAAGCTTGACCGACGGAAGAAGCTTGGGAATTCCCGAGTTGCATCGATGATCGGCCGAGTACCGTTTGGATTCGAGGTAGACCAAGAATCGGTAAACACGCTCCGATATTGGTTGTAATTACCTACCCCATCCGCGTGCTCAGATGCTTGGAGGTTCCGAACTTTCTGTCCATGGGCACCACGGAAGAACAACGTGAAATCAAAGCGCTTGTAGGTCACTTTGGAGTTGAAGCCCCAAATAAACCGTGGATTCGGATCACCAAGGAATGTACGGTCACCGATATCGATTACACCATCTCCATTTACATCTTCGTACCGAGGATATCCCGGCTTGTCGATCCCCCGAATGCTTGGGTTATTGGCGATTTCATCGGCTGATTGCCAGATTCCGATGTACTTGTAGCCATACCAACCACCAATAGGAAGACCCTCGGCAATGTACGAACCTTCTGGTCCAAGGTGGCTACCCACATAGGAATAAAAAGGAGGTGTACCTGCTAAACTTGTTACCACGTTCTTCAAAGTAGATGCGTTGAAATTGATATCCCAACGGAGATCTTTTTTGTCTATAGCTACCCAGTCGGCACTAAATTCGAAACCTTGGTTCTGTAAGCTTCCCGCATTTTGCAAAGCACGGCTAAATCCAGAAGAAGGTGCCAAAGCTACTTCTAACAACAAATCACGGGTGTTATTGTTAAAATAATCGGTGGTGATTTTCAATTTGTTGTTGAATAAGGCTAAATCCAAACCAATGTTAAACATCGCTGTCGACTCCCAACGTAAGTCTGGATTCGGCGGACGGTTTTGGAATACCACGGGAACCAATTGATTGTTGAACAAATAGGCACCAGTGTTCAAGGAAGCGAGAGAACGGCCAATTGGAAGTTCGGAGTTCCCTGTTACACCATAAGACACCCGGAAGCCAAGATCTGAGATTCCATCCACATCTTGTAAGAAAGACTCTTCTTTGATTTTCCATTTGAAGGCAGCGGATGGGAATGTAGCCCATTTATTGTTAGCACCAAAACGAGACGATCCATCGCGACGAGCCGTTAAAGTAACCAAGTACTTATCCATCAAGGAGTAATTTACCCGAGCAAGGAAGGATTGTAATGTCCATTGGGTTTTGCTCGTGAAAGGACGACGGAAATCAACCCCGTTTTGAATATTGTTTACATTAAAGTCATTGAATGCAAACTGATTACTTTGAACACCTCCAAATCGGTTATCATCTTGTTGGTAGGTGTAACCCACCAATGCATCGATGCGTTGATTTGAACCAATGGTTTTGGAGTAATTCAGGGTATTTTCATTCAGAAGGTTGGTGATATTCCGATTACCGATTTCGTAAGAACGTCCTCGCTCCCGGCCAAGACGTGTTAGGTCTGAATAGTAGGTCTCCCGGCTGTTCGAAAGCAAATCCACCCCTATTGAGGTTTTGAAGAAGAGATTTTTGGCCACTTCCCATTGTACATAGGTATTTCCTAGGAAACGGATACCTCGGTCGGTGTCAATAATTTCCATCACCTCAGCCAATGGGTTTGTTGGGAACCGACCATCGTACGGCTCGAAGCGGTAGCTTCCATCTTGTTCAAAGACCGGTCCAATTGGAGACTGACCAAGAATGGTGATGATTGCTCCTCCTGGGCCTCCCCGATCTGTAGGGATCGCATTGGAAGACGTACGGTTGAGCGTTGTACTTACACCTAAACGAACTTTGTCATTGAAGAAACGAGAGTCAATGTTGGTACGTAAACTAAACCGCTCAAAATCTGTATTTTTGATAATCCCGTTGTTTTTGAAATATCCACCGGCTACCAAGAATTGAGACTTATCGTTACCACCTGAGAAAGTCAGGTTATGGTTGATGATACTTCCATTGCGAGAAGTTTCGTCCAACCAATTCACACCCTCTCCCAAAGAGGCAGGATTAGGGAACGGAATAGACTGACCCCGAGAGATCGCCCGTTGGTTTTGAAATTGGGCATACTCAGACGCATTCATCATGTCGATCCGTCGTGCGATGGTCTGTACGGAATGTGATGATTCGTAATTCACCCGTGTTTGACCCGCCTTACCCCGTTTGGTGGTGATCAAAACTACCCCATTGGATCCACGTGAACCGTAGATGGAGGTACCAGAGGCATCTTTTAAGATTTCGATCGACTCGATATCGTTGGGGTTTAAAGTAGCTAAAACGTTGGAAGCTACACGATCCCCGCCGGCACTGGCCGCTGCGTTATCCGAATACACAGGGAAACCGTCAATTACATACAGAGGTTCAGAACCAGAGGAGATGGAGTTGGATCCCCGAATCCGGACGGTTGAACCACCGCCAGGGGCACCAGAGGCCTGGGTTACGTTAATACCAGTCGCACGAGCCGTTAATGCTTGGTCTACGGATTGAGTAGGGAAAGCTTTAATTTGCTCCGATTTTACCGAGGCGACCGAGGCAGTCAGGTCACTTCTTTTCACAGCACCATATCCAACAACAACAACTTCTTCTAAAGTTTTTGTGTCCAGTTTCATATTCACTTGGAACGCTGACTGGTTTCCGATGGCTATTTCTTGTGAAAGATATCCAGTAAAAGAAAATACCAAAGTAGCCGCATTGTCTGGAATTTGTAATTCAAATTTTCCATTGACATCGGTGGTGGTACCTCTTGTGGTTCCTTTCACGGCCACACTGACACCCGGCAATCCCTCACCAGTTTCATCCACGACGGTTCCGGTCACCCGACGATCTACGGGTGCAGGTTGGCTCACTGTTATGCCCGCACGGTTTTCAGGATTCGCCCATAATGATCCAGACGAAATCCCCATAACCAACGGCAGCATCCAGAGTGCTTTTGTTGTAATTCTTCTCATACACTTGAAGGGGTTTTAGTGGGTTGCTAATTTTTCATCTCAAATTTAGAGGAGATAAAAGATTAGAAAAATAGCATAAATTATAAAAATAAGTCAATTTGGTAGTTTATCCCTCTTTATCCTATCTTTACAGCGATCCTAGGGCAGTTGCAAACATTTGCACATTCCCGAAAGAAAAACCCTGTAGCGCAAAAAATCAGATGAAAAGTCAAACCACCATTAAAGAAATAGCCCAAGCACTTCAAATATCGATTTCCACGGTATCAAGAGCTCTTCAAAATAATCCAAGAATTGGATTAAAAACCCGAGAGCGTGTGTGGGAAATGGCCAAAAAGCTACATTATATCCCCAATCCAGCCGCGATGTTGCTTCGAAAAAAACAGACCATGACGATTGGTGTCATTTTACCAACCTTGACGGAGGAGTTTTTTTCGCTTGCAATCACGGGAATCGAAGATGTCGTCATGGAAAAAGGATATCATGTATTGGTAAGCCAAAGTCGGGACAGTTACGAACGGGAAAAAGAATTAGTGGAATCCTTCTTACGCACCCGAGTTGATGGTGTGTTGGTGTCGGTAGCTGGACAAACCAATCATTATGCTCATTTTAAGAAATTAGAGGAATATGGGATCCCAACCGTTTTTTTTGACCGGGTGCCTCGCAATTTACCCGCACACAAGGTACGGTGCAATGTGGAACAAGGCGCGAAGGAGGCTATTCAATTTTTGTATGATCGAGGAATTCGGCGGATTGCGCTTTTGAATGGTCCTTCCAACTTGGCCGTTTCCGATGAACGATTGAATGGATACCTGACTGCCTTGCACAATTTTAATTTGTTTACAAGCCCTCGATACATTCGATCGACCAATCTCTCCCGCGAGGATACCTGGCAGCAAATGGAACATTTTATTTCGTTGCCGGAGCCTCCTGAAGCGATACTCTGTTTTAATGACTACATCGCGTTATATGCTATGCAGTATGGGAGCCATCGGGGGATTCGGCCTAACCACGACATGGCATTTATTAGTTTTGCCAATTTGCCCATCACCCAGTTTATGGGGAACCCCCCAATGGCCTCTGTGGAGCAGTTTGCCTACCAAATGGGTAGTCAAGCCGCAGACTTACTATGCCAATGCATTGATCATCCTACTCCCGGGAATCCCTATTTTGAAAAAATCATTGAAACTGAATTGGTGATCCATAACTTTTCTGATTCGGATCATAGGCTGCATCCGTAATTGTACTGTACCTTTGCCTTGCAATGAAAGAAATCAAAGCTTTAATCATCAAAGATCTCACCTTGGAGTGGCGTCAGCGCTATGCTTTAAATGGTATGCTCCTTTATTTGGTCAGCACGATTTTCGTCGCATATATGAGTTTTAAACTCAAAATCGATGCGATGGAGCCCATTACATGGAACACTCTTTTTTGGATCATTTTGTTATTTGCGGCGGTCAATTCCGTGACAAAAAGTTTTACCCAAGAGCGTTCGGGCCGTTTGTTGTATTATTATACTTTGGCAAGTCCGCAAAGCATTATATTATCCAAAATCATCTACAATACAGGACTATTGTTGATGTTAGGTTGGGTAGGATATGGCTTGTATGCGGTATTTATGGGACACCCTGTGGAAGATCCCGCATTGTATTTTGTGTCGGTTGGTTTGGGTGGATTGGGATTTTCTGCCACCTTGACGTTGGTCGCTGGGATTGCCTCCAAGGCAGACAATACTGCAACTTTAATGGCCGTGCTCAGTTTTCCTATCATCCTACCGATGTTGACGCTCTTGATTAAATTATCCAAAGTCGCAGTGGATGGCTTGGGATGGAGTGCAGCTCAGGATGAAATTATCACTTTATTGGGAATTGATCTGCTTGTTATTGCGTTAAGTTATTTGTTGTTTCCGTATCTTTGGAAGAGTTAAAACTTCATGTATGAAAGCTATTTGGTGGAAAATACTAACTATTCTCCTTGTTTTTTACACAGTAATTGTTGGTTTGACTGGCGAAGTGCCCCGTCAACCTATTTTGAATGAAACCATTCGAAATGTCTATTTTCATGTACCGCTTTGGTTTGGAATGATGATACTGATGATTGCCTCCTTAGTTTATTCCATTCAATATCTAAGAAACGGAAAAGAGGAATCGGATATTTACGCCATTTCATTTGCTCAAGTGGCCATGGTTTTTGGTGTGCTGGGTTTTGTCACTGGAGCTATTTGGGGGAATTTTACGTGGGGAGATCCCTTGCCAAAAGATCCTAAAATTATCGCAGTGGAAGTTGGCCTATTGATATACTCCGCGTATTTTGTCCTTCGATCTTCTTTTGAGGATGAACAAAAAAAGGCACGTTTATCAGCTATTTACAACATTTTTGCTTTTGCTTCCTTCATGCCTTTGGTTTGGATTTTACCCCGATTGACCGACTCACTTCATCCGGGAAATGGTGGTAACCCTGCTTTTGGAAAATACGATATGGATAATGCCATGCGCATGGTTTTCTATCCGGCCATTATCGGTTGGACATTGGTTGGCGTTTGGATCACCAGTCTAAAAATTCGCATTGGAATCATTCAAAAACAATTACACGATCGAATCGATTTTTAATTTGCCACACGTTATGATGCTAAATACTCTTCTTTTACAATCTGTAGAAATGGCGGATGCCTTCCGTGCCGATGGGAAAATTTGGGTGGTAGTCGCTGTTTTAGGCGTAACCCTGATCGGACTATTCAGTTATTTATTTTATACTGAACGTCGAATTTCTCGTTTAGAAAAAGAACTAAATTCTAACAAGTAATCATGAAAAGATCTCATATAATCGCTTTAGCAGCCATGGCAGTTGCGGTCATGGTCATCATTTCAACCGTGGGTGACGCCTCTACCTATGCCAGCTTTTCAGAAGCAAAAACCTTAGCACAAGAGGGTTCCTCTAAACCCATTCATGTGGTTGGGGAATTGAAAAAATCTGCCTCCGGGGAGATATATGGCATGAAGTATGAACCAGCAATTGATCCAAATCATTTTGAATTTTGGATGATTGACTCCCTTCAAAATGAATCTCTTGTGATTTACAACCAACCCAAACCTCAGGATTTGGATAAATCAGAGAAAGTCGTGGTGGTTGGTAAAATGGACGTCGATGCTGATGTCTTCCGTGCCGAGCAAATTTTGTTGAAATGTCCGTCAAAATACAATAATGGCGAACTTCAAACAGAAAAAGCCGTTGCTTTAAAGCAATAAAATTGGTGATTTGCCTAAACCTTGACTTCCCACACAAGGTTTAGGCAATATACAGCGAAAACGCATGGATCGGATCGAACTTCAACCTACGGATTTACTCAAGAAACTCGGGCAATTTGCTTGGGATGCCGGATATCCATTGGCTCAATGGCGGTTACCGGGTAGCCAATCCACCTTTTTGTTGATTTCAGAATCCATTCAAAAAAGGAAAATTGATTTAGAGGAGGTGGGTTCCGGATTTGCCTTCTCCCCTTTTGAAAATCCTCAAGGAAAGGATACCTTGTTCTTTCCTGCCGACAATTTGTACGAACAACTTCCGGATCATTTTACAATACATCAGCAACTACCCGAGGATCATCCATTTTGGGCGAAAAAGCCCTTTCAAAGTACCTTAGTTGATGACCGTCGCCGTGACCAACCTATTTCTGATCGGCCTGACTATTTTATTCAGCTAGTTGAAAAAGCGGTTCAGTCCATTCAACAAGGGAGCATGAAGAAGATCGTGCTTTCCCGTACCATGACGTTGGACGATATGGAAGATTTTCAACCGCAAGAGGCATTTCAAAAGCTGGCAGAAGCGTATCCTGATGCGTTTGTTGCGTGGGTTTATCTCCCTGAATCAGCGGAAATGTGGCTTTGTGCGACACCCGAAACGTTGGTCTCTCAGGACGATGTAGAGGGGATCTTCACCACGATGTCGCTTGCAGGTACGCAATCTGGATATCGGACTGACGGTAGTGTAGTGGATGAAATCGATGCGTTGTGGAGTCAGAAGGAAATCGAAGAACAAGCGCTTGTTGGCCGATATATTATCGATTGTTTCAAGAAGGTTCGGATTCGAGAATACGAGGAGATTGGTCCGCGCACCTATCGTGCAGGAAATTTATTGCATTTGAAATCGGACTTTACGGTTCGGTACCAAGAAATTCATTTTCCCCAAATTACAACCGTTATGTTGGACTTATTGCACCCAACCTCGGCCGTTTGTGGAATGCCCAAAGAGCCCGCTACTCAATTTATACGAAAAGAGGAAGCGCATGATCGCTCATTTTATGCAGGATACCTTGGACCTGTCCATATCCAAGAAAAAACTCATTTATTTGTGCATTTGCGAACCTTACGGTGGAAAAATAACCAAATTACTTTATTTGCGGGTTGTGGAGTAACCTCCGACTCCATTCCAATCAAAGAATGGGAAGAAACGACCATGAAGTGCCGCACTTTGGGCTCAATTTTATTCCAAGATAAACTGGTTTAAGTGTCTTTTTTCAAGGTATCATTCGATATATTGTCTAAATTTGTATATATTTTATACATTTGTTTTTCGGATGTCCCTCTTATATGCAAAAGCTGTCCATAAGTCAAAATCTCCAACAGCGGCTGTCTCCCCAACAGATTCAGTTCATCAAGCTATTGCAAATACCTACCGCGGAGTTAAATCAACGAATTGAAGAGGAATTGGAGATTAATCCTGCACTAGAGGAGGGTTATCATTTAGACGAGCCCACGGATCAGGCCTCCCATGACGAGGATTTTTATGGGGAGGAATATGACAGCCAAAATTCAAATGACATCGACATTAAGGAATACATTGATTCGGAGGATAACTATGGATATAAGATGTACAGTGATGGCTGGGGAGGAGATGAGGACCGAGATGCCATGCCCATTGCAGCGGGCAATACTTTAACAGAATCATTGGTTCAACAACTCGGTTTCTTGAAATTAAACGAACGCGAAGAGGCCATTGGGTTACAATTGATTGGGAGTATTGAAGAAGACGGTTACATTCGACGTCCTCTTAAAGCCATGGCCAATGACCTAGCTTTCACTCAAAATATCTACACCAATGAAGAGGAGTTAAATTCCATTCTTCAGAAAATACAAAAATTTGAACCTGCCGGGATAGGTGCACGTGATCTACAGGAATGCTTATTACTGCAAATTCCGACTCCTAAATCGAACGACTCGATCGAATTTTTAGCGATTTTGGTGATTCGTGATTTATTTGAGGAGTTCACCAAAAAACATTTTGACCGGATACAGAAAAAATTGAATGTGGATGATGAAGTCTTTCGAAAAATCATCAAGTTCATCACGCGTCTTAATCCAAAACCCGGGAAAACCCTATTTGAGGACACTCCTATTAATTATTTAATACCTGATTTTATCGTGACTACCCGAAATGGGGAATTGGAGGTCATGCTAAATACAAAAAATGCGCCTGATCTGCGGATTAGTCGATCGTTTGCTGAAATGCTCGACACATATGATAAAAGCGACAAGAAAAACAAAGTCATTCGAGAAACTGTCACGTTTGTCAAACAAAAATTAGATGCCGCCAAATGGTTTATAGATGCTATCAAGCAGCGTCAAATGACGTTACAGCGGACTATGGAAGCGATTGTTCTGTTTCAGCGCGATTTTTTCATGGAGGGAGATGAATCTAAGTTGCGTCCCATGATCCTTCGGGATATTGCGGAACGTATTCATATGGATATCTCAACGGTCTCGCGAGTAGCTAATAGTAAATCGGTCCAAACTGATTTTGGCACCTACCCCTTGAAATATTTCTTTTCCGAGGGTATTTCCACCGACTCGGGCGAAGATGCATCAAGCCGAGAGGTGAAGAACATCATCAAAGACCTCATCGAACAAGAATCGAAGAGCAATCCACTCTCGGATGATAAACTAGAAAAAATTCTTCTTCAAAAAGGATATAACATTGCCCGCAGAACCGTCGCGAAATACCGGGAACAGTTGAATATCCCTGTATCAAGACTCCGAAAAGAAGTATGACCCGATCGCTTGCCCAATTTGTTTCGGTGGTTTTTCATCCACTTTTTATGCCGAGTGCTCTATTTGCTATCTTACTTTATGGAGCTCCAGAAGTATTGGGCTTGGAAAATATCCAAGGAAAGACCATGCTCATGGGTTTTATTTTCGTGTATACCACTGTTTTTCCAGCCTTGTTAATAGGCTGGATGGCTCGCCAAGGTTTGATCCAAAGCATACAGCTGAAGCAGCTAAAAGACCGAGGACTACCCTATGTATCAACTGCCCTATTGTATGCATTCTTTGCCGTTTTCATTGGGTATCAGACCCGATTGATGTGGTATGCCGCGTGGATGTTGGGTGGAACGGCCACGGTGATCGCATGTTTGGGAATCATTAGCCTGAAGTGGCAGATTAGCGCCCATGCGGCTGGAATTGGCGGGGTAATTGGAGTTTTGGGTTGGATCAATCTGTTGATAGATCATCCTTTGATTTGGATCATTTGGTTGATTTCGTTGCCAATTGCAGGACTAGTGATGTCGGCTCGACTCTCATTGAATGCCCATACGCCCGCTCAAGTCTGGGCTGGAGGATTTTTAGGATTGGTGGTACAAACCATTTTTGTAGCTTGGGTTATGCCCAGTCCACTAGGATAACCCGTTCATTTTCCAGCCAAATTCGACTGTCTTTTTGGCTCAACTTCCCCCGCTCCATTTCAAATTCTTTTTGAAAATCTTGCTTGAGGCGCTTCCGATTGATGGCTTCCAAACAGCGCCGAACTTGATCTTCATTTCCTAAAACCAATGCAGGAACTTGGGTAGGCTTACCTTCGGCATCTTTGGCAACCATCGTAAAATACGAGGTATTGGTGTGTTTCTTGGTACCGGTCATGACATTTTCGGCAAACACTTTGATCCCCACCACCATCGACGATTTCCCCACGTAATTAATCGAGGCATGCAACGATAAAAGTTCACCGACTTCAATGGGTTGCATGAAATTAACTTCATCTACAGAAACAGTCACGACATAAGCCCCTGCATGTTTGGAAGCACAAGCATAGGCTACTTTATCCATCAAGGAAAGGAGAATACCACCATGAATTTTACCTCCAAAATTAGCATAAGAGGGGATCATCAATTCAGTGATAGTCGTTTGAGAGTATTCAACGGTTCGGGAAGTGGTCATACTTGTTTTTAGGATTTCGTAAACGCCACCGATTCAATACGTCACTGATGATCATGTAAAGAACAAAGTATCCGGCAATGACCACCATCAACTGGGTATTGGAGAAGAACGTTCGGAGGTAATAGGTGAACAGGATCAACAAAAAAGTGATACCATAGAAAAGAAACGAGGCCTCAATATGCGAGAAACCGATATCGATAAGAATATGGTGTAAATGGGACCGATCGCCTTTCCATGGTTTTTTGTTTTTGGATAAACGAACGAGGATAACCCGGAAAAAATCAAATAAAGGAACACTTAAAGACACTAGAATAAGTATGGGGGCACTGACGAAGGTATCGGTTCGAAAGGAATAAGAAGAATTGAAGTGGGTAAACCGAATAGCAAAGATGGTAATGGCAAATCCTATAATCAAGGAGCCTGTATCCCCCATGAATATCTTTTGGGTATTGGAGAAATTAAAGAACAGAAATACCAACAAGGATCCAGCCATACAAATGGCAAAAGCTGCCAAGCTCCAATGGCCGTTGATCATAAACCAAGAACCAAAAAATAGGCTATTGATCATGCCGATCCCGGCAGAGAGGCCGTCAATCCCATCGATAAAGTTAAAAGCATTGATGATGATAACAAACAAAACAATGGTGATGAGTACGCTGATAACATAGGGGACGCCGTAAATACCGAAAATACCAAAAAAATTAGTCAATCGAAGATCTCCACCGAGTACGACAAGTCCAGCGGCTACAATTTGGGAGAGTAATTTTTTCGTAGGATCAAGCACGAGGATATCGTCTTTTACACCTAGGAAAAATAGAATGGTAAATCCGGCGATCATTTTGTGTAGGACGTATCCTTCGTCACCAAAATTCCATAGGAGATAGCCGATTAGGGTACCTGAAAAAATTGCGACTCCACCAAAGGTTGGAATGGGGGAATGGTGAGAACTTCGTTTCACAGGGTTATCCATCAATTTTTTGTAATCTCCAAAATTGATTATGACCGGAATTGATTTTGCGGTGATCCAGCAGGCCACTAAGAAGGCGATCCCCAAGCGAATATGCAAATTGGGAACTAAAGCCTCTAACGTATATTGATCCATGAAAAGTGGTTACGATAAAAATTTTGCCCAAGCTGTTCGATTTCGGTAGATAACCCAACCGATCCCAAACAAAGCACTCATAAAAATATAATAAAACCCAGTAATTTTAACACCCGCACCAAAAACTTCCCAGTCGAAGAGAGCAAATAGCGCTGTTAATCCAGCCGAAGCATACATTAAAGTCTTTCCTGTTAGGGCTAACATTTTCTCCATTTGCACTTTTTAAATTTCCTTGTAAAGATTCCACAAAAACAGAAAAATCCAAAGAAATTGCCCTGAATTATGCTTTAATCCGTACTTTTGTCCAAGTTTCAATAATCCCATGGGCATGGTTATAGGCATCGGGGGCGTCAGTCGTTCAGGTAAGAGTACCTTGGCGAACTTATTGGCTTCGCATTACCGTAAAAACGGATTAAAAGTCTTGATTTTTCATCAAGACGATTTTGTTTTACCCGACACCTTGATTCCGAAAATCAAACACAGAATCGATTGGGAGTCTCCTCAATCGGTAGATCACGTGATGTTACATGACATGGTGGCTGAGTTTAAACATCGGGTAGATGTCGTGATTGTTGAGGGACTGTTTGCCTTTTTTTATCCTCATTTGAATCAACAGTACGACAAACGTCTTTTTGTTAAAGTGTCGAAACGGACCTTTTTGATTCGAAAGGCAATGGACAATCGATGGGGTTATGAGCCTACTTGGTTTGTGGATCATATTTGGAAGTCTTTTCTAGCCCACGGGCAACCTCCAGCAGACAAAAAAGATTATTTGGCTACCTCAGGAGAGGATGAATTTGACATGCCACGTATTTTACGATATTTACATCACTCCAATTCTATATGACACTTATTGATGGAAAAAGAATCTCAGCTGAGGTAAAAGCTGAGTTAAAAGAAGAGGTTGAGGCTTGGGTAGCCTCAGGGCAAAAAGTGCCTCATTTATCGGCAATTCTTGTGGGAGATAATGGGGCTTCTGAGACCTATGTAGCCAGTAAGATTCGATCTTGTGAGGAAATAGGTTTTAAATCAAGCCTCCACCGTCGTCCTTCCACTGTGTCAGAGGCCGAGCTATTGGACCTAATCCAGACCTTAAATCAAGATCCTGATGTCGATGGATTCATTGTTCAACTTCCATTACCGGATCACATTGAGGTAGATCGCGTCATTGAGGCCATCGATCCCAAAAAAGACGTGGACGGATTTCACCCCATCAACATCGGACGGATGGCCAAAGGTCTCCCGGCCTATATTTCGGCTACCCCCTTTGGTGTTTTGGAACTATTAAAACGTTACCAAATAGAAACGGCAGGAAAACATTGCGTAGTAGTGGGACGAAGTCAGATTGTGGGTCTTCCAATGAGTATCCTCATGCAACGAAACACCTATCCTGGAAACGCTACAGTCACTTTGACACATAGCCGCACAGCCAATTTAGCCGAAGTATGTGCATCGGCTGATATATTGATTGCAGCACTTGGCAAACCTCATTTTATCACGGCGGATATGGTTAAAGAGGGAGCTGTTGTGATTGATGTCGGACTAACCCGAGTGCCAGACGCTTCTAAAAAGAGCGGCTTTGCGCTTCAAGGTGATGTTCAATTTGATGAAGTAGCTCCCAAATGTAGCTACATCACTCCTGTACCTGGGGGAGTTGGATTGATGACCGTGGCGGCCTTGATGTATAATACTTTACGGGCATGTAAAAAGGAAATCTATCCTTAACCCACGTGTAGTCGCTGGGCTTTTTCTTTGTATTCGCCTGGCGACACTTTTTTCTTTTTCTTGAATATTCGGCAGAAATAGGAAAAACTGTTAAAGCCACTTTCTAAATAAACTTCCTTGACCGTCGATCGAGGATCTTTTAATTTACTCTCGGCAATTTTGAGACGCTCTTCAATGATAAAATCATTTGGACTAGAGCCAATTTCATTTTTAAAGGTCCTATAAAAATGCGAAGTACTCATATACGCCTTCTCACTCAGGCGTTCGATCGTTAAATCTTCTCGGATGTGATCGCGAATGTATTGAATGATAAAAGCCAGCCGATCATGTGATGCATCCAATTCAGCTCGTTTGAGATACATTGACTTACTTTCGGTCTGGATAATCCGGATGATCAATTCCTGAATTAAAAAATCAGCAAATAAATCTTTGGAAGGATGTTGCTCGGTAAAAAGGAAAATCAATCGTTGCAAAATCTGGTGAATGGCGATGTCGTTGGTGAAATGAAAATTGTAGTCGTTCATCGTCCATTCTTTCCCATTTAGCCGTGGAGACGTCTCGTTGAGTCGTTCCAAAATTTCTTTTAATTTCAAATCGGCAAATGTCATGGCAAGGCATTGCGTTGGCGACAGTTGGGAGGCCTCCGGAAAATCGATGCACATTAACTCCCCGGGAGGAAGGATCACTGATTCTCCCGGAAGGAAATCAAAGGGATGGGAATCCGCTAAATGCATCACCTTCTTTCCTTTAATCATACTGGCCAATACCGGGGCATCAAATCGCAATGCAACTTGAGAAGCTTGTTTATACGTCTCGAATATATTGAGTTCGGCATGCGAAAGCGTATAAATGGTGCGATTTTCAACCAGATTTTCCAACTTCCGGTTTTGATAAAACGAAGGGGATAATTCCATAGACAGACTATTTAGGAATAGGAAGATACGAAATTGTAAGGATCGAACAAATTATTGCACCTGTCTAATATTCAAAATGATAGAATTGTGACATGTCATGGTAGAAAGATGAAATTGTTGGGTAGAAATAGTCAATGAGTCGATAGAATTGTGACACAAAATGTGATTTTAACAAGATTTATTTGTGTCATCAATAGTTCATTAACCCAAACCATTCGTACTCATGTCAACAGTAGCATCTGTGGAAAGCCCGGTGAAGGCAGTTCCAACCTTTAAAACTCATTACGATAACTTCATTGGAGGCAAGTGGGTCGCGCCATTGCAAGGCGAATACTTTGACAATACCTCTCCAGTAGACGGCCAAGTATTCACAAAAGTGGCTCGTTCCAATGAAAATGATATCAATTTAGCATTAGATGCTGCATGGGCAGCAGCCCCAGCTTGGAATACGTCCTCGGCCACAACACGAAGCAATATGTTACTTAAAATTGCCGATGTTATGGAGCAAAATCTTGAACTTTTAGCGCGAGTCGAGACTTGGGACAATGGTAAGCCTGTTCGAGAAACCATGGCCGCTGATTTACCATTGGCCATTGATCATTTCCGTTACTTTGCGGGTGTGATTCGCGCAGAGGAGGGATCGGCCTCTGAACTAGACAACAACACGCTTTCCTTGAATATCATGGAGCCTTTGGGGGTTGTTGGACAGATCATTCCGTGGAACTTCCCCCTTTTAATGGCCGCCTGGAAGATTGCTCCGGCTTTGGCCGCTGGAAACTGTGTCGTACTAAAACCAGCAGAACAAACGCCCGTCGGTATCCTAGTTTTGGCTGAGTTAATTCAGGATATTTTACCAGCAGGTGTTTTGAATATTGTCAATGGTTTTGGAATTGAGGCCGGAAAACCCTTAGCTTCTAGCCCTAGAATCAATAAAATCGCTTTTACTGGAGAGACCACCACCGGGCAATTAATCATGCAATATGCCTCGAAAAACATCATTCCTGTGACACTAGAATTAGGAGGAAAATCACCGAATATTTTCTTTAAAAGTGTCCTTGATTCGGATGATGAATTCTTCGATAAATGTTTGGAAGGCGCCACTATGTTTGCTTTAAATCAAGGCGAAATTTGTACTTGTCCATCTCGAATTTTGGTTGAAGAATCAATTTATGATCAATTCATTGAGCGTTTCATTGCCCGTGTGGAAGCGATTCAATTGGGGCATCCATTGGATCCTAACACCATGATGGGAGCCCAAGCCTCGCAGGATCAATACGAAAAGATCTTAAATTATATTGAAATTGGACTGGAGGAGGGAGCAGAGCTCCTTACCGGAGGAAAAGCCGCCTACAATGATGGTTTGGCCGGCGGATTCTATATTCAACCAACGGTCTTCAAGGGTCATAACAAAATGCGGATTTTTCAAGAGGAAATCTTTGGTCCTGTTGTGTGTATCACCACATTCAAAGATGAGGCCGAGGCCATTCAAATCGCCAACGATACCTTGTACGGCCTAGGATCTGGAGTCTGGACTCGTGATACCCACCAAGCGTATCAAGTAGCTCGTTCCATTCAGGCCGGCCGGGTTTGGGTGAATTGCTACCACGCCTATCCTGCCCATGCTCCATTTGGTGGATATAAAAAATCGGGAATTGGCCGGGAGACTCACAAAATGATGCTGAATCATTATCGCCAAACCAAAAATATGTTGATCTCCTACGATAAGAACAAACTAGGGTTCTTTTAAGTAAAAATTGAAATGTGTGTGGTTAACATCTGTTTAACTTCACACACATCTCCATGGTCTGTGGGGACACAGACCATGGAGAAAAGACATAGACCAAGGAGAGTGGTCTGTGGGGACACAGACCATGGAGATGAGATGGGAAGGTCTATTCATTCTTTTGCCCTGTTGGAGCGACTCATTAATAATCAAGGGGTATGAATTCCTACTAAAGTTTCCCCGTCGGTGCGGCCTATCTGATGATAAGACCTTGTCGTGACCTAGATGCAGGCCACACCGACGACATGGGGGAGCTTGGGTCCATTTCCCAGCTCGTATAGTCTAGAATAGGCAAGGAGCATCATGGGTTCATTACGTTCAAATAAACCTTTCAATGCCAGGAAACTCAAAGGAAACCATGGTACAAAAGACCATCATCAAGACCCAATATTATGGTAATTTGCCCCAACTAGCCGACAATAATTCATAATTCATAATTCATAACCAAGTAAGTGAACTCACGCATCAGTAGTACCCAAGCCGCACGGGATTTAATTGACCGCCTTCGCCAACGCTACGGCCCCTTGATGTTTCATCAGAGTGGGGGGTGTTGTGATGGTTCGGCCCCCATGTGCTTTCAAGAAGGCGAATTATTCCTAAATGAAACCGACGTCTTATTAGGCGAGGTAGAATCATGCCCCTTTTACATGTCTCGAGATCAATTTGAATACTGGCGGCATACCCATCTCACTCTAGATGTCACCCCTGGTCGAGGCGCCAGTTTTAGCTTGGAGATTCCATATGGTGTTCGATTCTTGATAAAATCCCGGTTATTAACCGAAGAGGAAAGTCAGGCATGGGAGGATATTCCATTAGGCTAAGCGAATTTGCTTCATCAGTTCCCAATCCCCTACTTTTTGCAAATAAAGGAAATTCAGCAGCAACCCATTGGTATTGGTGATCCGGCGATGTGCTTCTTGAAAAGGTACGACTTCAGTTATGATTCTTTCGTGTTCGTATGTGGTACCCGTCGTTCTATTATCCCAACGTGATCGTTCGTCGGCCGACATCTTGATTTCACATGCATAAAAGTACATAGCCTCATCGGATGTTCCCGTGGACGGGAAGAAACGTTTGCCTTCGTTTAGATCAATTAGGTCCTCAGGTTTTAGTGTCAAACCTGTCTCCTCTTGAATTTCAATGACGGCTGTTTCTAATGGGGTTTTGACATCGTCCACCATGCCCGCAGGGTGTTCCCAAGTATGCGCTCCTTCCGCAATACGTCGTTGTCGCACCAATAGCAAAAATTTTTCTTCTGTCTCAGGATCGATCAAACAGATCAGCATACAGACGACTTCCCCTTTCAAAAAGCAAACCGGAGGAATTTTATCTCCCTCTGGCGTGGTGGCATCCAAGGTCAGCAATGAAAACAGGACATCTCCATTGTACCGATATCGGGTGAAATGAGATTCGACTCCATGTATCATTAAACCGTTCGACTCAATATTTTTTTTCCAAGCCAAAAACTTCGGTGCTTTATTCCAATTTTCCATGTAGATTTAAGTTGAAATGTAAAGATAAAGCAAGATGGCTTACTCTTGGTTATGGTATTGGGTAATCTTCTTTTGGGCCGAAAAACCGGTGCCCATGGCCCAAGAAAAAATTTATGGTGTAAACTGGGTGGCTCCTTCCCGACCCATTGGTGATTCCGCTTTTTTGTCATTACCCCCTAAAGGTATTCAAGCCATCACACTGATGCCGTATGCTTTTTTACCCCCTGAGTCCTCCACCCTTTTGTTTCATTCCGATTCAGCTCAAGAATCCAACTTTCAATGGTGGGGTGAGACACCTCAAGGCATTCGAAAGTGTATTCAAATGGCCCAAGATCACGGATTGAAGGTCTGGTTAAAGCCCCATGTTTGGCTAAAAAATGGAGAATTTACTGGAACCTTTCGACCCACATCGTGGGAAAATCTTGAAGAAAGTTTCAGACGTTATGTTCTCCAATATGCCCAAATAGGGAAAGAATACCGTGTAGAAGGTATCATCATCGGGACCGAATGGGCCATTTGGGTACAAGAACGACCCGATTACTGGGCAAAACTAATCCAAGAGATAAGACTAATTTTCCCAGGAAAACTTACCTATGCCGAAAACTGGGATGCCGTGGGAGATTTCCCTCATTGGCAAGCTCTTGATTTTATTGGGGTAGATGCCTATTTTCCCCTTTCCTCCGAACGAAATCCTACCCAAAAGCAGTTAATTTCAGGCTGGAAAAAACACCGGCAGGTTTTATTAGATTTAGCGAAAGAAAACTCAAAACCCATTCTTTTTACGGAGTTTGGCTACACCGATGCCGAGTATACCGCGCAGGAACCTTGGAAAGAAACGGATCATCCAGCGGCTCCCGAACTTCAAGCACGGGCTTTGGATGTATTGTTAACTCAATTTTTGCCAGAACCCTGGTTCGCAGGGGGATTCGTCTGGAAATGGTTTCCGATAACACCCCGCCGGGGACGAGATCGTTTTAGTCCTCAAGGAAAACCTGCCGAACAAATCATCCAAAAACACTACCTCGGCAAAACCTCTTGAACGGCTTGAGATAAAGTGTTCGCCGTATTTGGCCCTAAAGACATGATCTCACCGTACGGGGCTTCTTGATATTGGTAAGTAAAAGGAGGTTCTACATCCCATTGGGATCTTGGTAAAACATACCCGATTTCATCGTTGGCCAGTCCAATTACCCATTGATACTTAGATTTAATTTGATTTCGGTAGGGTTTTTGAGTACCCTCTACTTCAAAATCGGCTCCTTTGGGGTGCGCAATACCACCGTTGACCAGTTCTGGGTACACCTCACCTGGTAAAAATAGCAACGTAACAGGACCTAGGGACCAAGCCGATACCTCTGACCGAACTTTCCCCCACGTCACAAAGCCCCCATCCAACAGACCGGTAGCTAGAGCCAATCGAAACAACCGATTATCCATGTCGAAAAGCACTGTTTTTGCCCGAATGGACAACCCTGGATTTTGAATGGTCTCGCCTTTTTTAAGTGCCTCAAAACAAAGATGGGCTAGTTCGTATCCTTGCGCTTTCACTTTATCAAAAGTTGGTTCTTGGTAGGTTTTTCCATCGATTTTGGATACGAACGATGAATCCTGATGCGTTGTCATGAGTCCACCAATGGCTCCAACCACAAAGAGGCTAACTCCCCCTAAGCCTGGCTGTTGGAGCTCGGGGATTCCTTTTTCCATACCCTCGCGAAGATAATGTGGGAAGTCGGACGTGAGAAGTAGATTTTTATTCCAGATAGTTTCGGGGTGATTCCCCCAGGCGATGACCGTAGCGATGGTCTTCGCGTCTAGGTTCGCCACGAATTGCATCACCCGTAATCCGGAATCCTTCACAAACGGAGGGCGAGTATCCCCCACCAAATGGTCGGCACCAGACAAGTCCTCGCCGACGATCAAATGAGCAGATTCTAGATTGGAAACAGCATTTTGAATGGATGCAATCACTTGGTCTTGTATGTGTTGCATCCATTTTTCATTCACCCCAGATGTAAACTGGGAAGGCCCCCACAGACCGATCACATCGGGCGCTTCATGGTTGTGGGTATTGGCAATCACGGTATGGGTAATTTGTAGAGAATCAGGAATGGCCAATCGGATATCGAGGATGGATTTATGTCCTAAACCAATCACATCTACCGAAACCAAGGCTACCCGGGAAGTACCATCATCCCAAACGACAGTTCGGACCCAGAGCGAATCATGTATGCCATTCATAGCGCGTTTGGACTGGAAACCGGCCATCCAGTAGGTATCGAATTGACCATTTTTGTTCAAGTCCTCATAGGGTTCCTCGTCGTCGAACATGGCATTTTGATTGAGATCCTGCCATGGTTCCCAGTCGGTTGGGGTAATGGAACGTGCGTCTGCCCCGGCTTTGAAACTTGGATTTTGAGGCATCGGAATGGATAGATCTAATACATAACCCGGATGTGGATCTTTGAGTTGGCCGTATAAATAAACGAGAACAGCCAAACAAACTCCGAGGAACGATAAACCGATGTACACTAGTACTTTTTTCATAATGCCGGGGTTGAATGACCAAATATAAAAAAAGGTTGCCAACCTTGACGTTGACAACCTTTTTGAATTTGATTCATTTTTGTTTATAGCGGGTTTTGCACCATCGCCTTGTTGGCATCTAATTCAGCTCTTGGGATTAAGAACTCCCACTGATTATCCCCGGCTGGCACATCAAATAAAACAGCTACCGCTGGATTGTGATTGGCCCCGTTCCGGTTCAATGGCGAATTGGTACGTTTCAAATCTAGGAAACGGAAACCTTCTCCCCAAAGCTCGATGCGGCGGTTGAACATGATTTCGTCGATCAAGTCAGCACCGGTGCGTGTCGATTGCGTGGCCGCGGTATCTCGGGCACGAACCAATGTGAACAACGTTGCGGCTGCCTCTGCATTTTTACCCTGACGGGCTTGGGCTTCGGCTTGGATCAAAATCATCTCGGCCGTTCTCATGTACGGTACATCCCCCATGGTGGAAGTGGACGGTGTACCTGGAAGGCGGAATTTCTGTACCATGAAGGGTACCCGAACACCCCCCGGAGGTACGATTGAGTTCGCCGCAGTTGGGGTACGAACCCACATTTGCGAACGAATGTCCGTACTAGGGATACGGTTGTACACCAGGCTATTGATCGCTTTTGGGGTTTGACGAATCACCGAGGAGTTAAAGTTGGATGAAATGTACGAGTGATATCCACCAAAGAACTCAGACTGATCTTCTAGGTGATCGAAGCCCCACATCCACTCAGGATTGTTGATTTCAGCGAAGCCTTCCAAGTATTGAGCTTGAGACATCAAGGGCCAACCCTGACGTGCTTCTGCGGCCATTTGCTCAGCCAAGGTCCAGTTTTGTTGAGTCAAGGCAACACGAGCAAGGATTCCTTTGGCAACTTGCTGATTAATGTGTGATTTGTTGGCACGAGCTACAGGCAGCAAACGAATGGCGTCGGTTAGGTCCTTGTTGATCTGTGTGTACACTTCTTCTACAGTATTTCTAGGCAGACCTTCTTTGGTAGGTTCCAAGATAAGCGGAACACCCAATTGGTTATTGGGTCTTGCCGCGGCATTGTAGCGTTTACCATACATCTGAACCAGATTGAAGTAAGCCCAACCCCGGAGTGCCATAGCCTCTCCTTTCAACGCATCACGTTCGGCTTGCGTACCAACTGCATTGTCGATATTGGTGATGAGGAGGTTGGCATTTCCAATGATTCGGTAATACATCCGGTAGGGAAAAATGGCCATCGTTCCCGTTTCACTACGGTGTGACAACCAACGTTGTTCTCCAAAATGCCAACCATTGGAGGCATTTCCAAAAACGAGGTCCTCGCCCATTACATCCATGATGATGTTCATAGCGGGTTGACCGGAATGGCCTTGAGAACCCTCATACCGAACTATCAAAGCCCGGTACATACCGTTCATGGCTGCCATGGCATTTTTTGTGGTTGCGAAGGCTGCCGAGGCATCAATAGAGGCTGTGGGGGCAGTATCTAAGTACGTTTCCTCGCAGGAAGTAGTGACAAGAGTGAGTGCTGCCGAAATGGCAAGTAAAATCTTATTTTTCATATTGAGTCCAAAATCATTAGAGAGTGAAAGACAATCCAAATACCAAGTTTTTCGCTGGGCTAAAGGTGTTGCCAGTGGTACCACCAAAATTATCTTGTCCGTTCATACCTTTTCTTCTAGAAATGATGATGAAGTTCTCGGCACTTGTATAGATATTCAAGTTATCCATATACGCTTTTCTAGAAATTTTGGATGGCACACGATACGAAAGAGTGACTGCTCGAACATTTAGGAAACTACCATCGATCAACCAACGGTCTGAAGCACCATCAAAATCGGCGGTCCGTCCGATATCCATCCGAGGTACATCAGTAATATCACCTGGTTTTTGCCATCTTCTCAAACGGTCAATGTGTTTGGCACTTCCGTAACCACCTGATGCCATTAATGCCGCGTAGGCTCCATCATACACTTTGCCACCGATTTGGTAAACTACTAAAGTTGATAAGCTCAAACCTTTGTAAGTGAAGGTGTTCGTGAATCCACCTTGGAACGCTGGGATAGCGGAACCGTTGTAATGGAAACGGGCATTGTTGATGTTGGTAGTCAAGGTATCTCCTGTTTCGGTAATAAAGGAGTTTGCAGGGTTGAATGCGATGGCCCGGTAGGTTGCTTCACCTGTTTCAGGACGTACACCCACGAATTCTCTTAACCAGAAATCCTGAATCGAGCGACCTACAGCTAAGCGTTTCGTTCCAGAAACAATTTCAGGTGTCTCATCTGGCATCCGAGTAATTTCATTCCGGTATTTTTGTCCATTGATTTTCAAGTCCCACGTAAAGTCTTTGGTCCGAACAGGCACAAGATCCAATTCTATCTCAACACCTCGGTTGAACATCGTACCAATATTCCGAGTTTCGGAACCAATACCGGCCGAAACTGGTAGCGGAACGGCAAAAATCAAGTTAGATGAACGACGATCGTAATATTCAAGTGTACCACCAATTCTGTTTTTAAGCAAGGAGAATTCCAAGGCCACATCAAACGCATTAGATGACTCCCATTCCAGCTGACGGTTTCCGAGAGAGGATTGAAGAATACCCGCCTCCATGGCGTTGTTCCATCCCAAGGCATAGAGTGGCTGCCATGCATAGTAAGAGATTCCTCCGTCGTTACCCGTTTGGCCGTACGATCCACGCAATTTCAACATGTTGATTGCAGGAATTGCTTTGATAAACTCTTCCTGATCCAAACGCCAAGCCCCACTAGCAGAGTAGAAAGTTCCCCAACGTACATCCCGGAAAAACTTCGATGAACCATCCCGACGAACCGAGAAGGAGGCAAAATATTTATCCTTGAAGTCGTAGTTAAAACGAGAAAAGTATCCTTCTACCCGGCGAATGTTATACGCAGAGTTGAGGTTGGTTGTGGTGGTGAAGTTGACTAACTCCACGTTTCCATCTAGAATTTGTTGTGACCGCGAACCTGTAAGGAAGTTATCATTCTCTTGGAAGTTTTCATGTCCCACCAAAGCCGAAATGTTGTGGTTACCAAACGTTTTATTGTAACTCAACAATTGGTTCATGTTAAAGCCCGTGAAGTTGGAAAACTCATGAGTAGCCCGGCCCGCAGGAGCTCCATCCCCGATCAATGGGTTTCCAAAAACAACATCATTCCGATTGGTGATATCGGTACCGACATTGAAAGTAAACTTGAAGTCTTTCAAGAAAGTCGCCTCCACATATCCCCGAGCACCGATGACATTCCGACGGAAAAAGTTCTGGTTCAAGATCGTCTCGGCGATCGCATGACGACCACCAAACTGAGGACGGTTTGGCAAGCCAAGAGCGTTCATATTTCCGTAGTCAAAGAAACGCTCTCCGTTGGCATCCAATAAAAATTGTCCAGGATTTTTAGGATCCAAGGCATATACAGGGTAGATCGGACCCATGTTACGAGAAAAGAAGAACGGGTTAACAAAAGATGAGTTACCATCTGCATCGGCCACTTTCGAATTGGAAATTGTCGCATTGATGTTAGCCCCAGTTCTCAACCAGCTCTTGATTTGCGAATTGTAATTCAAACGAGCGGAGTAGCGCTCGAAGTCTGAGCGGATCAAAAATCCTCGATCATTCAAATAAGAGAATGAAAAGAAATAATCTGAAGATTTGGTACCTCCATTGAAGTTCAAGTTAACTTCATCACGCTCTCCTTGGCGGATGGCGGGTGCCCACCAGTCTAATTCTTTGGGATCAAAGATTAACTGGGCATTTGGGTTCAATATACCATCGGTGCTAACCAACTGGTTATTGGGTACGTTAAAAACATTGTAACCTAACAAAGAAACAATTTGGTTACTAGCGTTTTGATTAGCAGTTGCCAAAGCAACAGGGTTAGCGGCCCGGTAGGCTTGTGAGTTCCGGAATGCTTCCCACATCAATGGATAGTATTCGGCAGCCCCTACACGGTCGTATTCAGGTAAAGCCCGGCTATTGAAACCTTTGGTCATCCGAACATTCACAGCACTTTTACCTTCGGTACCTTTTTTGGTTGTGATCATGATTACCCCGTTAGCAGCCCGAGCCCCATAAAGAGCCGTGGAAGCGGCATCTTTCAAAATGGTCATGCTTTCGATGTCATCCGGGTTTAAGTTCGCGATATTGGCAGTAAATGGAACCCCATCCACTACATACAACGGGTCATTGGAAGAGGAAATGGAACCAAAGCCCCGAATCCGAATCGCCGGTGCAGCTCCTGGCTGACCACTACCCGCTGTCGTTTGAACCCCAGCGGTTGTTCCCGTAATCGCTCCCGCGATATTGGTAATCGGACGAGTCGCGATGTCTTTTGCATCAATTTTGTTGAATGAACCGGTAAATGAGGATTTTTTGGCACTACCAAACGTGGTCACCACTACTTCGTCTAAAGTAGCTGCATCGGCTTGCAGCAGTACCTCAATTGTAGTCCGGTTACCGACTTTGATGGTTGCCGTGGTAAATCCAGTATAGGATACCTCGATACTGGCATTGGCCGGCACATCCCGCAATTCAAACTTTCCTTCTGCATCCGTCACTACCCCCCGGGTAGTTCCTTTGATTTTCACACTGGCTCCAATGAGCCCTTCACCGTCCTCCGCGGACTTTACCACCCCCTTAACGATGGATTGCGCCCAAACCAATTGAGCACTCAAGAACAGCAGTAGGAAAAAAGTAAACTTTTTACCATTCATACAGTATTTGATGTTTAAGTTGTAGTTGACGAGTATTCTTTGTGATTACTCTCTCAACTGCAAAGAAAGAACTTTTTTTGGAAGGAGAAATCATTTTTGAAAGACCAAAACCATACAAAACGTATAAAACTGGGTCCATATTGTATTTTTATAGGACTAAATCTTAATTTTTGTCTATAAAATTTCAAAATTTATTAATTTTTGTCATAACAACTTTTTATTGATAATTTCTATGATCAAGTCAATTCGCGGGCATTATTTTTTAAAAATTCCAGTTTTTTGAGTAAAAATCCTTAAATTGTCAAAAACTTAGCCTTTGTTCATGAATGACTTATCTGCAGATGATTTGATTTACGGTTACATGAACGGTATTTTCCCGATGGCCCATGACGATGGCCAGATTTATTGGTATGCTCCAGATCCTCGGGCGATCATTCCTTTGGAAAATTATTCACCAGCCAAGTCGTTACGTCCCATTTTACGAAAAAAAATGTTTGAAATACGGGTTAATACCCGCTTCCGAGAGGTTATGGAAAAATGCGCTGCCCCCCGCGGACAGGAAGATGAGACTTGGATCTCGCCAGAGATCATCGAGGCTTACGTCGCATTGCACCAAATGGGAATGGCCCATTCCGTTGAGACGTATAGAGATAATCGTTTGGTTGGTGGTTTGTATGGAGTGGCCATTGGATCTGCTTTTTTTGGTGAGTCTATGTTTTATCGCGAGCCCAATGCCTCAAAGGTTGCCTTTCATTACCTGATCCAAATATTGAAGACCCAGGGATTTCAATTATTGGATACTCAATTCATCAATGATAATGTACTCCGATTTGGGGCGATCGAAATTCCAAAGGCACAATACATTCGCATGTTGCGGGAAGCTATTCAGGTAAAAGCCCACTTCAATGAAATGGAGATTGAACATTTATTCAATCAACATTTTCTGTACGATTAGAGGGTAAAAAACTGGATCAACAACCAGATATTTAAGACGGCAATGAGAGTGGCAACTGTCCAGCTGACTCGTTTGAACCAATAAGAATTAACAAATTCCCCCATTTTGGTTTTATCGGAGGTTATCAGGACAAGTGGGACCACCGCAAAGGTGAGTTGCAAGGAAAGTATCACTTGACTGAAAACCAACAACTCCCCCACTCCTTCATCCCCTTTCCAAATACCCACGATCAACGCCGGAATGATCGCGACGAGCCGGGTAATCAATCTCCTAACCCAGGGTTTTATTTGAAAGTGTAAAAATCCTTCCATGACCACCTGGCCGGCCATTGTTCCGGTCAAGGTTGAGTTTTGACCAGCCGCCAATAAAGCCAAAGCAAAAAAGAAACTGGCATACTCGGCACCCAAAGTAGGTGAGAGCAATTGATGTGCCTGCCGAATGTCGGCTACTTGAGTTAGGCCAGTATGATGAAAGGCGGAGGCTGCCAAGACAAGAATGGCCGCGTTAATGAAAAAAGCCAAAAACAATGAAGCAGTGGAATCGATGGTGGCGAAACGCAAGGCATGCCGTTTACCCGCTGGGGAATCCTCATGATTGCGGGTTTGAACGATGCTGGAATGCAAGTATAAATTATGCGGCATGACTGTCGCACCTAAAATGCCAACAGCCAAGTAAAGCATTTCATTGTTGAGCACGATGTCGGAAGTTGGGAACAAAGAAGACGCGACTTGGCCCCAATTCGGAGAGGCGATCCAAAGTTCGTAGGTAAAACTTCCCAGAATCAAAAACATCAAGGAAGCTACCAGCGCTTCAATATACCGAAAGCCATGCTTTTGAAGGTATAAAATGAGAAACACGTCGAGAGCAGTCAAGACAATCCCATAGGTCAGCGGTAATCCAAAAAGTAATTGAAGGGCCACGGCTGCCCCGATGACTTCTGCCAAGTCGGTGGCTGCGATGGCCAGTTCGGCAGTTGCCCACAAAAAATAGCGCCAAGGTTTGGAATAACTGGCACGGCATGCCTGCGCTAAGTCGCGGCCAGTGGCAATTCCTAACTTCAGTGATAAATATTGCATGACCATGGCGAAGAGATTTGAAATCAAAATAACCGAAATCAAAGTGTACCCAAATTTGGCACCCCCTTCGATGTCGGTCGCCCAATTACCCGGATCAATGTATCCAACCGCGATCAACAAGCCAGGACCCAAAAAAGCCTTTAATTGACGAAAAAACGAACCGTCCCGAACCACGGGTATGGACTTATGAACCTCTGAAAGCGATTTATGTTGATCTTCTTGATACCAAGACATGTTTAGGTAGGAATGGTTTAAAATTCACCCAAAGATATTAATTTTTCTACTACCCTATATTTATTTTTAAAAATATTTAACTTTTATTTTAGGCTAATCTAAATTTTATTTTTCCCACAACATCCTTACCTTTGTAACTCAGATTTCAACAGCATGCAGTCATTTACCGAAGAAAACTATTTGAAAGCCATTTACCATCTTAGTGCACAAAAAGAAGGGGGATTGGTGAATACCAGCGAATTGGCAGAGGCGACCCAAACGCGTTCGCCAACGGTAACGGATATGTTGAAGAAACTAGCTGAAAAAGATCTGATCCATTATCAAAAGTACCAGGGAGTCAAATTAACGGAAACGGGTAATCAAATTGCTTTAAAAATCATTCGTTCGCATCGGCTATGGGAGGTTTTTTTGGTGGAGAAATTGGGGTTTGGTTGGGATGAAATCCATGATATCGCAGAGCAATTGGAGCATATAGAATCTCTAGACTTGGTGAACCGCCTGGATGCGTATTTGAATTATCCTCAGTTTGATCCACACGGTGACCCCATTCCCAATGCGGAGGGCGATATGCCGGAAATTCGGACCATCCGCCTTTCCCAAGCCCCGCTTTCGAAGCCACTTGTTCTAACAGGCGTAACCGAGGACTCTGCGGTTTTTTTACAGCACCTTGACCGACTAGGGCTTACCATTGGCACACAGCTGGTAATTTCCCTTCAAAGTGACTTTGACCATTCCCTTACCCTGCATATTGACGGACAGCGAGAAATCTTTATTACTGCCGCTGTCGCTACGCACTTGCAAGTCCGACTTAAATAATTCCCTCTTTTTCTAGGAAAAACCCAACCTCATTTGGTGAATCCGAAAAATATTGTACTTTTGCCTAATAGTTGTTACAACAATTATTTTTGCAACAAGTAACCTTATGAATACGATTCAAGCGCCTCTGACCCAGCCTTACGAGCAGTACACCGACCAGGATCATCGTATTTGGCATTTATTATTTTCACGGCAAATGGACTTACTACCCAGCCGCGCCAGTCAAATCTATCTGGATGGTATTCCCGCGGCTGGATTTGTATCGGATCGCATCCCTCATTTTGACCAAGATGTGACGCCCCGACTTCAGTCGCTTACGGGGTGGTCGATCGGCATAGTGCCCGGCTTAATTGAACCGTATGCATTTTTCACGTTGCTTGCTGACCGTATCTTTCCTGCTTCAACTTGGCTTCGAACGGAAGAACAGCTTGACTATCTGGAAGAACCCGATATGTTTCATGACACATTTGGGCATATTCCGTTATTGACCAATGCCAGTTTTTGTGATTTTTTGGCCAAGTTCAGTGAAATTGCCCTCCGCTACCTCGACCATCCCACTTGCCTAGAGCAAATTCGGCGCTTGTATTGGTTTACGGTAGAATTTGGATTGATTCAAGAAGATGGTCAAATTAAAATTTACGGTGGTGGTATTTTGTCTTCCCCAGGGGAAAGTATATATAGTCTAGAATCAACTGAACCTAAGCGAGTTCCATTCCAAGTGAAGGAAATTCTCGACACTTTTGTGAAGATCGACGAGTATCAAAAGAAGTACTTCATCATTGACTCCTATGAACAACTGGTAAACTGTTTACCCGAATTCGAATCCTTGCTTCGCCAAACCTATCAAAAAAAGTAGTACTCTCTTTGGTTTTTGATATAAAACACCAACAATAATTAGGAAAACAACATATTTTCCGAAATTTATTTGGTGGAAAAAATATAAATACCGTAAGTTTGGGGTTGGATATTTTTTACTTCCCTGAACCAAACTTAGTATGACGCACTCTGACCAACGGGCTTACTTTTTTAAAATTGATACGACCATCAAGAAAATCCGAAATTTTATGCAAAAAGGATTAAAGGAAGCTGGTATCGATCTGACTGTTGATCAATGGGTTGTCATTGACCACATCAAACCGAATCCGGGCATTAGTCAAAATGATTTGGCGATTCAAACAGCCAAAGATGCCCCAACAGTCACTCGAATTCTTGATATTTTGGTTCAAAAAGGGTTGATCCGTCGGCAGATGAGTGAATTTGATCGGAGAAAGTTTAATTTGTTTTTGACTCCCTTGGGAGATGAGGTATATCAGGAAGCGTTCAAAGTCATTGCTGATATACGGGTCAAATCCTGGGACCGACTCACAGAAGATGACTACCGTCAGCTGGTTCGGATCATGGACCAAATTTATGAAAATGTATCCCAGCACCAGGAGGAAGAACAACCCGCTTCGTGATTAATCCTCCGGATTTTCGACGGCTCGATTCAGAAACTGGATAAAAGGTACCAGCGATTGAAGTCCTTCAGCCACCCGTTCCTCCGAACCTTTGATGCGCAACTCATTGGCATCCCATGAACAAATGCGTACAAACTGTTTGTATTTTAGGAATTCGATCGCCGGATTGGAATCATCATAACCTTTTGGCGGCCGACTTAATTGCATACCAGGTTCAGTCATTAATTTAGAGCCATAGAACCGAAAAGCCACAGGATCTTTCAGTATATTTTGCCACTCGTCCCATCCATAGTCAATCTCTGTACGCACCTTTTTCAATAAATCAGGAGAAAGGCTGTACATCCCTCCTCCAAAAAAGAAACCTTGTGGGGCGATGTGGATGTAATACCCGGCGGACTCACTTTTCCGACCATCTTGGCAAAAATACAAACCAAAATGATCTTTGTAAGGCGACTTATTGGCTGAGAAACGGACATCACGATTGATCCGAAACAAGGTATCTTTTACATCCAAGTGACCCAAACGAGGATCGGCCTCGGCTAACTGGGCCAAGACCCGCCCTCCCCAAGTCAACACCTCTTTTTTGGCCGACTCATACCGAGGTCGATTCGACTGAAACCATTCTCGGTGATTATTTTCGCGAAGATCCGCTAGAAAAGAGAGGACGTCTTTCATGTTTTAATTTTTATTGAGTTGGTCAGCCAAATGCGCAATCCCCTCTTGAAAAGACTTCGGTTGGTAACCCAGATCACGCTTGGCCTTTTCCAACCAAAAACCTGTTTTAGCTGGGCGTCTAGCGGGTTGCGTAAAGGTTGAACTGTCCGCTTTTTGAATTAAACTAGCATCTAAACTAAAAAAAGAAGCCGTTTGTTGGGCCATTTCATAGGGAGTGAGTAATTCATCTCCCGAGATATTGTAGATACCTTGAACTTGTTTTTCCACCATCAAATAACAGCCCATAGCCAAGTCTTCAGCCAGTGTGGGGGTACGCCATTGATCGGTCACGACAGAAATCTTTTTTCCCTCTTCCAGCGATTTTTTCACCCAGAGAATGATGTTGGATCGACTCATGTCCTGGGCAACTCCATAAACCAATACGGTCCGGGCGATCGACCAGCGACATGTACTTTGCATGACCCATTGTTCTGCAGCCCACTTACTCCATCCATAAAAGGAAAGAGGCCTTGGGATATCCTCTTCTCGGTAGGGTCCAGAGGTTCCATCAAAAATAAAATCGGTGGATACGTGCAGGAAATAAGCGTTCAGTTTTTCAGCTTCAGCTATAAGGTATTCCACTGAGGTCACATTTTGTGCCCAACAACCAGCCATATCGCTCTCGCATTGATCTACATTGGTCATGGCGGCGGTATGAATAATCACCTCGGGTTTTTCTTCGGATAGGACGTGTTGAACTTGCACAGGATCTGTGATGTCCATAGACCGAAAAGTATAGCCTTCCACGGAAGATAGTCGATTTTCGCCCCGGGCAGTGGCGACGAGTTGCCAAACTGGATTATGGGCAAACAAGGCCACTAGTTTTTGACCTAACAGACCATTTGACCCGGTGATGAGGATTTTTTTCATGTTTAGAGGAAGCTATACCCGTATAATTTGGTAATTTTTTTCTTTTTCATGCGCTCAACGGTCATTTTCATTCGGATATCGGCCAAAGGACGATCAGCCGCATCCCGAGGTTGCTTGGCAATGTCATCCACCACTTTTAGGTTATGGATCACGGTCCCGAAAACGGTGTAATTATTATCCAGATGAGGTGTCCCACCAGTTGTCATGTAGCTTTTTCTCTGCTCAGGGGAATAATTCATTTTGTTCCGATTTTGTACCGCGGTTAGATCCGCTTCGTTGAACACTTTCCCTTGCACAATATAAAACTGGCAGGCACTGGATGCTTTCTCGGGATTATTATCTCGAGCGGCGGCTAAAGCCCCTTTGGTATGAATATGTTGGGACGTAAATTCAAATGGAATTTTGGCTAGTTCACCTCCACCTGAACCTAATTTTTGGCCAGGTTCTGCATTCTTTGAATTAGGATCACCTCCTTGAATCATGAAATTTTCGATGATTCGGTGAAACAACAGGCCCTCATAGAAACCTGACTTGGCCAATTTTAGGAAATTGGCTTTGTGTTGAGGGGTTTCATCAAAAAGAATTAATTTGATAGAACCAAAATCGGTGGTTAAAGTCACTACATCTTCTTTTTTACTCTTTTTTTGTCCGAATGTGGCAAAGCTGATCAGGGTGATCAAGAGAAGGCCTACTTTTTTCATCTGATGGGGATCGTATTACAGGTAAAAATTTATGAAATTCCTTGAGAGCGAATGGACTGAAGAATCAGGGCACCTCCTTCGGAGAGGATTTTATCGGCGACTTGCCGGGCTTGGCTTGGCCCTTCGGCCGGATCTTGAAGTGTGATGGTTTGATCTAAAAATTGGGTACCATCCAAACTAATCAGACCACCCCGAAAAACTAGCTTTTGGTCGATCCATTGAGCATGCCCAAAGGAGGGTATGGAGCATCCTCCTTCCAAACGTTGTAAATAGGCTCGTTCCGTTACCAAGCAGGTCTCCGTTGCTGGGTGATTGCACGCTTCACGAACAAAATGGATCAGGTCTTTTGGGGCATTCCGACTCATTTCGATAGCCACAGACCCTTGTCCAACGGGCGGGATAAATTCAGGGAAAGTATAACGAATGAGGTCATTATAACCCATTCGATGAACACCTGCAAAGGCCAATAACAAGGCATCACAGGCACCATCCCGCATTTTGGCGAGTCGTGTTTGTAAATTTCCGCGCATGTCCACGATATTCCAATGCGGATAAAATCGTTTCAATAGGGCCACACGGCGGGTGGAGGATGTTCCAATGGTTAAGGGAACTTGAGGGCTTTCCCATGGTTTATCACTCACAAGGACATCGGCTGTATTCTCGCGTTCGGTGAATGCAACCAACGACAGGTCATCAGGCAGGGTGGATTGGACATCCTTCGCTGAGTGGACGGCTAGGTCAATTTCACCGGTTCTCAGTTGCCATTCGAGTTCTTCCGTAAAAACTCCTTTAGAGCCAATTTTAGATAAAGATCGATCCAAAATTTGGTCCCCTTTGGTTTCGATGATCACAATTTCTGTCGTGGCACCACGAGCTTGAAGTAGATCTTGAATATAATAGGCTTGCCAAAGAGCGAGACGAGAACCTCGGGTTCCGATTTTAAGATGGGGCATGAAGAGAAACTTGGTATAATCGGTCCGAAATTAGGGAAGAATTCCCAAAATTACAATGAAGATAGATGATCCTCCATCAGGAAACAAGCTCGAACCGAGTGGTAGGGACATTTCCAAAAGCCGACAGAATCCTCCTCAACCATCGGTTGATCATCTGCTCCGATTCCCCAATACCATTCTCCGTGTTTTTCATTTTTTAGTCGAGATTGTATAAAATGCCATGCATGCTCGGCTTTATGGAGGAATAGTGGATCACCGGTTTGGCGATAGGCTTCCCAAAATCCGACGACCGATTCTGCCGACACCCACCATTCCCGGTGCAGGGTAAGGTGTTGAGTGGAGGGATCGTATTCGTGTCGTAGACCTTGTCCATCCCAACCTTCCAAAGCTGCTGAGGCTAGATCAGGTAGCCAAGTAGACAGTCGCTCGGACCAATCAGTAGACTGGATTACTCTCGCGCAGTAGGGAATTAGCCAGGCGGCTTCCACTTCATGTCCAAATGAGATGCGGGGACTTACTAAGTTCCAATCTGCATCGAAAAATAACCCAAGGTGCTTCCGATCGGGTTGCCAAAATCGGCAAAAAAAGAGGTTCAATAGTTTCTCTATTTTCTTTTTCAACCGAGAATCTGGCCAGACCTGGTACAATTCGGTATATCCCTCCAAAACATGTAAGTGGGTATTCATTGTTTTTTCGGCGACTTCATCCTTGGTGCTCAATCGAATATCGTGGTGGTCTAAGGAGGGGAAAACCTCCCAATACCCTTCTTTTGCGGAATCCCATCCTTTTTCCTCTAGGGTGAAAAACAACGATTGCGATTTTTGAAGGATGCGTGGGTCTGGATTGATCTTGTAATAGGCCGACAAGGCATACAATACAAATGCAAGCCCATACACCTGCTGTTTACTTTCTAACGGAGTTAGGTTGGCCGCCAGTGACCAATGGTAGCCTACTGGCAAATGTGAAATGGCAAAATGGGATTCTAGAAATTGATAGGCCCTCAAAGCGGCCCAATGCCACTCGGCGGACTCTGGACTTCTGCGGGCTGCGGTGGCAAACGTCCAGAGAATTCGGGCATGTAAAACAAGTCCCAACGGAGCAAGGGCGTCCCATTCTCCTTTTCCATTTCGTTTTCCGGGAACATAACCGGTGGTATTCAAAGCCTGTGTACTCCAAAAAGAGAGTATGGCCTGGGCTTCTAATTTAAATTCTTCAGGTCTCATAGGAAAAAGCCCCCTCACAATGTGAAGGGGATTTAGGGGTTACGATTCAGAAAAAGTATCTAAACTAAACATGAAAATTCAAGGAGACGGATTTAAACGCTTCATTTTTCTCGATCAATCTCATCAAATTTTGAACCGAGGTAGCCGATCGGTAGCCATCTTCGGGGGTATGGAGGCAATAGTCAATCAGTTTATCCAATGTAGTCGTAGCTACGTGAAGCCTTGTATCGGAGGAGGCATAGTAAATCAGGATCGAACCATCCTCCTTTAGAATCCATCCATTGGAAAACACGACATTGGAGACATCACCCACACGTTCGTCGTACTCTGGGGCAATAAAATAACCACCCGGTTTGTGAATGACTCGGGAGATATCCTGCAGATCTGTCATAAAAACGTATAAGACATAGCGAAGACCTGCCGCGGTGTTTCGAACGCCGTGGGCGAGGTGAATCCAACCTAAATCACATTTAATTGGGGCAGGTCCTTGGCCATTTTTGACCTCATAAACTGTATGGTATCTTTTGGGATCAATAATTTGTTCATCGTGAATCTCAGGATTTTCCATGGATTGGCAAAATCCCAAACCAATACCACCCCCAGAGCCTGCCGAGATGAAACCATCCTGGGGACGAGTATAAAAAGCGTATAAGCCATTGACAAATTCGGGGTGAAGGACCACATTTCGTTGTTGGGGAGAAGAGGTTCTTAAGTCTGGGAGCCTCTCCCAATGAACTAAATCATGGGTTCGAACGATACCAGCTTGTGCAATGGCAGCCGATTCATCTCCTGGTGAGGCCGAAGGATCTTTTCGTTCAGTACAAAAGATTCCATAAATCCAGCCATCTTCATGGGCGACGAGCCGCATATCATATACGTTGATATCGGGATCGGCGGTTTCTGGTAATTGAATGGGATATGGCCAAAAACGAAATTGATCGATCCCGGTTGGACTTTCGGCGATGGCAAAAAAAGATTTCCGATCGGCCCCTTCGACACGGGCAACGACCAAGTATTTACCATCCCAGCTTATGGCCCCAGCATTGAAAGTAGCGTGCATGCTTAGGCGTTTCATACCCCATGGATTGGTTTCGGGATTAAGATCATATTCCCATTCAAGCGGAACGTGGTCGGCGGTTAAAACAGGGTCGGCGTAGCGATCAAACCAACCATTCCCATTCCCAACAGCATGGTTGAGGCGAGACCAAAGGATTTGCTTGGCGTCTGCGATGGATTGTAGAGAATCAGTTACCATGATGTATCATCAGTTTTGTCGGATGGAAGATGTCGATACCAGGAAAAATAGAGAACGATGGCTACTAGAACCAATAGTCCAACACACCCAAGGGCTTGGGGCCAAGCGTGAATAACCATAAAAATGGGGAGCAAGGTCAGTAAGGTTTGTCCGGTAGTTCCCAGAAGAATATTTCTAGCATCGCGGTACGCATGTGGATTGGGAATAAAGGAGGGATCAAGCGCTGCAACCTCCTGCTGAATGGGCCGCCACCATCCCCATGGATTGACTTGTCGGTAAAATTGGATCAATGTGGGTCGATCGGTGGGGGCTGATAGCCAAGAGCCAAGGATGGAGCCCAAAAGAGAAATCAAAAAAAGCGCTGGCCAATAATAGAGAGGGAGGGTAGTCGGGAAAAAGAGGGGGAAAATCAAAGAGGCCAAAATACCCGAGGCCATTCCAGCGAAGTACCCCATGCCATTAAATCGCCACCAATGCCATTTTAAAAGATTGGAAGCGATATACCCACCATAAAGAGCACCAACGATCCACTGAATGAGGGAGTTGACATCTTGTGCGAGCATGCCAATCCAAATGGAAATACCCACCACCCCGATGCCTACTAGGTAGTTCATTCGCTGGAGTTCTCGGGGTGAGGCTTGGGGCTTAATCGATCTTTGATACACATCTTGCACAAGGTAAGCTTGGGCTGCATTCAAGGTACCCGCGAACGTACCCATAAAGGCTGCGATTAATTCAATCAAAAACAAACCCAAAAGTCCGGTTGGTGCGAATTTGGCCATGGTGGCCGGTAGAAGCCTTTCAAAGTCGAGTTCTCCAGCAGCATTGGAAACGGAGAGTTGGTCAAAATAAAGCAAGGCTAAAACGGTAAACCCGGCTATCATGAAATAGCGAATGGGAAGTAAGACAACATTCACAAATCCGCTCATCAAAGAGGCTTCGCGGGGAGATCGAGTGGCCAATATTTTCTGCATGTCATAATTGGGCGCGGGCCCTGCCAAACTGGCTAGGATACCTTTGGACGTCATGAGAATAAAGAATAAGCCAAACGGGGAAAATTGATCTTGTTCAATTTTTTGCTGAACGGATGGACGAATTCGGGTCCAATCCAACTCTAATTCCCAGGAAAAAAAAGGAGATTGCCAACCTGAGGGTATTGATAACGCCTGATTTTCGAGCTGAAAATAGGCAAGTAATGCGATCGAAAAAGCTCCGATTGCCATCAAAGCAAACTGAAAAATATCCGCCCATACGATACTGGACATCCCTCCCAATACAGCATATATTGTGGCAATTACCATAAATACAATCCCATAAAAATTGGCTGGATTGCCTACAAAAGGTACATAAGGTTGCAGGGGTTCAAAGGGAATGAAGAATACTAAAAATTTACCAAGTCCAATAAACCCGTAAGCCATGAAACTCAAACATGACAATAATGCAAAAACAATGATGACTTTATGAGAAATGAGGGCTTGTTTTCCGGTTCCAAAACGAAACAAAATCCATTCTGCTCCCGTAGAAACATTGGATTTTCGAAGCCAACCCGATAAGTACACCATCAGAAATATTTGATTGAACACAGGCCACAGCCAAACAAGCCAAACGCTTTTTACGCCATAAATAAATAGAATACTGACCATCCAAAGTGTACCTGATATATCAAACATACCAGAGGCATTGGAAATCCCAAGCATCCACCACGGCATGGATTTTCCACCTAATAGGTAATCTTGTGTGGACTGAGAGGCTTTTTTACGGAAAACCCAACCAATACTCAGAACGATCACCAAGTACACTCCAATGACGAACCAATCCAACGTTTGAAGTACCATGGGTAAAATGGAAGGGATTAACCAAAATTAACCCCTTTCTTTAAATTGAATAAATGATGTGGTTTGCGATAACAAAGTAACAGAACTTGGTGAGTATTAGAATAAAACGATTTTATCAATTTATAATGCAATTTTTTCAATACCTTTCCTTATACGTCTAAATATAAGTTTTGCACTAGTAGTATTTTTACATAGATTGCCGAAGTCAATCCCCATTCCGATGGAAAAAGTTTACCAGGAGGTTACTCCTCTATCTTCATTTGACTGTTATACTTTGTTTCAGCGTGAGAAGACCTATTTTGATTTTCCCTTGCATGCTCACGCCGAAATGGAGATCAACCTTATTTTAGGTGGTGCCGGTGTGCGTCGGGCCATTGGTGATCATGAGGCGGTTATAACCAACGAGGAGTTGGTTTTGGTAGGGAGTTTTATCCCTCACACTTGGTTTACCAACGAATTCCCATTGCCACATTCTCGGCCAGTCATGCAGGAGATCACCTTGCAATTTCATCCCGATTTATTGGAGGATTCCTTTTTAGCGCGCAACCAGATGGTTCATATTCAACATTTATGGCAGCGTTCGGCAAAGGGGATGGCTTTTTTTGGAAAGACTTTTCAGAAAGCCAGCGACCAATTGATTGAGCTAACGACCTTGACAGGTTTTGATTCCATTTTGGGATTATTGGCCCTGCTGCATACCTTAGCCGATTCCACCGAATATCGTTTGCTAACTTCCTCGGGATATCGCCCTGAAAGTTTTGTCTACCGAGACGAGCGTATTGAACGTGTATTTGCTTATTTGCATGCTCATTACACGCGTGAAATATCATTAGCTGAAATTGCTCAAGTGGCCGATATGGCCCCGATTAGCTTCGGGCGTTTACTGAAGAAAAGTACCGGAAAAACATTCATAGATATCCTGCAAGACATTCGAATTGGTTATGCCATTCGGCAACTCTTGGATACTCCCTTAACAATTGCTGAGATTGCGTATCAATGTGGATTTAATCATGCCTCTTACTTTAATCGGATCTTTCGAGAAAAAAAAGGATGTACTCCAAAAGCCTATCGGGAGAACATGGGGTTAGTTCGGAAATTCGTCTGATCACAAAAAATGGACTATAGGCATCAAATATAGGTTTAGTCGCCCCAAGTTGTTGGTGAGCTTTCGGCGAGGTTGTTATTTTGAATCATAAAACGAATGATGACGATGAAACAACACATGCTTTTTTTGGTTTTGCTGGGTTTACTTTCTACTTCGCGCGGGTCGGCCCAGATTTATCCGGGACTCCCCACGAATATCCCCCAAGTGGATTCCTCGACATTAGATGAACTACCTACCTTTGGTTGGGGAATTCATTCCTATTTTGGTGGGGTGATTGGTTCTTTTCAAGGCCAAATGTACCCCAACATGAATCGCTTTTTAAAGCAACAAGGAATCCCGCAGGATTGGATTAACGAAAACTATTTTTTAGGATTTGGTGTGACAAAAGGCCGATTCAAATTGGATTTAGAAATCAATACTTCCGTTATTTTTGGCCCAGAACGTAACGAGCGTTACTTATCACAAGCATCGACCCGGACGTTTAGTGCTCATCCAGCCTTGGGTATATTCAAGACCCGAAACCGAACCCTTTATTTGCAAACGGGTGTGGGTTGGATGGAGACCGACCTGATTATCAGTCCGCGTCAATCCAATGTCAATGGTCTGTCGTTTAACCAAATTGCTAATGTCCCCATTGTAGGGTCTTATCCGATCTTGCGGCATGAAAGTTTGGTGATGGATTTCGGCATTCAGCTGATACATACAGCCAAAAGGTCCCGTGATTTAGTGGAGTCCTTCCGCATTGGGTACCGAACAGGATTTCAAGAAAAAGCCTGGGCCTCTCCCGGTCTAACCATTTCCGGGACCCCGATCGACCGAGCCGGGCTCATCTATTTTCAAACCCACCTTCAGGTATCTAATAATTTCAAAAAGAAATGATTACGGTTTTATTTAGCTGGTTGTGGGTATTTTGGCTGGATCCTCCGGGTACTTTGACCCTTTTTAGAACAAAAGAATATTGGGGCGCGGGATATCAGATTCGGATCAACGGAGAGGTCGTTTTGGAATCGTTTAAAGCCCAGCAGGTGGTTAGTCTTTCCTTGTCCCCGGGTACCTATTGGGTGGAATCCAAAAAATTTGACAGCCAAACATCCCGTCTACGTGTCGATATAAAATCAGGGCAACATGTGTATATTCGGGGAATAGAAGACAATGATTTTCTTTTGAAGGCCCTGCATTTACGCCCCTGGGCTGAAGCCAAAGCCTTGCCTATGTTGGGGACTTTAAAAAAACAAAATATTCCGAATGAAAAACTTGATCGGCTGGTGGCTCAGTAGAATTTTGGTCGGATTAACCCTAGGATTCGGAATACATTTCGTGATCCTAGGGTTAACCATGGATGGAGCCATTTCCAATGCTGGCTTTTTCCGGTATTTGTTGGGTTGGGTATTGATATTGGTCGGAATTGGTGGGATTGGTTATCTTCAATACCGTTGGATTTTCCAACCTTATTTTAGCAAAGAAACAGAATGGATTTTTTGGATTTTCCAAGTACTGATCGGTTGGAGCACTTGGATGATCCTTGAGTGGAGATCGGATTGGGACTCCGAATTCCATGACGAAAACATTCTCATGGCAGGTCTTTTGGTTATTCTTTGGTTTGTGATGAGTTTGGTTCTGGATTCATTTCGAGCAAAACGAATGCAAATTCAATGGATAAAAGAAAAAACAGAGGCCGAGCTGAAACATTTAAAGGCTCAAATCAAACCCCATTTTTTCTTTAACATCCTCAACGTAGTGTATGGTTCGGCGTTAAAATCACGCGACGAGGAAACCGCTCAGTTGATTCAACAAATGGGGGGACTGCTTCGATTCACGTGGTTTGAATCCCAACAAACCCGAGTACCTGTCGAAAAAGAAGTAGAGTTTTTACATCAATATTTGGATTTGCAGAGGGCCCGTTTACCCAAAAGAGAGTCTATCCAACTGGATTTTTCCATCGAATGGGATGGAGAATCTGCTTGGATTTCTCCCTTACTACTCATTCCTTTTTTGGAAAATGCTTTCCAATATGCCATTACCTACGAAGAACCGTGTTTCATTCGGGGTGAAATACGGCTGGAGAATGGCCATTGTCGAATGCGCTGTGAAAACTCGATTGCCCCGAATCACTCGCAACGTAAAGGCACCGGCACCGGACTTGCCAACGTTCGTCAGCGGTTGGAACTCCTCTTCCCATCAAAATATCATGTAAATTGTATTGAACAAACCCATTCGTTTTTGGTCACCTTAACCTTTCCCTTGTATGCCGACTCACCTCACGAAACTTCGAGCCATCGGTCTGGATGATGAACCCGCCGCTTTGTTGGTTTTGGAAAGTCTTGTACAAAAAATACCATTTATCCATTGGATTGGAGGCTTTGAACGCCCTACAGAGGCTATGAATCTTATCCATCAGGGTCAAGTGGATTTGATTTTCTTGGACGTGGAAATGCCTGATCTATCAGGTCTTGAGGTAGCTAGGCTAGTAAAAGACTTTCCGGTTTCAATCATTTTCACCACGGCATACAGTCATTTTGCACTAGAAGGATATCCTCTTGGGATTTTGGACTATTTGGTTAAACCCTTAGAAATGAGTAGATTGTGGTCGGCTTGTCATCGAGCTTGGGATTTGGCGAATCGGCAACAAAAGCGGCCAGCCTCCTTGTTTGTGAAAGATGGTCATGATTTTGTTCGAGTTCAACTGGATGAAGTGATGTATATTCAATCGGATTCCAACTTGTTGTATATTCAAGAAATCAATAAACGGGTGGTGACCCGCATGACCTTACAGGATATGAGCGCCTTATTGCCCAAAGAAGGATTTTTACGGGTGCATAAATCATTTATTATTGCCCTGGATCACGTAGTTAAATTGGAAAGGCATCAAGTTTGGGTGAATCGATACCCAGTTCCGGTAGCCAGTCGGTACAAAGAAATTTTAGAAGAGTCACTTTTAAAAAATAAGCGGTAAAATGGAAGTATTTGAGACCTATTTAGGGAATTTTACTGAACCTCAGCAGGCTATTTTACAGGCATTTCGAAATCGCGCCCAGGCCTATTCTGTTGATATAGTTGAAAAAATGGCCTATGGTTTGATGGGATTTTATTGGCAGGGCAGGCCTTTTGTTTATGTGGGAGGCTTCAAAGAACATTGGGGTGTTTATGCTTTACCGAGTGCCCATGCGGCATTTGCAGAAAAAACCAAGGGTTTCAAGCAAGGAAAAGGTTCCATTCAATTTAGGTGGAGAGAGGAAGCACCTTGGGAGTTGATCGAGGACATGTTGGCCTATAGGTGGAGGGAATTGAATTCCTCCTCCACCTAGACAAGCTTAGTTTGCCTTCTTTAGGTATAAGCGATCTCGAAGCCAGAAAGCGAGGCGCACGAGAAGAATAAGGGCTGGAACTTCCACCAACGGACCTACCACGCCCACAAACGCTTGGGGGGACGCTAAGCCAAACACACCAATAGCTACGGCTATGGCTAGTTCGAAGTTATTTCCAGCCGCAGTAAAAGCAATCGCCACATTTTGATTGTAGTCGGCTCCAAGCCATTTACTTAGTATAAAACCGACTAAAAACATAACAAGAAAGTAAATGCCTAATGGCACGGCTAACCGTGCGACATCCCAGGGTATTTGGACGAGCAGGTCACCTTTCAAGGAGAACATTAATAAAATGGTGAATAACAAGGCAATGAGCGTCAAGGGGGAAATTTTGGGAATAAACTTTTGATTATACCAATTGATCCCTTTTGATTTCACCAAAATGAAGCGGCTTAACCAACCTACAAAAAAGGGAATACCCAAGTAAATGAGAACACTTTGAACCAATAAAGTGAAGGGGATCTGGACCGTCATACCTTTCCATCCTAGGATTGGTGGGAGGTAGGAAATAAAGAACCATGCATAAAGACTATAAAAAAACACTTGGAATAGGCTGTTCAGCGCCACCAGTCCAGCTCCATATTCCCGATTTCCATCCGCTAAATCATTCCATACCAAAACCATGGCAATACAGCGAGCTAGACCGATCAAAATGAGTCCGGTTCGATATTCTGGATCATTTGGTAAGAAAATATAGGCTAGGATAAACATCAAAATTGGCCCAAAAATCCAGTTGAGGGATAAGGATATTCCCAAAAGTTTTTTGTTTTTGAAAATGGAGGGAATCAATTGGTAGTCCACTTTGGCGAGGGGTGGATACATCATGATCATGAGACCCAGGGCCAAAGGAATATTGGTTCCATTCCATTGAAGGGAGTTGATCCAGGTGGAGGTTTCAGGACTAAGATAACCGATGGCGATTCCCAGAAACATTGCCAAAAATATCCAGAGTGTCAGGTATTGATCTAAAAAATTCAGCTTTTTCATGCATTTGATTTAAGTTGTTCAAATACGTACTTCCACTCGGAGGCAATTTGAAGGGATCGAGCTGCATACGTTTCTTTTTCTTGTGGGGAATCATCCGATACCTTAGGATCGACGTACCGGACTGGGATACGGCAGTCGGCCCCTGGAATATACGGGCAATTTTCATCGGCATCAGAGCAGGTCATGATGGCCCCGAAATCTTGGGTTGGATTCACTGCATCGTGATACATTTTTGAAAATGCCTGAAATATAGGGCCATTTGGACTGGGTTGGAAGGTGTAGATGGGATTGGCGGAATCACCGGTAGAATGCACCACAAAACCTTGATTTTTCAAGGCCTCAACGGCTCGGTAATTCATGGCTGTCACTTCAACCCCACCCGAATATCCCTCAAAAGGTATTTCAAACCAGTAGGCGAAAAATTCGGCCCAAATTTGAGACAACTGGCTGCGGCGAGAATTATGTGTGCAAATAAAAGAAAGCCGGGGAATTTTCCCTTTTTCCTTTTGGGTGCGAAGATAATCCACGACGGGTGCCAAAACGGCCTTTCGTTCGTCAGGCACCTTGAGGGATTGTATTTGGTGGAGTGTCAAGACTAAGTCAGGAAACAAGGTATTCATGGTAATAGAGAAGATTTAGCAACAAGTACTTGGTTGAACAACTGGTTTGGCACCAAAAACGGTGATACTGAAAATACCCACTTGATTGGATTGGAAAGATTGTATTTCGTCTTCAGTGAGGTGCTGCTGCAGGAGATCGAGCGGAAGAGAAATTACCTTCGACTTTTGAATGGTGACTTGTTCAAAACCAGCGGCTTCAATTTTTTGGAGATATTCCTCTTTTTGAATGGCTCCAGTCACACATCCGGCGTAGAGTTCAGCGTCCTGTTTGAGTTTAGGAGGGAGTTGTCCCACCAACACAATATCAGAAATACTAAAATGCCCTCCTGGTTTGAGAACTCGGTACATTTCCGTCATTACTTTTTCTTTGTTTGGCACCAGATTGAGTACGCAATTACTCACGATTACATCGGCAATTTCGTCGTGCACAGGCATGTGGTCGATGTCGCCCTCTCGAAATTCCACATTATGGTAACCCAGTTTTTCAGCATTGGCACGGGCGCGATCGATCATAGCGGGTGTAAAATCGATTCCGATAACCTTCCCGGAAGGACCAGTCTCATGCCGAGCCACAAAACAATCATTTCCAGCCCCTGATCCAAGATCAATGACGACATCACCAGGTTTAATTTGAGCGAACTGCGTAGGAAGTCCACAACCCAAGCCAAGGTCGGCATCGGCCGCGTACCCGGGCGTATCGGAATAGTCGTCCATCATGATTTGGTAGACCTTGTTTTGAGGTTGGGTAGGCTCTGAGCTACAACAGGAGGATACAGGCATTTCAGAGGTTGCAATTTGCGTGTAGCGCGTGCGTACCCATTCTTTCATTTGGCGTTCGGATGCATTCGACATATTTATATAGCATTATTACGATGAAACATGAAAAAAAATATCATTAGGAGCAACAGGCCGTGGGGGCATCCCATTGAGCAAAGAAGGAATTGAATTTGGATTTCACTTCCATCCATTTTTCGGTGTGGATGCAGTAATTGAGTCGCGTACCTTCTATGGAACCTTGGATCAATCCCAGGTCCTTGAGTTCTCTCAGGTGTTGGCTGACGGTCGGTTGGGCTAAACCGAGCTCTTGGACGAGGTCAGTATTGATGCAGCTTTTGGATGCCATTAAGTGCTGTAGAATAGCTATGCGTGCTGGGTGGCCAAGGACTTTAGCCAGCAAGGCGAGCTCATTTTGTTCGGGCGTGAAAAGATCTGTTTTGGTAATTCCCATAATCTTATTATTACATCGCAATATTACAATGAATATGTTTAAAAAAAAAGAATTTTAGAAAATTAATGATCATCTGCATGGTGGGGACATATCAGTATACGCCTCCACCCTGCTGGCTACGGAATTACAAACGTTTATTTTCCTTTAAAATCTCCTGGATTCTTTCCAGGGTTTCACCTGTAATCAACTGGATGGTCGAGAGGTCAAGACCGTTGGCATGGGCGTTCAATACC
>JBKBLN010000001.1:1330060-1332889 GCA_046296415.1 Spirosomataceae bacterium | reverse complement strand
TGGATTCTTTCCAGGGTTTCACCTGTAATCAACTGGATGGTCGAGAGGTCAAGACCGTTGGCATGGGCGTTCAATACCACGTTGATTCGTTCACGATGAATGCCCTGTTCAATGCCTTGCTCTTTTCCGAGCTCAATTCCTTGTTCTTTTCCACGTTCAATACCGCGTTCAATGCCGCGTTCTATACCGCGTTCAATCAAATGATCATACAAGCTTTTCATACGTTCTTGATTTTCGATGGGAATTATTTTTTCTATCTCAACTAACTCGTCGTAGGTAATCTGTAAATGATGAACCAGATAAACAAATATACTTTTTGTGCCCGATTTATCCAAGTACGGGTAGAGGCTGTCCAATATCCGAGCCACATGTTCTCGAAGTCGATCGGGATGTGCATATTCTCGCTGAATTAGCATCGCGGCTTTTACCAATCCATGTTGTAACTGCTCGATTTGAGCGACCGGAATCTTCTGTAAATCGTGAAAGATTAGATCGTACGCCGGAATAAAACGCTGCCACTCGGGTGGGATACCTTGGAAAAACTCGGAAAGCAAGGTCAAGTTCCACTGCTTTTTGCCATGGTAATACAGGATCGGAATAATCAATTCCACCGACTTTTGATTTTTCCATTGTTTCAAATACCCTTCGGCTAAATAACCTAGCATCTGAAAAACCACACCTGGATCTTGGTAGGATTTATGTTCCAGCAGCAGACAAATATGAATCGACCCACGTGTTGTCTCTACTCGCCAGACCAGATCCGAGAATTTCGATTTCAGGTCTGGGGTTACATAGGAGGTTGTTAGCTGCTGCAAGGAAGAAAGCCGCAGATGATGAGTTATTTCAGCAGGTAGAAATTCCTCAAAAAAAGCACGAGCTATCTCGGGGTCCGACAACCACTCCTTGATGAAATTGTCGTGAATATGATGTTTTTTCATGGCCACACGAATCGTATGCACCCAAGATAAACACGCTATTCCTAAAAAATCGAAGAATAAACGACTATAATCGATTGAAATTCGGTAGGTAAACTAAATAGTAAAACTCATCGATTTAATCCGTCAGTTTCAACTCCCCACCCAGCGGCACAGGGCTGTTGCTGGTGGCGAAGGTTTAAACTACTTTTTTATTCTGATTCTAATTGTATCTCTTTGTATAACTCAAAATTTTCAGGAAGTGGAATATCCAAACTAGACTTTTGTCTTTCCTCCCAAATTTTTTCTACTTCTGTTATTTTTACTTCACCTAAATAATATGAATTACCTTCACCATCATGTAATTCATAAAAATTTAGCTTTTTTCCTAATTCTAAATCTTTAGTAGCTAAATGTAAATGTATCTCATCTCCATAGTATGGCTCAACTTCAAAAACCTCTCCTTGGTATTTTGCTTTTGTGACAACAAAAAAAGCATTTTTAATATCCTTTATATAAACTTCTTTGATGTACTCATCAAAATAAGGATAAGGCTGCTTATATAGTCTAAATTCATCCATTTTCCCAAGAACGGCAGGGTAAGATATTGAGTATGTTTTCTCAAACTCGGATGTGGGCACTTCATATCTGTTTCCGGATAATTTCATTTCAATACCCTTTATAATTGTATATGTCCCCAATCTAACCTTCATTCAACAGGTATAAATTTATTATATTGAGTTGAAAATTTGGCAACTAAAACCTCAGAACCATTAGAGTAAACTTCATATAATTCGGAATTCTCTAATGGTGTTTTAAATTGAGAATTCCATTCTGGAACACCAAGTCTACCATTGTTTCCTCCTGAAAAACCATTTCCTGTAAATGGTAAAGGCGGATCCTCGGGAGAATATTTTAATTTTGGAATAGTTAAATTTGGATTGGCAGTTCTATATCGAATTACGCCACAACTACCATCACTTAACTTAAAAGGATTTGTTCCATCGAGTTTTTTATAGTCCAACCTCAATCCATAAAATATATCCTCAAAAGTCTTAAGATGTTTAGCATCTTTAGCTGTAGTAATAAATCCTCCTATTTGAGAATAATCACCTGAAATATACTTTGAAATATCACTTTTCGGGATTACTTTTTGTAATATCGTACTTCCATCGGGAATCGCCACAGAATTTCTAATTGCATCTATCAGACTCCTTTCCGAAACACTCATTAAATCATTACACTATTGTTGAAGTAATCTAAATTCGCTCAAGATCAACCCTTTATTTGATAAAATTGTAGCAATATTATCAGAAAAGCCAATGACCTCCTCTATAATTTCCCTTCCAAACAAAGATTTTCTTACAAAATTTGGGACCAACCCACCCCTCACCCGCCCCCAAACCTCATCCAAGTATCCTGATGCTTTGTTTTTCAGCTCCGTGATGGCTATGAGTGATTTCTTAGTAGAATTGACAATCGCACTGCCCGCTGATAAAAACTTCTGGTACATGTAACGACCCACCTTCTGCGCTATAGGCGTTGACAAGACCGCACCCGTAAACTTCCCAAGTGCTACATTGGCTGCGTAATTGCCTGCAAATTGTACCGCAAAATCCTCCGCCGTTGTACAGTCTGGGCAGTCAACCAAGGTCTCAACAAATGTAATTAAAATTTCTACTTTATTGGATACAAGATACTCACCTCCAGCAGCTAAACCTTCGCTAATTAAACCAGAAGCCGCGACCTCAACCAAACCTAGAGAAGCCAATGTCCCGACAAATCCATACGAAATCGCATCCGCAGCCTTCTCCCCCGTACTTTCTCCGTACGGAATTCCTACCCGCGTCCAGAGTTCCCCACAGTTCCCTTGGCCTAGATTGCAGGGCCCTGTCCAGTAACTCTTCTTGGCTGC
>JBKBLN010000001.1:0-1330050 GCA_046296415.1 Spirosomataceae bacterium | reverse complement strand
CCTACCCGCGTCCAGAGTTCCCCACAGTTCCCTTGGCCTAGATTGCAGGGCCCTGTCCAGTAACTCTTCTTGGCTGCATAATACTGGCGGCACGACACGTTGATCTTTCGGTACACATAGTACGTCTCCGTAGGCGTTACCAAGGAATAATACTGATTATCCTCGTCCTCCCCCCAAGTGCCATGGTAAAACAAACCATCTCCACACGTACTCGCGTTCAGTTGCTCCAGTTTGTACCCCTCGTTGCCTAGCTCACATTCCTGCATTTGCGCCAACTCCATTTTGGCACCTCCACTGTAATTCGAAAACGAAAGCAGCCCATCATAACATGGATTGGAAGCGCTTGTGCGGGCATTGGATATGGAACCCATAGCCTCCAATGGAGTGAAGGATTCCGGCAAAGGCAAAGAGCCATTCTTTCGCAATAAACTCAGCACCGCCTCAATTTTGGTCAATGCACTTCCCAAACTACATTCATTGTTGGCAAAACAAGTAGCTTCGGTATTGGCCGCATCGATAGCGGTGGATAGAGCCGTCTTGTCACTAGTAGATAAACCTGTATTTGAACATAATTAAGAAGCTCTGACATAGTTCAGTTTACACTCCCCACAAATTTAAAAATCAATTTTTCAAAATATTGTTAATTAATTCTTTACAAACACTTAGAAGTTGAATTTTACCAAATATAATTTTTAAACATCTTCTTTATTTAATTAATTTATAATAAACTAATTAACAGAAATATTTTTCATTATCGTAGGTGTAATTATACTTTTTACACATACTTACTTTGATTTAAACACATAAAAAACCACCCATTAGGTGGTTTCATTTTCCCAATTCATTAAATGCTCTCCCCATTCTTTCAATAAGGTATAAATTTCTTCTGAAGGCACTTCAAAACTACCTTCTCTAAAGCCATAACTTACAACAGAAATTTCTTTACCAAATTCAATTAGTGTTGCATCAAAACCAAATTCATAAGTATCAAAAGCTCCGTAAGTAGGGCTTCTATACTCATCCCAATATTTTTCACCATTCCATATCTTTTCAATATTGGGTAGCACATCATTCAAAATGTATTCTGTGTCACAAGAATTCAATTCATTTAAGTGCCAATAATCATTTTCTTCGCCAAGTGATATACCTGGTTTATTATTTTTTGTGTTGTTAAATGTAATTTTATATTCCATTAGTTAATCCAATTTTGGGAAAAATGAACCAATAAAACCATCTGAATCTCTATAGTAAAACTGAATTTTTATTTTACCATTTTTAGAAAATCCATAGTATCCATCTGTAGCATTTACACCATTTGCAAATCCTTTATTATTTTTAACAGCGAATTCAGCTTCTTCTAAAATTCTCGCTTCACTCCAACTATCAGGAAAAAATGTTGATTTTCCACCATTACCACTTTTAAGTATTTCAATTCCATCAGGTCCTTTAGCAAAAACTTTAGCTTCATAAACGCCTTCGGCATTTGCAGGTATAGTCACTTCGATTCTTGCATTTGATCCTAATTCATCTAGTGCACTTTTAGAATGACATCCTGAAAATTTGTAACCACTTCCTTTGGGCTCAAATATTATTTTTCGTATGTGTGTAATTCTATTTCTAAGTGCTAAACCAACATTTGTAGAAATTATTTTGAAAGCATTACCCGCCCCACTAACCTGAACCAAACTCTTTATCTTGTCCAAAAAAGGCTGCCAATACCCACTGACTTTATTCCCAAACTCACCTATTTTACCGACTACCCTTCCGTAATTTTCCGTTTGTTTGATTGAGTTTATATACGCTATCGCATATAACCTCGCTTGGTTGAATCGTTCACTCTCGGTTAGCCCAACAAATATCCCTTTGAAGACTTGATTAGCCGCTAAATTTAATGCAAAACTTTCAATAAATTCTGCCTCCGTGCAAGTAGTACAGGTTAGAGCCGTAATCGCAAAAGTGATCGCAAAGTCCCCTTTAGATACTGTAAGAGCCTCTACCACAGCAATCCCATGTCCGCCATGGATTAAGGCAGAGAGCCCTCCGGCTGCGGCCAAAGTCACAGCGAATCCTTTTGCCAATTCATCCGCAGCCTTCTCCCCCGTACTTTCTCCGTACGGAATTCCTACCCGCGTCCAGAGTTCCCCACAATTCCCTTGGCCTAAATTGCAGGGCCCTGTCCAGTAACTCTTCTTGGCTGCATAATACTGGCGGCACGACACGTTGATCTTTCGGTACACATAGTAAGTCTCCGTAGGCGTTACCAAGGAATAATACTGATTATCCTCGTCCTCCCCCCAAGTGCCATGGTAAAACAAACCATCTCCACACGTACTCGCGTTCAGTTGCTCCAGTTTGTACCCTTCGTTGCCTAGCTCACATTCCTGCATTTGCGCCAACTCCATTTTGGCACCTCCACTGTAACTCGAAAACGAAAGCAGCCCATCATAACATGGATTGGAAGCGCTTGTGCGGGCATTGGAAACAGAACCCATAGCCTCCAATGGAGTGAAGGATTCCGGCAAAGGCAAAGAGCCATTCTTTCGCAATAAACTCAGCACCGCCTCAATTTTGGTCAATGCACTTCCCAAACTACATACATTGTTGGCAAAACAAGTAGCTTCGGTATTGGCGGCATCGATAGCGGTGGATAGAGCCGTCTTGTCACTAGTAGATAATCCTGTATTCGAGCTTAATTAAGAAGCTCTGACATAGTTTAATTTACAGACTCTATTGAAAAATAAATTAGCTATCCATTGATTATTTTGAAATTTAAACAAAATTCTTGTTTACTTCTAAAAAATATTCAATATCACTTTCAAATGAGACTAGTTTAATATTTGTAAATTTATGATCTTTTTTACTAAGCACATGATAGGCCCTTTCTGAAATATAAACTTTTGAAATATCTTGCAAAAGAAATAAATCTGATCCATCCCAATCTGTAATCATTTTATTTTTACAAATATCAATAATTGTATTTTTTGAACGACCAGTTATTACCAAAATGTAATATTTTGAATCAAATTCGGAAAGCTTATTATCAATAATAACCTCATATGCTTCCCAACCAGTCAAATTATTAATTGTTAAAATATCTATAAATTTCTGACTTACAACAGGAAGTATTACATTAATTGAACACAGAATATCTGCCCACTTTTTACCCCACTTATGTTCAACTTTAATTGGACTTTCGTTAACTATCTTGTTTCCATATAGAATATCAATTACATCCTGAACATCCCAACTATCATTTGTAACATAAGCTACTTTATTTAAAACATCTTTATCTGAAAATCTGTAAAATTTCATCGGTTAATAATTTACATTTAATCCATATTTAGCCATTAACTCTTTACCTTTTCTTAGAATTTTTACTTTATCAATATTACTTGGGATACTAAAAAACTCTCTCCATTCACTATTGTATTCAGAAACCTTTTTTAAATGTCCATTAGCACCTGCAGTGTCCCACCATTGCAAAAACCTTGGATCATTGATATCTATTCCTACACTTAAAAAATAGGTAGTAAATGGTGTACCTTTGGGAAATACATGATGCGCATGAATTGAACTTGGTGGATTCTTTCCAGTCAATATTTTCAGATTATCTCTGTAATTATTAACAGAAAAAGGCTTAATAAATGGTAAGTTGGGCAATGCTTTGATTTCACTCACCCCCCACTTTACAAATATCTTATCTATAAAATCATCCGTAAAGCCTAAACTCAATAGTTTTGTTCGAACATAATTACTTCCCTTCTTCTCAGCAATATTAACGATTCTATTCTTTAAGGCCAATACCGTTCCATGACTCCCACCTCGAATCAGAACAGTGGATATAAACGTAATCACGCCAGAACTCCCCGCTTCTTTGAACGACTCCTCCCATTTGATCTTTTCTAGAATTGTCTTTGGATTCGAATACGAATTCCGCAATAAACTGTATTGTGACAATACATTCACTGAAAACGCCTCCGCTGCAGATAATCCCGCTCCTCCCACCATTGCCGCAATCGCTGTCTTCCCTGTGGGTATAGGTATGGCCGAAAAAACACAACTCACAGTCGTAGAGCTTAATACTCCCGACCATTCCATCTGAGACGTAATCCCTGAATAATCAGAAAATGCCTTGGGCGTGCCGTTTAACTTCAGCTCTAACTAGGCAAAAGTATAGAATATGACCCTCATCCAAATGCAATTATTTTTATTATAATAGGTAGTTAAAGCGGAGGAAAGATAAATGCACTATTGCTAAAGTTAAAAAACTTTTAACTCACATTTCACCCATTAATCTAACTCGTCTTATCCCTTCTATATTTTCTTCATATTTAACAAATTGGATATTAGTAACCTTTCCTTTTAAGCATTTATAGGCTTTTTCTGTGATATAAGTTGAAGTTGTATCTTTCATAATAAAAAAATCTTTACCATCCCAATTTTGAGGGGTAGGCTCCAGTTTATTGGCACACCTTCCTATTATTGAAAGCCCCCAATAATTATCTACCTCTTCACCTGTTTTGGTAATAATTTTAACTGGAAATGCTTTCCAACCAGTTAAATTATTCTCTTTAAGTATAGTAATAAATTTTGTTGAAACAATATATAAAGATTTTACTCTTGTTAACATATCGTCCCATCGTTTACCACTAACTTGTTTTAATACTAGAGTATTCCTAGGGTTGCGCTTCCCTAAAGCGTATTCCATGGCATTTGGTCCATAAGTTAACTCATCATTAGTGGCTAAAACTGTTGAGGCACTGGAAAATCTTGGCATGAAATAATAAAATTGTTGTATCTCCATAATTTTAGTAATTTACTGTTAGTCCATATTGTTTCATAATCATTCTACCATGGTTATAAACATCCCATTTATTTGCATTTGGATTGGCTTGAAAAAATCTCTCCCATTCTAAATTATATGCACCACTTTTTTGTTGATGCGAAGGGGTCCGCCAATATTGTAAAAATCGCGGATCATGAATATCTATACCTAAGTCCTGCCAATATTGTTGTAATGATGATTTTTGTGGAAAAACATGATGTACCTGAAAATCAGATAATGGCTTAGGGCCTCCCATAAATAAAGCAAAATTGTCGCGGTAATTTGATTTCGTAAATGGTCTTTTAAATGGAAGATTTACTAATGGTTTTATCTCATGTAAACCCCATTTATTAAAAATTTTAGATAACCAATCATCATCAAAACCAAGGCTTCGTAATTGTTGCCTGACTGCATAGACTCCCTTCTTTTCAGCAATATTAACGATTCTATTCTTTAAGGCCAATACCGCACTGTGGCTTGACCCACGAATTAAAGCTGTCGAAATGAAGGTGATCGCTCCAGATCCGCCCGCTGCCACTAACGATTCCTGCCAATTAATCTTGCCAACTATTGTCGATGGGTTTGTGTGGGTACTCCGCAACCTATTGTATTGTGTCAACACATTCGCTGAAAATGCCTCCGCAGCAGAAAGGCCTGAGGCTCCCACCATTGCAGCAATCGCCGTCTTACCCGTGGGTATCGGTATGGCCGAAAAAACACAACTCACAGCCGCAGAGCTTAATACTCCCGACCAATCCATCTGAGACGTAATCCCCAAATAATCAGAAAATGCCTTGGGCGTGCCGTTTAACTTCAGCTCAATCCACTTAAACGCATAAGATCCAAATATATCCAACGATGATGCTCCCAAACACTTCGCCAACGCAACCCAGGGATTTAACGAACAAATACTTGTATAAGCAGCTACACGACCATTGGGGCTTCCTACGGTATTTGTCGCGCATTGAATGTATCCACGTAAAGCATCGATTTGCTCAAGCAAAGTAGTCTTCACCTCGGAATCAATTGACGAAGACGAAATACGCGTCCTAAGAGCACTTAATTCCGCCAATTGTGCTGCAAAAAAAGTAGCATCTGCAGCCGACGATTCATAAATTTCTAGGCGAGTAACTACCTGCTCTTGTATCGAAATAAATTGATTGATGTATTGAGTAACAGGGTCAGTACCCAAACCCAAATCCACCACACTCCCCCAACTCGCATCCGCCTTACTGCGCACCACCGCGCCGTTCTCGCCCCGGTTGTAGTACTGGTAACACGAGTTGATTTTGATGTTTTCAAACACCACCGACATCGGGATCTTCACCCCGGCGATCAGGTTTTGCTCCACCATCCCCTCGCCCGTCCAGCCCAGGGTTTGGCTACCTTTTTTGAGGGAGGTAACGGTAACCTCGTAGTCTCCGGCGTTGAAGACATCCCCTATGGCTAGGTTGGGAATGTTGGCGTTGGGTTCCGCCGTGGTATCGATCTTAACGGGCGCTGTATTGCAATTCCCATCCGTAAACACCTGGCACGGCCGGCCGCTGAGTTCGGTTTTTAGTTCGCAGGTTTCGCCTTGGCCAAACGATACCGTCACCTTGTACTCGCCCACTTGGTCCGCCTGTATCAGGTGCGGCTTAGGCGAGGAAACATCCACCTTCACCCCCGCCGGAACGGTCCAGCTGTACGTCGCCCCCGGTATTCGCTGACCATCCAACGTCTCCACCGTCAGCTCCATCATCTCAAACGCCATCGGCTTTACCCCCGGCTTGCGGCGGAGTTGGTTGGTTGTCTGGCCCGTGGCCTGCACTGTGCTCTTGATGTACAGGTCGTCGCAGGCCCGCACCGCCACCTAAGGCTTGGCCGACTCTAGGCTTTTGAAAGGGCTACCCGAATTATCAAGGAATAACCCCTGAATTACCTTTATATTTTTTTGAAAATATTACTAAATCGTTATTAATAATGTTTTTGTAAGTTCTAGTGGTATCTTGAACAATTACATAATACACAAGTGTATCATACACAAAACCTTCTGGAATGGATCGAATAATTTCATAATTTAAACTATCAAGTGTAAGATTAATATTCTTTATAAAATTATTTTCATTTAAAGTATTTGGAAATATGTAAACATAATATGAATTCATCGCAACTCCAGTCCACCTTGCCTCCTCTGGATTTCTTAAGGAAAATTCATACCCCTTTCTTTTCCATTTTTTCATTAGCAATAATTCTTCATAGGTATTTTCAGCATCCGGACTTTTACACATTAAAAACCCGCCAGATGAAATAAAAATAAATACAAATATTAATATTAGTAAAAAACATCCATATTTTAAATTTTTATTCATATTATAACCATTTATAATTACAAGGAAAATCAACTGGTTTAATAAAAGTTTCGCCTATTTTAAAAAAAATATTTCTTACACTACTTGGCTCTTGTATGAACACTGACTCACCATTTGGGGTTAAACTTCGTTGAAATTTTACATTTTTTAAATCAGTATATCTTTTAAAATTCACCAAATTATTTAAGCTTGCACTAGCACCATGTACAGTTGAAAAATTAAGATTCGTAGAAATAATGCCAAATTTTCTAACACCAGCTATTCCTTTGTACGTCCTCCAACTGTGGTCGGTTCCAATTACCCAGTCAAATTCAGGCTCACAGTTCCCCGTTACTAAATCTTTATCCCAGTACATATATTCAAGTTGATAAGTTGGTATTGATGTATTTACCCTCGCCCCTGTTTCTCTCCCTTCATCACAAGATAACAACAACATTTCCTTTACATTTTTTTTGAATTTTGTGACTAATTCATCACCTATACCAGCCGCCATTGCACAGCCTTCACTATGTCCAATAATATAAATCGGACTATCTCCATTTACTTTCTCCCAATCCGTTTTATACAAGTTATTAACAATTTCCTGTCCTTTTTTAAATCTATCCGAAAAATCAGAATCAATGCCAAATAACGAACTTCCATTTGCATATCTGATTTCAGCATTATTTGCATTGAAAAACAAACTACGCGCACTATTCGCATGATTTGAATCAAAATAATTCCAATACCCAATTCCTCCTGTAGATGGCCCCGGAATTAAAGAACTATAATGCCCATTAACCAATATAATTAATGGCTTAAATACTTTCACGGGTAGCTGGTTAAAAAACCCTTCTTTTGTCTCAATTAAAGTGACTACACTCTCAGGCGGGGCACAACTAGCTACATTCATCCGAGCATTTGAAACTGGTTTACAGCAATTTAATAATGCCTCCAGTTTTTCCTTTAACTCTTTTACATTCGCTAAAATCAACGATTTTTGGTCAGCATTGTAATCTGTATTTTGTTGGGCACGGGTAGCTAAAGCATCTTGTTCGGCTATTAATCTCTTTAAATCCGTTTTTTGTGTTGAACTACAATCAAATAAACGAAGAATATCTTTAATCTTCACGTAATTGGTCAACAACGATTTACCTTGGTTTTCGGAAATAGAAACATTCTCGGTATCTAATGGGTCGGGTTGTACCCAACTCGCATCCACCTTACTATGCACCACCGCACCGTTCTCGCCCCGATTGTAGTATTGGTAACACGAATTGATCTTGATGTTTTCAAACACCACCGACATCGGGATCTTCACCCCGGCGATCAGGTTTTGCTCCACCATCCCCTCGCCCGTCCAGCCCAAGGTTTGGCTGCCTTTTTTGAGGGAGGTAACGGTAACCTCGTAGTCTCCGGCGTTGAAGACATCCCCTACCGCTAGGTTGGGAATGTTGGCGTTGGGTTCGGTGTTGAAGATAGATTCTCAACTAGATCACATAAATCTTTGAAAGCTAAAACTAACTACCTAAATCCCTAATAAACAGAAATACATAAGTACAAAATCACAATACGGTTATTCGATATCCAATATTTTTATCAAAATCAAAAATAGCAATAAGTTTACCAGAATTGTAAAATTTAAACGATTTACCTAGCCTGTCTTGTTTAAAACTTCTTATAATAAAATCTTGTGCTTGTACCCAAAATACGAAATTAAATTCATCGAAATTTTGAACATAAATATTGTTTTTTAAGACTTTAAACCTATAATTATATATATCATAATTGAAATTATATTTTCCATTAAAAAAAGGCGCATAATTAGTATTTTTAATTCTATCTAAGTTAATATAATCTACCAAATAATAATTATTTTTTGGAATTAAAACTAAACTAAATAAACCTAAATACTGAACTAATTCACCTTCATTAACCGATACATTATTTGATATATTATCATGTGTATCCCAACAGAAATAAAATACTAAAGATGTGTCATTACACACATCACTTAACTCATTAGTAATTTCTTTAGAATTAGACAAAAGTAACGAGTCAAGTTTAAAGAAATTTTCTTTATTGTTACAAAAGTTTACAAAAGAATATGTATTATAATCAGATTTTTTAATAAATGAATTTAAAGTAGGATTATATTCACTTTCCCAAGTATGTATGGAAAAATACACTGCTTTAAAGAACCCTCTAGAACTTAAATTTAAAAAAAACAGAAATGACATTAAAATTACTAATAGAATAGTAAACAATAAAGTTATTGAATATAGTAAGTTCTTCATTAAAATTTATGTGTTTTTTGAATATTTATAAATACTAAATAAGGCCTATATCCATATTCATGTTGTAGTGTAAAAAAAGAATTAAGAGCCGGAATTGAGCCTTTTGCTCCAAAATTAATATCTCCATAATCAGCTCCATAAGTATCCCAAAATTTAAATTTATAATCAACACTATAGCTTGAAATATTTGAAATATCCTTCCCTTTTTTTCGATACAAAGTTAAATTTAACTCAAAAGCTTGAGTCCCTCCAATTGCGGCATATGCAGAAGTAGGAAACATAAACTTTACAATACTAAAGTTGGGACTTCTAACGTCTTCAATAATATAAGAATCAGTCAATCTTGATAGATCATTATTCAATATTTTATTCTTAATTTTATCTAAAATCAAATCAGAGAAATTTTTAAGCTCATTTGATTCTAATACACGTTGCTTTATATTTGATTTATCAGTTAAATCAAGTGTTATTCCAGATTTATTTTTGAAATTCTCGGCCATAAATTCAAGTCCATAAAGACTTACAAATTTTGCGTAAATAAGATAATTCAACATTTCACCTAGTCCTAAACATAGAAAGAAATTCGCTTTTCCAAAAGCATCAAATCTAGAATCGGTTAATTTTGGTTTATCTCCATAGCACCATTCAAAATTTTTAATACTGCAAGTAGTGCTTATAACCTTGTTCTTTAAATTACGAAACTCTTTAACTACCTCATAACCAACCAAGTCTGTATTTGATAATAAAGCTAATGCATTTTCGGTGCTACACAAGGTTCGAGCATTAGGTGATGATGCAGAACAATTCAAAGCATTTTGAATACTTGTAATATTATTTGTTATGGAACTCTTTACATCCGATTCCCAACTGACAAGATCTTTTGTTTTAATTTCTTCCAAGCGACCGCTTAAACTTTTTATGTTTGGATCATTCAATTCTCTTCCAGACTGAAGTAGGTCAATTATCTGCTGCCTAATTTCAACTAACTCGTCTTGAACCTCACCAATACTTCGTACACTCCCCCAACTCGCATCCGTCTTACTGCGCACCTCCGCGCCGTTCTCGCCTCGGTTGTAATACTGGTAACACGAATTAATCTTGATGTTTTCAAACACCACCGACATCGGGATCTTCACCCCGGCGATCAGGTTTTGCTCCAACATCCCCTCGCCCGTCCAGCCCAAGGTTTGGCTGCCTTTTTTGAGGGAGGTAACGGTAACCTCGTAGTCTCCCGCGTTGAAGACATCCCCTACCGCTAGGTTGGGAATGTTGGCGTTGGGTTCGGTGGCAGCATCTACCGCCACGGGCGCCGTATTGCAATTCCCATCCGTAAACACCTGGCACGGCCGGCCGCTGAGTTCGGTCTTCAGTTCGCAGGTTTCTCCCTGGCCAAACGATACCGTCACCTTGTACTCGCCCACTTGGTCTGCCTGTATCAGGTGCGGCTTGGGCGAGGAAACATCCACCTTCACCCCCGCCGGAACGGTCCAGCTGTACGTCGCCCCCGGTATTCGCTGACCATCCAACGTCTCCACCGTCAGCTCCATCATCTCAAACGCCATCGGCTTCACCCCCGGCTTGCGGCGGAGTTGGTTGGTTGTCTGGCCCGTGGCCTGCACTGTGCTCTTGATGTACAGGTCGTCGCAGGCCCGCACCGCCACCTCCGTCTGCACCACCACCTTGCAGTTGCTCGAGGTTACCTCCACTTGGTACGTCCCCCCAAACGTCGTATTGGCATTGGGAATGCTGAGCGCTCGCGTGCCATTGCTGGGGAGGGTCATCCCCGTCGGCGGTATCCAGTTGTACGTGGCGCTAGGGTCGCTGATGTCTGTCACGGTCAGTTTCAGCTCCCCACCCAGCGGCACAGGGCTATTGCTGGTGGCCGTGAAGAGGTTCGGGAAGGGTGCATCCACGCTCACCTCCTGCTCGGGGCCCCACCAGCTCCAGTCGGGCTTCACGCAGCGGCATTTGACAATTTGCGGGAGTTGGATGGTGGCAACGGTATTAAACGTATGTCCGGTCCCCTCCGCCGTAAACCATTGGTAATGCCAACCCGCAGGGCAGTTGGCGTTAGGAAAAATATGTCAAAGAGCGATTTTGGGTAAACTTATAAACTAAATCAATCCTACTCTATACTGCTTTGATTTAAAAAAATTATCCCAATAAATACGATAAAAACAAAAAACAAAATGGCCATGCTACACAAAATTTGTTTCCATAGAATATTTTTAACAAAAACATATTTTATTAAAAATATTAATAATAAAATAAAATGGAAAAATATACAAATCGAAAAGACTCCAAAAAATGCAATGTCGGCGCCACCTCCTAAGTTTAATAGAAGCATTAAACTTAGCAGACCATAAATAACCATTGCAATCATATTCTTTCTAACTAAATAAAAATTCATTTACTAAAATATTTATAAATGTGAAAATAAATTTGTGCTCGATACCAGTCATCTCCTTGTAAACTATGACCAAGTGAATTTTTTATCCATTTAAACATAGCCGGACCATATTGTTCTTGAGTTACAAAATTTGGAGCTAATAATTGAATATTGAAATCAGCCACAGGGTCTTTCCTTGATCCAAATGGTCCCGGACTTGGTTGTTTCAAATCAAAGTCCGCAATTGAACCCAGCCACTGTATAAAATCCCCATTACTCCAAATATTCAAGATTATACCTTTTTTAGACTTAATTTGAATATCATTTCTTTGAGGAGTTTCAATGTTTATTAGATCCACAAGCCACCTCGAGTCTAAGTCTTCTAATTTATTCTTTAGAAGTTTAGCCACATTTCCTCCATGACTGTGGCTTACAAGAACAATATGCCTATCAAAGCCAAAATTTCTCAATAAGCTGATACCCAAATTACTATTTAAAATTAGAGATAATTCTTGAGCAGCTACTTCTCTAGCTGTTGAGTTATTTTCACCTGACCACTGAACTTCTGAAATAATCTTCGAATATGGCAATTTGTTAAGTGCTGAGATATTTTCAAATACTATTTTTTTGAATGAATTAGAAAATGTACTTGGATCAGAAAAAGTGCCATGTATAAAAATTAGCGGACCTATCTTACCACCAATAAATCTAACAATATTTTTATAATCTTCCACAAAATACCAGCCCGATGGATACTTCGAGCCACTATATGAGGTGTGATAAACATATGTTTTATAACAGGTCATATTACCAAATCTAGGATGATTTTTTATCCCACTACACAATCGTTTATCTCCCTCATTGGCTACTCCTGTTGGCACACAATTACAATCTTTATCTTCTGCACTCAACAATAAAGCAATATTTTTTTCTATTTTTTCATCAATGTTTACGCCACAATTATCTGCTCTAACTCGAGCAGTTGAGGGAGTAAGTAAGCATGAAATTTCTGTTTTTGAATTGGAAAGTGCATTTGAAATTATACTTTTTTGTTCAGCGCTAAAACATGTATCGTTTTTTAATTGACCCTCTAATTTAATCAACCCATCATTTAGCGACTGTAGCTTAGTTTTATTCTCAAACGTATACACTTTTAATAAATCAGCAATTTCTTGGAGGTGCCTAATATAGACATTTATTTCGCCACATTCTTCATCCTTACCCAAATCCACCACACTCCCCCAACTCGCATCCGCCTTACTGCGCACCACCGCGCCGTTCTCGCCCCGGTTGTAGTATTGGTAACACGAATTGATCTTGATGTTTTCAAACACCACCGACATCGGGATCTTCACCCCGGCAATCAGGTTTTGCTCCACCATCCCCTCGCCCGTCCAGCCCAAGGTTTGGCTGCCTTTTTTGAGGGAGGTAACAGTAACCTCGTAGTCTCCCGCGTTGAAGACATCCCCTACGGCTAGGTTGGGAATGTTGGCGTTGGGTTCCGCCGTGGTATCGATCTTTACGGGCGCTGTATTGCAATTCCCATCCGTAAACACCTGGCAAGGCCGGCCGCTGAGTTCGGTCTTCAGTTCGCAGGTTTCGCCCTGGCCAAACGATACCGTCACCTTGTACTCGCCCACTTGGTCCGCCTGTATCAGGTGCGGCTTGGGCGAGGAAACATCCACCTTCACCCCCGCCGGAACGGTCCAGCTGTACGTCGCCCCCGGTATTCGTTGACCATCCAACGTCTCCACCGTCAGCTCCATCATCTCAAACGCCATCGGCTTCACCCCCGGCTTGCGGCGGAGTTGGTTGGTTGTCTGGCCCGTGGCCTGCACTGTGCTCTTGATGTACAGGTCGTCGCAGGCCCGCACCGCCACCTCCGTCTGCACCACTACTTTGCAGTTGCTCGAGGTGACCTCCACTTGGTACGTCCCCCCAAACGTCGTATTGGCATTGGGAATGCTGAGCGCTCGCGTGCCATTGCTGGGGAGGGTCATCCCCGTCGGCGGTATCCAGTTGTACGTGGCAGTAGGATCGCTGATGTCTGTCACCGTCAGTTTCAACTCTCCACCCAGCGGCACAGGGCTATTGCTGGTGGCCGTGAAGAGGTTCGGGAAGGGTGCATCCACGCTCACTTCCTGCTCGGGGCCCCACCAGCTCCAGTCGGGCTTCACACAGCGGCATTTGACAATTTGCGGGAGTTGGATGGTGGCAACGGTATTAAACGTATGTCCGGTCCCCTCCGCCGTAAACCATTGGTAATGCCAACCCGCAGGGCAGTTGGAGGCCGTGAGATTGGCCGAGGTATTCGGGCAAATTCGAAGCGGGCCGGAGATAGCGGGCATGATTTCCATTGTCGGATTCACAATCGCCAGCACCCAATCGTCCGACTTCCGGATATCGCCCACGCACCGTGCATAGTAATTTCCCGGACCTTTGGGAGATATAGTCGTGAGGCCCTTCAGTGTTTGTTGCGGAATATTTCCAAAACGCCACTCCAGGGTGCCGAAGTCGCAGCCATAGGCTGTAAGCAATACCCTCTCTGTAGTATCTACTCGCTGTTTATTGGGCACCACTCGGATTTGGTCCACCACCGATAAATCCACCGAGCCGGATACTTTTTCGTCGATCCCATGGTTACCGTTGATACATGCTACCTCATATGTAAACGGACCATAGACCAAGGCTCGGTTGTTGTTGGTCGCTGGATACGACTCCCGGCCGTCTGGGTGCGTTACTTTCAGCCAATACCAGTTGGGGTTACATCCTGATAGCGTTATAAAAACCGGTTCATTGGGTGTGGCCCGTTGTTTGTCGGTCGACACACTCGGGATATTGCCGTTGAGTGGGGTTATGGTATAATCGGCTCGTTCGCTACTGATCCCCAGCGACACACACCAGGCGTAGTACGTTCCATGTCCAAATACGGTGATACTTCGGCCGCGGTCGATGACTTCATCAGTGCGCCCCATGGGGGTATAGGCCCACATGACATGGCCGTTGGAACAGCCATTGGCAGTCAGGGTAACGGGTTCATTGGAACGGGCTTTATTTTTATTGGCCGTGATCATGATTTGTCCGGGTGGCTTGGCGGGCATGTTGAAAGAGCTCCAAGGCCCCACACTTCGATCAGACACCACACAGCGACCATAATACATCCCTGGGCCTGTCATGGTCACGGAGTTTCCTCCCGAATAGACCCCTTCGGGATTTAGCCACTGGATCCAGCCAGAAATACAGTTGGCACCTGAAATTTGGAATAATTCCAGCGGATTGACAGAGGACTTGTTTGCTGAAATGGTAATGGGATTGGGTTCTATCAAACAAACCTCATGCGACTCCCAAGGGCCAAAAGTCGTTCCATTACTTCCATCAGAATAACAACGGGCGGTATACACACCGGGACGAAAATCGCGTACCGAAGGATTTGCTGTGCGAACGCCATCAAACCATTCGATCGCTAAGCCATTGCAACCGGAAACGACGATGGTTTTGGTTTGGTTGTCGTAAATACAGCCTGGAGTAGACGTCATTTGAGGTTTAAAAACCCCTCGTTCTAGAATTTGAATACTAGCCCATTCGGTGGTTTCGTTTGGACTCAAACTATTCACGCATCGAGCTTTGTACTCACCCGGACCTGTCACGGGAAGAGGGTTTTCGATTCGATTCGTTTTGGGAATATAACGATCGGGGAGCTCCCATTCCACATGCCAATTGGCAGCACAGCCGATGGCGGTTAAAGTAAAATCTTGGTTCGGATAGACTTCTTTATCCGGTACGCTGGCTTTTATTGTTAAGGCTGTATTTTTGAGCGAAATGGTATTGGAAGGACCGCTTGTACCGCAGCTAGTTTGGCAGGTAGCGGTGTAATTTGCCGTAGCATTTGAGGCAGGTACATACAAAACCCTATTTTGGGATACCTCTGTTTGAAGAACATTATTACGATACCACTCAATCTTGCCATTTAAACAACCTGAAACAATAATAGTAGCCATTTCATCAGGTAGAACCTCGTAACGATTAGATTGTAATGAGGGAGGCAGAGGAGACGCGTTAGTTATTATCTGTATAGTATTTGATACCACCTCATTACATACAGCCTTGTAGGTACCAGCTCCAACAGTAATTTTTTCACTTCCATTCCACTCGCTTCTTTGAATATTATCTTTAAACCACTTGATATTTACTATCGGACAACTTTTAGCATTGGCGGTAATTGTGGTGGTATTCTGATCACATAAAGATGACTCAAGGGTTGAAATTGTAATACCCACTATTGTAGGATTAACAACTTCTACGTAATGTCTTTCACTCACACAAAGACCATCGACACATCGAGCACTATAGGTACCTGAAGCAACATTAGGTATAGTCAATTGGAATTGTTCGTTGGGCGACATATTTTCCCACTTTAAAATACCACCAATACAACTACCTTCTAACTTAGCTGGAGCCGGTCCATTCGATGAGAGACCGGGTTTTGCCGGAATATCTTTATTGGTTATGGTTATATCACTAAATTCACGGCCACATTTTGCCCGGTAAACACCTGCTTGGCTTACATTTAACAATGACGAACCCGTAATCCATATCCCATCCACTAAATATTTTTGGTACGGACTATCAGGTGAGTTTGCTCTATACCATTCGATTGAACCAATACAATTCGAAACATTTGCACGCAGAAGGGTTGTTTCACCAGGACACAAAGACGGGTTGTCAGTGGATAGACTTACAACAGGCTCATTTGATGTAACATCAATCTTAACGGTTCCTGGTCTACTCTGACAACTCCCTTTATCACAAAAAGCTGAATATGTTGATGTTTGGGTTGGAAAGACACTAATTTGAAATCCTGTTTGGCCGGTGTTCCATCTTACCAAGCCACTACAATTTTGAGCTGTTAATGTCACTTCCTCACCTCTTATAACGGATACTTTATTCGTACTTAAAATTGGGGGAGTTAAGTTATTATCTTGCTCAATGATTTTTATATTATCTAACAATATATAGCTTACCTTATCCTTATCTAAAGTATTTGAGGAAAATGATATGTTAAAACTAGTGGCACCACCTTGTTTAAATACAAATTCATATAGAAAAAATTCTCTTTCAATATCCTTTAGAAGTACACCTTTTTTAATTCCGTTGATAGTAACAACTACTTCAATATTTCTGCTTGAATTCGGGTAACTATTCAAAATTGCTGCATCAAACCTCACTACATAGTTAATAAAAGGTTTGGCATTATGAATTGTTCTACTAATTGATTCTACATGGTAACTTGTATTGTATAATCCTACCATGATACCTCCGTCTTCTCTGTTTGGTATAATGACGTTATCATCTGAATGCCAAACAGATTTTGATCCTGCCAATTGCAAATCAACTGTGCTTAAATTTATCCAACCACAAGGTTGTTTATTAGAGCCTGGTGTACCATTTTGATTAAAATTATCAAAGAATAATCGCACTTTGCAGTCAATGATCTCCGGTTGTGGATCAGTACAATTTACCGCGGCCTCTCTTGCATTTCGAGATGGAAAACCCACTTCATAATTTTTTGAGACACACACCACATCCTTTTTCGCCCACGAATCCATGATTCCTGCGCCGGAGAAGCTCCTCAGCAGGGTAAAGCAGGGGTTTTCGGGGATGAACTCAAAAAAACCACGTAATTCATAGCGTTGGATGGGGGTGCTCCGGTTGACTTCACCCGTCATGTAGTCGTGGTAGGTACCTCCGGTTGGAATGAAACCTTGGGGTAATACCATTTTGAGGGCATAGGAAGTGGACCCATCAAAGGTAAACATCAGCGAGGGGCTAACATCCAAGAATTCAGCCGTAATGGTCAAGACCACTTCCTGGCCTTCCGTAATTTCTTTTTGGTCGGCTTGCAAGGTAAAACGGACAGGGTCAAACGAAAAATCGGGAAGACCCTCTTGCTCCGTGGGGATAAACGTCTCTGTTTGGGTGTTATACCGAAAGGTATTCTGATCCACCCCCCAAAGTCGTGACAATTTAGGTAGCAATTTAGGCAACGGTCTCACCGGACTTGGCCCAGGAACCTCCTTTGAGGCACTAATTGACCCATTTTTTTTAATAGGAAGCGTTTCGGAGTCATGCTTAGCCCAAGCAGAACCCGACCATAAAAAAAAGGAAAAAAGTATAGGTAGTAGTTTGTTCATAACCTATGAGGTAAAGAGATGATCGCTTAAAGTCGAGAAAACAATATTTGGTATCAGGGAATCCAGCCCATATGCACCTCGCTAATGGATCAGCCGTCTCGAACCTCTCAAAATGGAACATCCGAGACGACAGATCTTAGTCAACGGTATAAAGGAATTGTTTGGGGATAATTTGCTTACCCAGCCCTACGTCATTGGACCAACGCAGTCTCGCTGCGGCGCCACTACCACTATCCCAAAATTCCATTCGGATTAAATACAGTTTATCTTTTTCCAAATAAAAGGTTCGATCAGAGGTAAATTCTATTTCCCCATGCGGGTTATTATCATAAATCGTCTGAATACCGTTGACAAACAATCGGACACCGTCGTCTGAGGCACAAAAGAATCGGTAATTACCCGTGGTTGGCGGAGAGACGTATCCCTCCCAACGCGCTGCAAAGTCATTGTTGACACCCACCCCGGGAGATCCGGACCATGCAAAATCAACCTGATCATCAATCCGTTTGAGAGCTGGAACCGCCGTAGCCATAGCATTAAAGCTGGTTACATTGAAATAGGAAGCTGTCAGGCCATTGGTACTTGTTGGGTACTGACTGATTTGAACCGTTCGGACCGTTCCTTCGGAGCTAAAAGAAATATTTTCTCTACGTAAACTGGGCGAAGTAAGCGGGCCAACTGTAATTAGCACTTCAGTTGATTGAGTGCCATTGGACGGGTTAACGGAAATCCAATTACTACCTCCATTGACAGTCCAAGGTTTTTCCGTGATCAAACGAACCGTTTGGCTACCCCCATTTTTAAAGAAGGTGAGACTTTGTTTATCCACGCTCAAGCTAGAAGGATATAAAAATCTTTTTTCAACAATCTGCTTGGGCAGATTTAGGTTGTTTTCCCATCTGAGTTTGGCGTCTGCACCTCCACCACCATCCCAAAATTCGAGTTTGATCTGATATTTTTGGCCTGCAATCATCTTGATTTCCTTGTTGGCTCTAAATTCAGTTTCAGCATGTGGCGTATTATCATTCACGATCAAGTCACCGTTGATCCAAAGCCTACAACCATCATCAGAGGAAACGAAAAAAGTGTAATCGGCTGTCACGGGAGGCTCAATGAATCCCTCCCATCGAGCGGAGAAGTCGGCATTAACACCAGGCCCTGGTGAGCCTCCACCCCAAGAGAATGCCACTGTTTCATCAATTCTTCTTAAAACGGGTGTAGCGGTGGTCATGGCATTGAAACTGGTCACATTAAAATAGTGAGCATCTAAACCAATCCCATTCGGGGCGGCAAATTGAGTCACCTGGATATCATAATACGTATTCCCCGCTACTATTTTCACTTGGCCTTGGCGCTTGCTAGAGGAAGTATTTGGAGCAGCCGAAATTTTAAGCACACCATTGCCATATCCACCTGTTTTATCCGCCTGGAGCCAAACATCAGAAACGGATACTGACCATCCCAAGCCCGTGGTAATCTGTACTTCCTCTTGGCTTGCTAAGCTACCCAAGCTGACGAAGCTTTTGTCTAGTAACACATCATTGGAGGTACTTGGGCAACCGACAGGTTGAAATTTAAATTCTCTCTCAGCATGGTTGAAGATAACAGCTTGATCGGTGAGATAGGCAATATCAATAAAAGCATGACTCGTACCTTTTTGTCGTAATGAATACACATTGGAATGTTTATAGTTTACATCCCAAAACTGGTGATTGGCATTATTAAAATAGCCCACAATCACTTTATCTGCGTTATTACTACCGCCACCGAGCACCTGTATCACTTTCCCTTGCTGGTCAATTTGTGAGATAATCTTATAGCTTGAGTTCACTTTTTCAAATTTCCAAATTTGGTCATTTGCATTGGAAAGGGGTTGTTGTTGCACCAAGAAATTGGGCATCATCTGTAACGCTTTACCGACTTGGGGTAGTTGGAGCGAAAAACATTTATTGTGAAGGGGGTCATTACTTAAAGGTTCCGGTATGAACAAAGGAAACAAATGGGTGGTAGGTACAAATTGTTTTGTGAGCCCAGAGGAATTTGACCATTTGAATCGAAAACCACCAACTCCTCCATCTTCCCAAAATTCTATTTTTACTGGGTAATTGATACCCGGAACTAAAGTAAAAGTACGAGTAGGATTTTCGATTTCTACATTGTGGGGAGTTCGTGACAGTTCTAGAACTCCGTTCAAATAAAAATTAAATCCATCGTCTGCTGAAAGATAAAAAGTATAACTAGAGGAATCTTTTACCTGAATATATCCTTCCCATACCGTCACGAAATCGTGGCTAACACCAGGTCTAGGAGAAACATCGGTATTTTGAATATAAGGATTTTCCAAAAGGATAATATCGGGAAGTTTACCCTCAATGGTAGCAAGACCGACGTGGTTGAAATAGGAGGCTGTCAAACCTGTTCCATTGGGAACCCCTAGCTGATTAACCCGAATTTCGCGTGTAATTCCACCACCTGAAAGCGTAAGAGTGGCAAAACGTTCAGCACCCGTATTGGCTAAAACTGAGATAGAAATAGTACCATTGGTGCTACCACTTGATGGAGAAATACTTAACCAAGGGGCACTTGAGCTGGACACCGTCCAGGGAACGTTGGCGGAAATGGTTATTCGCTTAACTTCGCTTTTCGTGCTAAAATTAAGTTCGGACGAATTGGCCTCCAGGCGTTTTTGAATAATTTGGGCGGTATTGACATCTTTCCATGCGGAAACCGTTCCATCTGTAAAAACAGCTCGAATTTGATATCGATAGGCTACCCCAAGATCGAAATTTATATCGGAGTATTCTAGTTGAGGGGCATTAACATATTCTAGTAATGCGGTCTTGGTGGTATCGGGTGCGGAACGAATTCTTCCTTTATAAATTTCATAATAGGAAACATTCGGCATGGCATAAGCCCAATTCAATTTGATCCTTTTTTCTTCTTCTTGGTAGATGGCCGTAAAAGTAGAGATTGCGGGCTTAAGATCTACATTAGGAATTTTTACCTTAACCATTTGGTAGCAACTGTCATGAAGGGCCAAATTTCCCGGCAAACTGGGCGTTTTGTAGCAAGATTGATTACCTGCTTGATCAATTGCTAGAATACTATAGACATATTCTTTTCCTTTGATAACACTTGTATCCAGATAAAATGAGCTGTTTTGTGCCAAGATAGAATCTGACCATAAACTACCCAACATGTTTTCTTTACTGATTAGTTTATAGGTAATTACCTCGTCTACAACCTCTGGAAGAGTATAGGAAATCTTTACCGAGGGTTTTCCTTTGTACACCGTTTCAATCTTATTAATGAAGGGTGGGTTAGGGCGTTTGGTATCCGGTTTTGTATAAACATAGGTCGTTACCGCTGATTCATTGTAGTTGCTGTCCAATGCCGAAACGAAATACGTAGCTTTGGTATAAGAATAATTAGTCCCCACTGTATCAATGACATAGGCCAAGGCTGGCTCGCCCTTTACTTTGTCTATTCTATTGATTATCCCGCCTGAAATCTCTACTTTCAAATGAGCGGGTTGATTGGAAAACAAACGATAAACTCGGTATCCCAATAAACCGACCCCGCCAATATTATCCGTACTCGGCGTCCACCTAAGTTTTAAAAGTGTTTTGCCATCGCTTGTAGGCGGTAAAACCTGTAAAGGTTCAAATGGTTGAAGTGGTAAATCGGAGGCAGAAACTGGTCCATATGGATTAAATTTAGGAGCACTTGGAGGAATTTTATCTTTAGGTGAAATTACATACGGGTGGGAATATTCAATGGAACTTGAGCCTGTCTCAGCTTGTGCCCCCACAAATACATAATATACGCTACTCGTATCTGAAATAGCACTCACGATATCAGCAGAAGGGAAAGTGAGTGTCCTTGCTGCTGCGGGAATCCCCGTTCTGAACTCTTTAAAAACTGCCTGTCCCCGTTTAGCAGTATCCACTTTGCTAACCGCAATACGAAAACTGGAAATATCATCAGGAAGGCCGTTGAATTGCCAATCAACTTTCATGTTCGATCCAGAAATCGTGACGGCATCGATTTGGGGTATATTTTCTAAAAATTTTCTATACGAGTCCTTGAAGCTATAGCCCACACGTATCTCATCAAAGTAACTTTTCCCAATTAATCGATAGCAGTACATTCGGGATTTATTAGGAAGAGAGTCCGAAAAGTAGGCCATAGTATCACCTGACATTACAATTAAAGGAAGCTTATTCAGTGTTTTAAAATCAGAACAATCATTGTTCACCGTGTCAGCCCTTTGAACAAAATAGGACGAGAATTGATTGACCTTGTCTTTCGTATACCAACTCAAAGTCAATTTCTTGGGTACTTTTTTCGCTTCAGAAATAGATAAGGTAAGCAATGCTTGAAAAACAACTTTAGGCACCGTAACCACCGTTTGACTAGTGGAACCACTGATTTTGATGATATAATCATATTTAAATCCTACCTGGACCGTCTCATCGGTGTACCCCAAACCACAAAGCTTGGAAGCGCTAAAACTTTGGTCGGCCAGAATATTGGCAAAAAAATACCTTTCCTCCAGTGAGCTAATCGTTCGTGCGTCATGGGACTGAGAGCTTGTGCTATTTTGTGGCTTAACAGAAAGATAAAAGAGCTCTTTGTGATAAACACTGTCAGGCTTCCAATAGTCTCTCCACTTTGTTTCCGTGGAGTCTGTAACCTTAAGTCCTGGAATGGTTATATCGATTGTCTCGACGACGATATTATTGCTAGTATTAATCTTTTTCCGCTGAATAACGTACCCGTTCGTGATTCCCAAATTCCATTCATTGGCTGTTCCTGGCATCCAACGAAGCATAACCTGATTTTTATTATTTACTCGATGTAGGGTAAACCATTCAGAAGAGTTAACAGCGGAAGTATCTTTATCTTGTCCCCAAATAGGATTGAGTTTTAAAAGAAAAATGACCAAAAAGAAACTATATTTTTTCATATTGTTCAGCTCTAAGAACCTGAAAGAAATAATTTAGATAGATTAGTTGTTACATGGTGATGGTGTTTCGACTGCATTTGAGGTTAGACAAAGCTTTTTATTGTTCCGTCCATAGGTAATACAAACACTACCCTCGGCTTTAAATGGTTTAAAGCCTTGTCCTTTCAAGTAAAATCCAACTCCCCCGTTAAACAAATTCTTTTTTCCAATGCCAGCCTCCACTTGAGCCACCCCGTACAATTGCATTTCACCATAATAGCTATCGGCACAGGAGGTTAATAACACCAGATCCATTCCCCCAACACCATAACCTTTGATGTATCCAAGCCAGCCTTTCGCATCTATGGTTGTTTTTATGTGTGCGCCTACCGCAAACCCTTTTCCCTCGCGTACACTCTTCATCTCAGTCGAAGAGGCAGATCCAGTCAATCGAGATTGTAGAGCTGGGAAAAACGTAAGTACTTCAATTGGGGGAGCAGGAATATTGCCAATACCTTTTCCCATCATCAGGTAAGCTCCAAATTCAAAGTTATTTCGGTAGCGTATCCCAACCCGATTTAACATATCTTGTTTGCCTATGTGGACATAGGTATTTGATTTTTCAAAATGAATGACTGCGCGACCCGCCAAATTATTCATCCCGATACCTCGAAGCGTTGTCTCCCCAGTCGTAGGACTTTTTATGTTCATATATACCTCAGCTTCGGCGTGGAAAATCTTCTTGGGAAAGTCAAATAAAACACCCATTGCGACGACAATATCTCCGTTGTTACTTATTGGGACATTTTGATTTTGTGCTTTGGATTGGTCAATTAGTGCTTTTTGATCATGTTGTTTTGGATTCATATTCATCAATTGGTCATTGTTGTCACTTATTGATTTTCCTAATCCTTGTATCAACTGGGCGCTTGAATTACCACCAGTGAGATTGCTCGCAAACGTCCCAATTCCACTGAGTGCGATACTATTGATTCCGTATTTTCTATCCAGGGCAAAATCCACATTTACTCTACCTTTGAAGGTGGGTTCGACATAGGAAGATGCCCCTGGAAGTGAATTGTTTTGTATGCCCAACATCAACTTAAACCCAAAAGGCACATCCTTGCTTACTGCATATTTAACCTGAGTGCCATCAAAAGAAGGCTTCATATTAAAATACACACCTAGTCCGAGGCCGTTGATTCCTAGATCAGCTATACCTGTTGGAATGACAAATCCACCTAAGTTTCCGGGTCTGGTATAACGATATTTTGAATCTGTAACAGCCTTTTCTGTTCCATCTGAATTTTGTGCTACTCCCCGAAGACTAGCCTCTGTGTCTCCTACAAAAGCACTAAAGAATCCGAACGAGTAGTTATACACGTTATCATATCCAAAGAGGGCATTTAATTCAACCCCAACTTTAAATGGCTTCTTTAAAACTAAATTCAAACTTCCGCAAAAACCTTTACTTTGTGGGATAGAGTCTTTGATTAAGTTTTTATAGGAGTCACCCATCTCAGTGGCATTCTCAAAAAAGTCAACAATTCCTTCGGCATCCATAGCTGAGGTACTTCCTTTGATATACAATTTCTTTACCTCCACAAACTTTTTTATATCTGCTGCACTGCCCAATACAAACTTCCCCAAAGCTTCATTGTAGTGTGTCTTGATCAACAGATCTGTAGCACCTGCAAATCGGTCACCAGCCAAGCTCACTCGAAAACCGAATCCAAACCAAAGGTCATTATCTTTCATGCCAGAAGCATTTCGAAAATTTTCAAAACGGGTTATGGAAATTGGGAAGCGAGCTAGGCGAGAATCCGTGGTATTGACATACTTAAACTCTCCGATCGAAAAATTAAATTTTCCGGCCTCATTGACTGCCAATTGAAGATCATTGAAAATAATCCCCTTTAAAGAAACCGTTCCATCTGTTTCTGGCTCACCTTCGGTATTGGTGTTGGTATTCGTGGCAAGCTCTAGCGTACCATTTAAGCTGGCAGAAGGATAAAATTTATTATTTTTCACTACAAGATCTAACCAAGAGCCTTTGGTAATTTTAGCTTTCGCTCTCCAACAGTTTATTGGATAGTTCCCATTGGTAGCATCAATTGTAAAGGCGTATTCACCCGTATTACTGATAAGGGCCGAGTAAACCAAAGCTGCATTTGGATCAGCCATATTTGTATTCAGAGGGGTTCGTATGGAACCCCCAAAACCGCCAGCCACTAAATTATTTTGAACAAAAGCTAAGTTAAATGTTGAAATCGTCAAAGGCCATTTTTGAGCATCGCACTTGAGTGGATTTACAGAATTGGCGTAATTGACAAATCCGGTAAAGCCAGATCGATCTATAATGATCTTGGTACCTGAAATGGAAGAGGCATCTTGGGAGTTAAATTCTTTGGGAAGTAAAACTGTGAATTGATCTGCCATTAAACCCCTCCATCGCATATCCCCTTTGTCAGCCCCTTCATAACTTGCGGGAAACAAACCAGGTTCATTCCCTCCACGAAAATCGCTCAAATCCAACCGAAGATTTTTCACCTGAAATCCAAAACGAGGAAAGTTAGCCACAGCAAAGGGCATGGGTGAATTGATGGCTGCATAAATATCATTAAATCCATTTTTGATTTCAGCAAATGCCGATAACTGAACTCGTCCCTCTTTGGGCACCCGCTCCGTCGCACTAAATGGGACCAAAACATTACGTGGGAATACAACATCCAAACCTAACCCAGCGGCGGAGAATTTATCGCAAGTAAAAGAAACAAACGTAGGCGAACTTTCAATATCACCCATATTGGCTGTTCCTTTGGCTACAACCGTCCAATTATTCATTGGGATAGGAAAATCTCCTAATAAAGCAACTTTAAAATTACCTCCATCCCCAAGTCCACCTGTTCTGGTGAAGTTAACGGAATTGGAACCAAACAACAGGACACGATCTTGGCTGGAACCAGTTACCTTCATCTTTATACGAACGAAGACAGTTAGTACAGCGCCAGATGGAGTATATTCCACACTGTAGATACCTAATGCAACTTCAGTATTGTCATTCAAGGATTGTTTTAACCCAACGGGCAATGTAATTAAATCCTCAAAACTGATAAATGACTTGACCTTGTCTGGATTTTGATCTAAATACGAAAACATAGAACCTGCTTTTCCACGATCACTTATGTTCTCCTCAGAACTACTAAAGTCCAGATCGTCCAAAAGATCAGGCAGAATTACTTGGCTTGAAACCTTGCTTTGTAAATTAGCTAAAGCATTTTCCAGTTCAACATGTTGAGTGGAATTAAATGGAACAAACGATGTTTTTTTACCTTCAAACACTTTTGTGGCCAAAACAGATTTTTCAGGCTCCTTACCGGATTTTATTGGATCATCATTAAAATTTCCTAAAGCGTTCAACCCATGAAATAAAAAAGTCAGAACCCATAAAAACCAACTCAAGGTACATGTTCTCTTCATACAGCATTGCATTAAATAAAAAACTCTTCGCCAGATCACCAGTAAAGAAAAAACCTATTTCAATAATTTATATTGCAAACCCAAAGTTTTGGGTTCAACTAGATTCGAGGGGGTATCAACCAACAAAAAACTTGCGGTAAATAAAATTTCAAACTCTTGATCACTTTCCGCCTTAGTTACATCGATTATTGGCGTTCTTAGTACTACTTCGTTAGCAGAATTGGTTAAAACTTCATAGCGCTCAACATAACCTAATTCGGGATATTCTACCAATATTTCCTTAGATTGACTTAAATACTCCCATGTCCCCTGAACCTTTGACCCATCCATGTCAATAAATTCGTAGGTAAAATCTTCGTTAAACACGTGTTTTACATGTTTAAAATTAGAATCAAAAGAATTTGATGAAATTGGGGTAATTTTATCATTTATCAAGACTTCTACATTCGAGACTCCCCAAACTCCAATAAGAAAAGAACTAGAAACCTCTTCTTTTTTACATCCATAACCAAAGAAAATGAATAAAGAAATAGTAAAATACGAAATAATTTTTTTCATAATTTTTCAACAAATATTAAATAGCAAGCAAAAAGAAAATGGTGCTTGAAAAAATTCAAACATCTTATTTTGATACAAATTCCAGAAATTATATTGAAACTTCTGTTGAAAATTAAAATTGATATTTTATTAAAATAAAAAATAAATAACATGTCCTAACATACAATGTCGGCAATTCGTAGGTGTGAGTAGTTTATGGTTTTGAGTGAAATTTTACTTTTTATGAAATATTTTCGAAATTAACTACAAACAATTACTATCCAAAGAAAAATCAATTATTTTTATCAAACGGTATATTTCTATATACAAAAAGCTAATAAACCTACTTAAAATCAAATACTTACATTAATGTTGCTTCACTTGATTCTTCAAATAATAGATTAGACACATTCATTAAGAAACTTTTTATAACTAATTAGTTGAAGAACTAACAAGAATTGATTTTTAACTTCAAAGGTTTTTTTGAAGACTCTTTTTAATTTTCTTTTTGAACATTCAATCTCGATTAACCTCCAAGGCCTAATCTACTTTCCTCTTCTATTTATCTTGATTTTTAGTCTTCTACTCCACAGGGCATCCGACAAGTTGCGCAGAGAACACCGTGCCGTGCTCAAGGGTGATGGGCTGCTGACTCGCACCAGGTTGCAAAATAATAGACCTCGTGGCTTGCTCATTTCTCCTTTCAGCAGCTCGTAGCGTCAAGGGCCCTTGGACTAGTTGATTTTGTGGAATCATTTGAACTGGCAGGGTTCTTGGCTCACTACTACCGCAGCCCCCCACGGCTCGTACTTGCCAGGTGCCCGAGGTAGCCGAAGCCCCATAACTCACGCGTATCGACTCACCCCCGTTTGAAAAACTCGCTCCCGTTCCCGAATAACTCCATTCATACGATAGAGCCCCATCGACGGGCAAAACAGTATAGGATCGGGTTGAATTTTGACAAACTACTAAATGTGAAGCCTGGATGGTGCCGGGGGTGTTGGGGAGAGTGCCTTTTCGAATTTTGAACGAACGTTTCGGACTTTCTCCAAATGCATTTTTTGCCAAGACGGTCAACGTGGCCTCTGAAAATCCAGTCTCGAAGAAAACAGTCGCGGAAGTAGCCGTGGTAGCGATGATTTTGGCACCTGGACTTGCCTCCAAAAATCCCCATTCATACGTGGCCCCCTCCTCTGCACTAGGAAGAGTATACGTAAATGTGGAATTTGGACAAACAAATGGCTGACTTGATAAAAAATCGTCGGGTTGATTTGGGACGGTACTCAATCTTCCATTTTGAATGGTGAATTTTTGGGGAATTGAAAAAGGACCACCCACAAACGAGGCATCAATGGCCTGAACAGACCAGTAGTATTCGCCATCGGGCAACATTTGGAGATTCCATGCGGTGTTGGTAGAAACATTTCCTATGGCGGGTTTGGTTAGCGTACCGTTCAAATTTGCATGGGAAGCAAGTATTGCGTTGTTGGTGGGAGTTGTTCCAACTCGGAGTGAATAGGTCAAACCCTTGCTTGGGGTATTGTCATCTGTGGCTGGATTCCAAACGAACCGAAGTATTTGAGTGGAGTTTTCCAAAGCTGTGGTTAAAGATTTATGAAGAGGAGCCTTCGGGGGCGTGTTGAAAAGGTAAGTAGAACCCGTGAGGTTATCTGAAATGGGGGATTTTTGAGTTTCATCTTCTGACTTTTCTTGGTTTCTTGAAGTCTCAAGAGATACAAAATCATTGTGGACGTTAAACAAAGCATATTGTATTTTTTGTGATGGGTTATCTTTGTGGAAGCCTGCGATTACTAAATCTACATCGCCATCCGCATCAATATCACCGGCTGATACGGAAACATCAAACAAATTTCCAAAATCAAAAGACCTGTTATCATAATCCTTGGAATTGGGATTGTACTGAGCTAGTCTTGAAATTTTGCCTATCCCCAATTTCAAGCCTGAATAGAATATATCCGTGTAACCATCCCCATTTATATCAACGAAACTTACCTTGGCATCTTCAATTGGCTCAAGGTTAAGTGTTTTAGGAACAAATCCGAGACCTTGATCAAATTCATTGGCATAAATATGGAACAAGGTTCCTGTCGTACTACGGCCTATGAATATCAAATCCTCATCTCCATCAGCATCATAGTCTAAAAAATGAATCGCTCCTTTTGTGATTCTTGGCAAGGTAATGTTCGTTGCACTCAAGGCTAGAGGGCCGCCAGGTACAGTAATATTTCGATACAGAATTGTCCGAACCCCTAAATTCCCACTGCCAGAAAGTATAAAATCGACGCGACCATCTTTATCAAAGTCCCCAAAATCATAGACTGCATTTTTAAGCGCAGCGATTTTCGGTGACTCGTCTCGAAAAATAAATGTTTGGGTTTCTGGATCAAATTCAAAAGAATAGAGTTTGGGAACTCCATCACTCAAACTGGAAGTCATGCCGGCAATAAGGATTTCTTTGCGGCCATTGTTGTTCATATCGGTTATTTTCATTTTGGTAGCCTTTAATACCTTGTCGGTTAGTAACAACGGTTCAAAACTGATTCCACCTCGATTTAAATAGACGCCCATGCCATGATAATTTGAACTAATGGCAAAATCCATGAATCCATCGTTATTCACATCATTCGCCTCCAAATTCTCTAAATTATCCCTAGGATTAAAATTTTGATCAATAACATATTCACCCTTATTCAACTTAAAATACTTGCCGCCGTATTCCGAAAAGTAAATTAAATCTAGGTCATTGTCATTTTCCACATCAATTAACATAAACTTTGGGATGTTAAAACTAGGAAATGAATGATCAATGACATCGACTTGTCTGTTTAGTTTCCAATCATACTTTAATTCCAAAATACTCTCCTTCGCAAACATTGAGCCTTGAAAACTCTGGTCAATGGCTTGCACGGACCAATAATATCGGCCTGGATTTAGCTGTTTCAGATAGGATTCTAGGAATAAGGGTGGATGACCCGAAACTAATTGAGAACCTGTGGATAAAATACTAAATGATTGAGTAATTTCATCTCCTCCGGGTGTAGTACCGATCCTAATACGGTACCCGAAAAAACGAGAGTGATCATCTTGAGGTTTATCCCATTTAAACTCAACATTTCCATACCCTTTGTCGATCACCCGTAAATTGGAGGGCGGTGCGGGACGTTCATTTTTTCTATACGTAATTTGATTTTTATAAAAATATGTTTTCTGAGTATTATTTTCATCTAATCCCGTCATGACCAAATCTAAATAGCCATCTGAATTATAATCAACCCATTCAACTTTGGGATGATACAGGGCAGAAACATCTGTATTGGATACTTGAGAAAAAATAATTTCTTTATAATCCGGTGTTTTAGGTTTTTGGGCATATAAAAAAACTTTAGGTTTGTTTAGAATATCTCGCCCGGAAACAATCAAATCATTAAGTCCGTCATGGTTGAAATCCCCAACGGCTAGGTCGGCATCTTTTAGATTGGGCTTCTCCCCTTCAAAAAGAATACCCGTTCGATTCGATTTAAAAGCAGGTTGGTTATCATCATATCCTACACCCAAGATATCCAATGCGTGATTTAACTCATCAAGTTTAAGAACTTCGTACGTCAGATCACTCAGATTAAAGTAAAAACCTTCTCCTTTTCCGGGTGAGAACTTATTATGGATTATTCCATACGTTCGGGGGAATTCCCAATTGTGTGAACCAGAAAACATGATGTCAAGATCTCCATCCGAATCATAATCTATTATTTTAACATCCCAATTTTTTTCATTTTCTAAAGTAGTAATGTCAAAGTTGGGTAAACGAGAAAAAACAGCGGAATGATTTTGATATTTGTAGACATTCAAAACTGGATTTTGCATAGAATTGTAGCCTAGCATGACTAAGTCTTCATCTCCGTCCTTATCCAAATCGCCTAATGCTATTTTAGGGGATAGCAGATTTTCGATCCCCAAATTAGTAATGGGACTAAATCCCTGACCTTTCTGGTTTAGATATACTATTGTATTGAGTTCCGTCTGATTTTCACCCAAAGCCGAAAGGCCCGTAACCAATAAGTCGAGAAAGCCGTCTTGGTTCAAATCAGTCCATTTTAGGTCACCCGAAACGAACTGTGTCAGTGGAATAGCGGAGTCAACAAGATGTCCATTGTCATTTCGGTAAATTCGAGTCATTGCCCCTTCATCTTGATTAAATCCTAGGATGGCTAAGTCAAGGTCACCATCACGATCAAAATCCCCCCATGAAGTGGCGGTATTTGAGAGTGCGGGTAGATTAATATTTGGATCTTTCACAAGGACGGGCCCTTCATCCAGTAAGGTAATGGAAAACTGTTTTGCATTCGGTTGGAGCAAGAATCCATTGTCGATTTGATTTACTTGAAATGTAACCTGCTCATTTGGTTCGAGGATCGAATCTTCTAGACCTATGATCTCTAATTTTCCAGTGATTTGGCCGGCGGGAATTCGAATTTGGGGCGCTTGTAAAATTTTCAAAATACGGTTATTACCGGAATCTGCGATATAAATATCTCCATTTGGACCTACAAACATACCCTTTTGATCATTAAGTTGATCCATTGCGTCCCCCTTTTCACTTTTCCCAGCCACGATAACACCACTACGTTCTCCCTGAACCCATCTTAGCACCATACCTCCCGCATTTAGGTAAATATTACCCCATTTATCGAGTGTAAAGTGATAGGGACTAGAAATACTTAATGGTGGATCTACCATAAAATTACCACCAGCCACAATCTGACCACTATTTGACTCCGGAGACCATTTGATGATAGAACCATAGGAATGGCATCCGTAGTAAATATTGTTTTGTTGATCTAAAAAAACATTGGTTTGAAAAGGGGAACACTGCCACTCTGGCGATATTTTAGTTTCTTTATTTACAATAGTAATTCCTTCTCCCGCCCCCGGCACCCATTTTTGAATACTGAGGTTTCCTCTAACAGCTATAAATAAATTACCCTGACTATCTACAGTTAACCCAGTAGGATGATTTAATTGATTTGCGTTTGGACCATAACCATTTCCACCGGCTACAATAATGCCAACCGTATCACCATGAGTCCATTTTTTGACAAAATGATTGTAATCATCCGAAACGTATAGGTTATTTAGGGAATCTAAAGCTATGTAAATAGGACGATAACTTTTTGCCAAGGTAATTCCTGAACTTGCTCCTTTTTTCCACAATTGAATTCGACTATTAAAATAGTCAGCAATAACAAGATTTCCATCTTGATCCATTTTTACATTGGTGGGATAATGAAGCTGGTTAGCATCGGATCCAGCCCCATTTCCTCCAGCAACCAAAGTAATTGATCCTTTCTCGTTAAAGTTCAAGGTATAATCATTCTCAAATTGTGCGGTTCCATTATGATCAAAATAAAGAATGACATCACGACTATGAGGATGAGATAGCGTAGCTGTAAACGTCGCCTTTCCGTTGGCTTCTGAAATGGATGTTTTGTCTAGTGCTACCTGTACGGATGGTTTATCATCAGAGGAAACAAAAATGATCACACTGGGGTAAGATGTAGATAGGTTTTCTCCCCCCACTACCTCAATCTGAATGGTTTCCATTGACTCAACCAATTCATCATTGATGGGTTTTATATGAATTGTTTTTACGGAATCACCAGGTTGAAAAACTACCTCCTGATGGTCAACGGTATAATCTTTCCCTATCTGGGCTGACCCACTGAAGCGCAGCTTGGCTGACACTTTTTTTTGAGGATGGGGCGTCAATCGTATATCGATAGCTAATGGTTCCCCCTCCTCCGTCAAGGTAGAGTCCGATAAACTGAATGAGGCAGTTGGCGGGAGGTCATCATCCAAAATTATTAAACTCCAAGTTGTCTGCGGAGAAGCTAAGGTAGCATTTTCAATCGTTTCAAGATCAAATTTAAAATCTTCATTATCTTCCAAATTGGAATCCTCTAGGGCTACAATACGGAAAGAACCACTCAATTGTCCTGCTGGAATAACAATTTGAGGGTGTATTAGTAGCTTTTGAATTCGATGATTATCATTATCGGAAATATACAAATCTTCAAATCGATCAGTGAAAACACTGGTGGGGGAAAAAAACTGATTGGGATTAGAGCCCGCCCCTTTCCCTCCGGCAATGGTTATACCTTTTTGTACGTTTACAGCCCATTTTTGTATTCGATGATTACCTGTATCGGCAATAAAAAGATTTCCAGCTTCGTCAAAATATATTCCAATTGGATCCTGCAGTAAGTCCAATTCATCTCCAGACCAGTAATTTCCTGCCACTTGGATCCCTCGACTTGCTCCGGGTGTCCACTTGACAACCGAATGATTTGAAACTACATAGATGTTTCCGAGTTTATCAATAGAAATACCCGTCGGGTAAAATAATTTATTTTCTTCAACTCCTTGTCCATTACCCCCCGCCACTGTAATGCCTGCTGTAGCACCTGGCACCCACTTTTGAACGCGTGCATTTGAATAATCTACGATAAACAAGTTCTCATTATCATCCAAAGTTATATTCATTGGATAAAACAGCTGATTTGCATCAGATCCAGATCCATTCCCTCCCGCAATTGTAACACCTTCCGTAGCTCCAGGAGCCCACTTCTGAATTCTGTGATTATGCGTATCCGAAATATATAGATTTCCAGCCTTATCAACAGCTATTCCTTGGGGATGATACAACTGGTTGGAAGCTGCACCTGCCCCATTTCCACCTGCCACAGTAATTCCCTTTTTAGCACCTGGTAACCATTTTTGTACCCTATGATTTCCACTATCCACGATGAAGAGCGTACCTTCTTTATCCATGATTATGGCAGTTGGATTATTCAGCTGGTTTGCTCCCGCACCTGACTGCCCGGAAATTCCTGCGATAGTTTTAGACGTGCCTTTCCCAGTAAATTCAGTCATGAAATCTACATTATATGTTGCAGCGCCTTGAGTTCTAAACGTCAAGATTACATCTTTTGAATAAACTTTAGATAATGTGGCTGTTAAAGTAGCTTCTCCATGGGCTTCTTGAATCTCGGCTCGATCCAAGGATATACTAACTGTCGGTTCTTGCCCTTGGGCTAAAATAGATACACCCAGTGCAGCAAAAAAAAGACATATTTTAGAATACTTGAGAATTTTCATGACTTTTCGCAATAATCCTGTTTTTGAACTTCATTGATATTATTTCCATTTGATTTGGATAAAAAAATTTACCTTGCTTACCTAGATCTTACCCAAAAACAATACGGCTAACTTTGCTCATTTTTACCTACATCATCCTCTAGGGTTGACCCACAGGACAACCGACAATTTGAGCAGAAAATACAGATCCAGACTCGATTAAGATGGGTTTGGCGTTGCTAGGCGCGAGTGTTATAGATTGGGTTGCTTTTTCAACTTTTCGCACCGATGGCTCGATCACCAAGCTACCCGGAATCACAAGATTCTGTGGTATTACCTCAATTGTCAAAGTACGTGCCTCACTGGGACCACAAGCGTTCAAGGCCCGTACCCGCCATTCTCCATTCGTGGCCTTAGATCCATATTTTACCTGTATGGAAGTTGAGGCACCCGAAAAAGTGACATCAGAACCAGTGTACGCCCATTCGTAGGAAGTCGCACCCTCCACTGGTAAAATTGAGTAGGATCGATTCGAATTTTGACATACTACAACTTGGGACGCCGAAATGATACCCGGCTGCCCGACGGATTGCCCCCTAATAATTTCTTTGCTTTGAATCGGACTATCCCCATACTCATTTTTGGCCAAAACCATAAGGGTAGCTCCGGTAAAACCCGATTGAAACGATACGGTGGCCGAGTTCGAACCTGTAGAGGTAATTGTGGCTTGTGGATTTGACTCTAAAAAACGCCATTCATAACTAGTAGCTTGATCTACGAAGTCAATCGTGTAGGTAATAGTTACCCCAGGACATGCAACAAATGTTTCACCCGAAATTTCACCGGGTTGGCTTGGGACCGTCAATACTTCCCCATTACGAATTGTGAATTTTTGGGGGGTGGAAAACGGACTACCAATAAACGCTGCATCGATTGCCTGCACTGACCAATAATAAATCCCATCAGGCAACATCCGAATCGACCAAGAGGTATTTATTGAAACATTTCCAATCGAAGGAACCTTCAAAACTCCACTTTCGTTTGAGTTTGCGGCTAAGATGACCTCATTGTTTGGTGTTGTCCCAATTCGAAGAGAATAGGTTAAACCAGAAATAGGAGTGTGGTCATCCTTGGCAGAATTCCATTCAAAACGAAGTAGTTTCACCGAATTCTCCGAAACTGTACTTAATGATTTGGGGCTGGGTGCGGTAGGTCCTGCATTGATTTGAAATATTGAACTTGACATAACTGAAGCACTGGGAGATACCTTTGGGCTATTAGAAGCCAATGCTGGTTGCAATGAAACTTGATCTAAAGCCTCGACAACAGCCGATTCATTGCGTACATTAAACAAAGCACGGAAAATATTTTGGGTTGGATTTATCACATCAATTCCACCCAGAATAATATCCAGATCTCCATCCGAATCAATATCACCAAAGGCTACCTCAGCATCCGTTAAATTTCCATAATCAAAAGTACTGTTTTCATAATTTTGATTGGATGGGTTAAATTGAGCTAACCGGGTTATCTTACCGGTCCCCTCTTTTAAACCAGAATAAAAAATATCGGTATAACCATCGCCGTTGAAATCGCCAAACCGGACTCGGGCATCTTCCATGGGATCAAGGTTTGTGGGTTTGGGAACAAATCCATTGCCCTGCTTGAATTCATTGGAATAAATTTGAAACAAATTTCCGACGGTACTCCGGCCGGTAAATAGTAAATCCTCATCCCCATCCGCATCAAAATCGATAAAATTGACGGTGCCTCGTGTGATTCTTGGCAGATCGTGATTGGTTTGGTGGAAGCTAAGTGGTTCACCTGGGATGGTCGTATTTCGATACAATAGTGTCCGGACGCCTAAGTTTCCACTTCCCGACAATACAAAATCGACCAATCCGTCTTTGTCAAAATCACCAAAATCATAGACGGCATTTCGAAGAGAGGCAATCTTGGAGGATTCATCGCGGGTAATGAAGGAATATCCAGATGGACTAACTTCGAAAGAATACAATTTGGGAATTCCATCACTTAAACTGGAGGTCATTCCAGCCAACATAACCTCTTTACGGCCATTGTTATTCATGTCCACAATTTTAAGCTTGGTGTTGACAAGGCCATTGGTCATCAAAAGGGTATATCGATAAAAATCACTTCCTGAATTGAGGTAAATACATAAATATTTATTGGTATGATTAATGACGAGATCCACGCGACCATCATTGTTCAGGTCTCCAGCCACCATATTTTCCACACCACCCCAGGTGCTCGATTTAGGATCAAGCGAAAATTCATTTTTATCAAATTTATACAAACGAACACTACTACTCGACCCATAGACCAAGTCTAAATCTTGGTCATTATCAAAGTCCATTAGTAGAAATTTGGGATTAGGGTACGGCTCAATACTCCGATTAATGATATCAACTTGTCTATTCAGCTTCCATTCGTAGGTAAGATCCAAGATATTTTCTTCGGCAAAAGGAGAACCCTGGTATCCTTGATCGATTGCCTGAACAGACCAATAATAACGTCCGGGACTAAGTTGAGTCGCATACGATTCTTTAAAAAGTGGGGGCGTACTGGTTATTAGTCTTGATCCAGTCGAAAGGTTACTTAATGTATTCGAGAGTTCACTTCCGCCTGGCGTTGTACCAATTCGGATATTGTAACCAAAGAAGTTCGAAATGTCATCTTTTGGTTTATCCCATTGAAACTCAACCAGACCATTCCCTTTCTCTACTACTCGTAGATTAGAAGGAGCAGCAGGAGGACGATTTTTGATTAAGGAAGTGGTATTTTTATAAAAATAGGTTTGCTGGATATTATTTGCATCCAAACCCGTCATGATGAGATCTAAATCTCCATCCACATCATAATCCACCCAATCGGCAGTGGCATTATACAAGCCTGAAATTTCTTGATTAAAATCCTCAAGAAAATGGTAAATCCCATATCGATCCAGGTGACTCTTGGATTGCGCATACAATTTTGCGACGGGGATATTCACCCCATTTCGACCTGTAAATAAAATATCATTGAGGCCGTCATTATTGTAATCTCCGACCGCTATGTCACCATCTTTTAAAGTAGGCATTCCTGGATTAAACGAAGCTAAATCATCATTGATCTCAATTTTCGGTACAGTCGGTCCATCATGACCTATCGCAAAAATGGTGAGCAGATTGGTTTGATTATTTAACAGTTTAGTGACCTCATAACGTAATCCTTTTAAATTTTTTGTGTAGCTAAAATTTCCTCCAGATTCAAAATTATTGCGAATATATCCATCTGACCTAATCTGATCTTCTCTTCGAGGCGCATTGTATAAAATATCATTGTCGCCGTCCAGATCAAAATCTGCGATTTTTAAGTCCCTATCATTTTCAGTTCCAGCCACTGGTTTTTCAAAATTTTCAACTCGGGTAAAATAGGTACTTCCACCTTCATTTTTGTAAATCTGGAGTACGCCTCGGCCTGCCGCGTTGTTGCCCATAAAAGCCAAGTCTATGTCCCCATCATTATCCAAGTCTCCAAATGCAATTTTGGATGAAAACAAATGCTCAATTCCACTATTAGGCGCTAAAGTAAACGATTTCCCTTGTTGATTGATGTACAATAAAGTCTTGGGCTCGGTTCTTTCGTCGTCAATGGCGGCCAAGCCACTGACCAATATATCCAAGAACCCATCTTTATTGACATCTGTCCATTTAATATCCCCTGATAGGAAGAGCGTGAACGGGAAATTGGCGTTCACCAAATTTCCTTGGTCGTTCCGATACACACGGGTAACGGCACCCTCATCATTGTTATATCCTAAAATTACCAAATCTTGATCCCCATCCTGATCAAAATCTCCCCATGACAGGGCTGCGTTGGATAAGGAAGGAATCGGAATGGTAGTTTGTTTTTCTAATTTACTGGCATAGTTTTCAATGTTGAGCGTTAAAACTGTATCACGTGGAAAAGCTGACGTAGCATTATCAATATCTAGAACAGTGAAAATGATATTTTCCGTTGGCTCTTTAAGGTAATCGTTTATCACTACAATTTCTAAAGTTCCTGTTGTCTGTCCTGCCGGAATGATAATTTGTGCTTGTTGAATCACTTTGACAACTCGGTGGTTGTCTGTATCTGAAATATAAAGATTGCCATATTGATCTAAAAATACACCTTTCGGATTATTCAGTTGATTAAGTGCAGACCCCGCCCCTTTGCCACCTGCCACTACCTTACCATAAGGAGTGCCAACTGCCCATTTTGTAATTTGATTTCCCCAGCTATCTACGATATAAATATTTTCTGACTCATCAACGTGTAAATTTGAAGTTGACTTCAAAAGAGTTTCTGAGTAGACATACTGTGGTTTTTGAGCCACGATAGAGCTTTTTCCTGTGGCCGGATTCCACTTAAAAATCCTAGCATTTTGGGAATCTGTGTAAAATACACTCCCTTTTGAGTCAACAAAAACGTCGGTTGGATCAAAAAAGGTTGAATCATACCATGACCCAGAAGAATTGACAACTGTTGAACCCGTCGACGAACCTGCCGTCCATTTTTGAATTCTATTATTAGACCGATCTGCTATGAATATAGCCCCATCAGAATCCACGCTAAATCCATGTGGACGATATAACTGATTCATGGCATTGCCATCCCCATTATTTCCGGCTACAACTGTGACCTGAGTCCCATCGGGTGCTATTTTTTTTATGCTGTTGTTATAAATATCCCCTGCGTAGATATTACGAGACTTATCAAAGGCTAGATAGGCTGCATAATCTAGCCTTTGATAAGTCTCGCCGGAGGAAGCATGTTTAGCCCATTTTTGAATTCGTTGGTTTCCACGGTCGGCTATCCAAATGGTTCCTTCACGATCTACTAAAATTTCTTGCGGTTCATAAAGTTGATTGGGTGCATTTCCCAGTCCATTTCCGCCAGCTACAATGTAAGTGCCACCTTTTCCTGAAAAATTTAATTGATAATCCTCCTCTACATTGGCACTTCCCTTATTGCTTATTATCAGCGTAACATCATGACTATGAGGTGAATTCAATGTAGCTGTTAATTTCGCATTACCTCCCTTTTCAAGGATGGATGATGCACTTAATGAGATTGAAACTTTAGGTTGATCCTCCGAAAGTAGGTTGATAGTGGCTATCGGAAAAGGCGCGGAAATTCGGTCTGTTTCCTGCACGTCTACAATGATGGATTCTGGGCCTTCAATCAATTGATCATTTATGGGTTTAATAAATACCCACTGAATGGTATCATTGGGAGCAAAATGCAATGATTTTTGATCTACAGTGTAATCTGTACCTAGAATGGCTGTTCCAGAAAAACGTAAGGAAAATGATACATTCTTTTCAGGCCGAGGAATTAGCTGAACTTTGACAGCAATGGAATCACCACTTTCATGAAGTTGTGGCTCTGCGAAAGTCAATTGCACTTTGGGTGGACCATCATTATCCAAAATCTTGAGTTGGATTGGTTCCTGATTTGAAAGCAAGGACGCATTCTCTACTTCCTCTATATCAAATTCAATCCATTCATTATCTTCAAAATTGAGATCATCGACGGTAGTTAATGAAAACGTACCTGTAAGTTGACCTGCGGGGATCACAATTTGAGGTTGTATATTCAATTTAAGAATCCTAGAATTATAACTATCCGCAATAAAAAAATCACCTTTATTATCAAAACAAAATCCTTTTGGACCATCTAATTGATTTAAACCATTTCCTCCTCCATTTCCTCCAGCAACTAAGACTCTTTGTGTAGAACCTGGGTATACTTTAAAGATGGCATTTGCCCCACTTTCCGCAACATACAGCACCCCTTCTTCATCAATGTAAACATGATTTGGGTTATCAACAGGTGCATTTCTATCCACTTGATTTACCCTACCCAGTAGGTAAATAAGCCGTTTTTCTTTTTCGGACCACTTGGCCACTTGATATCTAGTCGAGATAAAAATATTTTTAAACTTGTCAACAAATAACTTATTTAACCTAGGGATATTAAAATGGCTATAGGGCCGAGCGTAATCTTCAAACTCATCCACCACGGTAATTCCCTCAGACTCCCCTATTTTCCATTTTTGTACTCGATAATTATTTGAATCTGAAATATACAAGTAGCCCTCATGGTCAAAACTTATTCCGGAAGGGAAATTAAGTTGATTAGGCAAACTACCCAACCCATTTCCTCCCGCCACTGTTATACCTTCTATCGCACCAGGAGCCCATTTTTGTATGCGATGATTTGCCATGTCCGCGATGTATAAATTACCTTCCTTGTCTAGAACAATATCGGCGGGTAAGGCTAATTGATCGGCACCTTCACCAGAAAAATGGTTACCTGCTACAACCTCCACAACATCCGTTGCCAAATTCAATTTAAAAATACGGCTTAAGAGTTGATCGCAGACATATAGATTTCCGAGATTATCAGCGACAACGCTGGTTGGAGTCCAAAGGTTTTCTATTTTGTACTCAGAATTTGAAACAGCTCCCAAAATGATTTTTGATGCACCTTTTCCTGTAAAATCTGCGGTGAAATCACGATTGTACTTGGCCATCCCTTTGGCACGGAAAACTATCGTCACATCCCGATCCGACACGTGAGACAACCGCGCCGTCACTACCGCCTTACCACCCGCTTCCGAGATCTCCGATTGATCAACCGTTAATTGAACGGTAGGTTGTTGCGCTTTCACGCTTAAAAAACCCAGTATAAGACTCCCCAAAAAATATTTTTTGAAAAGCTTCTTTAATTTTCCTTGTATTCTCACAGTTGAAAAACCTTTAATTATTTTTTTCAATAGGGTTTCGATTAACCTCCAAGGCCTAATCTACTTTCCTCTTCTATTTATCTTGATTTTTAGTCTTCTACTCCACAGGGCATCCGACAAGTTGCGCAGAAAACACCGTGCCGTGCTCAAGGGTGATGGGCTGTTGACTCGCACCAAGTTGCAGAATAATAGACCTCGTGGCTTGTTTATTTCTCCTCTCATCAGCTCGTAGCGTCAAAGGCCCTTGGACCACTTGATTTTGTGGAATCATTTGAACTGGCAGGGTTCTTGCCTCGCTACTTTCGCAGCCCCCCACGGCTCGTACTTGCCAGGTGCCCGAGGTAGCCGAAGCCCCATAACTCACGCGTATCGAAGCACCCCCGTTTGAAAAACTCGCTCCCGTTCCCGAATAACTCCATTCGTACGATAGAGCCCCATCGACGGGCAAAACAGTATAGGATCGGGTTGAATTTTGACAAACTACTAAATGAGAAGCTTGAATGGTACCGGGGGTATTGGGGAGAGTGCCTTTTCGAACTTTGAACGATCTTTTTGGACTTTCTCCAAATGCATTTTTTGCCAAGACGGTCAACGTGGCCTCTGAAAATCCAGCTTCGAAGAAAACAGTCGCGGAAGTAGCCGTCGTAGCGATGATTTTGGCACCTGGACTTGCCTCCAAAAATCCCCATTCATACGTGGCCCCCTCCTCTGCACTAGGAAGAGTATACGTAAATGTGGAATTTGGACAAACGAAATCTACATTTGTTTGAATTCCGTTTGGAATTTTTGGAGGATTGCCAATTTGGATCATTATTGAATCTTGAATATTCACAATGTTTCCATTGATAATACTTTGAGGCTTGAGCAATAATACTTTATTATCATGAACATTATTTTTAATTGAATTTACGTCCATTTTACCAACTAAATCACCTGCTCTAATAAGGATTTGAGGTTGATCATTTATTTTAAGTACTCGAAAATTCCCACTATCTAAAATAAATATATTCCCAAAACGGTCTAATTGAACATCGTTAGGATAGCTTAATTGGTTCAATTCTCCACCTAAACCATTTCCTCCTGCGACAGTCTTCGGGAGAATACTAGAATCCAAGACCCATTGCTGAATACGATGATTATTTGCGTCAGCAACAACGAGTATCCTACCTTTATCAACATGAATACCTTTAGGAGAATTAAAAGAAAAGGGGGAGTTTTGGTTTCCATACCACCCTGCTACAATTTCAGCAATATCCGAATTTGGTCTCAACTTAAAAATTCGTTCATCAATAAATCCTCCAGTTAAAAAAATATTCCCATTTTCATCTAAGAAGAAATTTCGGATAGAATTTAATGAGGTGGCTTGTCCAAAATAAATATGATTTACTACAATTTTTTTACTCTCCTTAGCGCCAGGAACCCATTTTACCAAATTGCCATTTGAAAAATTAAGAATGATTAAATCACCATTTTGATCTACCGCTATTTCACTTGGATGGTAAAGTTGATTTAGACTATCACCAGGCCCATTCCCTCCTGCGACGGTTGTACCCATAGATTCGCCCTGAGCCCATTTTTGAACCCGATGGTTCATCCAATCACCAATAAAGATATTATCCTGGTTATCAACAAATATACCAAACGGTAAATTCAACTGATCCATTTCATTCCCAGGCCCATTACCTCCTGCAACAATAACTCCTTCAGAGGAATTCTTTACCCATTTAACAATACGATGATTATAAAAGTCAGACACAAAAATATTTTCATTTTTATCTATAAAAAAACTATGTGCATACGAGAACTGATTTAAGTGAGATCCAGACCCATTTCCACCAGCGACTACCGAAATATTTCCTTTCTCAGAAAATTCAACATCATAATCGAAACGGTATACTGCAGAACCATCAAAATCAAAATAAACTTTCACATCCCGATCAAATACCTCGGATAATGTAGCCGTAACTGTAGCCTTCCCACCATCCCGGATTATATTCAATTGATCAACCGATAGTCGAACAGTTGGCTGCTGTGCATTCGTACTTTCGCTAATACAGAGGAAAAAGTACAATACCCCTAACCAGAAAGATAAGTTGAACGGAAATGTAAAACGCATGAAAAAACTTAATTCGTTTGTAGTTTGTGGGTTAAAATGTCTTTAAATACATGCGTTAATCGATTGACCCTCAACAAACGCTTCTAATTATACGTACTTGCTAAATTCTTCACTGGTACGCTACGCAAGGCTCAAAAGTGCAATTTATTGCCAAGTCATACTTCAAAACTAGATCAAATTTAGTATATTAGTCTACCAAAAAGGACCATGAATACCCTTATATAATTCATCTATTTGATCTACTATCAAAACTAATCACAAACCCATGACGCACCAAAAGAAACTTTCACTATTTATCCAACGGTAGATTTCTTTACTTAAAGTGTCAATTTTACAAGTTATTGTATTTCCCTAACTCTTCATGAAAACTAAACTTTCCAAGATTCAAGAAATCACCTACGAAAAAGGTGAATATTCTCATGCTCAGCTTCGCACTTGGGACGAAACGCTTGAGCTCATTCATCAATTTCCTTGGCACGACCAACGTTATGGACTAAACGTAGGCTTTACTTGTCCATCCATTACCATGGAGGAAAATCAAGACATTTACCTCAAAATTGGCTTATACTTTTCAGGCAAATTTGTTGTGTATTTCCTCAACCAGGGAAAAGTCTATGAAAAACCCATTGCGAACTTGGAGGATTTTACACCCTACCTCCAACACTTTTTTGATCAGAACTGGGAGGCATTACAAAAAGTAGGCGATAAAATGTCTTTTGTTTTCAATCCCTATACCTCTTTCCGCACTCATCCTTTTCGGTACTCTGTTCATTGGCGGGGGATGGTCCGACTCTCCCGAATGCCCGGAATTTTCACCTTGGTGATATTTCTTCTATTTTCTATTCCATTATCCTTGCTCTATCCACCTTCCATTCACCTGTACAATTTAGTTAGTTGGACTCTGTTGAATCTAGGAAATTTTGTTTTGTTGGCCAACTACTATCGAGCTGATCTTAGAAAGGTTTTGATTTTATCCAAAGGTCAAGACACTTTTTGGTTTGGCACCGATGAACAATTGGTGACGTACTCCAAAAAAGATATTTTGTATATCAAGGCTTACCAAAATACCGAATATCGAAGCTTGTGGCATTCCTATTCGATTTATGAAATAGGATTTTCAAATGGTGACGTTTTGTATTTCTCCACCCTCCTTTTATCGGAGTCCGATGTCCAAAACAAATTCGAAGGTTGGGATATTGAGATTGTTTCTAGGTATTTTCCGCGGTATGCTGGCTAATTTATTTTGATTCTCTGTGATTCGTCAAGCGGTTCCTGGGCGTTTTCCGCGTTTTTTTGATCCGCAAAGGGCGCAAAGAGTACAAAAAATATTTTTTTTAATTTCAATTGGGTTAAACGATTGACGGTTGGAATCATCAAAAAGTTAGGTAATTTCCGCTTTCGAATAAAAACCTATTGATGATGAAACGTTTACTCTTATTAGGGATGGTATATCTTCTCCTTCCCTTTTTTGCTCATGGGCAATTTCCATCGATTGTCTCACCTGACCAACAGGTCTCGGTCCAAATCATTTCCACTCAACCTCTGAAATACCGGGTATTATTTGAAGGAAAAGTCGTAATTCAACCTTCTGCCTTGGGATTCCAATGGAGTAAACCCAAGGTGGAATTGACACATTTTGTTTTGAAAAGCTTAGAAACTCAAACGATCCACGCGCCCTGGAAGCCTTTTTTGGGAGAACAGTCCGACATTCCCAATGATTACCAAGAACTTACCCTCCATTTGGAAAGTACATCCAGCCCCCAAATCCTAGTCGATCTCAAATTCCGAGTGTATAATGACGGATTTGCTTTTCGGTATCATTTTCCTACACAGTCATCTGTAAAACACTTCGTCGTTCAGGATGAGCTCAGCGAATTTAATCTGACTACAGATCCAACAACCTATTGGATTCCAGGCGATTATGAAACCAACGAATACCTATACCAAAAGACTAAACTATCGGAAATTCGAGCATTGGAAGCCTCGGCTCAAGAAAAGGACATCGCCTTGAAAGAACCCATTGGAGATTATTTTGTCCAAACTCCCCTTTTGATGTATACCTCCGATCCTATTTTTTTGCAACTACACGAAGCCGCATTAGTGCATTATCCGGTGATGCATATTGAAGTAGATCGAGAAAAAAGATCATTGAAATCGCACCTAGTGCCCGACGCCGTCGGAAATAAAGCCTATTTGGAAACTCCGTTTTCTACTCCCTGGCGGGTAATGCACATTTCCAAAACTCCAGAAGGAATTTTGGATTCACCCTTGATTCTTAATTTGAATGAACCCTCCTCCTATACCTCGACCGATTGGATTAAACCTCAGCGATTCATTGGAGTTTGGTGGGAAATGCACGTTGGAAAAGGCTCATGGCAATACTCAGGTGGACAACACGCTGCTAATACCGAGAATGTCAAGCGTTACCTTGACTTTGCCGCCGAATATGGGCTCGATGGTGTCCTAGTGGAAGGCTGGAACGAGGGTTGGGAAGACTGGTTTGGCCATTGGAAAGAAAATGTATTTGACTTTGTCACGCCCTATCCCGACTACGCCATCCGAGAATTATCCAACTATGCTCAGCAGCGCGGGGTGAAGCTCATCATGCATCATGAAACGTCGGGGTCGGTAACCAATTACGAACGACGAATGGAGACTGCTTTTCAATTTATGAAGCAGCACGGTATTGAAACCGTCAAAACGGGTTATGTTGGGCGAATCATCCCCCGTGGGGAGCGACATGACGGACAATGGATGAACGATCATTATATTCGAGTTGCTCAAAAAGCAGCCGAGCATCAGCTGATGGTAATATCCCATGAGTCTAGCCGCCCCACGGGATTACACCGAACATTTCCAAACTGGATGGCCAGTGAAGCTGCGCGAGGAAATGAGTTCAACAATGCCCCGACATTAGGACTTACTCCCGAACATGAAACCATTTTACCCTTTACTCGACTCAAAGGAGGCCCCATGGACTATACGCCGGGATTTTTTCAGTTTTCTTTGAATCAATATATTCCTGAGCGAACTACGAAAGTCCGAACCACGATAGCCAAGCAACTGGCATTGTTTGTGGTATTTTTCAGTCCGATTCAAATGATTGGTGATCTTCCAGAGAATATGGCTAAATATCCCGATTTAATTCGATTCATCGTCAATATTCCTTTAACCTGGGCAAAATCCATGACCTTAAAGGCTTTTCCGGGCGATATGGTCGTTCAGGCACGTCAATCGGAAAATGGGGATTGGTATGTCGCGGGAATTTCAGACGAACAAGCGAGGGAGGTGACCATCGATTTTTCATTTCTCCCACCCCATACCTCCTTTGAAGCAAGCTATTTACTAGATGGCCCTGGAGCGTCGTATGACCAAAACCCTACCTCAATTAGTCAAGCACAAAAGATCATCACCTCAAAGACGAAAGAAAAAGTAACGATGGCACCGGGGGGTGGATTCGTGATTCGGTTAAAGGCAATTTCGAAAAACAAATAAAGTAAGGGGGTGTGTAGGGTAAGGGCGTGCCCTTACCCTACAAAATAATTTGATGAATATTAAATCAATATTTCCTAATTTGGAATGTGAATTTTAATAATCCACATTAGTCATTTAAAAAAAACAGCCATGAAAAAACAATTAAATTGTCGAAAAAACATTCGATTAAAATCTTGGAATTACGCTTGGGAAGCTGCCTATTTTGTTACTATTTGTACATTTGAAAAAAAACATTTCTTCGGTTCGATTGAGCAAGGTGAAATGCATTTATCTCATCAAGGTATTCTAGCCGATGTGCTTTGGTTTGAAATACAAAATCGGGTGGCGGATATTTCTCTTGGAGAATATGTTATAATGCCTAATCATTTGCATGCTATTTTGGTAATTCATTCTTCCAAAACAGATGAAACCACTGATATAAATCAACCTTGTCAAAAGGAATTCAATCATTCAAGTAGATTTCAGAATATTGGGAAAAGATCTGTCTCATCTATTTTAGGTAACTATAAATCAGCAGTGACTAAACATGCAAATCGACTAGGGTTACCCTTTCAGTGGCAGACTAGATTTCACGATCATATCATTCGAGATGAAAAATCATACCAATTAATAACTGAATATATCCAAAATAATCCCCAAAAATGGTCAGATGATATGTACTGTATTGATTAGGGGCTTTACAGTGCGTAAGGTTAGGGTGTTCGTAGGGTTACGTGAGTAGGGTAAGGGCGTGCGTAGCGTAAGGGCATGCGTAGCGTAAGGGCGTGCGTAGGGTAAGGGCGTGCCCTTACCCTACTTTCCGATACAGAAAGTATTTTTAATTGATTATCAACCCTTTATGAAATTGAGATACAAATAAGGTACAAAAATCTAAATTTTGAGATTTTCAAGGGTATCAAAAATCATCACTTTTTGCTTCAGTTGCCTCTTTTGAAAAGCTATCCATAATACCGTAAAAGTGAACACTTATTGTAGGTGATATCATTTTCCATTTTTCCGATCGCCTCTTATCTTCACTGTAACGCTTATCATTATCCTCAATTGGTTGAAGAATTTCATATCCGTACTGAGCTACTCTATTTACCCTTGCAATATCATAAATTCTAATTCTATATTTTTCATCCTTTATGTCGATTTGAATAGTAAATCGGTAACTGCCTGAAAGTATATCTAAAAAAATAATCCCCTTAGCTTCTAATTCAGGATTTACAATATAGGTTTCACCTTTACCTATTATTTGACCTGTTTCAAAATCTTCTGTTTGAATAACTGCTTTTGAATTCTTGAAAGTATCGGCAAACCACTTTTTTGAAAATCCATAAAGCTTTTCCTTAGAAAAACCTTTTAGGCTGTCAACTTTTTCGTACACTATTTTACCGTCTTTTCTTGGAAAATGTCTTTGTCCAAAAAGCAAATTTGGCAATATGCAAAAAGTAAAGATAAGGCTTAAGTATAATGAGCCAAGTGAGTTATTTTTCATACCATTGTTTTGAATTACTCAAATCTATGAATTCTTTTGATCTATTTAAAGACTCAATCCTCATTAATAATAATTCTACCGTTCTCCATAATCGCCTTAATCATTTTTTTCAATAACTAGAAACTGGGCAAAATTGGGTTTTTCCTTTTGGGTTCTTTCAGTTCGGAAAATATGAAACTTTCAGTTTAGTATATCAACCCAACATTGCCCGTTCAATTTCATTGTATGGTATGCTTTCAGCTTTTTGTATTTGCTCCATGATTCGCAAATACATTTTGGTCGGTTTCCCTGCATAGGTCTTTTTGAAATTCTTTTTGTATAGTTCGCCGTATAGGTTATCACTTTTGAAGTACGTCACTAATATTTTATCCAGTTGCCTGTACTTCTTACTTTGGGTTTGTATTTCATACATACAACCGTTGAACGCTTCACGGTGTAAAAAGTAACCGCCTATTGAATACAGTTTACGGCAACGCTTCTTTGTCTGTGGGCAAATGAAATACCATATTTCACCCTTATTCAAGTTTGAGGGGGTTGAGGTCAAAAATACTTTATAGTTTCGGGGTTCGTCCCTGTACTTGTAATCCAGTTCAATGTAAGGTTGTTCGCTAAAGGTGTTTACCAGTATTGAAATACTGCCTGTGGGGTTTTCGTTTCTACTCCAGTTGAGTGTACCGCTTTTAATCTGTTCCGGGTCAAGGTAGCCCCAACCTTTCAACTTTGAAATGTGTATTTGCAATGCTTCATTGTATAGGGTTGGGAATGTATGGGGCTTTGGCATTTGAAATTTATTTTGAAAATGAAACCTAAATCATTAAGGAACTTTGAAATATTTCCAATTGCCAAACTGTAAGGGTTCGCCCTCAGTGGGGTGTACTGCTTCAACCTTTGGGAATGTGTACGTCATAAGTTTACAAACTACATTCAAACGCTCTTTTGGGTCTAATGCTTCAAGGGTTTCGGATAGTTTTTCAATTTCCTTTTGCATAATGGTTTTGAGGGTTTCCCTTAAATTGTTTGTCAAAACCTGCTCTTTTGTCTTTGTATTCATATCACTTTGAATTTGTGGTTAATACTTGTTTTAATTCTTGCAATCGGTTCAGGTATGGTAAAAAGGTTCGTTTGCCGTTGTTTCCTTTCACGGTTGCAAAGTGGCTTTCAAGGAATAGGGAACAATCCGTTATTGTGCTGCACCTGTTCAGCTTTACGGGTTGGGTTGGTAGTTTAATACTTGCAAAGTAGATTTCAAGTTCTTCAATTTCATTGTTCCAGTTTTGGGGTTGTTCAATTCGTTCAGTTTTGAATACCTCAACTTTTGGCAATGTTTCAACGTGTGAAAAAATAATGTTTTGTTGGTGGGTAACTTTTTCAGGTTCGGGCTGTGGGGGTTGTTCCTGAATGTTCCTTTTCCTGAATAGTCGCCAATCCTGTTTTATTAAATAGTCTGCAAGGTCGTTGCCTTCGCTTTTGTCCCGTTCAGGTGCTAACTGCTCCAGTAAGTCCGAAAATATAAAACGTGTACCGGGTAAACGGCTTTCATATTCTTTGGCTTTGGTTTCCCATTCTTTAAAGGTGTTACCGTCTTTTGAAAGGTCGGGAAATACATACACAAAACGCCCCTGCAATACTTTCAGCTTGTCAAATGAAAAACTGCTTTTGTTGTAAACTGCCAACCAAATAAGGCTTTCAGGCGTTTCGGGCAAACCAAAATACAACGTACCGTAAACGGCTGTTTTCGGGGCTTCAACTAATGCAACGGGGTTGCTGTGGTACTTGCTTAAAAGGTGTTCGCCAAATAAACAGGAAATTCGTTTATCCTGCTTTGTGTATGCTTCCAACCATTCGGGCAACGGCTTATTGTTTCGGGTGTGGTGCTTTTCAATTATTGAGTGTAAAAAGTCCGTGCCTGTGGTGTGGTTCTGTTCGTCAAATTGCTTTACCTGAACGGCTCTTACATTGCCCTTTATATCAATAAAAGGAAAAGTATTTGCCCCTGCTCTGTAACCATTTGCAACCGTCCCCAATCGGTACAACTGAATAACCTTTGTAACCCCATCAACTTCAAAGGGAAATTGTACCCTGTAAAATAGGTTCTGTATAAACGTGTTTTTTTCATAGCGTTCGGGCTGTAATGTTTGTTTGAACGTATCAAAGTCAAAAAATACGGGTTCTAGTTCGGGCTGTGGTGTTGCCTTTTTTCGCTGTGGCTTCCAGTTGTTCGGTAATTCCGAACGGTTGCCCTTTTCCTGTTCCTGTATTGCTTTTGCGTAACCGTCCAAATACGGGTTGAGGTGGTACGAACAATTACTTTCACGGTCGCAACGTCCATACTGTTCGGGTAAATAGTTGCCTGTTTCGGTATCAATGTACAATACAAACGCCTTTTCATTACAGCCGGGGCAATGGTACTTTTTACTGCCTATTTCTAGTATGTACCGGTATTCTTTCATTTCACTAAAAATATTTTTCTTTTTCGTACTACATTATCTACACTATCTACATTTAGCCGTGTAGATAGTGTAGCAAGTGTAGTTCTAAAAAAAACTTTTTTTTCCTGCATTAACAGCTGTTCCATAGCTTTTGCGTTCTGTTTGGTAGCCTGAATTTCTCAACCTATCTGCGAGGGTTCTTAGCGAACAAGCTTTAAAACCGCTTTCAATGCAATAGCTTTGATATTCTTTAAACATACCTTTCAAAGGCATAGCGTTTGTAGGTGAAACCTCGTATCCGTGTTCGCTCAAAAACATTTGCACGCTGTCGCTTTCCATTTTGTATTGCTCAACGGCATTTTGGGCTGCTTCACAATTTGAAAACCTCTTTTGATCCAGTAGCCTATTAAGCCCCTGCAATACCCAATTGAATACGCCTGAGAGTTCGCTATCAATTATTTTAGCGTGTAGGTTTTTGTCCTGTTCGTGTGGTGGTATGGTAACATCAAAGGGAATAATTAAAAACCTTCTGAAATAGGCGTTTGTATGTTCAACATCTTTGGGTAATTCATTGCAATTGAAAATTAGTTTTGCATACTGCTTCAAAACGAAGGGTTGCCCATAAGGTAAACGAGCTTCAACGGGTTCGCCGGAAACCAATTGTTTGAATACTGAAGCTTCCAATTTGCCGTTTATTTCACTAGCGTAGTTTACCAACTTATTAGCCAACTTCGCCCGGAAATATCCATTATCATTTGTAAGACTTTGCAATGAATAATTGCTTACATTATCAGCTCCTAATAAGGCGCTTACAACTTCAAAAAATACGCTTTTACCATTTGCTCCAGTACCATACAGAATTAAGGCTTTTTCCTCTTTAAGTGCATTGCTTCCGTGCTTAATAAATACAAAGCCTAAATATTCAGCCAATACCCTTTGGCGTTCGGGGTCGGGTAATACCTTATTCAAATACGCTTCAAATAATGATGCTTTTGCCTTTGGGTTGTATTCAAATGGTAATTGGTAGGTAATGAAGTCCGAACGGTCAAACGGTCTTAATAATGTACCCTGTGGGCTAATTTCAAAAGTCCCGTTTTTCAAGTTAATCAGTACCTTGTTATTGTCGCCCTGTGGGTTGCTCAAATATTCCGTAGCAAGGAACTGTCTAAATAGCATATCCCTAAATTGGTAATCCTGTGCATTGTCCCAACAAACGCCCATTTTTTCGGCTGCTTCACCTAAAAACTTTTGAAATTCGTTTTTGTCAAGTTCAGCCCAAAATGCACCGTTGTACAGGTAAATAAAATCGTGGTTTTTACATAAGCCCCAACGGTTTTTTGTTGCTGTTTTTGATACGTTCCTAACTGATAAAATACGGTATTGCTTCGCATTGACTTTGATTTTACCTAACTGTTTGCGTATATCCTTAGCCTGTTCGCTTCCAGGTGCTTCCTTTTTCAGTCGCTCCCTTAATTTTTCAACATGTGGAAACGCTAGTACTTCAAAATCCAACGGCTCAAACTGTTCAATAAGTTGGTTTAATATTTCAGCGTGTGGGGTTGCTTCGCTTTTACTCCTTAGTTCCTCAACGTGGTTTAAGATAGTAGCCGGGTTGTTGAGGTCATCAAATACGGGGTTTAGTTTCATAGCTTAACAGTATTTGAAGGTTTAACGGTAGGGAGTAGTTCGGGGTTGGTGGTTAAATACCATGCCTTGAAGCCTGTTATTTTACAATACTTCTTTTCAACCTCATAAAGTCGCCCTGCTTTTTCTAAATCACGCTTGTACCTGCAAATATTCTTTTGAGGTATCCCGGTTGCGTCCGATACCATTGAAGCAGTAGCAATGTGTTCCTGCAAATACTGAAATATGGTATTAAGTTGTGCCTTAAAAACCTGCCTTTTTGTATTTTTGCCTTGTCCTTTATCCGAAAAGACTTTAGGGCTGTTCAGTTGGTTATTTTCCATTGTTCAGCCCTTTTTTAGTGTTCAACAAATACGCTTTGGCTTCCTGCTCAATTTCAGCGTTTGACTTTTTACGCCCATCTTTTAGATATTCCAGTAATTCAATACGGGAAAAATACAGGCGTTTGCTTCGCTTCATTACAGGCAATTCGCCTTTTGATACCTTGCTGTACATTGTGGGTACTGTAAGGCTCAAAAATTCGGCTGCTTCCTTAATGGTTAAAAGCTGTTCCGGTTGGTCGGTGGGTTCAACCGTTTGGGGTGGGGTTTCTTTCAAAACCTTGCGAACTGAACTTTGTATTAAGCTGCTTAATTGTTCGCTGTCTAATTGTAGGATAATCATTTTGCAGCAATTTTAAATTATTAATGCTGCAAAAAGACAAAGCAAAGAATACCCCTATCAATACCCATTTATACTATGGGGTACGTTTGGGGTATAGTATTTTTATAGTTTTTCGCCTTCTCTTTCCCTGTTCAATTGCAAAGAGCCTTTGTACGGCAACCATTCAGTAATACAAATTCGTTCCTTTCTGGTTGGTTCGCCTTTCCCCTTATTCAGAATACCCCAAACCGAACTTTCATTAAACGGTTGGGGTTCTGTAAATCCTTTTTTAACAAACTGAAAAGTTGTACATATCCAATTCTTTGTTTCTGTATCGGTATTTAACAAAAAGCCGTTGTATTTAAGCCGTCTGAAAACCTCAACAAACTTGTTTTGGTTATGAGGAAATAAAAGTAATTCGCTTAATTGTTCGCCCTGTAAGGCTTTCAATAATTCAGCTTCTTTATTCGGGAAATACCCTTTTAATTCAGAATGTATTTTGTCTATTGTTTCGCTGTTTTTGAATGTAATTAGTTTTCCGTTTGGTTCAGGTTTTTGCTTAACAATCGGTTGAGGTGGTAACGGCTCAATATTGGGTTGTTGCTGAATAGTTGAGGGGTTTAAAAAACTGTTTGGCAAAGTGAATTTTTGAAACTTTCCGGACAGAAACAATTGAACTGCTTCGCTTAAATCATTTACCTGTATTGCTTTGGTTTCAAATGTTTCAAATTCGTTTTGGTCGGTTTCTTTGAAAAAGTCGAAAAGGGTTTTTAAAACTTCGTCCAAATCGTCAAAGAAAAAACTTAATCCCAAAAACGCTTCGCCTTTGGTTTCCGTTCTGTATTCCAAATATTTGTTTTTGTGACTGAATATTTCGGGCAAATCGTCTTTACTGAAATTCTCTTTTAATTCGCTTATTTCGCTGATATTCCAATTCCAAAGGGTTTCTGTTTCGTTCAGTTCGCAAATGCTTAGTTCAGTCGCTTTGGCTTTTATCGGTTGCAAAATGTTTTCCTGAATTATATTGAACCTGTCTTCAATTTGTTCCTGTACCTCATCATATTTCAATTTGTCTTTGAAATTCGTTTTTAATCCTACTTTTTGTCGTTCCTTATCCAATAAACGAAGTTCGTTCAATACCTCATCATACTGTTTAAAGTTATCAATGTTTGAATGTAGGTATTCAATAAATTGAAACAGGGCTTTTACTTTCGGTTTAATCATTTGTCCTTTATGCTTTAGGTGGTTACAATTCTAATTTAATCTTGTCGGCTGCTTTGCGTTTGGTATCGTCCACAATCTTAGCGTATATCTGTGTTGTCTTTAGGTCTTTATGCCCTAACATTTTGGAAACGGTATAAATATCCGTACCGTTAAACAGTTGCAAGGTGGCGAAGGTGTGGCGAAAACAATGAAAGGTTATATCCTTTGTTATTCCGGCTGCTCCGATCCATTGAAACAGGTGTTTATTTTGGTAGGCTGAATATTCCAACCCTTCAAATACTTTATCAGTGGGTTCGCCTTTTTCGTTTAGCAAACTGACTGCCTGTTCTGAAATAGGGTAATACTCAATTCCGTTGGTTTTCTTTTGGCTGAAATTCAGGAAATACCCTTGCCCCTCAATGTATTCAAGTTCGCCCCAAACCATTTTTTGAATATCTGAAAACCTCAACCCGGTAAGGGCTGAAAACAGGGCTGCACGTTTCAATAAATCATTGTTGCACGGTGTTTTTACAAGTTTATTCAGTTCCTCAATGGTCAAGTATTCCCGCCTTGTTTCGGCTGCCTTAATTGGGCTTATTTTGGCGTTGAGGTCGGTTTGTAGTATGCCGTCTTTATAGGCTTGTTTCAATACAACTTTTACCTTATTAAAGTACGAAACGGCTGAATTTTGTGAAAGGGTTGTTTTGTCGCTCTTTTTACTTTTGGTAGTTAGTAGGTATTCTTTAAATTCCTCTAAAAACTTTTCGTTGAGGTCTGCAAACTTCAATTCGCCGTTGGTAAATGCTTCAAAATAATTGAGTGCTGAAACCCAATTATCATGGTTACTTGCTTTACGCTTGTTTGCTAACTTTCTAAAATATTCAATAAAGCTTTGTTCTCCCAATTCCCTTATACGTTTCTGCTCCAGTTCGTACCCGGTATAAATTTCGGGTTTGTTTAAATGATTTTCCCGTTTCTGCCTAATCTGCTCGGCAAGTTGTAAAGTTTCTTTGTTATGCTGTTTGTCAATAGGTTTTTTTGCCTTATCGGTAAGGTAAAGCCCTAAAAATTCTCTTCGTGTGGGTTTGCCTGTTTCGGGGTGTGGTATAGCCGGGTAAAAATCTAAATACAGGCTTTGCCTGTTCCCTGAAATTGTCTTTTGTCTTAATTTAACTTTTATAGCCATAATTTTTTATGCTTTTCTTTTCAACTCAATAGTTTGTCAATTGCCGTTTTGGGAACGTATGCAAACCAACCCTTTTTTATTTTGGGTATGCTATTTCGTTTGATAAGGTTTTGTAAGGCTTTTTCTGAAATACCGTATTTGTCCTGTACCTCGGTAAGATTGTAGCTGTCTGCAATATCAAACTGAATTTGTTCAGGCTTGCTTTCGGGTTGAGGTGCAATGATCCGGGGTTGGTCAAATAAAAGCCGTTCAAGGTCTGAACGTCTTATTATGGTTCTTTTGCCTGCTTTGCCTACAATCAATTCGCCCCGTTCAATCATTCGGTAAACGGTTCGTCTGCTAATCCCAATTAGTTTACAAGTTTCTGCAATGCTTAAAAATGCTTTGGCTTTTAGTTCTTCAATAGGTTGGCTCTTTGTTCGCTGGGTTTCATTATTGCTCTGTTCAACTTTGCAAGCCCTTAAACGTGCCTTGTAAGCCCGTTTGCTGCACGTATCACCACAATATTTTGTTACGGTGGTTCGAGCTGTAAATTCCTTACCGCAATGCTGGCAAATTCTTTGTACCCGAATGTTTGAACTCATATTTGTAGCTTGTTGTGCCTAAATGTGTCTTTATGTGCCTATGTGTGCCATCATTTCGCCAAAAAAACGGGCTGAGGTACAAATTTTGCCTTCAACCCGTACAAGGTACAACAAAGGTACAAACATTGGAATAACAAACAAATAACAAAGCAAACAATACGTCTAGTGTAAACAAAAGAAAAGCCCTTAATAACAGGGCTTTACATTAGTTTTTATTGGTTTGTTAAACGTTTGTTTTGTGGTAGTTACTTTCCGATACAAAAGCGGCTAAAAATGTTCGCTAATAAATCATCTGTCGTAATCGTTCCAGTTATCTCTCCGAGATGGTGCAAGGCCAACCGGATATCTTGGGCGAGGAAATCGCCTGTCACATTCAACTGCAATCCCTGCAATACTTCCTGCAAAGCTTCTAAGGTTTTAGTCAACTGCTCCAAATGTCGAATATTGGTTAACAACGTGTCCCCCATCGATTGATTTTGTGCCCATTCCACCAACGTTTCCTCTAGTTGATTGATTCCGTCCCCGAGTTTGGCCGAAATTCCTATTTCATCCGGCTGAAGTGTCCCTGGAAATTGGTCCATTTTATTCCGAACCCAAAGAATAAACGTATTGGGGAGAGCCTGACTTAGCTCCGCGAGATAGGCTTTGTCCTGATCATTTTCGAATAAAAAGATCACCACCTCCGCTTGTTCCATGGCCTTTCTGGAGCGTTCGATGCCTAAAGCCTCCACGACATCATTTGTCTCCCGAATACCAGCTGTATCTAGAATGCGGAATTTAATTCCCCCCAAAAACAAAACGTCCTCAATGACATCTCGGGTAGTACCAGCGATCTCGGTCACGATGGCCTTTTCTTCCTGTAAAAGAGCATTCAGTAGCGTTGATTTTCCTGCATTGGGTGCCCCTAATATGGCCACTGGAATACCCTCTTTCACGGCATTTCCTTGAGAAAACGACTCGATCAAAGGTCGAATTTGGCCTTGTAATTGAGTAACCAGTTTACGTAAATCCTCTCGATCAGCAAATTCCACATCCTCCTCACCAAAATCCAATTCCAATTCCACCAAACTGGCAAAGTGAACGAGCTCTTCTCTCAATTGCCCTAATTTTTTCGAAAAGCCTCCCCGTAACTGATTCAATGCTACTTTATGTGCCGCCGCTGAATCGGCTGCGATTAAATCCGCGACCGCTTCCGCTTGGACCAGATCCAGCTGACCATTTAAAAATGCCCGTTGAGTAAATTCACCCGGATTGGCCATACGGCAACCTTTTCGAACCAAAGCCTGTAAAATTCGTCGAACAATGTAGGGACTACCGTGTGTAGAAATCTCAATGGTATCTTCCTTGGTATAAGAACGAGGACCCCGAAAAAGGCTTAACAATACCTCATCCAACAATTCTTCACCGTCCTTCAAAACACCATAAACCAAGGTGTGACTTGGCTGCTTAGCTAGATCTTTTTTAGGAAATAAGGATTGGACAATCGCATACGTCTCAGGTCCAGAAACCCGGATAACCGCGATCGCACCCACCCCGGGGGCTGTTGCCACTGCACAAATGGTGTCTACGTTCATCATAACCGCAAAGATACGTTGCCTTAAGGTATTCTACATTAACTAAATCATTTCCAAATTCCTCAACTTAGCGAATTTTTGTTCGATTCTCTGTCCCGAAATGACCGTTCAATAGATTTTATTAGTTTTCCAGACAAGTTAAAATAAACAATAGTAAATTTGTTGGAAGACCACTAAACTAAAATAATGACTTCCTATTTTTATTCCCTACGCCACATGCTACTGGCCGTGTTGGTTTTGGCGTTTGGAATGCTGTACTTTCTTGGCTCTAGTCAACCCATACATCGGTACATCCCCGACAAACCCCTGTGGGTATATCAGTCAGATCAGATCCAGACGCCTCCCTTTCACCCAACATTACAAGAACCCTTCCGGCTATCCAAAAGATGGCTTTCGGGTTCACACAATACCTCTTGGTATGCTGTAGGATTGAAAGCCGGCGCCCAGACAGAGTCCTACTTGCTTTTTTTATCCTTATCGGACTCCGAGCGAGAATTCCTTGAAAAAGTCAAGGGAAAAGTAAGAAGACGAACCTATCAAAAATGGGAAATTCTTACTTTAATTTCCGAACAACTTCATGCTGTTAAAATCGATCATGGGTGGTTGATGAGTCCCTCGGACTTTCTGCTTGAAAAGGCGTTGGATGGAAGTGAATCACCGTTTTCCAACATGCCGCTTCACATTGAAAATACACTGACTGCTCTTTTTGTACCCAAGATATCCACCTTATCCTTTATCAATAGTTCACCCTGGAATCAGGACGTTGTCTATTTTTACCGGCCCAATTCTCGAAAAGCGGACATGAAGGCACCGGATTTTTTGGTCAACGATTGGATCGGACAAAATCCGTATCCTATAACCAGTTGGAAATACGTACCTGATCAGCTCGAACGTCTGGATTTATGGCATATCTCATCGCGTGAGGCTTGGGCTGCTTCGCATCCAGACTGGCCAGAGTCTTGGCATTTTTTGCTCCCCCCCAAGGGTGGAGCTTGTTGGCAATTTCAAACCAAAGGGGAACGTCCTATTTTATGGTTACCCATTGAAGATGAAGATGCCATTCCTTTTTTATCAGGGGGACAGTCTGGCGAGGGGGGAATTTATCCGTTAGCCATCAATTTTTTAGGTCAAAAACTTTTGGGTGAGTCCATCGCCAATCCTGCCTACTTCATGCCGATGGATGGGGGAATAGCTTTTTCGGAATCCACCTCCGCATTACAATGGTATCTGAATCAACGTTTAACAGGAATCTCGGCCTCACAAAGTCGGTTATTTAGCCAAGAAATTATTCCAGAACTTCTTCCGAGGCAATCTCGATTAACCATCCTATTTCCGCATCGAGGACCAACCTACCTGGCATGGGAAGGGATCCACGGTCTACAAAATGAAGCCTCGGCTCGATTTAGTTATGGGAAGCCTCTTCCTACGGTTCGCTCTACCAGTTGGGTCAAACAAACCTGGCAAGACCCGCCAAAATCTAGCTCAAGTTGGCTACGTCAAGAGGCTTCGGGCCAATGGATTTTAGGGAATCGAGCGCTCTCGATACGAACGGAGATCAACCCTACCAATCTTGCCTCATGGAGCCCTCAAGATGGACTTTGGATTGGCTCTTTGGGCCAACAAACCGTGTGGCATGCCAAATCAAAACGAACATTTGATGTCACAGGTGATTCTCCCATGGTAGGATTATTTTCAACTGATCAAGGTCAGACCTGCATTCTATCGAAATTTGGTCAAATCATTCCCCTTCATTCCGGGGAGGGTTTACAACTTTCTAAATCCACTCAATTGGAGCGTATGGACCGCCACTCTGAATTTCAAGTGGTCATCTCGTCACAAGGAGATCCTGTATTACTTCGAAAAGATGAAACCAACCTAACAACCTTTACTCCCGATGGCCGAAAAACAGGCACCATTCAAACCAAAGTTTCGAATTGGAAACATATTCGATATGAGGTTTTACCCAATAAAATGGCCTTAGTGATACTTTTTGACGGACAATCCCATTATCTTTACACACAGGATGGTATTTGGCTCGGACAGAAAGAAATTCCGGGCTCTGGTCCATTGGAAATCCAATACGCTGCCTCCTATCGAAAATTAATGGTGTACTCCCAGCTAAATGGCCAATGGCAACTCTGGGCTTTGGGGCCGATCGACAACTAGACTATGTTATTTGACGACCTGCAATTTTTCTTCTTTTTCGTTGTAGTTAGCCTGCTGTACTATCGGTTAAGGCACAAATCCCGAATATGGATGCTCTTGGTAGCTAGTAGCTACTTTTACATGGTATTTAAACCGATATACATCTTGATTTTGGCGGTAACCATCGTCGTCGATTATTTTGCTGGTATCTGGATTGATTCCGCGGAGGGTAAAAAAAGAAAAGCTTTGTTGGTCTTAAGTCTGATTACCAATATTGGATTTTTGGCGTATTTTAAATACTTCAACTTCTTTCATGAGAACATAACTGCTATTTTAACCCTACTCCATCTTCCAAATCCAATCCCTAGGTTTGAAGCGGAGCTCCCAATTGGCTTATCCTTTCATACCTTTCAAGCCATGAGCTATACGATCGAAATTTACCGGAAAAATGAAAAACCTGAACGGAATTTCTCGATCTACTCGCTCTACGTTTTGTTCTATCCTCAACTGGTTGCTGGACCCATCGAGAGGCCTCAAAATTTACTTTGGCAATTTCGAACCGAATTTTCCTATGATAGCCAAAATATACGGGAAGGGCTTTTTCGTATTCTCTGGGGATTATTTAAAAAAGTAGTGATTGCCGATCGACTGGCCTTGGTGGTAGATGCAGCGTATGCTGATCCCGGACAACATTCAGGACTCACCCTATGGATCGCCACGTTCTTCTACACATTTCAAATTTACTGCGATTTTTCAGGCTATTCCGATATAGCCATCGGTTGTGCACGTGTCATGGGTTTCAAACTCATGGAAAATTTCAATGTCCCGTACATCGCAACTTCCATAGCTGATTTTTGGCGGCGTTGGCATATTTCACTTTCTGGGTGGTTCCGAGATTACCTATACATTCCCTTGGGTGGAAGCCGAGTGGGTGAATGGCGAACGAATCTAAATTATCTGATCGTATTCATGGTTTCAGGATTATGGCATGGAGCCGCCTGGACCTTCATCATTTGGGGATTTCTCCATGGAGTGTATCAAGTTTCAGCCCGTTTACGGGATCGATGGATCTCCTGGTCATTGCCTAAACACCCAATTTCAACTGGGATACACTGGGTCATTACCTTCGCGCTGGTCATGCTCACTTGGGTGTTTTTTAGGGCAAATGGCTTAGGTCAAGCCTTGACAATCCTGCACAAGATTAGCCTAATCCACTGGAATGACCCGATTGATGTGGCACTATCCTCCAATGAAATGTATTTCTCACTGGGGTTGATCGCTCTACTGATGATCAAAGATGTCTACTGGCCTTCCGTATCGGTAACCCGGTGGTCGAGATTCATGCTCTTTGCCACGGGGTTAATCGCATCTATTTACTTTTTTGGAGTGTTTACGTCCAACCAATTCATTTATTTTCAATTTTAAACCATGGCACGTATTCTTGGACATATTGTATTGGTGATTACGGCTATCCTATGGTTTTTAGGTTGTTCACCTCAATCTATGCGATGGCTAAGTCAGCATGGCTGGATGGCAGATGATTACCTCTATGGCGACCTATATCGTTTCTCCAACCTAGCCCAGTTCCGTTCGCTACAAACGCCCTGCCGCTTGGCACATCCCCCTGAAAGACAAGGAAATACCCATTTGGTTTTATTAGGTGACAGTTTTACTGAAGAAGGCCGGCTGGATGCCTCCGATCTAGCTTTCGAAAAATTGACTCGCTTGCATATTGCTGCGGGTGGCCAGGTTCAGTTGGATACCCATCAACGGACAATCTTGGTATTGGAAACCGTAGAAAGGCACTTTCAAGAGCGATTTTTGCAACCTTACCAGCAACTACAAGTTAACGACCCAGGTTCTAATGAATCGAATCCTACGGAGTCATGGTTGGATTTTCGATTACCTTACAACGAGGAGCGTCACCAAGCATTTTTATTCTCCACCGAATTATTCCTCCGCATCAAAGAATGGAAAGCCTGGCTTACACACCGGATCTTGGGCCGAGTGGATGATCACGTATTCTTATCCCAAGATGAGCAACATATCTTTTATTCTGTTGATCATGAGCCGGGTTTGACCAATGGATTCCAACCGATTTCAGAGGCACAAATCACGCAGTACGTTCAATCACTTAATGAAACCTATGCACAATACCGAAGATTAGGTTTTGATGAGGTTTACTTAAGCATTATCCCCAATAAATCCAGTATTTTGGGAAAAGATACCGGAAAATATAATCAATTGGTGGCACGTATTCAATCGCATCCGAATTTGAACATGCCGTTTGTAGATATGTTGACACCCTTGGAAAAATTGAAGGAAGTCGGCTTTGCCAAGGGTGATACACATTGGACTTGCCAAGGTCAAAATGAATGGCTTCAACGCCTGAACTCGTTATAATTTATCTTGTAAAACTTGCTGGTAGACAGCAATCGTTTGTTGGGCGAGTTTTTCCTGGGAGAAATCTTTAAGACGCTCTTTCCCAGAGGCAATCAACTGATCTCGAAGATGTTGTTCTATCCAAATCCGTTCCATTTGATTGGCAATGGATTGGGGAACCTGTGGATCAAAATACAATGCTGCAGCCTGTGCAACTTCCGGGAAACAAGATGCATTGCTTAATAATACCGGACATTGAGCTGCAAACGCTTCTAAAATTGGAATGCCAAAACCTTCATACAGTGACGGATAGACAAAGGCAATGGCCTGTTGGTAGAGTCGATATAAAATTTCATCCTCCTGAAAATCTCGAAACTCAACCCGATTTTGTAAACCTAACTCATGAATGAGTTTTTGCTCTGCTCGATTAAAATTCCCACCTCCAGCACAAATCAATTGAATTTCTGGATATTTCACTGCAATCAACTGAAATGCCTGTAAGAAGGATGGAAAATTCTTGTAGTCGTTTCGAGCCCCCACATAAAGGAAATAATGAGGCGGTGTGACCACTTGAATGGAGTCGTCAGGGGGATTTTTACCAAACACGCAAGCATGGTGGATAACCGTGATTTTATGCGCCGGAATTTGAAAAATATCAATCAAATCCTGCTTTGTATGGTGCGACACGGCGATGATGGCGGAGGCTCGATCTAGTAATTTCTTTTTCTGTTCAAAATTAGCATTGTCTAGATTCAAATAGCGGGTTCCAAACTTCTCTTTGATTAGGTCGTGGTAGGTCAAAACGAATGGCTTGTTCCCAATGAAATGAAGAAAATAATCATGAAAAAAAGTAATATGCACTAGGTCATATTGGCGTGAAAGAAGCCACAAAGTAGAGGCAAGTCGGTTGAGCTGAGAGAATAGTAGATTAGACCATTTTTTGCCTAGCCACAAGGGTGCTTTCCAAACTCGAATATTGGGATCTTGATCTAGGTAAACATTGTGGGAGATCCAAAGGGAAAGACGAACCCGATGGCCTTTTTTTCGAAGGTTTGTCATCAATTGATGAAAATACCTAGCTACGCCACCGTATTTATTTCCTGTAAAAGCTTGATGATCAAATAGAATTCTCATGAGAGGAAGGAAGTAGGATGTAGCGGATTCGAACCGCTGACCTTCGCCCTGTCAAGGCGACGCTCTAAACCAACTGAGCTAACATCCTGAGTGAATCGGAGTCTATGAATTCTACGGACTGCAAAAATAATACCCAAATTGTAGATTACAACGCTTCATCCAAATAAATTTTTCGGGAAGGAATCCTCATTAACAAAATAAATCCTATTACAAATAAAATCAAAAGAAACAAGACGGAGTTACGCATTTCCCCTGTCATTTGGATGATCCCACCAAAAACGAAGGTACCTAAAGAGGTGGCTAACTTTTCGACGATATCATAAAACCCAAAATAAGAAGCCGTTCGTGGGGTATCTTCGGGAATGAGTTTAGCGAAAGTGGACCGTGATAAGGATTGGATACCTCCCATAATTAGCCCAACCAAGGCTGCAATGACATAGAACTGCTCGGCAGTGGTGGTAAAGTAAGCGGCGAGCGGAACTAAAGCCCACAGGAAAATTTCAATACGAAGGGCTCGGGTATTTCCAAATTTAGCAGACAACTTGGACGCCAGGAATGAACCGGGTATAGCCACCAGCTGAATGAGTAGTAACGTAATGATTAAGCCTTGTTTAGGGATAGCTAATTCCTTATCAGCAAACAAGGTAGCAACATAAATAACGGTCATTACCCCCATGTCATAGACAAAGAAGGCGACTAGGAATCGACGTAACCAAGTTCGATTCGCTAATTCTCGAAACACCTGGCGAAGTTCACTAAATCCGTTTCGAATCCACTTGGATTGATAAGGCCGGGGGGTATCTTTTGGTAAAAAATAAAAGGGAATTTGGGCAAAACCGATCCACCAAATACCGACAGTTAGAAATGAAATCCGAGCGGGTAACCCTTCCGACCGATCTGCCTCCGAAAACCCAAACCAGTCGGGCTGCATAATCATCAATAAATTAAAAATCAATAGTACCACGCTACCTACATATCCAAAAGCAAACCCACGGGCCGAAATCGAATCATATTGATCTTCGGTGGCTATTTCTGGCAAAAAAGAATTATAAAATACGATGCTCCCTCCCCATCCAATGATGGACAACGCAAAGGCTATGACAGATGAAGGAATATTATCAGGAGTAAAAAAATAGAAATAGGCACAACTGGCTCCACCTAGGTAGCAGAAGAACTTCATAAAGGCTTTCTTGCGCCCTGAATAATCTGAAATTCCAGTTAAAATCGGATTTAACAAAACCAAGAAAAACGTGGCAAAAGAAATCGTGTAAGAATACACCACAGAATTTTGCAAGGTCATGCCCCATAGTTCAATTTCATCTCCACCCTCTGAATTGACAGCTGTCGCTAAAAAATACATTGGAAAAATGACGGTCGTAATGACAAGATTATGCACCGAATTAGCCCAATCATACATACACCATGCACGAATGATTTTGGGCTCATTTTTAGTTGAAAGCATAGAATTAGGGTCAAGTTCGACATGCAATATGAAATTAATTTTGACATTTTCAAAAATTATAGGAAGTTTGACCCATACTAATGATTCCGATGAAAAAAATTCTTTGCTTTCTTTTTATTGCTTGCCTGACTAGCAGCTGCCAATCAAAATCTGACGAATGGATTGTCTTGTTTGATGGAAAAACGCCCGTTGGTTTGCGTGGGTATGGAATTGACACTTTCCCTACTGGCGTATGGACCATCGAAAACGGCACTTTGATTGCCAATCCTGATACAGCCAATCGGGATTTAGTGAGTCAAGAAACCTTCGAAAATTTTGATTTACGATATGAATGGGCAGTGGATACCGCAGCCAATTCAGGCGTGTTTTTTCATGTACAAGAACAAGCGCAAATGGAGGCTGGAAATGGAAATAGTCCAAACTGGATGAACGACTACGAGATTCAAATTTTAGATGATCTTCACTTTTATGATACGTTGGCTGTTCGGAGTGCGGGTGCGGTATACGATTTAATTGCTCCAAAAAATAAAATTCTCAAACCCATCGGACAGTTCAACCAAGCCAGGATTGTGTATGATCAAGGGAAAGTGACACACTGGCTCAATGGTGTGGAGGTCGTTTCGTTTTCAATGGATCAAATGAAAGCATTGTTGGCGAATAGTAAATTCAAGGAAAATCCTGCCTTCCATGCCGAAACTTCCGGCCATATTATGTTCCAGCATCATGGGCAACGAGTGTATTTTCGAAATATTAAAGTAAAGAGGTTGTAACCTAGCATAACCTCCTCTCCTATTCTTATTGATTAGGTGAATAGGTCACGAAAAATTTTGTGTCGGCGGCTTCTTAAAATACCTTTCAAATTGGCGATACAGATAACTGCCAAAATTAGGTAGGTCGGAATCAAAATATAAAACCAGGCATTTATCTTGATAGTAACCAAAGCACCGATGAATAGCATCATTAAGAAAGCCATACGTTGAGACGTTCCACCCCGCATTTGAAAAGAGGAATCCACTTTTTTAGGAACTAAAAACGAGCTCACAAGTGACAATGCCAAAGTCAACACAAAGGATGTTAGATAAAAAATCAACATGATCGCCTGATTATACGATAAAGCTGAAATGGCGATTAAAGTTGTGATGAGATCAAAAACCAAGGGGAATTGGATCAAACGGAAATATTCCTTTACATAGTCTTTCACTTCTCCTGAGCGGATATACAAAGAGACGAAATTCATTCGCCAAAAGCCCCAGACGTTATTAAAAACATACGTCAAATAAATGGTTGGGGAATAGAATAAACAAAAGAAAAAGTTCTGATCCATCACACTTTTCCCTTTCTTTTGTTCTAACCAAACAGTCGCGACTAGTAAGACGGTTTTTAGGATCATGGCCATCAAAAGTGGAATTCGGGCTTTCTTATTGTAAATCAAAGCTTTCATGGATCCCCAAGAAGTAAACCATCTTTTTGTTCTCCTGCTAGGTTCTTTGGGCTGAATGGATAAAATATACCCCAAAACAAACCATACCATGGCCGTAGCCATTACCCCGAAATATAATATGGTTTGATCTGACCTACCCACGAAAAGACCTATCAATAGAACTGTTGTGATCCCATAGCAAATAAAAAGTAGTCTTGATTGTTTATACTTGAAGTCGATGCCATATTGAATCAACCGGACCAGACATTGGGCCCCGAATAAACAGCTTAACCAATAAATTCCAACCATCCAATCCAAGGTTTGCTGAAGTGACATCGTTAGTACAATCCCCAAAACCACATAGAAAAAGAAACGTTTCTGAAAATCATGGAGTACCGAAACAATATACCGCTGGCTGGGTGACACGGGCCAATGATTAGGAGTAGGATAGAATAAGGGTTGATAATTTGGGATAAAAGAACGTAGGGCCGTCAACCAAACCAAAAAGGCGCCGAGACCCGAAATTAAGTCTTCACGTGAGATAAATTCCCATTCACTTGAATTTGCAATATGTAATGACGTAGAAATAGCCCAAGCATATCCCAGTGTTAGACTCATAAATAAAACGTGCGAAATCCAAAATTCGAGCCTGAGTCGATTACTCCAAAAAGATTTAAATTGAAATTGCAAAAATGTGATGATCATACCCAATCAATTGCGGAAAGGTTAGCGGTATTGGGTTTCAGGATGGTTAATAAAGCTGCATCCAGTTTTTGTTCCCCTTGTTGAGTGAAATTTTCGATGGTGTCATGGTAAACCATATTCGCTTCATGTAAAACACCAATGTGGGTAGCGACTTTTTCAACATACGAAAGATCATGGGATGAAATGAAAATTAATCGATCTTCCCGTTGGTATTTTTTGAGAAACTGGATCATTTGATTGGCCACAAGCGGATCCAAACCTGAGAAAGGTTCATCCAAAATCAATAGATCAGGAGTATGCAATACCGCAGCACAAAAAGCTACTTTTTTTTTCATGCCAGTTGAAAATTGCCCAATGGTATTGTACAAAGGGGCAAAGTCTTCGAAAAAAAATTGAAACAAATCCTCTGTGCGTTTGGCAATCAGATTTGAGGGAATTCCATATATTTTTCCAACCCAAAGGAGATAATCAAAAGCATTCATTTCTTCGATAAGGCCAAGATCATCTAGAACACAACCAAGGCGTCGTTTATCCTCTTTTTGTAGTTGCTGATGTGACTTCCCGAAAACCTCAATAGATCCCTCCTCCATTTCAACCAGATCCAATAAACAGGAAATCAGTGTCGTTTTACCAACCCCATTTTTTCCTAACAAACAAAAAATCTGTCCAGGGAGAAGCGATAAACTAAGACGATCAAGGACGATTTGATCCTCGTACCTTTTGACAACGTGTTGAAATTCAAGCATGGAGCGATGTGTTAAAAAACTAATTTAAGGTATCTACTTCACTTGATCACTACTTTTTTACTTTTTTGAAAAAGGAATTTCATCAGTTAATGCCTCAATGAACTGAATGAGGGCTTGTTTTTCGGCCAGACTCAAGTGCAATGAGTCAGGCGGTAAGGTTTGATTAGGAACCTGTAACTGCATTCCACTTCCCCCACCTACGTTGTAAAAGTGAATGACCTCCTCCAAGGTTTGGAAAACTCCATTGTGCATATAAGGAGCAGTTTTTGACACATTTCGAAGGGTCGGTGTTTTAAAAGCACGTTTGAAAAAATCAATCTGGTACAAGTCAAATCGACCTAAATCAGGATCCAAAACCCAGTGACCCTCTCGGGTTCGCGCTGGCACACCAAGAACCTCAGATTCTGTCATTTGAAACCTTGGGGGTTGGGTTCCATTGTAGATTGGAGCAAAATGACATGTGGCACATTTAGCTTTTCCATAAAACAAGTTAAAACCTAATTTTTCTTCGGGAGCCAGTTCCGTTTTTCCTTGGAAATACCGATCCAGCTTGGATTGAAACGGCAGTAGGCTTCGAAGGAAAGCGGCTAGGGCATTTCGAACATCATAGGGTTCAATTTTACTTTTGTTTGGAAAAGCTCGCTTAAATAGTACTTTCAGGTCGGATCTTGATTCCATGCGACGAATCATCTCGCTTGCACCCAGATTAAATTCACTTGGGTTATCAAATACTTCCTGGATTTGATTCTCAAGATCAAGGGAGCGCATATCATAAAATAAAGACCGCTGAAAAGCCGAGTATAGCACCGTGGGAGTATTTCGGTACCTACCACTGCCATGAACTGGGGATGTTGAAACCATCTTCCCATCCGTAAATGCCCGGTTGGGTTGATGACAGGATGCACAGCTCATGGAATGGCTTTTCGACAAATTTACATCGTAAAACAGTAGTCGTCCCAATTCCACTTTTACTTCGTTGGACTGAGCTTGACTAAATCCAGAAAATGCCTCAGGATTGATGTTTTTTCCTTTCATTAAATCGGACAGAGTTCCATAAAAAGCCTTGGAAAATCGAATATCATCGGGTGCTTGGGTAAGCGATTTATTCTCGGACTTCACGATTTCACTTAAAGGCATCAAATGGGATTGTATCCAGTCGAGTCGATCAAATGAATTAAAATCAACCGAGTCGTTGAAAACTCGGAGGGCTTTTTGCCAAGGTGTGGAGTCCCAAGGCAGCTCTCGACTAGACTGGAATAAGGCATACCAATGGCTTAAGGCCCTTAGGGAGGCTTCTGTTTCTGAAAGACTTTGTTGCGCCACAGGTGAATCAAATCCGGTCATTCCCAGCGTAGCCAACCGTATCAATTGGTGCTGTATGAGTTCATAGACATGATACTCTTCCATGGGTTGAGCAGGCATTTGACTTAGTACAAAACGAAGATCTGTTTGAAGTGCCCGAACTACAGGCTCCCTCTTTTCTTGCGAGGAAGTAGCGGAATAGAGCAATTCCTCCAGAACTTGAAACCCGCTAGCCTCCACAACTTGATGTTCCTCAGCCTCTATCTCGGGCAAAGCTGGCCCATTGATACGTCGGGACAAACCAGAAAAGTAATATTCAACAAACGGCTCAATTTTTTTGTATTGGTTTCTTGAATGATTAAAATAGACTTTGGCATTGGCTTGTTCTTTTTCAATAGCCAACGTATCTAACCAGGTAATCAAGACCTTTACTTCTTTTTGTACTTCTGGTAGCACTTGCATTTGAAGCGTGGGCTTTGATGAACGGGTGCAACAGTTCAAGCTCAGGATACAACCCAATAGCAAAAAGGCCCTAAAAAAATTAACGCGGTACATTTTTGAGCAAAAGAGTTTGTCCACCTGCTTTGTATGTAGGAACAGAGGAGGAACGACTAGGATTGGCAAATCGGTCGCCTTCAACCCACGAATGGGAATGAATATTCAAGGTAAACGTCCCCGGCACACCAATCTCACTGGAAATATCCACCATAGCCCCATATTCCCAGATTCCTTTTCGATCATGGCGATCACTAATAGGATTGTATTTAGACCCTACGAATCCTTGATCCAGATGACGCATATCCAAAAAAGGCTTTTTTGTACCCGAGGCAATATGATATTGCCAAATGAGCGAATTATGAGTGGCCTCTGGTAAAAAAGAATCACCATCTTCTTGAATATACACATAGTTTTCGGTGACACAGAGATTATCAGGACTGGTGATGTCGCGCCCTTTCCAATTTTCGCCGGACGGAGAAACATCACCATCGGCAATGATTTTCAGTTTTCCTTTTAGTGGCGTATTGGGATCAAGGACTAATTGGTAAACCCGACCCATATAGGTTTTTTCGGATCCTAAACGACCACCCGTACTTGTGAAATAAATTTCACGATTGTGGGAAGGCGAGCCCTTACGAAAATCCAAATCTTCCACCCGACCGAATTGTATGGACTTGAGGGATTTATTTAGTGATTCGATCTCCTCCCCCATCAAAATTTTGGCATTGGGAACTTCCACAAACTCGACATCATAGGTCTCGTTCCATTTCATGGAGATTTCGATTTGATTTTGATCCACTCTCCGAAGGGCATGTAACGTTCCCTGATCCAAATCGCCAAGGGTATTGGACACATAAAGATACACTTGACCGTTGGGATCATCTTCACCCAAGATAATCACAGTTTTTCCGGGATAAGCCAATTTAGTTAAGGGAACCGAATTTTCCCCACTGAACTTGCCCAAGGCCGGCTTGACACGCGATTGATTAGCCGGTGTAGCCGCAGCTACAGGATCTATGGCGTGGGTCATGGCATTCACGTAGGTTTCACCTGTTGAAAGGAAAATAGGCCCAAAACCGTGTACTTCGGGAGTTGCCATAGTGCCAGAACACAATCTAAACATACCTCCCTCTGTGTTCAGAACATAATCACCCTTGATAATATCCAATTTCGAATTGAGGTATAATCTTGAAATAGACCAAGCATTTTCGTGGTTGGTGACTAAAATATACCCTTCGCCTGTGGGATTTTTAATAAAGCCTTGGCCATCAGGCGCACCACCATAAATCATGGATCTGGATTGGGCAATGGTATCTTCACTTGAAATCAGTGTATAGATCTCTACTTGTTGAAATTCGGGAAAAAGTTTAACGAACGAAGGAGTAATCGATCTATTTTTGAACTCAACTTGGGAAGGAGTCGGTTTAACAATAACCTCGTCGTCGGGTGTCGCGGGGTCGGTAGTAGACTGGCAAGAAAAAACCATCAAACCAAAAGAAAAGCAAACACATCGAATTAAGACCTTCATATAGACAATTATTGCGTATTATTAACTCAAAAATAGGTAATAATAGCCTGAAATATCAATTTTTTTTGGGACTCCCATCAGGTTTTGTTTCGGATGGTTGAGCGTTTGCCCATAACGTTAGTTTATCAAAAAAATCCTGAAACATAAGATGGCAATCTAAGTGGTAGTACACCCGGATCGGTCGCCCATCGGGATTGGGTTCGTACTGGCCCCTCGAATTAATGGTGGGAGCAGGTAAATTTTGGTAAAAACTTGACGAGGGATCGGGCTCGAAGTACGACTGGAGGGCAGTTAATAAAACTAAGGGATTATCCCCTAAAATATAGGTTTCGTCAAGTCGACCGACTCGTTTCATCAGATTTTCTAACTGATTAAACAGATAAAGGCCTAAGCTGTCTTTAGGACGCACATGTACCCAAAGCTGGGCAAAAGATACTAGGGCCTGTCGGTAGGTGTTACGAGGAATTTGCCAAATGGGCAGGTTGGATTGATTGAAAACCACCTGAGCTGCTACACGATCGATATTCAAATTATATTCAATATCAGCTGGGTTGGGAGGAGGATAACCTAAATTGGGATATTCTGGACCACCGATCCAAATGAGGGTAATTCGATGCGCGATGTCAGGCTGACGAATAAGAGCCGAAGCCATTTCAGTAAGTCCAGCACCGCAGACCACATACAAAGGTAAGGATGTGTCGGTACGGGCAGCCTCTTTGAGAATCATGTCCACTCCTGCACTGGCTACGGGCTTCTTTTCGTCCGTCATTCCAACATTAGACCCTGCAACTACGGGAAGGTTGATCTGCATTAGTTGAAGGAGTTCCCTGGCTTTTTGGACGGCATGATCTGCCTGACGATCCGAGGGATCAAAGCCATCTCCTTTGGACAAGTGAGAACCAATGATTCCTCGAATCTCAACGGAGGGCGATAAGATGAGATGAGCGAGTTGAAATAGTCCATCAGGATCTCCACTAAAGTCATTATCTACAATGATTCGCATTTTGGGTGTGAAATCGGCTTTAGAATATGCCTTTTGACCCACCACCGAAAGGCTAAATAGATAAAGATAAATCCAAAGAGTGTAAAAACGGACCATAGAACTAAGAAAGTGGAAAAATTAAGTCGCTTTTTTGGCTGGAGTACGAAGCCAAATCATAGCAATAGCCGTGGTCAAAAGGCCCATGACCAAAGCGCCAATGGCTCCCTGAATTGCATAATTTTGGTAATTAAATTGAGCCTCCGCTTCTGCTATGGACTTAAAATAACCAATCTCAACGGACCGTTTGATCACATTTGGAAAATATTCAGGAGTAATCACATAAGTGGTAATCCACTGATTAACAGGACTCAACAGGGCGATGATGAAAGATAAGATCAAGCCACATACAAAACCTTGACGATATGTCATGTTACCCTCATAAAAACTTTTCTTTTTATCAAGTAAGGCTTTTACCATGATGAAAATAGCGGGAATGGCAAACAGGTTTGTAAGGTACATATGATAGTCGAGGTATTGATCATGTAAACCTGTCCATTTTTCAAGATACATCCATGCTAGGGTCATTCCTGAAAACACCAAGGCCCATTTCAATTCAATGGAAATATTTTTCATAAGCAGTAGGTAATGAGGAAGTTACAGAAAGGTACTACCAATATACGAAAAATACAACATACTTCTTCTAATTTATCTTTGGAACCCAGAGGACGCCATGGAGTCGCGAGGAATCAAAGGAGATTTCCTCTTCGCGCCCTTTGCGAATAAACCTTTGCGTCCTTAGCGATCTAAAAAGCGCAGAGAACGCTAAGAATCCAAGGACCATTTTCATTTATTTTATTACCGTATTATTACCCTTTTTTCATGAAAAATAATTTAAATCTAGTTTTTTTAAACTATTTTTGAAATCAAGTAGTGTATGTAAATTCAAAAACGAATGATGCACATTTATGTCTTTACCTTGATTTCAATTAGCTGTTCATGAAAAATTTCACATGTTTCCTTCTGCTTTCTTTGTTTCTTTTTGACCAATCACTTTATGCCCAAAAAGGCATTGATTTTACCGTCGGTGGTGGAGCCTATTTCACACCTATCGCTGGTCCAATGACTCGAAGTGCCTATTTTCAGGGTGAAATGGAATACCATCAAACTCCACGTTTATCTTTTTCTGCGGGAGTCATCACCAGTAACTTTACGTATCCAGGATTTAATGGATCCACCTTATTACCGAATGGTACGATAATTCCAGGCACGTATGATCGATTGAACGGCACTGAGTTACAAAGTAATTTTTTAGCTAAGTATGCCCTCCTCAAAAAAGAGTCTTTTGCACTACGCGCCGGGGCAGGGATTGGTTTGGTGAGTTATTCTCGGCAAGTCCTTATAACTTTAGGAAGGGAATTTCCTGCGGTGGTGGAGGTTTCGAATACCGACATCGGCTTTCCGATACAATTGGAAGCTGAGCAAAAAGTGTATAAGAATATCTTGCTTGGACTTCGGGCCGGGACTTTTGTATTTCCTGATTATCCCTTCATCGGAAATCACACAGGATTGGTGGTGAAGTATCGACTAAAATAGTTAGTTCCACTCTATCAAATGTCGGTATTTTAAGATAAAAAAATCCTCCTTCAAAATCAGTTAATGCGTTGAGAGGGCTCGATCCAAAAGACCTGAGTGATTACTCCAAATTTTTTTCTGTGTCCAGGGCTCGGCGGGATCCTTCCAAAATGGGGAAGAAGATGGAAGTCCCAAAATTAAGTACACCTGAGCACAAAGGTATAGGCTACCCGTAGTAATGTAGGATTCCGCAAGTTCGGGCTGATGACCCGCAAACCCCAACTGAAGCCAACCATTGGAATCGAATAGGTTCTGCTCGTGATGGCGATTCACGACAGCTTTTAAGGCGGATCTCACCTGTGCAGGGGTAACCCCACTGGGTAATTTCTCCATTAAAGCGATTTGCGCCAAGGCCTGAAACGCCCCATAGCGATAAGTCATAGATCGCCCAACCACGGGATAGGTACCTTCAGGAGAAATGAGACGTTCTTGTATAGCCGCATATCGTTGTGCTCGTTTTAGGTAGGTGGCTAACTCTTCGGTGGAAAGTACATGGGTAGCGATATCCACCAGCATAGGATGGATCACGAAACTATTGTAATAATCAAAATGAAATTCAGGACCATCTCCATAGACACCATCCCCAAGGTACCATTCTTCATGTTTTTGTAGGGCGTAGTCGATCTGGTTTCGATCACCACTTCCATCCAATTTGATTAAAGCGGTTTCGATCATGGCCGAAAACAAAAGCCAATTATTTTCATACGGTTTAATGCTTCGGGTCAATTTTAGAGCGGCGATCACCCGTTGTTGGGTAGGTTTTGGCATCCGTCCCCAAAGTTGATTTGGGGCCCGAAGTAGCGCTTGAGCCAAAAAAGCGGCATCTACCAGTGGTTGACTTCCCTCGTTAAAATTTAAATAATCGGGAGAAGCAGGATTTGTGGCGTGATCGAAACAGCGTAGTGTTAGTTCAATATATTTTTCTCGAAGTTTGCCTTCGGGAGTCGCGTCGGGACCCAGTTCAAGCCAAGGCGCCATACCACCTACCAATCGCCCAAAAGCTTCAAGATGAGCTACTTTCTCACGATCGGGATACGCTTTTGGAGCTAGGCGAAGAGGCATATTCTTTTTCAAGGTACCTTGGCTCAGATTAACCAAGACAGGATCAGCCAATTGTATCAAATACTTTAAAAAAAATGCCCGATCATCTGTTTCTGATGTTTGTGCCCATCCCCTATTCATAGAAAAAATAACCAGGAATAAACCCAACATCCACCTCATTCTGCATCCTTTTTTTGGGCCCATAAATCACGAATAAACAAATACAAACCAGCAACCAATACAAGTCCATAGAGAAGACAGAGATAAGGCTTTTGAAACGTAAGGGTGGACGGATCAAAGTTTTTAACTAAACCATTGGCTACTACCACAATTAATAGAAAGAGTAACCAATTGGGCGATTTCTTTTGATTTTCCATTCGAGAAATGTCAGGTTTAAGGTTGAAATCAATCATCTAAATTCCTAAAAACTTGAATGTTTACCAAATGGAAAGGTCGATAACTTTAATTCGTTACTAAACAAAAAAAGCGGATGATGTAAAGTACATCACCCGCCTTACCCATTTTTTTATTTTTTAGTTATCAGATAACGTGTAGGTAACTGTCACAGTCGTATTGTTGGCACGAAGATTTGCATAATCTGCATCCTGTGCTTGGAAAGAATAAACCAAGTTATGTCCTTTGGCTGCACCTGTTTCAGTGTAAGCACTACCGATACCCTCGATGATGGGTTGATCAGCAGTTGAAAGCGTTACAGTGGAAGTTGGTCTTCCTAAAGTTCCAAAACCCGTTGAAGAAGCTCTTGCAACCACTTGCAACGTTACGCCAGGAATAAGGGCTGAGACTTTCACATTTACTTTTCTGGAAGTCACTCCAGAATTTGGAAGTACAGAAGAATAGTTCAACCAAAGATCGGAATTATCAGCCGGTGCACTTAATTTTTGACCTGCTTCTAACGGAGTAGGCTGAACAAAAGAAGCCGTGAAGTTACGAGTTCCACTGGTCTCCAAATCCAACAATGCGACGTTCGGAACACTTACAGTGATTTGATGATTGTCGGTGTTATTATCTTGGGCAGAGGCGGTAAAAGCAGTCCCTAAAGCGATAATTGTCGAGAAAGCAAAGGTACGGAAGATGTTAGAGGTTGTCATTTTTTTATGGTTTAGATTTTAAATTCAGATTTTGAAGGATTCATTTGATTACCTAAATTTCAAACCTTGTACCACTCAAAATGACCGACACTCTTTTACCTATAAATGACATAACCTCTTTTTGGGACACCAAATCCCCTTAACTTTACAAAATTTATTCTTAGATAAATTCAATTTTAAACACAATAGTCAATACGCTCTACAGACCTATTTTCCAATTTTCAAACAGTCTCATTGGATAAATTCCATTTTTTGGAAAACTATCCATTCCGTCTTCAAATTTCTGGAAAGTGCATCATGATGGTAGACCTATTGATTTCTAAATGATTCCTTGAGTTACGCAAGAGTAGTTTATTGGGAGTGGGAGCTGCTGGAAATTAGACGGCGGAGAGAGACCACCAATCGGAAAACACACAGAATGAGGATAAAAAAACCCTGACAACATACATTGTCAGGGTTTTACTTGCAGAGAGGAAGAGATTCGAACTCTCGAGACCGTTGCCGGCCTACACGCTTTCCAGGCGTGCCTCTTCAACCACTCGAGCACCTCTCTGTAAAGGGAATGCAAATGTAGTGGATTAATTCTGTTTTTACAAAAATTCCTTAGCGATTTTGCCAAACTGGAGGCCTCTTTTCGCGAAAAGCCACGAGACCTTCTTGAGCATCTGCACTCGATTTCAGTTCCTCAAGCTGGGATTTCAACCATATCAGGCGATCTGCTTGCGGGATATCGTCCAATGCACGCAATGCCTCAATCCCTTTCCGCATAGCCATTGGGGCAAGTTCCGACCATCGATCCCGAATCGATTGCACTACTTCCTCCAATTGGCCTTCCTTTGCGACGTGAGTCACTAGCCCTCGTTGTTGAGCTTCCAGTGCGGAGACCGTCTCGGCTAACAAACACCATTGGAGAATTTGGGCATCCGACATACGCTTCCGCAAGGTATCCATGACCTGAAACGGAAAGATGCCTCGTTTCAACTCGGGCAATCCAAAGGTTACTTCCTCTTTAGCTACCACTAAAGTACATTCCCCGACAATCAGAAACCCTCCTGCCAACACAGATCCCTCCACCACCGCTACCGTGGGTTTACTGACAAGTCGCATGGCAGATGCCAACGATCCAACAAAGGGAGGAACGGCCAAATCGATGTCTTCGATCGACGGATTTTCAAAAACTAGCAAATCCATTCCCGCACAGAATACTGGTCCACGGGCATGGATCTCAATCCACCAAACTGAATCATCATCTTGGCATTTTTGTAAACAATGCGCTAATTCACTTACCATACCTGGGGTAAATGCATTTCGTTTGGCGGGTCGATTCAACACAATTTGTGTCCCTTTTCCCGATCGAACTATTTCTAGATAATTATACATGCGAAATTAGAGATTCAAATTGAGATTGGAATTGTGGTAGTAAATCTACCCGATCCGGCGCAAATCGAGAAATCAAACCTTCTGTCGGTATATTGCCTACCAACTGATCTTTGGCAAACGGGCAGCCGCCATACCCTAGCATCGCTCCATCGAACGTTCGGCAACCGGCTTCATAGGCAGCCTCGACCTTCGGGAGCCAATCCAAAGGAGTTGCGTGCAGGTGTGCTGAAAAATTCATCTCGGGAAAATGAGAAGTTAGTGTACTATATAGTGAGCCAATACCTTGAACCGTTGCCTCCCCAGTGGTATCGGATAAGGCAAAATGAGTAACGCCTACCTCGGCTAATCGACCCACATATTCGCTAACTAACTCTTCTGACCAATCATCCCCATATGGATTTCCAAATCCCATCGAAATATACACGCGCACTTGCTTGTTTTGAGCCGCTGCTATGCCAACCGCTTCCGCTACCACATCCAAAGAGGCTTCTCGGGTAGTACGGGCATTCCGTTGCTGAAACGTTTCAGATACCGAAAAAGGATATCCCAACCAACTAATTTTTGGAAATGTGACCGCTTGATGGATACCTTTCAAATTGGCCACAATAGCTAACAACTCGGTTGAGGTCGAGGAAAGATCCAATTGCTCTAAAACCTCGGCAGTATCCGCCATTTGAGGTACTGCGGCAGGTGAGACAAAACTACCAAAATCAACCGCCGCCAGTACACCTGAATTGAGAGCAGCTTGGATGTAGGCTACCTTCTTTTGGGTAGGTATAAAAGACGCGATGCCTTGAATGGCATCGCGTGGACAATCGATAATCTGAACTAAGCTCATGCTCGTAGATCTTTGCTGATTTCACGGGCAATTACCAAACGTTGGATATTTGAAGTACCCTCCCCTATGGTACAAAGCTTGGCATCTCGGTAAAACTTCTCAGCTGGGAAATCTTTGGTGTAGCCATACCCTCCATGAATTTGTACCGATTCACTACTAAGATTGACTGCGGCTTCTGAAGCAAATAATTTGGCCATAGCCGACTGTTTGGTGACCTTCATTCCTGCGTTTTTTAACTCACCGGCTTGACGGGTTAACAACTCGGCAGCCTCCAATTCAGTCGCCATTTCAGCCAGTTTAAAACCTACTCCCTGAAAATCGAATATTTTTTGTCCGAACTGCTCCCGCTCGTGGGCATATCGTAACGCACACAAGTAAGCACCTCGCGCGATTCCTAATGAAAGAGCAGCAATGGAGATTCGCCCCCCATCCAATAACTTCAACGATTGAACAAATCCATCCCCTACTTCACCAATTACCTGATCTTTATGAACACGGCAATTATCAAAGAACAAGCAAGCTGTTTCAGAGGCTCGCATGCCCAACTTATTCTCCTTTTTACCTGCGCTGAAGCCGGGCGTACCTTTTTCAATAATAAAGGCCGTCATCCCGTGTTTATCTCCTTTTTCTCCCGTTCTCGCAATAACCACCGCCACTTGAGAACTAATCGCATGGGTAATGAAATTCTTGGATCCATTCAAAACAAAGTAATCCCCGTCTTGAACCGCTGTGGTCGTCATGCCACCGGCGTCAGAACCGGTTCCTGTTTCCGTTAATCCCCAAGCTCCGATCCACTCGCCGGAAGCTAATTTAGGTAAATAAAAACGTTTTTGATCTTCATTAGCAAAGCTTAGAATGTGGTTAGTGCACAAAGAATTGTGAGCTGCCACAGATAAGCCTATCGAGCCACAAACTTGAGAAATTTCATCCAAAATAGTGATGTACTCTTGGTATCCCAAGCCACTACCCCCATACGTTTCAGGCACTAAAATACCCATAAATCCATGCTCTCCTAATTTCTTAAAAACGTCCAGCGGGAAAGTCTGAGCCTCATCCCACTCCATCACGTGGGGACGAATGTAGTTTTCTGCAAATTCACGGGCACTCGCCCGGATCAATTCCATTTCCTCCTTCATTTTCATTGTTGCTTCCATGTCAAATCGGCTTAGGGTGTTTGTTGATTTATTTGTTATGCTAATTATTTATTTGACAACAAATATAACTAACTTCGTGGAAATTTTGCTTTTCAAAGAAAAAATATAATCCTTCAACCTTTTTGTGATCTAAACATGAAGAACTTGCTAGACGAGTTGGCCCTTAAGCACCAAAAAATAGTCCTCGGAGGAGGTGAAAAAAAAATAGCTGCCCATAAAAAGAAAGGAAAAATGACCGCCTGGGAACGGGTACATTTTTTACTGGACCCCCAAAGACCGTACACAGAGATTGGGATGTTTGCGGGCGAAGGCATGTACGAGGCAGAAGGTGGCTGCCCCAACGGTGGGGTAGTTTGTGTGATGGGATATGTTGCCGGAAAACTCTGTGTGGTTGTATCGAATGATGCCACTGTAAAGGCGGGAGCCTGGTTTCCGATCACCGCCAAAAAGAATTTGCGAGCGCAGGAAATTGCTATGGAAAATAGGCTTCCCATTATTTATCTAGTCGATTCTGCGGGAGTTTTTTTGCCCATGCAAGCCGATGTTTTTGCAGACAAGGAGCATTTTGGACGGACGTTCCGGAACAACGCTCAACTTTCCGCCATGGGAGTTCCCCAAATTTCTGCCATCATGGGCTCTTGTGTGGCGGGAGGTGCCTACCTGCCTATCATGTCGGACTATGCTTTCATTGTGGAAGGAACGGGTTCTGTTTTTTTGGCTGGCTCTTATTTAGTAAAATCATCGATTGGCGAAGATGTGGACAATGAAACATTAGGTGGGGCCGCTACCCATACCCAGATTTCTGGGGTGGTCGATCGTGCATTCCCTGACGATGCCTCATGTTTGGAAGCTATTCGAAATGTAATTGATAAATTGGGAGACAAACCCAAAGCTGGATTCAATCGAAAAGAAAGCACTTCCCCAGCCCGGCCCATCGAAGATCTACATGCCATTGTACCCGAGGATCGAAATAAACCTTACGATATGCAGGAAGTAATTGACTGCCTCGTGGATGCTGGAAGTTTTGATCCTTACAAACCCGACTACGGCCAAACCATTCTTTGTGGCTTAGCACGAATTGACGGGTGGGCGGTCGGAATTGTGGCCAACCAACGTAAGATTGTCAAAGCCAAGAAATCAGGCGGAACTCAAGAGATGCAAATGGGGGGAGTCATTTATTCCGACTCGGCCGACAAAGCCGCTCGATTTATTATGAATTGCAATCAGCAGCGGATTCCTCTTATTTTCTTGCAAGATGTCAATGGATTTATGGTCGGAAGTCGATCAGAACATGGGGGAATTATCAAGGATGGTGCAAAGCTTGTCTCAGCGATGGCCAATTCGGTCGTACCTAAATTTACTTTTATGGTAGGAAATTCGTACGGAGCTGGAAACTATGCTATGTGTGGAAAAGCCTATGACCCTCGTCTCATTTATGCTTGGCCAACGTCGCAAACTGCGGTCATGAGTGGAGCCTCTGCCGCCAAAACCTTGGTGCAAATTCAGGAGGCTACCCTGAAATCCAGAGGGGTTGAATTGGAGGAGAAAGATCGCCAAAAATTACTGGATGAGGTAACAGCCACCTACAATTCTCAGCTAAGTCCCTACTATGCGGCGGCACGCTTGTGGGTGGATGGCATCATCGACCCGGTCAAAACCCGGGAGATTATTTCAATGGGTATTGAGGCTGCCAACCATGCACCAATCGAAAAACCTTATTCGGTTGGGGTAATACAAACGTAGCCGAGGAAATTTCTCTTGAAATCCTACGAGGTAGAACTGTTCACATCATTGAAAAACGCCGAGGGAAACCCGGCGTTTTTCAATGGATTAAATCGATCTAACATTCCATTTTTTACTGTTCCTGGATCTCCACCACTTCACTCAGATGATCCCAAAAATTGGGATATGATTTCACAACAACGCCTGGATCCTCGATTACGACGGGAAATAGCATCGCCAAAGGTGCAAATGCGAGCGCCATGCGGTGGTCATCGTAGGTGTGAATTTGGGGACTATCTGACGGGACAGTCTCCAAGGTAAGGGCATATTCTGTTTCAGGGACGACCTCAGTCAGCTTGGCGCCAATTTTCACTAATTCATTCTGCAAAGCCAACACACGGTCGGTCTCTTTTATTTTTAGTGATTCCAAGCCAAAAAATGTGCCTGGGATTCGCAAACCGGCTAACACGACTGCAACAGTTTGAGCTAAATCAGGACAATTAGTAAAATCCCATTGTAGCGTATCCTTCGGCTGAATCTTGGTTAAGGTAACTCCCTCTGGAAGAAATGTGGTTTGAACTCCCAACTGCCGCATGATTTCGACAATGGCACTATCACCTTGTAAGGAATTTTCCTTTAATCCTAGTAGGGTAATGGTACTCTCTGGATGGTGGTCCAACGCCAATAAACTGTACCAATAGCTAGCACCAGACCAGTCTGACTCAATGGAATAAGCGATGGGCTGGTAGTTTTGATGTGGAATTTTTATCCACTTCTCCTCCCAATTCACCTCACTCTGTACGCCAAAAGCCGCCATTTGGGCTAATGTCATGGTAATGTAAGGGATAGATCCGATAGAACCGGTCAGATGTAAAGTCAGGCCATCTGGTAAAGTGGGGGCAATCATCAAAAGAGCGGAAATGTATTGGCTACTTACATCACCCCGGACGGATATGGTTGAAGTTTGCTGCCTTGAAAATCCTTGGATTCGAAGAGGTGGGTACCCGATTTGACCTTCATATTCTATATGAGCCCCCAAAGTTTGAAGTGCCTCAACTAGGATCCCAATGGGCCGCTCACACATTCGAGCTGTTCCGGTCATTCGTTTGGTTTGATTGGTGGCCGCAAAGTAGGCAGTCAAAAATCGCATGGTGGTTCCAGCGTCTATAACATCGGCCGTCGGATCTTGGCTTTGCAACAAGCGTACCATCGTTTGGGTATCTCGCGCGATAGATATATTAGAAAGTGTAGCTTCAAAGCCGGTCAAAGCCTGCAAAATCAAAGCTCGATTACTTTCACTTTTCGAGGAGGCCAACGGTACAGATAAATGGAAAGGTCCTGATTTTCGTGTTAAAAAATATGCGTTCATGTGGAAGGATTTTTACAAAAATAGGAGAATTCTTTGGAAACCCGTATGTTTGGGTGAGGCAATGAAAAAGTACATTCAAGAAAAAATTATCCATGCAAATGCATAATTATACCATGTTTTTACTCCTGTGAAACCTAGATATTTGCGGCTTAGGATTCCATGTAGTTAAAAATAGTGCATGTAATGCGGTTATTTGTCTCCAAACAATCTGTTTAAACCCGATAGAAACGATTTTTGTCCATGGAACCTGATTCCATGGACAATTCTGTCCACAACCCGATTTTCTGACATGATTCAAGCAACGCATGCCTTGTTTAATCGCCAAAATGGAGAAATTGGCATACAAGTCTACCCGTTAACCGAGACCAATGCGTTTCGTGAGATGCGCCGGCACAATTATTATTCCATGATTTTACTTTTGAAGGGTCATGCTTCATTGGATGTAGATTTGGTATCTCATGATGTGCCGGAGGTGTCCATGATATGTCTTTCACCCTACCAACCCTACCGTCTTCGACATGATGATCGGATTTCGGGTTGGGTACTTAATTTTCATCCAGATTTTTTTTGTACCTACCGATACCAAAACGAAGTAGAGACTGAGGGTACATTATTCCATAACATCTATACTCCTCCTCACTTTCCATTACAAGAACCACAAAAATTACTCGATTTATTGTATCAGATGACCGCTGAAATTGAGCGGAATGAAGTGGCTTTGCATGAACTTTTGGTATCTTACATTAAGATTTTTTTGATTCAAGTGTTAAGAGAAAAACAAAAGAATCAATCTGAAGAACCTGTTTTAGTGGATTCTGATCCTAAAGAGCCTCAAATCATTCAGCAATTTGTTGATTTAATCGAAAAAGAATATAGACGTTTACATTCCCCCTCGGAGTATGCTGCCTTGTTACACATTTCCCCCAATGCTTTGGCGAAAATGGTCAAGAAGTACTTCAATAAAACCTTAACCGAAATGATCGCGCAGCGGATCGTCATTGAAGCAAAGCGTGAACTTTACCTGACGGGAAAAACTGTAAAGGAAATTGCCTATGAGTTGGGATATAAAGACGAGTTCTATTTTAGTCGGTTTTTCAAAAAACACGTTCAAATATCCCCCCAAGCCTATCGAGAAACGGTGGGGTTTGACAAATTGCGTATTGTCGGATTGGCCTAAAAAAAATGGGGATTACTCCCCATCTAAATATCGTTTGGTAATACCCTCATAGGAATCAATCCGCCGGTCACGGAGATAAGGCCAGGTAGTACGATAATATTCCATTTCTTGTAAATCAATGGTTTCAACATGGATTTCCTCTTGCTCATGGGAAGCCAAATAAAGAAGTCGGCCATGTGGATTCGCCACAAAAGATCCACCCCAAAATTGCTGTCCAGCCTCCACTCCTACTCGATTCACACTGACGACAAATACTCCGTTGGCCACGGCATGGCTCCGTTGAATGGTCTGCCAAGCCTCATATTGCTCTTTAGGAATGACCGTGGAGGTTTCTGTTAAATCCCAACCAATGGCTGTAGGATAAAACAGAATCTCTGCGCCCTTCAAAGCAGTCAGCCGTGCCGCCTCGGGGTACCACTGGTCCCAACAAATCAGTACCCCGATTTTAGCAAATTTGGTTTCAAAAACTTGATATCCAAGATCCCCTGGTGTGAAATAATACTTTTCATAATAACCCGGATCATCCGGAATGTGCATTTTCCGGTATTTTCCTAAAAGAGAACCGTCGGCATCTAAAACGGCTGTAGTGTTATGATATAAGCCTGGCGCTCTTTTTTCAAACAAGGAGGCAATCAACACCACTCCAAGCTCTTTGGTCAGGGCTTGAAACCGCTCGGTGGTGGGCCCTGGAATCGACTCCGCCAATGAAAATCGCTGGGCATCCTCTTCATCACAGAAATACAATGAACTGAATAATTCCTGCAAACAAATGATCTGAGCCCCTTTTGCCGCAGCTTCTCGAATATTTTTTTCGGCCTTTTGGATATTCGCCTCCACATCCGCTGTGCAAGACATTTGGATTAGGCCAAGGGCGACGGGTCGTTTTTTTTGCATTACCATTTTACGTTAAATCGTGTACCTAATTCGGCTAAACTTTCCACTACTTTCTCATTCAACGGAATTCCTTGCGCTCTTCGTTCCGCCATGAACTGTCTTTCTTGATCTCCGGGAATTTGAACATGTTTTCCCTCGACAGATTTAGCTGAACGGAAGCGACGAATCCATTGATCCATCTTACCTTTGAAATTTTCCGTCGACTGAAATGCATCGACTCGCATCGCCCCGATAAAATGTCCAGTTCCTCTTCCAACTTGTTCAACCTCGGCAGAATGAAATCCGGCCGTTGCAAACGGAGGAACCCACGGCCCAAAATTAGCCCCAGAAAGCACTCCCGTGAGGATATCCACCATGGCCCCTAGTCCATATCCCTTATGTCCACCATGTTCTCGATCCCCGCCTAATGGAACCAAACCTCCCCCTTCTCGAACGGCGTGAGGATTATCGGTTGGGTCGCCCTGGGCATCTTGAACCCAACCCAAAGGAGCCGGTTTACCTAGACGCTGTAAAATCTCCATTTTTCCGTAGGCAACGGCTGTCGTGGCAAAGTCAAGTACAAAGGGCTCTTCTGCCCCGGCCGGGATCGCGATGGCGATAGGATTTGTTCCCAATAACTTTTCTTTTGAAAACGTAGGCACCACCAAGGGAGCCGCGTTGGTCATCGACCAACCAATCATATCTTGATCAAGACCAAGCATGGCATGGTATCCGGCAATTCCAAAGTGATTTGAATTTTGAACGGCCACCCATCCAGAGCCTACGCGTTTCGCTTTTTTCATGGCTAGTCGCATGGCCTGTGGAGCGACCACCAAACCGAGCCCTCGGTCTCCATCTAAAACCGCCGTAGAAGCCGTCTCATGTATAATTTTAATCTCTGGATTAGGATTCAATCGACCTAAATCATATAACCGTACATAGCCCGCTAGCCTAGCTACCCCGTGGGAATCAACCCCACGCAAATCTGCCGAAACCAAAACATCGGCAGCTAACTTCGCATCTTTTGACGAACATCCTATGGCCTTAAATATTTTCTCCGTGAAAGAACGGACCCGCTTTTCTGAAAACATAGTGTAGATAATTTGGTGCGAAATTATCAAATTCGGGTTAATATTGAATTTTGATTATCAGGATTTCCGTTTAGAAACGTTCTTCTCCCAAAAAAACAAGGTCTACCTACATGAAAAACCTTCAGCTACTTTCCCTCATTTTTTTACCTTTTTTAGGTTTAAGTCAAAAATCACCAACTTACACGGCTCAGGCAGATACAGTCATTATCTACCCTCAACAAGCGCTCATTCGATCGGTGGTCCCTATTCAACTACCTGCGGGTAAATCCACATTTTACATCAAAGGATTAGGCAACTCGATCGTTGGAAACAGCCTGCAAGTGACTACCAATGGGGCATGGCGCATTCTGTCCGTCAACCTTGAATCTGAAGACGCTATCCATCCTTCCGCCGCGTTACAAGACTCCATTCGTGTCCTCGAAAAAGAAATTCGCCAATTGGACATGTTGTATCGTGTTACAGAGCAACAGGAGAAAATTTTAATGGCCAATGCTGAAATCAAAGGAGAAGCCGATGGGTTGATTCCGGAAGATTTTAAGGAATTCATGGCCTTGTTTGAACAAAAACTGCTTGAAATTGGAAAAAAAAGAATGAATCTTAAAGAACAGATCCTTCTAGCAGAATCCAAGAAACAACGCTTGGCGGAGCAAATGGGAAAATCCGCTGAGACCCATTCCACCGATCAAGTCATTCGAATCCTGGCAGAATCTAGCCAGGAGCTCTCCACCCAATTGACACTAGGATATGTAGTGAACGAGGCCTATTGGACGCCCCGCTACACAGCCCGTGTTCAAGATACTAAACAACCTTTATTTGTCACATTCCAGGCTGATATCCAACAAAATACTGGATTGGATTGGAATAAAACCCACCTAATCCTATCAACCGCTCGTCCTGTATTGGGTGGAACAAAACCAATGCTGCAACCAGAATATCTCAAGGAAAGGCCCGTCCAAGTGAGTAATCGAAGAAATGCCAAATTGGTACCCGAGACCATGATGTTAGCGATGTCAGATGCCGAAATGGTAGCATCAACTTCTCAGCCGGTCGAATTAGACAATCAGGATCTATACATGAACTTTGTGCTACCCGGTTTTCACCGAATTCCAAGTAGCGGCGAACCCACTCGCTTGGATGTTCAAACGTATCAATGGCCAGTTCAGTATACTTATTCAATGGTACCTCGCCAATCATCGGAAGGGTTTGTTCAGTCTGAAATATCATCCGATTTATTAAAATCCCTTCTTTCGGGACCTTTGACGATGTATTGGAAGGGATCGTATGTTGGGGAGAGTTATTTGGATACTCGATGGAAAGAGGAAAGCCATGTGATTTCCTTAGGTCGTGACCAATCCATTCAGGCAAAATTGGAGCAGGTCCAAGACAAAAAAACCGTGAAGACCGTTGGCTCTTCGGTCCGTGAGACCTATGTTGAACGATTTACCCTAACCAATCGACGTGACCAAGCCATGACCGTCAAAGTAGAAGATCAAGTGCCGGTATCCCAAGATAGCCGGGTAGAGGTATCCTACACGTTGTCGCTAGAGGGAAGAGTCATTCCTGAAACAGGCTTGATTGAGTGGGAAGTTACTATTCCGGCAGGTGGTTCGGTTCAAATTGATAAAACGGTTCAAATTAAGTATCCCAAAGGGTTTTCCATTCAACGAAACATCCAATGGAATTAATTCAGACCAAGCGGTTGTGGGCTTTTCCCATGACCGCTTGGGAAATTCAACAATACATTACCACGAGTCCTAATTTTGGGGAAAGGTATCATTTAAAGCCCTCAATACGGCCTTTAGATGAAGATGTGATCGAGTTATTTGAATCAGGTATCCTTCCTATTTTACAGAATACACCAGACCGCGACCATATTTGGTACACGGTATGGTGTATCGTTGCGAGAGCCAGTCAAAAACCCATTGGTGACTTTTGTTTTTATGCCCCACCACAACCCGAAGGTTGGACCGAGATCGGTTACGGAATCTATCCTGAATTCCAATCCCAGGGGTATATGACCGAATTTTTAGGAGCTGTCCTGGAGTGGTGTCGTCAATTTCCTCAATTAAAATCCTTAAAAGCCAGAACGCAGCCCACCAACCTATCCTCCAATCGATTACTCGAACGGTTGGGTTTTCAATTGACCAACGAGGTGGTCGAGGGTGATATCCTATGGGAGAAATGGATTTAAAATTGAAACCAACTTGGCCCGACCCATCGGCCAGGCCAAGTAACTTAGTAGTGAACAATTTATACCTTCCTAGGGTAAGAAAACCATTAATTTATTCTGATTTCCATAGAATAGAGTTTCCGTCACTGGATCTACCTCGTAGAGTGGTTTTAGATCGTTAACAATTAATTTATCTACCTCTTTTCCATCCATTTTTCGGACCTTAACCAATACCTTGTTCTTACTGTTTTTGGTAGTATCCTTGGCAAAGATGTAGGCAAAATTTGAATTTTGTTTTAGCGCATTATACCTTTTGGCAACATTTTGACTCAACGCAGAGGTTAAATCGGCCCCGACTGCATTGGCGGTGGAGCGCCGGTTCAAAGAACGTCTCTGATCGTCCGACAGTAGGTAATCACGTGAGATATGAACATTTCCTTGGTCATCACGGTACGTCATAGTCAAGCTGGAGTTCGCAACTACCGACTGTACCGTGGACCGCGTTCCAAGGTACGCAGCCCCAACAATACCCGCCACCTTGAGTGCCTGCCGACCGGTCTCTCCGGGCTGTTCATACTTATTTTGAAATAATACATTCCCCTCCCGACTGATACCGATTACCTCCGACTGACTGGTGAGTGAGACTCCCCAGTCAAAAACTTCAAGGCCCGACATCGTTTTGTCGCTTTTTGCTTTTACTTTGGCAAAAGGTTCGGGCTTATCGTTTAGGTTGGGATCAAACTTGTATAGGTTTTCATCGTTGTAAATTAAAAAAATGTCTTTTTGCTCATCATACCGATACAGTAAAGGTAATTGAGGATCAAATTTGATATTTCGTTTCCAAATTTTAGTGCCCGTTTGGTAATCCACCATATTTCCATAGGTAGCCGTGATGTACATGATTTTACCGCTTTTTGTCATACCCAGATGGTGAATTTCATCTTCCGAATTATCCGAAATTTCAATATCTTTTTTCCATTTGTTGACCCCCAGTTTATCCACCAAAATCATGTCTTTATCTGAGATATACAAAAAATCGTCACCGATTGAAATAACTTGTTTAAAGTTGCTTCCTTTCACATCTTTTTTCCAGTATTTTGCACCGTCTGCATAAGAATACATATTGAATCCCTGGCTATGTGCTACTAAAATTTTATCACCCCAATCCTCCAATTTCAAAAGATTTACCGTTTCAACATCGCTTTTCCAAATGGATTTTCCACGAGACGTCTCAACGAGATTAAAGGATTTTCGAGTAGACACCATACCTCCTCTGTTCTTTACAATGACCAGATTTTTGCCATTTTGACAAACGTAGAATTGGTTAATTTCAGGTAAGACCCAATTGATTTTTCCCGACTTTTTATCCAAACTTAAGAGGTTGTTGTTGATCAATGCGTAAAGATTGTCTTGATAGCTTTCCATGTGATCCATTCGGGTGGCTTGACTTTTTGAAAATGCACTCTTCAAACTAGCCTCATTCCCTAATGGCGCCTCCCAACTAATTTTCCCTTGGGATAAATCAAAATACTTTAAATAAAATTTCCGATTTTCTACCACGATAAATCCAAAACTATCCTCAAGAGGAAGGAATATTTGCTTTATTATGAGGGCATTGGGTAGAACTTTTTCGGAGTTGAAAACTACCTCACCCGTTAAACCATGAATCACCAATTCTCGTCCATTGATATTTGCGTAGATGTAATTTGACTCCTCCACCAATTCCAAAAGGTCCATATCCTTGTTTACGTCGGTAAGGTCAAATTCGGCCAATTTTTTTAAATTACTTTTGGCTCCGATTTCCCGTTCGCCAATTTCCCATAGTAGTTTCTTTTCATCTGGTGAGTAGGCTGAGAGTTTGGTATCCTCCTTGACATACACAATGCCCGTCTGGGGATTCAAAAGTAACTTTTCAATGGGTGATGCAAATTCTTGGGTGTAGGTTGCTGCGCGCTGGGCCAAACCCAAAAACGAAACAAACAAAAAGGGTACTAAAATTGAGGTTTTAATCATGGAAAGGTATATTTTTTTGAATAAATTACAAAAATATACTTTTATAGTAATTTCCAGTCAAATAAATCAATATTTTACTTGACACAGTTGAAGCTAAATTCCTTCATTACAAGAATGAGGTGCTTCCCAGAGACCTGGGAAAGGTAGTTCCGGGTTGCATCCATGCCAATATAAGATGATCATGTAGTCTTAATTTCATTCGCCGCCAGCCTTTTTCCTTCCCAGGCAAACCAAGATTCTGGATTCCATCAATGATGAGAACTAACTCTTCCTGATCTATTAATTAAAGTACTAAATTTTTCAATTTTATCTTTTTACGCTTAGTCAGTTCATAATTCATAATTTTCCAATCCTATCTCCCACCTCTTCAATGCACACATTAAAACTTATTCCCTTCAAGTACTTGTTTATGATTGGATTAATTCGGAATTTTAAGAAATTAGGTTATTTGGAATGGGGGGCAATTTAGCTAGACTCTGAACTTTCTGTCGGTGATATCTGGTACCAATTCTGTCATATTCCATTGGCCTTTGTCCCTTTTTGTTCCTTTTGATGTCGTGGAAATTACAGTACAACAACTCATAAAATCATTAACCCCACCTTTACCTGGCCCTGAAGTACACCTTCAGTGGTTGGGAGGCAAGCCTCGTATCCCAAAAGGGAATGCCCGACAAAGTGCGGTACTTTTACTTTTGTATCCACACCAAGACACGCTTTTCATCCCATTAATTCAGCGACCGCCATATGATGGGGTTCATGGTGGACAGATGGCATTTCCGGGTGGAAAAATGGAACAAGACGATGAAAATTTAACTCGAACTGCTTTACGTGAGGCCCAGGAGGAAATTGGGATCAAAACGTATGAAATTCAAGTCATTGGCTCCTTGACACCTCTCTATATTCCGCCCAGTAATTTTTGGGTGCAGCCTGTTGTTGGGTATGTGCCTTACAAACCCGACTTCTTCCCAGACGTCCGAGAGGTAGATGCCATCGTGGAAGTGCCCGCGCATACTTTTCTACATCCGGACATCCTGCAACAAAAGACTGTTCAAGCCGGTGGTAAGACCTTTGAAACACCAGGTTTTCAAATTGGAGACCATTGGGTATGGGGAGCCACTGCCTTGATGATCGCAGAATTCGCAGAAGTATTGCGACGAATTCCAAAGTAAACTGGACATTTCGACTTTTCCTCGTTATTTTGCAAATCCATATACTTGACAAACTGATGAGTGAGTTCTCCGAAACACCCCCTTCCAAAGAATTGATTGATGAAATGTTCGAGAATTATTTTCTCGATTATGCCTCCTATGTCATCTTGGAACGTGCCGTACCTGCCGGAGAAGATGGATTAAAACCCGTACAACGTCGTTTTCTTCATGCTTTGAAAGAAATGGACGATGGCCGTTTTAATAAGGTGGCAAATGTGATTGGGGCTACCATGCAATATCACCCACATGGAGATGCCTCCATTGGGGATGCCATCGTAACAGTAGGTCAGAAAGAACTATTACTCGACATTCAAGGGAACTGGGGTGATATTCGGACAGGAGACAGCGCCGCCGCGCCACGGTATATTGAGGTTCGGCTGTCAAAATTTGCTCATGATGTTTTGTTCAATGAGGACATTACCGAATGGCAACTTTCCTATGATGGACGAAAACGAGAGCCTGTCACTTTGCCAGCCAAATTCCCTTTGGTATTGGAACTTGGAGTGGAAGGAATTGCTGTGGGGTTATCCACCAAAATCCTACCACACAATTTCGTTGAAATTTGCCATGCAGCCATTCAATACCTCCGAAAACAAGATTTTGTATTATTCCCCGATTTCCTTACTGGCGGTTTGATTGACGTCAATCAATACCAAGATGGTGCACGAGGCGGCCGAGTGAAAGTCCGAGCCCGCATCGAAGAACTCGATAAAAAAACCTTGGTAATTCGGGAAATTCCTTTTGGTACTACCACCTCAAGTTTGATCGATTCCATCATCAAAGCCAATGACCAAGGAAAAATAAAAATTAAAAAGGTTGAGGACAATACAGCCCGGGATGTCGAAATCCTCGTTCATTTAGCCCCCAATACCTCGACCGATATCACCATCGATGCGCTGTTTGCTTTTACCCAGTGCGAGGTTTCCATCTCCCCCAATGCCGTTATCATTTTTGATAACAAGCCGCATTTTGTGGGTGTCAGCGAAATATTGAAAGATTCGGTCAACCAAACCCAACATCTCCTCCAAAGGGAACTTGAAATCCGGCAAGGAGAATTGATGGAAAAGTTATTATACTCCTCTTTGGAGAAAATATTCATTGAAAATCGAATTTATCGGGATATTGAAGAATGTGAAACCTTTGAAGCGGTTATTCAAACCATTGATCGTGGTTTAACACCATTTAAGGCTGACTTCTACCGAGAAATTACAGAGGAAGATATTGTTCGGCTAACGGAGATTCGGATTAAACGTATTTCAAAATACGATGCCTTTAAAGCCGATGAATACATGCGGAAACTCGAGCAAGAACTCGCCGAAGTTCGGGATAATCTGGCACACATCGTTCGTTATACCATTGAATTCTTCCAGATGCTGTTGAAGAAATATGGAAAAGGCCGAGAAAGAAGGACAGAAATTCGGGAATTTGGCGACGTTCAGGCAGCAGTAGTGGCAGCCAATAATCAAAAGCTGTACGTGGACCGCGTCGGGGGATTTGTCGGGTATGGCCTTAAAAAAGATGAGTATGTAATGGACTGCTCGGATATCGACGATATCATCGTCTTCCGTCGAGATGGGAAATATGTGATCACCAAAATCCAAGACAAGACCTTTGTCGGAAAAGATATCATTCACGCCTCGGTATTTCGGAAAAACGACGAGCGTCGAATTTATAACGTGATTTACACCGACGGTGAGTCAGGCAAAACTTTTGCCAAGCGATTTGCTGTAACCTCCATCACACGGGACAAAGAATATGATGTCACCAAAGGTAGTCCAAAATCAAAAATTCACCATTTTTCAGATAATGAAAATGGAGAGGCTGAAATTGTAACGGTACACCTTACAGCAGCCAGTACAGCAAAAAAGAAAACTTTTGAGTGGAATTTTGCCGACTTGGAAATCAAAAGTAGAAATGCGCTTGGTAATCTCGTAACAAAATATCCCGTACGGAAGGTAGTGTTCAAATCAGCCGGGAAGTCAACTTTGGGTGGAGTGAACATTTGGTATACCCCAACCATCGGGCGCTTGAACAAAGATGAGCATGGCGATTTCCTTGGAAATTTTGAGGCAGAGGACCGCATATTGGTGATATACCGCAGCGGGGAGTACGAATTGACCAATTTTGAATTGACCAATCATTACGATCCTCGACAAGTACTGGTGATCTCAAAATTCGATCCGGAACGACCCATTGCCGCCTTTTATATGGAGGGTGAGCAACGTAATTATTACATCAAACGATTTAAAATCGAAACCACCACCCTCGATAAGAAGTTCAGCTTTATCCCAGAACACCCCAAAAGTGAACTTTTGCATGCAAGTTATGACGAGTTACCTCGCATTGAGGTAGCTTTCAAACGAGAAAAAAGAAGCTCTCCAATCGAAAAAGAAATCATTAAAATGGAATCGGTGGATGTTCGAGGTTGGAAGGCCATGGGTCAGAAATTACCGTGGTATAGCTTTGTTCAGGTTCAAGTTTTACCTTCCGAACTCCCCCCTCAACCAGCACACATTGAAACGCCACAGGATGAAGATGAAGAGGATCAAGATGAGCATGGCACAGAAAATCAATTGGCTCTTTTTTAGTATTTTCTGGTTTGGCTTGGCCTTATTCGGCCAAGCCCAAGAAAGTGTGCGATGGGAAGTCACCGTGCCCAAAGGAAGTCCTGCGGTTCAGGAGCTCTACATGGCCACCGATTTCAATGAGTGGAATCCAAAAGATGTAGATTGGAAACTCACACAATTGAATGACTCGACATTCGCCTTGGATGTACCCACCCGATTCATTCCGTTTTCGTTTAAATTCACTCAAGGAACGTGGGGACTGACAGAGGGTACCGAACGCGGCGAACCCATTCCTAATCGTCGTTTTGATCCCACCTCCCGGGAAGGGCAATATAATTTTCACGTTTTAGGTTGGGAAAAACACCATGCCTATAAATTTATTATTCAACAGGTCCCTGAGAATACCCCTACAGGTTCCGAATTATTCATTGCAGGTAATTTTAACCATTGGGACCCAGCCAATCCGTCGTTTAAATTGATTAAACGAATGGATGGTCTTTGGGAGATCACCCTGTTTTCGGATCTGCCCACCTTAGAGTACAAATTTACTCGAGGCAATTGGGCATCGGTCGAGGCCCGAGAAAATGGAAAAGCCCGCACCAACCGTACTTTCCAAACCAACCCGTCGGTCTTTTTTCAAGAAATTCCAGTTCAAATTGCAGGTTGGGAGGACCTGATGTCGGTCTTCCATCTTTTTTCTCTCGTTGACCTCCTCCTTTTGTTCTCCGTTTTTCAAGGAATTTTTTTATTGGTTGCCATTCCAACAATGCAGTCCAATAACCGGGACGCCCTAGCCTGGCTACTGGGTAGCCTAGCTATTTCCTCATTGTTTACAGGTATTTACATTTTGACCAACTACCACGAAACCGCCAATCGATTTCCTAAAATTCTATTGGTGTCAGACTTTATTCTGTTCTTGTACAGTCCCTTATATTATTTTTATTTACGAAAACTATTTTTCCATTCCACCGAGCTACCTTCTCGTTGGTACGGCCACTTCATTCCATTTTGTATTCAAATTGTGTTGTACCTCCCATTTATTTGGATGGACAGCCGGCAATTACTACACGACTTCATGAATCAATCCCCCATGCTGGTCGGACTTTTCACCACCATGGGTTTTTTGGGCTTATTGTGGAATACCTACTATTGGACACTGTTTCAGCGCATGATTCAACAGTACCAAGAAGGATTTCAACGAAACTTTTCCAGCGATGCCAATGTCAATTACCTTCAAGCCATAGCCTGGATTCAATTAGGTTGTTTGGTAATTTGGGCTCTCTTTTTCTGTTTAATGGGAATCCAATACATTACGTCTTGGGAACTTCAAAGTATATTGGAAAATGCCATCGATTTTATTTGGCTTCTATTTGCAATTATCCCGTTCCTGATCGGCTATTTTGCTATTCATCAACCCGAAACATTCAAGCTTACCCCTTCCTATGTGTCCATTTTTGATGATGTCTTGGACAGCACACCCGAACCCTCGATCGAAAACCAAGACCTAACGGAAGAGGATAAAGTATGGATCGAGAAAATTGACAAATACATGATCAAGTCCCGGTGCTATACCAATCCGAAGCTCTCGTTGGCAGAGCTTGCCAATCAATTGAAAATCCCATCCCACGTGCTCTCCCGGATCATCAATGAAGGGTATCAAAAAAACTTCTTCGATTTTGTCAATTCCTACCGAATTGAAGAATTTAAACAACTTCTTCAAGAAAATAAAAACGCGCAATTCACCCTCCTGAGTCTTGCCTATGAAGTAGGATTCAATTCAAAAACAGCCTTCAATCGATCCTTCAAGAAAATTACCGATCAGACCCCACGGGAGTACGTTGAATCTTTAAAATCACCATCAATCTAGTACCATTTTCCCAAAAAGGTACTCTATTTTACTCGTAAAAATCTGATTTTCAAGACTTTGGAAAAATATGGCAGGAGTTGGTTCAGATCAGGAATCTGGAACGATTCATTGGACTATTTTCCGATATCTTTGTGCTTTCTCTAGCCTAACGTAAAAGGTTAGTATACACAATACTTTAACTAAATCAATGTACATGCAAAAAACGGCTACCAAACGAAATGCCTTTGGGGCATGGCTGTGGATCATGAGTTGTTGCCTTAGCTTGACGAGTTGGGCCCAGCAAGTTGTGAACGGGACAGTCAAAGATGGATCAGACAACACGGGATTACCAGGTGTGACGGTCCAAGTCAAGGGAACTACCACGGGCACCCAGACCGATGCCAACGGGCGCTATCAAATCTCGGTTCCCGGTAACTCCACTTTAGTTTTTAGTTTTATTGGGAAGACCACCCAAGAAGTGGTGGTAGGCAACCGGTCCACTGTCGATGTCGTCCTAACGGATGATTCCCAAGTTTTAAATGAGGTAGTGGTTATTGGATACGGATCCCAGAAGAAAAAAGACCTGACCGGATCCATTGTCTCGATTTCAAGCGAGGACTTTGTGAAAGGTCAGTTAACCACCCCGGAGCAACTTGTCTCTGGAAAACTAGCGGGGGTACAAATTACCTCCAATGGTGGGGCTCCCGGTTCTGGATCAACCATTCGAGTACGCGGTGGGTCATCCTTGAATGCCAACAATGATCCTCTAATCGTGCTAGACGGTGTTCCTTTGGATAATAATGGTATTTCAGGCTCACCCAATGCCCTATCCTTGATCAATCCCAATGACATTGAAGCCATTACTGTACTAAAAGACGCCTCAGCAACTGCCATTTACGGGTCTCGTGCTTCGAACGGAGTTTTGATCATTACGACCAAAAAAGGCTCTCAATCCGGAAAAATGCGGGTGAATGTTTCCTCCATGGCATCGGCCGCTGTAAGGACAGCAGACGTACCTACGTTAACCGGGGATCAATTCCGGGATTTGGTTAATGCACGGGGAAATGATGCCCAAAAAGCTTTGCTAGGCAATGAAAATACCAATTGGTCAGATCAGATTTTCCGAAACGCCTTAACGACTGATAATAATGTGAGTATCACGGGGTCAGCGAAAGGGACTCCCTACCGCCTCTCTTTAGGCTATCTGAACCAAGACGGTATCCTTAAAACCTCTAATATGGGCCGAACCTCCGGTGCATTGAGTGTTTCACCCCTGTTCTTCGATAAGCATTTGAAAGTGGATATCAACCTCAAAGGGTCCATCACCAACAACCAATTTGCAGATCAAGGTGCGATTGGTTCCGCGGTTTTCTTTGACCCGACCAAACCAGTCTTTTCAGGAAATGAGGCTTACAATGGCTATTATGAATGGTTGGATCCATCGACAGGTCGCCCGAATACCTTGGCACCACGCAATCCACTCGCGATGTTGGAAATGCGCCAAAACCAAAGCCAAGTCATGCGATCCATTGGAAATATGGTGTTGGACTACAAATTCCATTTCCTTCCCGAGCTCCGTGCGAATTTGAATGTGGCCTATGATATTTCAGCGTCAGAAGGATTCAACCGCGTTCCAGCAGAATCCTCGTTGGCCTTTAATCGAAATGGCCAAGATTTGACCTACTCACAAAATAAAAACAATAAAACCCTAGAGTTTTATTTAAATTATGTGAAAGATATCCCGTCCATTTCAAGCCGGATTGATGTCATGGGTGGATATTCCTACCAAGACTTTTTGCGGGAGAATACCGACCTAGATGTCAATTTAAATGGAGAGGTGTTCCGTGATTTTTTCTATAAAACACAAAATACCTTGGTATCTTTTTACGGTCGGGCTAATTACTCTTTGTTGGATCGATACCTGGTTACGGTAACCGTTCGGCAAGATGGATCCTCCCGTTTTGCGCCTGAAAATCGTTGGGGATTATTTCCCTCGGCGGCATTGGCTTGGCGATTGAGTGAAGAAAGTTTCTTGAAAAATTCCAATGTGTTTTCAGACTTGAAACTTCGTCTTGGCTATGGGGTGACGGGTCAACAGGATATTGGAAGTGATTATCCTTATTTACCTCGCTACACCCTCTCCCAAACAACAGCCCAATACCAATTTGGGAATACATTCCTTCCGACCTTCCGGCCCGAGGGATATGATGCCAATATCAAATGGGAAGAAACTGTAACCTACAACGCCGGAATAGACTTTGCTTTAAAAAAAGGTAGAATCTCCGGTAGCATCGATTATTACAATCGATTGACCAAAGATTTGTTATCCGTTATTCCAGTTCCAGCTGGCTCAAACTTGACTAATCAGCTATTGACCAATGTGGGTAATATCGAAAACGAAGGGGTTGAATTCACCTTGAATACCTCCCCCATCGCCAACAACCGAGTGAATTGGGATCTAGGATTTAACCTAACATTCAATAAAAATGTAATCACCAACCTAACCAAAGTGCCGGATCCCACATTTCCGGGGATCTTAACAGGTGGTATTTCGGGTGGTGTAGGCAATACCTCGCAAATCCATACCGTTGGCTATCCGGTTTCTACTTTCTATTTGTATAATCAAGTATATAACTCAGCCGGCCAACCCTTGGAGGGGGTATATGAAGATCGCAACGGAGATGGAGTGATTACGCCGGATGACCGGATCCGCTACCAAAATCCACAGGCTGATGTGTTCATTGGTTTGTCTTCACAAATCAGTGTTGGAAAATTCTATGGAGGTTTTGTTTCACGTGCCAACCTTGGACAATTTGTGTATAACAATGTTAATTCCAACGCGGGCGTTTTTCGGATAACCTCCAACAATTACCTCACCAACGTGACGACCGATGCTCTGGCTACCGGATTTGGGAATAATCAATACTTCAGTAACTACTATTTACGGGACGCTAGCTTTTTCCGGATCGACAACATCAATTTAGGGTATAACCTGGGAAAAATCTTCCAGAAAAAAGTGGATGCCTCGATCAGCGCGAATATCCAAAACGCTCTGGTCCTAACCCGCTACAATGGGCTAGATCCTGAAATTAGTGGCGGTATTGATAATAATTTTTATCCACGTCCCCGCGTATTCACCTTAGGAGTTTCACTTGGATTTTAACGAACGACGAAAACTATGAAACAATACATTAAAATAGGCTTATTAACGCTAGGTTTGGGTGGCCTTACCTCCTGTTTGGGAGATTTGGACCGTGCTCCCTTTATCGAGGTAACCTCTGCCTCTGTGTATCAAGATCCGGCTAACTACAAAAAAGTTCTAGCTAAATTATATGCTGGTTTAGCAGTAACTGGACAAGAGGGTCCGGCTGGCCTTCCCGACATTGGTGGAATAGATGAAGGTTTTTCTGCTTACCTCCGTCAATATTGGCAAGCACAACAGTTAACCACCGACGAAACAGTCATTGGCTGGAATGATGGTAGCCTACCCGATTACCATGACATGGACTGGACATCCTCCAATGAATTCATCATGGGCCTTTACAGCCGTATCTTCTATCAAGTAACGGTCTGCAATGAATTTATACGCGAAACTTCCCCGGAAAAGCTCGCCTCACGTAATATTTCAGGTAGCGAATATGCCACCTATCGTGCTGAAGCACGATTTTTGCGTGCCCTAAGTTATTTTCATGCCCTAGACATGTTCGGTTCTGTTCCTTTCGTAACAGAAGCAGATGCACCGGGCTCCTTTTTACCTCGCCAAACCAATCGGGCTGAATTGTTTGCCTACATCGAGTCAGAGCTAAAGGCCATTGAAAATGACATGCCCTCGCCTCGCCAAAATGAATTTGGTCGGGCAGACCGTGCTGCCGTTTGGATGCTCATGGCCAAATTGTATCTTAACGCCGAGGTTTTCATCGGTCAGCCCAAATACTCTGAAACCATCGATGCCACCAAGAAAATCATCGCAGCAGGATATTCTTTACATCCTACGTACCGAGGATTATTCTTGGCCGATAACCATAAATCGTCTGAAATAATCTTTCCGATCCGATTTGATGGAATGAATACCAAGTCCTGGGGTGGAATGACTTACCTCGTGCATGCACCAGTTGGTGGAAGTATGAATCCGGCGGAGTTTGGAATCAATGGCGGTTGGGCAGGATTACGAACAACGCCATCCTTGGTTCAAAAATTCCCAACACCCAATGGACCAGACGCTCGCGCGATGTTCCACACACAGGGACAAAACCTGAACATTTCCGATATTTTTACTTTTACAGATGGTTTTGCCGTAACGAAATACCGAAATGTGGATAGCAATGGCCGCCCAGGCTCCGATGCATCAGGCGATCATCCGGATACCGATTTTCCGATGTTCCGCCTAGCCGATGCGTATCTAATGTATGCTGAGGCTGTCCTTCGGGGGGGAGCTGGTGGAGATCGGAATACAGCCATCGGGTACATCAATCAATTACGCCAACGTGCCTACGGTAACACAAGTGGAAATGTGACCGACATCAACCTCAACTTTATATTGGACGAAAGAAGTCGGGAATTATATTGGGAAGGTCATCGGCGCACTGACTTGATTCGATTCAATCGATTCACAGGTACCGAATACGTTTGGCAATGGAAGGGGGGGGTTCAACCCGGTCGAGGGGTAGAGGCCTTCCGGAATGTTTTCCCTCTGCCCGCAGCAGACCTCGTGGCGAATCCGAATTTAAAACAAAATCCTGGCTATTAATTTTATGAAACGATATTTCAATATACTTTGGTTAAGCTTGGGCGTATTGAGTGTTTTCTCATCCTGTGAAGACGAACTCATCAGTCCAGTCTTGAAAGATGGTGCCGCCCCGATCGTCAATTTATCGGTACAATCCATCGTCCTGGAAAAAGAAAAAGAGGAAAATAACGCACTTCAAATTTCATGGTCTACTCCCGACTTTGGCTTTGCCGCTGGCGCCTCTTACAATCTAAAAATCGATAAAAAAGGAGGAGATTTCACCAAGGGGGTCAACCTTGGGATGGGACAAGCCACCAGTAAGACATATAAAGTAAAAGAGCTGAATGCGCTTTTATTAAGTATGGGAATGACCCCAGGACAAGCGAGTGACCTAGACATTAAAGTAGAAGCTGTTTTAGGGCCAGCTACCGTTCTGGCTTCACCCATCGCATCCCTGAAAGCCACTGCCTATTTGGATCGTCTAGATTTATCTAGCCCTTGGGGTCTGGTTGGAAGTGCTACGCCCAATGGCTGGAATGGCCCCGATGTTCCTTTCTTCAAAACCAGCGAGGCCAATGTCTTCGTCGCATACGTCAATTTAGTCGATGGCGAAATGAAGATCCGTCGAGGAAACAGCTGGGACCTTAACTATGGCGATGATGGAAACAATGGTTCGTTGGAACAGAATGGTGCCAATATTCCCGTTCAAGCTGGAACCTACAAGGTTACCTTCAATGCCACCACACTAACGATCAAAATTGAGAAATTCTCGTGGGGATTGGTAGGTAGTGCAACCAAAAATGGATGGAATGGCCCCGATATGCCGTTAACCTATGATCCGACCTCCGATACATGGCGCGCATTGGTTATGCTGAATGAGGGAGAAATTAAAATTCGCCGAAACAACGACTGGAGTGTGAATTTTGGGGATGATGGCCAAAATGGGACCTTGGAAGCCGGTGGAGCCAATATTACCGTAAAAAAAGGGTCGTATTTGATTACCGTCGATTTTAACAAGAATACCTACAAAATCGAACCCATGAATATCTTTGGTATCGTGGGTAGCGCAACCGCTACAGGTTGGGATGGGCCTGATGCCAAATTCTCACTCGATTTTACCAAAGAAGGTGTTTGGGTGTTAAATGGTATCGTTCTGAAAGAGGGTGAAATCAAATTCCGCCAAAATGATCAATGGACCGTTAACTATGGGGATAATGGAGCTGATTTTTCATTGGAACGCGACGGAGCCAATATTGTAGTCAAGGCAGGTACCTACGACATCGTATTGGACTTTAGTAAGCCCAATGCCCCTACCTATAAAATGACTCGAAAATAATCTGTTAAAACACCACAAACCACCTGGTCAATGATGCCATTTTCCAGGTGGTTTTATTTTTAGTATCCATGAAAAAGATTCTTTGGCTAAGTGTGTGGATGGGTATGGCAGGCTGTCAATCCTCCGATCCTACCGACCCAAATCTAGCTCAACGCAAAGATTTGTCCACCCTGCCTGCTTCGGGAAGTATCATGTTGCAGCCCTATTATTGGGATGTTGAACCTCGAACCGGCTGGTGGAAAGTCATTACCCCGAAATTAGCGGACTGGGCAAGTTTGGGCATTGACAAAATCTGGTTACCCCCGGTTTCAAAAGGTATGTCAGGATCTTTCTCCATGGGGTATGATCCGATGGACTATTTCGACTTTGGAGAATACGACCAAATGGGGACAGTTCCAACACGTTTCGGAACGCGTGCCGAACTTGAAACGCTCATTCGAACGGCCCACAATCTAAAAATGGAGGTCATCGCCGATATTGTCCTGAATCATAACTCCGGAGGAGCTTTGGAGTTCAATCCCTATCGAAACAAAAATACTTATACACTTTTTCAACCGAAATCAGGCAAATTTCCTCGTTCCTTTGAGGACTTTCACCCCAATTCTTTAAGAGTCTCCGACGAGGGCGCTCTGTTTTTTCCGGAACAAGATCTAAGCCATGTTCAACCCAATGTCCGAAAATGGCTTTGGGAAAGTGATGAATCAGTTGCCCAATATTATAAAAAAGTGATGGGCTTTGACGGTTGGCGCTTTGATTACGTACTTGGATTTTCACCCGATGTGATCAATGCATGGATGAAATCTGTTGGTGGTTATGCAGTAGCCGAACTTTGGGACGGTAATGCTGATGTTCTAGAGCGCTATGCCCGAACAACCCAAATTGACCTATTTGATTTCTCAACTTTTTACGCCCTCGAAAATGCATTGGACGGAGATAATCTTCAAATTTTACGTGATCGCAATACACTTCTAAAACGCCTTCCCGACCAATCGGTTACGTTTGTAGCCAATCATGACACCGAAAAAGAAACCAATCCAGGCAATCGAATTTCCCAAAAATTATTGGCTTACGCCTATATATTAACCCATGAAGGACTCCCTTGTCTATTTTACAATGATCTAGAAAAAGAAATTCCTAGGAGAGAATGGGAAAAATTGATTTTGATTTACCGCACTTTGGCTAAAGGAAATACAGGTATTTTGCATACTGACCGCGAGAAATACCTAGCCGTACGACGCGGAAATGCAACCTCGCCGGGTCTTATTGTATTTTTGAATAATGGAAATTCCGCCTTGTCGCAAAGCGTCATCACCCCTTGGAAAAACGCCACGTTGGTCGACTACACCGATCACACCAATCAAGAGGTAAAAACAGATGCCAATGGCCGGGTCGTTCTGTCCTCTCCTGCTAAAAACTATACCATTTGGTCATTAAAAACATTCTAATATGAAAAAACTTGGTCTCATGCTGTGGCTTGCTACTTGCTTACCCGTAGTAGGTCAAATTCAAAAAGTAGAACCCTTGCATTGGTGGGTAGGAATGAAAAATCCTTCCCTCCAAATTATGGTTTATGGTGAAAACCTGCAGAACCTGACACCTGAAATTAATTACCCCGGTGTAATTTTAGAACGATTTCTTCCAGGTTTAAATGGTCGCTATTTTTTTATCTACTTACAAATTAGCCCAAACACCTCCCCCGGTACATTTCAAATTCAATGGAAGAATAAAGGAAAAACACAATATCAAACCCCCTATACCTTGGAAAAAAGGGAGGAAAATTCTGCCAACCGAAAAGGCTTTGGTCAGGAGGATATGATTTACCTTATTACTCCAGACCGATTTGCTAATGGCGATCTTTCCAACGACCAAGTCACTGGTTTCCCTGACGGCTTACAAAGAAATACACTAGATGGACGTCATGGAGGAGATTTAGCGGGAGTCCTTAAGCACTTAGATTACATTGAAAGTCTAGGTGCTACCACTATTTGGCTGAATCCTGTGCTCGAAAACAATCAACCCTCAGGATCCTATCATGGGTATGCCATCACCGATTTCTATCAAGTTGATCCTCGATTTGGTACAAACGCCTTATACAAAACCCTAGTGCAGGAAGCCAAAAAACGAGGAATTAAAGTCATTATCGATGGCGTTTTAAACCATATTGGTCATCAACATCCCTGGATGAAAAACCTCCCTTTTGAGGACTGGATCCACGATGTGAATCAGCCAAAAATGACCTCACACCGCAGAGAAACCGTCCAAGACCCTTACGCTCAACCTTCTGACATAGAACTTCATGCCAATGGTTGGTTTGTACCTTCCATGCCCGACTTAAATCAACGAAATCCACACCTAGCCACATACCTCATCCAGCAAAGTATTTGGTGGGTAGAGTTTGCCGGATTACAAGGCATCCGAATGGACACCTATCCCTATTCCGATCGAAGTTTTTTGGCGAATTGGTCCCAAGCCCTGATGAGAGAATATCCAGCCTTTACTATGGTTGGGGAAGAATGGACCGATAATCCAGCTCTGGTGTCGTTTTGGCAAAAAGGGAAAAAGAATGCCAATGGGTATGAATCTTACATGCCATCGATGATGGATTTTCCTTTACAGACCGCACTTATTAAGTCTTTGTTAAAACAAAAAAATCCTTGGGACCCTGCCTGGATAACCTCCTACAGTGCTCTGGCCAATGATTTTTTGTATCCCTCTCCCGAACAATTAGTCATTTTTGCCGATAATCACGACATGAGCCGGGTCTTTACCCAAGTGAAGGAAAATACCACGGCTTGGAAGCAAGCCATGGTATATTTGGCCACTATGAGAGGAATACCGCAAATCTACTATGCAACCGAATTCCTAGGTGCCAATCCATCGAGTGATGCTCATGGTGAAATTCGACTGGATATGCCCGGTGGCTGGCCTGGAGATTCCAAAAATATCTTCCAAGGAATTCAGATGACCTCTGAAGAACAAGCAGCGCTTCAATTTTTCAAAAAAGTCTTCACTTACCGTAAAAACAATCCGTCCATAACTCAAGGAAAACTACGGCACTTAGCCCCTCGTGACGGATGGTACGCTTATTCTCGGGAAGGAATTAGCAAAACATGGCTGACATTATTGTATCAGGGACAAGAGTCAAAACGAATTTCAATCCAGAGTTTACAAGAACTACTAGGCAAACGCTCGGTCAAATCCATTTTAATTCAGGAAAATGCGCGAATAGAAGGTGATCACCTCATCTTTGAAGGAGACGGTGTTTTATGGTTGGAATGTGAATAAAACAAAACCCCGAGCGAAACGCTCGGGGTTTTGTTTAGGCAATACGCTCGATCATGGTCCGGATCAGTTTCGTCATATAAGGTTCTGCTCGATAGGCAGCAGCCAAGATCTTTTGTATTTCGGCTTTTTGAAGTGTTTCTGGAAAGCATAAATCGGTAATTACGGATACCCCAAAAACAGGCAAATCAAGCTGCCTCGCGACCAATACTTCGGGGACGGTACTCATCCCGACAGCATCAGCCCCAAGCATCCGGAGCATCCGGTATTCAGCCTTGGTTTCAAGTTGAGGTCCCGAGACGCTGACATACACACCCTTTCTGAGAAAGTCCCACTGAAGTTCTTTTCCAATTTCCTCCGCCAAGGCAATCATACTCAAGTCGTAGGGCTCGCTCATATCCGGAAAACGGTTTGGTGACATAGGAGGGCCTACCAGTGGATTCTCCGGTAAGAATAACGCAATATGATCCTCGATCAGCATCAAATCACTCTCCTTGAAATTCGGATTCATTCCACCTGCGGCATTGGAAACAAACAACCGCTTGATTCCCAATGCGTGCATCACCCGGACCGGAAAGGTCACTTCTTGCATGGAATACCCTTCATAGTAATGAAACCGACCGTGCATGCACACCACTCGCTTTCCACCTAAATAACCAAACAATAATTGACCGGAATGAAACTCGACAGTGGACACCACAAAATGTGGAATATCTTCATAGGATATACTAGTCACCTCGGTTAGGTCCTCCGCTAATTTAGCCAAGCCAGTTCCTAAGATAATGCCGACCTCAGGCGAAAAGTCCGGTACTTGTTGTTGAAGGAAGCGTACTGCTTCTTGGATTTGATTTGATGTCATGGGTAGAAAGAAAAAAAGGATTATTGATCGCTCAATAATCCTAATTTATGAAAAAATGTCGTCGACTTACAAAGACAAAGTTCCTTTTTTAGCAGCACTGATCAACGTGGCTTCCAATCCTTTCTTGTTGATTGTCCGCATCGCTTGGGTTGATACTTTCAATTGTACCCATACGCCTTCAGACTCTAAAAAGAACTTCTTAGTCTTCAAGTTAGGGTAGAACTTACGTTTAGTTTTATTGTTGGCATGCGAAACGTTATTCCCTACCTGCGTCTTTTTTCCGGTAATTTGACAAACCTTTGCCATTGTATTTTGTGTTTTTGCAATGAAACATCCCGTTTTCCCGAAACGGATTCTTTTACTAGGGTGCAAAGATCGTAAATCTAGTGGGAAACAACAAACCTATCTTTTAATTTTTTTGAACCCGTACGGACAATGCCGGCAGCCGCTCTTGCAGCAGTACCCTCTTTTTTTGTGGTAGGCTTCCGTAAAGACCAAAAAACCCTCGGGGGTATAGTAAAAATCCTCTGGTGAGAGCCGAGGGTGTTTTGATTCATTTTTCACAGAATGTCAATTAATTAACAGGTTCTACACGATATCCTTTAGCGCGAAGTAACCGAATGACCCCTTGTTTTCCGCCCAAATGACCGGCCCCCACCGCAATGAATACAGGTTTTTCTGCCATCATGGTAGGTAAAATGTCGACCCAGTTGCGGTTTCGTTCATCCAGTAAATATTCTTGATAAGCGCCAAGTTGTGGATCCTCCGATGTTTTTACAAACAGTTCTTCAATGCGCTTTGTTTGATACAATTGCCATAGTTCATCAAATTCTTTTCTGGAATGAGCTGGATCCAAGACCATTTGATATACGGATTCCATCTGTTTACTCAAAGGGATACGGCCCATCGCCTTCATCTGATCAGAGGCTTTCTCTAATCCTGCAAGACTCAATTGAAGTTTTTGAGCCTCCTCCATCAGAAACAATTCATATGAGGCTGTTGGACAATTTAAAATCTTCGGATACAATGCACTCATCAGCACCATCGGTTGCAACGTCTCATAGTTTTTTGCATCCAACTTGTACTGCTGTTTAAGCGCAACACTAAAACTATCCTTTTTGGTATTCGGCCAATCTTGCAGTAAGGTAGTTCCGGCCGGAAGTCGAGACGATTGAATGAAATCAGACATCAACGCAGGGTCCCGCATGTTCAACTCCAGTACAAGTCCCTTAACTTGCTTGAGAGCCACCCGTACTGAGTCGTCGACCCAAAACTGATCTTTACACGTCAAATGAAAGGTTCCAAAAAGATAAGACGGTTGAGACATCGAGGGGCCCGACACCCGCCACAAAAGCTGGCCTTGGGTGGACAAAGAAAGCAAGCATCCACATAAAATTCCAAACAAAATGCGTTTCATATAGGTCTTAGTTTTCGACAAAATTAATTGTATTTTTGTTATTTGATATTACGCATCCACATGAATCCTACCCGCATTTTATCCGCCGCCGCCGCGGTCAACCAAACTCCACTTGATTGGCTCGGAAATCAACGTCGGATTCTCCAAGTTCTCGACCAAGCAAAAGAACAAAATATTCAAGTTGTTTGCCTGCCCGAACTATGCCTCACAGGATATGGATGTGAAGATGCCTTTTTTTACCCCGAAACCTGGGAGCAGGCTTGGCAGTCTTTGCAGGAAATCATTCCCCATACTCACCAGATGGTCGTAACACTGGGTATGCCCCTGTCCTATCAACATAAACTATACAATGCCGTGGCTGTTGTAGCCGATCGACGACTTGTTGGCTTTGTTTGTAAACAACACTTGCCCAATTATGGCGTCTTTTACGAAGATCGGTGGTTTCATCGCTGGCCTGCGGGAGTTCGAGCCGAAATCGAACGGAACGGGATTTCATACCCCATAGGCGATCTCTCTTTTCTGGTAGGTCACATACACCTTGGCCTTGAAATTTGCGAAGATGCTTGGGTTCCCAATCGGCCCGGAAAAGCACTTTATGAACGAGGGATTGACCTCATTTTAAATCCAAGTGCCTCGCCCTTTACTTTTGATAAATTTAGAACCCGTGAACGATTGGTACAAGACGCCTCCAGAACCTTTGGATGTGGGTACGTTTACACCAACCTTCTCGGGAATGAAGCAGGTCGTCTGATATTTGATGGTGACGCCATGATCGCTTCGTCAGGAGAACTACTTGCCTCAAGCACTCGATTTAGCTATGCTGATTTCACCCTAACCACCGCTTGGATTGACGTAGAAGTCAATCGTTCCTTTCAAACATGGGTAAAATCCCCTGTCACTCCCACTCAAAATACCATCAAACTAGATTTTGAGTGGAATGAAGTACCGCCTGTCCCACAGAAACCGGAACAAGACGCATTTGAAAAAAGCGAATGGATTAAAGAGGAAGAATTTACACGGGCTGTTGCTTTGGGTCTCTTTGACTACCTACGCAAATCAAAATCCAAAGGTTTTACGCTATCCCTATCCGGAGGAGCCGATTCCTCGGCCTGCGCTGCCTTGGTGGCCTACATGGTTTTGCTCGCAGAAGAAAGTATCGGTATCCAAGACTTAAAAGAAAAATTGAGCTATATTTCTGATATCCAATCACTTGAAAAACCATCAGAAATTCTTTACCATCTCCTTCAAACCGTTTATCAACGGACAGTCAATAGCTCGGATACTACCGAAAACTCGGCACGAAGCTTGGCAGAGAGCCTGGGTGCACAATTTCATAGTATAACAATCGATGGCTTAGTGGACCAATACACGCAATTGATTGAATCCCAAATTGGGCGAAAATTGACGTGGGAAACAGATGACCTGGCACTTCAAAACATTCAAGCGCGTGTTCGCGCCCCATCCATCTGGTTATTTACCAATCTTTCTGGACATTTACTTCTTGCGACGTCTAACCGATCCGAAGTGGCGGTAGGATATTGTACCATGGATGGTGATACTGCGGGAAGTATTAGCCCGATTGCAGGTATAGATAAACAATGGCTACGGCATTGGCTAAAATGGGCCGAGACAACGGGCACCGAGGTGAAAGGACGCCGAATTCAATTGCCTGGATTACAATTTGTCAATCAATTAGCCCCAACAGCAGAACTTCGCCCCTTGGAGCAAAACCAAACCGATGAAGCAGACTTAATGCCTTATGCTTGCCTTCAATCCTTGGAAATCTGGGGAATAAAAAATAGAAAATCCCCGATTGGATGTTACCAAATGGCGCTGGCCTCTGGACTTCCCTACACACCTGAGCAATGGCAAAGCTGGATTCCTCGCTTCTTCCGATTGTGGAGTCGGAATCAATGGAAACGAGAACGCTATGCGCCGGGCTTCCATTTGGACAACCACAATTTGGACCCTCGAAGCTGGTGTCGTTTTCCTATCCTAAGTGGGGGATTTGAAAAGGAATTACAAGACTTTGAGGATTTCCTGAATGGAAAGAAATCAATTCAACGCCCGCGAATCGGATTTTGACTTGGGAAGGAAATATCCTTTCACTGGGTAATGGTCTGAGAAAGGCAAGGTATTGAGTGTATTGAATCCTAGGATATCAAAATGGCTGATATCAAAAAAGATATGATCGATGCGAATGTAGCGCGGGAGGTGGTTGTAGGTAAATCCAAAGCCACGCCCGCGCTCTTCAAATGCATTCGCCAAATGCTTTCGAATTCGGCCATACGCATAACCATACGGTAATTCATTTAGGTCCCCACATAATAAAATGGGGTACCGACTTTCCCGGATGATCTTTTCCAATTCCGCCGCCTGAAGTGTCCGCTCTTCAAAACCATGTTTCAATTGCCCAAATACGGTTTTAGCTTCTTCTTTTACGCGTTGGTTGTCATCCCTGGCCTCTAAAACTCGACTCAATCGAATGCCCATGGAATGCATTTGAATGTTAATTACCGTGATCGTATCCTTTCCGATTTGCATATCCACCGCCAAAATACCATTGTTGTTCAATTTCCAGTATACCTCCCGTTTGTTGAACATTTTATATTTCGAGAAAATGGCCAAACCGATGGATCCCTGACCTTGATCATTCCCCTCGGTGGCATGCATATAGGTATAATATTGATTGGACCGCTTGAGCTTTTTTAAAATTTGGAAATCCTGAAATTTGTCATCATTGTAAAGTTCTTGATAACATTCAATGTCGGCATCCAAGAGAGGTAAAGAAGCGACAAAATATTTGACCATGGCCGTATCTCGCTGGTCATAATAGTCGAAATAATCCATGTACATGGTATTGTAACTCAATACAGAAATTCCTTGAGAAGCTTCAGGATCAGGTGGTGGATTGAACTGGAAAGTACGCTGCCAAAATGGATATCCTAACGCAATAACAAGGGCCGATAACAGAAATTTCCATGACCCTCCCGCCAAATAAGTTAGTAAAAAAAACACATTTCCGATCCAGGCCACAGGTAATGATAGCATCAAAAAACCTGCTAACCAGTGCTTGATATCTGCTTCATAGGATAATTGATAGACCAGTAACGTATACAGGACCAACAGAATATTCAACAGAAAATAAAATCGTCGGATCCAAAGAAACCCGCGATACCACCAAGTCGTTTCCTTCATGTGTGTGGTGAGGCGATCAACGATGCAATTAATGGGAGGAAATTAAAAGAACCACTGCAATTTTACTAACTAATATTGTATTTCAACAAATAAAAAACTAATTTTGCACGTGATTGAATCGGTGAGGAGGATAACATCCTCCTTTTTTGTTGTAAATTGATAAACGATGGGGATGTTAAGTAAGGAGGAGATCCTGGAGGTGATACAGCCTGTTTTGCAAGAGGATCAATTCTTTGTGGTGGATATACAGGTATCGATCAATAAGATACGATCTAAATTGGTCATCTTGTTGGATTCGGATGAAGGAATCGGGATTGACCAATGTGGTGCGCTAAGTCGAGAGATTGGTGCCCTATTGGACGAAAAAATCGAAGATGCGTATGTATTGGAGGTTTCTTCACCGGGAGTAGATACCCCCTTACGGCTCGCTCGTCAATACAAAAAAAATGTGGGTCGATCGGTCAAGGTCGTTTTAAACGATGGACAGGTGATCAAAGGCAAGCTGGAAATGGCGACGGAGGACTCATGTGAGGTATTGCCTGAATCGACCAAGAAAAAACAAGTAACCGAAGTACAAACAATAAAGTATTCAGACATTAAACAGACAACCGTGCAGGTTTCTTTTAAATAAACAATCATACGTGTATGCATAGTGGAGAATTAATAGCTTCTTTTTCGGAGTTTGCGCGTGAAAAGAATATTGACCGCCCAACGATGATTGCGGTTTTGGAAGAAGTATTCCGAACCATGATCCGCAAAAAGTTTGGATCAGATCACAACTTTGATGTCATTTTAAATGCTGAAAGTGGTGACTTAGAAATGTGGCGTACGCGGGAAATTGTGGATGATAACTCAGAGGACATTTGGGATGTGGATAAAATTCCGTTGTCGGAGGCGAAGAAGATTGAGCCTGACTTTGAGATTGGAGAAGAAGTAGCCGAGGAGGTTAAGTTGGAAGATTTTGGACGTCGTATCGTTCAAACCGCCCGCCAAACCCTGATTCAAAAGATCAAGGATTTGGAAAAGGAGATGTTATACAACCAGTACAAAGATCAGGTGGGTGAGTTAATTACAGCCGACGTATATCAAGTATTGGGTCGTGAAGTGATTTTACATGACCAGGAAGGTAATGAACTTTCTTTACCCAAAGGGGAACAAATCCCAAAAGACAAATTTCGGAAAGGCTTCAATGTTCGGGGGGTAATTCATAAAGTCGAAATGAATAACGGTACACCCAAAGTGACTGTCTCCAGAACCTCTCCAGTCTTTTTGGAGCGATTATTTGAGCAAGAGATCCCGGAAATTGGGGACGGAGTAATTACCATTCGGAAAGTAGTGCGTGAGCCTGGCGATCGAGCAAAAGTCGCTGTGGAATCGTATGACGACCGGATTGATCCCGTGGGTGCTTGTGTTGGGATGAAAGGATCTCGGATCCATCCCATTGTTCGGGAACTTGAAAATGAAAATATTGACGTTATTCAATACACCGAAAATTTACCTTTATTAATTTCACGGGCACTTAGTCCTGCCAAGATTTCAACCATCAATGTAGATGAGGATCGCAAACGGGTTTCGGTTTTCTTAAAACCTGATCAAGTTTCACTGGCGATCGGTCGTGGAGGATTGAATATCAAGCTAGCCAGCAAATTGGTAGGCTACGAGATTGATGTTTTCCGTGATATTGAAGGAGAAGTTGAAGAAGAGGATGTAGATTTGTTGGAATTTACGGATGAGATCGAAGAATGGATCTTGTTGGAATTCAAGAAAATCGGATTAGACACGGCCAAGTCTGTATTGGCCATCAGTAAAGAGGATCTCGTACGGAGAACCGAGTTGGAAGAGGAAACGATTGACGAAGTCATTCAAATTTTATCGAATGAATTCGAATAATTCCAAAAGGTTACCGCAATGAGATAGAAGTATTATTTAAAAACAGGTAAATTTTTTATGTCGGAAGAGAAAATGATGCGTTTGAAGCAAGCCGCCAGTACGCTTAATGTAGGTACTACTACCTTAATTGAGAAGCTGGAAGCCGGTGGACTTCATGTCGACAACAACCCCAATACCAAATTAACGTTTGTTCATCTACAATATTTGGCCAAGGTGTTCAACGAACCGTCTTTATTGGGGGGGGATGATCGAGTGGCATCGACCAAAACTTCATCAGAGTCCACACCTGTAGAATCTGTCTCCACGCCGGCTCCCAAAGAGGAGTCTGAGCCGGAATATATTCGCATGGGGCATGCCCTTGGAGGTCCTAAAGTGATCGGTAAAATCGATCTCAATAAACCCACCAAACCTGCGCCTTCCCCAGCACCCCCGCAACCTGAAGTGGCTCCTGAACCACAGGTGGTTGCACCAGCAGTTCCCGAAGCGGTGGTGACTCCCCCAGCTCCAGAGCCCAAAGCGCCCGTGGAAGAACCGAAACCTCTTCCTGTCATCGAAAAACCCGCTGATGTTCCTGCACCTAAACCGGAACCTGTGGTAGAAAAACCAATACCTGTGATCGAAACCCCAGAACCACCGGTTCAAAAAGAGATTCCTGCACCCAAAGCAGTGGAACCAGCCCCCACACCTACCCCACCTCCCACTCAAACAGTGGTTGTCGAAGCACCTGCCTCCTCTCCAGCAGAGGAAGTTGATCCAGACGCCCTGATTGTTGCCAAAGGTGAAAAATTACAAGGCTTAAAAGTTTTGGGTAAAATTGAATTACCAGTTGACCGCAAAAGTTCAAACAATGCGGACAGTAAAAATAAAAAGAAGCGGAAACGAGTCTTGAAGAAAGGAGAGAAAGTGGGCGATACCACGCAATCTTCCTCGGGAAATAATTCGTCTCAAGCTCGACCGGCTAATCCGGGTGGTCAACCAAGGCCTCAAGGTGGAACCAACCAAAATAACCCATCGCGTCCAGCCGCTAGTGGTACCAATACGGCCCCATCCCAGTCAAGCGGTGGTGGAGCACGGCCTGGAAAAGTAGCAGACAAGAAAAAAGATAAAAACAGAAAAGACTCCGTGCGGGATAGTGATGTAAAAGACAGCATCAAGCAAACCATGGCACGGATGAACACCAAAGGACCTGATTTTGGTGCCAAATACCGCCGTGATAAGCGAAGAACGCGCGCGGAAATGGAGGAAGCTGCCAACATGCGGGAACAGGAGGACAACCAAATCTTGCGGGTGACCGAGTTTATCTCGGCCTCTGAACTGGCTTCGATTATGGATGTTAGTGTCAATGAGGTTATCTCTACCTGTATGGGCATGGGGATGTTTGTCTCCATCAACCAACGCCTTGATGCCGAAGCGATTCAATTGATCTCTTTAGAATTCGGTTTTGATGTCGAATTTATCTCCGCTGAAGATGAATTGAAGTCCGACCTATTGGAGATTGAGGACAATCCGGAGGATCTGCTTCATCGTGCTCCCATTGTGACCATCATGGGTCACGTTGACCACGGTAAAACCTCCCTCCTCGACTACATCCGGAGAACCCGGGTAGCCGATAAAGAAGCCGGAGGAATTACCCAGCACATTGGTGCCTATTCAGTAAAAATCAAGGAAGGCCCTAACAAAGGTAAACAAGTTACTTTCTTGGATACACCTGGTCACGAAGCTTTTACCGCCATGCGGGCACGGGGTGCTAAATTAACGGATATTGTAATCATCGTTATTGCCGCCGACGACTCGGTGATGCCACAAACCCGCGAAGCCATAAACCATGCGCAAAACGCCGGTGTACCGATTGTATTCGCATTAAATAAAATTGATAAGCCCGGTGCGAATCCTCAGAAAATTCGGGAAGACTTGGCCCAAGAAAACATCCTAGTAGAAAGTTGGGGTGGAAAATATCAAGAACAAGAGGTATCTGCCAAAGCGGGTATCGGAATCGATGAATTGTTGGATAAAGTTCTCCTTGAGGCGGAACTTCTGGAACTTAAAGCCAATCCAGACCGCGAAGCCTCAGGGACCGTGGTTGAAGCTTCCTTGGATAAAGGAAGAGGTTACGTATCGACCATATTAGTCCAAAATGGTACTTTGAATCAAGGAGATATCATATTGGCTGGACAATACTTTGGGCGCGTCCGGGCTATGGTTAATGACATTGGTCAACGAATTCAAACGGCAGGTCCCTCCATCCCGGTTCAGATCCTGGGTCTACCCGGAGCACCACAGGCCGGTGATAAGTTCAATGTCATGTCAACCGAACGGGAAGCAAGAGAAATTGCCAACAAACGGGAGCAAATCATTCGGGAACAAAGTATCCGTGCCAAGAAACATATTACTTTGGATGAAATTGGTCGTCGGAAAGCCATCGGTGCATTCCATGAACTGAACGTAATCATCAAAGGTGATTTCGATGGATCGGTAGAGGCTTTGTCCGACTCATTGCTCAAACTTGCTACCGATGAAGTTCAAGTTCGAATCATTCACAAAGCCGTTGGACCTATCTCCGAATCCGATGTGTTGTTGGCTACTGCCGCCGATGCCATTATTCTAGGTTTCCAGGTTCGTCCTTCCAATAACGCACGAAAAATCGCCGATCAAGAACAAATCGAAATCCGATTGTACTCCATTATCTACGACGCCATCGAAGAAATCAAGTTGGCTATGGAAGGACTCTTGGCTCCAAAAGAGGAAGAGGTGGTACTAGGAAACATCGAGATTCGAGAGGTCTTCAAGATTTCGAAAGTTGGAACTGTGGCCGGGTGTTATGTATTGAATGGACACGTCAAGCGAAATAATAAAATCCGAATTATCCGGGAAGGTATCGTAGTACACGAAGGCGAAATCAATCAATTGAAACGTTTCAAAGATGATGTCGCTGAAGTAAAAACAGGTTACGAATGTGGTCTGAGTATCAAAAACTACCACGATCTTCACATTGGAGATATCTTGGAAAGCTACGAAATCCGTGAGATTAAACGGACACTTTAATTTTCTAAAAAGCCACCTTCGGGTGGCTTTTTACTATTCACAAACCGAATGTCTGCGTTAATTACCACAGAACATTAGGGAAATTCCGAAAAAAAGCTATTTTTGTTTACTTGAATTGCCAATTGTCTATATGGTAGAAGAAAAAACGGAAAAATACTGCCTTGCGCATACCTCTCCTCCTGGAGAATTATTGCAAAGGCTGGATAGAGAAACGCATGCCAAAATTTTGCAACCTCGAATGCTTTCCGGTGCTTACCAAGGAAGATTACTTTCCATGCTTAGTAAGTTTCTTCAACCTACACACATTCTTGAAATCGGCACCTATACGGGGTATTCTGCCCTTTGTTTAGCAGAGGGCCTCCGCCCGGGTGGTCGCCTCTTAACTATCGACATCAATGAGGAATTGGAATCATTCACTCGATCTTTCTTTGATGCTAGCGATTACCGCGAAGTAATCGATTACCGAATTGGCAATGCCCGAGATATCATTCCGACACTCAACACGGAATGGACGTTTGATCTAGTATTCATCGATGCCGACAAACTAGCTTATCCGGTTTATTATGATTTGGTGATCGATCGTATGAATCCTGGAGGTGTCATAATCTCAGACAATGTCCTATGGGATCAAAAAGTCCCGGACGATCAAATTCAAGACAAAAAGACCAATGGCTTACGGGCCTACAACCAATACCTCCACGACGACCCAAGAACTGAAAACATTCTTTTACCCATCCGGGATGGACTCTTAATCACCCGAGTAAAAACACTATGAAAAAGTCATTGATTCTATGGGCGTGGATATTGCCCTTGTTTACATTTGGTCAAATGACCTATCCAATTCCCCAAGTTGGAAGCGAGACTTCATTTGCGGGCATTACCCTAAGGTTATCTCCCCGTGTCCAACAAATGGTGAATACAGAAATTAATAATCTTCTGCGACCCAATGTGTATTTAAACCAACAATTGGAACGGATGCAACTGTATTTCCCCGTCATCGAATCCGTATTTCAAAAAGAAGATCTTCCGACCGACTTCAAGTACATTGCAGTATTGGAAAGTAATTTAATGGCCAATGCTGTTTCAGAATCCAAAGCTGAAGGCTACTGGCAGTTTAAAGAGGGTACAGCCAAAGAACTTGGCCTCGTCATCAATAGCTACGTAGATGAGCGTCGCCACATTGGACTATCCTCACAAGCGGCGGCTGCCTACCTCAAGCGAAGCCAACTTGTTTACCGAAACTGGGTATCCTCCCTCCTATCCTATTTTTATGGTTTAGCGGGAGTCACCAAAGTCATCCCTTCCTCTTGGTCAGGAGCGAAGGAAATTGAATTGACCGAAACCACTGATCGTTATCTCGTTAAGGCCATCGCCTACAAAGAAGCTTTTGAACATCGACTTGACCGCATCCCTGATTCGATGTTTAGCTTGGTTACATTAGAAACGAATGGTCGTTCTCTGGACGAAATTGCTCAACAGCTGCTTCTGGATCCTTCGCAGTTAGGAGAATACAATCAATGGTTGATTTCACCCTCCATTCCCACCGATAAAAATTACCTTGTTTACATTCGAGCCTCGATTCAAGATGCCGCCCGAATCCGGCTACAGGGCAATGAACGGCTAGCAAAAGGAAATGCCGCTGGCACTTTCCCGCAACTTAAGCGAATGACACCCACCAATATCGGCCCTGATGAACCAATTTTCTATGAAATAAACGGCAAAAAAGGGATATTAGCTTCCCCGGGAGATGAAGTAGCCCAGTTAGCCGCCAAAGGGAAAGTCAGTATCAAAGCATTTTTAAGTTACAATGACCTTACAGATCGGGACATGGTGAAAGCCGGGAACATCTATTATTTACAAAAAAAGAAAAGCAAAGGACCTATTTCTTTCCATACAGTATTGGAAAACCAAACGCTTTGGGACATTAGCCAAATTTATGGAATACAATTAAAAAAAATAATGGTGTTTAATCGCCTAGACAATGCACGCTATGTTCAAAAAGGGCGAGTTCTTTATTTACAAGGAAAACGTCCCAAGAAAAAACCCATTGAAATCATTGAAGAAGGCCCTAAGGAAATTCCAGCAACCCAACCCGTACTAAATCAAGTACCTACCGAAACCGTAACATCCACTCCAACTAAGCCGGTTGTTGAAGAGGAAGAAGAAGTCGAAGTGGTTAATGTAGATGTTACTGTTCCGGTCAAAACAAGTCCAACGGTGGTCAGTCAACCCACAACCCCACCCAATACAACAGTGGTTGTTCCACCGAAAAAAGAAGAAAATAAAGCGGTTAACACGACGGTCATACCCGTACCAACTAGCGTTGTGAAACCCATTCCAGCTAATGGAGTCCATCGGGTTGGGCAGGGTGAAAGTTTATATTCGATTGCCCGGATGTACAATCTTAAACAAGAGGACCTAATGGTTTGGAACAACTTGTCAAGTGTGGCAGTTCAATACGATCAAGTCATTCGCTTGAGTGCCCCCCCCATACTGCCGGCCAAAACAAGTGGTATTTCACCCGCAATAACCACTGAAGTTCCCTCATCAAGCGCCGAAGCCCCAGCTAAGACTCACCTTGTAGCTGCTAAAGAAACCTTATTTAGTATTTCGAAACAGTACGGTTTAACGGTAGCTGACCTCCAACAACTCAATGGATTACCAGACAATACCATTAAAGTGGGGCAGACTTTGGTGGTAGAGAAAAAAATAACGAGTGGGATACCCGCGGGATATCCGACCAAAGTTTACCCAGGAAAATTCCATAAAGTTGAAAAGGGGGACACTTTGTTTAATATTTCCAAACGCTATGGTTTAACGGTTGATGAATTAAAAGAAATGAATGGATTGGTCAATGAAACCATTTCATTAGGACAAGAACTGAAAGTCAGAAAATAAAAAAATGATCTTGATTGAGGATACCTGCGTCAGTGATGATGTAGCAGAGAAAATGTTCGTTTGCGATCTTGAAAAATGCAAAGGAGCCTGTTGTGTTGAGGGAGATCTAGGCGCTCCACTAGAAGAAGTTGAACTGCCCATATTGGAGGAAATCTATGAAAAAGTGAAGCCATACCTTTCGCCAGAAGGTATTGCGGCAATCGAAGAACAAGGTGTTTACATCCGAGATTGGGAAGGGGATTACTCGACACCCACCATACAAGATAAAGAATGTGCGTATGCACTGTATGATGACCGAGGAATTCTAAAATGCGGTATTGAACAAGCCTATTTAGACGGAGTGATCGATTTCAAGAAACCTATTTCTTGCCATTTATACCCCATTCGAATTACCAAGTATGACCACTACCATGCCATTAACTACGATCGGTGGAGTATTTGCTCACCAGCCTGTAGTTTAGGAGAATCCTTGGGTGTCCCAGTCTATCAATTTTTAAAAGAACCACTCATTCGAGCCTATGGGGAAGAGTGGTATCATCAATTATGTCAAGAAATTGAGTCAAAAAAATCGGTTTGAGGATATTTATGAGGTAGTTCGACTTATACCCGTAGGTCGAGTTACCTCATACCGCGCCATTGCAGCTTATCTTGGTAGCCCTCGCGGCGCTCGAATGGTCGGTTGGGCTTTAAATCTAAGCCACGGGCAATCCGATATTCCGGCCCATCGGGTCGTCAATGCTCAAGGCATTTTATCTGGAAAACATTTCTTTGGTAGCGCCACCGCGATGCAAGAACGATTGGAAGCAGAGGGGGTAACCATCGACAAAGACCAAGTCGTCGAATTCGCCACCTTGTTTTGGGATCCAACCTTGGAACTAAGCTAATTTCGATTTGGCTTTAGCATATCGGCCTGAGCGACAGGCATCGCTACAATAAACCACATGCTCCCAATTTTTCTCCCATTTTTTTCGCCATTGGAAAGGCCTTTCGCAAACGGGACATACTTTTTCAGGTAAATTCTTCTTCATGAATAATTTTTTTATTCAACCTTCCAACCATTTGCTACACCTTTTGTTTTGTGGTTATGGAAAATTTGACCGCAGCGGATTTGGATCGAATCATCGAAATGGCTTGGGAGGACCGCACCCCCTTCGATGCCATACGGTATCAGTTCGGCCTAAAAGAACAAGAGGTTATTGAACTGATGCGCCGGAATTTAAAACCCTCATCGTGGCGAAATTGGCGTGCCCGAGTACAAGGACGAGCTACTAAACATGCACAAAAATCGGCTGTTGATGATTTCCGACATAAATGTTCCAGACAACGAGCGGTGAGTCATAATAAAGTATCCAAAAGGTAGCATTATTTATTAATCGTTTATTTTTCATTCTTGCTAATTTTTATTTTCATTTGTATTGAATTGGATCGAATCCAAAAAATGAAAAAGCTATAATGAAAAATCAACATTGGTGGAAGGACCTTAAAAGTCTATTCCAAGAAAATGCCACGACTTTTTTTTGGTTATTTGCCCTCATTTTACTGTCTAGTCAGTACGTCTCAATCAAGCACATGATTCTATCATTTTGGATGAAATTCCATTGATTTGATCAATACTCGAATCAATTGCTACACTTGGATGTTTGAAAAAATAAACGATCCATGCAAACCCTACGTCTTGCCCTCGATTGGACCTGGAATACGAATCATGCCGGATTCTGGGTCGCTCAAAAACTGGGCTATTATGAAGAAGTTGGATTACAACTAGACTTTCTGACTCCCAACCAAGATCAATATCTTGAAACACCAGCCAAAAAAGTAGAATTAGGTAAAGCGGATATAGCACTATGCCCGCTTGAGTCAATTTTAAGTTACCGTACCAAATCTTCCCCTTTCCCTCTGTGGGCCATAGCCGCTATTTACCAGCACGACACGAGTGCACTCGTTACGCTTCCTACGATCCATTCCCCTAAAGAATTGGATCAAAAAATATACGCTTCATACCAAGCCAAATACGAGGATCATATCATTCGGAAAATGATTCAACAGGATGGAGGCCAGGGGGATATTCGAATCTATTACCCTCCCAAATTGGGGATTTGGAATACCCTTCTTGAAAAAAGTGCCGATGCAACCTGGATTTTCATGCCTTGGGAGGGAGTTATGGCACAGCAACGTGGGATACCACTCAATTATTTTAAATTAAAGGACTACGGAATCCCCTACAGCTATTCCCCGGTTTTGGCGACTTCCGAATCTCTAATTCAGACATCATCAGGGATTGTTTCCTCATTCCTAAAAGCAAGTGCCAAAGGATTTGCCTGGGCCAAAGCTAATCCGGGGAAAACAGCCGAATTACTTCTGGAGGTGGTACCGGCCGAAGACCAAGACCTCGATTTTTTAACCGAAAGCCAAAACCAAGCGAGTGCTTCCTATCTTGATCCTTGGGGAAAGATGGACATGCAGCAAATTCAAATCTTCTTGGATTGGCTCCATCAAGAAAAATTAGAGCAACAATACTTAGCTGCTGAAATGAGCACCAATCACTTGTTTGATTAATCGTTATAGGGTAGAGGATTCTACGGAACCTTCTACCCTAGTCTTCCAAATGGAATAACTCCTCAATCGGTTTACCTAATTCTTTACTTATCTTTAAAGCTAGTTCCACACTCGGATTGTACTTTCCCGATTCGATGGAATAAATTGCTTGTCTGGATACACCCACCCGCTGGGCTAGGTCCTCCTGGGTAAATCCTAAAAATACCCGCCAGTTTCGAACCGTGTTCTTCATGTATTTTTGGGTTTTGCACGCCAAATTAAAAATCGAAATCGAAGTATATACATCCACCAAGCCAAGATGGATTGATAAAACATAAATTGAAAAAAGACCATTTCGAACAAGAATAACCACCCAATTAAAATTAAAAAGGCTTGCGTACCCAATGCCCACCATAATGCATTGTAGCGGAGATCCCAAACAAACTCATCTTCTTCTTTTTCTTTTGACAAGGCAATTAACAACGTAGCCACCCACCAACCGGTTCCCAACGCCGTAATGCCGTAATCCAAATGATGTATCCAACCCAGCCAAACGACTTCATCAGATAAGATTCCTTTAAAATACAAAGTGAATACACCCGAAAAAGGAAAAGAAATGTCCTGATCCGTTACCAGGTAAAAAACCGAAAAAGCCACGCACACCACCAAAAGAAAATACCCGATGGATCGATAAAAAGAGGGCAAAAGTCGATGTTTCATATTTTCAAATTAATTGATTCAAATGTAATGTATTAATTACTTTATGACAAGTAAACTTTACATAAAAACTGAAAAAACTAAAAAATATGTAATTATTTCCATCATTTACTAAAGAAATGACCTATTCAGCCTACTTCCTTGAACCTATTAATTTAGTATATTAACCTTCTTCACTGACCGATGTATGCTTTATGAACCTACTGGAAGCCCTACGAAAATTCATTGATCTCCAAGAAGGCGAGGATCAAAAGGAGCGAGTATTGGAAAATGTAAAAAGTCAAGTTTCATTTCGAGGTGCCAACTTATGGATTTTGGCTTGTGCAATTGTTGTGGCATCTGTGGGACTCAATGTCAACTCCACGGCTGTGATCATCGGTGCGATGCTGATTTCGCCTCTCATGGGACCTATTGTAGGCGCAGGTTTTGCGTTAGGGACTTATAATTTTAGCTTACTTCAAAAATCAATGAAAAATTTATTCATTGCTACTGTGGTCAGCTTACTCGTTTCCACTCTGTTTTTTTGGATTAGTCCTTTCAAAGAAGCACAATCTGAATTATTGGCTCGAACCTCCCCCAACTTTTATGACATTTTGATCGCCTTTTTTGGTGGACTGGTGGGAGTCATTGCCATAACCCGTGTGGAGAAGGGAAATCCGATTCCTGGAGTGGCGATTGCCACCGCCTTAATGCCTCCTCTGTGTACGGCTGGATATGGTATAGCCACTGGTCAACTGACCTACTTCCTGGGCGCTTTTTATTTATACAGCATCAATTGCTTTTTTATTTGCATCGCCACCTACTTGATTGTCAAGTATTTACAATATCCTGCCCTTGAATCTAAAGATGCCACTTTTGACCGAAAAATCCGAAATGTAATTTCGGCCTTGGTGGTCGTCATGACACTTCCTAGCTTTTATTTGGCTTATACGCTTTGGACAGAGAAGAAGTTCATGTACAATGTTGAACGCTATATTTCTCGGGAATTTACTCAGAAAGGCTACACTGTTATTCACAAAAACATTCGATACCAAACCAATAATTCACAGATCCAACTAGCCTTTCTCAACAAGACCTTTTCTGATCACGAGATAAACCAGTTGAAGGATCAATTAGCCACGTATGACTTGGGTGACACTCAACTAGTCATCGCCCAGGATTTATCGGATATTAAAAATGAAATTATGAAAGAATTACAACTTAAAGGGCCAGAATCTCTATCTGAAAAGGATGTAATCATCAATAATCTTCAGAAGGAATTGCGGATGTTCCGATGGGATAAGCCCGAATTATTAGATGAAATCAAGTTACTTTTCCCCTCCATTCAAAAAGTTTCGATTGGAAATTTGTACACCCGAAATTCGGATTCGACCTACCTAGAGACCATCTTTACTTACACCGGCCCACGGCTTACAAATGCAGAAGAAAAAAAACTCCAGGGGTGGATTCAACTTAAAAACCAAGGTAAACCTGTCCGGATTACCCGTGGAGTTGATCTCTAAAGACTGGCCCAGTGGGTTGGAAAGTACGACCTCCAAACTACCGTCTCCCTACTTGTCTGCATTCAGTTTCTCTTGAAACGAATCCACCCACAAACCGATGTGAAAGGCATCCATAAGCCCATGATGGACATGAATGGATACAGGCATTGATTTTAAATGGCCATCTTCCGTGATTTTTCCGAACGAAATTTTTGGCGAGCTATCGGGAAATGAAAAACTCCGGGCATGAGAAATAGAGGTAAAATCTAGCCAAGGAATTGCTGAAAAATGAATCACATTTTCACCTGAAACCGCCGGTATCAAATCTGTTGACTGTTGAATACGATCTATTTCTTGCTGGGCCTCTTCGATAAATCGCGTTTCATCAGGAAAATAGGTCATGTAAGAAAATCCAAAGGTGCCATTTGGTCGAGAAATGGTGGGCGACGCGTGAACTTCATCGTAAACAAACACCTCGCCAGCTTCGATCCGGTAGCGAAAAGGTTCTACATCTTGACAAGCTTGCAGAGCCCTGTACAAATAGTAAAGAAAAAAAGATTGGCCTTTCTCTTGGGCTAGATGCTGCGCTTTCGTACAATCGATGCGCACCGTTACCCCAAAAAAAGGCTCGTCAAATAAGGAAAAAAAATCAAAATGGGCTTTTCTCTCCCAAGCGTTCACATCGAGTTTTCGTTTCATACACCCAAAATATCGATTACAGAATTAATTTGAGATAACTCAAAGAAGCGATCATGTTTTAAAGTATGGCTATGTTGTTCGTGTGCCCAGGTCACATGATACGGAATGTGCCCCGCGTACCCGCCAATCTCCAGCACCGGAAGGATATCGGATTTAATGGAATTTCCTAACATTAAAAACTGATCAGGGGGACAATCAAGGTGAGCCAATAGTTTTTGATAGTCCCTTTCTTTTTTGTCACTCATGATTTCAATATGATGAAAATAAGACGCCAAACCAGAATTAAACAACTTTCTTTCTTGGTCTAGTAAATCTCCTTTGGTGGCTACAATAAGTCTGTATTTTCCTTGCAAGGCATCTAGCGTCTCGGTCACGCCGGGAAGTAATTCGATGGGCTTGGCCAATAGTTCTTTGCCAAGTTCTATGATTTGATCAAGAACTTGAACAGAAACCGTGGCATTGGAAATTCGAATAGCGGTTTCAATCATGCAGAGCATAAAGCCCTTGACACCATAGCCATACCAAGTAAGATTTGCCATTTCGGTACGAAACAACTCTTGGGAGATGGTATGTTGGGGCAGGTAAATTTCAAGAAGCTGACAAAACTTTTTTTCAGTCTCCTGAAAATAGGGTTCATTTACCCACAAGGTATCATCCGCGTCAAAGGCAATGGTGGTAATTTGGGTATTCATTTCGTATTATTTTTTACCTTGGACACAAAATTGGTAAAAGAAAAAAAAATTCAAAAGGACAATTGTCCCAACCCGTCATGGTCCGTACCAACCAAGTTTTTTTGGATTACTTCCAAGATTGGATAAAATCATCGGCTATATCTTCAGAACAGGCCAAGATCAAGCGCTATTCGAAAGGTGAAAAATTATTGATTCAGCAATCGAGGGCTCACCAAGTCATGATTATTCTGGAAGGATGCACTAAATGCTTTTTTTGTGAGGACAACGATAAAGAATTTATTGTTGAATTTTTGGGACAAGGAGAAATTATTGGGGAGATCGAATTTTTAAGGTCAAGTCCCTGCTTGTGCCATGTCGAGGCCCTCACCCCGGTTTCGGTATTTTCCATGAGCTATTCATTCTTTTCTACAATACTTCAGCAGGATTTAAAGTTTAACCATTTATTCCTTTCGGTCTTTGCGGATCGCATCATCCAAACCTCTCGACGTGCCTCTTTTCAACAGGTTTATTCCTTGGAACATAGTCTGGTTCGTCTACTTCAATTTCAAGAAACGCAAGGTTTAAGTTTATCGAAAGAGGATATGGCTTCCTACTTGGGCATTACTGTTCGGAGTTTAAATCGGGTGCTCAGGAAAATTGAAAGAGGAGTCTGAGCCTGCGAAAACACGGCTGGCCTTTATTTTCTGTTCATCCCCAAATAGGATTTCGAGCTAAGATGGGGAGTGTTTTTATCCAGGATTCTGCGAAGAATTTCTCGAATTTTTTCGGCACCTGGCCGTACTCCAGCCACATCATGGGATGTTTCGTTTGATATATAGTGCCATTCTTTCGAGGATTGAATCGCCTCAAAAAACAGTCGACCTTGTGCATCCGCATGGGTATGATCAAAGGTATTAACGAAATAAACAGGGGTTTGGTAGGTCAGATCCATTGGAATGCGACTCGGTAGCAAAGAGGAATCATCCAAGGTGGAAATCACAAAATGGGGAGGGATTTGCGAGCGATTTTGGCAGTATTGTCCTTGTTTGTCCCACCCATGAATGTAATCGGTTATGCGAAATCCGCCGATTCCATCCGGCCAAGTGGTACGAACCTTTTGATCTCCGAAAATAGCCATTTCCAGCTTGGATGTTGGTGGACCTGCAACCAAGATTGCGTGGTGAATATCGTTTTCCAATTGAAATCGAGTTAATCCATACGCAATCTGGAATGACCCTCCACTTCCTCCATGTGCAATCACGAGGCCAGAGCTTATTTCTTTTTTCTGTTTTAAATAACGAATGACAGCTCCAAGGGCTCGAACCGCTTTGGGATAGCCTGCACCTTCCATTCCAGAACCCCATCCCATGGGACCTAGCCATTTGATTTCGAAAGTCCTCAGGCCGGCGTTTAAAGCAAAATGTAGCGTCGAATTGGTTTCCAATCCAATGCCATAGAACGATGTTCCAAATCCTCCTGAGGTTAAGACCAAATCTCCTCGATAGGGACTAGTAGGTGCCATGATTCGAATTTCCACTTGCCGAGTGCGTTGTAAATCCGTTGACTCCACTTGGAGTGTTACCAAACGAGCCGGCCGATTTAAAAACAGGGTGGTTTCGTTTCTAATCTCCGAAATTACCTCTACCTCAGACGGTAAAGGAGCTGAGGTATCATTACAACCCAAGCAACCTATCATTCCCAAGCCGATCCGGATCCATTTCAGTTTTACCATATCAATACTTCAGGGTTACAATTCAGGCTCATTTGTACTCTACAATACACCGATTAAAGGTATTGTTGGGGCGTCATTCGAATGATTTTCAAGAGGATCCATGCCATAAAAAAAGTCACTAAACTAAAACTTTTTTCAAGTAATGTAGCAGCCGCCAAATTTCCCACTGTATTTAATATAAAGATGCCAACATAAATCCAGAGCCCGAAATGAACGATTTTCTCACTCAAAATAGACTGAAACAAGCCACTTTTTTGTGACAAAAGGAACAATAGTAGCCCATTCATGATGATGGAGATCGACTCAAACAACCACATTTCCTGCACAGACTTTAATCGACCTCCCCAAGTGATTTCATACGAAATGACCTGAGTTAAGATAAGCACATGAAAAATTAAAAATAGAAGGATGATTCCTGCCAGAAGTTGAATCCAAAAAAGACCGGATTGTTTCATATTATTACTTTTTTGAATTGAGTTTTTTTCTTTTGAAAATACTTCTTTCTTGGAGAAGGCCATTGATTTTGACGAAAATTTCAATGATTTCCCTCTGATCTACAGAGGATTCCAATATTTCATCCAACAAATTCGTTATTCTTACGTGACCCCCTATTCCTATGCTATTAAAACGTACGATTCTAGCCCTTTCTTTGAGTGCTTGTCTTCAATTAAATTGTACCCCGGAGGCATCCGATGAGATCGATACGCCCGGACTTGATCCTGGGAATGCCCAATCACCTGTAGAATCCTCGAATGCCAACACCTCCTACCGTCCGGCTTTCAGTGGCCAGACTCGAATTGGAGGAGTCAAAACCACCACCCCGATTCAAAGTACGCTTCTCACAACGAGTTTATCCTCCCCTTGGGGAATTGTAGCTTTACCTGACGGACGATTGTTGATTACGCAAAAAGCCGGAACCTTTCGGATTGTCACACCCGAGGGAGCACTAAGTGCTCCTCTGTCTGGAGTACCGGCCGTCAATTCGGGAGGACAGGGTGGACTTCTTGGTCTGTGCATTTCACCCAGCTTTTCCTCGGATCGACTTGTCTATTGGGTTTTTGCAGAAAATGTCTCAGGAGGAACGGTAACCTCTGTGGCTAAAGGAAGATTAGCCAACGATGAGCGTTCCATCGAAAACCCAATCGTTATTTACCGAGCCAATCCGGCAGCACCGGGGACTGGACATTACGGCGGACGAATTATTTTTGATGCTACGGGGCATTTGCTTGTCAGTACCGGTGACCGAAATGATCTCCCTACACGCCCACTGGCGCAATCTGGTTCCGCAGCGTTAGGAAAAATCATACGAATCACAACTTCTGGGCAGCCGGCTACCGACAACCCAGTATTCTCAATTTCTGGGGTTCGACCCGAATTTTATAGTCTTGGACATCGTAATCCGCAAGGCCTTGCTCGTCATCCTGAAACCAATGAAATTTGGCAAAGCGAACACGGCCCAAGAGGTGGAGATGAAATCAATCGTTTAAAACCTGGAGGAAATTACGGTTGGCCGACCATTTCCTATGGCATTGAGTATGGCGGACAGCCCATCGGTGCGGGTTTGACCCAACAAAATGGGATGGAACAGCCAACCTATTATTGGGATCCTGTGGTTTCTCCAAGTGGTATGACATTTTACCGGGGTAACCGCATTCCCGAATGGCAAAATAATTTATTTATTGGTGCCTTGAGTGGTCGTCACATCGTTCGGCTTGTCATCGAAAACAACCGAGTAACGGGAGAAGAACGATTATTAACGAGTGAAAATCAACGATTCCGAGACATAACCCAAGGGCCTGATGGGGCTCTATATGCCATTACAGATGCCGGAAGATTGTATAAATTGAACCGAAAGGATTAAATTGGTTAAAGCACATCCCGAATCTCAGGCATTTTCTGAAAAACACTTAATGCGAATGGACATAAGGGTAAAATCTTAATTTGGTTCTGCCGAGCGTAGTCAACTGCTTTTAAAACCATTTGTTTTCCCGCATTTTGTCCTTTTAAAACGTCATTAACCTCCGTATGGTCGATGATGAATCGATTGGCACCGGCCCAAGTGTATGTCATTTCCGCTTCTATTTTTCCATCCATTTCAATGAAGAAACGGCCTTTGGTCTCGTTGTTTTCTTGTAGAATTTCCATTGGGGTGTAATGAATAAAAATCTGAGTTACGTTCTTTTTTATAGGGGTGTTTTTCCTTAATTGATCCATTCCGAAAATAATTCTAGCGCTTTGCCCTTGACCAACCAAGCAATTCCAAAGGCAGTTAGGGCCACAGTTTCAAAAATGAATGTAATGGGCCATTCCAAAGAATAGACGGGATAAATCCATTGATGGTAGATGAAGATCAATACTAGGCTACCCACCATCGTGTAGCCACAAGTCCGATATACCCAATCCTTCGGATCCAATCCAAAATGCTCTGGGGAATCTTTTCGTCTAAAATTGACTAAACATAACACGGTGATGGCACAAAAGAAAAGCGCGGCACAAACGAAATGGAGCGTACCTATCCAACCCGTAGCTGTGAAGATAAAAAGACTATCCTGGATGAATTCTTGCTCACCTGTCGGGAAAACAACGACTCCCAAAGCGAAAAAACCTGCCAAGGAGCAAACTCGTCGGTCAGATAACCAAGGAGATCGATCTCGTTTGGGTTCGTAATCGTACCCTTTGTAACAAAATAGGAAAATCGCGACGGCAACCAGAACTCCGATAAAAATGGGTCCGGAAGCTGTGTAATAAAAATGACTTATGGAGCTTTTTAAGTCATTTTCAGGGTGATACGCTTGGTTTTCCTGTAGAATAACTAGGCTAGGATTATTAAATAAATCCAACCGATTCATCACGGCATTGGCGATCCAACAAGCCCAAGGCAACAGGATGCCTAAAAATCCGATCAACCGACGTAGGGATTGAAAGGAAATAACCTGCACTTGAAAGGGATGGATGGTTGGTTTCTGCATGGTTCAATGAGTAGAAATTTCTTTTTTCAGGAAACAAGATACGAGTGGAACGGACTGAATAACTTTACTTTTTACCACCCTGGCAAATTACGGATTTGGTTGGGATCGATCCGCCAAAAGTTGGCGAGATTTATTCTGCAACCTTTAAAATCACATTCCCTGTTTTTTGACCGGTTTCCACATACCGGTAAGCCTCCACGATCTGATCCAAGGAGAAGGTACGATCGATCACAGGATTAAAATATCCATTCTCTGCCAATTCTTTAAACCAAATGACATCTTGTTGGGTAATGGAAGGAATTGGAAAAAGTAATCGTTTACCCGAGGAAAATCGTGTAGCAAATGCTAAAAGCACATTTTCTCCATTTTTCCCCAATTCTGTCGAGATATAAACGCCTTTCTCTTTTAACAAAGGTTTACATTGTCCAAACGAACTTTTCCCCACCGCGTCCAAAATAAAATCATATTGGTTGGTAGTTTGGGTAAAATCTTGCGTTTGGTAATCTATTACGCTGTCCGCACCGAGGGATTTTACGAGATCGACTTTTTGAGTACCACATACCGCCGTGACGACGGCACCAAAATACTTCAACAGCTGTACGGCTGCTGATCCAATGGCACCCGTAGCCCCATACACAAGCACCTGCTGCCCGGGTTTTACTTGGGCCGCCCGAATATCCACCAGCGCATAATGGGCTCCTTCGGTTAGGGCAGCTGCGGTTTCAAACGACATATTTGAGGGAATACATGCCACTGCATCGGTAGCCGAGATAGTCAGATACTCCCCGTGTCCCCCACAAGTTTGGTCGTTGAATCCAAAAACAGCATCACCTGCCTTAAATTGGTGCACGTTCCCTCCTATTGCTTCAACGACTCCGGAAAATTCGGACCCCAGAATAGGATATTTCGGACGAAATAATCCGGTCCAAAATCGAGAAATAATGTATTCTGCACTTCGAAAACCCGCATCGGTTCGATTGACGGTAGAGGCCATTACTCGAACGAGAATTTCATTTTCTTTGGGAGAAGGTTTGGGAACCTCTCGAATGTCGACCACCTCGGGTGGACCATATTGAGTATATACAGCAGCTTTCATAAAATTAGGAAAATAGATGATTAAAACCCATTAACTCGGATGCCTTGGGATTTTTGAGGACCGCATGGCCTTGATTTTTTTAATTGTGGGATCCCCGACAAACATTTGATACTCCGTAGTTTCCATTCCGAACAAAGCTACTTTTCCCTCCAAATTAGCATGAATGCCAAATCCAAATAATTTGGGTAAAGGTGAAGACCGAAAGCAAGGTTGTCCCTTTGAAAAAAAAGTCAATCGAGCCAATTCCCACTCCTCCAGCGGTAAACCATGACGATTTACAAAAATTTGAAATAGGATTTCGTCCGACGTAAATCGATACGGAAACTGAGTCAAATAGTCGTATTGCCATTGGGCCAAGGTTTTTTTGGCGTGTTTAGAAACAGGCACCACACCTACCTGAACGGGAGTATCGGGAGCGACTTCAATAAAGGTATTGAAGTAATTGGTTGTGTGTAGAATTTCTTTTTTCATTGCCTTTTCATCTAGTATTAACGGTTATTTTCGAGGATGATTTGCCTTTACATTTTCAGTCGCTAGTCGAACGGTTTCTTCTATACGCTTTTTCCGTGTTTCCTCTTTTTTAGCTTGGCTTATCCATTCAAGAATACCTCGTTTGGAGGAACGAGAAAATTTCGACCAGTTTTCTGAAGCCAGGGGATTAGCCTCCATACTCGCTAAAAGGTCAGGGGGAAGAACCAAATTTTCCACTTCATCTAAGGCGCTCCAGGCCCCGTTCTTTTGCGCAACGGAGATCGCCTCTAAACCCGAGGGGTGCATAAGTCCAGCCTCTAGTAATTTGGCAATTTTTTCTTTGTTGACACGACTCCAGCCACTTTTGGGATTTCGGGTGGCAAAGAATTGGTAATAACTGTTTTCGTCTCGTTTTTTGGGTGTACTATCAATCCAACCAAAACACAAGGCTTCGTCCACTGCCTCTGGATAATAGACAGTAGGTATGTTGGATTGTTTTCGATAGATAATGAGCCAAACTGATTTTTCTGTTTGGTGATTTTGTTCCAACCAAGTACGCCAGGCCGAGCGTGATTCAGCGTACACAGCTAGAATTCCGTTAAAAACTTCCATCATTTTTTAAACTAAATATTAACAATTCTACTTGAAAATCAAATTTTTACAATAAGCCCACTCTATTTTTTTTCTCTTTCTTGGATATTCTTTTTTTGACCTTTCCACGGTTAATATATCAATTAATGCCGATTACTTAAGGAAAGTTACCGATAACCAAACACTGGATGAAGGTCCTTCAAACTATGTCACCTCGGAGATTCGTCCTGTTTTCCTAGCCTATACTTAGCCAATAGGTTGTTATGAAAACGCACTAGGGGTACAACAGAAGTGAAAGTACTATCTTAGAGTATGCTTGGTACCACCTGTGTCTACACTTCTAACCCAGTCCATAGGGGCTGGGAAATCGACACCAACCTTCCCCCACCGTCGGTACAAACTGCCTCGATATCACCACATCAATTCATCTACTAGGCCGCTCCGTCGGGGAGACTTCTTTGAAATGCAAGCCCCCTTGCTACTTACAGATTGCCCCCTTGAGGGTCTGGGTACCGAACTGTTGCGGTTTTGGTTGCCCGGGTGATTTAGAGGTAGTACCACCCAACGTAACAACATTGTTTCGTTATTATTAATTTTTTTTATATAAATCATCAAAACAATTAAACTTAGTTTATTAAACAATGCTCTTCACGGGCACGTTTGTATACCATATTAGAATTCCATGAGAGTTCTCATTGATTTTTAATCTATTTCTGTCTACTTACACAAGAACAAAATGCAAACAGCCAAACAAATCCTGATGGTCGCGGGCCTATTGGCCTCCACCACCTTCGCATCCGCTCAAAATAATTTAGCTACGAAGGAAAAATACCAAGATCCCGACTGGAGAAAGAAAAATTACATCATCAACCGTGACTCTGCGTATGCGAATCCGTATTATGCCTTACAAAAATTACGTTGGGGAAATCAACGTTTTACGGAGGGAAGATCGATTCACCCTCGGCAAGATCGGGAGGTGATCAATGAGTTGTCTAAAGGACAAAAACCCTTTGCCACCATTGTGGGATGCAGTGATTCCCGGGTTTCAGCTGAGATTTTGTTTGATCAGGGTTTTGGTGATTTATTTGTTACCCGGACGGCCGGACAAGTCATGGCACAAGCCAGTTATGGAACGATTGAATACGCCTCAGCTGTATTAAATACCAAGCTAATCGTGGTTCTTGGACATACCTATTGCGGTGCTGTCGACGCAGCGATCAAGTTGCCTGAAAACCCTCCTGGACACGTAGTTACGTTAATTAACCGCATTAAGCCAGCCACCATGGGATATTTCGGGCAAGGCAACCATCGGTTAAATTATGCAGTTCGTCAGAATGTCATCAATCAAGTCAAGGAACTACGGGAATTGGAGCCATTGTTGTCGAGAATGTATTACAAAGGGGAAATCCTGATTGTAGGGGGCGTTTATGATTTGGAAACTGGAAAAGTTGAATTTTTACCTGAGACCTTGGTGGATTTACCTGCCACTAAGTTTTCGAATCGCGACATGATGGGAAAATAATTCCTGCCAAAAATCCACACAAAAAGGCCCGGATCGAATGAACCGGGCCCTGTTTTTTTTATTTGCCGGCCAAAATCAGGGGTCGAACTTTTTGACCGATCCACTCCATGGATTTTTGGAGACGGGCATGATCCATTTCGGCCACATCCATTTGAAAAGTAAAACGATCAATTCCACCCAAAGCCTCGCTGTGACGGAGGATTTTTTCAGCGACTTCCTCCGGTCCACCCACTACCAAGGCACCTCGAGGTCCGTTCTGGGCTTCAAAATGGGCATAGGTAGTAGGAGGCCAGCCGCGTTCACGGCCAATTCGGGTCATGGCGGCTGCATAACCTGGATAAAACTCTTTTATTGCCGTTTCTCTATCTTGAGCCACATAACCCAATGAATGAACTCCCACTTTTAACTGATCTTGGGAAAAACCGGCTTTCCGGCCAGCTTCTCGGTACAAATCGACCAGAGGCTTAAATCGATGCGTCTCACCACCGATGATGGCCACCATTAATGGCAATCCCAATTGGCCAGCTCGCACAAAGGATTGGGGAGTGCCACCTACACCCAACCAGACCGGCAATTTTTCTTGAGCTGGCCTTGGATATACCGGTTGATTTTGGAGTGCGGGTCGAAATTTACCCTTCCAGGTTACGGTTTCATGATCCCGAATTTGGAGGAACAACTCAAGTTTTTCAGTGAATAATTCATCGTAATCCGACAATCGATAGCCGAATAAGGGAAAGGCATCGGTAAACGAACCTCGGCCAACTACCACTTCAACTCGTCCTTGTGAAAGTAAATCAACTGTAGCGAAATTTTGAAAAACACGGACCGGATCGGCCGCACTCAATACAGTAACGGCACTGGTTAGTTTGATTGATTGAGTGCGCATTGCCGCCGCGGCTAAAATATGGCTTGGAGCTGCATCCAAAAAGTCTTTGCGGTGATGTTCTCCAATCCCAAAGACATCCAAACCTACCTCCTCAGCCCAAACAATGCGATCTACGAGTTCACGAATGGCTTGCGCATCCGAAATGGAGCGGTCTTTTTTCCCACTCATGACCGCAGCAAAACTATCAATTCCGATTTCCATTGATTCTGGTTGTTAAATTATATGTATCAACACATAATTTTAAAAAAAAGTTGATCAACGTTTGACATAAAGCTCCATGAGCCGGCTAAGTTCTTCGACTGGATCCAAAGCATAGCCGGGATGAACTTTTGAAAATTGAAGTAAGGTACTTTTAGTAGCCGTGAGCCAACGAAAGCGGGAAACTTGGGGAAGATCACCCAGAGGGCCCTTTCCTGCACAATATCGTTGCATCGATTCCAAAAATGGAAGAATGGAGGATACTTCAAACGAAGGTGACATTTGATGGAGTAAATCTTCCGGAACGTCATATTGGAAGGCGATTTTCCGACTTTGGTGGCAATATAGGATCACACCAATGTTGACAAACTCTTCTCGTTCGACCTGCGGAACAACCCGCAGAATCGCGTATTCATATAGGGTAGATGTCATGGGGATTCGCAAGTAAAAAGTTTCGACGTTCCATTAAAAAAGTCAAATATCGGCGGCGTTTTTCCTCTGGGTCTAAGTCATCGACGGGATCTTCTAACCAATCTTCTGGGATTTCCTGAACCAACTGGACCAACCAATCATCGGTAAGCTCGTCTTGAACTCGCGCCTGAATGGCTGTACGGTCCCAATTCGATTGAAATACGACATGCTCTTTTCCTTGGGGAAATTTTGAGGTAATGTAACGTTCCCAATTTTCCCATTGGTGATGGAAAAAGAACGCGGCCCCATGATCAATCAACCAGGGTTCCCGATACCAAATCAATAAATTAGGATTACGGATCGTTCGGTCGACATTCAATATATAGGCATCCAACCAAAGCAATCTGGACTGATCGATGGAGGAAAGAGAGGAAACGGTTGGATCAAAGGTCATGGCTTTGGAGAGAAAGGAAAGACCGATATTGAGCCCTACGCTACCTTGAAGTAGATCTTGAATTTCCTCGTCGGCTTCGGTCCGACCCAAGCCTTCTGGCAATTCCAAATACACTAATTCAGGCATTTTAGCACCGAGTCGACGAGCAATTTCACCGCCCAGCAACTCAGCAATTAAGGCTTTTCTACCTTGTCCTGCTGAGCGAAATTTCATTACATAATAGAATCCATCGTCCCCTTCAACCAATCCAGGCATGGATCCACCCTCTCTGAGAGGTTGGGCATACCGAGTAACCTGTACATGACGTAGTTCGAACATCCTTTTGGTATTTAAAAAACAAAAATAGGTGCAAAGGTCTCCTAAAAAAAATATACCTTTGCTCTCAGTAAAAGGTGTTAGAAGAAAACTATCTGTTTTCTCACTGACTTAATAGGGAATTGTGTGCAATACACAAGCTGTCCCCGCAACTGTAAGATTCCTTTTGTTCGCAAAGAACATAGCTTTATGTCTTCAATGCCACTGCCAACCGGCGGGAAGGCAACATAAAGTGGAACGAGCCAGGAGACCTGCCTTTTATCATTCTTGTTTGGTATTTACGGAGGATGAAACCAAACGAGCGGTCGCCCATTTTTTATTTTTTACTTATTTTACCATGTTTTCATGCGTACGCCGTGTCGTCCTGACCGGAGCGTGGGTTTTGGTATGTGCATTTGCACAGGCCCAAACGCAATTGAACGAGGTCGTCGTCACGGCCCACAAATTTCCACAAAAACAATCTCAAAGTGGAAAAGTTACGACCATTTTATCCGACTCGGTTCTTCGAGCTTATGCAGGTAGATCCCTGTCGGAGGTTCTAACTCAACAAGTTGGAATTCAGTTGATTGGAGCACATCAACCGTTGGGAAGTGTTCAGAGCCTTTCAATTCGGGGTGCTGGTTACGGGTCTGCCCTTATTTTGTTGGATGGTGTACCTATTTTTGATCCCAGCAATTTATCCAATGCATTTGATCTCAACTGGATCGCCATCGAACAACTTGAACGGATCGAAATTCTAAAAGGTGGACAATCCACTTTATATGGATCCGATGCCATCGCGGGGGTCATTAACTTAATCACAAAGAAAAATGGAAATCATGCACGAATGAGCCAAACGGCTGGAAATCTTGGCACTTTTCGCTCAGATGCTCAAGGCCAATGGACCCAAAAGAATAACCAATGGGCTGGTGGGGTAACCCATGTTCGTTCCAATGGATTCTCGGCCGCGCAAGGAGATGGATTTGAACCTGACGGATTTCAATCGATGCACGTGAATGCGGGTTGGCGTCGACAATGGAATGAGCAACTTTCGACTTCGATTTCAGGCCAATGGAACCGCTTTCATGCCGGTGCAGACGAAGGTGCGTTCATCGATGATTTGGATTTCAACACCCAAAGCACCCAGGGGTTGCTACGGGGTGGAGTCTCCTATCAAGGTAAAAAAGCCCTGTGGCAAGCTACATACCAATGGGATAAGTCCAATCGTTCCTTTGTAAATGATTCTACGTTTGTCCCTGCCAATGCATTTTCCAAATGGTCACAATCGACATTTGAGGCTCTTTCCCATTTTGGAGAAGTAACCCGAACCCAAAACATTCGACCTGGCTTGACCTGGCTTGCCGGAATCGATTTTCGGAACCAACGGATGGGACAAACCTATTCCTCTATCAGTTCTTTTGGATTATTTGAGGATTCTCCCATTTTACCCGCCTCCACTCATATCACCCAATGGAGTGCATTTACTTCCTGGGTAGCCACTATTTCTGACCAATTCGGATTTGAAGTGGGTGGACGTGGAAATTACCATTCTTTGTATCAAACCAATGCATCGTATACTGTAAATCCTTATTGGCAACCGGTGAAAGGCTTGAAAATTCTGGGTGTCTGGGCAACGAGTTTTAAAAATCCCAGTTTGTATCAACTTTATTCAGCATACGGAAATTTGGATTTAAAACCTGAAACTGCTCAAACACTGGATGCCGGCCTGGATTATCAAAGGAATAATTTTCGGGTACGAAGTATCTACTTCCAGCGGTGGGTAAACCAAGTCATTTTTTTTCAATCGCTCCCGCAAGCACCCTTTGGCCAATACATCAATTTGCTTCGGCAGCAGGACCATGGGCTTGAAACCGAACTTTCTGGCAATTACAGAAACTGGACTTGGGATGTAAACCATACCTACACCCAAGGGTTTCGAGTGGAGTCAAATGCGATGGGAGACGAGATTCGATCTGGCAATCTGCTTCGACGAGCCAAACACGTATGGAATGGAAGCCTTTCCTGGAAAGCGAATTCCAAACTGGTTTTGTCGATTCAGGGACAATACATCGGAGATCGAACCGATCGTTTTTACAATGCCAACACATTTAAAACAGAGGATGTGGAACTACCTGCTTACTTTTTAGCCCATGCTCAAGCATCCTATCGGATAGCCAGCCAATGGAAGATTCAAGCTGGAATACAGAACGCCCTCAATACTTCGTTCCAGGAGGTTTATGGCTTCAACTCACGACCCAGACAATGGCAAGTGGGAGTTCACTATGATTTTCAACCCAAGGCCAAAAAATAATTTAGGCCATTCAGCCTTTTTTTTAAGGCATTAATCTAATTTTTAACTGAAGGAAAAGGAACGTCCGTACTTTTGTGGAAATCAAGATTCCATGCGACTGACGTTTCTTTTCCTATTTTTGTTCTCCTCCCCTTTTCTCAAAGCCCAACGGACAACCTTCCAAGTCGTTGATCGTTCTCAAACGGCTCTTCCGAGTGCGACCTTAAAAATCACTCAAGGTGACCGGGTGGTTGCCTCCGGAGTAACCGATCTGGAGGGTAAATTTTCTTGGAACCCAGCCACCAAATTAACTTACCAAATTTTTATATCATTCATTGGCTACCAACCCTACAAACAAGTTTGGCGGATGGGCGATCCAATCCTTTTTACATTGCTTGACGATACCCAAACGCTTAAAGAAGTTCAGGTGGTGGCCCAAAAACCTTTGACAAGAGAGGTAGATGATAAGACAGTTGTTGATCCTGAACCCTTGGTACCCTCCTCAACCAACGCATTAGAAATTTTAGAGAAAACGCCTGGTCTTTTTGTGGATGCAGATGGCAACGTTTATGCAAGCTCCACCTCGCCAGCTACCATTTTAATCAATGGACGAGAACAACGATTAGGCGGCGGCGATTTGGCTTCCGTTTTACGGGCCTTACCTCCGAATAGTATTGAATCGATTGAAATTCTCAGAACACCCTCCGCAAAATACGATGCCAGTGGTGGTGGTGGAGTGATTAACATCATTTTAAAAAAGGGTGTGCGTCTCGGATGGAACGGAACGTCCACATGGAGTGTCAACCAAGGGAAAACAGGTACCCAACAAGCTGGTCTACAGGTAAATCGGGGTGCGGGAAAGTGGAATCAATATGTCAACTTGAATCATACATTTCGAAATAATCAAGAAGAGGTATTGACCGATCGACTTTTAGGGGAAACCGTCATTCGGCAAACCTCCAATTCCACATTTCCGGGACAAACCAGCTTTGCCGGCTTTGGGGTGGGCTATGAAATCAACGATCGATGGAATGTTCAATACGATGGGCGGTGGAACCGAAACTTCAATCAAACCAATGGGTTCAATCGATCGGAAATTTCAAGTTTCAACGTATCCAATGCCTTCACGAATGAATTAAAGAATAGAAACGTGGGAAATAACTGGAATCATGGGCTATCGTCGGTTTGGAAATGGGATACCCTGGGTTCTGAGATTCGGATGGACGCCTCCTGGAATCGACTAAAAAACCAGGGAACCCAACAATACACCATCTTACCCGCTAATACCACGGGATTTGGCGATATTTCGAATACTCGAAATTTTTGGTCGGCCCAATTGGATATTCGAAAACAGTTTTTATCGCAATGGACGGTCGAATCGGGTTGGAAGTCCACAGGCCAACAATTCGCCAATGAAACGCTCTTTTCGATCACACAAAATAATCAAACCCAGAACGATCCGTTCCGAACAAGTAGTTATTTGTACCAGGATCGAATTCATGCGCTATACATCCAAGGTTCCAAAAAATGGGGTGCTTATTTATTGAAGACGGGGCTTCGGATGGAAAACACCCAAATGGACGGCCAACAACAGGTGCCCAGTGATACCTCATTTCAGGTTCGTCGAACCGATTTTTTCCCATATGTTTACCTCAGCCGTAAGCTCATGACCCTAGCAGGATTTGAACTTCGAAGTTATTTGGTGGCCCGTCGAACCATCAATCGGCCTGCCTATGAACTTCTGAATCCATTTGCTCGATTTGTCGATCCACTAGTGTATGAACAGGGAAATCCCTCCCTACGTCCTCAGTTTACTCAAAATTATGAAGTCAATATTTCGGTAGACGAGCGCCCAATCTTGGCGTTTGGGCGAAACTACACGGAAGATTTATTTACCAATGTGGTCTACCAAGATCCGAAAAACGCGGCAATTACCGTCCGGACATTCGATAATTTAGGGCAAAATACCGAAACCTACGCTCGCGTCTTGGCCGCCATACCTCCAGGAAAAGTGTATTTTTTTGTACTTGGAGGCCAGTATAATCACAACCAATACCAAGGTTTTTATGAAAATCAACCGTTTACGTTTTCGAGGGGAAGTTGGACTTTCTTTACTTTTCATCAACTGAAGTTCAAAACCCAAACAACTTTGAATATCAATGGATTTTTCCGGTACAAGGGCCAACTTCAACTGTATGAACTAGGGAATTTTGGAAACTTAAATTTGACTTTGACACAGCAAGCCTTTCAAAAGAAGGTATTTTTCTCGTTGAATGTAACCGATGTATTTTTCACTAATCAATATGCCTTCAAAATTAACCAGGGGAACATTCAAGCCAGTGGGAAAAGGATCAATGATACCCGCCGGGTGGGTATAACCATTCGGTACCAATTTGGAGGCAAACGTTCTGAAAATAAGAACCGAAACCCATTTGATGTCGACGAGCCCAATCAGAATTAAGAATACAGGCCCAAGGAATTAATCTTTATTTTCAGATGTTAATTTGTTTGTCCAAACCATACGGACTCGATCTGTGTTGAGTTCTAAAACCCCCACTATGGAGTATAACTTTGATCTTCCCATCGACCGTCAACAGACCGATTCGTACAAATGGGATAAATACCCCGAAGGGGTACTACCTTTATGGGTGGCTGACATGGATTTTGAATGCGCCGAACCCATCAAAAACAGTCTTCAAGCACTAGTCGATCGAAATTTGATTGGCTACAGCCGAGTTCCGGATGCCTTATTGGAAACCGTCCTTGACCGATTGGCCAATCGGCATAACTGGGAGGTCCAGGCAGAATGGATCACCTGGTTGCCGGGGATGGTTCCCGGATTACATGCTTCGTCTATGGCATTAGGGGCAGGTACTTACGATATCATGACCAGTTCACCCGTATACCGACCCTTTTTAGAAGCAGCTCAACGACCCAATCGGCGATTAATCGACGTCCCGTTTTTATGGAAGCATAATCGGTGGGAAATGGACTTTGATACCATGGAAAAGTCCATCACACCCGAAACCCGACTGTACATGTTGTGCAATCCACACAATCCCAACGGCCGGATGTTTGATGCCTCGGAGCTGGCTCAATTGGGTGCTTTCTGTCAAAAACACAACCTTTGGATTTGTGCCGATGAAATTCACTGCGACCTGATCATCGATTCATCCAAACGACATATTTCCATAGGAACGCTTTCAGAAGATTTGGCGAATCGAACCATCACCCTACTCGCTCCCAGCAAAACATACAATATTGCAGGGCTGGGTTGCTCCATGGCTGTCATTCCCAATCCAGAGATTCGAAAAGCATTTCAGGATGCGATTTACGGTATTTTACCCCACCCCAATGCCTTTGCCCACCAAGCAGCTTTGGCAGCCTACCGTGATTCGAACGATTGGCTTGACCAAGTCCTCACCTATTTACGAGGGAATCATGCATATCTGTTGAGCGAAATCAATGCAATAACCGGCCTGCATATGGAACCATTAGAGGCCACTTATTTGGCCTGGATTCGAATTGATCCTTCGCTTGGCTCCGACTTCACTCAAACACTTGAAAAATTTGGCGTTGGCGTACAAGACGCCCAGGTTTTTGGTGGAAATGGGTATTTTCGATTGAATTTTGCCACCCAACGGAGTCTTTTGGAAGAAGCCGTGAAACGAATTCAACAAGCCGTAAAATCTTTACTAGTTGTCTAAATTAATAAAAAAATCATGCAGAATTTCTCGTATCATAATCCCGTCAAAATTGTTTTTGGTCAAGGCACCATCTCCCAACTTAGCAAACTTGTCCCTGCCGAGGCGACGATCATGCTTACCTATGGTGGAGGCAGTATTTTTAAAAATGGGGTGTACGATCAAACCAAAAAGGCATTGGGAAATCGAAAAGTCATCGAATTTGGAGGGATTGAAGCCAATCCCACGTATGAAACACTCATGAAGGGAGTTGAGATCGCTCGCTCGGAAAAAGTAGATTTCCTATTGGCAGTTGGTGGAGGATCTGTCTTAGATGGTACCAAATTTATGGCAGCGGCCATACCTTTTACCGGAGAAAATGCGTGGGATTTGGTCCTTGGTAAAGTAAAATACCATCAAGCCACCCCTCTTGGGGCTGTATTAACCCTTCCTGCCACGGGTTCAGAAATGAATTATTACGCCGTCATCTCCAAAACAGAAACACAAGAAAAAAGAGGGATGGGAGGCCCATTGTTGTATCCTGTATTCTCCATTTTAGATCCCGAGACTACGTATTCATTACCTAAAAGTCAAATTGCCAACGGAATCGCCGATGCCTTCACTCATGTCATGGAACAATACATGACCTATCCTGTGAATGCCCTAGTTCAAGATCGGATGGCAGAAGGTATTCTTCAAACTTTGATTGAAGTAGCTCCTCAAGTGATGGGAGAAGAACTGGATTACCAAGCACGCGCCAACTTTATGTGGGCAGCTACGATGGCCTTGAACGGCCTGCTATCAGTTGGTGTACCCACCGACTGGGCAACCCATCAAATCGGTCATGAATTAACCGCTCTCCATGGAATCGATCATGCTCGCACATTAGCTGTCGTTTTGCCACACCTCATGGCTTACAAAAAACAAGATAAATTGGGCAAACTGGTCCAATATGGAAAACGAGTTTGGAATTTAACCGGTACCGACGACGAAATAGCTGAACAGGCCATTGCCAAAACAGCCTCGTTTTATGAATCCTTAGACATTCCAAGCAAAGCGTCTGCCTACCCAATCACAGCCGACACCGTCCAAGAAGTAAAAAATCGATTTATCGAACGTGGACTAAATTTTGGCGAGCGGGGAGATATCACTCCTGATGCCGTTGAAGCTATCTTGATGGCTAGTTTAAGCTAATTTGAAAGGGCTCATTCGTGAGCCCTTTTTTTAACCAACTCGGATATGATCACGGGATTTTCCATTGTCAATGGCGATTGTCTCGCCCAATCGTTAGAACCATATCTTTCCTCCGAAAAGTTTTTGGTTTTTCGCGAATGTCTTGTCGAACACAATGGTGTCCCGTATGACTCCAGTACCTTTTGGGACTCGAGAAGGCGCTTCATGGTGGAACGGTATCAAATCACCTCCTCAGAGTACCAGGAAAAAACGATCAAAGAATATGAAAAAATTCAATCCATTTCGCTGGAGGAGCCAATCTACCTTTGGTTTGAGTATGATCTTTTTTGTCAGATCAATTTTTGGTTTTTAGTGCATGATCTTTCCTCCCGAGGGTTCAAACATTTATTTTGGGTTCAACCAACCGACCCCACGGGCTGGACAGGATTTGGAAATTCTTCTGCACTCGACTTACTTCAAGCCTGGAAAAACGCCGCACCTATAACTCCGGAGTGGATCCAAACCGGATCAAATTTGTGGATCTCTTACCAAAATCAAGATTGGCCACTATTTGAAAAGACATTCAACCACCCTACTAATTGGCCAAAATTAACCGAAATTAGGAAAGCTCAACTGGATCGCTTGGACTTACCCTTGGGCCGCCCCCTTCGAATTTTACAATCATTGCGAGCAGAAGGAATCACTGATTTCCCAACCTTATTTCGACAATTTCAATTACAAGCAGGGGAATATGGATTGGGAGATACCCAAGTTTTACACCTGCTCAAAGAATTGGATTCGAAATAGGAAAGCTTCCTATTCGGGATTAAATTCGTTGAAAGATCCAAAAAATGGATAAAACAACTCCCATCGTAAGCGTCAATCGTGCGATCCAATCGTAGACCACCTTGTTTTTTGTGAGCTGTCTGAGCACAGGAATGATGGCTGCAATCAATGCAATTTGAACACTCTCGATACCAACATTAAATCCCAAAACGCCCCAGAACAAATGAGTACCTTGAAGATCAATATCCACCAAGGTTTGGGCAAAGGCACCACCATGGATTAACCCAAAAATAAAAGTAGGAAAAAACAAAGGCACCTTTTCCGAATAAACCAGTCCAAATAAAGCTGAAAAAAGGATGGTGACACCCACTCCAATTTCGATCCAATAACTAGAGAAAGGCATTCGGCCTGTTAGGGTAAAACCCAAAGAAAGGGCATGACCCAAGGTAAAGACGGAAATGAGAAGACCTAATTGGGACAATTTCTCCCTCCACTTTCCTGTTTTAAACACCCCTAAAACCAAAATCAGAAGAAAGCAAAGGTGATCCGCTCCTTGTAAGATATGCCAGACACCAAATTGAACCATGGCGAAAAATCCTGTCCAAACTGACCCCTCCCCTAAATCGATAAACAGGGATTGAGTGGTAGTGGTATTCGGTTTATTTTCGATGATACCCATCTGGAGATGGTTGTCATGACCGATTGTACCATTTTCAAAATCATGTTGAATATGAACAATCCATTGATGGCTAGCGACTTGATGATTAATCAACTGTACATGAAGGAAAAAGTTTCTCAACTCGTAATGAGGAGGAGGCTTGGTTTCAAAGTAAACCTCCCAAACTTCGATACGTCCAATGCCCTCCTGATGAACTCGTGTTAAAGCCTGTTGGGTAATACGAAGTGGCCATTTTTTTTGATCGAGAGTCAAAAAATTCACCTCCCTCAAAAATTGGGAGGTGAATTCAGGCATTTTTTCTCTAAAAAGCACCTCAGACGATGTATTCGGGAGCACATTCCAGATTGTCATCAATTCGGGTAACGGAATTCGGGCAATGCCACGCAGGGATTCGGCACCCACTTTCAGCTGGATGGACGAGGGCGGCATGGGATGGGCCAAAGAAAAGGTCAATTTGAACCAACACACTAGAAAGGCAAACATTCGCCCAGTGGAATACTGTACTTTCATACCAGGTTGACATTAATTGGAACCATAATCTGACTTCCGATCCCGCCACACCGAGTGGGGATGTACTCCATTTCGGATGACAATTCCTCCTTGCATCGACCACTCGATCCAAACACTTGGCCCATCAAGTAAAAGGTAGTCACCTTTGGTATTCATGGCGTTGGTTCCAACGAAGGACACGTACGTATCGGGTAGTTCTGCTTGGTATTTCGCAAGTACCGAGGCAGCCGCAAGGTCTTCCAGGTCATCAACATACGTTTTAATGATTTTCATCGCCAAATCTTGTTGGGTGGCAGTCAATCCACCGATGCGTAAACCCACTTTGGTGGTCGGAAATGCCGCATCTTTGGCAGGTCCTAATTGAATGTCATTTTGGGCAGCCGAACGCCGGGCGGCATTTAATTCAGACGTACTTAAAGAACCCAAAAAGGCAGCCATGGTAGTTTGCTCTTGCACCAAAGGTTGCAGCGTTTTATTGGACGAGGTGGAAACCCAGGTAGGATACGGTTCGGTGGACCGGAACGAGGGAGTCCCACCTGTTAGTTTACCATTTTGATAGGTTTGAATGATGGTCCCATGATGGCCACCAAGTTGAATACACCAAAGGCCTGTGGAGCTAGGCTCTCCTAAGAGGGCCAGATAATAGTTTCCTTGCCCATAACCACTTCCACCACCTGCTGAAAATAGGTAATTGTCTGCATCAATGATTCCTGCATATTCCTCATTTCCCTCATTGGATGTTGATCCGGTTAGCACCTTGAGTAAGGAATAGAACGCACTCCATTGAGCATTGGAGAAGGTAGAGGTGGCTAAACCAACTCGTTGCCCGTAGAGGGATTGCGGAAGATTAGACCACTTTTTGGCATGACTTACGGAATATGAATAGTTCAATTGGGCCAATTGACTACTTGAAAGTGTTGCCTTAAATGCATTAATTTCGGAAATCAAAGGTGTGATATTGGTTGGTACAGACCACCCCCCGGTGGTGACGACGGGGGTAGAACCTGAACTCACTGCTACCGAAAAAGAACAACTTTGGTTTCCAAAGGTAAACGCAAAAGAGGCGGTTCCAGAACTAGTAGGAGTTCCCGATAAAACCATTTGGAGTGTTCCCTCTCCTGACGATAACACCCCAGAGGTTAATCGGGCTGTCAACCCCACCACACCCGTCGAAGGGATGGGAGAACCCGACTCATAGGCAAGTCCGTTTCCACCTGCATACGGAACAGCGACAGATCCCGAAAAGGCCGAATTTAGAACCGGTGAACCCGTGATCTGAACACCCGCACAATTTAGACTTGAGATAGCGGGAGATTCCAGGGTGGCATCATCCGAACTACAGCTCCAAACAAGAATTAGGAGTGCACCGAATAGGAATTGTGTGTGCTTCATTTTTTTGTCTTTGGTTAATATCACCATAAACGGACAATTGTATATAAACGAAGCCTATGAGTTTACTTTTTTTCCCCTTTTTCAATTATTTTTTTACAAAAACTTAAAATGAACCCATGAAAATTAACTTTATGCCTATGAATTACATTCAATTTTTTAACATAACTTGGTCTAATTTACCATACAATCGATTGAATTGAATCCAGGTTAAGAACCATTCTTGACGCAAAGTGATCAATCGATCTCTATTTTTCTGCAGTTCGGTCTCGGCTAGTATTAAATCCTTTGGAGTGACTTGTCCTTCTGAGAGTCGTTTTTGATAAATTTGGACATTTTCGGTCCAAAGGTGTAGGTTTTCAGTTTGCCAATTCATTTCGGCTTGTATGCGACTAAGTTCATTTTGAACTTTTTGAAAGTCACGCTGCTGGTCTTGGATCAAGATTTGTTTCTTGGATTGAATAAGGTCTTGTTGTACCCTCCATTTTTTCTCTTTCAACTCATTCTTACCAAAGGCCTGGAGAGGAATTTGTACTTGAAGCCCGATGAAGCTATTTCCGAACCATGAATTAGCTAAAAACGGATTTCCTGTTTGACTGAACTGATTGGCGCCCAAATAACCTTGAAGACCGACGGAGGGCACCCAAAGAGCTTTGTCTTTTTGTCGACTCAGTTGAATCAATTCCTCCTCTATTCCCAGTTTTTGATAGGAAATCAAGGAATCGGCAGGAAGGATGGTGGGCGAAAGGGCATTCCACTCAAATGAGGTGCTTAAGGTTTGATCGCGGAGATCTTCCCAATCCCAACCAGTTAAATAGGCCAAATAAATTTGTTCGGATCGAATGGCCGCACCTAATTTTTGCCAAGCCAACAAATTAGCCCGGTGTTGAAGTACCGACTGATTCCAGTCCGTTTTGAGCACCTTTCCCTCTTTAAATCGAGCTTGTACTGTTTGAAATGACAGAAAGCTTCGAAGGGTATCTTGGACAGCCTCCTTTTGTTGTGCCTGCACGAATTGAAGTTGGGCATATGTCCGCACTACTTCCCAATCTTGATCCGATTGCGATTGAAGTAAATCAAATCGAGCAGAGGCTTCTTTCCACTCACTTTCTTGGACAGCCAGTTTATCCTGAACCTGAATGAGAGGCTGAAAGGCTGAAATACCCAAGGATTGCTGAAAGGGAGCTCCAAATTGGATAGCACGGGTTTCTGAAGTAGGGATCGGATTAAACTGACCTACCGGTACCAATTGAGCGGGGATGATAGGATTAAATCGATATTCATACGACGAGCCCACTTGAATCTTTTTGTAAAGACGTTTTTGCTCCGTAGTCAACGAGGATTCTGCATACGCTTGCTGAGCTGCCTTTCGTTGTACCGAGTGATTTCGACTCGCCTCCAAACAAGCCGATAACGTGACCTGAGCTTGAGCAGAGACTATCCATATAAAACTGAAGAGAAATACAATGAATTTCATTTTTTTTGACATTTATCCCCGAAAGACCGAGGCGGGTTCAACACCGTTGACTTTACTGATGGCGAAATAAGATCCACCTATGGATATAAATAGGGTAACCAAAAACAATCCCAAAATTTCTTTCCAACCATAGGTGATCACCAGACCAGCACTTTCTACTCCGGTCGAAAAACCGAAAAGCAAAAGCATAGCCAACGAAAATCCAATGAGGGCAAATAAGAGGGATTGAATTAAAATTAAATTGCGTACATAGCCATTGGTTGCTCCGATGGCCTTCAATGTGCCATAATCTTTGATCCGATCCAACGCAGCCGAATACAAGGTTAATCCAATGATGAAAAAACCACTGATGATGGCAAACACAACTAAAGAACCCACGCTGGTTCCAATATTGGACGAGATGGTGATAAATTGTATGGTGGTTTCCTTGAGTACTTTTGCATCCCAGGCTTTCACTTGGGGAAACGTCGCGTTGATCCGGTCCATAACCTCCGATTTGGATTCCCCCTTTTTGACTTGTACCACAATGGCACTCACTTTAGTTTCGGGGAAATTTCCTAATCGTCGCGCTTTGCTTAAGGTGGTATAAAAGAATGCTCCGGCAAAGCCCCGTGCGTTTTTAGTTTGAACACGAATAAACGCTTCTTTTCCGTTGATTTCGACACGTGTACCCAGTGAAATATCATTTTCAAACGTGGAGGCATCAAAAAATTCAGCCGAAACCGCTCCCTCTGAGGATAAATCGGCTAACAGACCCTCCTTAATTTTAGCTGGCGCAGGCCCGGCTACAAAATCGGGTGCTTCGCTGCCAATTAGTAAAACAGGCGCCGTTTTTCCGTTCTTGAACTTCACAAGTCCATTGGTAATTACGACGGGAAAGGTAGTTTGAACTCCTTCAATACTCCGAATTTCCTGCACGTACCGTCCATCCAATTTTCCTAATTCATTGGCATTTTGGGTGATGGGATCAATGACCCAAATTTCACCGATATCCTCCCGCGAATTGGCAATGAGGCCACCCATCAATCCCGTCAAGAAGCCCAGAATTCCAATTTGTTGACCGATCAAGAAAATACTGATGACGATACCGATAACGACACCAATACTTTTTGATTTGTCGTAGCGAATGAATTTAAAAGCGGTTTGTATCATGGTCGTATCAGACAATCTACTTTCGAATTAATGAACAGTTGTTGGGTGGATTTCAAACTGATCTGAATTTCCAAGACCCTTCGATCCTCTTGATCGGACACGTTTTCGGAGAAAAGTGATTTTCGTTTCAAATAGGGAATCACCCTTAAAATTTCTCCCTCGGTTAATTCCGTGTCGGTCCCAGCCGCCAAGATCTTCACCGACTGGCCAGTCTTTATTTTTGAACTAAACAATTCGTCTACCTCGGCCCGGACAATCCATTTTCCCGCAGGTGCGAATTCGGCAAATGTTTGCAAGGCTACGGCCGACTCACCCTTTCGAACATTCAAATCCAAGATCACCCCTTGGGTAGGTGCCAGAAATGTCTTTTCTTTTACTTCTGCTTGTTTTACCTGTCGCTGGGTATCCCATTCCTTTTCTTTGGATGATTCGGTGGCGAGCTGGGCATGAATGATTTGGATTTGTGCTTGTAATCGATCCAACTTCAGCCGAGCATCTTGGGCTGCTTGGGCAGTTTCAGCTCCCGATTCGACCAATCGATTCAAACGATTGACCTGTTGCTGTTGATCATTCAGTTGAATTAAAATCTCTTTTTCTTGAGCCCTGAGTTCATTTTGGCGAATTCGTTGGGTTTTTTTTCTTTGATCAAGCTCGCATAATTGACTCTGCTCCACGGTAGTTCGTAACCGGACCAAGGGTTGACCTTGCCGAACGGTATCTCCTTCCTCAACAAAGACCTCCTCTACGACACCCCCTTGTGGAGCGGCAAGTTGGATCAGACTTGCTTCAGGTTCAACTTTGCCTAGTGCTAAAATCAGGGTTGGGTTTTGAGTGGGTTTGACAGGGGTTTGCTCTACATTTGCCTCGTCTGATTGGCAACTCATGGCCATCATGAGCATGCAGAGAATCGGTACAATTCGAGTAAATAAATACATGGGAAAATTCAGGTTAAGCATGAAAAGGTTCATCTTCAGGGGGTGTTTCAGACACCATCCCATTGTTTACATATAAAATTCGATCAGCATAAGGTTTTAAACGGACATCATGTGTCACCACCGCCACCGACTTGCCGGAGTCCGATAAACGCTTGAGCTCCTCCATAACCATTCCCACACTTTTGGTATCCAAAGCGGCAGTAGGCTCGTCACACAATATCAATGGGGGATCAGTTACCAAGGCCCGTGCAATGGCTACACGTTGTTGTTGCCCGCCACTTAAACTTTTGGGTAAATTGTATAGGCGATCCCCCATGTTCACTTTTTCTAATGCTTCTTTGGCTTTTGCCTTGGCCAGCGTTTTGCTCATGCCCTGCAAAACCAAGGGTTGCATTACGTTTTCTAAGGCATTCAGGGGAGCTAATAAATTAAAGCTTTGAAAAACAAAACCAATGGTATTCAATCGCACATGAGCAAGTTCACGATCAGAGAGACCATTAATAAGTTGTTCTCCTACCCATACCTTCCCTCCCGTCGGATAAATAACACAGCCAATCAACGATAACAAGGTCGTTTTACCCGAACCGGACGGACCTATAATTAGGGTCAATTCCCCCGTAGAAAACTGGCAAGTAGAGGGCTCCAAGGCCGTGATAACGGTATCCCCGGTTTTGTATTGCTTGTAAGCTTCTGCCAAACGTGCGACTATTCTGGTCATGTCGAGATCTTTCAAAGATTCAATTTAATATGAAAACATAGTTTTTTAAAAAAGGTTTTGAAATGTGTATGAATTCTTATCAATGCTCCGTGTGATTCAATAAATTGCATAAAAAAAATGCATGGCAACATTAGAACAAACATGGAGATGGTTTGGGCCAAATGATCCAGTTTCGCTGGCTTACATTCGTCAAACAGGAGCCACTGGAATTGTCAGTGCCCTACACCATGTACCCAACGGTGACATTTGGTCAATAGAAGAGATCCAAAAGCGAAAAAACCAGATTGAGTCAGCAGGATTGAGCTGGTCGGTGGTCGAGAGCATCCCGGTCCACGAGTCCATCAAGCAAGGATTGCCAGAGCGAGACGTTTTCATTGCGCATTACCAGGCCTCGATCCGGAACCTAGCGGCCTGCGGAATTGATACTGTTTGTTACAATTTTATGCCTTTACTCGACTGGACACGCACTGACCTGGCCTTCCCCCTACCCGATGGCTCGACGGGGTTGCGGTTCGATGCCGTTCAAGCTTGTGCGTTTGAACGAGGCATGTTGGGTAAATCAGGTGAATCGTTTTCGGAGGAAGTACATCGTGAAGCCGAACTCTGGTTGGCAAAAGCTACCGAAGAGGAAAAAAATCAGCTAATCAAGACCATCATTGCCGGTTTGCCAGGAAGTGAAGAATCCTTTACACTGACCGAATTTAAAAAACTGCTCCAGCAATACGACTCGATTTCTGCGGAGAAACTCACCCATCATTTGCATTACTTTGTAGAAAAAATCACACCCGTTGCCGAGGAGGTGGGTATTCGCCTTGCCATTCATCCCGATGACCCTCCGTTTCCTATTTTTGGACTACCCCGAGTAGTCAGCACTGAAAAAGATGCAAAAAACTTATTGGATGCCGTTCCAAGTTTGGCTAATGGACTGTGTTTTTGCACGGGTAGCTATGGGGTTCGGCCAGACAACGATTTGGTGGGAATGGTGCAAAGACTCGGCCACCGTATCCATTTTGTCCACCTTCGGGCCACTCGGCGAGAACCCGATGGTAGCTTTTTTGAGGCCGATCATCTGGACGGAGATGTGGACATGCCCGGGGTCATGCAAGCCCTTATTTCTGAACAAGAACGCCGGATTCAGGAAGGTCGTTCCGATATTCGACTTCCTTATCGACCCGATCATGGCCATTGCATGTTGGATGACCTAGAAAAAAAGGAAAAAACAAACCCTGGGTACACAGCTATTGGTAGGTTACGTGGACTCGCCGAACTCCGTGGCCTCGAAAAGGGACTTCGAAGAAAATTATAAAATATTTACCCTATATATTTGGTAGAGTAAATAGTCTTTATTAGTTTTGTCACATCAAACTAAGTTAAGACGATGACAGCAGAGACATTCGATTGGGACCGCGAGGTCGAGATTCGGGATCGGGCTACATTGGCCGCGGCCCGTCGCATTTCAACTCCAACGGAGGGTATGTACATGCCCTATTTTCAATGGTCTGCCTCCATGTGCTCCTCATCGGTTGCAAAAGGAAGAACCTGCTTAACCTGGGAATCGTATGCAAAGAAGCGGCCGGTGGTCATTACATTTTTGGCTCGCGGATGGGGCGAATACGGCCGCAAACGGATTCTTGAACTGCAGGAAATCGGGCAGGAGGTTAAAAAATTAGGTGGAACACTTTTAGTTTTTATTGAAGGTTCGGTGGCTGAAGCCCAGCTTTTACAACAAGAATATGAACTAACATTTGATTGGATCGCCGATCCAGAACTCACCTATGTAGCAGATTTGGGTCTAAAACAAACCGATCAAGATCCGGCAGATTGGATGTCGGGTATTGAGTCAGGTGCTTGGATACCAGCTTGGTTTGTGACCACTTTTTATGGGAAAATCAAATTGGCTGAAACAGACCCTCTTTTTGAAAAGTCTGTTTCGCCGGTAGCCATCGCAGCGGCAGTTTGGCAAGCTGCTGATTACCAAACTACCGCAGCATAAAATACCAACTTAATCCACATGAGGTGCGGCCGACTTCTGGCAACAAGCTGGGAGTCGGTCGTGTGATTTTTGGTTAGCCACTACCTCCTCTGCATCATAACCAATCATTGAAATGGCTTTTTTCAATGCCTCTACATTGGTTTTTTTAGGGTTATAATCCACCACGACCACTTTATCTGTCAAGCGAAGAGTGGCTTTTTCAACACCTTTGGTCAGTCCTAAATCACGCTCAATTCTACTTTTACACATCCCACACTTGGCTGAAGTTTGTAGGGAGACCTGGGCGGTAGTAGGCCGTTGAGCGAAAACGGCTCCGGAAATCAAAAAAATCAAAAGAAAACGAATCATAGATATAGAAAATTAAAGTTGATCAATTACTTGACGAGGTGGTAACTCACTTCGGTACACCGAGGGGGCAATTCCGGTGAGTTTTTTAAATTGAGCCGAAAAATGAGCCACACTGCTGTAACCCAGTTTTTCGGATATCTCGGTAAACGATAAGGACAAATCTTCCATTAAAAGTTTAGCTCGAGCTAACCTTTGCTTAAGTAAAAACTGCTCGATCGTTTGTCCTTCTTGTTGTTTAAATACAGTCCGGAGGTACTTATAATCTCGACCAATTTTTTCCGACAACAAAGCTGACGTTGTCCACTTGGCCTCCTCCGATTCAGGATGATTGACCAAAAACAATACCCATTTTTTTATCAATGCCACGGCTTGTTGCTCAGGCGTATGAAGAACCGAAAATCCAATGGCCTCAAGTCGATCTTGTAATTTGACCATTTGATCCGCTGTCGGCTTGGTTGTTAAAACGAGGTAACCCAATTCCACGGATTGCAGAGGTAAGTCTAAATCCATTGCTATTTGTTTAACCGCCAATATACAGCGATCACAGACCATGTTTTTAATGTAAATGGAATGAGTATTCATGTAATTCAACGATTAACTACCTAATTTCCACCGAAATCCTGAATAAATGGTTCTACCCACAATAGGCCCCCAAACAATTCCGGCGTCAAATTGGGAACCAAAGGGTTCGCGAGCTTGGACGATCGGATTGAGCTGTCGAAAATTGGTTAGGTTTTCTCCACCCAAATACCATTCCCATGTCCGAAACGTACGGGTTACTTGCGCATTGATATTGAAAAAAGAGGGTGATCTTCCTGCCTCAGCTTCACCAATCATGGGTAAACGCATAGATCCATTCCAATGAATGGTTAAGTCGGCTTTCCATTTGTTGTAAGGTAAAGCATACGCAATATTGGTTAAAACTCGATGTTTATTCACCATCATCTTTTCCAAAAAGACCTCATTCCCTTGGCGATCTTGCATGGTTTGTTTCACATCAAAAAACCGGTAAGCTGCCTTAAACTCCCAACGCTCTTTGTAGGGTAAAATAGCTTCAATTTGAGCTGCCGTAGCATACGAAGGCCCATTCGACATATACAAATACAAATGACCAGGATGTTCGGCATCCACAATTTGCTGTTGTTGAAAACGAGTATGATAGACATCTGCCATCACGGTCATCTTGCCAAAATCTCTTCCTAACGAAGTACCCATGTTCCAGGAAATTTCGGGTTGAATCGGATTCCGAAGAACAACTTGTCGGGAACTTACTAATAAGCCCATATTCTCGGCCAAAGGATTTCCTACTCGAAACCCGCGCCCCACATGAAGTCGCCAATCGGTATGATTTTTAAAATGTTTTTTTACATGAACCCGTGGGGTGTACTGCCATCCAAATAAGTTGTGATAATCCAGCCGTTGGCCTACAACCAAGGTTATGTTCTCCGGATCGGTATATGTGTATTCTCCATACACTCCCGGAACAATTTCAGTCCGATTCAAAACCAAATTCCCAAACGACTCTGCATACTCATCCAGCTGAATGGATGCACCTATTTTGTAGGTATGCCGTGTATCTCCTAAAACATTCTGGTAAATTGAATTAAAATAAGCCGACCTTTGCTGGCCAGAATACACCCGTCGGCCAATCAATGAACGGGTATCATGCCATACCGCATTTCCGAGCAAAGCAAATCCTTGAAATGGTTTGGCTGGAAATAATCTGGCCAATTTAAAGAACCCCTCCCCTCGTTTTGTTTGGTTAGTAAAACCGTACAAAGCGGGAGTCAGAGCCTCGGACTTGAAACCGATCTGCCCCCCTAATCGATTTTCTTGCAGATACCGTCCTCCAAACTGTGCCATCCATCGCTCAGAGGCATATTTCCATCTATTGAGCACATTGATCTGGTCATACCGGGCCAAATCACGAAATCTGTCGGGATTTCGATCTATTTCTGAGGCTAAAAAAGAACCATGACTTAGGACGCCCATGGACCATTTCTTTGAAAACTTGTGTGCCAATTGCACATTCAATTCCCCTCGTCCCCAATGATTTACATAACCATTGACAAAAAGTGGCTCAGATTCATCAGGTTTTTTGAGTTCCACATTAATTCCACCTGTCATAGATTCGTATCCCGTAGGTACACCTCCGGTCCCTTTCGCCACATCGATGGATTGTATCCAAGTACCGGGTATGTAATTCAGACCAAACGAAGAAGCCAATCCCCGAATGCCGGGCAGATTCTCAAGAGTGGTTTGCACGTAAGCACCACCAAGCCCTAATAGTTGAATTTGTTTAGCTCCTGTAACCGCATCTGTGTAACTAACACTAACAGCTCCATTCGTTTCAAAACTTTCCGAAAGATTGCAGCATGCGGCTTTACCTAATTCTTTGGCTGTGATCACCTGAGTTTGCATCGGGGATAATCGGTCAATCACAGTACCAGATCCCCGAACTACCACACCCGCCAATTCCGTACTGGCCGGCAATAAGGAAACCTGAATGTGGCTGTTTCCTTTCAAAACCTCTAAGCTATCGGCCAGGTATCCCACGGCGGAGAAAACAAGCCAGCTAGCGCCTTTGGGTTGGGAAATTTCAAAATGGCCATCTAAATCAGAAATCACGGCTATTTTTTCGAAGCCTTTCCACCTAACCGTGACGCCAGGTATAGGCTCTTGTGATTTTTTTTCGGTAATTCGACCGTGAATTTGTGCGGACAGAAATCCGGGAATAAACCAGATTGCCCAAAAAATAAGGGTTTTCATTTTGACACTTTATAGGTGAAGAATCTATTTTCAAAAGTTAGAAAAAGGTTCTTCTTAAAGTCTCAAATTCAAAAGTTGGAGAAATAAGGGTAAGGCGGTGCGCTGGGGGATGAAATCCAGCCAAAATGATCCTTCAACGAAATCAAGAATAGCAGAATTTTCCCCATGAAATGAAGGTACCCAAAAGGGAGCCAGCCCGTAGTAAACAGGAATAAGCTCCATTTTTTCCAAGGAAATTCCTGAAACAACCTCCAATTGAAAAACTTTCACATGTGTATCACAGCATGCAGCTTTTTTGACAGCGGGAAGGTGGTTGGTTGTAGGTGGGGTATCGGCAGGACAACAAGCCTTTGGTACGTCGGCTGAAAGTTGGACTTTGCCAGTAAAATGACATACATGCTCATACACAGAGAAGCCAGTGCTGGTCAGGAGAACCAGAACAGCTAGGCAACTTGTGAAAAACTTTTGAATGAGCTGTTTCATGTCACAAAAGTATGGAATTTCCGTCCTGTGGTTGTTACAAGATTTGGCTAAAGTTTTACAAATCAGGATTCACTGCCACCACTATGCGTCCGGTTTGTTCGCCTTTTAGAATGAGGTCAATTTCTGGTGAAAGGTCATCCAAAAGGACATGTCGGCAAAAGGATTCTACGGATGAGATAGCCCAATTTCCTCCTAGTTTCTCCCAAATAGATTGTCTCCAATTATGGTCAGCTTCTGCGGAGTCGACACCCAGCAAAGCAATACCCCGTAAAATGAAGGGGAAAACGGTCAGGTCTAATTGAGGAGAAGCTACCAATCCACAAAGGGCAGCAGCCCCATTGGGTTGAATCGACTTGACTAAGTTAGATAAAATCGTACCTCCAACTGTGTCGATTACACCTGCTAGTAAAGGTTTCAACAACGGTTTAGGCGAGGATGTTTCCCAGTCAGACCGACTCCAGACCTCGGTGGCACCAAGTTCGCGCAAAAAGTCGACCGACGTTGGTTTCCCCGTGATGGCATGAATCGTATACCCCAATTTTTTCCCTAAGGCAACGGCCATCGTCCCGACCCCACCTGTGGCGCCGGTCACCACCACCGGGCCCGAATTGGGCAGAACACCCACTTGCATTAAACGGTCAAAGCACATCGCTGCGGTTAATCCTGCCGTCCCATAGTGCATAGCAGACCGCAGGGTCAATCCTGGCGGAATCGGAATTACCCATGCTGCAGGTACCCGAATGTACTCCGAAAATCCCCCGGGAGTATTCATCCCTAAATCATAACTCGTGACTAACACCTGATCACCAATTTTAAACTGTGGCACTGCACTTTCTACCACCACACCTGAGGCATCGATACCAGGAGTATGTGGATACTGTCGTGTCACTCCTCGATTTCCGGATGCTGATAATGCATCTTTGTAATTAAGCGAAGAGAAAGCAACCTGAATCGTGACTTCACCATTGGGCAAGTCATGCATGGATTTTGACTCAATCGACCGGGTCATTCCTCCTCCTTCCTTTTCTCGTACTACAAAAGCTTTAAAAGTATGCATTTTGCTGATGAATTGTGTTTAAATTTGATTCAATATACTGAGTTCGCCGGATATGAACCAGGAAATGATTGTAAATCCTATGAATCGAGTAAAGCGAGTTCTGCTGGTCGAAGATGAAATGAGTGTGGTTACCTTTATCAAAAGGGGATTAGAGGAAGAGGGATTTGATGTCTCGGTGGCCTTCAATGGATTGACCGGACAACAGATGGCCCAAGAATTTGACTATGACCTCTTGATTTTGGACATCATGATACCCGAAAAAAATGGATTGGATGTTTGTACCGAACTTCGAGCCCATGGATTAAAAACGCCCATTCTGTTTTTGACGGCTCTGAGTACTTCGGAAAATATTGTGATTGGGTTGAATTCGGGTGCCGATGACTACCTCGTTAAACCATTTAAGTTCATGGAGTTGCACGCCCGAATCAATGCCTTGATACGTCGACATGAACAAGTAAATGACCTCCCAGTAGCTGAAAACCGGTATTATCTGGCCGACTTAACCGTGGATGACGATGCCAAAACCGTGGCGAGAGGCGGAAACCTCATTTCCTTAACAGCCACCGAGTATCGCCTACTCCTTGTTCTGATCAAGAACAAAGGTAAAGTGCTGTCACGAGTTGACCTACTGGAAGGGGCCTGGGACATCAATTTCAATTTGGGCACCAATGTCGTGGATGTTTACATCAATTATTTGCGAAAAAAACTGGATACCGATTACCCTAAACGCCTCATTCATACGGTCGTAGGAATGGGCTATGTCCTGAAAGAAGCATGAATACACGCAATAAAATGGCGCTGCTCCTCTTCTCTTTTTGTTTGTTCATCATCATTTTATTGGGAGGATCCGTCTATTTCTTCTTAAACCATTATTCCTTGATCGACTTTTACAAGCGATTGGAAACTCGCGCTCAAATTGCCGCCCAATATCATTTGGAACGGGGCACCATGAAAGCAGAAAACTTGATTGAACTTCGGAATCAATACCTCGAAAAACTTCCTGAGGAAAATGAGGTAATTTTGGATATTACCCAACAACAAAATTCCTTGGATGTCATTCGGTCCACCGACTTACCTGACCGCCTCATCCGTCAAGTATATAGACAAGGCAAATCTAACTTAAGGGAATCCAATACTTTTTATGTTGGTTTGATCAAGTCCTTTGGGACCAAACGATTTATGGTGGTGGTTTCCGCCGAAAACGATTACATTGGAAAACAATTGGCCTATGTACGCAATATCTTACTCGTTGCTATTCTTGTTGGAATTGTATTGACTTGGTACATCGCTAAGTACTTTTCACAGTATATTTTTGAGCCAGTCAAAAGAATCACGGAAAAGGTTCGGCAAATCAGTACCCATAACATGAATTTACGGTTAACAGAACAAACCGAAAATAGAGAAATTCAAGATTTGATTTTGACATTCAACAACTTGTTGACGAGATTAGAAACGGCTTTTGAGACACAAAAAAACTTCATCAGCAATGCCTCCCACGAGTTAGGGACTCCCCTAACCACGATCATTGGTGAGGCTGATTTGGCACTCCGAAAAGAACGATCTACGAGCCAATACCAAGAGGCCATTCAAAATATTTTGATCCAAGCCGATCGACTCAATGAAATCACCAAAACACTATTGTTCTTGGCTCAAACTGGGTATTCGGACAAAAAAATACCCCTCGGAATGCTTCGGGTTGATGAATTACTTTGGGATTTAAAGGGCCTCATGAATGTCATTCGCCCACAAAATCAGGTTGAGATTGATGTATCCAAAGCGCCGGAGGATCCAAAAAAATTAAAGATCAATGGGAATAAAGAATTACTTCGGCTTGCGTTGTCTAATCTGATCACCAACGCCATAAAATATTCCTACAATAAACCGGTCCAGGTATCCATTGACATTCAGGACGAGGCCCAAATGGTTGTAGTACTTATCCAAGACCATGGAATTGGGATCCCAGAAAAAGACCTTCCGTTCATTTTTGATCCCTTCTTTCGAGGAGAAAACACCAAGCTCTTTGAGGGTTTTGGGGTAGGCCTGTCATTGGCACGGAATATCATTTTGTTGCATGAAGGCCAAATGGATATCGTTTCGAAAGAGGGAGAAGGAACCGGAATTCGGATCTCCTTCCCACGATACAAATTCTAATCAAACTTTAATCCGATTCTTACAACGACCTAATTCAACACCCGCAACTTTGTTACATAAACAATCACCGCATTGTTTGTTGGAATTAGGCAGTAAGTAGACAGAACATAGACTATATGTCAAACCAAAAAGGGCTATTCGAATGCGTGAATAGCTCCTTTTTTTTGTGCTATATAGGATCCAGCATACAGCCCTTTTGCTAAGGCGCTTTCCAGCGAGTTACCTTTAATGTACTCGCTGAGGAACCCGGCCAAGAAAGCATCACCACTCCCTACGGTATCGGCTACACTGACTTCAATCGCAGGGCCAAAAAGCCATTCGGTGGGTGTCCAGACATAGGCCCCTTCCCCTCCACAGGTTACTATGGCCATTTTCCAATGGAAACGCTGGGCCAGCTCAGTTACTTGGTCAACGGGCTCACCTTGAATTTGATACAAAGAGGCCAAATAGGCCAATTCGTCTTCATTCAATTTACAGAGAGTTACATCCGTCATCAGTCTTTCTCCCCAAACCATGGAGAAAAACGGTGGACGGATGTTGATATCAAAAACTGTAAACTGGCTTCGTTCTTTCAGGGCCAATAAGGCCTCCCTGGTTACTTTTTGTCGGGCGGCCAAGCTACCGTAGATCAGCCAAGTGGGTTGAATATCAGGTAACTGAGTTGGATCGATGGCATCCCAGGCCACGGGCTCATGAATGGTGTACTGCGCAATACCTTTGGTATCAATTTGAACAGTCACTTGGCTAGTGGGCAAACCTGGATGAACAAACAGGTAGTCGTCTGACAAACTCAATTCGTGGAGGGCTTGCTGAATTTCCTGACCATCCGCATCGTCCCCAACCTGACTCACCATTTTGGCGGGAATACCTAGCTGATTTAAATGATACGCTACATTGAGAGGAGCTCCACCCAAAACTTTACCTGTGGGCAAAACATCCCATAAAATTTCTCCAAAACAAATAAATTGGTGTTCCATAAAATTACATATGCAGGGTAATGGACTCTAGCGAAGTACCTTTGGTTTCAGGCATCCACCGAACAACAAAAATCCATTGCAGGACCATCATCAAGGCAAAAAAAGCAAAGGTAGCCCCACCGCCAAAATTTTCTGCGAAATAGGGGAATGTAAAAGCGATCAACGCCGCCATAAACCAGTGCGTAAAGCTACCAAGAGCCTGCCCATGAGCGCGAACTTCATTTGGGAAAATTTCTGAAATAAAGACCCATACGACGGCCCCTTGAGAAAATGCAAAGAAAGCGATGTAAGCAAAAAGTAGGACCGGAACTAGCAAGCCCGTTTGGTCCGTAAAAAAAGCATAGGATACAAGGCCTAACGTGAGGATCAATCCCCAAGAACCCGTTTTCATTAATGCCCGCCGTCCAAAGCGGTCGATCAGACTTAAACCGACAAGCGTAGAAATTAAATTAACAAGACCTATTCCGGCCGAGGAAAGTAAGGCAGATTCTTTCCCAAGGTTGGCCATCTCAAAAATTCTCGGTGCAAAATAGATTATGGCATTGATGCCCGAAACTTGATTGAAAACTGCAAATAAGACAGCCAAAATGACGGGTCTTCGGTATTGACTTTTAAATAGAGCGGATACCGGTGCGGTCGCTTGGGCACTTTGTTGAATTTGGGCAATCACAGCCTCCGCTTCAGAGGCATCAACTACTTCAAGGATGGCTCGCGCTTCTTGAATTTTGCCCTTCTTCAAAATCAACCAACGAGGGGACTCTGGAATAAAAAAAATCGACACAAAAAAGAAGAACGAGGGAACAGCTAAAATGGCCAGCATCCATCGCCAATCATTTGGCATGCCATCGTCTAATATATAATTCGATAAATAGGCCATAAGAATACCAAAAACCACATTAAATTGAAACAAGGCAACCAATCGACCCCGATGGCTGGGAGGAGCGATTTCTGAAATATACAAGGGAGCTACCACCGAAGAAATTCCAACACCAATGCCTCCGGCAAATCGAAAAAATAAAAATAAGTACCAATCGCTAACGAGCCCTGTACCCAAGGCTGAGAGAAGATATAATATGGCAATTAAAAACAAGGTGGGACGACGACCCCATTGATCGGTGGGGTATCCAGCGAGTAAAGCGCCTAAAACCGTGCCAATCAAAGCAATAGAAACGGTTAAACCGTGCTGAAAAACATCCAAATCCCAGAGTTTTTGCAATGTTTGTTCCACTCCTGAGATCACTGCTGTGTCAAAACCAAAGAGAAAGCCCCCCAAAGCAGATGAAAGGGCCCACCAAAAAATTTTCTGATTTTTCATTCATAGGTTATTTTCAACAAAAAACTGAAAATTTGAACACTATTAAAAGAAAAAATAGAAAAAACCGGGGAATGGGTAAGAATCCATTCCCCGAAAGGCATTAAAATGAAAACTGAATTCCCTGCGCTAGGGGCAAGTCAGTTCCATAATTCAAGGTATTGGTTTGCCGGCGCATGTAGGCTTTCCAGGCGTCAGAGCCACTTTCACGGCCTCCGCCTGTCTCTTTCTCGCCACCAAACGCTCCGCCAATTTCGGCGCCGGAGGTTCCGATATTCACGTTGGCAATCCCACAATCTGATCCAGCCGCCGACAGGAATAGTTCAGACTCTCGAATATTCAATGTGAAGATAGCCGAGGACAATCCTTGAGGCACTTCGTTTTGCAATGAAATGGCCTCTTCCAAAGTTGAAAAAGCCATGACATACAAAATTGGGGCAAATGTCTCATGACGGACGGTATCCGTCTGATTGAAAACATGTACCAAGGCGGGGGTGACATAACAACCAGACTCATACCCTGGGCCCGACAATACCTGACCACCTACCAATACTTGGCCTCCTTCGGTGACGATATTTTGCAATGCTTCTTGGTAAGCTTGAACCGCCTGTTGGTCAATCAACGGCCCCATGTGATTGGAAGAGTCCAACGGATCCCCTATTTTAACTTGTTGATAAGCATTTACCAGCAATTGGGTAACCTCCTGTAACCGAGAATGATGAACGATCAATCTTCTGGTGGTAGTACACCTTTGGCCGGCCGTCCCCACTGCGCCAAATACTACCGCTGGAACAACCAATCGGAGATCGGCATGCTCCGAGATAATGATGGCATTGTTCCCTCCCAACTCCAATAAACTTCGACCCAGCCGTTGCGCCACTGCCACTGCTACAGCTTTGCCCATACGCGTGGAGCCGGTGGCCGATACCAAGGCAATATGCGGGTCATTGGCTACCTGTTCGCCGATTTCACGACCGCCTACCACCAAACAGGAAACACCTTCAGGGATCTGATTTTTTTGTAAAACATCTTGGATTATATGTTGGCAAGCAATGGCCGTTAGGGGTGTTTTTTCGGATGGTTTCCAAATACAAACATCTCCACAAACCCAGGCAATCATTGCATTCCAAGACCATACAGCTACAGGAAAATTGAAAGCCGAGATAATCCCTACAATGCCCAATGGGTGCCACTGCTCATACATACGGTGATTGGGGCGCTCCGAGTGCATGGTTAAGCCATACAGTTGACGAGATAAACCGACCGCAAAGTCACAGATATCGATGATTTCTTGCACCTCCCCAAGACCTTCTTGGAGAGACTTTCCCATCTCATACGAAACTAATTTTCCGAGGTCCTCTTTGTGGAACCGAAACGCCTCTCCCATTTGACGGACAATTTCTCCTCGACGCGGTGCCGGAATCGTCCGCCATGAGACGAATGCTTCTCGAGCTTGACTTACCACTCGATGATAATCAGCCACCGAGGCCTCTTGAGTTTCTCCAATTAAACAACCGTCTACCGGCGAGAAACTTGAGAGAGTTGGACCTTCTCCGGCCCAATGGACTAATCCTGTACTCACACCAGGATTAATGGCTTGGATACCCAAGCGATGAAGTGTTGATTGAAGTGCCTCCATAATTATCGATTGAAATTCAAATGTACATAAAAAAGCCTTCACTCAGAGGAATGAAGGCAAGGTGCTTGGAATTGCACGTATAATTTAGGGATTAGTCACATCAAGAACATCTTCCAACGGAGTTAGTGGAAGATTAAAGGCATCAGCCACACCTTGGTAAACTACCTTTCCCTCCAAGATGTTTAACCCTTTTCGTAATTCGGGATTGGCGGCACAAGCATTTTTCCAACCCATATTGGCCAACTGTACTGCATACGGAAGTGTCGCATTGGTTAGAGCTAACGTAGAAGTATAAGGAACTGCTCCCGGCATATTGGCTACACAATAGTGTACTACTTCATCGATGACGTACGTTGGATTTTCATGTGTTGTGGGTTGACAGGTTTCGATACATCCCCCTTGATCCACAGCAACATCGACAACCACTGTTCCGGGTTTCATTAATTTGAGCATATCACGGGTAATCAAATGGGGAGCTTTAGCACCTGGAATCAAAACCGCGCCCACAATTAAGTCAGCTTCCTGAATGGCCTCCCGAATATTGTAATCATTGGACATGATGGTGGTCACGTTGGCTGGCATGATATCCGACAAATACCGAAGTCGGGCCAAATTCAAATCCATGATTACCACACGAGCACCCAACCCGGCTGCCATTTTGGCTGCTTGGGTTCCTACTACTCCTCCACCTAAAATAAGGACTTTTCCTGAAGGTACCCCTGGCACGCCACCTAACAGAACCCCTTTGCCTTTTTGGGGTTTTTCGAGGTACTTGGCACCTTCCTGAATGGCCATCCGACCCGCCACTTCCGACATCGGTACCAGCAATGGCAACGAACGATCGGCTCTTTCTACGGTTTCATAAGCCAAACATACCGCACCCGAAGCCAGCATGGCCTGAGTCAACTCCTCGGAAGATGCAAAGTGAAAATACGTAAAGAGCAATTGATTTGGACGTACCAAGGCATACTCAGATGCAATCGGCTCTTTTACTTTAATGATCATCTCGGCAATACCATACACCTCTTCAATGGTATCCAAGACTTTTGCTCCGGCCGATAGATAGGCTGCATCTGAAAATCCACTCCCCTCTCCAGCAGTAGATTGTACATACACGGTATGCCCATGTTTTAAAAACTCAGCTACACCCGCAGGGGTCACAGCCACCCGATTTTCATTGTTTTTAATCTCCTTTGGAACCCCGATAATCATAATAGATTGTTGTTTGTCGTTGAAAGTTAGAAAGACCGGACGATTCATTCACAATCCCCCTGTCATCTTTGACCAAATCGCTTCATTACAAAGATTTCTTGGTTTTATCCGATCTTTCTTTGGATTGACAAAACTAGAGATAAAGAAATATTTTTGCAATATTTAAAAAAATAAAGAAAATTTTTATAATATTACCTATTTAATCAGTAATTATTTATAAATAAACAAATAATTAAAACCAGTGAACGAATTTTTTTCGGATATTGGAGGTGTTTTACCTAAACAAAATTGACATGGATCAAATTGACAAGCAGATTTTAACGCTCATTCAGCACAATTCCCAGCTAACCTATAAAGAAATTGCTGAGAAAATTAAATTGTCATTGACTCCCGTTCATGACCGGATCAAGAAAATGGAAGCATCGGGGGTTATAGATCGGTATGTGGCGTTGGTCAATAAGAAGGCGGTGGGTCGAAATTTGATTGTTTATTGCCAGGTTACGCTGATTAAACAAACCAAGGAAGTAGCCGACGAATTCAATCGCATCATTAAGGAGTTAAATCAGGTTCAAGAATGTCATTTTGTGTCGGGGAGCTTTGATTATTTGCTGAAAATAATCGTCCCAGACATGGAAGCATACCATGAGTTTCACCAACAAAAACTGTCCATCATCCCAGGGGTATCGTTGATTAATTCCTTTTTTGTGATGTCGGAGGTAAAAAGTACGACTGAGCTTCCGTTATGAAACTCTGGGTAAAGACAAAACGAATGTAGTCCCGGCCCCGATCACACTAGAAACGGTTAATGTTCCGCCTAATACCTCGGCTTGGTGGTGGGCAATGAATAGCCCAAGGCCTTGGAACGACTCGGCTCCATGGTTGTAGGACTTATACATTGAGAAAATGTGTCCTAGCGTCCGCTCATCCATACCCAAACCATTATCTTGTACGTGTATCTGATACCATTCGGGCTCAACGACCAATTGGATGGTGATCTTCAGCTTTCTTTTTTCATCCCGAAATCTTTTTGCATTTCGAATTAGCTCTTGGATAATTCCTTGAATGTACTCGGGTACGGAGTGTAAATACCAAGATTCCCCTTCGCAGATACAGGTCAACTCTCCTTGAATTTCGTAGCATTTGTCAAGTTCTGCCGCAGCCACTTCCTGCAATAGTGGCACCAAATTGAACGTTCGCCATTTTCCTTCTGTACTTCGACGCATATCTAAAATCTGCGCCAAGTGTCCTATCGTGGTATTTAATTGGTCGCTGGCTTTTTGAATAAATTGGATATCCAAATTTCGGTAGCGTTCTGGATCTTCCAAGGACATCAAATGAAGAATTCCCAAAACCCCTGAGACTTGCGAACGGAAGTGATGTGAAACGATGTGCGCAAATTCATGTAATTGCTGATTTTGTTTTTCTTCGATCGCCAAGAGCCGTTCCAACTGTCGAATTCGATTGATATCTTCGGTAATATCGGTGATACTGGACAAGGTTTTCTCCTGACCAAACGCAACAATGGTAGAACGAAAATGTCGCTCCTGTTCTCCTAATTTGGCGGAATAGGTTATAGAAACCATTTTTTGCTTAGAAAGGGCTTCGGCTGCGGAACGTTTGTGTAGTGTGGCGATTTCTGGGGAAATGACATCGGCCAATGGCTTTCCTAAAAATACTTCGGGGGGAGCTAGAAGCTCAACTTGGCCCGGTTTAAAGTCCAAACATACCCCTTCCTTATCCACCACCAAAAGCATGTCGGGAATTAACTCCAATAAAGCTTGATGGTATAAATCTCGATCTTTGATGATCTGCTCCGCCTTCTTTAAATCGGTAATATTGATATGCACTCCTAAAACCAATGAAGTGGGATTTCCATCAATTGTTTTCACCTCATGACCCCGTGATAATACCCAAACTGGCTCCCCGGATACATGCATCATTCGAAAGAAATTAACATAAATCTCACTTCGATCGCCATCAAGATAAGTTTTAAAAACTTTAGCCGCCTCATAACGGTCTTCGGGATGGACCAACGATAGCCACTTTTCATAGCCTACAAAGGATTCCCCTAGTGCGTTATCGGGCCTCAAACCCAGCATGGCGTAATATTCCTCACTGATCCAGAGTGTCCCTGTCTCCAAATTATATTCCCAAGCCCCCGTTTGGGAGGCCTGTATGATGGAACGATAACGAGCTTCATTTAAACGGGCCTGGGGAATGATTTCAGCCACTTCCTGTAATTTCTTATCCCGGATCTCCAATTCTTTTTTCCAGGAGACCACCTCCGATAAATCCTCCTTAAACATCATGATGTGCCGAATTTCACCATTTTCCTCCGGAATGGGCCAAATGGTAATTTTTTCGGGGTAGATGGATCCATCAAGACGAAACGCCTCGAGGTCACCTTGCCAAGGAGCTCCTGATTTCACTTGCTCCCATGCTTCTTGCACCTGCATTAAGTCGCTGGCTTGGGTATAATTCCAATCAATTTTCTTTCCAATCACATTTTTTACCGGAAATCCCGTGATCCGTTCAAAGGACGTGTTCACATGCAGAATATACCCAGAAACATCCGCAATGACAGACGCAGCCGGTGTAAGTTCTAAAATTGTCCGCCATTGAGGACTCAGAAATGCGGGAGCTAGTTCCACCTGGTGGGTGGGAAGTAGGGAAATATAAATTTGTTCGGCCGGAGACCAGATTATTTTCTGATCCGGCAAGACTGTTGGGTGTGGGTTTTGCTCGATATCCAAGCCCTCTCCAAACGGACCATCATGGGATAGAATCCTCCATTGATCCTGTAAAAAGAAAAATGAAATATGATCCGAATCCAATTCAACCGCTAGAAATTGATTACCCTCCGCATAATGTATTCGGCCTACAACTTCCCATTCTCGTTCTGTGAGCTCTACGAACCACTGGGCCAAGGTTGCATCCACAACTTCATGTAAACATTGGGGCCACCCTACCAATGGCCAATGCAACGAATCGATTGCAAGGGGTGTACCACCTTTTAATTCCCCCTTCCGATTTACAATCAAATAAGGCACCGGAAACCAAGGTTCCAAAAGAGGTTGCCAAACGGTCAATAAATCATTTTTCATGGTACACGTTGCAATAGCTTGGTTAACTTTGGTAAACAAAGTACAAATTTTTCTTTATAAATCCAGTCGTATTTTATTTAACGGTAAAAAGAAAAGGGGAAACACTTGAGTGTCTCCCCTTTTTTTGGGTTATGGTATAGATCACCAACGACGGCCTACTTGTCTTTCTCCATTGGATTTAGCATGGGTGATCATGCGGTCGAGAACCATTAAATCTTGTTTTAATTCTTGGGCTTGTCCTGGCGATAACCGACCATTGCGCATGAACCGATTTTCTTTCCATTCAATTCGATCAGCCATTTCCAGCAACCGTTTGGACTCCCGTCCGGTAATCAATCCACGTGAAATTCCCCAAGCGATCCGCTCTCTAGCTTGTTGCTGAAAAGAGTTGATCATGCGGCTGGCATTTCGACTCCGGCTGATTCGATTGTATTGAGCGTCGTATCCCCAATCATAATCACGGTGAAAATCGCGATCATTTCCTGCAAAACGATCATCCCGACGATGTCCTTCACCACGTGAATTTTCCCACCGATCATCTGACCACCGATCGTCTGACCGACGATCATTGGCTCGAGGTTCAGGTCCTCTTCTTTCATCATATCGTTGTGCGAACGAAACTGAAGATACTGAAGTTAAAAAGACGATTGAAAACAGCAGCTTTTTCATAACCTTTGTGTTTTTGGATGATTGATATCTCTTAGATGCACAATCGATGCCAAAGGTTTATTGGTCTTGGTTGTTAACGATTGTTAACGCCGTCGGACTCCTGTATGTTCTCAAAAAAAGTGCAAGCATCCTCATGTGAAAATTGCCGTACCTGTGGATGGGTTTGTTGATGGAAAGTATCTAGTTTATGGAGAATCAGGAACAAAAGCTCTTTTTCTAGGGTATCCAAAGGCTGAAATGCCACTTTGGATACATCCTCCATACGTTGAAATGTTGAAAAAAGTAAGTTTCGACCCGACTCAGTAACTCGAACTCGTTTGGATCGACGATCAAATTCGTCTGGATATTCCTCTACCCAACCGTTTTTGATTAATCTTTTAATGACATCAATGCCGGAAGGAAACTCGGAGACCATCTCTACAATCAGTTCTGATTTGGTGGGCGAGCCCATTTGCATTAGACGAGCCAAATAGACCCAATCCTCTATGCTTCGAATCTCATGCGGTTCCAAAGCCCGTTTTGAATAATATGTTGCATATTTGGCAAGCCGACCACACAGACCAGATAACTTGGCATCTGTGGACATTCCAATCGATGATGGTGTTAAATGTACTTTACGTTTTTGAGCTAGGTAATGAAGACAAAACGCCTCGACCTCTAGATCAGGATATTCTTCACTCAATTTTTCCCAGGACTCTACAAGCTCCTTGAATTGTTGCTCCTTTTTCATGTACCTTCCTACCAAGCTTGATTTCTCAATTCTAACCCTGAATTTATCGAAATAGTTTAAATATTCTTACCAGCTAAAGTAAACATAGAAAGAAATTGAATAAATTATAGTCTTAAACGATCAACCACCGATACCTTATGAAATTACGAACCATTCTGTTTTTGGTTTTAACCTCCCTATCCTCATGGGCTCAGTCCAACTACACACCTTCTGCTCAAAATCTTGCGACGCGCGCATGGTTTCAAGAGGCCAAATTTGGTCTATTCATTCACTGGGGCTTATCGAGTATGCTTGGCCAAGGTGAATGGGTTATGAACAACCGAAACATTCAAGTTAATGATTACAAGCGTCTTCAAAATGCCTTTTATCCCCACGCGTTTCAAGCTGAAGAATGGGTGCTATTAGCCAAAAATGCTGGGATGAAGTACATAACCATCATAACCCGTCATCACGATGGGTTTAGTCTATGGGACACCCAATTTTCCGATTGGAAAATAACCAATACACCTTACAAAAAAGATGTATTGAAAGAACTTACCGACGCATGTCGAAAACATGGGTTGAAGGTATATTTTTACTACAGCCTACTGGATTGGTACCGAACGGACTATCAGTATGAAACCGGAAAAACGGGCAAGGGAACAGGAAGAACCCAGCCTTCCAATTGGCCCTCGTACATTCAATTCATGAAAAACCAACTTACCGAGCTTCTCACCCAGTATGGAGAAGTGTCTGGTATTTGGTTTGATGGTCACTGGGATCAGTTGGATAACGATCATGACAAGTCGCTTCAGTCCAAAGTAGACTGGAAATACGATGAAATTTATTCCCTCATTCATCAACTTCAACCGGGTGCCATGATTGGAAACAATCACCATCTACTACCTTTACCTGGTGAGGATTTTCAAATGTTTGAAAAGGATTTACCGGGCGGAAATACCACGGGCTTTGGTGGACAAGCGATTTCAACTTTACCTCTTGAGACCTGTGAAACCATCAACGGAGCTTGGGGATATAACATCACAGACCGATCGTACAAATCAACTCCTGCCTTAATTCAATACCTTGTCAAAGCAGCTGGTTTCGGTTCCAATTTCCTGTTAAACGTAGGCCCAATGCCCGATGGACAAATTCAAGTTGAATTCAAAGAGCGCCTTCAAGCAATGGGTGAGTGGTTAAAAACGTATGGTGCTACTGTGTACGGAACCAAAGCCGGGCCATTAGCCCCTACCGAAGAGCGATCCATCACCCAAAAGGGCAATACCCTGTATCTTCACATCCTAAAACCAACCAAAACCCTGACGCTTGAGTTACCTTTTACTGTCAAATCGGCAAAAACCTTTTTGGGCGCCAAAGCAGTTCCTTTTGAGAAAACAAAGGTAGGTAACCTTCATGTTTTTGATGTGAGTCAGGTGCCGTTTGATGGAATTGATGCCGTTGTCGTGATCGAAAAATAAATCCGTATCTTTGTCCTCTAAGGTTTTTGATAAATCAATTTCATGGGAAAAATTAATGTCGCACTCCTTATGGGAGGCAAGTCGGCTGAACACGAAGTCTCTCTACGTTCAGCTCACAATGTCTATCAAGCCATGGATAAATCTCAATTTGGGGTTTGCTTGATTGGTATCGATAAAGCAGGTATTTGGAGACAATATCCTGAAGATCAATACATCCTGTTCCCAGATGACCCCAATCAAACCCAGTTACCCCCCGGAGGTCAGGAGGTTTATCTCCAAGCGCGCGATGGGCAGACTTGGTTGAAATCCACGGACGGTGCCCAACAAACACCAATAGAGGTTGTTTTCCCCGTTATGCATGGAAATTATGGGGAAGATGGTGTACTTCAAGGTATTTTGAGAGGATTGGAGGTCGCCTTTGTCGGGGCAGATGTTTTGGCCTCATCAGTCGGAATGGACAAAGAAATTGCAAAAAAATTATGGCGGGATGCTGGAATCCCTATTGCCCAGTTTGTCACCATCCACCGCCATAAGAAGGATCAATTTTCCTATGATGCAATCACTCGAAAACTAGGTTCTCCTGTTTTTGTTAAGCCCGCCAATGCGGGTTCCTCCGTCGGAGTACATAAAGTTTCCTCTCCTGAGCAATGGGAAGCAGCCTTAGCCGATGCATTTCAATACGACCGAAAAGTATTAGTGGAAGAAGCCATTGTTGGACGCGAAGTTGAGGTCTCGGTTCTTGGAAACGAATACCCCAGGGCATCGGTAGTTGGTGAAATTGTTGCTCAAAACTCCTTTTACTCGTACGAAGCCAAATACATCCAAGCCGATGGAGCTAAGTTGGTTATTCCGGCCGAAATCTCAGAAAAAGCGAGTCAATTGATTCGGGAGACCGCTATTTTGGCGTACGAAACCTTACAGGTGGAGGGCCTTTCTCGTGTGGATTTCTTTTTAAAAGCAGATGATACCTTGGTAATCAACGAGATTAACACGATGCCCGGATTCACCAAAATCTCCATGTATCCGAAAATGTGGGAAGCGGCGGGATTACCCTACACCGAGCTGATCACCGAACTCATTCAACTGGCACAAGCACGCCACGCAAGACAAAAAGCGTTAAAAACTTCACATTAAATGGTTTTGTTGGAAAGCCATGGCCTAATCGGTGTCTGTGGCTTTCCAAATTTTTGCATGGTAGATAGTTGCAAATTGAGCCATCGATTGAATCACAGGCATAACCTCCTTTCCAAGATCTGTCAATTTATACTCCACATGGGGAGGCACTTTCCCATAATTGACCCGCTCGACCAATCCACTTCCAACTAAAATCTTCAATTCTTGGATCAACATCTTCTCCGAGATTTCAGGAAGACGACGCCCTAACTCCGACAACCTCAGCGATTCCGATGAAAGTGTGTGAACAATCAACAGGCGCCATTTCCCTCCCAATAATTCCAAAGTCGTTCGCACCGGACATCGATTCGTTATTTTTGAATTGATCATACTGACAAAAAGGTTAGTACACTAAAAATTTTCAGTATCACAAAGGAAAGGTAGTTTTGAAATAAAAACATGAAAAAAATAGCTTTATTTGGTGGGACGGGAAAAACAGGTTCACTTTTTTTGAAATTAGCTGTGGAAGCTGGATACGAGTTGAAGGTTTTGGTGCGAAACCCAACTAAAATTCAACTAAACCATCCTCAAATTCAGTACCTGAATGGGGACATAGCACACTACGAAGCCGTGCACCAGGTGATCGCGGGATGCGACCTGGTGGTTAGTTTATTTGGACAAGTAAAAGGCTCTCCGCCTAGGATTCAAACTCTGGGGACTCAACACGTGATTCGAGCCATGAAAGTGGAGGGAATCAGCCGGATCATTTCACTTTCGGGTGGTGGGCTGCCATATCCGGAGTTTGACCAACCTAAATGGACCGATCGAGCTATACGAACGATCATGAAAATCGTTGTTCCGGAGATTTTGAACGATGCTCACCTTCATGCCGAGGCCTTACAAGAAAGCGGTTTGGATTGGACCATCGTTCGAGGACCAAGGCTAACTCAAGAGGCGGGCCGAGGTCAATATCGAATCGGTTGGGTGGGTGTTAATTCAGGAACAAAAATCAGTCGGCACGATCTCGCTCACTTTATTTTACAGGTGGTTCGGGATCACTCTTTTTCACATCAAATGCCATTTGTGAGCTGGTAAAATTCAATTCCTCTCTGTTTTTAGAGAGGAATTTTTGCTTTTTTGTATCCCACCACACCATCCAAATACTACCACCCAAACAGATTAAAAATGGGGTGAAAACATACCCTAAAAAAGTCAAACGGACGGATGGAAAAACATAGGGAATATGGCAAATAGAGGCTAAGAAGATGAACATACCGAACCCAAAGATCGACCAGTGGGGATCAATCCGATGTGGACTCGGACGCTTCGGGATTTCATACTTTTCTTGAAACAAAATGAGATAACTTTCCAAATCCCAAACGATCAGCGAAATACCGGCCAAAACCATGGCAGAAGTAATGAAAACCGTATTTCCAAATCCGATGCCAATGGTGATAAGCCAGATATTCAAAATGAGCCCAAAATAGAAAAGACTCCCAATTTTGGCCCACCGTTGGGACATCAATAAAAAGGCGGTAAGTAATTGGGCAGCTCCTAAAAATTGCCAGTATACACCGGTTCGATGTAATGCATCAAAAAAATAACCGACCGGATTTGTCAGAGGCAACGTCGTGAAGGGTTGTCCGTAAAATTTAGTCAATCCAGAGGGAATAAACGCAAATCCAACCAATAGTCGGGTGAAAATGATGAAATAGTTTACCAAGCGCTTGCTTCTTAGATAAGAAAGGACCGAAATGACCATAGATTTTTCAAGAAAACCCAAAACAATAAGAAATATCCTGAAATGCCAAGTTACCTGGGCTCAGCGGTGCAAAACCAGCAACGAGCGTCTTCAGGGTAAGACCTCTCCGACTCGGAGATCGGTACTTTTTTGTCCTGTCGAAAACCTAAAGGGGACCGATTTCAGCCCATCAGGGGTAGAAACCGGGACTAAACAAGCAAAATGAAGGTGAGGAGCTGTAGAGTAACCTGTGGAACCGGCCAGGCCAATAGGGTCGCCAATTCGTACCGAATCTCCAACTGCCACCAAAGCACCCTGCCATTGGAGATGGACATATTGGGTAAAAACTCCCGATTGGGGATCAAAAATGGTGATGAAATTACTGAAATCGCGCCAACGAGGATCGTTACCACCTTCGTGGTAATCACGGACCACCCCAACGACCACCCCAGAGGTGGCAGCAGAAATGGTATCGCCTGTGGCAAGGTCAAAATCGACAGCATACTGAGCATACGGTCCTTGGTGCGTGAAATTAGTCCGATTGCCTTGGGTGACTCGGTAGGCCTTACTTTTGGGAAATGGCAAACCCATTTCGGGTATCGCCGGCGTGGAGCGAACATCACCTAACTTCGAAAAAAAACGCAAAGCCTCTTGTTGCCAAGGTAAAATGAACATGGTGTCTTGCTGAGGTTTTAAAACGAGGGGATTGAATTGATTGGCTAAAGAATCATTCCTTTGGCTTTGGATCCAAACTCTCAAGGGGCACTTCAAGGGATTAATAAGCCGGACCTCCGCCCCATAGGACTCCCAATTCACTTGGGCCGTCAAGGAATATTGACTGTATTTTTGTGTAGGAACCTGAGGTTTCCGACAGGCTATGCCAATGCACATCCATAGTAAGATGGCCCAACCAAACCGGCCGCTCATGAGATTAATGAATTAGAAGTTAGTTTATACAGGAAATTTAGTTTTGGCTGTTCTGCATGGTAGGCTACTACTTCCTCTCCAATTTTGATTGCTCCCAAGCGCTCGATCGCAATTTGAGACCGTAAATTATTTGCCCCTATTTGAAAGTGCACTTGGCTTACCGATTCAAAGGCATAGTCTAACATGACTTTTTTGATTTCAGAATTTATACCTGTTCCCCAAAATTTCCGCGCTAAAAAAGTATATCCGATAAAAACCAGGGAGGATGGTGGGTCGTAGCCATAAAATCGAGAAGTTCCCATAACTTCCCCAGTCTTCCGATTCAAGAGTAAAAAGGCTCCTTGACTTTGAAGTGCCCCCTCAAAAAAAAGTTGAAAGACAGGTTTTTGCCAACGATCTGGATTGGGATGTTGCTCCCAAATGAGCGGATCATTGGCCACAGCGTACAATCTTTCTTGGTCTGAAGGCAAGAGTGGGGTAAGTAAAGTCCGTGGACTGACGAGTGTTGGCTGAAGATTCATCAAATTATTCAGGTAGCTTTTCTCCGGGAGCAAAAACGATTTGTTGAATGGGATTGGTCACTGGATCCAATGATCGCAAGTAACGATAAATCGCTTTTAACTCCAAATCTGACATCCTGGCATAGGTCGCCCAAGGCATGGGAGACCCTTTATGGACTTTTCCGGCACGCATCCGGCGTAGAAAGGCTGCCTCATCCCATTGAGCCATGATCCCGGTGGTCTGGTCGGGCGTAAGATTGGGTGTAATAAAGGAATACCCTTCCGTAAACGGATCAGGTAAAAATCGAGTACCACCTGAGAAAGGTACACCGACAAATGCACCGGTTTTGAAATCACGCTCGGTATGGCAGCCATTGCAATTAGCCACTCGATTGGCTAGATAGGAGCCATACTCTACAGTTGAATCAATTGTCACCTGTTTGGGTGGATTTTGGTGAGGTCCTACAGGCTTCATGACACCAAACGCCACCAACGCTTTTCCCATAAAACTATACTCCGAGGGTTTGACTTCATTTCGGATGGGCTCTTGTGACCTTAGAAAAGAAATTACGGCCGTCAGGTCTTCATCACTTAATTCTTGAAATGGCATCAAGGGGAAAAGGCATCCCCCGGTACTGCTCACCGAATAGCGCAAGGCTCTGGCTAACTCACCATCCGACTTTTTCCCAATACCTGTCTCTAGATCAGGTGTCAAATTGGGAGCCCGAAATACACCCGGCGGAATGGCCATCTCCCACCCACCACTCAGGGGTACAACCGCGCCATATTCCACTGCCTTTACCTGGTTCATAGGAACATGGCATGAAACGCAATGAGCAGGCCCTAAAACGAGATGTCGACCTCGAGCGATGACAGCCGTATCTCGACTAGCCTGAATGTCAGGTAGAGGCGCTTCAAATGAAGAAGACGACTTGATTTGGACAAATGAGAATAAACCAAGAAGGATTAGACAAAGACCAGCAGCTAACCAAGCTAAAATCGGGAGGAATTTTTTCATGAGGTAAAGAGGTTCTGAGTTGAAAGAGGACTAAACAACCTCAATATCCAATTTCCTCAATTCATTTGCAATAGATTGAGCATCAAATTATTAAATAAATATCCACCTATTTGGTACTACCTCGATGATTGATATCTGCAATCCAATTCAAAAGCTCGGGATAGTGAGTAGAAATTGGTTCTTTTTTCAATGAATTTTGTGTCAAAGATCGACATTTTGCATAAAATTCACCGAATCGGTAAAATCCACGATTTTTTTCCATTCCATGGATTTTACTCTTTTCTAAAAGCTCTTGAATCTCGGAGGGAAACAAGGTTGACGTGAACAATAAGTATACGGCGTGGGTCATGTATTCATTGAATACTTTATAACCTGACCCATAATTTTGGCTTGCATAGGTGCTCACAACCCAATTTTTCCGAAATTCCTCCCCAAGAAGGCTATTGATACGCTTTTTAAAAAGATCACTTTGTGGATTGACGTAATTGTGATCAATCTCGGTCATGACGATAGACATGTATCGGCCTGACTGGATCTCAAGTGACTCCATACTTGTTTCATCCGGGGAGGCAATCCACATGAGGCATTGCTTTTCATGTTTCCAATTGAAACGTTGAGTAAAATGAGTTCCCTGCATAAGCGGGCTCAGAATTAATTTATATCGACCATACTGTGTTGGGAAATGGTTCTCCAACCACACCTGTTGTTCGTGCACGCGTGCAAATTTTCGCGCAGATTGAAGTACGTCGAGATAATAGGTTCTGTGTTTCGAATAGAATTCTTCAAAATTGGATACCCGAGCAAAGTCAAGAAGTAATGATCTGGGAACACAGCCGATCAGAAATTCTTGGCGCCTTACCCAAGGCATTTGATTGTTTTTTTTGATAAAATTCTCCCCAAGTGTTGAATTATAGGCTAGTTTAAGATTACTTCCATAGCGACTGGGATTCTTTTTTAGCTCTTTGTTCAGCGCCAAGACCAAGGCGTGATTCTGAAAGGGTTTAAAATACCTCATGACCTCTTGGTAGTAGGAACGGGTGGTATCCACCAATTCATTGTACACGGAGTATCCCTCGATCCGGTACGAGGTATCGGTCAAGGCAATGGCTACATGCATGAGCTCATAAGCATACGGGATTTCATAACTTACTTTTCCTTCTGTTATCACCACTTGGTTTAACGAGCTACTTTTTTGTGCTTGAATTTCAAAATTCCAAGCAATTCCTCCCCAGATGAGAAAGATCAATAGGCCATATTTCATTAGTGTAATTTGGATAAAGTTACAATTCCTCTATTATGGATTGCCCAACGGAAAGATCCCCGTTAGTCCACTCCCAAGACTCATGAAGTCGTATTTTGCCGTTTGGTAAAATTTCTGGAATGGATCGGCATTTCCCTGTTCTGATTTCGCCCAAGGTATTGATTTGATGGTAGTGCATGTTGATTACCCCTTGGGGATCCACGAGTCCTAGTATATGTCCCCGAACAATTTGTCCCCCGTGGTAGGTACAGGTCAAAAGGGTACCATGTTGTTGATACAGAAATTCAGTTTCTTCGGATGTTTCACCATTTTCTGAATTTTGAATCGGCCGAAAAGTTTTGCCATGGTAGTTCATTCGTTCCCGTTATCGAGTTAAAAATTTCCACTGACTTTGGAACGAGAGGGGAAGATCCTCATTTTTTAGAATGGTCCGAACCAACTCTACGGGGATGGCATTATTTTGGAGAATGGTATCGTGAAACTGTTTTTCGGTCAATTTCCCGCTATCAACTAGTTCTTTTTTTAGTTGATAAAACTGCAATCCTCCGATCATATAGGCAATTTGGTAGAGTGGACCATACCGTCCTGTAAATGACCGACGTACTTCGGCTTCAGCGTTGGCACGTTCATGTCCAACTTTTTCTACCAAGTAATCGATGCAAGCTTGGGGCATCATGTTTCCGAGGTGATAATTCAAAGAAAATACGATCCGGGCACATCGGTGCATTCGCCAATACAGCATACCTACGCGGTCGGCGGCATTTCGTGGGAATTGTTTATCCCATAGGTTGAATTCCCAGTAAAGCGCCCACCCTTCAATCCAAAATGGGGTATTAAAAAGACGTCGGTGGGTAGCGTACCGCTGGTTCATAAATTGTTGCAGATGATGTCCAGGAATGAGTTCATGCTGCACGGTGGCTCTGGAAAAATGGGGATTATTGCCACGTAAACTCATCATTTTTTCTGCATGAGTCATATCATCTGTGGGATAGGCGATTTGAATGACTTCACCTCCCAAGAAAAACGGACTTACTTTTTGCTGGGCCGCTGGCATCATGGTCATCCGCCAAGTTTCTTTGGCAAGAGGTGGAATAGTCACCAGATCCCTTTTCTCCAGGTAATCAATAGCTTCCACCGCAAAAGCATGCACTTGACTAGGCCATTCCCCAGGGGCTACATAGGTTTGTTTCACGTGTTCAAGCGCCGCTTTCCAATTTTTTCCAAACCCAAGCTCCTCTGATGCCTTGATCATTTCCTTTTCACACCAGGCATACTGTTTTTCGGCCTCCATGATTAATTCCTCTGGGGTATAGGGGATCATTTCGTAGGCTAACTCTTTCTCTAAAGCTTGTTTTCCTATTGGCTTTCCAATGATCCCACTGCCATCATCCTTGACACTGGTATTTTGGAAATGATCTTTCAGGAATTTTTCATATTTCTCCAATTCCCCCATCAGAGTTTGATATGGAGCGGGGACCCACCAGGCAAATTCAGGGTCATAGGGTTGATAAAACTGGTAAGCATCTTTTAAACTTTGCCGCAGAGCCTCCACGACTTGGCTGGCCAACTCAGCTTGCTGCCAACTAGAGTAGGGTCCTTTTGTCTTGACTTGTTTGATTTTTACCTGAATACTCCCTTGCATTTGGGCCATGATTTTAGCCAATTCTGGAGCATTTGGTTTTTTCCCATCACGCCGATTTCTGACAAAAACATAAAGGGGCTCTGCAAAGTCGACCACATCCCATACCTCCATTAGTTGACTTTTCCCTTGTCTGTGAAAATACAGGGTTTTATTCAAATAATTTTGAAACAGATGATAATCCACTTTCTCATGTTTAGCTAAGGAGGTATACGAAACTTGGCGAAGTTCAGCAAGGGTTTGTACCATTAACTGATCCATCCGGTCGTAATACTCTGGTGTGAAGGCATTGGCATACCTTCGACTGACAGCGCCACGATCTGCCTGAAATTGTTCAATCTTTTGTGCGATGGGATTCGCTGAGGTAAAATAGGAATTCAGAATGAAACAGAAAACGAGCAGGGAGCGCATGGTCTGGGAATCGTTTAGGATGATTTACGAAGTAACCAAAAACCAACCACACCCGCAACAAGGGAAGCGATTAAAATTCCAACCTTGGCTTGGGTGATCAATTCGCTCGAGGTAAAGGCCAAATCGGTGACAAAAAGAGACATCGTAAAGCCGACACCGCCGAGGAAAGCCACGCCGATGAGTTGAGACCAACTGGTTTGATTGGGTAGTTTGGCCCAACCCAATCGAATGGTTAACCAAGAAATTCCGACGATTCCAATGGGCTTTCCTAGAAAAAGTCCCGTTAGAATACCTAAGGTCACGGGATTCCCAACGGTTTCCCAGGTCAAGCCTTCCAATGAAACACCCGCATTAGCAAAAGCAAAAAGAGGCATGATAAAAAATGCGACGACAGGATGCAATGCATGCTCAAGGCGTTGAAGGGGAGTCATCGCCCATTTTGTCAACTTCCTCATTTCCGAAATAATCTGCCACTGGGCATCGGTGACCAGGGTAATATCATTGGATTCCGCATTTTCAAGATCTTGAGCCAAGGATTTCATTTTGAGGGCCAATTTAGTTTCTGAGATTTTCACATCGGCCGGTATCATGAAGGCGGCTAAGATACCGGCGATGGTGGCATGGACACCCGACAAAACAAAGGCTACCCAGACAACCAAAATGCCAATTACCCCATAAAACCAAGAGCTACGAATGCCGACCATGTTGCCCACCCCCAACACGCCAACACCCACTAATCCCGCTACAAGTGATTGGATGGATATGTCGGAGGAATAAAAGAAGGCAATCACCAGGACAGCACCTATGTCGTCTGCAATGGCTAGGGCGGTTAAAAAGACCTTGACTGGGGTCGGTACACGATCACCTAGCAAATAGATAATTCCGAGGGCAAATGCTATATCCGTGGCCATGGGAACTCCCCACCCATCGAGTGAGGAAAGGCCCGAATTAAATACCACATAAAAAACGGCAGGTACCACCATTCCACCGATTCCGGCCAAAATGGGCAAAAGTGCATCTTTAGGCCGTGATAGCTCTCCTCCAATGACTTCTCGTTTGAGTTCAAGACCCACGACAAAAAAGAAGAGGGCCATCAACCCATCGTTGATCCAATGATGGGTCGTCTTTGAAAAAGAGAAACCCTCCCAACCAATGGTGAGTCGGGACTCCCACCAATGGTGGTAGTTTTCTTGCCAAGGTGAATTGGCGACAATTAAAGCCGCCAGGGCGGAAATCAATAAAACAATTCCTCCAGAGGAAGAATGGGTGATAAATGCCGATACCGGCTTGGCTATATACGTTCGAAGAATCTTTTTCATACGTCTAAAATAGAAAAAAATTCTTTAAACTCACAATAAATACCCTTTTGAACCTATTATAAAGGAATATTTCCGTGTTTTTTTCGGGGAAGTTGCGCTACCTTGTTTTCAAGTAAATGAAAAGCTCGAATTAATTTTTCACGGGTTTCCTCTGGGTAAATCACCTCATCAACATACCCACGGTGGGCTGCTTTGTAGGGATTTGCGAACTTGTCGGTATATTCCTCGACTTTTTCGGCCAATTTGGCGACTGGATTTTCAGCTTCTTGAATTTCTTTTCTAAAAATAATTTCAGCAGCTCCAGCTGCGCCCATAACGGCGATTTCGGCAGTGGGCCAGGCATAGTTTAGATCGGCGCCGATGTGTTTGGAATTCATCACACAATAAGCTCCGCCGTAAGCTTTTCGGGTGATCACCGTGATTCGAGGCACTGTGGCTTCGCAGAGTGCATAGAGTAATTTAGCTCCGTGATTAATAATACCGTTCCATTCTTGATCGGTTCCGGGTAAGAATCCAGGGACATCCTCCAACACGAGCAGGGGAATATTAAATGAATCACAAAACCGAACAAAGCGCGCACCTTTCAAGCTTGCGTGGATATCAAGGACCCCAGCCAAAACGGCTGGTTGATTCCCTAATATTCCGATGGGCCGACCAGCGATTCGCGCGAAGCCTACCACCATATTTTCTGCAAATTGAGCATGGACTTCCAAAAAGTCGCCCTCATCGACAATTTCGTGAATAACATCCCGCATGTCATAGGGCAAATTTGGATTATCGGGAAGGAGATCTGTCAATTTGGGCCGAAGTTCCGACTCGGCCGGTGTATATTCCCAACGTGGCGGTTGCTCTTCGCAGTTGGAGGGTAAAAAAGAAAATAAACGCTGAATATCTAGAAGGGCTTGAATCTCATTAGGTGCAACAAAGTGCGTCACACCCGACTTGGTGGCGTGTGTTTGGGCACCTCCCAATTCCTCGGCAGTCACGTCTTCATGGGTGACTGTTTTGACGACATTGGGGCCGGTTACAAACATGTACGAAGTTTGCTCAACCATGTACACAAAGTCAGTTAGAGCGGGTGAATAAACGGCTCCCCCCGCACAAGGCCCCATAATGGCTGAGATCTGAGGAATCACGCCGGAGGCTAGGGTATTCCGGTAAAAAATATCGGCGTATCCTGCCAGGGAGTTGACCCCTTCTTGGATTCGAGCACCACCGGAATCATTCAGCCCGATCACAGGCGCACCGTTTTTCATGGCCATGTCCATGATTTTACAAATTTTCTCGGCATAGGTTTCCGACAAAGACCCCCCGAAGACGGTAAAATCTTGGGCAAATACAAAAACCATCCGACCACCTATCGTACCAAACCCTGTGATAACACCATCACCCAGGTAATGTTCTTTATCCAGACCAAAGTCCTTTGCCCGGTGCATAACAAAGCGTCCAATTTCCTCAAAGCTGCCGTCATCCAAAAGGAAGAGAATTCGCTCTCGTGCGGTCATTTTCCCTTTTTTATGCTGTGCGGCGATTCGGTTTGCACCGCCAGCTTGCATGGCCTCTGCATTTTTAGCCGCTAATTTGTGTCGTTTTTGGTGGTTCGTTGACATGTGATTTGATGGATTGACATTATTCTCACCAAAAATAAAAGGTAATGACACATTCCCAATAGAAAAGTCCATCTTTTCTAAAAATTGTACTATTTCTGTTGGTGCCTAAAAATAGTACAAGTAGTAAAAAGAAAATACCCACCTACGGCGGGTATTTTGCTTTATGGAGTACAACAAAACCACAATAAATTGTGATTTTATTGTCAAAGATACACGTAATCAAACTTTTTTATGCATTTTCCAAAACAGAGGCTTCTAATAAAGATTCATCGTGTTGTGATTTATCGAGGCCGATGGTTTCATCTTCCTCGGTTACCCGCATGGGAACAATCAAATCTGTGATTTTCAAAACGACGAACGACATCAAAAAGGCAAATGCTGATACTAAAACAAGAGCGAGCATGTGTTTTAGGAAAAGTGAAGTTTCACCAAAGAAGAGTCCTTGCTCAGCTACATTGGAATTGATTCCGCTGGTTGCGAAAATTCCGGTAAACACCATACCTACCATACCACCTACCCCATGGCAAGGGAATACATCCAAGGTATCATCCAAGGCGGTTTTGGTCTTGTAATGAGACAAATAATTTGAGATGATGGCTGCCACCACTCCGATCACGATCGAATGAGGAATGGTTACAAATCCAGCGGCAGGTGTGATCGCGACAAGTCCTACGACGACCCCAATACAAAATCCAAGAGCGGACACTTTTTTGCCACGAGCGGCATCAAATAAAACCCAGGCAATTCCCGCTGCACCGGCCGCTGTATTGGTGGTGGCAAAAGCCGAGGCAGCTAAGGCATTGGCACCAAGCGCCGAACCCGCGTTGAACCCAAACCAACCAAACCAAAGTAAACCAGTGCCCAACAAGACGTAAGGGATATTGGCAGGCGGTAGAAACGAGCCATCCACATGAGACCGGCGACGCTTTAGGTAAATGGCCCCGGCCAAAGCAGCCCAACCCGCCGACATGTGCACAACGGTACCACCGGCAAAGTCAAGTACCCCCATTTCAAGTAACAATCCACCAGCACCCCATGTCATGTGAGCCAGAGGAGCGTATATAAGGAGGCTAAAGAGGATCATGAAAACTACGTAGGATTTAAAGTTGATCCGCTCCGCCATGGATCCAGTAACGAGAGCAGGTGTGATCACCGCAAATTTTAGCTGAAAAAAGGCGAACAAAATAGCCGGAATTGTTCCGACCAACGGACCATCGACTACCCCTTTAAGCATAAAGTGGGTCATGGGATTTCCAAAGAAACCACCAACCGACTCGCCGAAGGCTAAGCTATAACCCACAGTTACCCAAACAATGGAAATAACACCCATTGCAATGAAACTTTGCAACATGGTTGAAATAACATTTTTTGCATTGACCATACCGCCATAGAAGTACGCCAGCCCGGGTGTCATCAATAAAACGAAGGCAGTCGCTACAAGCATCCAAGCTGTATCTCCGGAGTCAATGCCTTCGGTTACAATAGAGGAAGGGACATTGGGGAAAATGAGGGCTAGGATCGTCACAATAAGTAATATTCCTAATGGAACATACGAGGGTTTTGATGTAGTGGAACCAGTCATAGTTGAAATGGTTTAAAGTGAAAAAAGAGTTTATCGGTTTAGCTTAGGTACGCTCGACGTTAGAAATAAAAGATAAAAGCACCGCCGTAAGTGGCTTGAGAATCGACACCCTTGCCTTCTTTGTTGGTGAATTGGGTAACACCATTGGCTTTGCTGTAGGCATCGAACCGGACTTCGGGTTTAAATAATAAATTATCGCCCAATTTCAGGTTCCCGGTTAACGTGGAAGAAGTGACTGACACACCTATGGGGGCATCGTTGGCTCCTTCTCCTTTGGTTAGGTAAATGGCACCAGAAGAATTATCGAAGTGCTCCAACCGCAAACCTAAACCAAATTTCTCGGTCAACGATTGTTGTGCATAGATAGCCGCACCACTCCATCCACCCGAGGCGTTGTGCCCTGAGGCAGCATTGAGGCCGATCAACGTTTTCTCATTAACCTGAAATGTGGAGGTAATGTCGTACACGCGGAAGTAATTTTTGACATCTCCATCGGCAGCTTCATTGCTTCCGAACCAGTTCAAATAAATCGAGAATCCTTCTTTAGGAGACAAAAACAATTGCGCCATGGCTCCTTTGCTCGTATTATTATCATCTTTGCTATCCAAACCGTTATTCAAACCAACCATCAGCCCCACCCGGTCACTGGGACTATATTGCAACTTGACTCCCGTGTGGTAAAACGGACCATTGCCAAAGAGGTTGGACAAGGAATAATTATAATTCACAGGGGCGTCAATCACTTCATACCCAATATTAGTACCGAACTGCCCCGCGGTGATCGACCATTTATCGCTCATTTGATAACTAACATACGCTTGTTTTAATGCCAAAGCACTACCGTTTCCACCCAATGGACTTACAATGTTTCCGTAATTGGCCAAATCTGCGTGATTTCCAAATACTAAATCCAATACACCGGTTACTTTACCGGAAGAATACGTGCTTTTCAATTGGGCCAATCCGACTTGAAACGAATTGGCGTGTTGATCAAAAATCCGCTCAAAACCAGAGGCTCCTAAATTGGACTTCGTCCGGTTCGAATTCAAAAAATAATACGTGTCGAGGTAACCGGAAAAAGTTAATGGATTTTTGGTCTCCTCTGGTTTTGTTGGACTTTCTTCAGCATGTGCCATAGACAACGCCATAGCAGCAAATGCTGTGGTGAACACTTTTTTCATTATAATCTTTGGTTTAAGCAGTAAATAACAGAAAGGTCTATTATGAAACAAATATTGAGTAGATTTTTATAATTTCCAACAAAACAGGTTTAATTTTTCAGGTATAATTTAATTTTTTTCCATTTTTTAACCCTTTTATCCTTATAAATTCAATATTTTATTTAATTAATCCTATTTACTTGCAAATTAATTTTATTTGGCATTTTTCATTTTTTGCAAAATTTACTACTGAATCCAATAATTTATAGAAATAATCAAAATTTGGGATTTTTACGGGACAATCCTGAGAAAAAACCACAAAAAAGGGGATCAACCAATTTGGTTGATCCCCTTTTTTGTGGTTTAGGAACATGCGTCTTATTCTTCTGCGTGAAGCCAGGCTTTTTTAGCCAACAGGGTTTCCTCATCTTCTTCATTTTCTGGATCGGGAACACAACAATCGACAGGACAAACCGCTGCACATTGAGGTTCCTCATGAAAACCAACACATTCTGTACATTTATCGGATACTATATAATAGAATTCATCGGAAACTGGTTTCTGTAAGGACTTTCCGTCGACCAGCGTGCCGTCTCCAAAATCTACGGTTTCTAGCTTGGTTCCACCGGACCATGTCCACTCGACCCCACCCTCATAAATGGCCGTATTGGGGCACTCTGGCTCACATGCACCACAGTTGATGCACTCGTCCGTAATCATAATTGCCATAACTAATCTATCAAGTTGGTTGGTTAATCAAAATTAAGAACAAATATAACTACCTAAAGTTTCATGTCCTTGCTATTTTTGTATTGATTTTATCTTACATCCATCGTCTATGCCGTCTATGTCTCGAATTCAAGTGGCGCAAGCCCTCGGAAAATCCTTGTTGACTGAACTCCAATCCCCCGCATTTGCTGTGGTTATGCAGCGAATCAAAAATGAAAACGGCTGGTTTACCGAGGATCAAGTTCGGCTTGCCATCGAAAACATAGCGCATGAGATTTTGGCAGACCCATCACTCGAATCGTTTCATCCGTTTGCCTCGTCACCCAAAAAAGTTGGGGTCATCGCAGCGGGTAACATTCCAGCCGTTTGCTTTCATGACTTACTGATGGTGTATCTTTCAGGTCATGAAGCCCATATTAAACTCAGTTCTTCTGACACCCACCTAATGCTTTGGATCCTAGAACAATGGTTTCAGTTGGATCCCTTGGCAAATCAATCGCTGCAAATTAGACAACGGCTTCAGGGCGTCGATGCCCTCATCGCCACGGGCAGTGATAACACCGCCAAACATTTTGATTTTTACTTTCAACAAGTTCCTCGTATCATTCGCCAAAATCGCACTTCGGTGGGTGTTTTGCAAGGACAAGAAACCACGGCCGATTTTCGAGCGCTTGGCCAAGATATTTTTCAATTTTTCGGCTTAGGCTGCCGCAATGTTTCCAAATTGTATGTTCCTAAAGGTTATTCTTTTATTCCTTTCTTTGAAGCCATTGAATACTGGAACTCCCTAACAATTCACCACAAATATTTTAATAACTATTCCTACCAAAAGTCCATTTTACTCGTTAACCAAGTTCCCCATTTAGACAATGGTTTTTTGCTCCTTCGGCAAGACAATCAACTAGTTTCACCTATTAGTGTCCTGTATTACGAAGAGTATGAGGGTGATTGGCAATCGAAAGTAGAGCCCTGGCGTGATAAAATACAATGTGTAATGGTGCAAGATCCCTCTCTCTATCCCGCATGGCCAGCCTATTCTTTTGGCCAAGCCCAAAAACCGGGATTGAAGGACTTTGCTGATGGAGTTAATACGTGGGATTTTTTGCAATCGATTTAACCTCTCGCCTGAACTTTCGCTCCAGATAAACCCATGAAACTAGGACTAAAGTTAGGTAAAGAGCCCCAATGCCATAAGACATGCCTTGAAAAAACAGGAGGTAGTCCATTTTTTGATGAAAAAAGTGTTTGTAAAAAAGTACTAAAATACTACCTAGATAGGCATAATAATCGGCCAAGGTGATCAAAAATCCGATAGTACCCACTCGTTGGAACGCAGCGAGCAACCGTTCAAAGTACAAGGAATTGCACATGGCATACGCCACGTAAACTCCTACACCTAGGCTGATCAACCAGATGACCGGCGATATCCATCCTTGTTGGTAGGCCCAAGTGGTGCCAATCAAGGTAAGGCCACCCAAAACCATCAAACTTTGAATAACCCGAAAAGCTTGAATGTGTGAGGAAATCATGCGTAGTGAGATCATGAGGAGTAAAACACCTACCGCCGTGGGTACTTCGAGCCGGGTAAAAATACCGGCATCGGTTGGAGTGCCAACAACTTTCCAGATTTCAGGGAGAAAATTATCTCGGAATTCCCGAAACGTGGTCAAAAGCACATAGGAGATGACAAAGGTGATCAAGGCCCAACCAAAATCTTGAATGAATCGCTTGCGATCGACTTCATTCATGGGTTGTCTAGGACTGCGATTGGCTTCATCTTCCAGCGTAGGCAATGGAACTTTTCCTAGGCTCCAAGCTCCCAAACTGAACGGTAGCAATACCAAACTGCTTGCAACAAAAGGCATTGCTGTGGAGGATATCCCCCAGGCTTCCATCACCCATGTGCCCACCGACTTAGCAAACCCGGATCCCAAAATAAAGGAGGCCGTAAGGGTTGCCACCAAAATCTCGGTGGATTTCCGTCCCTCTAAAAATCCGAGCATGATGCCATACACCCATCCCAGAGGTAACGAAGCCAAAAACACAAATACTAAATTGTATGGGGCCGGAACCAGGGCAAATCCACCATACATGAGCCATGAAATCACCGCAATTTGGATCAGCCTCCACGAACGTTGGTGGGGTAGCAGCTCGGCGACCACCTTTCTTCCGAGTCCTTTTGAAACAGCAAATCCTAAAACTTGGGCGGTAATCATCCAAATTTTAAAATCAATCCCCCCCCAAGAATAGTCGTCAAACGAAGCGGCGGTGTAGGCTCTGCGGAAAGGGTAGAAAAACAAATAAGTCAAAAAAGCCATGCCTCCCGCATACAGGGTTTGAAGCCAAGGAAAACGAACGAACCACTGAATCATGCGGAATTAAGGATTATGGTGAGCCCAGGCTAAAAACTGGGGCATTATTTTTTTCCAAGTGGACGGGTGATGTTCACCGCCTGACACCTCCTCATAGTGAAGTTGGTCTATTCCTTTTTTTCGAAGTTCCGACATAAGATCGAGGGTATCCTCAATCGAGTCAATGATCCCATTGTTGTTCCGATCGTCTTTCTCATCCGCTGTGCCACACTGAAACCAGGCACGAATGGCTTTAGGCTGAAGAGTGTTGCGTACTTTGACATGCATGATTCGACCATTTTCATCATCATAATCATCCTCATATGCTTTACTTCTCCACCAAAAAGAACCGCTGAATACACCAACCTGATGAAAATGGGGCAAGCTCCAAGCCAGATCAAATGCAGACAAACCGGACAATGAAAAACCGCAGATTGTCAATTTGGCGGACGGAGCCGTCGGGTACATTTCTTGGATTTGAGCCCAAACTTCTTTCTCCCAAAACTGGGCGTATTCGGAGGCTTTATCTCCTCTGTTTTTATAGTCAGGAATCCCGATAACCCCGTATTCATGCAACCGTCGGTCACTGGTTGGAATGGAAATGACGATCAACCGGGCCTCAGGGAATTGGTCATAAAATGCGGTGAGCGTGGCATCCATTTCCAATGCCTCATAATCCTGACCATCTTGTAGAAATACAAAATGCGGGATTTGATGGATGTTTTCGTGGATAGAGGAAACCACAGTAAAGGAAACCTCACGATTCAGAAAAGGAGAAAACCAGGACCTCGATTGTTTTTGAAGTGGCGACGTAGAAAGCTGGGGCATGAGTTTGGTAAAAGGAACAAAAAGCAAAAAAATATTCGTCAATAGAGATAAAAACATTGTATTTATCAGGACTAAGCGTTAAAATTAGATAATTTTTCACATAAACATACACCCTATGCAGGAAAGCTATCACACCTTTTACTCCCATGTGTTGGGTCGGGAGATTGAATTTATGGTGTCGGGGCATTGGGGGTATCCAATTTTAATGTTCCCTACTTCCATGGGAAATGCCTACCAAAATAGGGATTTTCATATGATGGACACCATTCGGGATTTGATCGATGCAGGGAAAGTCAAGGTATACAATGTAGACAGTATTGACTTTCAAAGTTTCTACAACAAGGAATTGCCTCCCAACATCAAAATCTACAATTACAATCTGTACACAAGATTTCTACATGAGGAATTTGTACCGATGATCCAAAGAACCTGCCAAGTTCATCGTATCGCTGTCGCGGGCTGTTCGTTTGGTGGATTTCATGCAGCCAATTATGCCTTTAAATATCCGGATACGGTCGGCCAGCTTATATCCATGAGCGGAGCCTTTTCGATTCGAAGCTTCATGAACGGCTATTTTGATGATCACGTGTACTTCAACAATCCCATGGACTACCTACCCAATCGTGAGGGGTGGATTTATGATCACATGCAAATTATTTTAGGCACCTCCGATTGGGATATATGCCGGAGCGACAACCTAGAACTTTCGCATTTACTAGCCTCCAAGGGCATTAATCACTGGTTTGACGAAAAAAAATGGGCTCCCCACGACTGGCCCCTCTGGCGGACCATGTTTCCCGAATACGTCAGATCCTTTATTCACTAATCGTACCTTAATTTCAGTATTTTAACCGACAACGACATGAAAAAAATTGGCATTTTATTTGGCATGGAGGACACCTTCCCTTGGGCCTTTATCGACCGCGTCAACGAATTAGCAAAAGGTAAATCCTACCAAGCAGAAGCAGTTCAAATCGATAAAGTTGAACAAGCTTTACCCTCCGATTACGCCGTCATCATTGACCGAATTTCGCAGGATGTTCCTTTTTACCGAGCGTACTTAAAGAATGCCGCCCTTTGCGGGACGGCTGTTATCAACAATCCATTCTGGTGGAGTGCGGATGAAAAGTTTTTTAATAACTGTCTTGCCGTACAATTGGGTGTTCCCGTTCCCAATACTGTTTTATTACCATCCAAAGAACGCCCAGATGATACCTCTGATAAATCGTTCCGAAACCTTAAGTTTCCCTTGGACTGGGAATACATGTTTGATAAAGTCAAGTTCCCAGCCTATATGAAACCCCATTCCGGTGGCGGTTGGAAAAGTGTTTATCGAGTGGAAAACCCCGATGACCTATGGGCAAAACATGCCGAAACCGGGCAGCTTGTCATGCTTTTGCAAGAAGAAATCATCTTCACGGATTATTATCGTTGCTATTGCCTCGGGGGTAAATATGTGCATATTATGCCTTATGAGCCTCGAAATCCCCACCACCTTCGGTATGCCACTCAACCTAAAACGACAGGTGAAGCCCATAAAAAACTCATGAAAACGATTGAGGATTATGTCTTGAAACTCAATCATGCCTTGGGTTATGACTTTAATACCGTCGAATTCGCCGTCCGAGATGGCATCCCTTATGCGATCGATTTCTGTAATCCTGCCCCAGATGCTGATATTCACTCGGTGGGACAAGAAAACTTTGATTGGATTGTGAACCATGCAGCCAAATTTGCCATCGAAAAAGCCAAATCACACAAAGTGGGGCAAAATAACTGCACCTGGGGTACCTTTATTCAAGGGGCCGCCACGGCACCCGCTCCTAAAGTCTCTAAAAAAGAAAAATAACTAAAACGCCTCATTATGCCGTTATTTACTTTAGGAATCGAGGAGGAGTTTCAGACTATAGATCCAGAAACCCGAGAGTTACGGTCCCATATGTCCAAAATTGTGGAAGGGGGACAGGTCATTTTACAGGAGCGAATCAAGCAGGAAATGCATCAAGCGGTGGTCGAGATGGGCACCAATATTTGTGAAAATATTCACCAAGCTCGTGAAGAGGTCACGTACTTGCGCCGTATGCTGTTGGACCTTGCCTCCAAACAAAACTTACACATTGCCGCCGCCGGAACTCACCCTTTTTCCGATTGGCAAAATCAGCTCATTACCCCCAATGAGCGTTATGATAAGCTAATCGATGAGATGCGAGATGTTGCACGTGGCAATTTGATTTTTGGGTTACACGTTCATGTAGGTATTGAGGATCGCAATCAAGCGATTAAAATCTTAAATGAAGTGCGGTATTTCTTGCCCCATATCTTTGCCCTTTCCACCAATTCTCCGTTTTGGTGTGGCCGAAATACAGGATTCAACTCCTATCGGTCCAAAATTTTTGATAAGTTTCCTCGCACAGGCATACCCGAATATTTTGCCAGTGCCTCCGAATACGATAACTATCTGAACTTGCTGATCAAAACGGGGTGTATTGACAATGGTAAAAAAATATGGTGGGATATTCGGTTGCATCCCTTTTACCCCACTATTGAGTTCCGAATTTGCGATGTGCCCATGCGAGTAGATGAAACCATCTGTTTGGCGGCTTTGATGCAGGCTCTAGTGGCCAAAATTCACAAGCTGCATCAACAAAATCTGAGTTTTCGGAACTACAAGCGTATTCTCATCAACGAGAACAAATGGCGCGCCGCTCGGTATGGAATCAATGCTCAACTAATTGATTTTGGGAAAGAAATTGAGGTCCCCTTCCCCACCCTCGCACAAGAACTCTTGGATTTTGTGGATGATGTAGTCGATGAGCTAGGTTCACGACATGAAGTGAATTACCTGCATACCATTTTAAAGCAAGGCACCGGGGCAGATCGGCAACTTAAAGTGTACGATCACACCCAAAGCCTGAAGTCGGTGGTCGATTACATCGTTCAAGAAACGAAGTTTGGAATTGCCTAATAAAGATGGAGGAGCCAGTAATATGGCTCCTTTTTCGTAAATTGCTTGTTTTTCTATCCAAATGAATTATGAATCGTCCCAACGTTGCGATATTAGATTTATACCAAGGGCATCCGAATGAAGGAATGCGCTGTATCAAAAGCTTGGTAAGTACCTTTTTTAAATCACCAGAGCCTTTTCAGGTATTTGATGTCCGTGGAAAAGGGGAAGTTCCCAAGGTGGAGGACTTTTCAATTGTCATTTCAACCGGCGGCCCCGGGAGTCCGCTCTTTACAGGAGAGGCATGGGAACAGGCCTATTGCCAATATCTCCAAGCTGTTTGGGAACATAATCAAAAACAGGATACCAAAGTTTATGTTTTTTTGATCTGCCATTCGTTTCAATTGGCTGTGCAACATTGGCAATTGGGAGAGGTTTGTCGCCGAAAATCCACCTCATTTGGTGTTATGCCCATTCACATGACCGAGGCTGGTCGGGAAGAACCCCTCTTCCAAAATCTGGAGGATCCCTTCTGGGCTGTGGACTCCCGTGACTTTCAGGTGATCCAACCGGATGATACGGCATTTCGAAAACTTGGAGCCCACTTATTGTGTTTGGAGAAAGAACGGCCCCATGTCCCTCTGGAACGTGCCATCATGGCGATCCGTTTCAGTCCCGAAATTATTGGGACTCAATTTCATCCTGAAGCCGATGCTGAGGGCATGAGAAGATATTTTTTACAAGAGGAAAAAAGACAAGCGGTGATTCTCGAACATGGCCAAGAGAAATATGAAGACATGATTGATCATTTGGAAGATCCCGATAAAATTTTTCATACAGAACAAACCATCCTTCCCCAATTTTTAGCTTTCGCCACCCAAAACATTCTTTTAGATGGAAACCAACGCTAGAAAAACTTTTAATGCCGAATTTTCTGAAGAAAAATACCAGTCGCTCTTGCAAACGATTGAGGCGGAATTTCCGGGTCAGTTGGATTTTCGCGTGGCCGAATCACCCGTTTTCATCGATCGACTTTTTAAGTCCAAATTGTTGATGGCCGCCAATCAAATCGTGGATACCCTCCTACATCCTGATTTGAAAAGTTGGACCGAAAATGCTATTCCGGATCGGCTTCGAATTCCCGGAGAGTCGCCTCATCCCCATTTTCTAGCCATCGATTTTGCTGTTTGCCGAAATCCATCTACTCTGGAATTGGAACCCCAACTCATTGAACTACAAGGATTCCCATCCCTATTTGGTTATCAATGGTATTTAAGTCAATTATATCGTGATGTGTTCTCGATCTCGGATCACCTCACTCCCTATTTCCAGACCTTGAACGACCAAACCTATGTGCAACGGATTGAACAAAAACTGTGGGGAGATACCCCCAAAGAACAAATTGTCTTGTTGGAAATCGAGCCTGAAAGACAAAAAACCCGATTGGATTTTGCGATAACCGAGCACCTTTGGGGCATTCGTCCGGTTTGTTTGACCCAAATCTATCCAAAAGGCAATCAGTTGTTTTACCTCCGGGATGGAAGAGAGGTTCAAATCAAAAAAATTTACAATCGAGTTATTTTTGACGAGATCGATCGACTCTATCCAGACCTACAACTCCCCATCTCACTACAACACCCGTATGAGGTAGAGTGGATTACGCACCCTCACTGGTTTTTTCGAATCAGTAAATATTTATTGCCACGACTCAAAGGCCCCTATTTTCCAGCTACACAGTTTTTATCCGATGTTCAAGACCTTCCTCAAGATTTGGAAAATTATGTACTCAAACCTTTGTTTTCATTTGCCGGCAGTGGGGTAATTATCGATGTTACCTCTGATGCAATCCAGCAAATTCAAGACCCGGCGAACTATATTTTACAACGAAAAGTAACCTATGAACCGGTGGTGGAGGATGTGCGCGGAGAGAAAATTAAAGCGGAGATCCGTCTCTTGTTCATTTGGGGAGAGGGAGATGCGCGACCTACCTTAATGACAAACTTAGCTCGATTGTCCCGAGGAAAAATGATTGGGGTCGACTTTAATAAAAATTTTGACTGGGTGGGTGGTTCCGCCGCCTTTTTTGAGAAAGATTAACTTATGCATTTACGCCAACTTTTTTTAGCGCATGTAGCTCAAACTTCTGATTTTCCACTGGCTTTGGATATTGTCAAAGCCGAGGGCATGTATTTGCACGATCGAGAGGGTAACCAATATTTAGACTTGATATCGGGTATTGCCGTCTCCAATGTTGGGCATCGGCATCCCAAAGTCGTTGAAGCTATCAAAAATCAAGTGGACCTGTATTTACATACCTTGGTGTATGGTGAATTTATTCAATCTCCCCAAGTTCAATTAGCCCACGCACTTGCAGCTACTTTGGCACCGTTTCCAACGCCAACGGGTGACCTGCTTGACCAGGTCTATTTCACCAATTCAGGAACTGAGGCGGTAGAGGGTGCCATGAAGTTGGCTAAGCGATTCACCCACAAAACAGAGATCGTGTCGTGCGAGAAGTCCTATCATGGTTCTACCCAAGGCGCTCTGTCTTTGGGAGAGGAGGAATTCAGAAGACCGTTTCGCCCACTCCTTCCAGGCATTCGAAAAATTCGTCGGAATGACTTTTCTACCTTGGGAGCTATCAACCAAAATACGGCGGCGGTGATTATCGAACCGATTGGCGGAGAAATGGGTGCTGTTCCTACTGAAAACACATTTCTTCGGGCAGTGTCCGATCGTTGCCAAGAGGTAGGAGCCTTGCTCATTTTTGATGAGATTCAATCAGGCTTTGGTCGAACGGGAACCTTCTGGGCATTTGAATCCACGGGAGTGGTGCCGGATCTTTTGCTTACAGCTAAAGGGATGGGCGGCGGAATGCCGATCGGTGCATTTATCGCACCCGAGCGGATCATGTCGGTATTAAAAAACCAACCTGTTTTGGGCCATATTACCACTTTTGGGGGACATCCGGTAAGTTGTGCAGCCTCCTTAGCCACCTTGGAAACTATTTTCCATGAAAACCTTTTGGCCTCTGTTGCTCACAAAGAAGCCTTGTTTCGGAAACACCTCCAACATCCTCTTATTCGGGAGGTTCGTGGCCGCGGACTTCAGCTCGCCTTGGTCTTAGATCAGTTCACTCAATTAAAAGCAGTGATTGATGAATCTCTACAACAAGGTGTCTTGACGGATTGGTTTTTGTATTGTGATTATGCGCTCCGAATAGCCCCTCCCCTGATCATTTCAGACCAAGAAATTATTCAGGCATGTTCAGTGATCGTCCAAGCTATTGAAAAACATGCCCACTTGGCCTATTCGTAGAGTTTTTTTTGCAAGGCCATTTAGTGAGATCAGCTATTTACCCGGGTTTGAATAAGAAAAAAGCCTCCGGAAATGGAGGCTTTGATATTACATAGCTGCTTCTAATTTCTGTGTCAGAATATGCTTTGGAACGGCACCAACCACTTTGTCTACCAGTTCTCCATTTTTGAAAATCATGAGGGTAGGAATTGACCGAATTCCAAACTGAGTGGGGGTCGCTGCGTTGGCATCTACGTCCATTTTGGCAACAACGGCTTTACCTTCATATTCACCAGCGATTTCTTCGACCACTGGACCGATCAATTTACAAGGTCCACACCATTCTGCCCAAAAATCAACCAAAACTGGTTTATCCGATTTAATCAATTCAGCGAAGTTCGCATCGTTCGCTTCGAGTGCCTTATTTGCCATGAGTTTGAAGAATAATTTGAATTACAGGTACAACTACATCCATTTTAAAATAGTTCATTACCCTAATTCAATGGCTTTTTCCCCCACGATTTTTTTTAGATCTTGGAACAAAGGTCGGGTAATTTGAACTTTTCCCAGACGAGAAAGCATCCAAACATCCAATCGCTCCTCGTCATCTATTAATTGCACTTTTATATCAAAATCGCCTGGATACTGCAACAGACATTCTTTTATTTCATGTACCAATCCTTCTGTTAATTCGGTGACTTCCAATCGAATTCGAAGTTCTTTGCATTTTTTGTTGAGTACCTCACTAAGTAAATCAACTTCGATTACCTTCAACTCCATCTCACCTGAGCGATTCCATTTTTCTTGCATTTTTCCTCGAACAAAGACAAATAATCCTTGTGCCATCATGGGGGCAAATTGCAGGTAATCTTTTCCAAAAAGAGCGACTTCCATCGACGAGGTATAATCTTCCATTTTGATGATGGCAAACGGATTCCCATTTTTAGACTGACGGTGCTGAACGGAGGTGATCAAGCCACCAAAACTCACATCTCTCGCCAAAGAGGTATCGGCCGTGATTTGTTCAAGGGGAGTACAATAACGCATCTCCAATTCAAACTGATCAAGAGGATGTCCCGATAAATAAAATCCGACGACTTCTTTTTCAAAATTCAACTTTTGAATGTCGCCCCAAGGCTCTGTCTCGGGAATTTTAGGTTTGGAAATATCAAAGCCAGCCCCGGCTCCCATGTCACCAAAAAGCGAATTTTGAGCACTGGCCGTACTTTCATGAAACTTGTTGGCGTACCGGATGAGTTTTTCAATGAACATCCCTTGACCATCCTCGTTTTCAAAATAGGTGGCTCTGTGTAAACCAAAACCATCGAATCCACCTGCGTATGCCAAGGATTCCAAGGTTTTTTTATTGACTGTTCGAAGGTTGACACGCGTGATGAAATCATAAATATCCTCAAATGGACCATTTTTTTCTCTTTCCTCTATGATGGCATCCACTGCGGCATCACCAGTTCCTTTGATCCCTCCTAAACCAAAGCGCAATTGCCCCCGCTTGTTCACACTAAATTTCTTTTGCGACTCATTCACATCGGGCCCCAAAACATCCAAACCACGGGACTGACACTCTTCCAAAAAGAAGGTAATTTTATCAATATTCCCCAATTGAGAAGTCAATACCGCCGCCATGTATTCAGACGGATAATGGGCTTTTAAATACGCCGTTTGGTACGCTACAAATGCATAACAAGTGGAATGCGACTTATTGAAAGCATATTGGGCAAAGGCCTCCCAGTCGGTCCAAATTTTCTCACAGACTTTGGGATCATGTCCATTGGCACTTGTACCCTCTAGGAATTTGGATTTCATTTTATCCAAAACCTCTTTTTGCTTTTTACCCATAGCCTTGCGGAGGGTATCGGCATCACCCTTAGTGAAATTGGCCAACTTTTGGGAAAGCAACATGACCTGCTCCTGGTACACCGTGATCCCATAGGTATCTGCCAAGTACTCTTCCATTTCTGGCAGGTCATAGGTGATGGCTTCACGGCCATGCTTTCGATTGATAAAGTTCGGAATGTACGCCAACGGACCTGGGCGATACAGCGCGTTCATGGCGATGAGGTCATCAAATCGGTCAGGTTTGAGATCCCGCATGTATTTCTTCATTCCGTCGGATTCGAACTGAAAAACGGCGTTGGTCTCTCCACGCTGAAACAATTCATAGGTTTTGGTATCGTCCAAGGGGATTTGGTCAATATCAATCACCACATTGTGGTTCTCTTTGATCATCCGCAAACAATCCTTGATAATGGAAAGGTTGCGCAGCCCCAGGAAGTCCATCTTAATAACCCCAGCATCCTCAATGATTTTCCCTTCGTATTGGGTTATCAGCAAGTTTACATCCTTGGAAGCAGCTACCGGAACAATATCCGACAAATCTTGTGGTGCGATGATAATCCCAGCGGCATGGATACCTGTATTTCGAACCGTTCCCTCCAACTTCTCGGCTTGTTTCAAGACTTTTCCCACGAGGTCATCGCTGTCATACATTTCCCGAATTTTCTTGACGTTTTCAATTTCATCCGGAGATAGGCCTTTTTCGTTTAATTGTGGAATGGAGAAATGAATCAATTTCTCAAAATCCATGCTGTAGGCCGGCTTATCGGGTACTAGTTTGGCAATGTAATTTGCTTCTGAAAGGGGGAGTTCCATCACCCGAGCGACGTCCTTGATCGACGACTTGGTGGCCATGGTACCGTAAGTGATGATGTGCGCGACTTGATTTTTGCCATATTTGTCTACGACATAATCAATGACTTTTTGGCGGCCCTCATCATCGAAATCGGTATCAATATCAGGCATCGACTTCCGGTCTGGATTCAAAAATCGCTCAAATAGTAAATTATATTTGATCGGGTCGATGTTGGTGATGCCAATACAATACGCTACGGCTGATCCAGCGGCAGAACCACGCCCCGGGCCGACCATGACATCCAGTCGTTTACCAGCCAAAATAAAATCCATCACAATCAAGAAGTACCCGGCAAAACCCATGGTCTTGATTGTAAACAACTCAAAATCAAGACGTTCTTGAATTTCAGGTGTTATTTCATTATATCGATTTCTCGCTCCCTCGTAGGTCAAATGCTTGAGGTATTCCCATTGATTGAGGACGTTGTCGTCATGAATTTTAAATTCCTCAGGAAGTGGGAAATTGGGCAACAGAATATCTCGTTTCAAGTTCACGGCCTCCACCTTATCCACGATCTCATTGGTATTGTCGATCGCTTGGGGGATATCGGAAAAGAGTTGGGTCATTTCCGCCGTGGTTTTGAAATAAAATTGGTCGTTATAAAATGCAAACCGGGTATTGCGTCGAGCAGACTCGTCGTCGGTATATTCTTTTGAGGTAGGTGTCGATAGTTTTTCGTTGGTATTCACACACAAAAGAATGTCGTGTGCTACCCAGTCGGCTTGATCTACATAATGGGAGTCATTTGATGCGATGATTTTCAAATTGTATTTTTTGGCCCATTTTTCTAAAACCTTGTTTACTTGAATCTGCTCGGGGATGTCATGTCGTTGGATTTCGACATAATAATCTTCACCAAATAAGTCCAACCACCATTGCAATTCTTTTTCACCTGCTTCCTCCCCTTTTTGAAGAATCATTTGAGGCACCATGGCCCCGATGCAACAGGTGGTGGCGATTAAATCTTCCTTGTATCTTTCAATGAGGGCTTTGGTTATTCGGGGATATTTCCCGTACAAACCCTCCGTAAATCCAAGGGAACATAATTTTACTAGGTTTTGATAGCCTTTAGGACTTTTGGCCAAAAGCAACTGATGGTATCGTTTATCTTTTTTCTCTTTGGTAAACTGGGTAATGGTATGGTCTTCCACCACATAAAATTCACAACCGATAATGGGTTTGACATTGAATTTATTGGCCGTGGCGACAAAGTCAAAAACCCCAAACATATTACCATGGTCGGTGATCGCCATGGCCGGCATGTTATCCGCTTGGGCCTTTTTGAACAGTTTTTTGATGTTCGAGGCCCCGTCAAGTAAAGAAAACTGAGTATGATTATGGAGATGGGAAAATTGCATGACAGCGGGGACAGAATGAAAGGGCAAAAGTACAAAGATGGGGGTTGTGGAACAATACCCATCTTTTGGATATCAGAATATCCAGAATCGAATAAAACCCTACCATGAAGTATTGATCCATATTGAAGAGGATCATTTACAAGGCTAAAATGGAATGAATACCATTGAATGCAGAGTAGATTAGGTTTTTTCCCTATAATTCACGAACTTTGCGCACTATTTACTTTTTCTATTCATTTAAACTGTTTCGTACGATGCCAAAGCAAAAGTCGAATTCTGGAGCAAAAAAACGCTTCAAAATTACTGGCACGGGGAAAATCAAGCGTAAGCATGCTTTCCGCAGCCACATTTTGACTAAAAAGTCAACCAAAAGAAAACGTGTATTAGCTTCTTCCACCTTGGTTTCACCACAGGATGAGGCTCGTATCAAAGCGTTGATCATCGCGTAATTTTACGCACAGGTTCTCATGTTTCACCCGACAAACGGCCAAAAAAGAGGTTAAATAACCCGCCGAAGTCAAAAAAACGAAAAGTATGCCACGTAGTGTCAATCATGTTGCGTCGAAAGCACGCAGAAAAAGAATTCTCAAATTAGCGAAAGGTTATTATGGCCGTCGCAAAAATGTTTGGACGGTAGCTAAAAATGCCGTTGAGAAAGGTTTGGTGTATGCATACATCGGCCGCAAGCAAAAGAAAAGAAGTTTCCGTCGTTTGTGGATTGTTCGGATCAACGCCGCAGCCCGCATCAACGGTCTCTCGTACTCTGTTTTGATGAACAAATTATCAAATGCAGGTATCGAACTGAACAGAAAAGTGTTGGCTGATCTTGCCTTGAATCACCCTGAGGCATTCAAAGCCATCGTAGATAAAGTAAAATAAGTCCGGATCTCATCCGATTTAAAGACATTCTCTTCGAGGATGTCTTTTTTTTTGTTACCTTTCTAAACCTCAACGTCTTATTCTAAAATTTTTAACCTCTACTTGTATGCTTGATATTCTTCAAACGCTTGTTCAACAAGCCAGTCAGCAGGCCGTTGTTCAAAATCCGGCTGTTCCCAATGAACAAAACAACGACGTGATGCAAACAATAACGTCCACCTTGATGAGTGGCCTCGGAAGTCAACTGGCCTCACCTCAAGGGGTTTCTCAATTGGCGGGGCTTTTCAAAGGTGGAGGACAGGCAGCTGCTGGAAATCCAATGGTAAATGCCTTGGCTCAAAACGCCGTAGGAGCATTAGCCGAAAAGTTTGGGTTCAATCCTAGTGTAGCCAATGGTATTGTTCAAAGCGTTTTACCTATGGTCATGGATCAGTTGGTATCGAAAGTCAATGACCCCAATGACGCATCCATCAATATGGAAGGGTTGGTTCAAGGCTTAGCGGGTAATCAAGGAGGAATGGATGTGGCAGGTATAATGGGATCTGTATCCAATGCCATGGCTGATGGAAAATTAGACATGCAAGATGTCATGAACATAGCCGGTCAAGCCACCAAAGGGGGCGGACTTGGCTCCATGCTGGGTGGCCTGTTCGGAAAAAAATAAGGAAACTCCTATTTCGCCCAAAAAGCCACCTTATTTCACGGGTGGCTTTTTTATGGATTATAGGTAAATTCTCTATATTGCGTCTGTTTATTAACCGATGCACGGCATGAACAAACAATTTCTACTCCTTTTACTCCTCTTTAGTACACTCTCAGCATCCGGACAAAATTTTACGGTAGAACAAACCATCGAGTACATCAACAAAAAAATGAAAATTGCTGATCCCGTTTTCCACAGTTTTACGTTGGGGCCAAACGGAGAAACCAATTTCATTTGGGTTACCCGAAACCTTCGGACCGAATTTCGATTCAACTTACGGGAAGTCGAATTTGACCATGGGGTCAGTTCTGAGGGCGACCACTACCTTTCCTTGCAATGTCGTCCTGGAACCTTCAATTGTTTACAACAGACATTTCGCCAAATGACTTCCCAAGAGGGTGACGACGCCACGTTCAAAAACCACAAAACCTTATTCATCAACTCGTTGTCGGGAATGGATAACAATGTCAGTGTGAAAAATGCACTGGTCTATTTGAAAATCATTTCCTTGCGCGATAACGCTGATAAGAGTTCGACCAAACGAGATCCATTCCTAAACTAACCTAAACATCATGCGCATTGTCTATTTTGGAGTACTCCTGACTCTTCTGACCTCCATACAATTGGCCGCCCAAGATTTACAAGCTCCCCGGCGTGTGGAACTTTCTGTTGCTCGGCAAGATTGGCAAGAGGCTCAGCAGATTATCGATCAATTTATCGATGCTTTCCCTAGCAATCCCAACGAATTGCAGCTTGTTGCCAAATATGAATTGGATAAGTGGATTCCTTTGGTTCGGAAAAACATCCAAGAAGAATCCAGTTTGTATCAACGAGTATTGAACGAACGAAATCAGATGATTGCTCAAACCTACCTGGATCGATATCCCTACGGCCCACATCGGCAATCTGTTTCTTGGATTTTGGCTACTTCTCTGAACACCCTCAATGGATATCAGACCTTTATTTCAAAATTTCCAACCAGTGAGGAGGCCAAACTAGCTCGTCAACGCATTTTGGAGGCCGATCGAAATGCCTTTGAAACCGCAAAACAACAATTTACCTCCAACTCATTTTCCCAGTACTTGCAAAACTTTCCACAAGGGAACTTTGTAAGAGAGGCCAATGCATTCAAATTGGATGCCCTTGAAAATGAGTCCTATGCCACAGCCGAAGCAACTCAAACTGTGTCGGGATGGCAGCAGTTTTTAGCTAATTTTCCTTCTGGTAAGCGAATCGTCGAGGCCAACGCATCATTAGAATTCGCCTATTTTCAAACTGGGGAAAGAGGCTACCAGCGAAAAAACTGGGCGGAAGCCATTACAGGCTACCAAACCTATCTACAATCCTATCCGAACGGAAAATACCGTGAGGAAGTCCAAAGAAAACTGAGTGCTGCCAAACTTCGGCAAAAATCAAGTCCTCAACCCTTCACCTACCTAGCTTACGAACGTGACCCCATGAATGCCATTGGAATTTCAATAGGTGGATTGGCTGTTAAGGGAAGTCGGGCTTATTTTAAATTAAAATCCAATCGGGAGCTCCTTTCAAGGGGAGGATTGTTTTATACTGTGGACGAAGACGGTTACCTAAATTTCGATGGATCGGTTCAGTATACGGGTGACGTCCAAGAAAATCAATGGGCGGCAATTTTAGGTGGGAATTTCGCGGTATTTCACCCCATTCACATCTACATGGGCGTGGGCATTCAAAATGAAGCTGCTTATTTTGAGGCAGATCGAATCAGCTCAGATGGTAATTTCAAAGGGACCTCTTGGATCAAATATACCGGTGAACAGAACTACCGCTTCATTGCGGAAGCGGGAGGTGTGGTCAATGTGGCCAATTACGGAATCGTCCGTTTAGGCTTGAATTATGTGAACAGCCAAATCCAATTTCAATGGGGTTTAGGATTCCGAATTGGAAAGTAACAAATTCACATCGGCAGATTACATCTGTTTCTTTTGAAAAGTACGGCTTTCCGTGTAGTTTTGCAGAAAGGAAGGATTCTCGAAGTCCGGTAATCAACGGTTTATGAAATTAACTTTGGCAGTAGTCATGCCTGCATACAATGAGCAGGACTGTATTGAAGATGTGGTGAAACAATGGACATCCTACCTCGATACACATTTCCCCAATGAGGCCAAACTCATCGTCATCAATGATGGATCGAAAGATAAAACAGGTGAGATCTTAGCTCAATTAGCCCCACACAATGCGACCTTGCACGCTGTGAATCAACCCAATGGTGGTCATGGCAATGCGGTAGTAAATGGCTATAGGCTTGCCGTTGAACTCGGGGCGGAGTATATATTCCAAACTGACTCGGATGACCAATTCGTTACCGATGACTTCATGAAACTTTGGGCGAAAAGAGATCAATCGGATTTTATTTTAGGCTATAGACAACACCGTTTTGACGCTCCGTTTCGGCTATTTGTTACCCAAATTTTACGGTATAGCTTGTTCTTTATCTATGGTACCTTAATCCAAGATTCCAACATCCCATTCCGTTTGATCAAAGGGAGTTTTATGAAAAGGTTATTGGCCCAATTACCTCAGCCTACCCCATTTGCTCCGAATATTTTCCTTGCGGTGATGGCCAAAAAATCAGGTCAAAATCTCTTCAATATCCCTATTACTCATAAATCGAGAATGACTGGAGAGGTTTCTATCCAAAAAATGAAACTTCTGAAAGTTTGTTGGCAAAGCTTTCAAGAATTAGCTTCCTTCCGTCTCACGCTCAATACCCGAATTCGACAACTGTAATCAACAAACCACCATGAAAAAGAAATATGTCATCATCGGAACTGGACCCACTGGACTTGGAGCCGCCTACCGGTTAAAAGAGCTAGGAGAAACCGATTTCATTCTACTTGAAAAAGAAAATTACATTGGTGGTTTGGCAACCAGCTTTGTCGATGAAAATCAATTTACATGGGATATTGGTGGCCACGTTCAATTTTCACATTATGCTTATTTTGATCAATTGATGATCAAAGCCTTGGGGAAAGATGGTTGGTTATCGCATCAACGAGAAAGCTGGGTTTGGATCCACAACCGGTTTGTCCCCTACCCGTTCCAAAACAATATCAAATACCTTCCTAAGGAGATCATGTGGAAATGTTTGAGTGGTCTTATCGAACAATACAAACTAAGTCAATCCGGAAAACCTGCTAACTTCCGAGAATGGATTGATCGAACCTTTGGAAAAGGTTTGGCTGAGGTATTTATGATCCCATATAACTTCAAAGTTTGGGCCTACCCTGCCGAGGAAATGGCATATAACTGGATTGGTGAGCGCGTTGCCATCACCGATCTTCAACGTGTGACAGAAAATATCTTATTTGATAAGGAGGATTATTCTTGGGGACCCAATAATACTTTCCAATTTCCCAAAAAAGGTGGAACAGGCGCCATTTGGAAAGCGGTATCAGAATTAATCGGGGCCGAGTATTTTAAATTAAATAGCGCCGTTGAATCTGTCGACCCGATAGCAAAAGAAATTACGTTGAGCACGGGTGAGGTCGTTCAATACGAACACCTTATGTCGACCATGCCGGTTGATTTGTTCACCCAACGTGTCAAGGGTTTGGAACCGGAAATTATCCAAGCCGCCCAAGGTCTCAAGCATTCATCCACTCATGTCGTAGGAATTGGTCTAACCGGTAAACCCAAACCAGAATTGGCCTCGAAGTGTTGGATGTATTTCCCCGAATCAAATAGCCCCTATTACCGCATTACGGTATTTTCCAATTACAGCCCATACAACGTTCCAGATATCAATCAACACTGGTCTTTGATGACTGAAACCTCGGAGTCTTCCGCAAAACCGGTTGATCATGCCCAATTAATGGAACAGACTATTGCGGCCTTGTTGGAAGATGACTTGATTGAATCAAAAGATCAAATCATTTCAAAATTCCATTTCTCCACAGAGTATGGATACCCTACGCCATCTGTTGAGCGGGATCATATACTAAAAACGGTATTGCCAGCCCTTGAAAAACGGGGGATTCAGTCCCGAGGTCGATTTGGAGCTTGGAAATACGAAGTCTCCAATCAAGACCACTCCTTGATGCAAGGGGTGGAATGGGCCAATCGGATGGTTCTCCAAGTACCCGAACTCACCTTATTCTTCCCAGAAACTGCCAACGCAAACTGGGGCAAATAAAATATACGTCAAAAAGAGCAGCGAAATCGCTGCTCTTTTTGGTTTTGTCAGGTCATTGTGCCATTCTGTCAGCCATTTCTTCCTTGGCATATCTATTGTTCAATAGTTTGTAACGAATTAATACACAAACAGAACATAGCTAATCATGGGAAAAATCATTGGCATAGATTTGGGTACAACCAACTCCTGCGTCGCGGTTATGGAAGGAAATGAGCCGGTCGTTATTGCCAACAGTGAAGGGGCACGGACCACACCATCCATTGTCGCATTTTTAGAAAATGGAGAGAAAAAAGTGGGTGCTCCGGCAAAACGCCAAGCCATCACCAACCCTAAAAATACCATTCAGTCGATCAAGCGTTTCATGGGAAAACGCTACAACGAAGTCGGTGAAGAATTAAAGACTGTTGCCTACGATGTAGAGCAAGGGCCAAACAATACGCCTCGCGTTCGTATTGGCGATCGTCAATACACGCCACAGGAGATTTCAGCTTTCATTCTTCAAAAAATGAAGCAAACCGCGGAGGATTACCTAGGGACTACCGTTACGGAAGCGGTAATCACCGTTCCAGCCTATTTTAACGATGCCGAACGCCAAGCTACCAAAGAGGCGGGTACCATTGCCGGTTTAGAGGTTAAACGAATCATCAACGAGCCAACAGCTGCTGCCTTGGCCTACGGTTTGGACAAACAAGGTAAAGATCTTACGGTGGTTGTTTTCGACTTAGGTGGTGGTACGTTTGACGTCTCGATCTTGGATCTAGGCGATGGCGTCTTTGAAGTTAAAGCCACAGACGGAGATACGCACCTAGGGGGTGATGACTTTGATCAAGTGATCATCAACTGGCTAGCTGAAGAATTCAAAAAAGATGAAGGCATCGATCTTCGTGACGACGCTATGGCGTTGCAGCGATTGAAAGAAGCGGCTGAGCGTGCTAAAGTGGAACTTTCTAGCTCCACCCAAACCGAAATCAACTTGCCTTATATCTTCCCAGTCAACGGTATTCCAAAACACTTGGTACGCACGTTAACTCGGGCAAAATTCGAACAATTGGCCGATTCCCTTTTGCAACGGATGATGGAGCCTTGTAAGCGTGCGATGAAAAACGCAGGTATTTCCAACAGCGCCATTGACGAAGTGATCTTGGTCGGTGGTTCCACCCGGATCCCCCGTGTACAGGAAGAAGTTGAGAAGTTCTTTGGCAAGAAACCATCCAAAAACGTGAACCCAGATGAGGCAGTAGCCATTGGCGCGGCTGTTCAAGGGGGCGTTTTGACGGGTGAAGTGAAAGATATCTTATTGTTGGATGTGATTCCTCTTTCCTTGGGTATCGAAACCCTTGGTGGCGTATTCACCAAAATGATTGAGGCGAATACGACCATCCCTACCAATAAAGTCGAAGTTTTCTCAACTGCTGCCGACAACCAACCGTCTGTCGAATTGCACGTATTGCAAGGCGAGCGCCCGATGGCCAATCAGAACCGGACACTCGGACGTTTCCACCTAGATGGTATTCCACCAGCCCCACGGGGTGTTCCTCAAGTGGAAGTTACCTTTGACGTGGATGCCAACGGTATCCTCAACGTAACCGCCAAAGACAAAGGCACCGGCAAAGAGCAGAAAATCCGGATTGAAGCATCCTCCGGCTTGTCGGATGCGGATATCCAACGGATGCGCGACGAAGCCAAAGCCAATGAAGAGGCCGACCGTCTTGAAAAAGAAAAGGTTGAAAAAGTCAATGCCGCAGATGGTCTGATTTTCTCTACCGAAAAACAGTTGAAAGAATACGGAGATAAATTATCTGCTTCGAATAAATCAGCTATTGAAGCTGCCTTGACAGAATTGAAAGCTGCGCACGGCACACGTGACATCGCGGCGATTGATGCCTCCATGGAGAAATTGAATCAAGCATGGCAGGCCGCTTCTCAAGAGATTTACGCCGCACAACAAGCAGAAGGTGGAGCTGCAGCCGGAAATCCAGGAGCCAGCAACACAGGCGCTGATGAAGGGGTAACCGATGTGAATTACGAAGAAGTGAAGTAAGGATCACCTCCAATGAAACCCAACGGGCTGTCGAATGATTCGACAGCCCGTTTTTTTGAGGGCGATTTTGGAATTTGATCAGGTAGTAACAAACTACTTCAAAAAGTATATGACCTCCAACTCAAGACATTCGGAATAACCACTCGGTTTCATTTTACCTGATACACCCGCACATAGTCTACCTCCATGGTCGAACCTTGAAAGGATGGATCAATTGCACCACCAAAAGTACCGCCCATGGCGACGTTCAATATAATGAATTGAGGGGCATCAAACGGCCAGGTTGCGGCAGTCCGGTTGGTGGGTTTGTAGGTGTATTTGACTTGGCCATTCACACTAAAAACAATGGACTCCTCGGTCCATTCCACTTCATACACCTGAAATTGAGAGGACACGTTGGGGATTGTGGACTTAAACGTATTTTGGGTCGCTCCAAAACTGGAAGGGGTATGCAGCGAATGGTGGATCACATCTTGTCCATTCCCTACGTGTTCCATGATATCGATCTCGCCACACGCAGGCCAGCCTACCGAAGTAATGTTATTCCCCAACATCCAAATGGCCGGCCAAGTACCTCGGCCTGTTGGAAGTTTGGCCCGAACTTCGACTTTTCCATAGGTAAAACTAAATCGATTTTGGGTCTTGATTCGTGCCGATGTAAAGTTAGATCCTGAAAAGCTTTCCCTCTGCGCCCGAATGCGAAGAACACCGTTATCGATTGAAACATTGGTCGGGCGATTGGTATAAAACTGCGATTCATTGTTACCCCACCCATTGGAACCTGTCCCGATGTCGTAGGTCCACTTGGCATCGTCTGGAGAGACACCCGAGTTAAATTCATCCGACCAAACTAGGCTATAGGTAGGCTCTACGCGTAACTGAATTTCTTGGGAAGCACTGGCAGTTAAGCCCGCTGCCGAAAAAGCCAATACCGTGACGGTCCGAGCAGCGGTACCCCGCTCCACGTAGCGGTAAGTCACTTCTCCGGTCGTCGATTCGATCTCCCGGCCAGTTCCAAATCGAAAGCTGTACCGAACGGCATTTTGTGCTGTGACACGACAAGTGATCGTACCGCTCCCATCTCCAAACGGATTTTCGGGCGTTGCTCCTTGTATGGTCACTTTCAAGACAACTTGCGAAGGTGGGATTTTGGCTGGTTCCTCCGGACCATTTGGGTCCATGGGAGTGGATTTTTGACACGAAAAAAAACCTAAAACTAGAAGTAAGAAAGGAGTAAGCATTTTCATATGGCATCAAGAATAAAAAAGGAGGGGCATTAACCCCTCCTGAGGATCAATCGCTTTACAGGGCAACTAAGGTAATAAACCATGCCCGACCTAGACTATCTACTGACTTTAGAACCATTCCGTTGGCAGAACGAGAAATAATTTGAAAAGAGCTGACTCCAACATAAAATCCTAAAAAGCCTCGGTTGGTCAAGGAAATGGTTTCCACTCCTCCCGGAGCGCTTAATGACCAATTCGCCGTGTAATTAGCTAATGGGAAATTTTCAGTGTCGTTATCGGCATCTGTCGCCACGGCCGGATTAAAATCGGCGAGGTATTTTTGTTTTCCCAAGACAGTTCCATTGGTGGTATGGGTGAATGTACCATTGGAGGAAAAAGTATATACGTCGTCATACATTCCGGTGCCATTTTTCTCGTTAGGACCTGCTGCATACCAGATTGGGCCATTGGAATCGCCAGGTCCCACACCAAAATGTCCTCCCACCTCGGCCTGAACACGCCATTGTCGCTGCGATCCACCATGCAACATTCGCAGAAGATCGGCTGGAGGTTGGTATTGGGCGAATACCTCTACTTTTTTCTGAGCCACGGTCATGGAACCTGCCCGACCTAGAGCAACAACTTGTAAGGTGTAGGTATGAACCCCTGTTTTTCCAAAAAAGAAAGTTCGGGTTCCGGATGGAACGACAAAGGTTTCACCATTGTAAATAAATTTATAACTGATGGCATGGTCGGCTTTGGCACGGAAGGTCACTCGTCCTGACCCATCTCCCAGTGGAGAGGAAGGGCTTGCGCCAACGATTTCCACTTCCACTGTAAGATTGGTGGGGGTGGTCAATTCACCAAACTCGTAGGTATCAGGAACACATGAGGTGGCAAATCCCACCAAAACAATCGCCAGAATATTGAAAACTGCTGATAACTTAGTCATTGGATTAATTTTTTATTTCATCAAAGTAATACACAGAGCCATCTCCTGAGACGCCGAAATCATAAAAAACAACTACACGGACATAATTGGCACGAGGAGCTCTGCTAAAATCATAACTGAGCGTCTCCCAACCGTTGGCCTTGATGGTTGGAACGTCAACTTCATGTGTGATGGATGCATCTTGGTTTTCCAGTTTCATTTTGATCACTCGTCCTGTCTTAGGGGACCAGGATTTCATGGTGATTTTCGAATTCCCTGAAAGGTTGATTGGATTGGGTAATTCGAAAAACGTTCCCGCCCATGTTTCTGAGCCAACTGATTTGGTCAGACGGGCGACTCGATCTGTCAGATTTTCACCTGATTTATCGGGATTATTGATCACTTCTGTCATGGCAATATTTCCAAAAACAGTGAAGGTTGGTGCATTTCCTTCGAAGTTTTGCAACGAGGTCGTCGATCCTGCAGGTGGATTCCGATAAAAGTAAATGTTGTCAACGAAGATGGTTCCAAAACCCGCCGGGGCAAAGGGTGAACCCACCAATTTGATTTGAAACAAATCGGCCATCGAGAGACCTTGAGAGGTGAATTCGGACAAGGGAATATCGAGGGAATTCCATGCATTAGCAGTTAAATTTCGAACCACATTTCTTTCACCCGTCGCTCGGCTAATCGGAAAAACTTCGAGTGCTTTGACATCCGTTGTCCAGACATCCAAATGCAAGAACTGCATGGTAGATGCATTGATAGTCTGGTTGAAATCGATACCTTGATAATTCAAATTTCCGTATTGAATCACCTCATTTGAACCGATTTTCAAGGTACCAAAGGTTGTGGATTGTCCCCAGTTGGGATAGTAATTCACATTGGATAAAGTTGGATAACTATCACTAAAAATGGAAATCACGTCGGTTGAATTTCGCGTTACAGGGACCGGAGCCGAAACATTCGGTAAGGTACGACCAACCACCGTTACATTTTCACGGTACACTGTGGTAGCAGCTCCACCGCTTTTGGCGGTCACTTGAATGGTGTAGGTACCATCATTCACATAAGTATGGGGTATTGTAGACCCAATATTTCCCACTTGAGGCTTGGCATTGGGCTCATCGCCAAAAAGTACTTCGTAGGATGTGGCAAAATCGGCCCGTGCCGTTACATACACGGTTTTGGTTTGTACGGGATCTTTTTGCACCGTCACGACCAAGTTTTCAGGTGCACGAAAAGAGACTTTTAAATTCTGGGTGCTTTCAGAAGCCAATCCGGTTAATCCCATGGCTTTTATCTTAACACCAAAGTCTCCCTCTCGGTAAGTGTGGGTCATGGTCTCACCAGGACGAAGGACTTTGGGTACCGACGTACCATCGCCGGGAAGAATCTCAAATTGAGCGACTCCTTCCCCAATAGGTGTGATCGACACTCGACCTGAATTATCGGTCGTAATATCGAAGAGTGCAGAGACATTGGAAGGAGGTTCTGCATCGGAGATAAATTGCAAAGAGTTTATTTCCTCTGCACAACCAAACAGCGTCAGGGCTAGAACGGCAAGCCAGCCCGTTGATCTTTTAACAAATGGTATCATCATCATTTTAAATCGTTAATCGTACTTAATAACCCGGATTTTGAGTAAGTCCTGAGATATCTATTTCTTGTTGTGGGATCGGAAAGACCTCGTGTTTACCCGCCACAAATCCCGGGATTTCTGAGGCTGCTTTTTTGGTACGAACTAAATCGAAGAACCGATGCCCTTCCATGGCTAATTCGACATGTCGTTCTTTCCAAATCAACTCGGTCAAGGCTTGGCCCGTTGCTAAAACAGGGGGAACATTCGGTCCAAAAGCCCGACGGCGAACTTGATTGAGGAATTGCTGGGCTTTGGCATCACTGATTCGGCCCCGATTATTTGCCTCGGCAGCCATTAACAAGACATCGGCATAGCGGATGGCACGATAATTATTGCTGTAGTTTAACTCGATTTGGGCCCCACTTTGGCCAGCGCGGGGCATGTACTTTAGGTTAAAAAATCCAGTATGTTTATAACCTTGAGCGTACGTTGCCCCGGTTTGGGCAGCAAATGCGATGATATCCAAAATGGTGGCATCTTTCCGGCGATCACCCGCCTCATAACTAGCAACTAATTTGGGAGTAGGCACATTGAAACTCCATCCAGAGGCAAAATGCGGCCCATTAAATGCTCGAATACCATTGTGAATCACTCCAAAATTTCCCTCCGTACCTTGAGGAGTAAAACCCCAGTCGAACCAGTTGGATCGATTGGTATATTGAATTTCAAAAACAGATTCGGGTCCATTTTCACCTTCTTCCTCAAAAATGGTGGCGAAAGGTTCAACCAATCGGTAAACACCTATGACATTCTCAAGGACATTGGCCGCCTCCGAAAATTTATCTTGGTATAAATATACTTTGCCAAGAAGTGCTTGGGCAGCAAAACGGGTGATTCGACCTTTTTGAGATGGATTGGCAGGCAAGTTGGCAATGGCCGCCAACAAATCTTTTTCGATTTGGGCATAGACCTCTGTCTTGGAAGCTCTGGTTTTGGTTCCTGAGTCAGATGCTGTTAGCCGACGATCCACAAATAAGGGAACATCACCAAAAAATTTAACCAGTTCAAAATAGTAATAGGCTCTTAAAAAGTGTACCTCTGCATACAAAGCCTCTTTAGTGGCAAAATCCAATCTATTTTTGTTCTCCATTAAATAGTTGGTTCGATTAATCCCCTCATACGACCACCGCCAAATCGCGGCAAGGTTATCATTATTGGGATCGTGCGTCATATCGTCTATTTGTTGAATTCCCAGAACGTCGGTGGCACTTTCTCCACCGCTGAAGGAGTTATCGGAAGCGATGTCCCCAATCAAGACATTCAAATACGTCCATTGAAGTGGGTCATAAGCCCCTACCACTGCGGCCTCATAATCTTGTGGAGATCGAAAATAAGCGGAGGCAACAATTTCAAAGTTTTCTTTTGGATCAAAATTTACATAGTCCAAACAGCCCGAGAGTAAAAACACGGAGCAAGATAGACCTATATAGGAAGTGATTTTTTTCATTTTTTTAAAACATTTCGTGACGTCGAGAATCGAATAAATTAAAAATTGAATTGAAGTCCTCCCATCCAAGTTCTCGGTTGGGGATAATTTCCACGATCCACACCGGTATCTAAAACGCCCGAGGAAATCTCCGGATCAAAACCACTGTAACGTGTGAACGTAAAGGCATTCTTTACTTGGGCATACACCCGAAGGTTCATCGATTTATTGGATAAGGGCAGTGTGTAGCCCAACTGAATGTTTTTGATTCGCACAAATGTCCCATCCTCAACGTACCGATCGGACGGTCGGCGATTGTTGTTGCTATCAATAAATGTGGCACGAGGTTCATCTTGGCTGGTTCCTTCGCCGGTCCAACGAGTTAATGACTTGGCGAAGCGATTGGTAAAATTCAGATTACGTTCGTAGGCTCTAAAGATGTCACCGCCCACGGAAGCATACGTAAAGGCACTGAAGTCAACGTTTTTGTAGGTAAAGCCCACATTCCAGCCCAAGGTAAAATCAGGAAACGGATCTCCAATTTGGGTACGATCTAGATCATTGATGATGCCATCTTGGTTGATATCCACATACCGAATATCTCCCGGTTGAGCGCCGGGCTGCAAGGCATGGGCTTCAATCTCCGATTGATTTTGGAACAATCCGTCTGTTTTATATCCGAAGAAATACCCGGGAGAAAATCCTTGCTCAAATCGAGTTAGGTTGGTGAAAGGAATCCCGTATCCGCTTCCCCAAATGAATTTATCACCGTTGTTGATCCGTTCAACTAAATTGGTGGCAGTGGTGAAGTTTACATTGGTATTGAATGCAAATTCTTTTCCGAGGGTGGTGTTGTATCCAATGGAAAGGTCAAGACCCTTGGTGGAGGTCCGCCCAATATTTGCAGCTGGATAGACCGGAGTTCCTAAATACAAAGATAAGGTGGGATTAAACAAAAGGTCATCTACCGTTTTAACAAAGTAATCCGCTGTAATGGATACCTTTCGATTGAATATTCGGGTATCAAATCCAATATTCATTTGCAACTGATTCTCCCACGTCACGCTTTCATTTGGAATGGAAAAGAGGGTTGATCCACTAATAATGTTTCCGTCAAACGTGTATTTTGGGAAAGTTGAAATTCGGGCAAATTGGGGTGAAATGTTGTCATTCCCCACTGCACCGATCGAACCTCTAATTTTTAAATAATCAACCCATTGGCTGGCAAAAAAAGATTCATTAGACACCACCCAACCGGCTGATGCCGAAGGGAAAAATCCAAATTTATTGTTTGCCCCGAAACTTGTGGATCCATCCACGCGGCCCGTGAAAGAGAACAAGTATTTGTTCTTAAACTCATAGTTCATCCGAGCAAAATAGGACAAGTTTCTTTTGACATATTGAAATGAACCCGAAGTTTGGGATTCGGGATCACCCATGGCAGCACTGACATCTGCATATTCCCATGAATTAAATGGTATATCCTCTGCATTGGCCGTGATATTTTCGCCTGTATTCCGACTCACAGCCGTACCAAAAACCGTTTCAAAAGAATGATTTTGACCTATTTTGAAATCATAGTTAGCAAATAATTCATAGTTCAAGGTAAGAAAATTGGTATTTGACTCAGAAACCCGATTTCGGGTTGAGGTAATTTCTCCCGTTGGACTGACGGAAACAATGGGGGTTAAGTCAGGATTCGCGTTGGTTCGATTATGCCCCAACCCATAAAAGGTAAATGGGGAGAAGTTTTTTCCATACACGTCGGCATAGATATAACCCAATCGTGAGGTAACTTTAAAGTTCTTGGCAACGTCGTACTGAAATTCAACTTTCCCAAATAGCTTGTGGGTAGAACCGGTATTGTAGGTATCGTTGATTTGTGCCACCGGATTGATAATCTCTTGGGTTATGGTCCGACTGATTCCAAAGTTTCCATTGGCATCTCGAACCGGCACCGTTGGATCAAAATTCAATGCATTGGAAAGCACACTTCCAATATTATTTTCAGACAAATTACTATTCCGAATCCCAGCATAACTGGTATTGAAAAGAAGTTTCAAGCGATTCGTCATGGAATTAGTAAAATTGGCAGTAAAATTAGTCCGGTTGAAATAGGACTTATCCCCTCCACCAACAATGCCTTGTTGCGTTAGGTACCCTCCTGATATAAAAAAGGAAGAGGTTGCATTCCCACCTGAAATGGATAAATTATTTGATGTGATGGGAGCGTTTGTAAAGACCTCTTTTTGCCAGTTTGTACCCTCTCCTAAGCCAGCCAGTGACGGAAAAATTAAATTCCCACCCGATGCGACGCTAGCTTCATTCAGAATTGCGGCATATTCTGTAGCGTTCAATACTGGGATCATCCGTTGAGCCTGCTGAATCCCCGTAAACGAATCAAAACTAAACGATGTTTTTCCTCCACGGCCTCCTGATTTTGTTTTGACTACGATCACACCATTTCCCCCAGCCACTCCATAGATGGCGGTTGTCGCCGCATCTTTCAATACATTAATGGATTCAATATCGTTTGTATTGAGTGCGTTTAAATCACGTAAAGTTTGGGGTACTCCGTCAATCACAACTAGAGGGTCGGTACCTGTGTAGGAAGGAATACCTCGAATCAAGACAGTGGGTGTTGAACCTGGTGATCCATTGGCAATCACATTCACGCCAGCTGCTTGACCTTGCAAAGCCTCCTCCGCCCGAACAGGACGAAGTTTCTCGATGGTCTTGGCGTTTACACTGGATATGGCACCCGAGATGCTCGTGACTTTCTGCGATCCGTATCCAATCACAACCACTTCTTCCAAGACTTGAGCATCTTCCAGCATTTGGATCTGAAAGCTAGTTTGCTTTCCCACCAAAATCTCTTGGGTTTGATACCCCACAAACGAAAAGATAAGTCGATCTGTAGCCTGTACATTGGACAAAGAAAACTGCCCCTCCGCGTTGGTAACAGTTCCTTGGTTTTGCCCTTTCCGTGTCACCGAAACCCCAGGCAGAGCTTCACCTGATTTATCCTTGACCGTTCCCGAGACCGATAGAGTCTGAGCTTGTGCCGTCCAGGAAATAAACCATAAGAGTAAAAGGTAGAATCGATGTTTCATGTAATGATTCCTAGATTTGTTATTAAAATTCGGTTATTAAAACAAATCTAAAACTTGCTTCACTCGCATGAAACTTCCCGTACCTATACAAAAAACATACAATGCCGTAATGTGCAATTGTTGTACACAAAAACGCACTAGGTAGTCTTTAGAAGGCCTATTTTAAATAAATTTGTAAAGGCGCCCCTGCATTTTTTTTACGCTACACCTTATCGTTGTTGAGGTAATGTTGTGGTCTAAATGGACAAGATGTAATCCACCAAACTCTTTTCGTGGGGTAAATCCATTTTCTTTCGAATTCTGTACCGCTTAATTTCGACACTGCGCACCGAAATATTGAGTAGAGGTGCGATTTCCTTGGAAGTCAGGTTAAGTCGTAAGTAAGCACAAAAGCGGAGGTCGTGCGGTGTTAGGTCTGGGTGATTTGATTTTAACTTTTTAAGAAAATCTTTATCGGCATGATTAAACGCCTCCTCCAAAAATTCCCAGTCTTTTGTATCATTCAAGTTGGCCTCGATGAGTTCAGTTACCTCCGCGGTATTTTGGGGTTTTTCGGCTTGTTGAAGCGCACGTTTGATCTCACCCAAAATTTCATTTTTCTTGGCAATACTAAGAGTTGACAACGTTAACTCCCGATTTTTGCTTTGAATCTCATGTTCCAATTGCTCGTTTTTTACTTGCATCAACTTTTGCTCCGACTCCAACTTAATCCGCTCCAAAGCACGCTGACTTTCTTCCAAGGCTTTCTGTTGCTGGCGCTGATAATAGCGTTGACTCCATCGATTCACCGACACCAAGGACGCAATCACTAGAATTGCATAAAAACCTTTGGCCCATTTAGATGCATACCATGCAGGTTTCACTTCAAAAGCATACGATACCGTGTTTTGAGAGGTCTGGTTTTGTACCTGAGCCATGACAGAAAATACATACTGCCCAGGTGCCAAGTTTTCAAAAACAATTTCCGAGGCCGTCGTCCAATCGGACCAGTGATCCTCCTTACCTTCCAACCGATATCGATACCCCGTAAGCTCAAACGGGGAGAAAGAAGGAACATAGTAACGAAATCCAACTGTACGATTTTCAGAAGTGAATACACCGAATTCAGATGCATCCACCCAACTTAATTGCTGAGGCTTAGGACCATTGGATATCGATTGCAAATGGACAGAAAAAGGTTTGAATTGAAGTCGCTTAGGGTTCAAAACAAAATACCCATCGGTTGTACCGATTAAATAATTCCCTGACTGAGTAGGAAATACATTTTCATATCCAATTCGGTCACGCCGAATTTCGGCCGGAAAAGCAATTTTTTTAACCAAAAATCCCTTTTCAGTGGGATGAGAAGAGACAATGACTACATTTTTTTGGTTGAATAAATAAAACCTATCCCCAGTTGGATCAGGTAAAAATCGACCAGAATAAAACCCGTCCTCTTTCCACAAACGCTCGGATAAATCCCGATCCAATACGAATCCTTTGGCTCGGTGGTATCGAAAAACACCTTGATCCGAAAAGTAATACACTTGATCTTTAAATTTTCCTAGTCCGGATCGGAGCCCAATAGGTGCTGTATTTTCTAAAACTTTGGATTGAATTTGCTTTAAGTCCTCCGAAAACAAAAAACGGTACACGCCCTTGTACTCATGATTCACGAGTACTTCTCGGGGGGATATCCATTCAATAAATCGGCACGAAAGTGTCGGTAAACCGGCGATCGAATATTGAAATGACCATCTCCCCTGAATTTTACGGATGACCGACAAACCGGAATAGGTTCCTTGGAGTAGTGCATCGGATTGGGAGGGAATGGCTTTAAGCTCCCAAGTACCTGGTAAAGAAGAAATCAATTCCACCGAAGTACCTTGGACCAAAAAGGTCCCGACATGGTGGCCACACAATAAATCGTTGCCTACTTTTTTTAGACACCAAACCTGGCCGTTTGTGCCAGGAATCATCGAAAATTCATTCCCCTTGGTTTTATCTCGTACAAAAAGACCTTGATTGGAACCTAAATACAGATAATTCCCCAATTCTTGAGCCGCGTATACGGTCCCAATCTTACCTTCCACATCGTGGTACGTACGCCACGGCGATTGATTATGAATCACGGAAATTCCATTGTCGGTGGCTAACCAAATCGAATGATCCAAGTCTTGGTAAATTGATAAGATCGTGTTGTTGGTGACGCCACTGGCTTGTGGAAAGCTGTCGATCTGATTATCTTTTGACGATACAACTAAAAGACCCTTTGAGATCGTCCCTAACGCCACATCCCCATTATGCAACAACAAGGCACTGTAAATACTGGTGTTTTGAAGTTGTTTCGTTAACTGGGGTATGGTCACTGGAGACAAGCTTTGGTTTTTCCATAACCATATTCCTTTTTTCTGCGTAATCCACCACGACTCGTGATTCGATCGAGAGACAATTTCAATGAGTTCTTCTTGCTTTACCAGTGGGTGATCAGAAATTAGTTTTGATTTTCCCTCGGCTAATTGAAACAAGCCCTTACCTAAAACTTGAAAAAAAACCTGATCATCCACAGTAAATACTTTGGTTATTGTGGAAGGAGCCGTTATGATCTTTACTTTTCCGGTGGTTTCATGGTACAAATACAGTCGATTCAAGGATTGAAAAATCTGAGTGGAACCTTGAGAAATAATCCGCCAGAATTGTTCATCGTCCACCAAAGGCACAGCCAATTTTTGTGACAAAGAGGTATACTCGAGTTGCCCTTTCTTGTTTTCTTTCCAGTAGCCAAATTCTCGGTAACAACCTGTATATATACGGTCGCCCACTGCTTTTACAGACCGGATGATGGTATTATTGATCGAAGGAAAGAGCTCCCATTGGGCTCCATTAAAACGCAGTAACCCCCCATTATTTGCAAAGTACATCCGCTTATCGCCTGCCTGCGAAATACCCCAATTTTGATTTTCTGCACGGTATTCTTTAGGGAAATAGGCTCGAATCGGGGGATTCTCCTGAGCATATCCCCAAGAACATATCCAAAGCATTAAAAAAAGAACGAGACAACCGGAAAGTCTTTTCACACACGTAACTTTTTCACATTTGATTCAATTCAGAAACAATGAATTAATCAAAATTAATCCAAAATGTTTTGAAGCAGGTCATTTTTCAAAGGTCAATTTCGACGAATGCGATAGCGGATATAAATCAATCCTTGGAGAATAGCTAAAAAGATGAAACGACCCGGCAAACTAAGCATTTCCAAAATAACAAATAACCGGTTGATGTTATCTGAGATACGAAATGGATTATTGACCAAAAATGGGACCCAACCTGTATTCGAATAGTTAGGTTTGATGTTGACAAAATAAGAGACCGCCAGGTAGAGTAGAAAGAATAGATGCGTGGTCAATAGTCCCTCCCAGGAATGAAAAGCGTTGGAGTGATTCCAAACGAAATACTCAAACAGACCAACCAATGCTAAAGCAAAAACCAGTCTTACCCACACCCATTTGGGGTTGAAGGGAGGTCGATCGGAGGTGAATTCGATTTTACCGACCGGCCCCGGATTAAAAAATTCACCCAGAATTTCGAACATAATGTAACAGTTGGATTTTGAGTTAAAGCAAAGATAAAACTTTAAAAGATATGCCCAAATCCAAAGAATAATTGACCACCTTCCAAACTTCGACCATAATCTAAACGTAAAATGGTGGATTGATTCCAAGTTATCCGTGTCCCAATGCCAGGAGCCCCCCTCCAGTTTTTCAAATCAATGTTTCGAGGAGCATCCCAGACCTTTCCCACATCCATAAAGGGGACAATCCCTGCTGAAAAATGCTGTTTCAAAAAATGGAAACTAACCAAACGTGTGCGCAGTTCTAAATTAATTAATCCAACAGTTGGCGCCACAAAACGAGTCTCCCTGAACCCCCGAATGGATCGACTTCCACCCAAGGCCAATATGCCCCCAGCTTCCGCTTGACTGGATAGGTCCCACATTTCAATAAAATTAATTTGGGGTCCAAATACATGCCCAAATGCAACTAATCCGGCGAACGTTATTCTCCCTTTCCCTTCTTTCCAATGACCAAGGGTTTTTAATAGTTGGCCTTGAACCATAAACTTATGGAAATTAAAGTTGGACCCCAACCATGGAGCAGAGTACTCATGGGAATATTGAAGGAATAAGCCATTGGAAGGGTCCGGTTCAAAATCACGGGTATCATAAATCAATGCACCAGCCAACATACTGGTGAACTGATAGGAGTCGGAATTCGTGAAACCTGTTAAATTAAACCGATCCCAAGTCCCATCTTCCTTTTGAATATCGACTAAAGTAGGACGCTGAACAGCTGTCACTCGTGAGCCATTCAACGAAGGCATATCCGATACCAAACGACCTTGATAAGAGGAAAATGAAGTAAAAAGAGCCTCATATCCCACCATCAAACGCAATTTTCCACCCAAAAATACTCGTTCGCCTAGCACATTGTAAAGTTGTTCCCGTTGTTCCATTGAATGGAAAAAATGATCGGTAAAAAACTGACCCATGGTCCCGATTTCTGCCAAAGATAAATTCTTTTCGTACAAGGCCACTCGATCAAAATCCCGAACTTTACCCATGGTTTTATCCCGAAAACGCAATGTTGGCGTCGAATTTTGACCTATCCCCCAATATTGAGCATTGGGATCCTCCCAACGAACAAGATCGATACGAAGACGCCATGGTGAATTAAAAATATAAGGTGCGTCATAATTAATCGCATACCGAAATCGTCCATTTTGAAAAGCAAAAAACTCTGCATTGAGGCGATGCCGGTAGGCCGTATACTCAAAAAAAGGATCTTTTTTGTCTTGATTCCAAAAAACAAATATGTTCCCTCCTACCCCGGCCCCCCGAATGGGATCCAATTCTAGACGTGGAAGCCCAGTTACAAAGGTACCCTCTTTCTTTTCAGCAAGTTCTTGAGCTGGCAGCCTCTTTGAAATGTCTAATTGAAAAGGTAGAACGCCTGAAGGACCATCTGTCACTAAACTGGTATCTGATTGAGCTAAGGACATAAACTGGACACCAAAAGCTATGCTTAAGCAAATCATTTTCATATATCTATTCTCAAATAAATACAAAAATAGACTGAATAATGACGGCTACTAATTAGGTAAAACTTAGAAAAAAATTAGAAATTTCTTAAAAAGATGCAATGGGAAGGCGCACCCAAAAACAGACTAGGTCCGCGCGAGAAGTGTCCAATGTAATGGTACCACCATGTAATTCCATTATTTTTTGAACCAAATACAAGCCGATGCCATGTCCTTCCACATGCCGCTTTTCACGATAAAATGGTCGGAAAATATTCTTTGGATCAAGTATTTTTCCTCCTTGATTTTTAAATCGAACATGGAAATTATTATCCTCCAAATAAAATTCAATTTCACACGAGGCATTGGGAGAGAATTTTACTGCATTTTCCATCAAATTTTCAAAGGCTACCTGCAAGAGATAAGGGTTTCCTTGCAGCGGGGTATCTAGCACGTCGGAAAGGTCGTCAAGGTGGAAATCTAGGCGAGCTTGGGGCCATGTGGTATTGATGGAAATTTTGGATTCAAAAAGGAGTTCATCCAACCGAACGGGTTGATGGTATATTTCACTGGCGTCATAACTTGCTTTCGCCAAATCCAACAAACTTTTGGTCAATTTGACTAATTTTCGTGCATCGCCAAGCGTATTTTCAATGCTTCTGCGCCTTTCCATCTCTTCCTGGTGAGTAGCTAGTTCCAGCTCAACTATCATTCGAGCAAGCGGGGTACGGAGTTCATGAGCCACATGCGAAACAAAAAGTTTTTGAGCTTCAAAAGATTTTTCTAAACGATCTAACAGTTGATTGATGGTTTGGGTGAGATCGCTGAGCTCATCTTTTCTATTTTGATTTTCAGGTAACCGTACGTGAAGTTGAGAGGTTGAAATACGCTTGGCTTGCGCAAGAATTTCATGGACTGGCTCTAAAGAAGTATAAGCCATCCACCAGCCACCAAACCAGGAAAGACCTAAAAAAATGAGGCAGATCCAAATCATTTGTTGCCCAAGTAAGTTGAGCTTTTTAAATCCATACTCGTCATAAGCGGCGGCAGTAACTAGAAAATTTTGGCCCTGATGCCGAATTCGAATTCCAATAACTTGATAGTCTGCTTCAGTGAAACGAATTTCTTCCTCATTCAAGATCTGGTCTAACATTTGGGGAGTCTCCTTCACTTGATCCAAGGACTTATCGTCATGGTAGACCAAGTGGTGGTTGGCATCATAAATGGCCACTTCTACTTCCTTGATAAACTGTCGATTGTTTCGGTATATTTCCTGCAAAATGTCGGGATCCATCTTACTTTGAAGGGCTAAATTCACCTTAGTCAAGGCTTCGTTTCGCAGAAGTTCAAAAAAAGCCCGTTCTCGACTTTCTGCTGAGGTCCAATACACCAGGGTGGCAAAGCTGATCACCAAACCGATGGTGATTAACATGAACCATCCCATAATCTTTGACCTAATTTTCATCTTCTTTTCGTAAAATAAAACCCATGCCAGGTTTGGTGTGTATTAATTTGTATTGGAACGGCCGATCTACCTTTTTTCGAAGATAATTGATATACACATCAATAAAATTGGTACCCGTGTCGTAATGCGTCTCCCAAACTTGTTCAGCAATTTCTTGACGTGAAAGAACACGCTCCGGATTCTGAACAAAAAATAACAACAAACTAAACTCCTTTGGGGTAAGATCTATCCTCAACGCGTCTCGAACCACTTCCTTGGTATATAAATTGATTTCCAATTGATCGTAACTGATCACAGACTGCAAGAATGGCACGTACGATTTTTTTCCTACCCGATTCATTAAGGCTTTTATTCGGGCAACCAATTCCCGAATTTCGAAAGGTTTCACCAGATAATCATCCGCCCCGGCATCAAACCCCTCAACTTTGTCATCAGTTGTTCCCAGAGCTGTTAGTAGAATAATGGGGAAAGCTGGATTTGACTGACGCACCCATTGGCAAAAGGCCAAACCGTCTAATTTCGGTAAAATGATATCGGATATCACCAAGTCAAACGAGGTTTGTCGCATTAATTTTTGAGCAAAAAGACCATCATAAGCGACTGTTACCAGAAAACCCTGTTTTTCAAGTCCAATTTTAGTTAATTCAGCCAACCGATGATCGTCCTCCACGAGAAGTAGATGCATAGTGTTATTAAATAAAAAAGTGAATCACCTCACCAAACTGAGTTGATTCACTTTTAACGAAAAAAAAGCCGTTTAACCTCTACTCAAGGAAATTTTTGTTGATTCCGGAACGGTTAAAACGGTATCATATACCTGAAGTTCCAGAGCCGCTTCCGAAAGGTTTTCAATATGAACTTCCGTCTGACTGACCGTTAATTGAAGCAAATGTCCACGGAAACGAACTCGGAAGGCATATTGATTCCATTCTTTGGGTAAAACCGGGGCAAAATAAGGCTTGTCGTTGCGAATCCGCATGCCACCAAACCCTTTCACAACCGACATCCAAGTTCCAGCCATGGAGGTAATATGCAGACCGTCCTCCGTATCATTATTGAAATCATCCAAATCCAATCGGGCGGTTCGAACATACATTTCGTAGGCTTTTTCTTCGAGCCCCAGTTGGGCCGCCAAAATAACATGGACACATGGAGACAGTGACGACTCATGAACCGTCATAGGTTCATAAAACGCAAAATTGCGACGTAAGTCTTCAAGAGTAAAGTCCTCCTCGAAGAAATACATTCCTTGAAGGACATCTGCTTGTTTGATGAAACAAGATCTTAAAATGCGATCCCAAGACCATTTCTGATTAATGGGCCGATGTTCTGCAATTTGATCCACGGTGAGTAATTCCTTGTCAAGGAATCCGTCCTGTTGAAGGTACACTTCTCGCTCTGGATCATAAGGGAAATACATGTGTTGGATGATATGATTCCAACGAGAAGTTTCTTGCTCCTCGTTAAATCCTGTCAATTGTGCAATACGGTCCCAGTCAGAGCCCATGGATTTTACTTGATCGATCGACGACAAGGTATATTTGAGTGTCCATACGGCTAAGTAATTGGTATACCAGTTGTTGTTGACATTATTTTCATACTCATTTGGCCCTGTAACACCGAGCATGACGTACTTTCCTTTGGCGGAGGACCAATTCACGCGTTGAGACCAAAAACGGGAGATGGCAATCAGAACCTCAAGTCCATACTCGCCTAGATACGCCGTGTCACCGGTGTATCGAATGTAATCCTGTATTGCATAGGCAATTGCACCATTTCGGTGGATTTCCTCAAACGTAATTTCCCATTCATTATGGCACTCCTCTCCGTTCATAGTCACCATAGGGTACAAAGCAGCTCCATCCGAAAAACCTAGGAGCTTGGCATTTTCTATGGCTTTTTGAAGATGGTTATGGCGGTAAATCAATAAGTTACGACCAACTTTCTGCTCTGCAGTGGCTAAATAAAAAGGAAGGCAATACGCCTCGGTATCCCAATAAGTTACCCCTCCATATTTTTCGCCAGTAAAACCTTTTGGTCCGATGTTCAAGCGGGCATCTTCACCGGTGTAGGTTTGTTGCAGGTGAAAAATATTAAACCGTATTCCCTGTTGGGCGGCATCATCCCCTTCAATAATGATGTCATTGTTTGTCCAACGATCCGCCCAGGCGGCCTCATGCTCCGCTAATAAAGCCTGAAAACCCAAACCAACGACTTTTTCTAAGTACGCTTTGGCATCTTGGACTAACTGTTCTTTGGGATGATTTTCAGAAGTTAAATTGACCGCAAACTTTTCGATGACCAATTGATCATTAGGAACAACCGACACTTTAACCTCTGAGCCCACATATTTCTCTTTTTTGATTGGGAGAGCGTTTAGTTCAAGGAGTTGCCCATTTTTGGAGACCTGAAATTGCATACCAGAGGTCACTTGAAAAGTAGGTACGGTTTCCCAAATTGATTTTTTGGTTTCCAACGTTAAAAACCCTTTGGCATGACCTGTCTCTTTATCCACCTCCTGCCAAAACTTTTCCCCGTGATTAGAATCTCGGTTAGAAACATCCCCATCTAAAAATGCTTCTATTTTAATCTCACCCGAAAAATTAAGGGATTGTATAGCGTAATGTATAGCCCCTGCTTCATCTAAGGCAAGGCTACAAAAACGAGAAGAATAAATGCTCAACTCTTTATTTGAAGGAAGACGCAAAGTCACCCATCTTTCCAAGACACCACGTTGCATATCCAACGAACGTTTGAACGACACTATCTCGGCTGTAGCAAGATCTAAGCGTTCACCATCTATGTGGATGTCCAATCCAATCCAATTGCAGGCATTAATAACCTTGGCAAAGTAATTGGGATAACCGTTTTTCCACCAGCCCACTCTGGTTTTATCAGGAAACCATACACCGGCCATGTAATTCCCCTGGAGCGTGTGTCCGGAATAAAATTCTTCAAAATTGCCTCGCTGGCCCATACGGCCATTACCTAGGCTCATTAGGCTTTCAGTTACCTCATTAAACTCAGGGTGAAATCCTTCTTCAATAACACACCAAGGGTGAATGGTTATGTAATTTTTCATTGGTTATTTATTTTCGTCAAAATATCATTTACTGTCACGTTCAAAAAACCTGGGATTACCATGGTAGCTTGAGTTAATACCGTCGGATCTCCGATACCCACCGACTTCATGCCCGCGGCCTCCGCAGCCTCAATACCTGCCAAAGCATCCTCAAAAACAATACACCGAGCCGGCTCGACCCCGAGAAGTTCAGCGCCTTTTAGGAAGACTTCCGGATCGGGCTTTGACTTCGACACTGAATTTCCATCCACTAACGCATCAAATGCTTCTAATAGACCCACTTTTTCAAGGATTTTTGGTGCATTTTTACTAGCAGATCCCAAACCACATCGTATCCCGTTAGTTCGGCAATTGGCAAAGAAATCGGCCACACCCGGCAATAAATGCTGAGGGGTCATTTCCTCGATAAGCTCCAAATACCAAGTATTTTTCTGAGTAGCCCATCGATCAAAATCCGCTTCTGTTAAGACGACCTGACCGTGTTCCAAAATTCGATGCAGAGAATCTACTCGACTGATTCCTTTTAATTGTTCATTGAACTCTTCATCGATATCAAATCCAAGTTCTTGCGCAAGGCGTTTCCAAGCTTGGTAATGATAGACAGCGGTGTCGACGATGACACCGTCTAAATCAAATAAAAATACAGGTTGTGACATCATGTGGTTAAAGTAATTCGAGAAGTAAAATTTGGGACGGCTGCAACACCAAGTTGTTTAGGCTAACCTCCTCTTGGGTAAGTACATTTCGAGCCTTTTGTGACCCTTTTACCAATTCTTGAAAGCGATCCATTGAAATTTTTTGATCCGCTGAACTCGTATTGGAAAGGACCATGATTCGCTGTGCCTCTGTGTGCCGGAAATAGACATAGACCCCATCTTGGAACGGCATAAATTGCGTAAACTTTCCTTGAGATAAAGCAGGAAGCGTAGTCCGGAGGCGAATCAATTTTTGGAGATAGGAAAACCACTCTTGTTGTTCGGGCGACCTTTGTGCCGGGTCAAAAGCATTTTGGGTATCGTCAGGCCAACCTCCCGGAAAATCTTTTCGAACTTCAGCATCTGAGGGATTCTTGAAATTTTTAATCCCTAATTCGGTTCCGTAGTAAATTTGAGGGATCCCCCGCAAGGTAAACAACCAGCCGAGACCCATTTTGTATTTCTCTTTGTTTTCTCCTACCACCGAAAAAAAACGATCTTCGTCGTGATTATCCACATAGGTGACTAGTAGTTCTGGCGCTTGGAACAGGAAGTCCTGTGCCAATGTTCCGTATAAACGGTTGACTCCCCCTCCCCAACTGTATGGTTCATTTAGTGCCGACTTTATAGCTTGAAATAACGTGTAGTCCACCGTTGATTCCAAATTACACGAAAACGAGGTATTGAACTTATTTTTTACAAAGTAGGCCAAGTTGGGAACCGGAGACGCCAATGATTCCCCAAATAAAAACAAGGATGGGTACTGATCTTTCAGCGCTTGATTACAGGCATTCATAAAAGCGAGATCATTGTACATGTAGGTGTCAATTCGCCAGGCATCAATACCAAATTCTTCAACCGTCCAGATTGCATGTTGAATCAGGAAATTGGCAACTCGAGGGTCTTTTTGATTTAAATCAGGTAGGAAGGGCATAAACCAACCATCCGACATCACTTTTTTATCGTATTCTGAGGCATGAGGATCCAACACGGGAGGTTCCTTGAACGAAGTTTGTGTAAAAGTAGGCCATTGATTCAGCCATTCTGGAAACGGTAAATCTCGGAGAATCCAATGATTAATACCGACATGATTGTACACCGCATCTTGGATCACTTTCAAACCCGCCTGGTGGGCAGTTCGAATCAATTGCTTATAAGCCTCGTTCCCACCCAAACGTCGATCCACGGAATAATGATCAGTAAACCCGTATCCGTGGTAGGCACTTCGGAGGGTTCCGCCCTCATTGGTTTGCTTTTGATCATTTTCGATCACCGGATTTAGCCACAGCGCTGTAACTCCTAGTTCCTGAAAATACGGGATATTTTTTTGGATACCCTGTAAATCACCACCATGTCGGGCAAATGGATTTTTACGATCCGCCACGGTATCGGCAAGATTTGCAAAGGAATCATTGGATGGATCGCCATTTGCGAAGCGGTCGGGCATCAAAAGATACACGACATCGGAAGGATCTAAACCTTTCGGTTGGTAGCCACTTCGTGCTTTAAGTTGAAAGGTAAACGACGTTGACTTGTTTTTTCCCTTGGATACAAATTCAAGATCTCCAGCAACCGCGCGAGTTCCGATTTCAAGGTGAAGAAACAAATAATTTGGATTTTTAACTTTTTCAACCCGGTGTAATTTTACCCCCTGGTAAGGCTTCATCGTCCAGTCCGAGGAACCCACATTGGGGCCATAAACAAGAACTTGAAGCACTGGTTTTTTCATACCTACCCACCAATGTGTCGGATTCATCCGGGTAACGGGGGATTGTGCAGACAAGGAAAAGGCAAGACACCATAGCGCCACCATTCCCTTGATTTGAAGGTAGTCAATTCGTTTCATTCGGTTATGTCGTATTTTTCGTCGTAACAAAATAAAGCAATTGAACCGTTTTTTCATAAAAAAAACATGTTTACCTTTGAAAATACGACTACTTTAACCTGTTATGAATCGTGGATTATTTACTCTTTTTTGTTGCATGACCCTTACGTCCTCAATCGCCCAGAACACCGACAAATTGGTAATTTATCAAGTATATACCCGTCTTTTTGGGAATCTAAACACCACCAACCAATGGAATGGCACCCTGAAGCAAAACGGATCCGGAAAATTCAATGACATCAATACGGCAGCTCTTTCCTCATTAAAAAGTTTTGGTGTTACCCATGTATGGTACACAGGGATTATTGAACATGCCACCCAAACAGACTATTCGGCTTATGGAATTCAACCCGACCACCCGGCCTTGGTGAAGGGCAAAGGTGGGTCTCCATATGCAATTAAAGACTATTATGACGTGGATCCTGACTTGGCTGTTTCGGTTCCCGACCGAATGAAAGAATTTCAGTCGTTGGTGGATCGATCCCACCAAGCTGGGCTAAAGGTTTTAATCGACTTTGTACCCAATCACGTCGCCAGGCAGTATCATTCAGACGCCAAACCTGCGGGAGTAGAGGATTTTGGCAAATCGGATGATTTGAACCAGGCTTTTCACCCACAAAATAACTTTTACTACCTGCCTGGCCAAGCATTGGTACCACCAGCTCCCCCAGTGCCTGTTGAGTCGTTCCAAAAACCTTACCAAGAACTGCCTGCCAAGGCCACAGGAAACGATGTATTTTCGGCTACACCTTCGGTAAACGACTGGTATGAAGCTGTAAAATTGAATTACGGGGTAGACTATCTTCAAGGCCGGAAAGGCCATTTTGATCCCATTCCGGATACATGGAAAAAAATGGTCCATATTTTATCCTATTGGGCAGCCAAGGGGGTAGATGGATTCCGGTGTGACATGGCCGAGATGGTACCCGTCGAATTTTGGGCTTGGGCCATACCCCAAGTCAAAAAAGCGTACCCCAATACCTTGTTCATTGCAGAAATCTACAACCCTCAAGCCTATAAAACCTACCTCGATATTGGTCAGTTTGATTACTTATATGATAAAGTAGGTTTGTATGATGCACTGCGTCGACTCATGGAAGGGCACGGCCATACACATGACATAACCCGTGTTTGGCAGCAGGAATCCGGAGACTTCGGGCATCGAATGCTTCGTTTCCTTGAAAATCACGACGAACAACGCATTGCCTCCCAACAATTTGCCGAAAATCCATGGCGAGGCATTCCGGCAATGTTTTTATCGGCCACGTTACATGGCGGTCCTCTTATGTATTATTTTGGACAAGAATATGGGGTTAAACCAACCCAATCCGAAGGGTTTTCGGGTGAGGATGGACGAACGACCATGTTTGACTATTGGGGTGTACCCGAGTTTCAGGCTTGGGTGAACAACCACCAATACGATGGTGGAAAATTGACGGAAGAACAAAAGGCACTCTATGCGGCCTACCGACAAATCAATGCATTTGTTTTAAACTCCCCCGCAATTCAAAAAGGAGCTTTTTTTGACCTTCAATACCTTCAAAATCCATTGCAGTACCGTTCGGATCGAGTCTATAGTTATTTAAGGTATTTAGATGGAGAGCAGTATCTTCTGATAGTGAATTTTTCAGCCTACGAAACGCTGACTACCCAAATTCGACTTCCATCGGGTGTACTCAAGAAAACAAAGGATGCAGCTCAATTGAATTGGTTAACGTCCAATCGAAAAGAGAACATAAGCTGGGAAGAGCTAACACGAAATGGTGTTTCAGCGTCATTACCTCCCAACTCCTACCACATCATTCAAATACACTAAACCTATGGCGACATCACAACCCTTACCAACAGGCGGATCACAAAAACCCGCGCTTTCTTTTTGGGAAATCTGGAATTTAAGTTTTGGTTTTCTCGGTATCCAAATGGGCTTTGCTTTACAAAATGCCAATGCCTCCCGGATCCTTCAAACCTTTGGGGCCGATGTTGAGCACCTATCCTGGTTTTGGCTGGTGGCCCCTGTTACCGGTATGATCGTACAACCCATCATCGGGCATTACAGCGATAAAACTTGGACAAAATTGGGCAGAAGACGGCCTTTTTTCTTAGTGGGCTCCATCTTGGCGGCTATAGGCCTGATTTTAATGCCCAACGCCGGACTTTTTACCCATATTTTGCCCACCTTGTGGGTAGGCGCTGGATTTTTAATGATCATGGACGCCTCTTTTAATGTCGCCATGGAACCTTTTCGTGCTTTGGTAGCCGACAAATTAAATTCAGACCAGCGTACTTTGGGCTTTTCTATCCAAACGGTATTGATTGGGATTGGGGCCGTGGTAGGATCCTGGCTTCCCTATGTGTTGGCAGAGTTTTTTGGTGTTGAAAAAACAGCCAATCCCGGTGAGGTTCCTTTCAATCTTCTCCTGTCTTTTATAGTAGGTGCTACCATGTTGGTTGGGGCCATCCTGTGGACAATTGTCAAAACACCTGAATATTCCCCAGCGGAACAAGCAGCCTACAATGGAGAGACCGAGGAAGAAGCTTCCAAAGAGACCAGTTCCATCATTCAAGATATCCTAAACATGCCACTTGCTATGCGGCAGCTGGGTTGGGTACAGTTTTTCTCTTGGTTTGGATTATTTTCGATGTGGGTTTTTTCTACGCCTGCCATCGCTCAACATATTTACGGACTATCCGCTGCAGACACCACCTCCTCTATGTACAACGATGCAGGGAATTGGGTTGGCGTGGTGTTTGGAATTTACAATCTTGTTTCGGCTATATATGCTTTCTTTTTACCCGCAGTCGCAGCCAAGGTTGGACGACGGCAAACCCACGCGATATCCTTGGTAGTAGGAGGATTGGGTCTATTAATGATTTACTTTGTACCTTCGCCCATGTGGCTAATTCCATGCATGATGGCTGTGGGTATAGCTTGGGCCAGTATCTTGGCAATGCCTTATGCCATATTGGCGGGCTCGATCCCACATAAAAAAATGGGAATCTACATGGGAATCTTTAACTTTTTCATCACACTTCCCCAAATAACCAATGGAATATTGGGTGGCCCAATGGTCAAGTATTGGTTTGATGGTGAAGCGATTTGGGCATTAATGCTGGGAGGTATTTGCTTCCTTTTGGCTGCTGTCTCGGTGCTTCGCGTGCAAGATGTAGATGATGTTGTAGGTGCCGCGTAACATCTCAAAAACCAATCTACATATCTTAGGAACCCTCCCCTTGGTCTAAAGAGGAGGGTTTGTTTTGATAAAATGCTCCATATTCAATGAACAATGGCAAAAAATCATGATTTCAACACGGTCAATTAAATTCACTACGCATGTCATCCTCTGGATATGCTACACCTTTTTGCCGGTTATTTACACTATACAGAAGATTTCCACTGATCCCGGTTTTGCCTCTCAGTCCACGTTCAATAATCCCTATTTCTGGTCTTTTGTTTCGGCGTCGTCTGTCACATTATTTTACTTGAACTCCGAAATACTTATCCCCAATTACTTTAAAAAGAAAAAGAATTGGCAATACTTCGGTATACTTTCCATTATCATTGGCCTATTCATCATCGTTCGGGTGGTGATGCGGAAAGTGATTATCGGAGACGGAGGACTCACTTATTATTTTTACTTTAATGCCCTCATTCCCTATTTATTGATTTTTTCATTGAGCACCTCGTATCGTTTCTTTTCCGATTACCAAAAAGAACAGGAAGTGAATCGCTCCAAAGAAAATGAACGATTACGGTCTGAATTATCTTTTCTTCGATCCCAAATTTCACCCCATTTTATGTTTAATTTAATGAACAGTATGGTGTCGTTGGCTCGAAAAAAATCTGAAATTTTGGAACCCAGTCTCATCAAGATGTCTGAACTTCTCCGGTATATGCTGTATGAAAAAGATGATTCCCGGATCGGTTTAGAGCAAGAAATTCATTATTTGGATAATTACATTGAACTTCAAAAGCTACGATTTGGGAAAAACATCGATATCCAGTTTGACAGCCGAGATTGCAAAGATGCTCATTTTATTGAACCTATGTTACTCATCCCCTTTGTCGAAAACGCTTTCAAGCATGGTACAGGCCTGGTTCAAAAGCCATTTATTCACATCATTATAAAATCAGAACCGAATTCTCTGTATTTTCGTGTCGAAAATAAGGTCAATACGCATACAGACGAAACCAAAGACAGCAGTTCGGGAATAGGACTGGCCAATGTGCGTCGTCGGTTGGATTTATTGTACCCAGATCGGTATACTTTATCAACAGGACCGCAAGGAGATAGTTATATCTCTGAGCTTCAATTAAAATTTGATTAAACACCATGGTATTAAATTGCGTAGCCGTAGACGATGAAGCACTCGCTTTAGAACTATTGGAAGACAATATAAAACAAGTTCCTTTTTTAAAACTCGTGGGAACAGCTCACAATGCTTTTGAAGCCCTTGAGATACTCCAAACCGAACGGGTGGACCTCCTGTTTTTAGACATTCAGATGCCAGGTCTTACCGGAATCCAACTGCTAAAGAGCCTCCAAAATAATCCCCTCGTTGTTTTTATAACAGCATATGAACAATATGCTTTGGATGGTTTCGAACTGGATGTAGTGGACTACCTACTCAAACCGGTTTCCTTTGAACGATTTTTACGATCCGCAAACAAGGCCCTCGAAAAGCATCAGGCTTCCCAAATTTTAAATCAGGCAGCGACTTCCGACTACTTTTTTGTCAATTCTGAATATTCACTAGTCAAAATAAAATACGACGATATTACCTACATTGAAGGATTGAAAGATTACATCAAAATTTACATGAAAGATGTAACCCGACCGGTGATCACCCGCATGACCATGAAAAGTATTGAGGAGAAATTGGCTCCACTCAATTTCATGCGCGTCCATAAATCATTCATTATTTCACTTGATAAGATTTCGTCTATCCGGAACCTCAAAGTGATGATTGATACCGCGACCATCCCGGTCTCAGAGCAAAATATAGACGAATTATTGATACGGATTGGAAGCAAGTAAATTGAACTATTAGAAGATAGTAATTGTACAGATTCTATATTTTGATTCATATTCAGTGATTTAATTCAAGTGCAATACAATACGTATTGCACTTTTTTTGTTAATAAGAGAAATTAGTGTAATTTTGTGTCACCTAACCGCCAGGCATAATCACCAGGCAAACTGTGGCAAGAAAGATATACCGGTAGGAAGCACCGGCCCTTTTGGCAACCAAGGGAAAGTTTCACCAACAAAAAGTGTAATGTTTGCATGTAAAAAGTGCGTTTTTTTAATGGTTGCCGTTTGTTCTTTATTTTGTTCAGTTGGTTTACAAGCGGCCTCTTTTGATGCCTACGTTCCGAAGCTCCTTTATTTTGAGGGCAAAGGATATGGAATTCACAAAGGGGTATGGGGCGATAAGTCTTTTTCGAAAAAGCAAGCTCTGGACATTCTCCGAAAAGGGTATTGGGATAAATACCACGGAGATTTATTTAAAAATCAAAAAGTCGCAGAAGTGTTAATTGACCATCTTATCAATGCCGGGCAAGGCAGATCAGGGGAACATATTAAAGCATTTGAAGCGATCATCGGTGTCAAGCAGGATGGTGTTCTCTCCAAGAAAGACGTAGAACGAGCCAATTCCTTTTATTTTGCCGAGCAAATTGTGAATCCGTTCGTCAAGTATCGGGTTTTGTATTATCAAAGCCTGCGCAAGTCAACGGAGTACCCGGGATGGGTTAAACGAGCGTCCTCGTTCTTCATGAAAAATTCGTCACTGCACGCGTCGATCCATGAAGTTACCCTACCGAAAGATCTCGAAAGAAGATACAAGCACATCCGTCTCTCGGACGCCTATCTTCGGAGTTAATCTAAGGTATCGTTTTAACAAAATAAAGAACCGGCCGGCCTTTCGTAAAGGCCGGCTTTTTTTATATGAGCCAACGCTTGCCTTGATATCCGAAAAATACCCAACTTTGCATCAAATTAGGATCAACAAACATGAGAAAAGAACTCGACCGGATCATTGAAAATTTAGACACTGTCTTTCGGGGCGACGCTTGGCACGGCCCCTCTGTCATGGAAATGCTCCAAAGTCTCCCGACGCATGTGGTTGATCAGCCCCATCCTACCTCCAAAAATACCATTGCCCAGCTCGTCTTTCACCTAAAAGCTTGGCGCCTCTTCGCAAAACAAAAATTAGCCCACCAAATCCATTACCACCTCGATACCCCTGAGGCCAATTGGGGTACCGACTCAGAGACCTCGCAGGCAAATTGGCCCAGCCTCGTTGATTCCCTTAAAACAGCGCATCAAGAGTTAATCGATGCTCTAGAGGAACAAGACGACAGCCTCCTTTCCCAACGAGTACCCGGCGAACACTATGACTTTTATACCCTCTTGACCGGAATCCCTCAGCATGATACCTATCACCTCGGAATGATTTGGGTGCTTTGGAATTAATATCTTGAAAACTAAGCCATAAGTCGTCATTTTTTCAATTTGTGCGGTCGATGTATGAAGATCCACGTAATTTTTAATTACTTGCAATCTCAACATTTATTCACAAATAAGACATGCCCCGTCGAACCCAACTCCTGACCATTTTACTTTGCTGTTTGGGAATGCATATCTCCTTTGCCCAGCAAAAGAAAGTACTCGTTTTTTCAAAAACCGCCGGTTTTCGACACGCCTCCATCAAAGAAGGAAAAGAATTTTTTCAAGCTTTTGGACCTAAAGAAGGCTTCGCCGTTACGCTGACCGAAAACTCGGACGATTTCACCGAGGAAAACCTAAAAAATTTCCATGCCGTGGTTTTCCTATCGACCACAGGTGACGTGTTAAATCCTCGCCAACAAGCAGACTTCGAACGATTTATCCAAGCTGGAGGTGGATATGTTGGCATTCATGCGGCCTCCGACACCGAATACAATTGGCCCTGGTATAACCACCTCATGGGGGGATACTTCGCCTCCCATCCCGGGGGAAGTGTTTCCAATGTCCAAAAAGGAACCATGTACGTTCTAGATCCAACTCATCCTTCCACTCGTCATTTACCAGCTACCTTCGAACGCGAAGATGAGTTTTATGACTTCAAAGACCTGAAAAAGGATATTCTTAAATTCTTGATTCGTGTAGATGAAAAATCTTACCAACAAGGCAAAATGGGAGATTTTCATCCACTCGCCTGGTTTCATGAATTTGACGGAGGGAAGTCGTTTTACACCAATTACGGCCATACCCCCGAGACGTTTACTGACCCTGCCATGCAGAAACATATTTTGGAAGGATTGAAGTGGGCCATGGCAACCAAGCTTGATTACACAAAAGCCAAAACAGTACGGGCCCCAGAGGAAAATCGTTTCATTAAAACCACCCTCGTAAAAAATTTGGATGAACCCACAGAACTGGTGGTCATGCCCAACGGAAAAGTTCTTTTCACAGAACGAAAAGGAAATGTCAAAGTTTGGAATCCCGTCTCAGGTAAAACCAAAATTGTAGCCCAATTGGATGTGTATAAAAAGTTTGAGTACGGAGTAATGGGTGCCGGTATAGATCCTCAGTTTAACCAAAATAACTGGGTTTATTTGTTCTATACCCCCAATACCGAAGCGCATAATGACCAATTCCTATCCCGCTTTGTGTATGACCAACAAAAAGATACCCTATTACTCGATACCGAAAAAATCGTTCTTCGATTTCCAGTCAAACGGGTTGAATGTTGCCACACAGGTGGATCCATCGATTGGGACAAAGAAGGAAATCTATACCTCTCAACCGGTGATGATACCAATCCATTTGCCTCCGATGGCTACGCTCCTATTGATTTCCGCGAAGGTCGCCAAGGTTGGGATGCCCTGCATACAGCCGGAAATACAAACGATCTCCGAGGAAAAATACTCCGAATTAAACCCACTCAAGAAGGGGGATATACCATTCCAGACGGCAACCTTTTTCCTGTCGGTACACCCAAAACGCGACCCGAGATCTTTGTCATGGGTACACGAAATGCCTACAGAATATCTGTTGACCCAAAAACGAGCTACCTCTATTGGGGAGATATTGGACCTGATGCCGGCAAAGCCAATCCAGATCGGGGCCCGGAGGGACAAGTGGAATTTAATCAAGCAAAAAAAGCCGGATTTTTTGGTTGGCCCCTCTTTGTAGGAAAAGATGCCTACCGAGCGTACAATTTTGAAACCAAAGAATCAGGACCCGCTTTCGATAAAAAACAACCTAAAAATAATTCTCCCCATAATACCGGATTAACCGATCTCCCACCTACTCAAGAACCCCTAATTTGGTACGGCTATGGACCAACCGAACGTTTTCCATTACTAGGTAAAGGAGGGGCTAATCCTATGTCGGGTCCCTTGTTTTACCGCGATCAGGTGAAGGTCGGACCCGGCACATTCCCTGAATATTTCCACGGAAAATGGTTTATTTACGAATGGATGCGCGATTGGATCCATGTGGTTCAACTTGACGAAAATGGAAATTATGCCGGTATGGAGCCTTTTATGCCTTCTACCAAATTTTACCATCCCATGGACATGACCTTTGACCAAAACGGTGTCATGTACCTGCTCGAATACGGGATGAACTGGTTTTCCCAAAACGAAGAGGCCATGTTGAGTAAGATCGAATTCAACGCCGGCAACAGAAAGCCAATTGCTAAAATGCAAGCCAACAAAACCGTCGGCTCAGCACCCTTGACCGTTCAATTTTCATCTAAGGGATCCCAAGATTACGATCAAGATCCTATCTCGTTTCAATGGACTTTCGGCCCCAAATCAAAACCTAGCCTTGTCCCAAATCCCATCTATACCTTTACTCAACCAGGAGAATATACGGTTAAATTGACAGTAAAGGATTCGAAAGGAAATAGTCAACAAGAGTCAATGGTCATCAAGGTCGGAAATGCCCAACCTGAAATTGCGATCCAACTTGAAGGCAATCAATCTTTTTATTTTGACCAACAGCCCATTCCATATAAAGTCCATGTTAAAGACAAAGAAGATGGTGTTTTGGCCAAGGGAGTAGCGCCTGAAGATGTGGTGGTTAATATCAATTACATGGAAGGATTCGATAAAACGGTGTTGGAACAGGGGCATAAAGCCAATGTCGGTTTCGTCGTAGGAAAACGACTCATCGACCTCAGTGACTGCAAAGCCTGCCACGCCCAAGACAAAAAATCCATCGGACCCGCATATCTTGACATTGCCAAAAAATACCCCCGCACGAATCAAAATGTCAATTACCTCGCTGAAAAAATCATCCAAGGTGGCGGTGGTGTCTGGGGAGAACAAGCGATGTCGGCACACCCACAACTAACAAAAAACGAAGCACGCGACATGGTGGAATACATCTTATCTTTGAATGATAAAAAGAAAGCCTCCGAGCCAGTGGCGGGAACCTACATTCCAAAATCGCACCTTGATAAAAAGCCTGGCACCTATTTAATCCAAGCAACCTATACCGACAAGGGAGGTAAAGTGATTGGCCCCCTGACATCCACCCAAACGGTAGCTCTACGAAGTGCTAAAATGCCTGCCACCAGTTACGATACACAAAAAGATGCAGCCAAATTTACTGTACCCAATGTAGGTGAAGTGGTGGTAGCCAACCACGGTGGGTTCATCGCTTGGGAAAAAGTGGATCTCACGGGAATCCGTTCCATTGAAGTGAATGCCCTGGCACAAGCTGGACAGACAGCCGGAGGAAAAATCAAAATACGAGTGGGATCAGAGCAAGGTAAGCTCATTGGGGAAGGTACCATCCCAACCAATTTCGCTTCCACGCTTTCTATTCCAGTCGCCACCCAAGATCTTGGGAGTAATCAAACGCTCTACCTAACATTTGATAATACCGTAAGTCAAGGCAAACCACTTTTTGGCTTATCTCAAATCGAATTCAAAAAGTAAATTTCATCTTCCTTTCCCCTACAAAGCCGCTTTTTACAAATTGTAAAAAGCGGCTTTGCTTTTTTGCTATTTAACCAATATATTGTACCAAAAAATGGCCATGAAAAAAACAACAGAAAAATGGAAAGCTTATCTTGAGCTTTCCCAAAAAGAGGCGTGGGGGACAGCTTTGCTGGCTACTGGCTTGCTGGGTATGACGGCTCTCCTATCCCTAAGCGATTACTTATACCAAGGAGATCCCGTCCGAATATTGCCCGAAGACAGCGTTCGGGTGATGCGATGGTTAAACAAATCGGGCGAAAACCCGGAATTTTCGGCACACCGATCGGCCTCGGCAGATCCATACAATGGTCCGCCAATAGCCGTTGAAACTATCTCCAGGGAGCAATTGATTGCCTTAGGATTACCTACCTATTTGGCAGAAAGGTGGATTAAATATACCTCTAAGGGAGGAAAAATTAGGTACCCGAACGATTTAAAAAGATTGTATGGCATGACCCCCGAGCGAATTGAATCCATCCTACCCCACCTTATTTTCAAAAAAACAGCTTTGGCCCAAACCTCTTTCTCAACCAATTCCAACAATGGATATCGATCGTTTCCGAAACAAACCAAACCTAAAAATCCATCCCGACTCGATATCAACTCGGCTGACACAACGCAATGGAAAACATTGCCGGGCATTGGCAGCGGTTATGCCCGGCGGATATGTTCTTTTCGTGATAAACTGGGAGGGTTTGTCGGGGTAGAACAAGTCATGGAGACCTTTCAGTTACCTCCAGAATTGGCTCCGATCATTGAAAAATACGGGTATGTCGGAACGGTTCATCGAAGAATTCAAATTAACCACGTAAGCGAGATTCGACATCCCTATCTTCCTTATGCTCAGGCCAAAGCACTGCTTGCTTACCGAACTCAACATGGGCCTTTTCGGTCTTTGGATGACCTGAAGCAAGTGAAGCGTCTTACACCGGAAGTGATCGAAAAAATTGGCCCATACCTTTCCTTTGAACCTTAAACAGTTCGAGGGTCCGGGTGTATCCAGGGGCTACGATACGGTCGCGTCAGGAGCTGGGTAGCCTCTGGATCATCCTTTACAATTCGATTTTTCGGATCATACCGCAAGGGGCGTCCCCCTAAATCCATCGAAATATTGGCAAGGATACAACAAGCCGTCGAGATATGCCCTTCTTCAATATCGGCTATGGGTCTTGAATTTTGCTCAATCGCTTTAAGAAAATCGATCATGTGTCCTCGCGTAGCCGGAGCAGCATGTAGCTCAATCCGTTCCTCCGTGAGATCCTCAGGATATTTTTCGCGTTCAAAAACCACATCGCGGTGAATTTTGGTTTTTCCATCCGTGGAAATAAAATCATACGCAAAAGTACTTCCCCAAAGGGTGCCTTTATCTCCATAAAGTGTAAAAGACCAGGGATAATCTGGATTCGGGGCTGTCCCCCATGTACGATGTTGCCAAACACATTGGAGTTCATCGTATTGAAAAATGGCGGTTTGGGTATCCGAAATATTGGACTTTCCTTTTTTCTGCACGTAGATCCCGCCGGTGGATGTGATTTGGGAAGGCCAGCCTAACCGGAGAAGCCATCGAACGGTATCCAACATATGCACGCACATATCACCCGTTATCCCATTTCCGTATTCCTTGAAGGTTCGCCACCATCGAATATGCGGACTTCCATCATACGGCCTCATAGGGGCCGGTCCTGTCCACCGTTCATAATCAAAATAAGGTGGGATGGGCTGCACGGGAGGATTTCCGTTGTTTCGCATGGGGTAATAACAACACATTTCCACATGCCTTATTTTTCCCAATAAGCCCGAATCTACTATGTTTTTCTTGGCTTCAATCAAGTGGGGTGTACTTTTTCGTTGCGTACCAACCTGAACCACCTTTCCATACTTACGGGCTGCCGCAACCATGGCTTCCCCTTCCATCACATCGACGCTGATCGGCTTCTGAACATAGACATGTGCCCCGGCTTTTAGAGCATCCAATGTATGCAAGGCATGCCAATGATCTGGCGAACCGATGAGTATGATATCGAAGGAATGCGCCTCCAACATTTTTTCATGGTGAGTGAACAAGGCCGGAGATTCCGATTTCCCAGTCCGTGCTTTCACCAAACGTCCGGCTTTTTCTAGTTCATTTCGATCCGGATCACATAGTGCCACCACATCTACGGAGGCCACCTGCATCAATCGAAATAAGTCTGACTTGCCGTACCAACCCGTTCCGATTAAGCCCACTCGCCACCTTTTGGTAGGTTGAAGCGCCCAAGAAGGGGCAACGGATAAAGTGAATGCAGCTGCTCCGAGCCCTTTTAAAAAGGATCGGCGGGAGGAATTATTTTTTCGCATGGTTAAGAAGGTTGAATAAAACCTTAATTTATACTTTTTTTGGTTCTCCTCAAAAACCCTGAAAAGGAAATACCATATTTGGAAATGTCTTAATAACTTGTCGATCTAATTGAAACACCCAATGAAATCCCTATCCTTTGCTGTTAGCTTTTTGCTACTGTTGACCTCCCCGTACCTCCAAGCTCAGACATATCCCACGATTCTACCTGAGCGGCAACGCGCTGTGGTGATTGATGAAATCTTGGAGGATCGCATGTCCAACTTACTTCCCACGCTGATGCGAAAAAATGGGATCGACATGTGGATTATCATTTCAAGAGAATACAATGAAGATCCGGTCATGAAAACCATGCTTCCCGCCGTCTGGCTTTCGGCCCGTCGGAGAACGATTTTTGTTTTTCATGACCAAGGACCGGAAAAAGGCATTGAAAGACTTGCGATTGCCCGATATGATGTAGGAAATTTACTCAAAGGAGCTTGGGACCTCCAAACGCACCCCGATCAATGGCAAGCCCTGGTGGATGTAATCGAAAAAAAGAATCCCAAAAAAATTGGTCTCAATTTTTCCAAATATTACGGACATGCCGACGGCCTAACCCATACGGAATACAGCGAATTCATGGATAAGCTTCCTTCGAATCAAAAATCAAAAATCGTCTCTGCGTCCAATTTAGCCGTCGCTTGGCTTGAGACAAGAACAGAAAAAGAAATGGTCTTGTATGATATGATTTCGCGGATCTCCCATCAAATCATTGCCGAGGCTTTTTCTGAAAAAGTCATCCAACCAGGTGTGACCACCACCGACGATGTGGTCTGGTGGATGCGCCAAAAAGTAACGGACTTAGGGCTCGAAACTTGGTTCCATCCAACAGTGGATGTCCAACGATTTGATCCTGAAAGTTTTGATCATCTACGGACTTTTTCAAAAAGACCCGACAAGCAGGTCATCCTACCCGGTGATTTGCTTCATTGTGACTTTGGAATTGCCTACCTACGCCTTCACACCGATCACCAACAACATGCCTATGTATTGAAACCTGGAGAAAAATCGGTTCCCGATTATTTAGTCAAGGCCTTCAAGCAAGGAAACCAACTTCAAGATTTTTTAACAGAATCCTTTCGTACAGGAAAACCTGGAAATGAAATTTTAGCGGATGCTTTAGCTAAATCAAAATCAGCAGGTATCCAAGGTACCATCTATACCCATCCGATCGGTTTACATGGCCATGCAGCCGGGCCTACCATAGGTATGTGGGATAACCAAGGACGGACCGTTGGATCTGGTGACTACCCCATGTACCCTGAAACAGCCTATTCCATCGAACTCAACGCCGCCGTACGAATCCCTGAATGGCAAAAAACCATCCGGATTATGCTCGAAGAAAATGGGTACTATGATGGGACTACATTTCGGTATGTAGACGGACGTCAAGAGCAAATTATGACGATTCCAAAACAACCTTAAGCCTCTAACTTGACAACATAGCCGACGCCAATAAGCGTCGGTTATGTTCAAAAAACTCAATGGCTCGTTGCATGTGCTTTCTCCGAATGACCAAAAAATAAGGCGCTTGCCGACGTACATGAACACGCCTCATGTCAATCTTATAAATTGTTCCCACCGGAAACTGCTGATAGTACCGAACTGGACACCCTACCCGAACACCCCCCGGACAAAATTGATTTCCTAAGGTCTTTAATACCAACTTCCCTCGTTTGGGATCCCATGTAGATTCCACAAACACATCCAAAAAGACATGCTTTGTGAAGTTCGGAAACTCATCCACAAGTGACAATTGCCCCATAACTTGGTTTGATATACGAAATTGATTGGATTTATTCGAAGGAACCTTAGTTTTTACCCTACAAAGTTTCTACTTTTGCGGTTGTTTTCGCAAAATAACCAACAAATGGCTGAAGTTAAAATATTTTCCGGGACAAAGTCAAAATACCTCGCTAGTCGAATCGCCGATTTTTATGGGATCGAATTAGGAAAATTGACTATTCAACGTTTTGCAGATAGTGAAATTTCGGTTTCCTTCGATGAATCCGTTCGTGGATGCGATGTTTTCCTCGTTCAATCGACTTTTCCCACGGCCGACAACTTGATGGAACTTCTCCTCATGATTGATGCCGCTCGCCGGGCGTCCGCCCACTACGTGTGCGCGGTGATTCCGTACTATGGCTATGCCCGTCAAGATCGCAAGGATCGACCTCGGGTAGCGGTGGGTGCAAAGTTAGTTGCCAACATGTTAACTGCCGCCGGAGCCGATCGAATCATGACCCTGGATTTACATGCAGGCCAAATACAAGGCTTCTTCGATATCCCAGTGGACCATTTAGAGGGTACTTCCATTTTCGTTCCTTATCTAAAACTTCAAAAATTAGATAACCTCATCTTCGCATCACCTGATGTGGGTGGAGTGGCTCGGGTTCGAAAATTTGCAAGTTATTTTGATGCCGACATTGTTATCTGTGATAAACACCGGAAAAAAGCCAATGAAATTGCTTCCATGCAACTCATTGGGGATGTAGAAGGGGCCAATGTCGTGTTGGTCGACGACTTGATCGACACAGGTGGAACCATTTGTAAAGCCGCCCAGTTAATCTTAGATAAAGGAGCCCAATCCGTTCGGGCCATTTGTACTCATCCGGTACTTTCTGGTAATGCCCACGATAATATTGCCAATTCAGTATTGACCGAGTTATTGGTTGCCGACTCCATCCCGTTGAAACAGGATAACTCAAAAATTAAAGTTCTTTCGGTAGCAGAGCTTTTCGCCAAAGCCATCGGACGAATCCGTGATCATGGATCTATTAGCACACTTTTTATAAATTATCAGAATCAAATTAATTTCTAAATTTCGTTTACAATGAAAAAAACTGAGATTGTAGGGTATAAGAGAGCGAATCTCGGTCGTACGGCTGCCCAAGAACTTCGTAACCAAGGTATGGTTCCTGGTGTTCTTTATGGTGGTGAAGAACAAGTTTCTTTCTACGCACCGGCTTATTTATTCAATCCACTAATCTTCACACCTGATGTGTATGAAGTGGTATTGAACATCGAGGGAACCGAATATTCGGCTATTTTGCAGGATACGCAATTTCATCCAGTGAATGACTCGTTGATTCACGCGGATTTCTTGCAAATTACGCCAGAAAAAGTAATCAAAGTCGCTATTCCGATTCGCCTTCAAGGTGTGTCTGAGGGACAAAAAATGGGGGGTAAATTGGTTCAGACCTTGCGTAAATTGCGTGTGTCTGGCCAAGCGAAACACATCCCTGAATACATCGATTTAGATATTTCAGCGTTGGAATTAGGAAAATCAATCAAAGTGAAGTCGATCAAAACAGAGAACTTGACTATTCTTGACCCTGAATCCAATCCTGTAGCAACCATCACGATTCCTCGTGCATTGCGTCAGCAACAACAAGGAGGGAAATAATTTCCCCCCTCCAGCTAATAGAACCCAAAAACAGCAGCCTCATGGTTGCTGTTTTTTGTTTGTAGATTACGTAAAAAATAATACCTTCGATGAAAATCTACGAACCGAATGAATGTCTTGTTTTTAACACTCCTATTCCCTCTTTTTCAGTCGATTACGCCCAATCAATGGATAAAACAAACCTTGGAGAGCTATTTTTCTCAATATCCGGACATACCCGAATCTAAATTTTGTACGTCTACCTACGTTGCGTATAAAAACGATGCCATGCTTGTCGATATGGATGGAGGAATTACACCACAACAATTCCATAAAAAATGGTCCAAACAATTTGATACGAAACGGGCAGGAATGAGTGCAGGTTACTTTGTTTCAGGGACTGATTTTGGTAAAATTCGAGTCACTTCATGTGAATTACTCAAGACAGAGGCACGAGGTACTTGGTGGAAAGTCGTTCTTTCTGATCTTGATTATAAAATCAAGTATCGACGAGACATCTTAATCGTGAAGGAAAAAGGACAATACAAAATTGCCGATGTTAAGGAGTATAATTAATCCATCGACTTTGTATTAATCGAAAAATTACCCAAGAAAAAAACACACCCACTAGTGCCCCGACAATCAAGTCGCCGGGGAAATGAGCCCCTACAAAAACGCGACTAATCGAAACCAAGAATGCCCATCCCCACATACTGTACTTGATTCGTTTTTGGCGAGGAAAAGTCAAGGAAAAGGCCATAGCTAAAGCGAAGGTATTGGCTGCATGCGAGGAAGCAAATCCATACTGCCCTCCACACGATCCTATAACATGGACTCGGTCTACCATTTCCACATTGTGGCATGGGCGGAGGCGTTTAAACGTGGGTTTCATCAATCCCGAAGTGAATCGATCGGCTACGCCAACCGAAACTAAAAAATAAGCGATGATCACTCCACCCTTGGGTACTTTCCAAAGAATTACAAGGATCAAAATGAAATAAAGTGGTATCCAAGTAAATCGATGGGTGACAATCCCCCAGAACACATCCGATTCAGGGGAATGCCATCCATTCAAGAAAAAGAACAGGGAATGATCTAGTTGCATCATGAGATAAATCCAATTCGCTGCCGAACCAAATGCATGGTTTCCTCGGCAATCAATCTTGCTTTTGCTTCACCTTGTTGTAACTTTTCTTCCAAAGCCGTGGGATGTTCAAAATAATGATTGAATACCTTCCTTTCCTCTGCGAAGCGAGTTAAAATCAAATCTAATAATTCTTTTTTGGCATGTCCATAGCCAAAGTTTCCGGCCAAATACCGCTCTTTCAACGCGTTAATTTGAGATTCGTCTGCGATGAGGGAGTATAGTTTAAATACCAAACAAGTATCCGGATTTTTAGGCTCCTCCAAAGGAGTTGAGTCGGTTTGGATTTTTTTAATAACCGAATACAATTCTTTTTCTGGAAGGAAAATATCAATGTAGTTTTGATAGGATTTTGACATCTTATTTCCATCAATTCCTGGAATCGTCATGACTTGCTCGTCAATCACGGGTTCAGGCAAAACAAAAGTCTCTCCGTAAGTCCGATTAAATGCCTCGGCCATGTCTTTAGACATCTCGAGGTGTTGCTTTTGATCTTTTCCTACAGGAACATAATGCGCTTGATACAAAACGATATCGGCTGCCTGTAGAACTGGATAGGTAAATAATCCTGCGTTTACATCCGCGAGTCGGTCGGATTTATCTTTGAAAGAATGGGCATTAGCCAACATCGGGTAGGGTGTTAGGCAACTCAAATACCAACAAAGCTCGGTATGAAAACCAGCCAATCGAGATTGGCGATAAAAGTAATTCTTGTCGGAGTCAAATCCAAAAGCCAACCAAGCTGCCGCCACCGCACGCGTATTGGCTTGCATAACCTCCGCACTTTTGATGGTAGTCATGGCATGAAGGTCTGCAATAAACAAAAAAGACTCGTTCTCTGGTTTTTGTGAAACCCGAACAGCCGGCAAAATTGCGCCTAAAATATTTCCCAAATGCGGACGTCCGCTTGCTTGAATTCCGGTTAAAATACGGGCCATGTTAAAAATTCGATTGTAAAAACTCTATAACTTTAGGGATTCCGCTAGTAGCAGATTCTCTGAAATAATGCAAATTGGTAGATGCTATTTTGGGTGCCGAGGGATCAATCACAAAAATGGGGGTGTGTGGAGAAACCTCATGGACCAGGCCGGCAGCAGGATATACTTGCAACGATGTGCCGACCACGATCAAAAAATCGGCAGTTTGGCAAATATTAGCTGCACTCGACAACAAAGGTACTTCTTCCCCAAACCAGACAATGTGCGGGCGAAGAGGGTATCCGTCAGGGCCCATAGCATTCGCTTCAAGGGCTTGCCCACCGATATCGAGAATTAGATTAGGATTGTGAACACTCCGAACTTTTCGAAGCTCCCCATGTAAATGCAACACCGAGGATGACCCCGCTCGTTCGTGTAAATCATCTACATTTTGGGTGATAATCGAAACCTTGGCCCACATTTCCAATTGCGCCAAAGCCAGATGAGCGGCATTGGGTTGCGCCTCGGCTGCTTGCCGCCGTCGTTCATTGTAGAAAGCTTGAACAAGACCGGGGTTCTTTTGCCAAGCTTCGGGGGTGGCTACTTCCTCAATGGCATAACTTTCCCATAATCCTCCCATATCCCGAAAGGTCTTGAGTCCACTTTCAGCACTAATTCCTGCTCCACTCAAGACAACGACATGGTGTTTCATCCCTCAGCTAATTTTAAACATTCCTCCAAGGTCAAGGCGGCTGGATCCACATCCTTGGGGATTTTGACATTTCTTTTCCCAATTTGAATATAAGGCCCATACCGGCCATTCAAAACTTTTACCTTTTCGTTCTCCGAAAATTCTTTGATCACATTATTTGCCTCAGCTGCTTTCTTCTCAGATACAATCTCCTGCACCCGTTCCGCGGATATCGTTAAAGGATCCTCGGCTTTACCTAAAGGATAATTCTTTTTCCCATGTTTGATATAAGGACCGAATCGCCCTTTGGCAATAATCAACTCTTCCCCTTCCCATGTACCCACCGACCGGGGTAATGCACTAGAAGGATCTTCTCGCTTTGCCTGAATAATCGCCACAGCCTCCTCTTGCGTCACAAGTAAAGGATCTTGGCCCTTGGGAAGATTATAATATTTCCCATCATGTAGAATATAAGGACCATACCGCCCTTCATTCACGACCAGGGCATGATCTTCAAAAATTCCTATCTCCAAAGGCAATTTGGGTCCTTTAAGAAGAGCCATTGCCTCTTCAAGCTGAATATTTTCGATGAGCGTCCCTTTTTTCAACGAGACAAAGACCGGCTTTTCCTCATCGGTACTTTCTCCTACTTGAATATACGGACCAAATTTACCTATTTTAGCAAAAATCTTCTTACCAGAATCCGGATCAATACCTAACTCTTTGGCATTCAACCGCTTCTCTTGTTTTGTTTCAGAGGCCGTTTGAACCTTGTCATGAAAATCTTGATAAAAACCAGCAATCATTTGTTGCCAAGGAACACGCCCCTCTGCAATATCATCAAAACCACTTTCTACTTTAGCCGTAAACTGAAAGTTGATGACATCATCAAAGTTTTCAACCAAGTAATCATTGACAATCATGCCAATATTTGTTGGGAACAGCTTGGCCTTTTCTGTGCCAAAAGTCTCGGTACCCACGCGCTCCTCTACCTGATTTTCTTGAAGGGTATACTCTTTAAAATTTCGCTCTTTTCCGGGCCGATCCTCTTTGAGAACATAGTTTCGTTTGATGATGGTGGAAATGGTTGGTGCGTAGGTGGATGGGCGACCTATCCCTAATTCTTCTAATTTTTTAACCAAACTCGCTTCGGTATACCTCGCAGGAGGTTTAGCATACCGTTGAGTGGCTTTCATTTGTTGGAGAATCAACGATTGTCCGATCGAAAGTGGTGGAAGCATGTCTTTATTTTCTTCGTCTTCCTCGTCGGTTGATTCTAAATATACTTTGAGGAATCCTTCAAATTTAATTACTTCCCCAGTGGCCACTAACTCCTCGGGTGTAGTTGAAATACCCAGGGTAGCAATCGTCCGTTCGATTTGGGCATCGGCCATCTGAGAGGCGATGGAACGCTTCCAGATTAATTCGTATAGGCGCTTCTCATTTCGGTCGGCACCCGCCGATAACCGACTGAAGTCTGTAGGCCGAATGGCTTCGTGTGCTTCTTGAGCCGACTCATTTTTGGTCTTGTATTTACGAACTTTAATGTACTCTTCCCCATAAGCCGAGGCAATTTGATCCTTGGCTTTGTCAATCGCCTCATCCGATAAATTGGTCGAGTCTGTACGCATATACGAAATATATCCTGCTTCGTATAATTTTTGGGCTACCGTCATGGTTTGGGCGACAGAAAAGCTCAATTTCCGGGATGCTTCTTGCTGGAGGGTGGAGGTCGTGAAGGGTGCCGCGGGTGATTTTTTTCCGGGTTTTACTTCAAGATTCTTGATGAAAAAATCAGCTCCTACGCACCGTTGTAAAAAAGCAAGCGCCTCGGGCTCGGTTTCAAAGTTTTTGGGCAATTCTGCTTTTAAAATTTTCCCTTTTTCTACTTGAAAGAGCGCGACTACTTTGAACGACGATTGGGCATCAAAGCTTTCCACTTCACGTTCACGCTCCACAATGAGTCGAACAGCAACCGATTGGACACGTCCCGCCGAAAGGTTTTTCCGCTCATTGCCGCCTAAACGTATCTTGCTCCATAACACAGGAGATAGCTCAAAACCGACCAATCGATCCAAAATACGACGAGCTTGCTGCGCATTCACAAGGTCGATATCGATGGTCCGGGGTTGCTCAATCGCTTTCGTAATGGCCTTTTTGGTGATCTCACGAAAGACGATCCGCTTGGTATCATCAGCCAATCCGAGAGCTTCTTTCAAATGCCAGGAGATTGCCTCACCTTCACGGTCATCGTCCGTAGCTAACCATACCTCTGCATCTTGTGCAATTTTTTTTAGTTCAGCGACAACTTTCTTTTTATCTGCTGATATTTCATAGGACGGGGAAAAGGCATTCTCTACATCCACGCCAATTTGCTTTTCGGGCAAATCGCGGATATGTCCAAAACTCGATTTTACGATAAAATCTTTTCCCAAATACCCCTCAATGGTCTTTGCTTTGGCCGGAGATTCTACTATTACTAAATTTTTCGCCATGTGTTGTGGAAGCAGTTCGAGAAACGTGTTGAAGATTCAAAGTACATGAATAATAAGCAAAACTTCAAAAATTTTGTTTCAAGTCAATCGGGTGAATATCCCAGGAAAGAGCCGAAATCAGGCTCAAAATCTTGGAATAATTCAATATTGGGATCAACAAATCGCATTGTAAATTTTCAAAAAGTGCAAAAATCACAAACATTTGAATTTTTCGCTTCTTATTTGCCAGAAATTTATTTATAATTTATTTAAATTAACAACTTTAAACGCTTATAATCAATTATTTACAACAATATCAGTACAATATTGAAAACCATTTCCGGCATAAATTAGAAAAATCCTATTTCATTTCCCTTTTTGTTTCGTAATTTTGAAATGATCTATGGGTCAACGTTCCTAACTATCTTATTTTTACTTTAAAATAACGCGTCAAAATGAAGATTTTTGATTTAGACATGATCAAAGACGTGTACAGCAAAATGCCCGAAAAGGTTGATGCCGCACGCAATTTATTGGGTAGACCACTGACACTTGCAGAGAAAATTCTATATACACACCTTTGGGATGGTGTGCCTGCCAAGCCATTTGAAAGAGGTAAAGATTACGTTGATTTTGCCCCAGATCGTGTGGCGATGCAAGATGCCACTGCCCAGATGGCTTTATTGCAATTCATGCAAGCAGGACGGGATAAAGTAGCAGTTCCTTCAACTGTCCATTGTGATCACCTGATTCAAGCCAAAATTGGCGCTTCTGAAGATTTAAAAACAGCTACCGAAAGCAATAAAGAGGTATATGACTTCCTTGCTTCGGTTTCAAATAAGTATGGTATTGGCTTCTGGAAGCCAGGCGCTGGTATTATTCACCAAGTCGTGATCGAAAATTATGCCTTTCCAGGAGGGATGATGATTGGTACTGACTCCCATACCCCAAATGCGGGTGGCTTGGGTATGGTGGCCATTGGTGTAGGTGGTGCGGATGCCTGCGACGTGATGGCAGGCTTGCCTTGGGAACTTAAAATGCCAAAGCTCATCGGTATCAAATTAACCGGAACATTGAAAGGATGGGCGTCGGCCAAAGATGTCATCTTAGAAGTAGCAGGACGCCTCACTGTAAAAGGGGGTACGGGCTACATCGTAGAATATTTTGGATCCGGAGCCGATCGTCTCTCGGCAACAGGAAAAGGGACAATCTGCAACATGGGGGCTGAAATTGGTGCCACTACCTCCCTTTTTGGATTTGATAAGAAGATGGAAAATTACCTTCGTGCAACAAACCGCGCTCGGGTGGCTATCCTCGCTAAAAAAATCAAAGAATATTTGCGTCCTGACCAAGATTGTATCGACAATCCAGAAAAATACTATGATCAGGTCATCGAAATTAATCTTTCCAAACTTGAACCGCGGATCAACGGCCCATTCACGCCCGATTTGGCTTGGCCTCTTTCTAAATTCGCAGCGGCAGTGAAGAAAAACAAATGGCCTGAGAAATTGGATGTAGGTTTGATCGGATCCTGTACCAACTCATCGTATGAGGATATGACTCGGGCCGCATCGGTCGCCGCTCAAGCTGCCTCTAAAAATATTCAAGCCAAAGCTGAGTTCACCATTACCCCTGGTTCAGAACAAGTTCGCTTTACTGCCGAACGAGATGGTATTCTTGCCACTTTTGGCCAAATTGGTGGGGTTGTCCTTGCCAACGCCTGTGGACCATGTATCGGCCAATGGGCTCGGCATGGAGCTGAAAAACAGGAGCGCAATTCCATCATTACCTCCTTCAACCGGAACTTCGCAAAACGTGCCGATGGGAACCCCAATACCCACGCTTTTGTGGCATCACCTGAAATCGTCACCGCTTTCGCAATTGCCGGAAGCCTGACATTTAACCCAGCAAAAGATACCCTCACCAATGCAAACGGCGAGCAGGTCAAACTAGATCCACCCCTTGGTGTCGAACTACCACCCAACGGTTTTGCTGTTGAAGATGCCGGCTATCAAAAACCTGCTAGAAGTGGAAAAAGTATCAAAGTTATTGTTAGTCCAAAATCAGATCGTTTGCAACTCCTTGATCCGTTCAAAGCATGGGAAGGAACCGACTTAACTGGACTAAAACTATTGATCAAAGCCAAAGGTAAATGTACCACCGACCACATTTCGATGGCGGGTCCTTGGTTGAAATACCGTGGACATTTGGACAATATCTCCAATAACCTCCTGATCGGTGCCGTCAATAACTTTAATGATGCTACGAATAAAGTTAAAAATCAATTAACCGGAGAATACGGTGAAGTACCCGCTACCCAACGAGCTTATAAAGCTGCTGGAGTGGGTAGCTTAGTCGTGGGCGACGAAAACTACGGAGAGGGCTCATCCCGTGAGCATGCTGCTATGGAGCCTCGTCATTTGGGTGTTCGGGCTATCTTGGTTAAATCCTTTGCTCGGATCCACGAAACCAACTTGAAAAAACAAGGGATGCTGGCTTTAACTTTTGCTAATCCAGCCGACTACGATAAGATTCAAGAGGACGATTCCTTTGATATCGTTGGGCTAACTTCTTTTGCACCAGGCAAACCACTTACCGTCGTGGCACATCACTCCGATGGATCGAAAGATGAGATTGTGGTGAACCATACCTACAACGAAGCTCAAATTGAATGGTTTAAGGCAGGATCTGCGTTAAATCTAATTGCAGCATCGCAAAAAGCGTAATTAGCAAGATCGGTGATTGAGGGGGGCTGCTTCGTAGAAATCGAAGCAGCCCCCCTCTTTTTTAGTTTCTCCCAGATAATTTTTGGTATCTTTGCCTCGACTTCAAAGAAATCTTATGATCCACATCCGCGATAAATCTTTTGTCCCTTTTTTGTCAGCCAAAACACTCCAGGCACGAATACTGGAATTAGCCCAAGAATTAAATACCGATTACCGTGACAAAGACCCTCTCTTTATTGGTGTCTTAAACGGTGCATTTGTCTTTTTAAGTGATTTGTTTAAATGCATAGAAATACCGTGTGAGGTTACCTTTGTGCGTGTATCCTCCTACCAAAGCATGAATTCCACTGGCCAAGTAAAACAAATCCTAGGATTGCAAGAAGATATTCAGAATCGGCACATCATCTTGGTGGAAGATATTGTGGATACAGGACTCACCATGCAACAAATCACCCAACAAATTTTGGGGTTACAACCCGCTTCACTCGCCATCGTAACACTATTGCACAAACCCGAAGCACTGGAAGCTGAAATTGACCTGGACTACGTTGGTTTTGAAATAGAAAACAAATTTGTTGTCGGATATGGTCTCGATTACGACGGGCAAGGTCGTAATCTGGATGCTGTCTATGTATTAGCCGAGTAAATTACAGAGCAATCCAAACCTCGGTTTGTTCGGGCAAGGATTCGTTTTGATACCATCCTATTTTTTCTCCGGAAGGCAACATTGCCTCGATTAAATACCGAGGACCTAGGTAAATGGATTCTACCACGCGTACCAACATTCCTTTTTCCTCTGGCCTGATTTGCTCTGGCCGGTAAATTTGACCTCGAATCTCATAAAATCGACCGGTCAAACCTGCCACATAAGGCGTTAAAGGAGTGTGATACAGCGTTTGAGAATCTCCTGTCTGGATCCACTCTCCACCACCCAAAACCGAAATTTGATCGGCGGTTGAAAGGGCATCTTCGGCGTCGTGCGTCACGAAAACGACCAAAGTGTCCTCTTCAGCCACCAAATCCAAAATCAACCGACGAACCACTTGCTTATTACGACCATCTAAGTGGCTGAAGGGTTCATCCAGCAATAAAACGCCTGGGGGTTCGGCCATAGCCATTAAAATAGCTGCACGTTGTTGCTCTCCCCCCGAAACCTCCCTTGGTAATTGATTTTGAATAAGGCGAAGTCCCCCTTTTTCAATCAAATAGTCCATACGCTCTTGGCGATATGCTTCCTCGTAGTAACGGAGCGCATAGCGAATATTCTCACGTAACGAAACATTGGGAAACAAGCCTGAGCTTTGTCGAACCAAATGGATGTCTGGATGTCCCGGAACCAGCTTATCTTTTGGAGGTTTAACCAACTGCCCATTCCAGTGGATTGTGCCGTAGGTTGGATTCACCAAACCCGCGATTAAATGAAGAAATGTCGACTTCCCCACCCCACTTTCACCCAATATTGCCCAAATTTTACCTTTTTCTAGGGTCATGGTAGTCTTGGGAATTAGACAACGATCCCCCTGAAAAAAAGTCAATTCATTCAATGCTAACAATTTCTATTTTTCATTTTTAACAAATATACATGCCAAATAACCGAAAAAGTTGACAAATTTGCAGATTCATGCTTTTTTAATCCATGTGATTCCCGATGTTAGACTTATACAAACAACAGACCAAATGCTTGGTGGCACTCGATTCCATCATTTTTGGTTTTGATGGCGAAACGTTGAAGTGTCTGTTGGTAAAACGTGGGCTTGAAACCCAAGCAGATCATTGGTCGTTAATGGGTGGATGGCTAGAACCCAACGAAAGTTTGGATCAAGCCGCTTCCCGGATTTTATTCCAACTGACGGGTCTAAAGCAAATTTACCTTGAACAACTCTATGCATTTGGGGAACCGATGCGGGATCCGATAGAACGGACTGTTTCCGTGACGTATTATGCCTTAATTAACGTCCATGACTATGAAGCTACCATTTCGGATGCCTATCAAGCCGAATGGTTTGGACTTCAAGAATTACCCAATTTGTTGTTTGATCACCAAGAAATGATCGAGGTGGCTATTCAAGCATTGCGTAGAAAAGCCGCGTTTCACCCCGTTGGTTTTGAATTACTCCCAGACAAATTTACCCTACCCCAACTTCAAAAGTTATACGAGGCCATTTACCAAACTACATTTGATAAACGAAATTTCAGTCGAAAGATACTGTCCTTAGACATTCTTGAACGGCTGGAAGAAAAACAGAAGGGATACTCCAAAAAGGGAGCTTATTTGTATCAAGTCAAGAAAAAACCCGTCCAAGACTTACAAGCATTTGTAACGAATGTGGACGGGCTATTTAGAGAAACGCTTTTTACTTTTTAATCACAACGAGTGCCATTTTCTTACCATCTGGAACTCCAACTGCATCGATTCGTCGGTTATCGATTCCTGCCGCTAATAGCGTCTTTTTCAATCCAGTTGCCCGTTTTAATCCCAACTTCGGATCAGGTCGTGTCCCATATCCTTCGATCTTCAATTCAAGTTTTGGATATGTAACCATCATTTGAGCTAGAGCTTCCACAGCAGCTTGAGCACTACTATCTGGTTGAGTTTGCCCAATGGAAAAAGCGAGCTCCGGAGTGATGAATCGCTTCCCGGCAGGTTGCGTACTATCGGCCACATAGGATACCATTTCAGGGAAAAATACAGGAGTATCTGCCGAAACTTCCTCTTTTACTGGCTCTGTGGCTTTTAATAGGGAGTCAATTTGCTCAGGTGAGATCTCTTCCTCACCTGTGGCAACCGTGGTCTCTGGTGCGGAAGTAGGTTGTTGTTGATACCAATAAATACCCCCAGCAATAGCGGCCACCACTAAAATCCCCAAAAACAACATTTTTCCCGAAACCAATTGGCCAGAACTTACTTCCTCCTCCTCATTCTGTTCCTCTTTTTTCAACGTAGGTGCAGGGGTCTTTTTTTGAACCGGCATCAATTTTTGATTTTGAAGATCCTGCAAACCAAGAGCTGGGACCATCTTATCTAGCAAACCCTCAGGTGACGATGTAAACAGAGGTTCCTGGTGTTTCTGAATAAAATAAATTAGGTCATTTGCGTCAAACTGTTCCTCCTTGGTAATCTTAGCTAATGAGTCCATCAGGACTTGAGTGACCAAGCTAATCACCCAAGTGGCCGATTGTTTATTCACTCCCGCATAGGAGCCAAGGGTACTAATAAGCGGACTTTTAAAAGCCGGAAAAATCTGGCTGATCACCTTTAAGCCTTTTTCTTGTGCTTGTTCGGCCTTTTTTCTGTCAAGGAATAAAGCATCCAATGTATCAATAAAAGAACCGGGCTCCACCGCATTGGAAACCTGATTAAACAAAAGATTGCTTCCCATGGAACTTTGGCTTCTCCGTATTAGTCCCGCAACCAAGGTATAATACACCCCTTTGACTGCCTTGGGTAAATCCCCTGAAGGTTGATCAACTAAACTTTCAAAAGCAGCTAAACGCGAGGATGTGAAGATGATGTCGTACTGATCAAATAATTTCATACGTGGTTACTAACGTAAAGAATCCAATATATTTTATGCAAAGTAACAGAAAAACCAACAAATTGAACGCATACCCTCCGGTAGAATTATCAAAAGTCCCTTATAAACAATGGATTTAGGCGACTTTCTTTTTATCTTGTACTGCCAATACTTTTTGACAAGTAACCACTACCCATAAAATGTACTTAAGAACTTCCCTGGAAGCCCCTTCCTCTCCATTTCAGTTGGGACTGGACTCCTCTATTTTAACTCTAGGCTCGTGCTTTTCTGACTTCCTAGGGCTAAAATTAGAACAAAACAAATTCAAATGCCTTTCCAATCCATTTGGTACGGTGTACAATCCATTGTCAATGGCAAAACTGCTGAGGCATTCTATGTCTCAGCAGGCCATACCCAATCATTTGTTTTGGGAAAACGAATCGGTTTGGCACCATCATGATTACCATGCCCATTGGTGGGCATCCAGCCGGGAAGAATTGGAAAAAAAGATTGAATCCTCGCACCAGCAAGTTCATCAATATCTACGAAAAACCAATGTACTCGTACTCACCCTTGGTACAGCCTATGTATTCAAACTAAAACCCAATTTAAGTGTCATTTCCAATTGCCATAAACGGCCGGCCAAAGACTTTAAAAAAGAACTTTTGAGACCCCTGGAAATTGTTCAATCGCTATCTGCCTTAATCGACCAATTACTGGTGTACAATGGGAAGATCAAAATTATCTTAACGGTAAGCCCAGTACGCCATATCAAAGAGACCCTCCAGGGGAATTCTGTAAGTAAAAGTATACTTCGATACGCTTGCCATGAATTGGTCGAAAAATATACACACGTTGCCTACTTCCCAAGCTTCGAAATAATGATGGACGATTTACGAGACTACCGATTTTATCAGCCTGACCTCATCCATCCCAACGAGGTAGCCTTGGATCACATTTTTAAGGTTTTTGGTTCTACTTTTTTTGGGGAAGAAACTCAAGATTGGCTATCCAAATGGCAAAAGGTACATCAAAACTTGATGCATCGTCCTCAATATCCTGGTTCAGCTAGCCATATTCGTTTTTTACAGCAAACAAAAACACATTTGGAAAATCTGCATGGCCCAGCCGATTTATCAGAGGAAAGAATCTGGGTCGACCAACAATTAAGCCAGCTTGCCTAAACTTATTTTGATACAAGGTTGTTCAGTTTTAGAAGAATACCATCAAAATTCCTAGTTCCATGGGTGAATTGACAATCACGAAAGAAAAAGTACTCTATGCATTGGGCCACGTGCAAGAGCCTGATCTAAAAAAAGATTTGGTCACATTAAACATGATACGTGACGTAGAGGTAGGTGTTAACCAAGTCTCGTTTACCGTGGTATTAACCACCCCCGCTTGCCCTCTAAAGGAAAAGATAAAACAAGATTGCACTCAAGCTATCCATACCCACCTAGCACCGGAAGTGGACGTCCGGATCAACATGACCGCTGATGTTACCTCCATCCGAGAGAATGCGCCAACCCTCCCAGGGGTAAAGAATATCATTGCCATTTCATCAGGAAAGGGAGGTGTCGGGAAATCGACCGTAACGGTCAACTTGGCCATGGCACTAAAAGAAGCAGGTGCTAAGGTCGGAATCATCGATGCCGACATTTCGGGACCGTCGATTCCTGTGATGTTTGGTGCAGAGGACATGCAGCCATTAATTACGCAGAAGGACGGGAAGAATATGATCTCTCCCATCATGCAATATGGCATCAAGCTCATATCCATAGGCTTCTTGACTCCACCAGATAGCGCAGTGGTTTGGCGAGGCCCCATGGCCAGCCAAGCACTTCGTCAATTTTTTGGTGATGTGGATTGGGGTGAATTGGACTATTTACTCATTGATTTACCTCCCGGTACAAGTGATATTCATTTAACCTTGGTTCAGACGGTACCCGTTACAGGTGCCGTGGTGGTCACTACCCCTCAAAAAGTAGCTTTGGCAGACGCCATGAAAGGAATGGCGATGTTCAAACAACCACAGATCAATGTGCCCTTGTTGGGTATCATCGAAAATATGGCCTACTTTACCCCTGCCGAACTACCAAATAATCAATATTTTATTTTTGGACAAGGAGGGGCTAACCAACTATCCGAGCAATTCGATTGCCCCGTAATTGGTCAAATTCCCTTGGTTCAACGCATTCGAGAGGGAGGAGATGCCGGTCGGCCAGTATGGATGGATCGAGAGGAAATCACCACACGTGCATTTCAGCAAGCAGCTGAGGCCCTCGCACAACAGGTGGCCATTCGAAACGCACAAGCACCAGCAACCGAACGCGTAAAAGTGGGTGCTTAGATACGTTTTAGGTCCCAAGACCGTTTGTTGAAATAAAAAATGGTAATCATCCACTTGATTTTGGGGCTGTGTTGGTACTGGCAAAATACCTACTCAGCCCCAGAAATATGGCTTCGGGAGGTGAACAAAATTCGGTCACAAGGATGTATCTGCGGAAACCGATATTATCCACCTGTACAACCGGTGCAATGGAATGTAAAACTTGCTCACCTAGCACAAAAACACAGCGAGGATATGGCCATAAAAGGTTATTTCCACCATGTATCTCCCTCTGGGAACAATCTGGTGGATCGCTTGAATCAAGCAGGGATTGGGTGGATCAATGCAGCAGAAAATATATTTCTGGCCAAAGGATTTAAGCCAACACCCTCAGAAGTGGTACTCAACTGGAAAAATTCACCAGGACATTGCCAAAATTTACTCCATCCGCTCGTCACCGACATGGGTATTGGAGAATACCAAGGACATTATACACAAATGTTCATTCGGCCTAAAAACGGCAATTAAGGCCTCTTTTTTGCGAATCTGGCCTATTTTTTATACTTTTACAACCTAAAGTAAACCCATGGATAATCTTATCTCACGCATTGAATCCGCACTCGAAACTGTTCGACCCTATTTAAAGGCAGACGGTGGAAATGTTAAGATATTGGAGGTGACTGAAGACATGACCGTTCGGCTAGAGTTAGAAGGATCATGTAGCTCATGTCCTATGTCGGCTATGACCTTTAAAGCAGGTCTCGAAGAAGCCATACTAAAAGCCATTCCTGAAATTAATAAAGTGGAAGCTGTCAATCTAACCCCGCTTTCCAAGTAGTTTCGCGATAAATTCAACCCGTTCTTCGGTATTTGTTCTGGGGATTAAGCAATTTTCTTGGTAAATTTGTATATTACTCTCTAGAACGACCAAAACAATGAGTGACAAGCTTCGCATCGGTATCCTTTTTGGCGGCCCATCCGCAGAGAGAGAAAATTCGTTTCTTTGGGTAAAACAAGCCCTTCCTTTTTTTGATCGACGTATTTTTGACATTACCCTTATCTTCGTTGATTCCAAAGGAAACTTCATCTTGGTGGAAAACTCCATTCTTACGGATGAGAGCACCCATCGATTTTATCCCTCGCGAAATCTCAACCGAGGCTTTCGTGTTTATCTTGAGAATTTAGGTAATCTAAATGAAACACAACTCTACAAGCTTGTTTATAAAATAGGAAAGCAAGTTCGAGCCGAGCAATTATCCGAGTACATTGATCTTGCTTTTCTGGCCTTGTATGGTTCTGAAGCGGAGGCTGGCCAATTACAAGGCTTATTGGAGTGGCACCAAGTTCCCTATACCGGATCTGGACTTGTTGACAGCGTTCGTGCAAACAACCGAAAAATTTTGGTTGAACTCCTTCGTCCTTTTCAACCTGCCGCCTACCATCAATCCTGTTTGCCTTACACCAAATGGCAATCGGAAGATAGTAATACGATATTTTTAGAAACCATTCACACCATTGGATTCCCGTTCTTCATCAGTAATCCACATCGTTCCTATTTTTCACATCATGCATCTATAAAAAAACGGAGTCTTGAAGAATTTAATCGAGCCATGCAACTATGCTTCGGCGAGGTTACTTTTTCAAAGAAGGAATGGGTTAAACTGACCTCCCGGCAGAAAAAGCATGCCATCGAACGCATCCACCAGGTTGAAAAAGGATTTATTTTCCCTTTAACTAGTCCAGAGGGACAATCAATCGATCATCCTGCGGACGTCCTCGACCATTTAAATACTGTATTTGAAACCACCGACCGCTCTTCGATCACTCTACGATCGGCCAAGCAACCTTCGGATGTTATTTTTGAAAGTTATGCCCACGGTCGAGAATTTTTTTGCACACTGTTTCAGGACATCACCGGGACGATGCACCTATTGGAGCCCTTGGAGCGTATTCTTCAGTCGGACGGAGAAGAGCATTATATTCCGATGGAATTACCTTTAAGTTTGGCTGAGGAACTTCGAAATCAGGTTATTCAAGCTTCTCAACTCTTTGACCAAACATTCCTTCTTCAAATCCGAGGGGTCATTTCCAATACCCAACAAATTCGAATATTTTCAGTGGATACCACACCGTACCTTACGGAATGGTCTTTGACGCTTCGTCAGGTGGCCACATTGGGATTTTCACCAAGCCAATTTCTAACCTATCTTATTCAACGATCCCTCCAACAGCGTTTGGATGCTCCCATGCCTGCAGCTATTCTGCTCCCCAAGTTGGAACGTCTGAGGGAATTGCTTTCCAAAGTCCAAACCCAAGATCAACCTTCTATGGGTATCTTGTTTGAGGAGGACGCCCAGCATTATTTGTTGGCACAACAGAAAATGATTGAAATGACCCAAAAGCCATTTCCAGGGGTCCACCTAGAAGCTCTGTGCCTTGCCTCCAACGGGCAAATTATCCGAATTCCACAACCATGGATGTATTTTTCCTCCTTTGAATTGTTTAAAGAGGTTCTTCGGCACAAACCCAGCCCAGAATGGCAACAAGTAGCTGAGGAATTCAGAATTCAGATCCCCGCGATTTCGTCTAAGCCCTCGGCCTGGCAACTTGAAAAATGGGATGAGCAACAGGTGGCTGAGCATGTCGATTCACTGTATTATGTAGGAGAAGGGGAAGAAGTGATGATACAATAAACATGTCAAAAAAACCAAAATTTTATGTCGTCTGGAAAGGTCGACAAACCGGCATTTTCAGCACTTGGGAGTCCTGCAAAGAACAAATTGATGGTTTAAGCGACGCCCAGTACAAATCATTTGAGTCTCGTGAGGAGGCAGAAAAAGCCTTACAAAAAGGGTATTATCAAACCATTAAAAAAAACAAAATTACCCCTGCCGCTGGCAATTTTGATCGTAACGCGGTGGCAGTGGATGCTGCATGGAACACCAAAACGGGAGACATGGAATACCAAGGGGTCTATTTATTAACGGGAGCCCGTTTGTTTCTCAAGGGCCCATTTCCAGATGCAACCAACAACATTGGAGAATTTTTAGCTATAGTCCATGCCTTGGCATTATTGGCCAAACAAAACTCTGAACTTCCCATTTATTCCGATTCCATGACGGCTATCTCGTGGATTCGAAAAAAAAAGGCCAACACAAAACTGGAACGGACAACCCGTAATGCCGAGGTTTTTGACCTAATTGAACGAGCAGAAACTTGGCTAGCCACACACCGTTTTAAGAATCCAATCATCAAGTGGGAAACTGAGGAATGGGGTGAAAATCCTGCAGACTTTGGACGAAAATGAAACAATCCTTTTTCAAATTCAAACAATTTACTATTCACCAAGACAAGGCAGCCATGAAGGTGTGTACCGATGCTTGCCTTTTAGGGGCATTAGCCACCTACCCAACTCCAAAAACGATTTTGGACATTGGCGCTGGAACTGGATTGTTGTCATTCATGCTTGCCCAGAAATATCCCCAAGCTCAGATTACGGCTGTCGAAAATGAGCCCCAAGCTATCTCTCAAATGGATTTCAATTTATCGATTAATCCCACATTCCAAACGCAAATCCAGGTAGTGCCCAGAGCTATTCAAGAATTTATCCCGCCAGATACCTTATTTGATGGGATCGTTTGTAATCCTCCTTTTTATACCGACCATTTGGTTTCACCGGTAATAGCCAAAAGGCAAGCGCACCATCAAGAAACCTTAACCTCACGGGAGTTAATCAGCCAAATAAAGGCCCTTTTAGCACCGGGAGGATCTGCCTGGATTTTATTACCACCGCATGAAATGCAACGAATAGAACCCCTAATCCTCGAATTTTCTCTTTCAGTACATCAAAAGATTAGGACTCGTCATAGTCCGAAACATCCCATTTCGAGAGAATATTGGGAAATCAAAAAAGAAAAAGCAAAGCTAGTGGATGAGACCGAATTCCCGATTTATGAATCCAATTCCGTTTACCATCCGAGATTTAAAAAACTTTTACAGGATTATTATTTAATTTTTTAGACTTTTGTAGTCGGATTTTGTTCCCCATCTCGTTTATGCAAGCACTTCAAATCAGTATTCTGATCCCCCTGTTTAATGAAGCCGAATCATTGCCAGAACTCCACGATTGGATCGTGAAGGTCATGAACGAGCATGATTTTTCGTACGAAATTCTTTTTGTAGATGATGGTAGTTCGGATGCATCGTGGTCTGTCATCGCAGAATTAAAAAAGAGAAACGAACACATTCGAGGATTTAAATTCCAACGCAATTACGGAAAAACAGCTGCCCTTCAAACGGGCTTTAATCAAGCCATGGGCAGCGTTATCATTACCATGGATGCCGACTTGCAAGATAGCCCCGAGGAAATACCAGATCTATACCGCATGATTACGGAGGAGGGCTATGATCTAGTTTCAGGTTGGAAGAAAAAACGGTATGACCCCATCACCAAAACTTGGCCAACCAAGCTTTTCAATGCTGTGACAAGATCCATATCTGGCGTTTCTTTACACGATTTCAACTGCGGCTTAAAAGCCTATCGATCCAAAGTTGTTAAAAATATTTTGATTTATGGAGAAATGCACCGGTACATTCCTGTCATTGCTAAATGGCAAGGATTTGACCGCATCGGAGAAAAAGTAGTGCAGCACCAAGCTCGAAAATACGGTACGACCAAATTTGGTTTAGATCGATTCATCAACGGGTTTCTTGACTTGCTCTCGATCACCTTTTTACATAAGTTTGGACGACGACCCATGCATTTCTTTGGAACCATGGGAATCCTTTCCTTTCTCGCTGGAAGTTTCATAACTCTCGTACTGATCGGACAAAAATTGTACAATATTTGGGCGGGTTTAAAATACCGAAATGTAACAGATCATCCCCTCTTTTTCCTAGCATTAGTCGCCGTTATCCTTGGAGTACAATTGTTTTTGGCAGGTTTCATCGGAGAACTTCTTGTTAAACATAACATTACAAAAGAAGAATATACGATTGGAGAGGAAATTTAATTTTTTTATTTCCACACATACTAAAGCTACAGGTTGTTTGCGTTATGAAAATGTATTTGTCACCAAAACAACTAAAATTCTTATGAAAAATGTAGTGTTTGCAGGTCTTATGGCCAGCTTTGTGGTATTGATTGGATGCCAATCCAATGATGTTGTACCTCAAGAGGAACTAGAAGGCACATGGAATGTTGAATCGGTTGAAACAGAATCTCAAGTAGAAAACGAGCAACCGATCAAAGAAAAAGAGACCTTTAGTCAACAACAACCCTCCCGGATCACTTTTCAGGCCAATGGCACTTTTCAAGCCCAGAATTTTCTAGTACCTATTCAAGGAACCGCCGAATCAACCCTGAATGTGGAAGGACGCTACCGAATTGATGGCAATACTACCGTTTTGACCTTCCGAGAGCCTGGAGAAACCCAAGATGCTCAGCTGTATTTCACGACTGATATCAAGCGAAATACAATGACATTAAACATGAACAAAGACCAACTCTTCCTAACCTTGGAGGCGTATGCTTCGACAGATCCTCTCGTGCAACTATTATTAAATTTGTACAAATCTACTTTGGTTCGTTTTAATCTCACCTACTCGTTCACCAAGTCATAATGAATTGACCGGATGGCCTACTCTTTTTTATATCGAGTAGGCCACCAATTTTTTAGAATTTTAGCCAATTCTTGTTCTCTAGGATTTTCGGCTGGTTGAAAGAAAACCTGCTCCTCCATTTGATCGGGCCAAAAGGATTGGCGAGCAAAATGACCGGGGTAATCGTGACTGTACAGGTATCCTTTCCCATACCCAATCTGTTTCATCCATTGAGTAGGAGCATTTCTTAGAGCCAAAGGTACCTCGGCATGAAGATTTTTCTCAGCAAATGCGATGGCTTTATCTACTGCACGGTACGAACTATTCGACTTGGGTGAAGTGGCCAAATAAACAATGGTTTGCCCCAAAATAATCCGCGATTCCGGCCGTCCAATCATACGAACGGACTCCAGACAATTTTTGGCCATAATGACCGCCGTTGGATTGGCCAAACCGATATCCTCCGCCGCCAAGATGAGAAGGCGTCGAGCAATAAAAACATCCTCCTCCCCGGCTAGCCACATCCGACCAAACCAGTACAAAGCGGCGTCCGGATCCGACCCCCGGATGGATTTAATAAAGGCCGAAATAATATCATAATGCTGCTCGCCTTGTTTATCGTAACGACTGACCAACGACGGCAAAACAGCACCGATAGTTTCGTGATTTACCCGCACCACAGGGAGATCCCATTGGGATAAAACAACCATTTCAAGCGCATTGAGCCATTTCCGTACGTCACCTCCTGAATATTGGTAAAGCATTTCGTAAGAATCTACCTCAATCTTTTTTTGAACCAATACCGAATCCTCTTTGAACGCACGTTCCGCAATAACCACTAAATCCGCTAAGGTTAACGGCTCCAGGGTATAAATTTGACAACGGGAAAGCAAAGCCGCATTTACCTCAAAGGAAGGATTTTCGGTGGTTGCCCCGATTAACGTAATCTTGCCCTGTTCAACCGAAGGCAACAGCGCATCTTGTTGAGATTTATTGAATCGATGTATTTCGTCGATAAAGACCACGGGAGGAAACAAGCCATGTGGTTTTTGCACAATCTCCCGAATGTCTTTTACACCCGCCTGGATGGCCGATAGCGCATAGAACGGGCGCTCTGCTGATTTAGCAATGATTTGCGCCAATGTCGTTTTTCCTACACCCGGTGGTCCCCAAAATAGACAAGACCTCAGAACCTTATTGTCTAATGCCCGGCGAAACGTACTCTGCGGCGAAACCAAGTGCCTTTGACCCACCACCTGATCAAGCGTGGAAGGGCGCATTCTTTCGGCCAATGGAATCGCCTCAGATCTATCAAAATTTAAAAATTCCATAAAATTATTGAACCAATCTGCATTTTCGCACAATCTACATTATTTTCCAGTTAAATTTGAGCTCGATATTGTTCAAACACGTTATGTGCAGAACGATAGAGGTTTTGAGTTAGATAAAGGGAATAGTCTCGGGTTTTACCTGAGACTATTTTTTTTACCACCTATTGTATTTTTCAGTTATAAAGTGTAACTTATTTTTGATTCCTGGGCAAAACTTAACCAACATTACGATGTCAACTGTAGGTAATTTACTGAACAAACAAAAAGAGGGTATCATCCATGCGATAAAACCCGACCAATTGGTAATTGAAGCACTCGAGTTAATGGCAAAATTTAACATTGGTGTGGTATTAGTCATGGAGAATGATCACTTGGTTGGGATCTTTTCAGAGCGAGATTATGCCCGAAAAGGGGTAATCAAAGGACGCCATGCTGCTACCACACAAGTTAAGGAGGTCATGACCTCCCACGTGTTTACCGTTACCAGGCAACAATCAATTCGAGAATGTATGAGCTTAATGAGTCAGCATAAGTTTCGCCATTTGCCTGTCGTGGAAGATGAACAAGTTTTGGGAGTCGTTTCGGTTGGCGACATTGTGACTTCCATTATCAGCGAACAATCTGACCACATCCAGTATTTGGAGCAATACATCTCCGGTACTTAATCCCTATGTTTTCAAAATTATCATTAACTTGCAGGAGAAGCCCCCTGCAAGTTTTTTATTCTTATAATCTAACCTATGGCTAAAAAGAAAGCATCTGTAACCTTCCAAGCAGTGGAACCTTACAGCTTGTACACCGAATTCGACATTCACCTCTTCAAATCGGGGAAACATTACAAACTTTATGAAAAGATGGGCAGCCATGTGGTGTCACATCTCGATGTCACGGGTACCTATTTTTCCGTTTGGGCTCCCAACGCACAAAAAGTATTTGTACTTGGAAATTTTAATGGATGGAACCCAGAATCCCATGCTTTATTCCCGCGTTGGGATGGTTCTGGCATTTGGGAAGGATGGATACCCTCTATCGGAAATGGGGAAGTCTATAAATATGGTATACTAAGCCCTTCAAATGAATACATCGAAAAAGGAGACCCCTATGCTCTTCGGTGGGAAGAACCACCTAAAACAGCGTCGATAATTTGGGATACTTGGTACGAATGGAAGGATGAGGATTGGATGAAAAATCGAGGAAAACACAATTCTCTTCAATCGCCTATGTCGGTTTACGAAGTACACTTAGGTTCTTGGAAACGTGATCCCTCAAACAACGACCGACGACTAGGCTATCGAGAGATTGCAGACACCTTGGTTCCGTATGTTCAAGAAATGGGCTTTACCCATGTTGAATTTATGCCCGTGATGCAGCATCCGTATGAACCTTCGTGGGGATATCAGATAACCGGTTATTTCGCTGCTTCCAGTCGATTCGGCACTCCGCAGGATTTTATGTATCTGGTCGAATCCTTACATAAAGCCAATATAGGGGTCATTTTAGACTGGGTACCTTCTCATTATCCAGGAGATGCGCACGGCTTGTTCCGATTTGATGGGACAGCCCTGTATGAACATCAAGATCCTCGAGAAGGCTATCACCCAGACTGGAAGAGTTATATATTTAATTATGGTCGATATGAAGTTCGATCTTTTTTGATAAGCAATGCTCTTTTCTGGCTGGATCGTTTTCATGCCGATGGTCTCCGCGTTGACGCCGTAGCGTCCATGCTCTATCGTGACTATTCTCGAAATGCCGGGGAGTGGGTTCCTAACGTTTTTGGAGGTCGAGAAAACCTAGAAGTCATCTCCCTTTTTAAAGAATTAAACGAAATCATATTCAAGGAGTTTCCGACTGCCCAAACCATCGCGGAAGAATCAACTGCTTTTCCGGGAGTCTCTCGACCGGTTTACACAGGCGGGCTTGGTTTCGGCATGAAATGGATGATGGGCTGGATGAACGATACCTTACGATACTTTGCCAAAGATCCAATGTATCGTTCCTGGCATCAAGACGACCTGACATTCAGTACAGTTTACGCCTTTTCTGAAAACTTCATGCTTCCTCTTTCACACGATGAAGTCGTCTATGGAAAGGGATCACTTTGGGATAAAATGCCTGGAGATGAATGGCAAAAGTTCGCGAATCTACGCTTACTCTTTGGCTATATGTTTACCCATCCTGGCACCAAACTCTTGTTTATGGGGGGAGAATTTGGACAAAGAAAAGAGTGGAACTTCCAGTATAGCCTTGACTGGCATTTGCTTGAGCAGCCGAATCATCAAGGAGTTGCCAAATGGATTAAAGCACTAAACGAGGGTTATACTCAATATCCTGCTTTGTATGATAAGCAATTTAGCGGCGATGGTTTTGAATGGATTGATACCACTGATCGACAAAATTGTGTTTTGTATTACAAACGAAAAGGATTTATCGAACAAGAATCTGTTTTTGTAGCCCTCAATATGACCCCCTTGGCACATGGCTCCTATCGCTTGGGCGTTCCGGCCAAGGGAACCTATGTTGAAATTCTCAATTCGGACGACATAGCGTATGGAGGTAGTGGAGTGGTCAATCATAACTTGGAGGCCGAAGCCCTACCTTGGCATGGCCAGCCTTATTCTATATTGGTTAAATTACCACCTTTGGGGATGATGGCATTTCAAGCCAAAATTTGATCCTGATCATCATCTCATTATGTAAAAAGCCCGATTCTTTCGAATCGGGCTTTTTACTATTCGTCAAGTAAAAATTACAACTTAACAACCTTTTTGGAGATTTTCGTGCCATCGCCTGAAACGACCAAGGTATAGGTACCTTCCTTCAATGAACTCATGTCGAGCACAGTTCCTGTGGCTGCATCAAAACTTTTCCGAAGTAACTCACGGTTCATACCATCCAAAACGCGAACTGTAAGTGCTCCTTTAAGATCAAGGTCTGCAACATCCACACGAAGACTATTCGCTGTTGGGTTGGGGTAAATCGCCCAATCAGCTGGAACTAAGCCCTGTCCGGTTGCGCCAGTAACCGAAGCTGTATTCGAGTAGGCTGATGATCCGATCGGGTTGGTGGCTCGCACACGGTAAACGAACCCTGCATTTCCAGCCACATTGACATCGGTGAAGGTGGTTACATTTCGGTTAACAGTACCCACTACCGCAAATGTTGTTGTTCCAGCCGGAGCTCTTTCAATACTGAAGTTTTGTTCGGCATTGGAATCATCCAACCATGTTAATACCACGTTTCCACCTGAACGAACGGCCTTTAGACCATAGGGTGCTTTGGGTGTGGTTGTGAAAGGAACAGTGACACGAACGGTATCTGAACTGGTCGAGGTTCCAAACTGATTGCCCGCAGACACGAAATACGCATAGCTGACACCTTCCTCTACCGGAACATGGGTAAACTGAGTTGTATTTGGAATCACTTTAACCGACTGAGGAGCACTTCCACCTTGAATAGTAACTGTAAAGAATTCCTCATTGGTTGAATTATCTTTCCAAGAGATATTTACAATAGCGCCTCCTGTCGCATCACGAGCCGCAGAGGCAGCTAAGTTTGATGGAGCAATTGGACGACCAAGTGTTGTATCCACCTTCCAGGGTGTAAAGTTGGTACCTATTTCATTGACCGCACCCACCCGAATGAAGTAAGCTGTACGAGGCTGAAGATCAACAAAAGTAAACGAAGCTTCATCCCGATTTACAGGGAAAGAAGAGGGTGACATGGTGGTATCTCGTGTGATTTGAGCCACCAAGGAGTTCCGGGTATTGGTAAAAAAGACTTGATCTTCTGTACCAAGTGCCCAAGAGGAGATTATACTGACATCACTCAATGGGCGAGTTCTCAAATCTTGAGGTGCATTAGGAGCTGTTCTTCTCAGAGTAGTCACTAAAATTGGGTCCGAGAAATCCCCTTGTCCTGATGAATTAAGCGCTGCAATTCGGAAAAAATAGCGAGTTCCCTGTTGTAAATCTGGAACCACAAATGAGTTTCCAGCATTCGAAGAAATAAATATGGTATTCCAACTGCCCGAATTTTCTCTCATGTATTGCAAGTTAAAACCACCGGGTGATGTATTTGGACCTTGCCAGAATAGACCTACAAAGTTGAGACCAACCGCATAAGTTGAAATCAAAGAAACTTTGCTTGGTACGGTGGTTACGCGAAGATTGTTTGATTGAGCAGAGATTCCATCCAGGTTTTCAGCTACAACGTAAAAGAAAACATCTGAATTGGGTGGTAACCCACCGTAAGAAAAACGACCTAACCCACCGTTGACGGCAGGTACTGAAATCGGAGCGGCATACGACCCTCCCCCATTAAATGAAGCATACACCAAATAACGAGTTTCAGCATTTGAATTATCTTCCCAGGTTAAATTGGCAACGCCTGATTGTAGGGTAGCACGTAAATTGGTAGGAGCATTTGGCACGTTTAATGTACGCATGAGCGCTATGGTAGAATAACTACCTTCTGAACCACCAATCACTGCTTTTACACGAACATGGTAGGTTACGTTTGGGGTGAGACCACGCATGATGAACTCCGGACCTGCCGTAGCAGAGAAGGTGGTTACCTGCCAATTGGATACACCGTCCTCGGAAAATTCATGAATGTATTGTGTAGCACCAGGCACAGCTAACCATACACTGTGGATGGTCGTATTGGTTCTAGCAGTAAAACCCAATCCCTGAACTTGGGGTACCCCTGGCGCTGCAAATGCTATTTCACTTTGACTGAAAAGCAATAGCAAGATGGATAAAAAAAATAAACAATGTTTTTTCATAGCGTGAACTATTAAATTGTTATGCAGTGAATGTGCAAATGACTCGATTGTAAATATAGGTCAAAATTTCAAGAGAAAAAATCCACGGTTTGTTATCAAATAAAGAAAATTATTTTACGGTTACTTTTTTACTTATGTATCCATTCCCTCAATTTTATTACTTGACAAGCTTCCTTTGGATCGTGTACCCGAAGAATATGTGCCCCTTTATTTAATAAGGCCATATGCAAGGCCGAGGTTGCCGGAAGTATATCCTCTGGTGTACTCCCTAAAGGTTTATAGAGCATCGACTTTCTTGAAACCCCCACTAAAATTGGCTTTTCAAACAAGGTAAATGCATCAAAGTCTCGAATCAATTGATAGCCCTGTTCCCATGTTTTGGAAAAACCAAATCCAGGATCCAAAATCAACTCTTGGATTCCCGCTTGACTTGCCAAAGTGACTTGACGGCTGAGCTCCTCAATTACCTCTTCTGTTACCTGCCCATATTTCGCTTTGGTTTGCATATTCTGCGGATTTCCCCGCATGTGCATCAAAATGTAGGGTACTTTCTCTCTTGCCGCCACCGTCATGATATGGGGATCTAACAAACCACCAGACACGTCATTAATTAGTTTGGCTCCCGCTCGGCAAGCTTCTTGTGCTACCTCAGATCGAAAGGTATCCACCGAAAACCAAACCTCTGGATGATGCTTTATACCCAATTCCAATACCGGCATGAGGCGATCTAGCTCCTCTTGAATACTGATTTCCAAGGCCCCTGGACGCGTGGAGTAAGCTCCTAAATCCAAAAGGTCTGCCCCATCGTTGAGCAAGCGCTCCATGGTGATTAAGGCAGTGGATTCGTCCACTCGGCTTCCTGAAAAAAACGAATCCGGGGTTATGTTTACAATGGCCATGACTTTGGGCGTTGACAAATCAAGCAACTTACCCTTCGAGATCACTGAATTTTTCATTATTTTTGTCTTCTTGATACAAAGATACTTTTGATTTTTTGATTTGGATTCCCTAGGCATGCAACAAACCCTCTCCGAATACCGGGCCATCATAAACGATTGCAAAGAACTTTTTGCCAAAAAAAACCAGGATTACGGTACATCCTGGCGTATTTTACGCCTTCCCAGCATCACAGATCAAATTTTTATTAAGGCACAGCGTATTCGGACCCTCCAAACCAATGGATTTGCTAAGGTGCAAGAGGGCGAAGTTCCAGAATTCATCGGCATCATTAATTACGCTGTGATGGCCCTCATTTTATCCAGCCAGCCTACCCTGCCCGATGACATTGACCTACTCACATTAATCGATTGGTATGATCAAGAAGTAAGTGAAGTAACCGACTTACTTTTTAATAAAAACCATGATTATGGAGAGGCTTGGCGCGACATGCGGGTAAGCTCAATGACAGACATTATCTTAATGAAATTACTTCGAATCAAACAAATCGAAGATAACCAAGGGCAAACTACAGTGTCCGAAGGTATCCGTTCAGGTTATCAGGATATTATTAACTACGCCGTTTTTTGTTTGATCAAATTAAAACAATCTTCTCAATGAGTCCAAGGACGATCTTCTACCAATTTGCCCGAATCATGGTAGGATTGGAGTTTATTTTTTCAGGTTTTGTCAAAGTGGTCGATCCTTATGGCACAGGATTAAAACTACAAGAATATTTTGATGTCTTTGCACAAGATGTACCTTTCTTTGCTCCAGTCTTTCACCTCCTTGCCAACTCAGCCCAGGGTCTATCCCTCCTTTTTTGCGCAAGTGAGTTCATCCTCGGGTTTGCCTTGCTCGTTAGTTTCCGTATGAGAATCACAGCTTGGATCGTTTTAGGAATGATGGGATTTTTTACATTTCTGACCTTCTATTCCGCTTTTTTCAATAAAGTCACGGATTGCGGATGTTTTGGTGACTTTTTGAAACTTAAACCCTGGCATTCTTTTTGGAAGGATATCATTTCCTTAATCTTTATCATTCCTATCTTTTTATTTCGAAAACATTACCGTGGATTTTATTGGTCAGGTACCTTGGTAACTTTAGCTAGTTTGGTTGGGTTCGGTATTGGTATTTACGCTTTGCTTTATTTACCCCCGCTGGATTTCCTTCCCTATGCTAAAGGAAAATCCATCCCAGATCAAATGGCCCCAACCGGTATTGCACCTTTAATCGAATACACGTTTCAAGAAAAAGATTCTAAAAAGCAAATCACAACTCAAGAGTACCTTATGGACACTGCACGGTACCAATATGTGCAGTCCATAACCCTAAATGAAGAAGAAATCACGCCTAAAATCACTGACTACAGTATTTCAGACACCCTTGGAAATGACTGGACCACCGAAAGCTTAACAGGGGATAAGGTATTCATTGCGATTAAAAAATTAGATTCGATCACTCCAAAAATTTGGGAGGAACTCCGTGCACTCTATAACTCAAAAAAGAAAGGAGAGGTGCAAATTTGGTTCATCACGTCTGTAGTTCCCCACGAATTGGCCCGTGCATTTCGGGAAAATGATCTGAATGCTCCAATCTACACCATAGATGAAAAAGTTTTAAAAACAATGGCACGAACTAACCCGTGTATACTTCAGTTAAAACAAGGAACGGTAGTAAAGAAGTGGAGTCATCGCCAAATCCCATTTGAAATTAATCCATAATTGATTTTTGGTTCTTAAATCCATATGAAGAAAAATATTTTTATGCTAGGTATGCCTTCCTCAGGAAAGAGCACCTTAGGTAAACAATTAGCCAAATTATTGAATTACGAATTCATTGACCTAGATCAAAAAATTGAGGCCACAGCCGGAAAAAAAATAGCAGAAATCTTCCAAATGGAGGGTGAAGAGGCTTTCCGTAAATTAGAGGCCGATCAATTGCGTAAAATTCCAGTTGAAAGCCAATTGATTATTGCCACTGGGGGAGGAACTCCTTGTTTTCATGAGGGTATGCAATACATCAAAGAAAATGGCTGGAGTGTCTTTTTGGATGTAAAACCCGAAAAGCTAGCGGAACGAGTAAAAAGTTCAAAACGAGGAACACGCCCCCTTTTAGATGTAGATGATACTGATGTAAGCCAACGTCTAATTGAGACTTACAATAGTCGTATTGATATATACCGACAAGCCGATATCACCATCGAGGGAGATACCGACGCAGAAACAATTTTATGGATTCTGGAAGCGGAATTTGCACGAAAGTAATCGATTGACTGGGGTGTCCATCAAAAAAGCCTTTCCGTTACACATGGAAAGGCTTTTTTGATGATCTCTTTATTTAGAAGTTAAAACCCAACGTAAACATAATTCGGTTAAATGACCGGTTGGTAGACACTGAGGCGAAATCGGCAGCATTTTGTAATTCATAAGGTGTATACCCAAAGGTAGTTTGGCCTAGGATTGCACCAAGATCTGCATAAAACTTTTGAGAACGAATACCCGCGCCCAGTGTAATGTTATTTTGGGTGGTCGACAGTCCTAAACGATCTGCATTGGCAAGGTACTGATATCCGGCACGTAACCGGCCAATACCTATCCGAACTTCAGCTCCCCCTTGCACATTAAGAACATCTTGATATCGGTCTTCGATACGTCGATTTTGCAAATTGGTCCAATTCTCACTGTTTCGGTCTTGAACACGTAGTCCTTGATAACCTACATACCCAACATTGGCATGCAGAAAACCTAATTTTTTAGGCAGAAAAATCAATCCACCTACATTGGCTCGCCAAGGAGTTGTCAGACGATAATCAAAATCACTTGGTATGGTTTCAATGGAGGTGAAACGAGTATCAATTACGCCTGGGACCGGATTAATCGAGACACGACTAATGTATGTTTCTCGAACTCGCATCGATGAAGGTGTGGTAACATCCACTCCCAATTGCCCAATTTTTCCAAACTTATAGATGGCTCCGATGGTCAAATTGACTCCAGAACCTGCCACTTGAAGATCATCTCCAAATGTTAAGCCTCGAAGTACCTCGGCATTGGGGAATTGTTCTTGATGATCGGAGAAGCTAGTGTAATTGAGGCGGAGAAGTCCGAGAGAAGCACCAACATATAGTTGATCATCAAAATTTGCTCCATACGAAAGAGTAGTCTGTCCTATGCCACCGTTTTGTCGTACTCGCCCATTTTGCTGAACTGGCGCCGAGGTTTCAGAGGCCACATAGACATTGTTATCGTTCAATGGATCGATCAAATAGGCTTGGTAATACATGGACGAGGCAGTCTCGGCAAGTCCAGTATTGGTATTAAATTCTGAATCCAAAACACCAGGAGCCACGTTTTCTTCGGTAACCTTTTGGGCAAAAAAATCGATGATGGATGATCGTTGGTTGGTGCCTTGGTACCGGAAGTCACCTCCAAAATCGGCTAATCGATTATAGCCAATAGCAAAAGCTGAACGTTTTCGACGCGTGCCAATCCCGGGATTGCTCAGTACCAAAGCGGCCTGGCCTATTCGGGTTTGATTTTGCGTTTGATCGGTGGTACTTCCAAGATAGGAACTACTTGAATTTTGACCGATGAACATAGGGGAGATGGAAAATTCGTTCCGGTTGAAAAATCCGAGTCCCGCGGGATTCATGAAAGCATTGGAGATATCACCACCAAGGGCCGCGCCACCTCCTCCTACACCTAAAGAGCGAGCAGACATTGCCGATTGATTTTGGGAATATCGAAAAGCATCTTGGCCGTAAAAATGGCCATTTAAGTTAAGTTGTGCTTGGGCACCTGCCGAACAAAGCATGACGGCCAGGGCAAGTTGGGTTGGGCGTTTCATCGCTTGTATTTGAAATGAATTGGAAAAAATATACCCCGCTAATAAATCAAATCAGCGAGGTATGTATGTTTCTTTTTTAATGAACGAATTAACGAGGACCGCGACTTCCACCTCCACCGCTTGAAACGCTACCTCCACCGCCTCCGCGGGAGCCTCCACCGGAGTAGCTAGATGAGCTACTTGATGAATATCCCCCTCGGTTCATGGAACTTGAGGATGGAGATGAGTAGGAGCTACTCGCACGTGAGCTACTTCCCATCGATGAGCTATTTCCCATTCGAGAATACGAACCTCCAGAAGAGGATGGGGCTGAATAGCTCCGGGAAGGTGTGGCTGTTGAGCGAGAAAAACTGGTTCCTGATGCACTTCGGCTTGAGCGGTCATAAGCCGTTGAGCGATCGTAGCTACTGGTATTTCGGGTGCTATTGAAGGATTCACCTCCCTCTCTAGAACTTCTATAATACGCATCACTTGCCGCAGCTCGTGTGGGGCGAGATGAACCATACGAATTGTAATCGTTGGTAGCGGAAGCCCGACTTGTACCCGCATTGGTATAGGAACCACTGGCCCGAGTTCCACCTATTGAGGAGGCAGATCGTTGATTGGCCGCATAAGCGCGATCATTGGTATTGACAGCTCCTCGAGTGGGTACTCCATTGGTAGAGGCAACACGAGCATTCCGGGAATTATTTTGGTTGTAGACCGGGTTGACAAGGTCAGTACCGCGTCCACCGCCTCGTGGTCCGTAGGAGCGATCAGTAATTCTGGTACGGTCACCTCCATTGTAAATATTGGTTACGACCACCGGTGTATTCCACCGACCCCATCCAAAACCATTGTTAAATCCAAGATTCCAACCTGGGTGATACATTCCAAAGGAATTCCAACCAAAACCGGTATTCCAAGAATTCCAACCCCAAGGTGAGTTAAAGGAATTCCAGCCCCAAGGCGAATTCCATGTACTCCAACCCCATGAGTTAAATCCGAAGGCTACACCGCCCCAAAAAGGATCAAACCCTGTATTCCAAGGAGATAGGCCAAAACCACCCCAACCTACGTTATTCCAACCAAAACGGCTAAAACGGTTGAAACCAAACATATCCCAGCCCCAAGGATTGTAGTTGAATTGGTTGAGGGGTGAATTCCATGCAAAAGGTGCAGACCAAGCATGATCGTTCCAACCTTCCCGATATCCATCGGCATAATCCATTGAATAGCCTGGATCCGCAGAAAGAGGGCGGCGGAGCGCATTAGACGCTACATAATCCTCTGAAAAATATTCTTCAGTAGGCTCAACTTGCTGGGATGTAGCGGGAGCCCGATCGTAGTCAGAGCGGTATTCCGGCTCTTGCGTAATGGCACTTTTAGGAGCCGCGTAATAGTTTTTGTTGATGACGACGACACTGGAGGAGTTTCCGTACAGATCATCGTATTCACCCGAGGATGGAGCCAATGTTGTACAACTTCCTACACTCACTAATCCCAATATACTAAGAAAATGAGTTGCGCGCATATGAATTCTATTGTTTTTCATGATACGTTCTATTTAGTAGGTTTACTTACTTAGACGAAAAAAATAGGTAAAAGGTTGTCTCGACCTGAAAAAAAACTTGGGTGACGACGGGATTAGAAAATCAAGGGATAAAGACCTATCTTTGCAACCTAGTTTAGGATAAAAGTAATTAAAAAAGTCCTATTTACAAACAGATTAACACTACTTTAACAGAAATATATGGCAAAGGGATTGACCAAACGAGCTGAAAATTACTCGGAATGGTACAATGAATTGGTAAAGAAAGCTGATTTAGCTGAAAATTCAGCTGTTCGGGGTTGTATGGTGATCAAACCTTACGGGTTTTCCATTTGGGAAAAAATGCAACGTGCCTTGGATGACATGTTCAAAGAGACGGGTCATTCCAATGCGTATTTCCCCCTATTCATACCCAAATCTTACCTTTCAAAAGAAGCATCTCATGTGGAGGGTTTTGCCAAAGAGTGTGCCGTCGTTACGCATTATCGATTGAAAAACGATCCCGATGGTGCAGGTGTCATTGTTGATCCCGAAGCTAAATTGGAGGAAGAACTAATCGTACGCCCCACCTCCGAAACCGTGATCTGGTCTACTTATAAAAACTGGGTTCAGTCGTATCGTGATCTCCCCATTTTGCTCAACCAATGGGCCAATGTGGTACGATGGGAGATGAGAACCCGAATTTTTTTGCGGACGGCCGAATTCCTTTGGCAAGAAGGGCATACTGCCCATGCAACCCAAGAGGAAGCAGAAAACGAAACCAAACAAATGTTGGATGTATATGCCAAGTTTGCTGAAGAATGGATGGCATTGCCGGTTGTCAAAGGGGCTAAATCACCCAACGAACGATTTGCAGGTGCCGAAGACACCCTGTGTATTGAAGCCATGATGCAAGACGGAAAGGCTTTACAAGCTGGAACATCTCATTTTCTAGGTCAAAATTTTGCTAAAGCATTTGATGTTAAATTTCAAGATAAATCTGGGCAAGTGGAATATGTTTGGGGAACCTCTTGGGGCGTAAGTACTCGGCTCATGGGCGCCTTAATTATGGCACACTCGGATGACAATGGCCTTGTTTTGCCACCTAAATTAGCGCCAATTCAAGTGGTCATAGTACCTATTTACAAAGGGGATGAACAGCTTCAAGCCATCACCGAGCGTGTTAAACCCATCATTCAAGTGCTTAAGTCCAAAGGAATTTCAGTCAAATTTGATGATGATGACCAAGCTAGACCAGGATGGAAATTTGCAGAGTATGAGCTAAAGGGCGTACCTGTTCGATTGGCATTGGGTATGCGGGATTTAGAAAGTGGGCAAGTCGAGGTGGCACGAAGAGATCTATTAACCAAGGAGGTCCAACCCTTGGATGGTATTGAGGATTACATTGAACACTTATTGGCTGATATCCAGACTTCGATTTATCAAAAGGCATTTCAATTCCGGCAAGATCGGACTGTCCGCGTGGACCGTTGGGAAGACTTTGAGCCAGCTTTGGAGGAAGGAAAATTCATCATGGCCCATTGGGATGGAACCCCTGAAACAGAAGATAAAATCAAGGAATTGACCAAGGCCACCATCCGATGTATTCCATTTGATTCGGAACTGGAAGAAGGTACTTGTGTGTTAACAGGAAAGCCATCCTCACGTCGTGTACTTTTTGCCCGTTCGTATTAATCGGCTGTAGAGTTTGGGGTTCATTCCCCTCTTTTATTCATTTTTAAAAACAATTTGGTTTATGGTTAAGGCTGGCGATACCGTTCGGGTCCATTACCGCGGTACACTTACAGATGGTACTTTATTTGATTCTTCGGAAGGAAGAGATCCATTGGAATTTCAAGCAGGCTCCGGAATGGTCATCAAAGGGTTTGATGATGGAGTTATGGGAATGCAAATTGGAGAGAAAAAAACCATACATATTCCGGTAGATGAAGCCTATGGAGAGGCGAATCCGGACATGGTTTTCCCTTTTAACCGGTCGGAAATTCCCGCAGATATTCCTTTACAGGTGGGCGAGACTTTGCACATGCACAATGGTCAACAAACCGTTCCAGTGATTATCCGGGAAGTAACTGAAACTACCGTTTTATTGGATGCCAATCATCCCTTGGCAGGCCAAGCATTAAATTTTGATTTGGAACTTATTGAAATCCAATAACAACCGATCAATCATCTCGAGCAAGGCGGTCAAATGCATCATTTGACCGCTTTTTTTATTGTCCCAATAAGAATATCGCTGGCCACTTCCCATCAGGCAATTTTTTCAATTTCCACTCTGACACGGGACCTGACCATATCCATTCATTTTTTCCTGTCAAATGACATCCGACGCACAATCGAAGATTTCCAGGAACCTCAGCGATTAAAGCCGACAAAAGTGCGTGATTTCGATAGGGAGTTTCGATAAAAATTTGGGTTTGATTTCCTTTTTGAACGGATTGGATCATAGACTTCAATTTCATCGATCGCTCACGAGCATCGATGGGTAGATACCCATGAAATGAGAACGATTGACCTGACATTCCAGAGGCCATCAACCCCAAAGCTATGGACGTAGGACCGACTAGCGGTTTCACCTGCCAACCTAAATCATGTGCCCACCGTACAGCCAAGGATCCTGGATCGGCAATGCCCGGGCAACCAGCTTCTGACATCACACCAACGCGCCCAGACTGTGACATTAAAAAAGACTTTACTTCCTGTGAAGGGGTATCCTTATCCAAAACAAAAAAAGAAAGTTCATCAATCACAATTCCTTTTTTAAGGCCAGCCAAAAACCGACGAGCGGTACGGACATTCTCTACCATAAACACTTTAATTTCCACCAGAGAATTTACAATTCCAGTTGGCAAAACATCATCTAATTGCGCATCCTCCGCTAAGACAATAGGAAATAGCCAAAGTTCTTTCATGTGGCTTGAACGAAATGATCAATTGCGTCAACGAAGGCTTGAGGCTGCTGGGCATGCACCCAATGTCCCGCTCCCGCAATTGTTTGAATCTGGGCCTGCGGAAAAAGCTGATGAATCGTTTTTTCGTCTTCTTTCAGAATATAAGAAGAATCTGATCCTGCCAAAAACAAGGCAGGCAGCGAATAGGTGCCTGGGGGTAATACATCCCCACCTACCTGGTAGATTTCTTGTGCCAAAACCGGCACATTGATTCGCCAATCAAATTGTCCATCCTCCCGACGATATAAATTTTTAAGAATAAATTGCCGCTCATCGGCTTTGGCAATGTGACGCGCCAGAATTTCCTCTGCCTCTTTTCTGGATTGAATTTCAGCCAAGGGAACCGCAAGGAGAGCTTGAATGATATGGTCATGATGCACTGGATAAAACTTAGGGGCAATGTCTACCACGACCAACCGAGCAGCTCGAGCGTAGGTGGCCACATATTGCATCGCCACTTTCCCTCCCATGGAGTGCCCAACCAATGTCACTTGATCGAGTTGATGTTCGACCAAAAACTGCTCTACATCGGCTGCCATAGCAGGGTAATTAAATAGGGGTGACCGAGGAGATTGACCGTGATTTCGGGCATCTAAAGCATACACAGCGTAGCCGCGATCTGCTAAAGACCGACTGACTGTCATTAAGTTATCGGAAGAACCAAAAATTCCATGATGCAAAATAAGGGGTTGACCCTCCCCTATTTGCCGAAAATGCAAGGGTATATTCATAATCTGTTTATCGAATCGCCTATAAAATTACCCAATAAAATTGAGTAAATTAGCCGTTCTGGAACTTCTATTGTTGAAAAGGCAGGAATTATGAATTTACCCCCAGTTTCTCAAACATCACCTCAAAAAATGGCTGATCAATGGCATGGACTGGCCAATGGGCTAGATCAATTGGATAAAGAGACCTATGAGGCCTTGGTTTCCAGTGAGGAGATGTTGCAATTTTTGAATCAAAAATTAGCAGAAAAAAATGCTCAATTCCAGCAACTTACGAAGGCAATACAAGAAGCCCACCAGAAGCATCAAGCGAAAAAAGAGGATCGCTGGCGATTTCAAGAAAAGATCAGCCTATGTACTGATCAATTAGACCGAGTACAAAAAAAAGCGAACTCCATTCAACAAGAAATGGAACAATTACAAGAAACCTACATTCGCCGTAAACCTACCATGGGTGTGTTCATGGGACTTGTTTTTTTCTTGGCCGGCTGGGTTTTTATTGTTGGTGATTTAATCATTTCCCATGAAATCGTAGCCTATGCCTTGCAAATTAAGGGTCATTTTGAATCTTGGGCCTTTGCCGTTGGATTGGCTCTCTTGTCTCTACTATTAAAGCCTGCTTACGATCATTGGATTGAAAAACCATCCCAAGTGGAAGGAAATGAAAAAAACTACCGCTTTTTTCATGCTACTTTGGCGATAGTCACTTTATTTACTTTGGGAATTTTGGGCTGGTTTCGGTTCGAAGCCTATCAGGTCGAGCAACGAAAGATGGAAGTCAACCGACAGTTAAGGCAATTGCAACTCCAATTGGAGGAGGCTTCTAGTCCAGATTTTCCAGCGACTATTCAGCAAAAAATGGAAACCCTAAGTACCCTTTCCATGACGCTAGTTGATTCACCGAAAGCATTGTTTTCCTTTATCTTAAGTGGTCTTTTATTTGCTCTAGCGGGAGCCGTTTGTTTGGGTATGGGATTACCTATTTTACAGTATCACTTTGAAAAATGGACCTACTTTCGACCTCGCTACCGAAAATTAGCTCATCTATTTGATCAATTAGACGAACAACTAGGGACCATTCAACAGGAAAAAATCAAGTTTGAATGGGCCTATGAAGCCTGTTTGGAGGAGTCCATACCCTTGCCATTGGAAATGGAAAAAAATCAACTTCAACAGGAAATCGAATCCATTCAAGAAAAAATTATTCGGGCACGTGAGAACATTCGAATCAGTCAATATTCGGAGGGATACCAGCGAGGTCTTTTGGCCAGAAAAACCTTATCGATGGAGGAACTTCAGCAATGGAGACATTCGTGGGGTGTCCCTGGCCTACCTTCTGATTCCCCCTTTTCTTTCTCATCTTATCTACACACATGACGATATCTATCATCAAAGTTGGTGGTCAGGTTCTGGAAAATCAGGCTGATCGCCTTTCCTTTCTTACTCAATTTGCCATCATTCCTGGTCCCAAAATTTTGGTTCATGGGGGTGGCAAAATTGCCACTCAGGTGGCGCAACAACTTCAAATCCCTACGACCATGATCGAGGGTCGTCGAGTAACTGACGAAAAGATGTTGGACATTGTGACCATGGTGTATGGAGGACTTGTCAATAAACAAGTTGTTGCAATGTTGCAATCGTTGGGCTGCTCGGCGATGGGCATGACGGGTGCTGACGGTGCCTGTATTGAAGCCCAAAAGCGTTCTCCTCAACCCATTGATTTTGGATATGTTGGAGACGTGATTCGAGTCAATTCTGAGTTATTCATTTCCTTGCTAAATCAATCGATTACACCCGTAGTAGCCCCTCTAAGTTGGGAATCTAGTGGTACTTTATTGAATACCAACGCGGATACGATGGCCTCAAAGGTGGCCGTTGCCTTGAGCCAGCAAGGTTTCAACACGCGATTATTTTATTGTTTTGAAAAACCTGGTGTTCTTCTAGATTCAGAAGACAATTCTACTGTTATTCCGCTGATTACACGGGAGTCTTATCAAACGCTTAAGGCGGAAAAAATAATCTTTGCCGGCATGATCCCCAAATTGGATAATGCCTTCGCAGCCATTCAAGCAGGTGTTTCAAGTGTTTGGATTGGTTCGTCCAACGAAATCAAGGACTTTTTTGGGGGTGAGAAGCCCACGGGGACATTAATACAAGAAAAGGCATGAGCATCGAATGGGTCATTCAAAATCTTCGTCAGCTCATCGAAATCCCGTCCTTGAGCAGAGAGGAGAACCAAACAGCCGATTTTTTAGAGAACCTGATTCGAAAAGAGGGATTAGAACCCAGTCGATCTGGAAATAATGTTTGGGTCATATCTCCCCATTTTCATCCATCCAAGCCCTCGGTGTTATTAAATTCACACCATGATACCGTGAAACCCAATGCATCCTACAGCCGCGATCCATGGAAAGCTGATCTAATTGGTGATCAGCTGTTTGGGTTAGGAAGTAACGATGCTGGAGGAAGCTTGATTTGTCTATTAGCCACTTTTTTACATTTTAAAAATCGAACAGATCTGCCCTTTAATCTTATCTGGGCGGGCACGGCGGAAGAGGAAATTTCTGGCAAAAATGGGGTCGAATCGATTTTACCTCTCCTTCCTCCCATCAATTTAGGCATTGTAGGCGAGCCTACGGGTATGGATTTAGCTGTTTCTGAAAAAGGATTGCTGGTGTTGGATGTTTGTATTTTTGGAAAGGCCGGACACGCGGCTCGACAAGAGGGTATAAATGCGATTTATGAAGCCCTGCCTGTTCTAGAATGGTTCCGAACGTACGAATTTCCACAAGTTTCACCATTTTTAGGCCCGATGCGCATGCAGGTTACCCAGATAGAGGCCGGTACTCAGCACAATGTAGTACCAGACACCTGCCGATTCACGGTGGACGTTCGTGTCACCGATGCTTATACTTTGGAGGAAACACTTTCAATCATTCGGTCGCATATACCAGGTGAATGCAACCCGAGGTCTGTTCGGCTACGATCCTCCCGGATTTCGTTGGACCATCCGATTGTTCAGGCAGGTATTCAAATGGGGAAGAACACCTATGGTTCCCCTACCCTATCTGACCAAGCCCTTATGCCATTTACTACCTTAAAAATCGGGCCTGGACAATCAGCTCGATCACATACGGCAGACGAGTTTATTCTGATATCCGAATTAAAATCTGGGATTTTGGAGTATATTTCCTTGTTGGAGAATTACATTATCTTGTTGACAAAAGGATCCCCCATCAATCAAACGATTTAGGCATAGTTTTTGCCTTGTTTTCACAAATTGACTAGAATACCTATGCAACTACTTACCTTACTATCTCAAAAGCTGGATGACGACGCAAAAAATGCGATGGCTCAAGCCATTCAGGCTACTCCGGCAGAGTTGGAAAAGGGATTGAATCAGCTGAGTCGTTTGTTTCTAGGTGTCTTAGTTCACCCTCCTTTGAATCGAATTCAAGTAGAAAACATCCAAAAAGTAGTAGAAGAGGGCGGCCATACGGGCGAACTTTTATCCAATCTCCCTTCTTTATTAGCGGATGAACAACGTTCAACTCTTTTGGTCGATATAGGCACCAAGATATTTCAACACTTTTATGAAGGAGATACCGAGACCTTGATAGAAAAGTTAACGATGGTTTTGGGCATTCGGAAGTCGGTGGTTCAGGCTATTTTGGGCCTCACTCCACCGTTGGTTTTGGGTGCTATTGGAACCTTGATGCGAAAAGAAAGATGGGATACCTTTGAATTGCAGTCTTATTTAGAAAATCAACAAAAAGAGGTTGAGGAGGAGCTCTCTCCCTATTTGACCCCTCACATTACGTCACGGAATGTTCCGGTTGACGTTCCGGAAGAAGCCGAGGTCATGAATGCAAAAAATCAAAAGAAAGCGCCTAAAAAGAAAACTTCGTTTCGCTTTTTTTTATGGCTTCCGTGGATTCTGCTTGGCTTACTGGTAGCTGCCTCTTGGTGGTATTTACGCACATTACAAAAAGGGGACGTCGAGGCTAACCCTCTTACTGACTCGCTCTCTGTATTATCTGATGATGCCAATTTTGACCAAATTGAGGAGCGAATGAATCAACCGGTGGATACCAATGTAGCTATACCTACCCCCGTCTCGCCCACTCCTGAGGAAAAAATTAAGGAAGAGCCTAGGGCCATTCAACCAACACGAGAAATCTCACAGGCTGAGCGCCCAGTATCTGAGGCAAAAAAATCAGCCCCAAAAGCTACAGATAATCTACGGGAAACAAGTACAACTCCGACACCCAAGGCCAATACACCGTTGCGTCAAACATCCAATGTTTCATCTGCGCTTCGCAGTATGTTCCAGTCGGGAAGCGCGGAAATTAAGGATGACCAAGCACTTAAAAGTCTGGTGGATACTTGGAAAGCAACGAAATCCTCTACTTTCATCATTGAAGGCAACTTAGCCAATCGGTTAACGGAGGATCAAGCCTATGCGATGCGCGAACGACTGTTTCAATTGGGGGTACCTATAAGTTCGATTCGTTTAGAAAAGTCCAATTCTGCCCTTCAAATTTCGTTGAAATAAGGTTTTTTCCCTACCTTCGCTTTTTCACTAAAATGAAGGGAGTACAGTTTTCATGCTAGATTATACGAAAATTCATGAAGCTACAGGTGCTGTTCATGTAGGGAACGAGCCAGATCCGACCACAGGAGCAGTAGCCCAAAATCTCATAACCTCTACTACGTTTGTTCGAGATGACAAGGGGCATCTTGTACCGGGTCGAGATGTGTACACCCGGGCCTCCAATCCGAATCGGAGAAGTGTTGAACAAAAACTGGCTTGGCTCGAATCCGGAAGAGATGCCTTCGCGTTTAGCTCTGGACAAGCAGCGAGTTACGCAGTTTTCCAGTCCTTGGGAGCCGATTCGCACGTTCTATTGCCCTCTGACATGTATTATAATACCCGACTTCTGGTTCAAGAGGTGTTTTTGGCTTGGGGATTACAGTATACCACCGTGGACATGACTGATATTCCTTCGGTCGAGGAAGCCATTCGCCCCGAAACCAAGATAATTTGGATTGAAACCCCCTCGAATCCACAATTGAGAATAACGTCTATTCCAGAAGTCGTAAAACTCGCAAAATCGAGAGGAGTGAAAGTAGTTTGTGATAATACTTGGTCAACTCCTTTCTGTTGTCAGCCCTTAAAACTAGGAGTTGATTTGGTAATGCATTCCACGACAAAGTATTTCGGTGGCCATTCGGATTTATTGGGAGGCGTGTTGATCGCAGGAGACCAAACGGATGAATCATGGTGGCAGCAGCTCAAACAAATTCAAGTATTGGGTGGAGGAGTTCCCTCTCCTTTTGATTGTTGGCTGTTACAACGGAGCTTGAGCACTTTTCCTCTCCGTATGGCAGCCCATTGTCAAAATGCCATGCAATTAGCCCTGTATTTGGAAAATCATGCTGCGATAGAGCGTGTATTTTATCCAGGGCTGTCTTCTCACCCTGGGCATTTGATTGCAAAAAATCAGATGAGAAATACCTTTGGTGGCATGCTATCCGTTTTAATTCGAGGGGGCGAAACAATCGCTTTGGAGGTAGCACAAAGGTTACAACTATTCACTCATGCAACAAGTTTAGGTGGGGTTGAAAGCCTAATCGAACACCGAAAAAGTGTAGAAGGTATTCATTCTGTTTCTCCTGAGAATTTACTCCGAATATCGGTTGGAATAGAACACATTGAAGATATTCTGGAAGATTGGGAACAAGCCTTACGACCCCTTGGCTCAAAATACATCAAGACACCTTAATTTACCTATGAAAAAAATTAGCTTTTTGGCTGGCTTTTTAGCCCTATCGCTCTCCCTTTCGGCTCAACAGCCGCTAACCACCAAACCGAATTGGTTCACCTTAGATTTTGAACAAGATGGGGTGCGAGGCATGAGTGTGGAGAAGGCCTACCAAACCTTATTGAAAAACAGAAAGGCTGAGAAAGTCATCGTGGCCATTATTGATTCAGGCGTGGACATCAATCATCCTGATTTAAAGGAAAAAATATGGACAAATCCGAATGAAATCCCGGGAAATGGAAAGGACGACGACAAAAATGGATTTATTGATGATGTGCATGGTTGGGACTTCCTAGGTGCTGCCGATGGACGAGACATACGGGAGGAACAATTGGAAATAACTCGGATGTTTGCGGAGCAACGCGCTATTTTTGGAGGAAATCCAAGTAAAAAAGTCTTAAAAAAACAAAAGGAGGCATACGAGACTTGGAAGGCTTGGGAAAAAGAGATCGAGGAGAAAAAAAACGAGTCGGCGGAATATTTAAAGATGTACCAAGAGTTATACAATTCGTATCGATTGGCCGTCGGACAACTGGCGAGTGTAGTGGCCTCTCCCCTAACCGAGGCGTCTGTTCGTGCCTTGGACGATAGTCAATTAGACCGAACGCAGCGTCAGGCTAAACAATATTTCCTTCAAATGGCGAGTAAGGGAATCACCCAAAATGAATTTGAAGAAGCGATTCGTCATTTTGAATCTCAGGTTCAATACGCCTACAATCCCGATCACACCATTCGATCGATTGTCGGAGACAATCCAAACAAACTAGAATATGGCCAGTATGGAAACAACGAGGTAACAGGACCTGACGCCAGCCATGGAACCCATGTGGCAGGAATTATTGGTGCCAGCCGTGGCAACGGTATTGGTATCGATGGAGTGGCCGATCAAGTATCTTTGATGATCTTACGCTGCGTACCAGATGGCGATGAGCGGGATAAAGATGTGGCTAACTCGATTCGGTATGCTGTTGATAACGGTGCTCAACTCATCAATATGAGCTTTGGAAAAAAATATTCTCCTCAGAAAAAATGGGTAGACGAGGCACTTGAGTATGCGCAATCCAAAGGTGTTTTGTTGATAGCAGCGGCTGGAAATGACAATGCCAACACCGATCAGGAAACACATTATCCTACGGATCTGCTTTTAAACAATAAGAAAATAGCAAATTGGATATCGGTAGGTGCTCAAAATTACCTGGAAGATTCAGAATTAGTGGCCGAATTTTCCAATTACGGAAAAGAGACCGTTGATGTTTTCGCTCCTGGAGTAGCCATTTACTCGACCTATCCCAACGGAACCTACAAAGAGGAAAATGGAACGAGTATGGCGGCACCGGCCGTGACAGGTGTCGCGGCACTGTTGAAATCATACTTCCCAACCTTAACGGCAGGTGATATTAAGGAGATTATTTTGAAATCAGCGATTCGATTCCCGCAGCTAAAAGTCAGTCGACCGGGTTCCAACGTTTTAATTCCCTTTGCCGATTTATCCCAAACCGGTGGGGTAGTTAACGCGTATGAAGCCGTTAAGTTAGCGATTGAACGAACAAAGCCCTAATCAATCCAACGCGATTCAGTATCCTGAATCGCGTTTTTTTGTTTTACCTTTGTGTCCTAGATCCCACTCGCATGAAACAGATTCTTTTATTTGACACGCCCAATTCCCATTCTAACTTAAAGCCACTTACCTTTACTCGCCCAATTGCCGATATTCGACTTGGCATACGTACTATTCATGAAAAATGGGCTGCATTCTGGCCTTCAGCCTCGATCAGTTTTGTAACGGCTCCGTACTTATCACAAGTGTTTCCATCAAAACATACCGAAGGCCCTGGTTTGTACATTCGGGGTGGTTTATGTCCTCACGAGGATTTACGCGAAATCTTGGAGAATTTAGAAGATCTAGAGGGTATCATGTGGAAGGATGAGCTGGTGGCTTTTGTGTCTACCAAACCCATGATGTATGGAGAAACGCCCTCGCTAAAAAAAACGTGGACCATTGAAACAAAGGCTTCTTTTCTGCAACGACTTCCAGAAACTTTTTTGATGAATGGATTTGAGATTAGTCAGGACTTTCACTCGCTAACCCGAGGTCGAAAATCCGCTGAGATCACGGATCCTCACACGGTTGTGTATGGGAAAGAACAAGTATTTATGGAGGAGGGCGCTTCGGTGCGATGTGCCATTCTCAATGCTGAAAATGGCCCGATATACATTGGTGCTGGTGCGGTGATTCAGGAAGGTAGCCTAGTGATTGGCCCAGCCTGCATACATCAAGAGGCAATGGTGGCATGGGGAAGTAAAATCAGACCCAATACTACCTTAGGCCCCGTATGCCGGGTGGGTGGAGAAGTAGGAAATTCCATATTTCATAGTTATTCCAACAAAGCACATGATGGTTTTCTTGGAAACTCTTACATCGGATCTTGGTGTAATCTAGGCGCTAATACCACCAACTCGAATTTAAAAAATGACTACAAAGAAGTCAAACTTTACGATTACGAAACGAAACAATTAACCAACTCAGGTGAGTTATTTTGTGGCACTTTCATGGGGGATTTCACCAAAGCGGGCATCATGACTTTATTTAATACGGGGACTGTGGTCGGTGTAAGCGCCAATGTGTTTGGAGCGGGTTTTCAAGCAAAACACATTTCCTCGTTTTCTTGGGGCGGCCAGATGGAGGGCTATGAACCGTATCGCTTTTCTAAGGCACTGGAGGTCATTCAATCGACTATGGCACGGCGGAATAAACAATTAACAGCATCCGAGGAAGCGATTTTAGCACATCTCAGTCAATCTCCCGAATAGGTCAACTCCCATGCAATTTTCTTCCATTCCTGGTCACGTAAAATTAAAAAAAAACCTTCTTCAGGCGGTTCAAACGAATCATATTGCGCATGCTCAGTTGTTTGCTGGGCCTGTTGGGAGTGCTGCATTTTCTTTGGCATGGGCCTACATGAAACTATTGTACTGCGAGCAACCCTTGGCTGACGATTCTTGTGGCCATTGTGCTTCCTGCCAAAAAATTAGCAAATGGTCACACCCGGACGTTTCAGTCTTATTTCCAACGGCAGGAGGCAAAAAGGTATCCTCTGATCAATTTTTACCTCAATGGCGAAAGTTTACACAAGAAAAACCCTTCGGTACGGTCACCGATTGGCTAAAGGAGGCAGATTTTAAACAAGGGAATATCCCAGTTGAGGAAGCGAGACAACTCATTTCGAAGTTGGCATTAAAACCCTATGAAGGTCGGTACAAGATGGTTTTGATTTGGTCCGCCGAGTCCTTGCATTCATCAACGGCCAATGCGCTCCTAAAATTATTGGAAGAACCCCCAGATCAAACCCTATTCTTTTTGGTTAGTTTTGAACCGGAAAAAATAGTTCCCACTATACTTTCCCGAACACAACGTGTCCAAGTACCACCTTTTTTGGATAGTGAAGTACAAGCCTACCTCTCGGAGCATCTTGGTATGACTGCCGAAAAAGCACAAGAAACCGCCTTTGTTTCGCATGGAAACTTGCAGCTGGCATTGGACTTCATTGATCAAGAGGGACCCAACTACCATGCTTTTTTTAGTCAATGGATGCGTTTTTGTTATGGCCAAATCATAGAAAAATGGATCACCATGGCGGACGAATTTGATCAAATGAGTAAAGAAGATCAAAAGAAATTACTTGAATACGCACTGGATCTGTTCCGCGAGTTGATCTTGTGGACCTACGCCGATCCTAGCCTTATTCGGCTAGCAGGTGAACGACAATCTTTTTTGGAAAAATTTGCGCAAGCCATCCGAACGGATCGCCTGGAAGAGGTCGTATTACTTCTAAATCAGGCTCATTATCATATTGAACGGAATGTTCGGGCAAAAATCGTTTTTTTGGATATCTGTCGTCAAATCAGTCAGTTTATTCGATAAATAAAAGACCCGCCTTTTGTTAGGCGGGTCTTTCTAGGTTCTTCAGAGTGCTGGGGTTAACCCACACTTCCTTCCAATGAAATTTCCAATAATTTTTGGGCCTCAACCGCAAACTCCATGGGAAGTTGATTTAACACTTCTTTGGCATAACCATTGATGATCAAGGCGACGGCTTCTTCGGTTGGGATACCCCGCTGGTTACAGTAGAACAACTGGTCTTCTCCGATTTTCGAGGTCGTGGCTTCGTGTTCAACCGAAGCAGTCGAATTATTTACTTCGATGTAGGGGAAGGTATGTGCCCCGCAACGATCTCCAAGCAACATGGAATCACATTGAGAGAAATTTCGTGCATTATCTGCTCGCTTGGCAATTTCAACCAAACCACGATAGGAATTTTGGCTTCTACCAGCAGAGATCCCTTTGGATACGATCCGACTCTTGGTGTTCTTTCCAAGGTGGACCATTTTAGTTCCGGTGTCGGCTTGCTGGAAATTATTGGTAACAGCTACCGAGTAAAACTCACCGATGGAATGATCCCCTTTAAGAACCACAGAAGGATATTTCCAAGTAATGGCGGAACCTGTTTCGACTTGGGTCCATGAAATTTTTGAACGATCACCAAAGCAAAGTCCGCGTTTGGTAACAAAATTATAAACTCCCCCTTTCCCTTCTTTATCGCCTGGATACCAGTTCTGAACAGTGGAGTACTTCACTTCAGCCTTCTCGTGGGCAAAAATTTCAACCACAGCCGCATGCAACTGATTTTCATCTCGTTGAGGCGCTGTACACCCTTCAAGATACGACACATACGCACCTTCATCTGCGACAATCAACGTGCGTTCGAACTGTCCTGTTCCAGCCGCATTGATACGGAAGTAGGTGGAAAGCTCCATAGGGCAACGAACGCCTTTGGGAATATAACAGAAAGACCCGTCGGAGAATACCGCCGAATTGAGAGCGGAATAAAAGTTGTCTTTGACTGGCACAACTGAGCCAATGTATTTTCGCACCAATTCTGGATGCTCTTGAATGGCTTCTGACATTGAGCAGAAGATAATCCCCAGCTCAGCCAGTTTGGAGCGGAAGGTGGTGGCCACGGAAACCGAGTCAATGACGGCATCTACGGCTACCCCAGCCAGCATTTCTTGTTCCTTGAGTGAAATTCCTAAGCGCTCAAAGGTACGACGAAGCTCAGGGTCAATGTCGTCCAGACTTTCAACCTGTTTCTTTTGCTTGGGAGCAGAATAGTACTTAATTGCCTGAAAATCAACTGGTTGATATTTAACATTTGGCCAAGTTGGCTCTGTCATTTTTTCCCAAACCCGAAAAGCTTCCAAGCGCCATTCCAACATCCACTCAGGCTCATTTTTTTTGGCCGAGATAAACCGAACGATCGATTCGCTGAGCCCTGGAGGAGCTTCATCTGCCTCTATATCCGTGTAAAAACCGTATTTATAATCAGAAGAGGTTAATTCTTCCAATAAGTCTAAATCCTTACTCATTACCTCAAATTTATAGTATTACTCGAAGTGACAACAAAGATTTTTCATTGAATGTTCTCCAAGTGTAGGAATTATTTTATGCGTGAAAAAGAAATTTCAGCATCTACCTTTTGCCCTTGGAAGGTAACGGAGGTTGTTCCTGTGAAAGAATCCGCATTGATGCTGGAGATAACGAAAGTGGGTTGATCGATGACAATGGACAGAAAGGTGAATCGATCAATGGTCAAAGATCGATTTGTGGCGCTGTAATTCCATCTTCCTGAATAGATCAGGGAAGGATCACCGGTTTGGCACGTCGTGGCCCCTTCATTTAATTCAAATCGGCCATCGGCAAACAAGACCACCTGATTATCCAAAACGCAGGGATTTTGCGCCCCCACCACATCGATTTCGGCACCATCTACCTTCACCTTTCCAGATGCTACACGCCATGCGACCGAACTATCTCCTGCCAACAAGACGATGGGATCTCCTTCGGGTTCCTCAACCTGGCAGGAGGTCATACATAAAAAAACAGCCAAAACGAAAGAAACAGAAAACAGCTTCATAGGGGTTGTTTGCTAGAGTTAATTAGTTGAACAATACGATGACCCACTCGGAAAGAAGCCCCAGGATCACCTAACTTGGCTCGAAGCTCAGACAATTTCTGAGCTTGTTTTACACGGTATTGACTTCCTGGTAGGAGTTTGGTAATTTCTTCTACCACCCGAGAGGTTTGGAAGTCAGACTGGATGAGTTCTGTCACCACCTGTTCTTCCATCACTAGGTTGACTAACGAAATAAAAGGCACTTTTATTAGCCTGCGGGCAATTTCATAACTTAGCCAACTGGTTCTGTAAACAACGACTTGAGGAACCTGAAACCAAGCGGTCTCGAGAGTAGCTGTTCCAGACGTGACCACTGCAACACTTGAACAAGATAGAAGCTCGTAGGTGTCATCCAAAACCCACTTTACATTTGGGTATTGTTTTTCAAATACTTCGTACAAGGAAGATGGCAAATTGGATACTTTGGCTACGATGGGTTGAAGATCCGAAAAGTGCCGTGTTGCTTCCAGCATTAAGGGCAGGGCGGCCAAGACTTCTTGTTTTCGGCTACCCGGAAGCAACGCCAGAACCGGCTTGCTTTGTAGAATGGACTGGGAGGGCACGAAGCGAGACATCGCGTCAACCAGCGGGTTTCCAACGTATTCAACAGGAAAGAATTGATGTTTTTTGAAGAATTCTACCTCAAAAGGAAAAATACAAAAAAGATGATCAATTTTGGATGGAAACGATTTCACTCGTCCGGTATTCCAAGCCCAAACTTTGGGAGCAATGTAATAAAACACACGAATACCTCTTTTTTTTGCCCATTGGGCGATGCGGAGATTGAAACCCGAATAATCGATTAAAACCAGAGCATCTGGCTGATATTCAGCCAGGTGAATTTGACAAGTCTTCTTTAATTTGAGAATGGATCTTAGGTTTCGAATAACCTCCCAAAAACCCATGAAGGCTAATTCTTCCAAGGAAACGAGGGTTTCCATCCCCGCTTTTTTCATGAGATCTCCACCCCAGCCCTGGATTTCTGCGGTGGAATCTTGGGCCCGGATAGCCGCAATGAGATTGCTACCGTGGAGGTCACCAGATCGTTCTCCCGCAATTAGAAAATATTTCATGCGTGATGCAATTCTCCTCTGTACTCAACAAAGTGATTGGCCGTTTCTACTAACTTCAATTGGTAGAGCTGCACACCATAATCTTTGGCAAGAACGGGTTGCAAAATTCCCCAAATGGCCAAAATGAAGTTTTCGGTACTCGGTAACTGTCCGGCTAGGAAGGGAACATCCTCGTTTAAATACGAATGATCCACGATGTCCACTATTTCTCGTTTGACAATCTGGCTGAGCGTCTTTAAGTCCATCACAAAACCAGTGTCCGGATTCACCGTTCCTGCCACCGTGACAAATAACTCCCAGTTATGTCCATGCAAACGAGAGCAAGGCCCAAACATGGCATAGTTTTGTTCAGGAGTCCAATCTGATCGGTAAAGACGATGAGCCGCGTTAAATGTTTCGCGGCGAGTGATATACAACATCGGATGTAAATTTTCGCAAAATTACGATACCCCCTGAACTTTCCCAAAAAACCCCGATTATCGGTGGATAAACCCCTCAAGAATCTGCAATAAATCCAATTTATCCTTTTCAAAGTTCAGTAACTAAATTTGATTAATAAGTAAATTTGTGAAAAGAAAACCACATGATTTGGATTTACACCTGCCAAGGCCCGTTCAGTCGGGCGGTGGTATCCTATTTAACAGACAAGCTTTCCACTTCTTCGTTCTACTTAGTCTCCGACCATTCCGAGGCTCACGGTATCCAACCCATTTCGGAGGGTATCCATTGGCTTCAGCATCGGGCAGAGGAGGTTGAATTTTGTTTGTTTTTAGGTCCAGAAAGATCCATTTGGTCGCCGGAACAACAAGATTCAGTACAATCCTATTTTAAACAGGTTTGGAGACAATCTGTGTTGCACGATATTCCTTTTTTATACTTATCATCTTACGAAACTTACGCTGGGCAGGATACACCTTGGAATGACAATGAATTAACATTACAAGAACTAAATCCACCGACTATGTTTGGGAAAGCCTGCCACTCGTTAGATCAATGGGTGGTTAGTCAGCCTAAAAAACCCTATTTCTGGGCAGGATTAAAACTAGCTGAACTTTACACAGGAGAGTCCGACTCTATTGCCTTGGCTGCATCGGCACATGTACCAAATCTAGACATGATCCCCTTGATCTCGGTGTCTCACGCAACTGACATTCTATGGTATTTCATGCGAAGTCGTAAAACCAGCGGATTATTTAATGTCACTTCCACCGATTACCTGGTACAATCAAAAACGATGGATTTGAAAGAAGTGAGACGCATGGATCACTCCTGCGCCATGAATTTCCAAAAATTACGAAACGCCTATCCTCAGCTTTCCATGAAATCCATTGTCCCGTTTGATCAGGAACCAAAGCTGGTGATTGAATTGACTTCCTGAGTTTTTCATCAGGAAGTCAAATGTACACTTTACCAAGACCATTGGCCACCCAGTGACACCCAGCGTCCAGGCTGCATGACAAATCCATGCTCTTGGTAAATTTGATTTAATGCATTATTTACATCGACAAAATACCTACTTTTCTTACGTGCATATTGCCATCTAAGGTCAACTAAATGAACATCTGGGTACCTTAACAGCGGGCTTGTGGCATCCCACTGGTAGTTTCCCATTCGGTCTTTCCAAGTATACCAAACATCCAGTGTCAATAACTTACCTATTCGTGTGTTGATCCCAATACTGGCTTTGTTGCGGAGGTAGTTAAGGGTATAAAAAGACTGAAACCCTTCTTCCCGCCGATCGGCCACCAAATAGGCATATAAAATACTTAAAGTAGGCTGACCTGGCCAAGTTGACCACTTTTTAGTTAAGGATACTTCCCAACCAGCCATGTTGATGTGCTGAATATTTTCCATGGTTGGCACAGTTAGCTCTGGTCTTTTTACCTTATCGATGGCATCTTGCGTATTTCGATAAAATAAGGAGGTGATCCACCGTATTCCTTTTAATTGACCTTTCCAACCCACCTCAAAACTTGTAGCGGACTCTGGTTTCAGATTGGGATCTGCCCGTACCGTTGACGTATTTAAATACAACTCCGTAAAAGTTGGCAATCGTAAAGAGCGATTGGCACTAAAATAAATTTGTTGATCATTCCAACCCAAGAATGTTAGGTCCAGTCCGGGATAAAAAGCCCAACCAAATTGGGTATTGTAATTCAACAAAGTACCAGCAGATAGATTCCATTGGCCAAGTTGCTGATTTTGTTCCAGGAAAAATCCACTGTTATCACGTTGCTTTCCACGGGTAAATTGGACAACATATTCTCCCGGAATGGGAATAGGAGTTCTTTCCACTCCGAGTCGATTGCTGAGCACTTCTTCTCGACGAAAAGAAGCCCCCCAAGCTGTGGAACCCTTATTTTGACGCCATTTCCCTCGCCATTCCGCCTCCCATACGTCGGTTTGGTGGTGATTGACCCCCGATGGGTTGGTGAACCGATACCGATCAAAATCATACATGTCCCGGTGCTCTCGCCACATAACCGAAACCGTTGAGGAGGTATTAGAAGAAATATCCCATAGCCATTTTCCAACAGCGTAGGTAGACGACACCTCTTCATATTGTTGGTTAAATTTTGGATGATAAAAATTAGCAGCCTCAAAGTCATTTCCCATCCATCCGCCTTGGACTGTTAGTGTGTGCCCCTGTCCATACCAAGTGGATTGGCCTAAGATGGATTGGCGATTGAAGGCTGTTTGCGGACGATATCCATCATGTTTCATACGCTCCGCAGCCAAAGTAGCCCCCACTTTTGAAGTCTGTACATGGGCCGTCCCCGTCATTTGCTGAAGCCCAAATTGCCCCCCTGCCAAGCCTAAATCTAAGCCTGTTGGCTTATCTTTTTTGGTGATGATATGAATGACCCCTGAAAAAGCGCTAGGTCCAAAAACCCGTGAGGCACCTCCTTGAAGTACTTCAATCCGTTCAATTAAAGAAAAGGGAACAGGCAAATTGAGGGAGTGATGACCTGTTTGTGGATCATTCATCTTAATCCCGTCCACCAAGATTAACGTTTGATCGTAGTGTCCACCCCGAATCGATATATCCGCCTGACCACCTAATGGAGATCGGGATCGAACATCAATATTTAAGGCGTATTGTAAAATACCGTCCAACGATTTCACGGGTGCATCTTCAATTTGTTTGGCGGTGATTACCGTGACATTACGACCGATTTTTCTGAGCTCGGTTCCTTGGATACTGGCTGTAACCGAAACCTGATCAAGCGAATGCTCGCGTACTGGAATGGAGTCTTGTGGGGTTACCGGTACATAAATTGCCGATAGACCACCTATAAAAAGTGATAAAAGGTTCATTTAAATAAAGAGAATTTGACAAAAATTGATTTTCAGGATTCTTCTTGAAAATCAAAACTGTCCTCCTCTGAAGCGGCATACAGCCGAGCAGCGGCCCGAAAATCCACTTTCCCCGCTAACGTCCGAGGAATAAAGGGCACTTGTTTGAAAAAAGTAGGGCATTTGGCCTTAGGCAATTTGGCGTGAAATAACTGACGCCATTGACTTGATGTCCGGGATTCATTTGCCACATAGAGTAACCAAATTTTTCCGGGCTTTACCTGAATTGCTAAGACATCCTGTAAACCCGGCATTTCCCAGGCAATTTGTTCAATTTCTTCCGCCAAAATATTGAGTCCCCGGCGATTAAACATTCTCCCTTGCCTACCTAGAAGTACAAGTGCGCCATTTTCCCAAACTCCTAAGTCTCCGACGGTTCGAATGCTACGATAATCTGGCGAGATATAGGGCGATTGAACATAGATCTGGTTGCCTTGTAAGGTGATTTCGACACCTGGAAAGGGACTACCCACCTGATGGGGATTCTCAACCAATGATTGATTTTGGTGGTAGGCGATATGGCCTAGTTCAGCTGCTCCGTAATACTCGGTCAGAGTGGCATTGGGTAGTAAGCGCAGAAGTTGGCTTGCTAAGGTACTCTCTAATTTCTCTCCCGCTGTAAAAAAAGAAGTCAGCTGAATTTGAGGTGTGGATTGATGTTGAACCCAGATCCGGGCGTGGGAAGGAACTAAAAATAGAGAGGTCACCTCACCGGGTAAGGGCTTGGCCAAGTCTTTGACTGGGGTGAAATGCAGGGTTCCACCACACCATAGCATATGGAGCGCTGCATTGGCATTAGCTGAATACGCAAGAGCATCCACCAGATACAATACGTCGGACTCATGTAATCCAAAAACCTCCGATTGGGCTGGAAAGGCAGATAACCAAGATTGGTAATCCTTCCAGATCAACTTAGGCTGCCCCGTACTTCCGCTAGAGAGAATTCCTACAAACAGGTCGTTTTCTGTTACCTCAACTGGCGTTTGTGGGGAGTATTCCACGAAGCGTTCTGGAACATCACGGCAACTCTGCACTTCATTTTGTTCCGTAAAAAACTGAAAATAAGCATTTCGCCACTCTTTGGGGGCCAAAATACCTACTTTTCCTAGGTACATAAGAGCTAACCAATCCACCAAAGCGATCACCGGATTGTCGGTAGAAATGATCCAGAAGCGCGTGGAGAAATCGGTATAGTCCAGGGCTCGTTTTTGAACTCGTTCTGCCAAAACAGCATAAGTAAGCTCCTCTTCAAGGTAGCGAATAGCCACTTTGTGAGGAAATGCTCGAACATTTTGAAGAAAAGAGTTAAAAAACATGATTAGTTTCTACATTCAAGCAATACGGCCACGCCCAATCCGCCAGCAGCCGACATCGTGAAAATGCCCATTGATTTTTTTTGCCCTCGTAAAGCCTCAGCTAGGTGCATCATTCCGATGGCACCAGACGCCCCAAAAGGATGACCGTAGGCTATATTTCCCCCAAAAATATTCACTTTTGCTGGGTTTATAGCGTTATTTTGACAAATTGATGTGGGTTTTAACGAAAAAGCCTCATGAATTTCCCAAAGGTCAATATCCTGAACTCCTAAACCCGTCTGAGTAAGAAGCTGACGTACAGCCATTCCGCAAGCCAGAGCTGCTTGATGAGGTGAAAAACCAACCGTGACTACATCTCGAATTAAAATATGGGTGGGTTGGGTAGTTAACACCATCAACGCGGCGGCGTCGGCTTCAGGAGCACAATTCCAAGGATGCATGAACTGAATACTATACCGACGTTTCCATTGAGCCAAAAAATACTCATCTGCCTCCGGACTTTTCAGAAGTTCATCAGGTAAATTGGGAAATTTGATAGTGGCTAGGTTATGCTCCTCTTGGGCACGCCAGGCTTTTCTTTTGGAGGCAACTCCCCAATCGGTAAGCGCCTGTTCTGAAAAATCAGCGAGTAACGGTTGCATTTGAATGGGCATAGGCAAATGCGTATCGCCAGGTGCAAAAAGAGCCGTCTGAAACGTTGGTTTTTGAGGATCAAATCGAGGGTCTGCTGGGTGAAATCCCCGAGTGGGCGATAAAGAAGCACTTTCCATGCCTCCCACCCAAACCGCCTCGGCAAGACCCGCTTTTATTTTTGCCCAACCAATTGCCATAGCCTGGGCACTTCCAAGACACTGAGCATCCACTTGGAAAGCTGGAACAGACTCCGGCAAACCCGCCATGAGTGCAGCATATCGGGCAGGATTTCCACCGGTGGAAGTAGCGGAAGCCAAAATGATTTCGTGAGGAACTTGACACCGAGACGCTGCTTCTTTTAAAAGACTCGCGACCAACTCTTCTGGTGGCGTTTTTGCCCACATACCCCGCTTTTTCCCAATGGGGGTTCGACCATACCAAGACAATCCTATTTCCATGGTCAAAAATAAAAAAAACAGCCAACAAAGTTGGCTGCCTTTCAAACCTATCATTTATTCAACCACTCTTCGCCCGTAGGCAGAAGAGATAACCTAAATTTATATTGTCAAAAACGACAAAATCAACGGAAATTTGGACACAAATATAATCTACAGGAATTTACTTTCCAAGTGATTTTTAAATTACCATGGGCATTGTTCCTGATTTTTTGGCTAGTTTTGCGATTTAAATTAGACGTAACCTTACCACATGACGCCCAAAGAACTCGGATTTTATTTTCCTGCGGAGTGGCATACGCATCGCGCAACTTGGTTAACTTTTCCTCGAAATGTGTCTACTTGGGAGGATCGATTCTCTCGTATATATCCTTCATATTTTGCTTTCATTAAGGCATTAAGTCAAAGCGAGCAGGTATGCATCAATGGTCATGATGAAACGCTATGCGCCTGGATTCGGTCTCAACTACCGGAGTATGGCATTGATCCATCCAAAGTGGATGTATTGGCTATACCATCCAATGATTCTTGGTGTCGGGACCATGGGCCTGCGGTATTAATCCATCAATCGACTGACGAAAGAATGATCGTGAATTGGGGATACAATTCATGGGGAGGGAAATATCCACCCTTTGATTCGGATGACCGTATTCCGCTTCATATTGCTCAGTATTTGAACCTACCAACTGTCAGTCCGGGGATCATCATGGAGGGTGGAAGTGTGGAGTTTAATGGCAAGGGGAGTATTCTAACTTCCAAAGTTTGCTTGTTGAATCCCAACCGCAATCCCCACCTAGATCAAAAGCAAATCGAAAACTATTTATGTGAGTACTACGGGGCTGAACAAGTCTTGTGGGTCAGTGAAGGGATTGTGGGAGATGACACAGATGGCCACATTGACGACACGACTCGTTTTGTGAATGAAGATACCGTTTTGACGGTCACGGAGTCCAATCGACTGGATGCCAACTTTGAACCCCTGCGGCAGAACCTAAAGGATCTTAAGGACTTGAGATTACCGTCCGGCCAGGCATTGAATATCATTGAATTGCCCATGCCAGATCCCGTGATTGACCAAGGAGAACGCCTACCGGCCTCGTATGCGAATTTTTACATTGCCAATCAGTCGGTTATTGTACCAACCTACCGGTGTGCCCAAGATGATGTGGCCTTGAAAATCATAGAGCAATGTTTTCCAGGAAGAGAGATTATTGGCATCGATTCCACGGAAATCATTTGGGGATTGGGTAGCTTTCATTGCTTGTCTCAACAAGAGCCAATCAAGCAATAAAACGAGAAAAAAGATGTTAATAAAGGAATGGGTACCGACATTGGATCGTGACTCGTAATGTCCTATATTTGAATTTAGGTAACCACAACGCCACTTTTCTACTGGTATTTTTCATTCATGTATAAACGAATATTAGCGGGGGGAATTAGCATCCTATTTTGGGCTTGTCAACCCAAGTCAGTTCCTCAAATCACCCAGACAGAAATCCTAGAGAAAGATTCTTTGGCGAGCCAGGCACAACCTGTACCCGTAGTTGGGAAATTGGGTACCATTGAGATTCCAAAAGAGCATGCAGATATCTATTTTTTGGAGCGAGATGTAGCGGAAACTAGCCGTCGAGATTCTTTATTTTCTACGTTCATCAAAGAATACCGGTATTACTTGGAGGCCCAAGAGGCCGGAATTACCCGGGATCCATCTGTACAGGAGGAGGTGGCCGCCTACCGCGATTATCTTTTGGATGAATATTGGGAAGATGAGGCAACGATTCAGAAACTAAAAGACATCACGCGTGAGCGATATAAAGCGGAAGTAGAATTAAGTCATATTTTGGTTTCCCTTCCTGCCTTACCCTCTCCCGAGGATACCCTCAACGCCTACCGAAAGGCCTCGGCCATTTACCAACGGCTCGCTCAAAATGAAATGTCATTTGGAGAGGCGGCTAGGCTCTATTCTCAAGATACAAAAACAAATCAAACGGAAGGGTACCTAGGATGGTTCGGTCCTCTCCAATTGGTATATTCCATCGAAAATGTTGCTTACCAGGGAGCGATTGGAAGTATCTCCACGCCTGTGCGAACATCAACCGGATACCATATTGTTTGGGTTAAGAACAAGCGGCCTTATTCAGGACAAGTCCGTATTCGGCATTTGGTTGTAACAAATCCGTCGGAAGGCTCGAAGCTCTTTCTTGATTCCTTGAAAACTCGAATTGAATCCAAGGAGATTACCTTTACCGAGGCTGTCAGGATGTATTCTGAGGACATCCGCACCAAAGATCGGGGGGGCGAATTAGCGGCATTTGGTATTGGGGATCGTATGGATCCCATCTTGGAGGAAAATGCATTTGCTTTGACGCAATCCGGTGCAATTGGTGGTCCGTTTCAAACCAAGGTAGGATGGCACCTGATTCAATTGATCGAAAAAATACCCTTTCAATATTCAGAGGCATTGGATATGCTCATAGAGGATAAGCTAAAAACGGATTCCCGGGGAGAGGTACTCCAATCCTTACGCCTAGAAAAAGCCAAGCAAACCATTCAATGGAAAGTCTCAACAAGTTTACGTGATAGCTTAATTGCTACGGCCTCAACCTCCCTTCTCTATAAGACCTGGCAAAATATTTGGCCCAATGCTCTTCTTACCAAAGCGCTTTTTACCGGAGATAGTCAGAAAATTACGGTAGCAGATTTTGTTCGGTTTTTAGAAGAAAATCAAGCCCAATGGCAAATCCCTACTGGCACTCAACCCACAACTTGGCTTCAGCATCAATTAAATTTATTTGAAAATCAATCCATTCGAAAGGTTTACACCCAATTTTTAAGAAAACAGCCTGCATTCGAAAAACGTGTTCAACAACAAGAGCGGGATATCGTAACCAAAATTTTATTAAACGAAACGGTTTGGGAAAAAGCAGTAGCGGACACGTTAGGGCAAATCAAGATTTTTGAAAAGACTCAGGAAAAATACATCCAGGCTGGACGAATGGAGGGGGTGGTCATGGTGGCGGATGACATCAAGTACCTTGATATGGCCAATGAGCTCATGGGTGAAGAAAAACCGTATGCCTTGCGGCGGGGTATACTTCCCATCACGTTCACCAAGAACCAAACTCAGTTGGATGAAGACGCTGAAAAACGATTAAAAGGCCTAATCGGCATCATGTCCAATCAACCTTCCTATTTAGTTGAAATTGGGGGGCATGCCGACGTCCAAGAAGAGGACTCCGTCTCGGCACTTCGAGTCCAACGGGTAAGTGCCTATTTACAGCAACTCGGATTGGATTATTCTCGCATTCAAGAAATTGATTTTGGTAAAACACGACCGGTGGAGCGATTTGACTGGCAAAAAAACCAACGGGTAACTTTTCAGTTTTTAAGTAATTCTAGGGAAGAGCTTGCTAAAATTATACAGAGTAAATATGGCCCGGTGATCGTCATCAAAGAGGGTATTTTCTCGGCTGGAGAGCCTTGGGTAGCTGAAAAAGTACCTAATAAACTCGGAACATACCGCTTTACTTGGGAAGATAAAGTGTATGAGGTAATAGTAGAAAAAATCCTTCCACCTCGTTTAAAAACTATTCGTGAAGCTAGAGGTGAAGTGATAAAAGCGTACCAAGAGTATTTACTCCAAGAATTTGATCGTAAATTAGCTGAAAAATATCCCTTTACAGCCAATTCCGACGTTGTAAATGAGTTATTTTCACCCCAACATCCGTAAATTATTTGTATGAAGAGGCTGTCTGTCTTACTTTTTTTCTTTGTTTCGATCCTAGCGAAGGGCCAATTGGCTCAAGTACAGAGTGTTGATCGAATTATTGCCAAAATTGACAATTATTATATCCTGAAGTCAGAGGTTGAAGATATGTTGGTGAAGGCCAAACAACAAAATCAACCCTACACCCGTTGCCAAGCTTTGGAGTCAATTGCCGTTCAAAAATTGTTGGTGGCCAAAGCAGAGATTGATTCGGTGATTGTCGAAGAATCTTCCGTAAGCGATCAATTGGATGCCCGGATGAACGAGATGATTCGGATGTATGGATCAGAGAAAAACATTGTGGATCAATTTGGGAAATCCATCGAAACATTAAAAGCGGAGGTCCGCGAGCAGGTTCGTGAGCGCTTGACAGCGGCCAAAATGCAACAAAAAATTACGGAGGGAACGAAGGTTACACCGAACGAAGTCCGTAAGTTTTTCAATCGCTTTCCGGCAGATAGCATACCCATGATTCCGACGGAGGTAGAGATTCAGCAGTTGGTTCGGTTCGGTAAAATTGGAAAAGCGCAAAAAGACGAGTTAATCGACCGGTTGAAAGATTTCAAAAAACGAGTCGAAAATGGTGAGAAATTTGAAGATCTGGCCGCTGAATATTCGGAAGATATCAACTCGCGGCCTTTTGGTGGCGACTTGGGCTATGCCAAACGAGGCATGATGACCCCTCCCTTTGAAGCGGCTGCCATGCGTATGAAATCGGGTGAGCTTTCTGATATCGTGGAGACAGAATTTGGGTATCACCTTATTCAAACCTTGGACATTCGGGGTCAAGAATACCGCGCCCGGCATATTTTGCTCCGACCTGACTATAATCGATTGGACCTCAGTGAACCCAAAAAATTCCTTGATTCGCTTCGTGCGGTGATCGTGAAAGATTCACTCCGATTTGATCAACAGGTTCGTCTTCACACCGAAGATGAGAACACTAAATATTCGGGAGGGGCGCTCATGAACTACGAAACGGGAAGTACTCGCATGGCCTTGGATTTGAGCATGGAGCCCAATCTTTATTTCACAGTGGAACCGATGAAAGAAGGAGAAATCACCCAACCAGTGAATTACCGGAGCCCGGATGGCCGTACAGGTTTGCGACTCATTCGCCTCAAAAAAGTGTATCCTGCGCACCGAGCCAGTTTAAAGGATGATTTCGAAAAAATTACCGAATATGCCATGGCAGATAAATCCAGTCGAGCCATCGATAAATGGTTTCGGGAAGCTATTGGTGAAGTTTTTATCAAAATTGACCCAGAATACCAAAGTTGTAACTTATTCGCCCAAGAGCCTTAATGTCTATGCACTACCCAGATGATGTCGCCGCTGCAAAAGGTTTTAGAGAAGCCATCGAAAGCCTTCGAAACGAAATTGGGAAAGCCATTGTGGGGCAAGAGGATACCGTTCGATTGCTCTTGACCTCGATATTTTGTCAAGGACACTGTTTGTTGGTCGGTGTGCCCGGTCTTGCCAAGACTCTTTTGGTACAAACGATCTCCTCGGCATTGGATTTGAAATTCAATCGGATTCAATTTACTCCCGATCTAATGCCCTCAGATATCTTAGGTGCAGAAACCTTGAATAAAGAAAGAGCCCTAACCTTTATTCCGGGCCCTGTGTTTGCCAATATTGTTTTGGCCGATGAAATCAACCGAACTCCCCCGAAAACGCAATCGGCACTTTTGGAATCCATGCAAGAGTACCAAGTTACAGTTGCGGGGGTGCGATACCCATTGCCTCGACCTTTTTTTGTTTTGGCTACCCAAAATCCAATTGAACAGGAAGGTACTTATCCCCTACCTGAGGCCCAACTGGATCGATTCATGTTCATGGTAACACTAGACTATCCTACCTGGCAACAAGAATTGGCGATCGTAAAGAATACGACCACAGATACAAAACCCTTGATTTCTCCGGTGATTCGGGCCGAAGAAATCGACTATTTTCAACATTTGGTCCGGCGGGTCCCGGTAGCTGATAATGTGATTGAGTACGCGGTAAAACTCGTACATAAAACACGACCAAATCAATCTGCCACGCCTGAAATTACCCAAGAATACATAGATTGGGGAGCTGGTCCTCGTGCCTCTCAGAATTTAGTGTTGGCGGCTAAATGTCATGCGCTCATGGAGGGTCGGTATTCTCCCGATATAGCGGACGTTCGAGCAGTAGCTAAACCCGTACTTCGGCACCGGTTGGTTCGGAACTTCAAGGCTGAGGCTGAGGGGAAAACAGTGGATGCCTTGATCGAAGCGCTTTTGTAAGTTAGATCGGTGAGACGGCATGGACTTCTTCCCATACCCACTGGGCTATCTGAACAGCTTGATGGGAATCCCCATGAACACAAATCGTTTGCCCTTTAAGTTCAATGAATTCTCCGGTTCGGGAACGGATTGGTTTAGAACCTAGAAATGCTTGAACCTGATTTCGAATCTCCTGCTCTTCCGACAAAACACTTCCCTCGATGGATCTCGAGGTCAATTGACCAGTGGATTCATACGAGCGATCGGCGAATACTTCAGCTAACGTGACAAGGCCCTTTTCTTGCGCGATTTCGAGGGAAATGCTTCCAGCCAACCCAACCAAGATGAGTTCAGGAGAAATTTTGTAAATCGCTGATGCTATAGCCTGAGCGATGTTTGGATTTACAGCCGAATCTGTATAGAGCGCCCCGTGGGGCTTCACATGCGTTAGTTGTGAGCCATTAGCTTCTACCATGCCTTTCAATGCAGCCACTTGGTACATGACCATAGATTCAATGTCCGAAAAACTCATGACGAGGCTTCTTCGTCCAAATCCAACTAAGTCAGGATACCCAGGGTGAGCTCCGATCCGTAATTTGTGTTGTTTAGCCAACAGAATGGTTTGTTGGATGTGACTTGGGTCGCCGGCATGAAATCCACAGGCTATGTTGACAGACCTCACCCAACGAAACAAGTTGGCTTCGTCTCCTATGCACCAATTACCATACGATTCTCCAGCATCACAATTTATATCCATTATCCTAAAGGTAAATTTATCATTTTTCGGCAAACGGTCATCCATTGAGTCTTTACCTCCCATACTTTTTGATGGCTGACCGGGATCAAATGAAACAACTGATTTTGCTTTTTTTGGGCCAATTTACCAATATCTACCGAGATAACCTCCCCTAATACAGGATATCCACCTGTTGTTTGGTGGTCGGCCATCAGGACAATGGCCTGACCAGCAGGAAGAAGCTGAATCGTTCCCTGAACAACACCCGCCGAAAATTCAGAGTGATCCAATCTAGGAAATGAACCTTTTAATCGGTATCCCATTCGATTACTCTCTGGCAATCGTTCCACCTCAAATCCAAAAGTAATTTCATTGAATTCCGGTCTAGGCAAAAATCGAATCGAAGAAGAAAAAGGACGATACCAATTACCTAATTTCTTTTCCGGTAATTGGATCGACTGATGTGAAAGCATTTGCCCTACCTGTATCGGCTGATCGACACTTCCTAGCCATGAACGTAGGGGATCCAATCCAGCAATACCAATATACACCCATTCTCCCTCCAATTTTTGTGTAAACGTCAAAACTTCGCCTGCCTGAACTTGATAGCATCCCCTTGGGGCAAGAAATCTTCCTGAAGATAAGCGTGCCCCAAAGTCCGCCCCTGTGATGGAAATCGTCGCAGCAGAATCAAATCGAAGAACAGGACCGGGAAAATGAGATTCCAAAATAGGTAGATTAGCCGTCCCGTGGATTAACCCCCGAGCTAATTGAGCGGAAACAGGATCCATAGGACCGCCCGGACGAACGCCCCAATGACCATATCCTATCCGGCCATCATCCTGCCAAGTGGTTAGAAACCCAACCTTCTCAATTATAATCATAAAGGAACGAATTGAACTGCATCACCAAGAGCCAACAAAGGTCCTGTCTGCCGTGAAAAAAGCGAAAGCGGGGTTTGACCAATCCACTGCCAACCACCTGGACTATCTTGGGGATAAACTCCGGTTTGCATTCCACCGATACCCACTGTTCCAGCTGGAACCAGTCGTCTAGGTATTGACCTTCTAGGACAAAACAACTTGGGATCCATGCCTCCTAAATAGGGAAACCCAGGTAAGAAACCTAAAAAATGGACACGGTACAAGGGAGCGCTATGCAGCCGAATGACATCCGGAACAGATAGATTTGTCAAGCGTGCTACCTCCGCTAAATCGGGGCCATTGTAGTGTACCGGGATCTCAATGACCTTCGTACTTCCAATATTAGGCAATCGAGGAACCTCCTCGAGCCAATCTTGTACTAGTTGAGACAAAGCTTTAGATGGAAGAACCTGATTATGCAAAAGGAAAGTCAAACTTTGGAATCCAGGAACGATCTCTCGAATCCCTTTAGGAGGTCGTTGGATGAAGTATTCCAAGGCAGATTGGGACACTGTCCAAAATTCGTCCGGGGGAATTGATTTAGGTTTCCATCCAAGGGCTTGGTCTCCAAGCCAATACCAATCATTCATCGTAATTGAAGGGACTTAAGTGTTTCCTCCCAAGAAGTTGTTGGGGCTAGGCAGCTCTGATTTTGACAAAGGAAATACGTTGTTTTTCCTTCTACTCCTTTTTTCCCCTGAGCCAAGGGTAGGTGAGAATCAGCGGATAAATACAGTACCTCTGGTAAAAAAGTCTCAACAAATGGTCGAATCGCTTGAAAAGGTTGGCTAGAATCTACCACTACCACAGGTAAGCCATGGTGCATTTGAACCTGAAGATTTGCCCAATGCGATAGCCACTGCGGATCTTTGGCGATTAAAGGAGCCATTTTGGACACCATAACTTGAGAAATTTGACTCAAATCAGTCCGCTCGGTTAGTTCCCCAAGTTTCCAGAAAGCATGTGCGATCATGGAATTAGAGGCCGGGATGACGTTATCGAAAAGTTCTTTTTTACGGGCGATCAACTCTTCCCCTTGGCTGTCGGTAAAGAAGAAGAGTTGCTCGGATGGGTCATAGAAATTGGCCACCACATAATCGGCTAACTTCAGGGCATCGAGTATCCAAGTATCGTCCAAGGTAAGTTTGTACAAACTTAGAAAAGCATCCATGACTGCGGCGTAATCATCCAAAAATCCGATAATATTTTTGCCAAAAACATGGGTCAAACCGAGTGCATCCTCTCCAGATTCGTTTTGAACATTTACCAAAAAATGTTGACGAATGCATTCTCCAACTTCCAAAGCCAATTCTTTTGTCAATGGATTTTGGGTAGCGAAATAGGCATCCACTAATCCTTTAATGGCTAAACCGTTCCAGTTGGCCAATATTTTATCATCTAAACCGGGCCGAATTCGTTGTTCTCGGATAGGTTTTAACTTTTGTAGTATTGACATCCACCTCGACCAATTCGATTGACTGGGGTATTCCTCCAAATGTAGGATATTATTTCCATGCTCCCAGTTACCTTGATCGGTGATATCATACATATCACCAAACCAGGCCATATCTTCGTCTAAAATTTCATCTAATTCCTCTTCGGTCCAGGTATAATATTTGCCCTCAACTCCTTCGGAATCTGCATCAAGGGCTGCATAGAGCCCACCCGACGGCGATTGCATTTCGGATTTTAGCCAAGACACGGTTTGTTCGATCGCCCAGGTGTAAAGTCTTTCTTGGGGTTTTCGGTCTGGGTGCTGCCGCGCCAATAGTATCCCTTGGGCATATACCGAAAGCAGTTGCCCGTTGTCATAAAGCATTTTCTCGAAATGGGGAACTTTCCAATCTTCGTCGGTGGAATACCGTGTCCACCCCCCGGCTATATGATCAAACAAACCGCCCAAGGCCATTCGGTCAAGGGTGGTAAAGATGGCGTCTTGACTTTCCTGATTGGGGTGATTCGCTTGGGACTGAAGGAGGTAACTCCAGACCGCTGGCATTGGAAATTTTGGAGATCTAGATAATCCTCCTTTTTTAAAATCAACGGAACGAAGAAGCAGTCTTTGGATATCCTCCAAGGCTGCTTTTTCGATTTGGATATTGGGTTCCTCGACAAATGCCAAGCGGTATTTTTGGGCCTCAGAGGTTTGCAGGTTTTCGGCAAATCCATCCGCTGAGGACTGCAGCTTCTCTCGATCGTGTTCAAATCCTTGGGCAATGGCCAATAGTATCTGCCTCCATTTTTCGGGTGGAAAATAGGTTCCACCATAAAAGGGTTTGCCATCTGGCATGAGCATGACGTTCAAAGGCCAGCCACCCCGCAGACCCATGGAATGGAGGGCATCCATATAGATCGAGTCCACATCGGGTCTTTCCTCTCGATCTACTTTGATGTTGATAAAGAATTTATTCATAATGGCCGCCAATTCCGGCGACTCAAACGACTCACGTTCCATCACATGGCACCAATGGCAAGCAGAATATCCAATGGAAACAATGACTGGCTTATCCTCAAATTTTGCCCTTTCCCACGCTTCAGCCCCCCACGGATACCAGTCGACAGGATTGTGGGCATGTTGCTTTAGGTAAGGAGACGATTCATGGATGAGTCGATTTGTATATTCTAGGTTCATTGATTCTAATTTTAATTGAAAACAGGGAAGAAAGAAGCCCTAGTTCCAAGCTGCAGTACCAAAGTGACTTTTTTTTCGTTTCTTCGTAGTAAGTTAAACTGAAATCTCGGAAATTCGAATTCCGTGTTTACAATATGAAGGTATTTCAATGGATTGCCCTTTGGCTCATGGTCGGAGTAGTTTGGGGATGTACTCAAACCATCGAAGAGGATACTTCGCGTTTAACTCGCTTGACACAACACACGTGGAAAGTGGATCGATTTCTGAGTCCCTCCAATCAGCCTATCTCCGATGGCCAACTAACCATTCAGGCAATCGCTCTTCGGGGATTATTGTTTGAATTTCAATTCTCAGGAAATGTACGGGGACTGGATCGATTAACCCGCCAGGTGGTCAATCAAGGAATTTGGGAGTTTAAAGATCTGGAACAAAGCATTGATGTCCGAGTTACTGGATTCTCAGGAGTCTTTACAATTATCGAATTAACGAATCAAAAATTAATTCTAGAAACCGATACTGGAAATTTTGTACAGACTGGTGATCCTCGAATTCGTCTAGAATTTACGCCTCAATTGCAATAAAAAATATCTCCAGATAAAATCCGGAGATATTCACCATAGGACATTAACTACTCAAAATTCAATGAAATTGCTCCTCTTCGGTGGATCCGACCAATGCAGTTGTTGAGGCAGTACCTGAGGTAATGATGTTTTGAACTTCATCAAAGTATCCAGTTCCTACAAAAGATTGGTGTTTGACAGCCTTGAAGCCTTCGGCTTGTAGGGCAAACTCTTTTTGTTGGAGCTCTGAAAATCCTGCCATGCCCCGTTTTACATACGCTCGAGATAACTCAAACATGGAGGTGTTGAGCGCATGGAAGCCAGCCAGGGTAATGAATTGGAACTTATATCCCATTGCCGCTAATTCCTCCCGGAAAGTCAGCATTTTGTTCTCATCCATAAATTTCGCCCAGTGAAATGAAGGAGAGCAATTATAGGCTAAAAGTTGATGAGGGTATTTCTCTCGAATACCTTGTGCAAATTCACGTGCCATACCGAGGTCGGGATTTCCGGTTTCCATCCAAATCAAGTCAGCATAGGGTGCATAACTTAAACCTCGTTGAATACCCTGTTCTAATCCGTTACGGACATAGAAGAAACCTTCGGCAGTGCGTTGAGACGAGGTAATGAAGGGTTGATCCCGCTCATCAATATCCGATGTAATCAAATTAGCTGCTTCGGCATCCGTACGAGCAATCACCAAGGTGGATGTACCCAGAACATCAGCTGCCAAGCGGGCAGCTACCAATTTATTGATCGCTTCTTGGGTGGGTACGAGGACTTTCCCTCCTAGGTGGCCACATTTTTTGGCTGACGACAATTGATCTTCAAAATGAACTCCTGAGGCTCCAGCCTCGATCATTTGTTTCATCAATTCGAATGCATTCAAATTCCCCCCAAAACCGGCTTCGGCATCGGCTACGATGGGCACCAACCAATCTTTTTTTCCGTCTTGATTCACACTTTGAATCTGATCTGCGCGTAGAAGGGCATTGTTGATCCGACGAACGACGGCAGGTACTGAGTCGGCAGGATATAAACTTTGATCTGGATACATCTGCCCAGACAAGTTGGCATCGGCTGCCACCTGCCAACCTGATAAATAGATGGCTTTCATTCCAGCGGCTACTTCTTGAACGGCTTGATTGCCTGTTAGAGCACCCAGTCCGGCCACCCAGTCCTCCTCATGTAAAGCATTCCACAGACGCTCGGCGCCGAGTTGGGCAATTGTGTATTGAAGATCGTAAGACCCTCGGAGGCGAATCACCTCCTCAGCAGTGTACGGGCGTTCTACATGTTGCCAACGAGGATTGCTGGCCCAATCTTGGATCAAAGCTTGAATTCTGGCTTGATTTTCCATGTGATTTAAGTTGAATTGATGAAGAATTAGGTAAAAAAGAAAGTTTATTGAAAATGGGTGTACGCACCTGTTGTTAAGAATTCGGAAAATTCTTTTTGAAAAATAAGGTCTCGGAAGAGGGTCTCGGCTTCGGCATATTGATCTGACACAAAGCCCTCCTCTCCTACGGTGGCTTTGATTTTCGAGATTTCATCCTCCAAAATCAACTCGACATACGCACGATCTACTAATCGTCCTTCTTGGGTTCGAACTGAGTGATGGATCCATTGCCACACCTGAGCTCTTGAGATTTCGGCCGTAGCGGCATCCTCCATGAGATTATGAATGGCCGCTGCCCCCACACCACGAAGCCACGAAGCGATGTATAAAATGCCGACATTGAGGTTCATTCGGAGTCCGGCTTCGGTGACATGGGCATGATCCATTCGAACATCCAATAAATCGGTGGCCGTAATGGAAACATCCTCCAACATCCGATTTTTTTGATGGGGTGCCTCCCCAATGATGCGATCAAAAGGCAACCGAGCGATGGGGACGAGATCTGGGTGAGCAACCCAAGTTCCGTCAAAGCCGGTGGCCGCTTCTAGTTCTTTATCGGCGGTGACTTTGTCGAAAGCCATTTGATTGATCCGTTCATCGCGCCGATTGGGTATGAAGGCGGCCATTCCACCAATAGCATGGGCACCGCGCTGGTGGCAGGTTTTGACAAGCAACTTGGTATAAGCCCGCATAAATGGCACACGCATAGTGACTTCAGCGCGATCAGGTAAAATGAAATCAGCGAAACGATGGAATTTTTTGATGACGCTAAAAATATAATCCCAGCGGCCAGCATTGAGACCTGCCATGTGATCACGGAGTACATACAAGATTTCATCCATCTCAAAAGCCGCCAAAATGGTTTCGATTAAAACCGTGGCTTTGATGGTACCAATCGGAATATCCAAATAGGTCTGTGCGGCGACAAACACATCATTCCAAAGTTTGGCTTCCTCGTGAGACTCCAATTTGGGAAGGTAGAAATACGGGCCTGAACCACGGGAGATCAGTTCTTGGGCGTTGTGGAAGAAATATAAGCCAAAGTCGAACAACGAGGCCGAGATGGGTTCTCCATCCACCAAAAAATGTTTCTCTTCCAAATGCCACCCGCGGGGACGTACTTTCAGAACGGCAATTTTTTCGTTCAATTGGTAGGCCTTCCCTTGAGGCGAGGTATACGAAATCGTACCTCGGATGGCATCGTGGAGATTCATTTGTCCTTCCAAGCAATTGCTCCAAGTGGGGGCATTGGCATCTTCGAAGTCGGCCATGAAAACATCAGCGCCTGAATTTAGGGCATTGATGATCATCCGTCGATCAACAGGACCGGTAATTTCAACACGACGGCGCTGAAGATCGGCAGGTATCGGGGCAACTTGCCAATCGGATTGACGAATCGACTCCGTTTCCGGCCGAAAACGGGGCCATTCACCTGTATGAATTTGTTGTTGGCGCAGGTTGCGTTGTTCCAATAGGTTCAGACGAGTAGTCTGAAAAGAGTGATGAAGAAAGCGAAGGAATTGTTCTGCCTCGGGTGTCAGCAAGGTTTCCAATTCCGCTATGGGTGAGATGAAGTGGCTGGTGGTTTCCATTGGGTCGGTTCTGTTTCGTTCTGATTCAAAAGTAAAAAGCGTAATTTATATTTCAAGCGAATTTTCGCTATTTATATAAATTACGCACTAATTTCTTTTAAAGATCCAATTGAAACAAAAAATAAGTCAATTATCAGCTCGACAATTGACTTATTCCAAGGGACTTATCACTCAAAAGTGCAATTTTAATTATTTACTCCACCACTGAAGTCCGACACACGTACGGGCTTTGAAACCCATCCATTCTTTTCCAGCCGGCTTTTGGGTCAGGTTTAGATATTCTTGATACGGTTTATTTTGCAAATGCACACCAAGGAAAGCCGTCAAAAAATGTTGATTAATATTATTCATTCGGCGCTGATCCCAGGCGGGCTCGGCATAGCGATAGTATTCATCGAAAGGTAAATCCAACTGCATCGTCAGGGGCTGTGGAGCGTTGGGGGCTACATTATGGCGAGCGTTTTCGTACACCAACATGTGTGCTTTGGGCAAACCTTCGTAAATGGCTTTTACCCCTTTTTCCCAACCCGAGATATCGTCTTGGTCTCCCGCGACCAACATGATGGGCACGTTGACTTTCGCGAGGCTTTCGGCATCCCAAGCCCCACGTTCCATGCCCCACGGCGCAAAGGCAACTACGGCCTTAATGCGTGGATCAATCGTTTGCGCAAATGTGGGATCAGCCCAAGAACGTTTGGCTAGAGCTTGATTTCCGCCCGTTAACCCACCAAATAATTTCACAAATCCGGGGGCATATCCCGCACCCGCCGCATTCAAAACACCATAACCACCCATGGAGTAACCCACCAAAGCCGTCTGATCTGCATTGACCCAGCCTTTCATCCAGCTATCTTGGCTAGCGGATTGGAGGGCAAATAAGATATCCTGCGAACGATTTAGGAGTGTACTGGGAAATCCGGCCGCATCAGAAAAAGTGGATTCTTTATGGCCTATGGCCACCACTGCAAAACCTTGAGAGGCTAGATGCTCACCTAAATAAGACATAATGTACCGAGACCCCGTGTATCCATGGGAGATAATCACCAAGGGAAAGGCGCCTTCACCGCGTTTGGGCATGGCGTCTCGGATGGCCCGACCGGGTAGAGAAAAAGGCTTAACAGGTCGACGCGGATCATTATTTTGTCCCAAAAATTCTGGGTATTCCGTTTTTTCTTCTCCGGCTTTTCCTTCGGCAGGATACCATATTTCGACAGTCAATGGACGGTCTGCCCGAACTTCTTGATCGCCTTTGGTGGCCAAAATATCGAGCTGATTGGGATTGATCCAGGTTTTGGTCTTGACACCTACCGCAAAAGCGCCGCGTTTGGCCAGTGCAGGTGCATCAGGTAATTCGAATCCAGGGAAGAAACTCGTTTGGGCCACCGACGCCACATACGAGCAAATGAAGATAAGGCAGTAACTCAGTTTTTTCATGTGATGATTAGGTTGATCGTGTGAGGCAAATGTAGGAAGAAAAAAGAAAGGATGAGAGGGTGAAAATGGAGAAAGGTAGGATCAACTCAGGCAGACGTAAAATAAAATGGCCAATTCCAACCAAAGTGTTAAACCCCGTTTGAACTAATCTAATCAAGCAAGATAAAATCCAAGCTAAATTCAAACCTAACCATTGTCGGGCACCGACGGATCTTTTTCATGGGACATATTTTGGCTACAAACGGGTTGCCCCGATGGGGCAAATGCAAACAGATAAATGATGAACTCCTTTTATACTAGACACACTACAGACAAGTCCAAATTCTGTAATGGCACCCAAGGTACCTTTTCTACTAACTGAGCCCATAAGAGTTGGGAGATTACCTAACGACCATCGTTTCGGCCTGCATCGGGTTCACTAGATCATCGAATATTCTTGGCCGCACCCCCGGATATTTTAAATGGGGCATATTTTGGCTACAAACGGGTTGCCCCGATGGGGCAAAGGCAAACAGATAAATGATGAACTCCTTTTATACTAGACACACTACTGACAAGTCCAAGTTCTTTATTTAGCACCAACGGAGCAATTTCTACCAACCAAGCCCATAAAAGCTGGAGCTTGGTGATTAAAACAAACCTCCCGCAATGTCGGTGCGGCCTGCATCGGGTTCCCTAGATCATCATATTTACTTGGCCGCACCCACAGATATTTTAAATGGGGCATATTTTGGCTACAAACGGGTTGCACCGATGGGGCAAAGGCACCATAATGTTAAAATTAAGTCGTCTAAAGTATTTACCAATATGTAAAGATCACAAAACACATTTGATATTTTAACTATACTTTACCTAATAAATACAATAAATGAATCAAAAATACCCCGATCAAAATACACTGACAAAAAGATGATTCAAACTATTAGAATAGCAAAATAAAATTAACATAAAACAAGTATGTAATAAAAATAAATATAAAACAACAAAAATTAAACCTAAAAAATTATCCATCCTTCAATTTATCGACATTCATGGCCATGTAAATACCACACCCAAATAAAACTATCACCCTTACCCAATTCATTAAACTATGATTATTCTCATAAATATGGACCAATAAATTGACAACTGCTAATAAAATAACAAAATAACGTCTAAGGAATTGTTTCATTAATTAATTAATTAATTAATTTATTCTTTTAATCTATTATAAATACCAAGTTTTACAATAGAACTTGAGGCAATAAAAAGGAAAAAGGAAAAAAATCGTAAATAATTCAAAAAGCGAGAAACCTCGATATTCCAGAACACTTCCAAAAAAGTAATTGTACAGAAAATAACACACAAACTGAAGAGAATTATCTTTCTCATAATACTAATTTCTTTAAGAATTAACCTTAAACAGGTAGGCAGGAAATTTTTTCGACATAATCCATATAATAAGAATAACAATACAAATCCATAAAAAAGAATAGAGATCATTAAAATTTGGACTTAAGGAATTATAGATACTAGAACTTTCATTCTCACTGAAAACCAGTTTCCTATTTTTATATAATAATACAAAGGAATTAATAGAATTATTAAAGGGGAGTGAATCAATATCAAGTATTGATCCTATTAAAAAAACTGAGGGTACAATAATAATAAAATTTCTAGTTAACAAGGCAAGAATCCAAGAGAAAGCAACCGCACCTAAAGACGCAAAGTTAATTTTATAAAATGACAAGAAAATAAGTAATAATGAAGCTATATCCATTGGCACATCAAAATCAGGCTTTAATGAAAGAATACCTTTACAAATTAATAATGAAAAAATAAAAACAAATAGTTGAATAACTAAAAAAGAAATTAAAAAGAAAAACAACTTTACAACAAGAATATTAAATAAATTTTGATAACTTACATAGGTATATAAAATAATTCTTGAGCCTTTATTAATAAAGAAATATACCAAAACCGAAGTAACAATAAATATATTTAATAAAAAAAAGTAAATGGTAAAAAATTGTGAGTAAAATAAAAAAAGATTATTTCTTTCTTTGGTCACATCTTTATCAATAATAAAATCTTTTATAGAATAATCAATTTGGTCAATAAATACTAATAAACAGATAATTATTGGAAAAACAATAATTATCAATGCTGAGAAACTCTTAATTAATTTATAAAACTCTGATATTAATATATTTTTCATAATTCATTTACTATTTTACCATTTTCAATTCTAAATATTTGATCACAATATAAATTCAATAAATTTAAATCATGACTGATCATAATTACAGAACAACCCTCTCTATTTTTAAAACTAACAATAACATCCATAATCTCATTTGACGTTTCCACATCAATTGAATTCGTTGGTTCATCCAAAAGTAACACCCTTGGTTTATTTATAATTGCCAATGCAATCCCCAATTTTTGCTTATTCCCAAGCGATAAATTCTTAATTTTTACATGTTGATATTGCTCTAAATGACAACAATTTATCATTTCTTCAACACAGTCCTTAACTATACCTAAGGACAATCGTTTATAATTCAGGTTTTCGTAAACTGTCATGTAATCAATTAGAGGAGGACTTTCAATCAAAGCGCCAAATCTTTGCAACTTGGGAGTCTGATCAAAATCAAATTTAATTTGACCTGCCTGTTGGTGTTCTACTTGAAGAATCAATTTCAAAAGAGTTGTTTTTCCAACTCCATTTTTACCGAATATTCCAATTATCTTGTTTTCACTAATTTCAAGATTTAAATCTTCAAAAACACGAAGATTTTTATAATTAAAACATATATTTTTTAATGAAATCATCTATTTTAAAATTATTTTAACAATATTCAATCTTTGATAAACGTAAATTTTCACAAAATATAAACCAATAACTATTAATAATTTATAAAAAAAGATTCAAAATCAATATAATGCTCATTCCTTCGATATATTTTAAATAGAATATTGCTCAATACCTTTTGCCCTAACAACCGATTCCGCTAGATTGCTTAAATAAACAAAAAAAGTTATGTAAAGTCAACAATTGGCATAAAAAAGGGTATTTTTACGGTACTTATTGAATTTTAGAATAAAGTACATAAAATGACACTTTCACCTCTCGAACGGCAAGAAAATCAACATGAAACTACCTCTCATTAATCACCCCATTGTTCATACTTTCTTGTGGGTTGATTCCAAATTCATAGCTTTGACAAACTAAATTTTTAATCACTTGGCCCATAAGCTCTAGTAGATCACAACACGACCGTCCTTTCGGCCTGCATCAGGTTCCCTAGATCATCGTATTTACTTGGCCGCACGCATATTCGGTTGTTGCGTTAAACTAACAGGAAGCCATTAAATAGAAAAGTAAATTACTTTTATCAGCGAAATCCAGCATATTGAAAAATAAACTAAAATTAATGCTCTGGTAAATTTACGGACATCGCAACTGACGCCGTAATGTTGGTTTTGGTTTACAAATTATTGGATAAAGTAACCCAAATTCAGTAAAAAAAGACCATTCATTATCAAAACTCATCATAAGTGTCAGTGAAACTGGTCTTTGAAAGCGATAACCCAATCCAAATTTACTTAGGTGCATCAATGTTGGATAAATCTCTTTGTATTTTGGCGTAACATATCTTAATTGAAATTCCCCTAGAAGGAACATAGAACCTGGGATTTGAAATCCTCTACCAAGATATCCCGTACCTACTCCAAATGCAGAAGAAAGTTTTCGATTTGACTCAACACTTATAAAGTGCCATAACGTAAAATCATCTTGCTTTAAGGACGGTACACCAATCTTATATTGAAAAGGAATTTGAGAAAGGCCAATTGATCTAATCTCAAAAGATGAGAAATAATGTCTCTCATTTTGAGCTGTAGAAGAATCGCATATTCCGAAAACAATCGAAATAACATAAATATTTATAAACCTTTGAGAGCATACACGGGTAGCAAGAGCTACCAATGCCTTAACTACAGTAAACATTACCAACAGCTCATGCAAATGCCGCAACTGCTGAAATACCCAAGGTAAATGGCCCAGCAAAAATAGCCGCAAAACCAAGAGAAACTCTCCACCAAGGAGATTTTCCGCCACTAATTTTTACTAAGCGAGAATCTTGATTTTTTTTCATACATATATAAGCATTAATAGTTCTAACAAAATCATAAGGTGAACCAAATACAAATACACCAACTGCCATCTCCCGCCAGTATCCAAAAAAAGCTAAAAAAGTTTTGGCCCTAAATTGAAAGACTTTACAGAGTTAGCCTGATTATCGGTATTCAATGAACTATACCTAGTTAGTAAATCCAGCACAAGAAGCCATATTCTACTAAAATTTTCAGAGAAAAATCCCAAATAAACAACAACTAGATTAAATTCATTTCTGGACAAATTATCAAAATTTAACAATTATAAAGTAATCATTCTGATTTGTCATATGAAAAAAAATAACGTATAACTACAACAACCCAAAAAAGTACGATCCAAAACAATGTCGATAATTCAACACTTTCAAGTTGATTAAACTTCGTTCTATTTGCAGATATATAACATACTGAACACACAAAACAAACAAAAATTAATATTACTAGCTTCCAATTTTTTCTCATACACTATTTTTGGTTGAACAATATTGACTTACTACGGCAGCTTCAAATACAATCTTCGTAAACAAAACTGACACTTACATAGGTGCCATATCAAATCCAACTATTATACCTACTGAATGGTAGCAAGAACTCGAACATTAAAAATCATCAATTTTTTCTACCTTCTTCGTTAAAATATAATTTTAAAAATATAAAAAAATCAAGAACTAAAAATTTTACAAATATATTAAAACTTACCAATTCGCATAAAATTATACTTCAAAATTTAAACAAAATAAATTTTATACCCTAATATAAATAATAAATTATCTTCATTGGCTAAGAAGACTTCTTTCTTAAATATAAATAATACAATACATTAAATAGATTTATAGAAATAACGAGTAAATAATCAGTCCTATTGTAGGATCTACCATCATAATATAAATCAATTATATTTAAAATACCTATTATTAAAAGTAAGTATCGAATTACTTCAAAAATAAATCTAAATATTACCATAATTTAATATCACAAGTGGTGATTTTTTTCAATTCAAAACCCTATAATAATCAATTGTAATTTCAAAATAAGACTAATTTTAAAATTATTTAACTGTAAAAAATAAAAATTTTAAAATTATCCAGGTGCTTACATACTCATTAAATTGACAATATAAACACCTGAATAATAAATATATTTTTTTATTTTTTTTGTCCAACAAGCAGCCGCATACCCCAACATAAACCATCCTGCTAATGGAACATATACAGAAGTTGTGACAGATGTTATGGTTATGAGTGTGCAATCAAATTTGGTAACACCACCTTTGATTTCTTCTAATTGAGATAAATTAAATATACTTTTCATTATTCTTATATTTTATAAATAGGTTCTACCATAACTCCATCCTGTACAAAAGAGGCCTACTGGCAAAGTTTTTGCACCAACAGCTGGCCAATAAGATAAAATACCGAAATGATCACAGAAATCATCAATATCAGCTGCGCGATCTCTTCCTGACCCCTTGACTAAGCTTAATACATTTAATTTTTTCATTGAAAATATAATTTATTAACCGCCTTACAATATCATAAGGTGAAACAAACATAAATTCACCTACTGCCACCTCCCGTCAGTGTAAAAAATAATTAAAATAAATTTGAGGAAGAGAATACGCTCCCTTTAGCCCTTCCAGCAGAATCGAGTTCGAATAAACTAGGGCGTTTCCACCCGAAATCTTTCCCGTCTGGTCCTCCCGTAAAGGTCGCCAGCCCAGCATTAGATTTCCCTCGCGTTGGTAATAATATGTCTTCCGTTTCGTGCAATAACTTAAAGGCACCTGGAGGTCGTTCGTCAAAAAATCACGTAGCCTGTACCAAGCGCGTTCCGAAATTCCCAGCTTGTCGGCTAGTTCTTTAGGATTGCCTGTGGCCTTCCGGCGGATCAAAGCATCCAAATGTTCCAACTTGTTTTTAAATTCGGTGTACATAGGTTCGTCATGGTTTTGTTGGGGTATAGGACATGTCCAATTACCTACCTAAATAAACCAAAAAAGTTATGTAAAGTCAATAATTGGCATAAAAAAGGGTATTTTTACGGTACTTATTGAATCTTAGAATAAAGTACACGAAATGACACTTTCACCTCTCGAACGGCAAGAAAATCAACATGAACTTCCGTTTTTTTTAAATAAATTTTTTTTCATTTACTACAATTTCGACCCAATTATATTCTTCGATTCCCCTGAAAACCAAAAGCAGATTGCCCTGGCTAGGACAATCTGCTTTTGGATACATTCGAGGTCACAAAATCCTACCTCAACTTAAATCTTTTGTTTATTCTGGATGGCAGCTTTCACAAACTTGACAAACAAAGGATGGGGATTCATGACCGTACTTTTCAATTCCGGGTGAAACTGAACCCCGATGAAAAACGGATGTGTGGGAATTTCCACAATTTCGACCAATTGCTTCTCCGGATTGGATCCCGAAATCACCAAACCAGCCCCCTCAAAATCCTTTAAAAACTTATTATTAAACTCCCAGCGATGGCGGTGACGTTCTTTGATGGTCGCTTTGCCATAAATGGATTTCGCCAAGGTCTTGTCTTTGATCTTGCAATCATACGACCCCAACCGCATGGTTCCTCCCTTTTTCGTGACACCCTGCTGGTCTTCCATAAGGTCGATGACCGGATACGGGGTCTGAGGATTCATTTCACTGGAATGCGCCTCTTTCCATCCCAATACGTTTTTGGCGTACTCAATCACCGCCATTTGCATGCCTAGGCAAATGCCCAAGAACGGCACATGATTTTCCCGAACGTATTTCACAGCAGCGATTTTCCCATCAATCCCCCGCTCCCCAAATCCAGGGGCCACCAAGACACCATCCAACCCTTTGAGTTTTTCTTGGATGTTGTCCACTGTTAAATGCTCCGAGTGGATCCATTCCAACTTCACGCGACACTCGTTCGCTGCACCGGCATGAATGAAAGCCTCCGCAATGGACTTATAAGCATCTTTCAGCTCCACATATTTCCCTACCAGTCCGATCGTCACTTGCTCGGTTGGATTCTTCAACTTCCCTAAGAATTCCTTCCATGCGTCCATTTCGGCATCTCGGTCATTGTAAATATCCAACATATACAAAGCACGGGTGTCCAAGCGCTCCTTTTTCATCAATAAAGGCACGTCATAGATTGTTTCCGCATCCATAGCCTCGATGACGGAAGCGACTTCAACGTTACAGAACAGGGCAATTTTCCGACGAATGTCAGAGGGCAATGCGTGCTCGGTCCGACAAACGATGATGTCCGGCTGGATACCGGACTCTTGCAACATCCGGACAGAGTGCTGAGTAGGTTTTGTTTTTAATTCTCCCGCCGAACTCAAATACGGAACCAAGGTTAGGTGGACGACCAACATGTTTTTCTCGCCCAAATCCCATTTCAACTGCCGAACGGCTTCCAGAAAGGGCAACGATTCAATATCCCCAACGCAGCCACCGATCTCGGTAATCACAATATCAAATTTGCCTGTTTCACCTAGTTGCAAAACGTTGCGCTTAATTTCATCGGTAATATGCGGGATGACTTGGACTGTTTTACCCAAAAAATCTCCCTTCCGTTCCCGCTGAATGACATTATAGTAAATTCGTCCGGTCGTGACGTTATTGGCCTGAGAGGTTGGGGTATTCAAAAAACGCTCGTAGTGACCTAAATCCAAGTCGGTTTCGGCACCATCATCGGTGACATAACATTCTCCGTGTTCGTAGGGATTTAATGTACCTGGATCAACATTCAAGTAAGGATCTAACTTTTGAATGGTTACGGAAAGACCGCGCGATTGAAGTAGTTTGGCAAGTGAAGAAGCAATGATACCCTTTCCTAAGGAAGAGGTTACGCCACCGGTTACAAAAATGTATTTGGGTGACTTGGGGGTCCCGTTCAAAGACATGATACGCTCGTGTTTTTTGATTACGGGATACAAAGTTAGCACTTTTCCTTGTCAATTTGTGGGAAACCTTTCGTTCCCCTCGAAAAAAAAGATAAGCCCCTGATATTCACTGAACCACACAGGGGCTATCTCCAAGCTACACAACGCTCATTACGGCACCTCACCAGCTAGGAGCGGAATGGTGAGATACGCTTTTTCTTCCATGATCCGCCGAATGTTTTGAACACTTGCCCAAATGTCTTGGTACTGCACATAGAGCGGTGCGATACCTAAACGCAAGAAATGGGGAGGCCTAAAGTCGGGAATGACCACCTGACCGCCCAATCCGGCAATCAACGCTTTGCTGATCCGCCATCCTTCCGGATGAATGTACGTCAGGTGGGAACCCCGCCGATCGGGATTTTGGGTGGTGAGCTGTTGAAAGCCAAAATCCTTCAATTCTTGCTCAAAAAGTTGTTCCAATACCGAAATTTGGCGAATTGATTTCGCTCGGATTTGGGAAATTCCAGCCGATAAAGTCAAACCAACCCCTATTTCAACTGGGGCCAGGGAAAGGATCGCAGGCGTACCGGTGGCGAGTCGCTCGGCTCCATCGGTTGGTTGGTAGGTGGGAGCAAAATCGAAGGGTTTGGCATGAGAAAACCAACCCCAAATCGGATTGGCCAAAGTTTCCAACTTAGCGGGGTGCACCCAGGCGATGGCAGGTGCACCGGGGCCTCCGTTTAGGTATTTATAAGTACAACCCACTAGGTAGTCCATCCCCCACTCGTCCACTTGAATGGGGACTACTCCGATGGCATGACTTACATCCCAAATCAATTCAATGCCCAGTTCTCTCGCACGAGCCGAGATACGGGGCACATCATACAAATAGCCACTTTGATATTGCACCATACTCAAAACCATCAAGCCGACCTCCTCATTCATAGCCTCCCAAGCGGCTTGGGTGGGGTCCTCATGTGCCGGAATGTAGGCTAAATGTTGGGAAGGGAAAGATTGCTCCACTAGGCCTTGGAGAATGTATAGATCGGTGGGAAAATTCACCTGTTCAGTTAGAATGACCGATCGATTGGATTTGAGCAGAATACTATGCGCTAGCTGATACAATTTGAGGGTGGTATTTTCACCTATCTGTACCTCGTGGGGCTTAGCACCTAGGAGGTCTGCCACTTGTCCTGCGATTTTTTTAGGTAAATTCACCCATTCCTCATTCCACCCTCGGATCATCCGATCGCCCCACACGCGCCCAACGAGTTCCTTCATTCGGCGTTGGGTAGCCTTGGGTAGCTTTCCGAGCGAATTACCGTCCAGGTACAAAACCTGGTCAGCATCGTCATGGAATTCGGGTCGAAAAGAGGCTAAAGAGTCTTCTTGATCCCATTGTTGAAGTAATTTCAATGTTATTTCCATGTCGTAAGTAAGTTAGGATACTGTTGAATCAGACGATCAACCCAAGCTTGGTACATCAACCCTGAAGGATGCAGGCCATCGGAGGCAATAAATTCCGGCCTGGGTTGTCGTGAAATGTCGGTAATGTCCAAATACAAGACACCGGCACGTTGGGCTTCTTCTCGATTGACTTGATTGAATTGGTCAATTTCTCGTGCAATTTTCGCGCGATCTCTCCCTTCCGCAAACGGAGTGACTCCCCAATCAGGGATGGAAACAACCAAGACGTGGGCAGGGCGATTCCCGCTCAGGGTAATGGCTTGACTTAGCAAGCTGGTAAATTCTTTTCGGTATTGATCAGCCGAGCGTCCACGGTACTGGTTATTGACGCCAATCAATAACGAGACGAGGTCATAAGTAGGATTAAATTTGAATTGATCCATGGCGGTTTGGAGCTCGTCGGTGGTCCAACCGGTTTTGGCGAGAATCGTAGGACTTCCCAGTGGAATTCCCTTGGCGAGTAACGTCTTTTGCAATAGTGCAGGCCAGCGGAGATCGGCCGCGACACTTTCACCGATGGTATAAGAATCGCCTAAGGCTAAAAAGGTGGGCTTTGTATCTTTCATGATGGGTTTTTGACAACCCCATAGCCAGAGACTAGCTAGGGCAATAATTTGGAATAGGGTACGAGTCATGGGACAAAGATAGGGTCAAAAATAAAAAATCCTGTCCAGTGTAACACCGGACAGGACTTGAAGGTTTGATTGGGGACGTTGATTACATCATGCCACCCATTCCGCCACCTGGCATCGCAGGCATTTCAGGCTTATCTTCTGGGATATCCGAAACAACGGCCTCGGTCGTCAACAACAACCCTGCAATAGAGGCTGCGTTTTCTAGAGCAAGACGAGTTACTTTGGTAGGATCGATGATACCTGCCTCAAGCATATCTTCGTAGCGATCTTCCCGAGCGTTGTATCCGTAGTTTCCTTCTCCTGTTTTAACTTGTTGAACCACAACAGATCCTTCACCACCCGCATTGGCTACGATGGTACGCAAAGGAGCTTCGATGGCCTTCCGGATGATCGCGATACCCGTCGTTTCGTCATCGTTGGCACCTTCTAGGTTCTCAAGAGCGGCTTGTGCGCGGATCAAAGCGACACCACCACCTGCAACGATACCTTCCTCAACGGCAGCACGAGTGGCATGTAAGGCGTCATCTACGCGGTCTTTTTTCTCTTTCATTTCTACTTCAGTAGCTGCACCGATGTAGATGATAGCAACACCACCAGAAAGTTTAGCCAAACGCTCTTGCAACTTCTCCCGATCATAGTCAGAAGTTGTAGTTTCGATTTGCGCTTTGATTTGGTTCACGCGAGCTTTGATATTTTCCTCGGCACCCGCACCATTCACAACCGTGGTATTGTCTTTGTCGATGATGACTTTTTCTGCCTGACCCAACATGCTTAGGTCAGCATTTTCCAATTTGAATCCACGCTCTTCTGAGATCACGGTACCACCGGTTAGGATCGCGATGTCTTCCAACATAGCTTTCCGACGATCACCGAAGCCAGGAGCTTTCACCGCCGAGACTTTCAAGGCACCGCGGATTTTGTTTACCACAAGCGTAGCCAACGCCTCTCCATCAACATCTTCTGCGATGATAACTAATGGACGACCTTGTTGAGCGACTTGCTCCAATACAGGAAGCAATTCTTTCATGGATGATACCTTTTTCTCTGAAATCAAGATGAAAGGACGATCCATTTCAACTTCCATTTTCTCTGGGTTGGTCACGAAGTAAGGAGACAAATACCCGCGATCAAACTGCATACCTTCTACGGTTTTCACCTCGGTTTCAGTACCACGAGCTTCCTCTACTGTGATGACTCCTTCTTTACCTACTTTATCCATGGCATTGGAGATCATTTGTCCAATTTCATGGTCATTGTTGGCAGAAATAGTAGCTACTTGGGTTACTTCTTTTGAAGTGGAGATGGCCTTGGATTGGTCACGAAGGGCAGCTACTACTTTAGTCACAGCTTTCTCGATTCCACGTTTCAAATCCATTGGATTGGCACCGGCTGCCACGTTTTTGGCACCGATGGTATAGATAGCTTGGGCTAATACCGTTGCAGTCGTAGTACCATCACCTGCTTGATCAGCGGTTTTGGAAGCTACTTCTTTCACAAGCTGAGCACCCATGTTTTCAAGGGCATCTTTCAACTCAATTTCTTTGGCTACCGATACACCATCTTTGGTGATGGTAGGAGAACCAAATTTCTTATCTAGAATTACGTTACGACCTTTTGGCCCTAGGGTTACTTTAACAGCGTTGGCTAGGGTATCTACCCCTTTTTTCAAACGATCTCTCGCTTCGGTGTCAAAATGAATTTGTTTTGCCATGATGTGTATCTTTAATTAGATTTTTAATGGGAAGGATTAAACAATAGCGTAGATATCCGATTCACGCATGATCAAATACTCTTTTCCGTCAATCGTGATTTCAGTGCCAGAATACTTGCCATACAATACAGCGTCACCTACTTGAACAGAAAGAGGCTCGTCCTTTTTTCCTGGACCAACAGCCACGACGGTTCCTTTTTGAGGTTTTTCTTTCGCTGTATCAGGAATGATGATACCAAACGCGGTTTTCTCTTCAGCTGGAGCGGCTTCGACCAATACGCGATCCGCCAAAGGCTTTACGTTAACTGACATGTTTACTTGTTTTTAAAAAGTTTAAACTATCGTGAATGACGTTTAGCTAAGAATCAACTTCTTTGCCAAGGCCTAAAAACGGATTAAAATCTGCCATTTTTACAGGAATGTCAGACAGTACCCAAGATTCTTTGTATTGACAAATACACATTTTGTCAGTAACTTGGTTTTAAAAACCCATCTACACATGCTACTAAAATCTGTTTTCATGGCCTTTGGGCTATCTATTTGCTTAGGTTCTGCGTTGGCGTCAGAGCACACGCCACCGCCCACAAACTGGGAGTCGCTGGAATCGATTGAACGGTATGTCGAATCACATCCAGAAAAATCCCCGGAGCAAGTTTTACAACAGTTTGAATCGACGGCTAGCCGCTTGCAATTGGATTCGCCTCATTCCATCGCGGCTGCCTTAGAAAGTGAATTACCCCTGGGCATTCCTGCCTTTTTTTGGGGTTGTTGTTTTGGTTTATTGGGTGTGATTTTAGTTATCCTAGTGACGGACAACGACAAATCCCAAACCAAGAAAGCTTTGTATGGATGTTTAACCGCCACAGGTGCAGCCGTTCTATTGTATCTGATTTTATTGATCAGTGGAGCAGCTTGGGTGTCATTTAGTTGATAAAAAAAATCCCGATCGGTGGATCGGGATTTTTTTTTATTTCGTAGTATCGGCTGACGGTGTGGCAGCGGGCAAGCCACCAGGCGCTGGTGCGGCTGGAAGCGGCGCGGTTTGTGCTTGTTCCACATCCAATGCTGATTTTGTGGCTGTTTGATCACCGGAGCTGAAAAGTAGACCAGTGGTTAATGCACCTACAATAATGAAGGCGAAAAATCCCCATGTCAATTTTTCCATGATATCACCAGAGCGTTGTACACCAAACATCTGGGAAGTAGCCCCGCCAAACTCACCGGATAATCCGCCTCCTTTGGGGTTTTGAATCAAAATAACGACGATCAACAAAACAGCAGCAATGATCATCAAAACTAAAATAGTGGTCAGTAACATGAGAAGTATAAATTAGCTAATTACGATTTCATCAAATTTCGAACTTCAACAATCCGGGCTGCAAAGTAACTACTTTTTTCGGGATATTTTCCAATCAGTCCTTGATAAACTTCCAATGCCTTCTCATATTTTCGTTGAATGGTCAGAATTTTGGCATACGTTTCGGTGACGGGATAGCTTTCCAATTGGGTACTTCGTTCGCTCAAATCCTCCAGAAATCCCTCGTCACCATCTTGTCCTGTGGGAAGTTTGGTTATTCTCGGTTCATTTTTTATGAAGCTTTCAATAATGTCGGATTGATCGGAGGCTAGAGGGGGTTGGGTTTCTTCCCAATCCCAAGCCAGTTCGTCCAATGTTTTCTCGGCAATGGCTTCCCGACGAATCTCTTCGTTGATTTGCTCACTTCCCAGCGCCGGACCTACTTCTTTCCGAACATAGAAAGAGTCCCAATCGATCTCATTATCGATCAATCGACGGAGCATATTTCGATTCGGCGAATGAATTGCGGCTAAACGAATAGCATCACCTGCAATACCCGGGGCTTTGGTATGAAATCCTTTCGCCAGAAGAGTATACCCCATCTGAAAGAATGGGTACTTTTTCACCGCCGATTCCAAAGCCATCAGATCATCCATGGAGAGCTCGTCTGGCTGCTTAAGTAATTGATGTAGCTTATCTTGTGTAAGTGTTACCATTGTGCAGCCGTATCATTGAAAATATTCAGTACCAATTGATCCAAAATGCGCGGAATTAATGCACCTTCTGCCTCTGTTAAGGATTGTTCTTGTGGGAAATCTTGATAGAAGGAAAATTCCTTTTCGAAATTTTGCGTCTCATCCAATTTGTTCAAAAATCGCACTTCCACCCGTATGGTTAGGCGGTTTAGGGCAGCTTTGTCGGAAGCCGTAGCCGATACCGGACTTAACTCGTACCCCGTGATCGAACCATCAATGTACAAGTCGCCTTCCGCCGGGCGAAGTTTCAAACTGGTATTGCGCTGGTAATATTCTTTTAATTTTTCATTGAAGGACAATGCTAAATTCTGAGGACCACCGGCCGTTCCCATGGTAAAATTTTGAATGGTAATGGTCTTGATGTCACTGGATAGCGTTGTACCCGAAAATGAATAAACCCCACATCCCCAAAGGCACACCGATAAAACGAAGTACAAAGCCCACTTACTCATCTTGTATGTCATATTGATTGATCTTACGGTACAGTGTACGTTCTGAAATTCCCAAGTCTTGTGCCGCATATTTACGACGAAATCCATTTTTTCGCAAGGCTTTCACGATCATTTCTCGCTCCTTTTTCTCCAATGACAAGGACTCCTCCTCAGTCTCGTGGGTAATATCCTCTATATCATGCCGCTCCGATTGAAAATCATCGATGTGCACTATACCGGGTGTTTCGACTCGATGTTCTGTTGGTACCAGTAAACTGGGTCGATTCACATTCGTGGTTTCTGTCTCTAGGTCGTCAAACAAGGCCCGATGTTCTCGAAGTGTATCCGATTGAATCGGGTCCCCATTTAAAAGCATGTGAACAAGCTTCTTCAACTCGGTCATATCCCGCTTCATATCAAACAAGACTTTATAAAGTAAATCTCGTTCAGAGAAATCACCTGACGCCTGTCCGGAAAAAGACTTCAAGAGGCTCGGGAGTTGGCTGGATTGTTCTTTGGGTAGGTATTTGCTTAGGATTTCGGCTGTGATCAGTCGATCACGCTCTAAGATCGTCATTTGCTCCGCCAAATTCTTCAATTGACGAATGTTACCTGGAAAACGAAAGTTTAATAACATTCGTTTGGCATCTTCGTCCAATTCAATAGGGTCAATGCGCTGTTTCTCAGCAAAATCCGTTGTGAATTTGAGAAACAAAAGAAATACATCATACCCTCGATCGCGCAAAGGGGGGACTACGATAGGCACGGTACTCAACCGATAATATAGATCTTCTCGAAAAGTACGCCGTTCAATGGCCTCCACCAAATTCACATTGGTGGCGGCTACCACCCGAACGCTGGTTTTTTTGACCTTAGAGGACCCCACGGGTATAAACTCCCCGTTCTCGAGGATCCGCAACAACCGAGCCTGGGTACCAAGGGGCATCTCCCCGATTTCATCCAAAAAGATGGTCCCGCCATCCGTCATTTCAAAATATCCTTTCCGATCTTCCAAGGCACCGGTAAACGACCCTTTCACATGACCAAAAAGCTCTGAGTCGATGGTCCCTTCAGGAATCGCCCCACAGTTAATGGCAATGAAATTTCCGTGCTTTCGCGCACTAAGACCATGAATAATTTTGGAGAACGACTCTTTCCCACTCCCGCTTTCTCCGTTAATTAATACCGACAGATCTGTGGAAGCTACTTGAATGGCAATGCTCAGGGCATGATTTAGCCCAGGAGCATTGCCTATAATACCAAAACGATTTTTTACCGTTTGTAAATCGATAGTTGAAGACATACATTTAGACAGTTTGATTGGGCTCCACAGCTACTCCAATGAGGGTAGCGGCCGTCACCTCTGTCACTTTCACCCAAACATAATCCCCTTTTTGAAAAGATTCTTTCGGAAACACAACCACTTTATTTTGATCATTTCTTCCTTGTAAATGTGCATCGGAACGCTTAGAAAACCCTTCCACAAGCACTTTGTGAATCTTTCCAATCGCACGCTGATTTCGTTGCAAGGAATGCAGTTGTTGTTTTTCAATGATTTCCTGAAGTCTTCGTTTTTTGATTTCCTCTGGAATATCATCCTTGAACTTCTTGGCAGCGGGAGTACCTGGACGTTCGGAGTATGCGAACATATATCCGTAGTCATACATAACATAGTCCATCAAAGAAAGGGTATCTTGGTGCTCTTCCTCTGTTTCAGTACAGAAGCCTGCGATCATGTCGTGGGAAATCCCACAATCTTCACCTAAAATAGCTCGAATCCGATCAATTTTATTCATGTACCACTCCCGGGTGTAGGTACGATTCATTAACTCCAAAATGCGGTTATTCCCACTTTGAGCCGGTAAGTGGATGTATTTGCAAATATTTTCATACTTGGCCATGGTGTACAGCACCTCGTCGGTTATATCCTTGGGATGTGATGTGGAAAACCGAACCCGCAACAAAGGACTTACCTCTCCCACCAAGGCAAGTAGCTGGGCGAAATTCGTAGTTTCTCCGGCAGGGTTGGTCCATTTATACGAGTCCACATTTTGGCCGAGCAAGGTAACTTCTTTGTAGCCTTTCGAAAATAGATCCTGGGCCTCTGCCACAATGGTCTGCGGATCTCTTGATCTCTCCCGGCCCCTCGTGTACGGCACCACACAAAAACTACACATGTTGTCGCAGCCCCTCATAATAGAAATGAAAGCGGTCACGCCGTTGGTTCCTAACCGAACTGGGGAGATATCGGCATAGGTCTCCTCTCTCGACAAGAAGACGTTCACTGCCTTGTGCCCTTCCTCCACTTCAGTCAGAAGACGAGGAATGTCACGATAGGCATCGGGACCCACGACCATATCCACCACCTTTTCTTCCTCCAGTAATTTGGTTTTTAGACGCTCGGCCATACAGCCCAGAACACCAATTTTTACTTCCGGCTTACGTTTTTTGACTGGCGTAAGGGAGGCCAAACGATTCCGCACTTTTTGTTCGGCGTTGTCCCGAATGGCACAGGTATTTAACAGGATCAATTCGGCTTCCTCCAATTGGGTAGTCGTCGAAAAACCTGTTTCGCGTAAAATGGAGGCGACAATTTCAGAATCTGAAAAATTCATCTGACAACCATACGATTCGATGTACATTTTTCGAGATCCTCCTAAATGATCACTTTCGGTAATACGGGGCAAATCCAATCCCTCCTTGTCTTCTTCAGACAATATCTTTAATGTTTCTGTCACTCTTGACATACGATGAATCAATCAAAATGGAAAGACAAAATTAAATAAAATATGACAATTTGTCAGCAAGATTTCAAAATTCCCTTAAAACGGATATCCGATACCAATTTGGGGAAGTAGGCCATAGGTTGAATTAAAGCCCAATTTAAAATTGTCCAACACGAACCGTTGGCCTATTGGTTGAGCGGGATCTAAGACTTTGATGCCAAAATCGAGACGGAAGAGAAAATAGGTAAAGTCCAAACGGAAACCGAAGCCTGTACCGACAGCAATTTCACGGTAAAAACGACTAAGATCAAATTGTGCTTGTCCTAACTTAGTAGGCACTGGGTGCCATTTCCAGATATTTCCGGCATCAATAAACGTAGCAAATTGCAGGTCGCCGAAGAGTTGACCAATTTTTTTACGATACTCGATGCTGCCTTCGAGTAAAATATCACCTGGTTGCGGTATGATGTTCCCAAGAGAGGTGATATCTGGTGGTGCCGACCCAACGCCGAGCGACCTCGGCGACCACGCGCGCACACTATTACTCCCACCGGTGAAAAAGTTCTTTTCATAGGGAAGTGCTCGATTTTTCCCGTACGGATTCGTCACGCCCACATTGACACGATACGCCCAGCTACTGGTGGAAGAAATGGCCTTATATTGTCGAAAATCAATGTTAAGCTTAACAAATTGGAAGTATTGTCGGCTCGAGTCGGAGGCTGCATTGGCATTTTGAATCGGGAAAAACTGTTCAATCAATCCCAAACGTGATTGATTTCCCCAGACATTCAACAACGTTCCTCCGGATTCTAAAAACACCCGGAAGAATCGAGAAGAAGAATAGGGCTTTTGTAAATTTTGGTTATTGAACTGATAGGTGGCATGCACAGACGAGACAAACTGGGGATCAAATGTGATTTTAAGATTATTTCCTTCCGATTGAAGCTGCACCAAGGAATTGTAAAATTGCAATCCCTCCGCCCTTTGGGTGAAATAATTGGTATTGATTAAACTCAAATCAAATAACGATACACTCACAGAAGAAAAACGACTGGGCTGAAACGAATACGATTGGGTTAATTTTAGGTTAAAACGTTCACCCCAAATAGGTACCGAATAATTTACCCCGACCCCCACTTGGGTGGTTGGATTTTTTAGAGCCAACAATTGGGCGAACCGGGTGGGGAGAATCAATGTAGGGAATGTCAGAGCGATATTGGCTCCAGTTTCTACACTCCGCTTAAAGCCTGCACGATCCAACAAGGCGGGTTGCCCGTCCAGGGAGAATCGTCCTCCCACTTCAAAAGTTTCCAGGCGTTTGAGGGTATTTCGCATGATCAGGCTACCTGTAAGCCCTCCTCCCCAAATATTTTGAATATTATTGGGACCTAGATTGGCGTTGACCGTGAATCGATCAAGACTTGGTGAAAAAATCTCCAAATCCAAGCCAGTGGAGTCGACCTCCTTGAACAAGGTTCCGGCAAATTGAAATTGATTGAGGAGACTCAATTGCCGCTGGGTTTCTAAGATGGTTTGGCTATTGTAGACCTGCCCAGGACGAACCAACAGTCGTCGATGAATAAAATTAACCGGAATACGCTTATCCAAGGTAATGTAGGCTACACCATCCAGTGTGAGTGTATCCGGTTGAATGAGTCGGTTCACCAGTGTATTGTCGAATCCTTTGAAAGTAACTCCTCGAATGGTGTAGATTTTATGACGATTGGCATTGGGTGGGACATCGATTCGCACATGCAAATCTCCCCTCTTTTGCTCCAGAAACTTTTGGTAATCCCCCGCTTGGTTGGTTACGTAGGTACGAATGTACTGGCCCAGAAAATTGTAATACCCTGCCTGCCGAGCAAGACTTTCCAAACGGTTTATTTCTTTTTCCACCTCTAATTGATCCAAACGTTGGTCTTTTTTCAAAAAGGAGGTATGCTGATTCCGCTGAAATACTTGTAACAAGTCCTGGTCAGGGCTATCGTACATGATGGAATCCATGCGGTAAGGCTGATTTTCTTGAACCTTGTAGATTACATTGATGCGCGGTTTGTCTGACCGTTTGATGGAATCATAAAGCACTTGAACCTGAGCATCGCGAAACCCAATATCTTGCAAGTACTTGCGAATTTTCACCGCCGTTTCAAGCATCTGGTTTTGCGAAATGATGGTGGGCTCTTCGCCCAGATTTCGCCAGAAAGCAGAGGCGCCAATCTCCAAGTTTTCTTGGTAGCGATTTAACCTTCGAACCAATTTTTGATAGCGCCTATTTTGCGTAGTTGAGGCGAAAGCCTCGTCGGGAAAATCCTCTAGGGTTTTTCGCACCTCCTCCATTTTGCCCTTTACTTTCTCGGGCCGAAACATATTTTTGCCAAAGTTTAGGTACCATATTTTAGGGGTAACGGGCAATTGCAAAAAGCTGAGAGGACGCGAATTAGGTTTTTGAGCCAGGGGAATGAGACTTTCCAACGTTTCGGTGTCAATCTGTTCATTTCCTACAAAACGTTGTTTATTCAATAGAAATTCTCCCTCTTGCAACGTAATTTCACGCGAACAACCCGCAAAGGTTAGGCAAATCAACAGCCAAAGTGCGGTATGTATCGAGATTCGCTTCAAATGAGACAATAATTAATGGAATGAGACCTGAACAGTTATCCAAACAAAAACAAAAATACGTGCAATCCCTACATTTAAAAAAGAATCGAACAGAAACAGGACTCTTTTTGGTGGAGGGGATCAAAAATATTGCAGAGGCTTTGCAGGAAAACATCACTTTTGACCATATCTATTTGACCCCTAAAGGAAAAGATGCCCTTGAACCACTTTTGACCCAACAATCTTGGAGTTTGGAAAAACCCGAGTCGGTGCAAAAAGTCAGCACCTTGCAGGTGAATGAAGATGGTGTGGCAGTTGCCGTTCAACGAAAAATGAAAAAAAAACCATTGGTTGGATTGAATTTGGTTTTGGATGGGATCAAAGATCCGGGCAACTTGGGTACGCTTCTTCGCTTGGCCGATTGGTATGCTGTTCAACAAGTTTGGTGTTCGCTAGATTGTGTGGAACTTTACAACCCGAAAGTCATTTCAGCTTCCATGGGTTCGTTTGCCCGAGTGGACGTTCACTACGAGGACTTATCTGACCTACTCTCCCAAGGGAAATTACCTAGTTTCGGCGCTTTTTTAGGCGGGAAGTCGGTATATGAAATCGAATTCCCTGAGGACGGATTCCTTATCATAGGTAGCGAATCCCATGGAATTCGACCTCACCTAGAACCTTTAATCACTTCTCGCCTAACAATTCCACGCCGAGGCCAGGCCGAATCTTTGAATGCAAGTATCGCCACAGGCATCTTGCTTGATAATTGGTTTCGACCTTTAAAATAAGTTTATTTTCGATTCTAGCCATTTTTTGCGACTTTTGCGTAATTTTTTTAGAAACAACTAATTTTCCTAATGGGTAATATTGACAGAAATCAAATCATCGGATTTCTTTTATTGATTGGTATGTACGGGGCGTATGTGTATTTCTTTCCCCCTACTCCTCCAGAACCAGTTCAACCAAAAGCAACTTCAGCCGTCGTATCTTCCGCCAAAAGTAAGGTTCCAACGGTGGTCGATACAGCTCAATTGGCCAAGACATTTGGCACGTTTGCCACTGTGGCTACGGGTACCGAGCAGCCTGTAATTATTGAAAACGAAGATATTCAGGTTCGATTCTCCACCCGTGGGGGAACCATCGAGGAAGTCGTTTTGAAAAAATACAAAACCCACGACGATTATACTGAAGGGAAAGATAGTCCACTTAAATTGATCGATGCGGGTAATTCGGATATGGAAATGATTATCCAAACCACCCAAGGGCCTGTAGATTTAAAAAAACTGTATTATCAAACCTCCGCCAAAAGTACCCAACTAGCTGGCGACCAAAAGACGGTCATTACATTTGAGGCTTCCTTGAACGAAAGCCAAAAGGTACAGCAAATCTACACGATTCAAGGAAAAGGATATCAGGTAGACTTTCAAGTGGCTTTTCAAGGCTTAGACCCTATATTGAAAGGAAAAACGATTCAGTTTAATTGGACAGATCGTCTGAAAAAACTTGAAAATGACCTCCAAGAAAATCGCAAATCAGCTCAAATCAATTATTACACCACTGAGGAAGAATTTGAAGACATCGGAGACAACTCGGTATCCAATGACAGTGACCAACCGGAGGGCGCGCTTTCTTGGTTCTCATTTAAGCAAAAGTATTTTGTCACGGGTTTCGTGAGTCGAGGTAAATCCCTGAGTAAGGGTCAATTTTCATTGGAGACACCCGAGGCTGATAGTACTGTGGTGAAGTCGGTAAAAGCACAAGTACAATTGGATTTATCTGAAAACAAGGCAGATTATTCGTTTTATTTTGGTCCAAATGATTATCGACTTGTCTCGGAAGTAGCTGAGGGTTTTCACCGAAATGTATATCTAGGATATGACTTAGTGAAGCCAATCAACCGTTTTGTATTTGTCCCCATTTTTGAGTGGTTTGATAAGTTTATCTCTAACTATGGATTGTTGATCATCGTGGTGGTATTGGCTATTAAATTAGCCTTGACGCCCTTGATTTACAAATCCTATGTGAGTGCGGCTAAAATGCGCATTTTAGCCCCAGAGATTAACGCAATTCGGGAAAAAGTGGGAGATGACCAAGTGAAAGTACAGCAAGAAACCATGAAGTTGTACCAAGAGGTTGGGGTAAGTCCATTGAGTGGATGTGTGCCTATGCTTTTGCAAATGCCGATTTTGATGTCCGTTTTCTTCTTGTTCCCCAACATGATCATGTTCCGGCAACAACCATTTTTGTGGGCATCCGATTTGTCGACCTACGACGCCCCCATTGCTTGGGCGACTAGCATTCCATTGATTGGAAATCACATCAGTTTGTTTGTTGTTTTGATGACCATCTCCAGTTTGGCATTTACCTACTACAACAACCAAATCACACCTGCGCAGCCTGGGCCGATCGACATGAAGAAGATCAGCTATATTTTCCCCTTGGTATTTTTCTTTGTTTTGAATTCATTCCCAGCTGCCCTAAGTTTCTATTACCTTGTTTCCAACTTGGTAACGATTGCCCAGCAGCTAATTGTGCGTCGATTTGTAGATGAAGATAAAATCAAAGAGGTGCTAGCTGCCAACAAGGTTAAATTCCAAAATAAACCGAAGAAGACCAGCAAGTTCACTGAGTACCTTCAAAAGCAATTGCAGGCAACTGAAGAGGCCAAGAAAAAGCAGTTGGAGGTGAATGAAAAGAAGCGTAAAAATTTAAAAAAATAAACACATCCCAACCCTCAAAAAATGTTCCTCGCTTGCTGCTTGGAACATTTTTTGTATCTTTTGCTGGAATTCAACGCTCAATCCATGCGCACGAAGGTTTTCTTACTTAGCATTTGGTGTTTTTTCAGTTATAGTTCCTCTACCGGGCAAGACTCCTCTCCCTTGAATCAATACAAAAAAGCGGTTCAATGGTATGCTGATGGCCGAATGGAGGAGGCCTCTCAAGGGTTCAAAGCATTGGCAGGACGATCCTACACAGACGCCTTGTCTCCCTATGTATTGTACTATCAAGCCCGCATTGCTTTTCAGCAGAAACAGTATTTTCAAAGCCGCAATCTACTGCGCAAACTGATGGAGCAATTTGGCGATTGGGAGTCAATCGAGGAAGCCTTTTACTTGTACGCTGCCTCCAACCATGCCGAGGGATTTCATGAGGCTGGTCTTACTTTTGGAGGAAAAATACAAGATCCTAGTTTTTCCACCGATCTCGAAAATTTGCAAGCTTTTTATTTACGACAGGTAAAGGATCTTTCGGTTTTAATGAAACTTTATGAGTTTTATCCTCAAAACCTTCCCCTGATTACCCAAGTAGTTCAAGTCATTCAGGCTAAAAAAGTACCTTCTAAATCTGAGCTTGAATTAAGTGATCAGCTCACCAATCAAATCCGAAATCGGATCTCTAAACCAAGCTCTCCAACGCAACCTGCGCTACGACCAGCACCGATCGATCAAGTGCATGTCGGCGTTCTTCTACCGTTTGATTTAAGTAGTTTAGATCCCAACGTTTTGACCCAAAAAAATCAATACGTCTATGATATGTATTTGGGGATGAAGCTGGCGGTGCAAGCCTTAAAAAAGCGAGGGATAAAAATTGTTTTGCATCCATTTGACCTTGGAAATTCAGCGGAGGATGCTCAAAAGCTTATGGAGTCTCGACGCTTAGAATCCATGCATTGGGTGATAGGGCCCTTGTATCCCCAGCCCAATGATGCTATTTCCCCCTATCTTCAAAAATTGAAAATTCCTCAGGTCCATCCTATATCGAACAGTGAAACGTTGACCAAAACGGGAGGAAATGTATTTCTGGCTCAACCTTCGTATGAAACCATGGCTGAAAAATGCTTGGCTTTTTGGAAAGATATGGGAGAAGTACGTACCGTCACCATTTACCATGGGCCCGCCCGGAAAGATGCAACCTTTGCCAGCATCTATGAGCAGACTGCCTTAAAAATGGGTTTCAAGGTATTGGAAAAGAAATTGATACAAGATGATAAGTACACACTTATTTCTCAAACACCAGGACATGTTTTTGTAGTGGGTGATGAGCAACTTTACCCTAAGATTCGGAAATCGCTCGTTCGCCAACGAAGTCAGGCCCCCATATTGGCAACGGCCACGAGTCTACCACTTCATGCCATGGCAGTAGACGATCCTCCTACCCCGCTATATTTAGTATACCCCGAGTTTGTGGATCTCGACAAATCGGAAGTATCTGATTTTAGAAGTCTGTACATCAATGAGGTCGGCATGGCCCCTTCATTCTTTAGTTTTGCTGGACATGATATTCTTTCTTTTTTTACTCGGATGATCATCAAGAAGGGAGAACCGATTCGGCATTTATTAGACAGTAATTCGTTTACGCAAGGATACACCTTATCAGGATTTGATTATACGAAAGGAAAACAAGTGAACAAAATAGTCCCAATCGTTCGTTTTAGCGAAGGGAAGTGGGTAGAAGTTTCCCGATAACCACGCATTTCATGAAAAACAAACACAGCAAAAAACTCTTCACAGAGGCACAACAATTTATTCCAGGAGGAGTCAATTCTCCAGTTCGCGCATTTAAATCGGTTGGTGGAAGTCCCATCTTCATGAAAAAAGCAAAGAAGGCATTTTTGTATGATGAAGACGGAAATAAATACATAGAGCTTATCAACTCCTGGGGCCCGATGATCTTGGGCCATGCCAATCCGATGATCCAGAAAGCCGTTCGAAAAGCCATGAAAGGGTCCTTTTCATTCGGAGCACCCACCGCACGGGAAATCAATATGGCTGCCTTGATCTGCGATATGGTTCCGTCCATAGAAAAGGTTCGTATGGTCAATTCAGGGACGGAGGCCACCATGTCAGCCATTCGCGTAGCACGTGGCTACACAGGTAGAGAAAAGATCATTAAATTTGAGGGGTGTTATCATGGTCATGGCGATTCCTTTTTGATCGCAGCAGGTAGTGGAGCCGTAACCATGGGAACACCTGACTCACCCGGTGTTACCCTAGGCACAGCCCAAGATACACTCACAGCTCCATTCAATGATTTGGAAGCCGTACAAACATTGATTGATAACAATCCTCAAAAAATTGCGGCCATCATTGTCGAGCCAGTCGTAGGTAATATGGGTTGTGTACTTCCCGCCGCAGGTTTTCTACAAGGTTTACGGGATGTATGTACCCAACATGGCATAGTCTTGATCTTCGATGAGGTCATGACCGGTTTTCGTTTGGCCCCGGGAGGTGCTCAGGAGCGGCTTGGGGTGACACCCGACATGACTACTCTCGGAAAAATCATCGGGGGGGGCTTGCCAGTTGGAGCCTATGGTGGAAAAAAGGAAATCATGGATTGCGTTTCGCCCCAAGGCCCTGTCTATCAGGCCGGAACCCTATCAGGAAATCCAATGGCCATGGCAGCCGGTTATGCCATGCTCACTCATTTGAATACCCACCGGGATGTTTATCAAACACTAGACGAGATTGGCTTGGAGTTGGTATCGGGTATCCGGCGCGCCTTGTTGGACCGTGGATTGCCCTACACCATCAACCATATCGGTTCGATGTACAGTTTGTTCTTTACCGACCAAGAGGTTACGAACTTTGAAACGGCCAAAACCTCCAATACCGCTTTGTTTGGTCAGTATTTTCATGAGATGCTACAACGTGGCATTTACTTGGCACCCTCCCAATTCGAATCCTTATTTTTGTCCACCGCTTTATCTTCTAAATTGATTAAAAAAATTCTGGTGGCTCACGAAGAAAGTTTGGATGCCATTCATGCGTAAGTATAGCATTGTCACACCGGTTTATAACCGACCGGACGAACTAGCCGAGCTCCTTGCGAGCTTGGCTAGCCAAACCATCCTCCCTCACGAAGTACTCATTGTAGAGGATGGTTCCTCTATTTCTTCCGAATCAGTTTGTCAAGAATTCTCCCAAAAACTTCCCATCCGGTATTTCAACAAACCAAACTCTGGACAAGGATTTTCAAGAAACTATGCATTTGAACGAGCGACCGGTGATTATTTCATTCAGCTAGATTCAGATGCCGTCCTTCCCCCCACCTACTTGGAAAAGGTAGAAGAAGGACTAAACGCCAATCGGTGGGATGCCTTCGGTGGACCCGACGCCGCCGATGCCTCCTTCACCCCCATTCAAAAAGCCATCAATTATGCCATGACCTCCGTCTTCACTACTGGGGGAATTCGGGGTAAAAAGCAGAACTTGGGAGGGCAGTTTCATCCCCGAAGCTTTAATTTTGGACTTTCTCGCCAGGTGTACGAAACAGTGGGTGGATATCGGTTGACTCGCATGGCTGAAGACATCGAATTTAGTATTCGAATTATAGCACATGGTTTCCGTGTCGGATTGATCCCAGAGGCTTTTGTATACCATAAAAGACGAACCTCTTTTGGTCAATTCTTCAAACAATTGCATTTCTTTGGCCGAGGACGAATCAATTTGTTTCGATTCTATCCAAAAGAACTGAAAGTGGTGCATATTTTCCCGGCCCTATTTCTTCTTGGGCTTTTAAGTATCCCACTTTGGGCTTGGATATTTCCTCCTTTTGCGATCCTAGGAGCCATCGCCTACACCTTGTATTGTATGATCATAGGCTGGGATGCCACTCGACAAAATCAGTCCCTTCAGGTTGGTCTTTTGAGCATCATTGCGTGTTTCATTCAACTTTCGGCCTATGGTATCGGCTTTCTGACTGAATTCACTCGGTACCTGATCGAACCTAAAATAAAAAAATAAGGTTTCTAGTCTATTGGGCACCTTAAGCTACTTGTTGTTTTGGAAAACTCGAAATCAGGACGAATTTTTGACCGAGAAATCTTGGTCCGATTGTTTGCCTATACAGGCCCCTACCGAGGGAAATTCTTTACGCTGGTACTCACGATCATGTTGGGTGCCGGGCTTTCCCCCCTTCAACCCCTCCTGATCCAGTATACCATTGACCACCCCATCGCCGAAGGAAACTACACTCTCTTGGCTTGGTGCTTAGCTGCTATGGTGGGCTTGCTCATCTTAAATGCGATTATTTCATTTTACAATACCTATGCAGCGGGCTGGTTGGGCCAATACATCATTCGGGACATCCGGCTGGAATTGTATGAAAAAATCATTCACCTTCGCCTCAAGTTCTTTGATGATACGCCGATTGGCCGATTGGTCACTCGCACGATATCCGATATCGAAACCCTAGCTGAAGTCTTTAGCTCGGGCTTTGCGGCCATAGCCGGAGATATCTTACAATTGGTTTTGATTATCTCCGTGATGTTTTATACCGACTGGCGGTTGTCGCTGATCAGCCTTTCGACCGTGCCGCTGATGATGATGGCCACCTATGTGTTCAAGGAAAAAGTTAAAAGCTCCTTTCAAGTGGTTCGAAATGCCGTGGCTAACCTCAATTCCTTTGTTCAAGAGCATATCACGGGAATGAGTGTGGTACAAATCTTCAACGCGGAGAAGCACGAAATGGAGAAATTCGATCAAATCAATCGAGAACATCGTGACGCAAATATCAAATCGATCCTATATTACTCCATTTACTTTCCAGTAGCCGAGGTAATTGCTGCGTTGGGTACTGGATTGGTCGTTTGGTACGGTGCCCGGCAAATCATTGACCAGGAAGTCACGTTTGGTACGGTCACGGCTTTCATCATGTTCATAAACCAGTTTTTCCGTCCCATTCGGATGATCGCTGACCGGGTGAATACCCTTCAAATGGGCATTGTAAGTACGGAGCGCATATTTGCTGTGTTGGACTCCAAGGAGTATACCAGCAACCAAGGGAACGTGGTCAAGGCTCTTCAAGGTGAAGTACAATTTGACCATGTTTGGTTTGGATATAATCCCGACCAAGTAATTCTGAAAGATATTTCATTTCATGTCAAACCAGGTGAGACCATCGCCTTTGTTGGAGCTACGGGCGCAGGTAAGTCCTCGGTGATCAATTTGCTATCTCGCTTCTACGACATTCAAAAAGGCCGAATTCTATTGGATAGCCTCCCCGTTGAGTCTTATGAGCTAAGTGCACTGCGAAAACAAATTGGGGTCGTATTACAAGATGTTTTTCTGTTTTCCAATTCCATTGCCTATAATATTTCATTAGGTGATCCCGAAATCACTCGAGAACAAATGATTGAGGCAGCCAAACTTGTGGGAGTTCATGACTTCATCATGCAACTTCCAGGAGGGTATGACTACCATGTCATGGAGCGAGGATCCACGTTGTCGGTTGGCCAGCGGCAATTGATTTCGTTTGTCCGGGCCATGGTGCAAAATCCGAAAATTATTGTACTTGATGAAGCCACCTCTTCCGTCGACTCGGAAACGGAGGAAATGATTCAAGCGGCGATCGAGAAATTAATGAAAGGACGTACCGCCATTGTGATCGCCCACCGGCTGAGTACCATTCAGCATGCCCATCAAATTGTGGTACTGGACAAAGGTCAAATTTTGGAGGTTGGCAATCATGAGACCTTGATTCAAAAACAAGGAGCTTATTATCATTTGCACCAAATGCAGTTCGGTCAACCGGTGTAGTCACCGGTCAATCCACCGGAGTGTATAAAAACGACCCGACTATGGGGTGGAAAAAAATTGTTTTTCACTTGCCATTCCAAGGCCCGGAATGCTTTGGCAGTGTAAATGGAATCTAGGGCAAAACCATGGCTTTGTTGAAATCCTTGCATCCAGTCCATCAATTCCTTAGATTTTTTGGCATAGCCACCTTCATGGAATCCATCCCAGATATCCACGTAGGCTCCAGCGTTTTGAAGAACGGGGTTCCAATCGATACCTTTTAAAGCGGGGACGCCTATTACCTTCACAGACGTATACTTGGCCAGCCCGATCAGGCTCCCACCCGTACCCATGGCACCTATGTAGGCGTCAGGCCGAAAAACGGATTCAATTTCGTTCACAAGTCCTTGAAACCCCTCCCAAGCCAAAGGTCCGGATCCTCCCTCGGGGACTACATGCCAGGATTCACCCAAGGCGTCTGGTTCTATTTTTTTGTGGCGGTAGTCGGCACGCGAAAGGAACACTAGCTCCATACCTGCTTGAGTGGCAAATCGCAAAGTGGGTGAACTAAAGGGATTTAATTCGTCCCCCCGAATAAATGCTTTCATCCGGAAACCCATGATTTGTCCCAGAGCGGCAGAGGCCCAGATGTGATTGGAGTGTGCCCCACCAAAAGTACAAAACTGATGAATATTCCGCTCTTGCATGTGCCGGAGATGTCCTTGCCATTTTCGCCACTTGTTTCCCATGATATTGGGATGGGTGAGATCATCGCGTTTGACCCAAATTTCTACCTGTCGATCCTCCAGCCAATCGGCTTGAAGCCGCTGTAGTGGTGTAGGGGTTTGGATGATTTTTTCTAATTCCCACATAAATAGCGTAATTTTGCACTATGCAATATTCTTTATCAGACCAGCCCGATGCGTCCCCTGAAGAGGACGATTTATTTGAGCACCACCGCATTACGGTCGATGCGGGACAATCTTTGATGCGCCTAGATAAATACCTAGGGTATCACTTGAAAAACAATTCACGGAATAAAATTCAGCAAGCCATTGAGACCGAATCCGTGACGGTCAATGGACATCTGGTAAAAGCCAGTTACAAAGTTAAGCCTTTAGATGAAATCGTCATTTCTTTTCCTCACCCACCTCGAGAGGATTATGATGTACTTCCTCAGGATATTCCCCTTAACATTGTTTATGAGGACGACGATCTACTGATTGTCAACAAGGCCCAAGAAATGGTGGTTCATCCCGGACATGGAAATCCAGATGGTACGTTAGTGAATGCCTTGGTGCATCATTTTGGGCAACTTCCTTCGGCCAAAGGGAACGATCATACTCGGCCGGGCTTAGTGCATCGGATTGACAAAGGTACCTCCGGTTTGCTGGTCATTGCCAAAACTGAATATGCCATGCAATATTTAGCCAAGCAGTTTGCCAATCATACCACCCAACGAACGTATTATGCGTTAATTTGGGGAGAACCCAAAGATGACCAAGGAACGATCCATGCGCATATTGGGAGAAGTTACAAAGATCGGCGCCTGTGCGATGTTTTCCCTGATGGTTCCTATGGAAAAGAGGCTATAACGCACTATAAGGTTATCAAACGTCTTCGATATGTATCCTTGATTCAATGCAATTTGGAAACAGGACGGACCCACCAAATTCGGGCGCATATGAAATATTTGGGGCATCCTCTCTTTGGAGATGTGGCGTACGGTGGAGACAAAGTCCTTCGTGGTCAGATTTTTTCGAAATACAAGCAATTTGTCGATAATTGCTTAAACCTACTTCCACGCCAAGCATTACATGCCAAAACCTTAGGATTTGAGCATCCGACGACCAAGGAGTGGATGCAATTTGACTCCGAATTACCCGAGGATTTCCAACAGGTACTTGACAAGTGGGAGCATTATTTACAATTTAACTAATTTGTCTTATGTCTTTCGTAATTCGAGAAGCCACTCAAGCGGACGTCCCTACTTTGTTTGCCTTGGTTCAGGAATTGGCCGTCTTTGAAAAAGCCCCTGAACAGGTAACCAATACCGTGGAACGAATGATTGCCGAAGGTTTTGGAGAAAATCCTTGTTTTTGGGCAATTCTAGGTGAAGAAAACGGTAAGCCCGTGGGGATGTCGTTGTATTATTACCGATATTCGACCTGGAAAGGGAAACGGCTCTATTTGGAGGATCTGATTGTCCGAGAGGAGTTTCGTGGAAAGGGTTACGGAAAACTATTGTTTGATGCCACCGTCGATATCGCCAAATCGACGGCTTGTTCCGGAATGATGTGGCAAGTATTAGATTGGAACACACCAGCCATCGAATTTTATAAGTCGTATGGAACACGTTTTGATTCCGAATGGTGGAATTGCCATTTGGATTTTTGATCGATAGATACCTTTTGAGGACCAAATGCTACAAAAAAGGACCATCGCCGCAAAATAGGCAGTGATGGTCCCGTTTTTTCACAGTAAATTCAGTGGGAAGCTAAAGAATTTTAGCCTGATACTTTTTCATTTTGAAGTCATTCAAAAGTAGAAGTCAAACCTAAAAAAAATTTCCCCTACTCCCATCACAGAACTCTTCATGAGACATTCTCTTCCACACGCAGCGTTTAGGTTCATGCAAGTCCTTATAATCCGGCCCAAAAAAAAGATCAACTATTATCGAAGTTGATCTCTCGTTCAAAATTCATCCAGCCGGGTTATTCTTTATATCTTCATAAAATACCGCTCCCACTGCCTGCGCATACGGGTATAACCAAATAAAGCCAATCCCTAAGGTGAGCAGACAAAGCAAGGCCAAACCAACAAGCCGTAACTGCAGACGGAAGTACTTCCATTTATACCCTCTCATCATTTCTGTGCTTTTTCGGATGGCATCTAAAGGCCGAATATCCTGATCGTCCGCCAGAATGAAGAACGCTTGAGAATAGGCCAACGACATGATGATTCCTGGTATAATCAAAAGGATAAACCACAAAACCAGAAAAACAACCATCAAGACATAGGTGGCGATCGACTTCCACAGGTTTTGGTACCCTTGGAAGATCTGCTCGATCCGAACCTCCTGTCGTCTAGCTATGGACAAATAGAAATGAGCAAAACCCAATAAAAAAGGAGCCACTAACAAAAGTGCGATCAACAGGGGAAACGTATTATATACCGATGGAACAGGTTCCAAATCCATATCCCCATCTATCACCTCTATTCCAAAAACTTGACGGGCTACATATTGAGCCCCTCCGGTGAGTAAAAGGTAAAGGAGTCCTGCTCCTATGGCGATCAACCAATTTCCTCTGAGGTCTTCGTACGCTTTGCGCATGATGTCAACATTCCGCATAAAATTAAATAGGTTTAGTGTTCAATAGAGTACCTAATAACAGAATTATTTACCATAAAATCAAAATAGAAGCCATTCATTTGCTGGAAAACAAGGTAGATTTTCAATAACTTTTCGCAAAACATTCGGTTTATGTGTTGAAAATAGTCTGTTTATGCCGAAAAGAACCTCGATTCAAGATATCCATGATATCACTGATTTGAATGATTTGGAGCGAATTGTTCGAGACAAACGTCAAGAGAAACGGGCCGATGCCAAGAAAGGTAGGCGAAATCGACATTATGTCAAGGTCCTAATTCGCCACCAACTGCGAGGTGATTGGGAGGAATAAAAAATGCGGTTCAACCATTCAAGTTTGAACCGCATTCTGTATTGTTTGTTTGTACTTCTCGTTAAGCTTTCGCAGCCCTAGCGATGATATCCTCTACCACAGCCGGATCCAATAACGTAGACGTATCCCCCAAGTTGGACGTATCACCTTCCGCAACCTTACGTAAAATACGTCGCATGATTTTGCCCGATCGTGTTTTGGGTAAGCCAGGGACAAACACAATTTTATCCGGTTTGGCGATGGGTCCTATCACCCGGGTGACCGTAGCCAGGATATCCTTTTGCGTCATGGAATCGTCGGATGGCATTTCTTCGCAAATCACATAGGCATAAATCCCTTGCCCTTTGATTTCATGAGGATACCCCACCACGGCTGACTCCACCACCCCTGTGTGCATGTTGATAGCATTTTCGACCTCAGCCGTACCAATTCGGTGGCCTGATACGTTGATCACATCATCGACCCGACCCGTAATTCGGTAATAACCATCCTCATCCCTCATGCAGCCATCTCCGGTGAAATACATATTTTCGTAGGTCGAGAAATACGTTTGCTTGCAGCGCTCGTGGTCTCCCCATGTCGTCCGAATGATGGAGGGCCAAGGGAACTTGATGCACAAATTACCGTTTACTCCATTTCCTTCAATCTCCTTCCCGTTTTCATCTACCAACACTGGTTGGATCCCAGGCAAAGGCAGCGTAGCAAAGGCGGGTTTGGTTTTGGTGATATTGGCCAACGGAGAAATCATGATTCCACCGGTTTCGGTTTGCCACCAAGTATCCACGATCGTGCAGCGTTCTTTGCCGATATTTTTGTGGTACCACTGCCAAGCTTCCTCATTGATGGGCTCACCCACCGATCCCAACACTTTCAGAGACGACAAGTCTTTGTCTTTATAGTATTCTTCCCCAAAGCCCATCAGCGAACGAATGGCGGTGGGAGCCGTGTAGAAGATGTCCACTTTATGCTTTTCGACGATATCCCAAAAACGACCCGCATCGGGGTAAGTGGGAACGCCTTCAAATAGGACACTGATGGCACCGTTGAGCATGGGGCCATAGACGATATAGGAGTGTCCGGTGATCCAGCCAATGTCGGCTGTACAGAAATACACCTGGCCTGGCTCGTATTGAAAAACATTTTGAAACGTATAGGCCGTGTAGACCATATAGCCCCCACACGTATGTACAACGCCTTTGGGTTTACCAGTTGATCCTGATGTATATAGAATAAAGAGTGGATCCTCGGAGTCCATTTCCTCTGCAGGGCAATCAGGCAAGGCAACTTTGACCTCTTCCTCCCACCAGTAATCTCGACCTTTGATCATGGAGATTGGGGTACGGGTACGGGTCGCGACAATCACCTTCTCTACTGACGGACAACCGATCAAAGCATCATCCACTGTTTCTTTCATCGGAATCCGCTTGTTCCCACGGAATGCGCCGTCGGTGGTTATCACTAATTTACAAGCTGAATCGTTGATCCGATCGGCAATGGACTTGGCAGAGAATCCACCAAAAACAACGGAATGAATGGCCCCAATTCGGGCAGTGGCCAAGACAGCAATGGCCAATTCCGGAATCATGGGCATATAAATACAAACCCGATCTCCCTTTTTAACCCCATGTTTTTTGAGCACGTTGGCGAACCGACAAACACGCTCGTATAGTACTTTGTACGTTAAAACGACTGCATCGTCATCGATTTCATTGGGCTCCCAAATAATGGCCGGCTGGTTGGGCTTGCTATGCGCCCACCGATCCAGACAATTTTCGGTAATATTCATTTTTCCGCCCACGTACCATTTGATGTTGGGCTCTTTGAAATTCCAGTCTAAAACTCGTTTCCATGGTTTTTTCCATGTAAATTCTTGGGCAACTTCTCCCCAAAATCCCTCCGGGTCTTCTACACTGTGTTGGTATGCTTGGTTGTACTCCTCAAATGTTCTGATTCTCATTTTGAATGAACGTTTACTGGTTTGATTGAAAAGATGGTTATATGATTACAGGACTAGGCCTGTGGAAAGCATGTTTACTTTTTTGACTAAATCACGCGTGGAAAATGGTTTAGGAATGTATAAGTCAGCCCCGACCTCGTACCCATGTTCAATATCCGATTCTTTGTTTCGAGCACTCATAAAAACAACCTTCATGTTTTCGTGCTGCGGAGTTTGACGAATATGACGACATACTTCATAACCATCCACTTTGGGCATCATGATATCCAAGAGAATGATATGGGGTTTTTGTTCAGCCAAAATATCGAAGGCTTCCTGTCCATCCCGGGCAATAAAGACTTTGTATCCTTCCTTTTTCATTAAAAATTCGAGGGATAATAAAATGCTTGGTTCATCATCCACAATTAATACTTTTACTTCGTCGCGAATGCTCATCATGATGGGAACTTTTAATTATAACGGGATCTTGAATGTAAATTGGGCCCCACCGACTGGCCTGTTTTCAACCTCAATACTCCCGCCATGTAATTCAATAATTTTCTTTGAAATAGCTAACCCAAGGCCACTGCCCAAGGGTTTTTTGACCAACTGGTTATCCGATTGAAAAAACTTGAGGAATATCTTTTCTCGGTGACTTTCCTCAATTCCCGGCCCATTGTCCGAAATCACGACCTGCATCCATTTCAAGCCATACTGGACGTCTATACTAATGTCTCCAGAACCCACTGGAACAAATTTGATGGCATTTCCCAATAAATTCAACATCACTTGCTGCATCTTGTCTTGATCGACTAGCGCCTCAGGTAATCCTGGTTGAAAAAATGTTTGGCACCGAATTCCCTTCTCTCGCATCACCTCCGCCAAACTAGCAGTTGTTTCATCTACCAATGCCTTCCAATCCGTTTTCGTCTTGGACAGATCAAAGGTCCCAGATTCGTATTTTTCAAGATCCAGAACCTGATTCACCAACCGACTCAAGCGCTCTGACTCTTTGGTAATGATTTTCAAAAATTCGAGACGTTGTTCTTCTTCCAAATCGGGGTTGTCGGTGATGATTTCACTCATCGCCTTGATGGACGTCAAGGGAGTTCGAATTTCATGCGTGACAGTGGCGAGAAATTCATTTTTCAACTTATCCAACTGAACCAATTTTTCGTTGGTCGCCCGTAGTTCATCCGTCAATTGCCGTAAAGCTTGCGACTTTTGTTGTAATTCCTTATTGTTTTCCGCCAATTGTTGCGACTCTTTTAAGATCGTCACAACTTCGTGAAGCGATATATTTTCCTCCTTCGTAACATTGGAAACCATCAAACGGGCGGAGGCTGAACCGACCATCCCAGCTAAGATTTTCTCGGCATAATTGACCAACCGAGGATCTGCCAATTGATTTTTTAGATCGATTCGATTGCGCGTGGCAAAAAGCCGTAACAGCCGTTCGGTTTTAGGCTTTCCCAGAAACGAAATCAATAGCCCTTTGATATCTGTAATCATCGCTTGCCCACGCCATACCACCGATTGCTCATAGGCCTCCGAGTATCGGAAAATATCGGTAAACAATACCGCTTGATTATGCTCAGTAGACGACATGGGCGTTCGGATCGAAATAAAATAAAACAGCGAGGTATTCACAAAAAGACACCAAAAGGTAGCGGTGGAGATTTCGTCCAAGCCGTCAATTCTCAGAAGCTCGGTCAGCGTGATGAACACTTGCTGAAGTCCCGCAGGCAATTCATGCTGTTGATAAATAGACGGAATGATGAGTAAGAAAATCCAGAACACAATTCCCCCCATTAATCCCCAAAAAGCTCCTTTTTGTGTACCGCGCTTCCAGAACAAGGCACCTAATGCTGCGGGGGCGAATTGCGCGATGGCAACAAAGGCCGTCATGCCAATGGACACCAAGGTATATTTGTCAGCTACCTTTTGGAAATAGAGATATCCAAGCAAAACAACGAAGACCACCGACAATCGACGCAGAAAAATCACCAGTTGGGGTAGATATCCTCCAATACGCTCTCTGAAAAACGGTTTATTGATCAAAAGCGGAAGGAATAGGTTGTTACTCAACATGGTGCTGATGGCAATGGTTTCGACCATGATCATGCCGGTGGCTGCCGAAAAACCACCGAGGTATATCAGCAAGGCAAGGCTTTTTTGGGAAAACAGCAGCGGAATGGCCAATACATAACTATCTCGAGAGACAGAAGAGCCTGCCAATAGCTGTTCTCCAGCCAGGGCCACGGGAATGACGAAAATGTTGATCAAAAACAAATACAATGGGAAAAGCCAAATGGATTGTTTGATATTTTCTTCGTTGACATTCTCCACTACCGACACTTGAAACTGCCTGGGCAAAAACAAAAAAGCCAATGCAGAAAGGACGATGTGAAAAAACCAGTTGGCATATCCAGGATTTTTTTGAACGGAGAAGGTATCAAAAAAAACCGGATTGATTTGAACCAATGAAAATACATCGGTAAAGCCATCAAACAAAAACCACGTAACATACACCCCGGCAATTAAAAAAGCGGCAAGCTTGACCAATGACTCGAAGGCAATGGCAAAAACAACTCCTTCATGACGTTCGTTGGGTGCAATCCGACGCGTTCCAAACAATAAAGTAAATGCAATAATACAAAGAACGATATAGAAGGGGTAGTCTTGAAAGACCTCACCTTCAGGTTGACCAGGTGAAACAATACTAAAACTGGCAGCAATGGCCTTGATCTGCAAAGCGATGTAGGGAATTCCGGCAAGAATGCAAATGATGGTAACCAAAACGCCCAGAGATCGATTTTTTCCATACCGAGCAGATAAGAAGTCGGCAATAGATGTGATCCGTTGTACTTTGCATATCCGAATGATCTTTCGCAAGACGGTCCACCCCAACCACATCATGAGTGTTGGACCCAAGTACACCGCCAAAAAATCTAAACCATCCGTTAAAACACGCCCCACAGAACCGTAATACGTCCAAGCTGTACAATAAATTGCTAACGATAATGAATATACGTATCCACTATTGATGAACGAATTTTTACTACGACTTCTTGATTCTGCCCAGTAGGCTAGAAAAAATAAAAAACCCAAGTAAAGCAAGGAAGAAACGACGATCAGCGATTTTTCCATGGTCCTGACTTCCGATTAATCCAAACCGCTGCCAACACAATTGCCCCCAACCAAATACCTCCTAGGTAATAAATGACGACTGGAATCGAAAACCAAGAGGCACCCTTATCCATTACCCCCACCCATGGAAAATTGAGGAGTAATAGAAAAAAAATACTCAGACCCATGAAACGCTGCGACCGACTGATATCACTCAAACCAGTTTTTGTTTAACGATACTAAGATACACCAGACCCTCGGCTTAAACAAAGATATTCACATATTTAACGGTAAATTGGTATAGGCATTTGATAAAAAAGAATGCGTTCGAGAATCTCGAACGCATTACTTGCACTATTAAACCCTAAGCCTTATTTATTAATCTTCGCGGTCATATTCCCCTTTCAGGGCATACCAACCAAAAATACTTAGACTACCGACAATCAACGGAACGAGGATGAAGGTATAGATACCCGCCGGGATCAAGTCATCCGTTTTCCCTGTTTGAAATTTAGGGATAGCTTGCTCGTAGATGAGGTAGTAACCGGCGTAGATTCCAGCCAGAATCCAGACGATGGATAAAATTCGACGTATTGCGTTCATAAGTTTTTTCAATTTAAGAGTGAGTGAATTAGTCGTGGATATTGCGATCCTTTCCGTTGATGTAAACAACCCCTATCACGAATGACATGGCGGCGATAATAATCGGATACCATAAACCTTCCAAGTAAGGTGCCTCGTAAGGAAGTGGTTGTCCTGCAGCGGCCGCGGCCTCATTGGCTTTACTTGCATTAACCACTAGAGCTGTAGCAATAGTTGGCAGAAGTCCACCAAAGATACCATTTCCAACGTGGTAAGGAAGCGACATCGACGTGTACCGAATCTTGACTGGGAACATTTCAACCAAGAAGGCGGCGATAGGTCCGTAAGCCATGGTCACGAATAAAACTTGAATAAAAATCAAGAAGATAAGCGTCCACTTGTCGGAACTGTTGATTGTTACCGTTTTCTTGATTTCGGCTTTGGGAGCTTCTGACCCATCGGCTAACACTTTTTGAATTTTCTTTTCTTCCAATAAAGTTCCATCTGCAAACTCCTTCTTGGTGGTTGTAGTGATGGTCGAATCAGCAGTTTCGACTCCATCCACCAAAACAGCTGCCCGTTTTTCTTCTATCGTTGTTTTTTCTACGATTTCTGACTTATTGGCCACATTGGTTGTCTCATACATCTGGCGATAAATGGGACGATACGCAACAACCCCCAACAGCATACCAGCCAACATGATGGTTTTTCGATTGACGCGGTCGGACAACCAACCAAAGAATACGAAAAACGGCGTACCCATCAACAGGGCTATCGTCATTAATTCGTTGGTTTGCTTTAAGTCAATATTCATCACTTTTTGTAAGAAACTCAACGCGTAGAACTGTCCTGTATACCAAACGACACCCTGGCCCATGGTAGCACCTAACAAGGCCAACAAGACAAATTTGAAGTTTAATTTATTCCCAAATGATTCTTTCAATGGATTGGTTGAGGTTTTGCCTTCCGCTTTGGCTTTGGCAAACAAAGGCGACTCGTGCATGTTTCGGCGGATGATGAACGACACCCCTACCATTAATATTGAAACTAAAAACGGCACACGCCATCCCCAATCTTCGAAAGTCTCCTTACCTAAAACAGTTTGAGTAATTTGGATCACGATTAAGGAAACGAATAACCCGACCGTGGCGGTGGTTTGGATCCAAGAGGTCCAGAACCCTCGTTGATGGGCCGGAGAATGTTCCGCCACATAAGTGGCTGCTCCTCCATACTCCCCGCCTAGAGCCAAACCTTGTAACAAGCGAAGGATCAAGACAAGAACCGGAGCCATGAATCCAATGGTTTCATAACCTGGGATCAATCCAATCAAAAAAGTTGCACCACCCATCAAGAGGAGGGTCAGCATGAAAGTATATTTCCGACCGATCAAGTCCCCTAGACGACCAAAGAAAATGGCTCCAAAAGGCCGAACCACAAACCCAGCCGCAAACGTGGCCAAGGTGGATAAAAAGGCGGCTGTTGGGTTGTCTGTTGGGAAAAATTTAGTGGAAATGATGGTGGCCAAACTTCCAAAAATATAGAAGTCATACCACTCGATCATGGTTCCTACGGAGGAGGCCGTGATAATGGACGCTAGGCCTTGTTTTTTCTCTGCCATAACATTGAGTTGGTTAAAATTGGTAAAATGAGATTAAGGGTTAATTATAAATAGACTTGAAGTTGTGCGATAAATTCACCTTTTGCTTTATCCATTACACCAGGTGCTGTATACACTGGGCGAGTGGAATATTGGGTGGTAATCTTAGCATGATGACCGTCGATGAAGAAATTGGCACCGATATCAAATTGTCCACTAGCTTTGTCAAGGGCCTCAAAATTTTTGTAGGTATAGGCTCCAAAAGGCTGCACCCGCATTTTAGGTTTTTCGGCGGACGTGGGAAGTAATAGTCCGGCTTGCGTATACCAAATTTGTCCGGTTCCGATCAACGGTTGCGCATTTCCTGGACCCGCCAGCGCACGTGAGCCTGAAAACTGGGGGTTCATGGAGCCTTCGTTCATGATACCGATGTTCCGGAGGTAATTCGGACCAAAGTCATAGTCATACAAGACAGAATACGCTGTAATGGCCATTTTTCTTGATTTTTCACCGACCGGCATATCCAAAAACACATCCGCTGATAGTAATCGCATGGGGTGCTTTGAAACCTGACCAGCTACTTGGGAACGAGTGGCCTCAGGCGCCGTGTAAAATCCGGCTCCGATGTTGAATACTTTCTTGGTCCCTACATAGGTACCCACTTTAAAGGGCAAAACATTGGATTCTTGATCCAAAAATTGATACTCAACATACCCAGCCTTCGACCACTTGGCATTTCCGTTGTTATCTACAGCCACGGCGCGGTCTGCTGAAGTTGCATTTGCGGGGGCCAAATTGGTAGCAAAGGGTTTATTTAAACTGAACCGATATTCCAACTTATCCCACTTTCCTTTCGCGAAAAATCCAGCCTGGCGTGCAAATTGATCCGAGTTTTCGATCAATGGCCAGTTGAATATAGGGGCATCCACAGCCAGGAAGTTAAGGGTAGAGCCCATGGTCATCCGGGAAATTCCCATGAAGTAGTGCAGTCCCGCTCCAACCGAAAGGCTAAACTTCTTTTTTGGATCAGGCAAAAAGACCGCGTATTCATTCCACGCGTCATGAAAGAAGATTCCCGGTTTTTTCCCGGCGCCGTACCCCCCAGTCCCAGCACTTCCGGAAGCGCCACCGTTGATGAAGGTTTGGTTGTTGATACCAACATGAGAAAGAACCATGTACCGTTTGGACACCTGCGCATAGGCCAAAATCCGCAAACGACGGCTGGAAATATCGGTTTGCGACGTAACCACATCTCCATTTATCGACGTACCCGGATTCATTTGGGAATGACGAAACCAAATCTGATTCCAAACTAAGAATCGAATGTACTTCGATTTATTCTCGTTTAAGTCAACTTTTAAACCCGCACCGTAGTCGGTGGAACCTTGAGCCAGAGCTAGCCCGGTGACGGCGAACCAGAGACTCAAGGCTAGGATGGTACTGCGTTTTTTCATAGGAATTTATTGTAGTTTTGTTGTACTTTTCGTTGACAAAACTGTAAACAATAATTCGAACATGAAAATTTTATCTATAGCAAAGCTAAATAGCTATAGATCGCTCTTCTTAAGATTGGACAGATTTTCTCGGACTGGCGGCGCTGAATTGGACACTTTTTGGGCCTGAACACTTCCTCAGATGCGTAGATGCTAGTTGATTATTAAAAAAATCTAATTTTCTTTAAATCAAACACCGGTATAATCATTGGATTGCAAATTGAACTATTCCAAGATTTTCCTCATTTTTTGAAACGCTCCCAACGGATCAGCATGAATTTATCGCCTAATTCGGTCACAATCATCCCGGCTCCTTTTAGGTTTTCTTTGTTGGCATAAAACTCGGTAAGTTCCTTGTGGTTTAAAATCCGGTAGGTAGGATTGTATAAATTTTGTTTGGGGATTTTGATCTGAAACTTTTTCACCCAATTCATAACTGAAACATGACTAACGCCAAGCAACCGTTCAATTTCTCGGTAACTTACCCCTTCTATGTAAAGCTGCAAGGCCTTTATTACATAATAACTATCGATGTTCTTTCCTAATTTTTCAACTGTGTAATTGTAACCGCAAGCCTTGCATTTAAACCGTTGTCGCCCATTGATGACTCCATTTTTTGCCCCGTCATTCGCTTGGCATTGGGGGCATGCCATTGATTCCATTCCGTATCTATAATTATTTAGCAAATATATATCTTTTTAGCAAAACTTAGACAATTTCAAGAAGTAATATAATTTTACTCAAATATTTAAACCTTTTCCCAAACCTATCAGAACTTTTTATATCCAATATAAAATGATCTATGCTTTTGGGTCAAACTTTTTTCCATAGACTACCGTTATTCAAATGGCATATTCATATAAAGAATAGTATATGACTAACAAACAAATAGAATTTACCTTACGGAAGTTGTGTGAGTACTACCAAATTCCGTTCGACCCTTCCTCCGTACCTTACCTGAAACAGACGTATGAAATCGAGGATTTTATTTCAGAAATACGCTCGAAGTCAGAGTCGGCGGGCATCTTACTTCTAGAAAACTGGGTTCAACTCCAGGCATTAGAGGATTTACAAGAAGAAAACCCGTTTCCGGTCCTATTTTTAGCGAAAGTCGACGGGCAAGAGATTCCTGTTATCTCCTATCTAGAATCGGGAAAGAAAGACCGTACCTTTTTTCTCCTTACCTCGAAAGGAGTGGACCCAATCAAAAATCCAGAACCTGTACTGGATGAAAAAGGAAAGATTCGGTTGTTTTCGTTCTTCCGACTAGACACCATCGCAACATTGACGCCTGATCAACAAAAACAACAGGAGGCTCTAAGCCCTGTGGATCGATTGATCAAAATGTTGAAGATGGAGAAGAAAGACATTTTCAGTATCTACACCTACGCCATACTGATTGGAGCCATCTCCCTTGTGCTACCTTTGGGAATTCAGGCCATCATCGGGATGGTACAAGGGGGCCTTTTCTTTAGCTCAATTTACGTATTAATTGCCTTGGTGATTGTCGCATTGATCGTCTCAGGGGTGATGCAGGTGATGCAATTAACGGTGATGGAATACCTTCAAGAACGACTTTTTGCCAAGGCGGCTTTCGATTATACCTATCGATTGCCTCGAGTCAAAACCGAGGCCTTGATGAAGTACTATCCACCCGAACTCATGAACCGCTTTTTTGATATCATTACGGTTCAAAAAACGCTTCCCAAATTATTAATCGATACCACAGCGGCCTTGATCCAAATCATCTTTGGCCTTTTCTTGTTAGCCGCGTATCACCCGCTTTTCATAGCCTTCTCGGTGGTAACAATTCTTTTACTTTTGGCAGTGATTCGTGTTTTGGGTAAATCCACGTTGGATGTCAATATCCTCAAGTCAAAAAGCAAATATAAAATTGCCCAATGGCTTCAAGACATTGCCCGAACGTTGTATGCTTTTAAAGTGTCTGGGAATCCATCCTTTCCTCTTAATAAGATGGAAAGACACGTCAATACCTACCTGAAATACCGGAAAAAGTATTTTGACAACATCTTGATCATCTTTTACAACGCCGTATTCTTTAAGTCCTTCGTGACAGCCGGTTTGTTGATCTTAGGTACCTACTTGGTCATCGATCGCCAAATCACCATTGGTCAGTTTGTAGCTTCCGAAATCGTCATCGTTCTTGTTATTGGTTCCGTTGAAAAAATACTTTTATCGGTAGATTCCTTATTCGACCTCCTAACAGCCGTCGATAAACTAGGCCAAGTATCCGACTTACCCTTGGAACCCAACAAAGGAGTTGTCAAACACCTGCGTTTACAAGAGGGTGGTCTATCCATCCATTTAAACGATCTTCAGTATAGCTATGAGGATTCCAAGAAGCCTGTATTGCATAACCTCTCCTTGTCAATTAAATCCAATGAGAAAATTTGCATTGTTGGAAAAAATGGATCTGGAAAAGAGACCTTGATCAATATTCTAGCGGGGATTTTGACCGACTACGAAGGAACGATTTTGTACAACCAAGTCGCGCTTCGAGATATTGAACGAGATCACCTTCATGAGATCATTGAGCGAAATGTTACCTCCGAGGGTATTTTTAATGGCACTTTGCTCGAAAATATCACCATGAATCGCCCCAAAGTATCGTTGAAAGATACCTATGAAGTCCTTGAGAAGCTGCAGCTCAACGAAACGGTCGGTTCTTTAAAGGATGGGGTTCAAACCGAAATGATCTCCGGTGGACGTCGTTTTTCTTCCAGCTTTGCAGCCAAAATTGCCTTGGCTCGATGTATCGTCAATAAACCCAAACTATTGCTTGTCTCGGAAAGCTATGAACATTTAGATCGACCGTACATCCAACACCTCATGAATTTCCTAACCGCCCCTCAGGCTCCTTGGACTTTCATCACGGTCTCCAATGACCCCACCGTGATGGCTGCTTGTGATCGTGTTTGTGTGCTCGACCAAGGGCAAATCATCTTAGAGGGCCCGTTTGAGCAAATCAAAACGGACGACCGCTTCATTACGTGTACGACCTAAATCGAATTGAAAAGACATGTTGAATATATCCAGTAATTCTTCGGACAAAGAGCTCGACCCAAAACAGGAACTGTATGTTTTGGATACCTTGCGCACGCCCAAAGCCACCAATATTCTCAGAAAATGGATGGCCGGCTTTTTACTCGTTTTCCTTGTGGTGCTTTTTTTACCTTGGCAGCAGAACATTAGCGGAAATGGCTTAGTCACTGCACTCACACCCCAAGACCGTCCTCAAACCGTTCAAAATACCATTGATGGCCAGGTAGTTAAATGGAGTATCCGGGAAGGCCAGGAGGTAAAGAAGGGTGATACCCTTATTGTTATTTCGGAAATCAAAGACGATTACTTTGACCCCGACATCCTAATCCGTTTACAGGAACAAATCCAAGCCAAACAAAATGGAATCGATGGTTACCGGCAAAAAATTGTAGCCTTGAATGACCAGCTTCAAGCCTTGCGCGAGAACTATCAGTTCAGTTTACAAAAAGCCCAAAACAAAATCCGTCAAAATACAGCCAAAGTACAATCTGACAGTGTCGATGTGATCAATGACCGTCTCCAGGTATCCATTGCCAAAGAACGTCTGGAGCGCGGGGAATATCAGTTAAAACAACAAATCCTATCCCTTTTGGACGTTGAAACACGTCGACTTAAGTTGCAAGAGACCCAAGCAAAATTGGTATCCACGCAAAATAAACTCCAAATTTCACGTCAAGAATTACTGAATAGTCGGATCGAGTTCAATGCGGTTCGGGCAGAATATGGGGAAAAAATAGCCAAAGCGACCTCCGATTTAGCCTCCGCCGAAGTGGCTCTCGCTGAGGGACAGGCCGAACTTTCGAAATTGATCAATAAACAGTCGAGTGTGGAAGTACGCCAAGGTTATTATGTAATTCGGGCTCCACAAGATGGATTTGTGGTTCGGGCTTTAAAAGCGGGTATTGGTGAAACCATCAAACAAGGGGAAGCTATTTGTACACTTCAACCCAAAAACCCATCGATGGCTGTTGAGCTGTATGTCAATGCCATGGACGTCCCCTTGATTCAACGGAATAGAGAAGTTCGGATCGAATTTGAAGGCTGGCCTGCGCTTCAGTTTTCCGGTTGGCCGTCGGTTGCTGTGGGTACATTCGGTGGAACCGTTTCAGTTATTGACTACGTGGATAGCCCTGACGGAAAATACCGTCTACTGGTCACTCCTCGGGAGGGAGAAGAAGAATGGCCAGAACAACTCAGAATGGGTTCTGGGGTTTATGGATGGGTGATGTTGGAAAACGTTCCGGTGTGGTTCGAAATCTGGCGTCAGCTGAATGCCTTCCCGCCTAGCTTGAAAGAAATCCCCAAAGCGGATGAGGTTTACACAAAAAATGCGAAAAAAGAAGACGCCAAGAAAAAATGATACGAAGCCTTTTAATTTGGGGCGGATTGCTTTTTAGCTTGACGGCTACAGCACAGACAGACCGCCCTTTTAGTTACCTCGACTTTTACCAGCTTGTTTTAACGAACCATCCTGTCATTAAACAAGCTCAACTGGTGTTGGATGATGCGCAAGCGGAGTTAATGATGGCGCGTGGCCAATTTGATCCAAAATTAGAGTCGAACTTTGAGCGAAAATCCGTCAATGATAAACTCTACTTTAGCCATTGGGAGACCGCGCTCAAAGTTCCCGTTTGGGGAGGGATCGACCTCAAAATGGCTCGTGAGGAAAACGGGGGAGATCGACTCAACCCCGAATTTTCAGATCGAGTCAATGTAATTGGATTAAACGTTCCCCTTGGTCGTGGCATGCTCCTCGACCAACGGCGTAATATCCTGAAGCAAGCCCGAATCTACCAGAAAATTGCCCAAGCTGAGCAACAAAAAATGATCAATAAGATCATGTACGATGCCGCCAAGGACTACTGGGAGTGGTACTATACCTACCAAAACTACCAGCTTCAAAAGGAAGGATATGAGTTAGCCCTAAATCGTTTCAAATTCCTGAGAACCCAAGTGCTCATAGGAGAAAAAGCGGGTCGTGACTCGGTGGAAGCGGCCATTACAGTACAAGCACGTGAAGTCGACTTAGCGCAAGCCAAACTAGACTTTGATAATTTCAGTTTATTCCTTTCCAATTATTTATGGAATGCAGACGGAAATCCCGTTGAACTTCCTGAAGGAACGGTACCCCCTCCAACGCCCAGTCGGCTCTTAGATGAATCCGTCCTCAATCGATTCTTAGAGCTTGCTAAAAATAGCCATCCTGAAATCCTCAAACTTTCGTCAAAATTGGACCAATTGAGGGTAGAAGAAAGGTTTGCAAAAGAGTTTCTGAAACCACGGCTCGACGTTCAGGTCAATGCCATCCAATCTCCTTTGTATGCCTTTTCGGAATATTCGGTCCTCCGAACCAACCATAAGTATGGTGTTACGTTTGAGTTCCCGTTGTTCCTTCGAAAAGAACGAGCCAAAATTCAGCAGGTTCAAATCAAACAGAATCAGGCCTCCTTGGAACGCACTCAAATGAGTAGAGAAATTCTGAATGATGTACAAGCTTTTTACAATGAAGCCGTTCAAATGCAGAAACAGCTGGTCATTCAACAAAAAGCAGCTGAAAACCAAGTCATTTTGGTCAATGCCGAACTCGAGCTCTTTCAATTGGGTGAGTCCTCCTTGTTCTTGATTAACAGCCGAGAAAGTAAGTTAATTGAAATGAAAACGAAGGTAGAGGCATTGAAATCGAAATTAGAAAAGTCGATTGCCGGATTAGCCTACGCGGCGGGTCAACAATCATTTTAAGCGTATTTCAAACAAAAAAAGGCGCTAACTCCCAAAGAGTCAGCGCCTTTTTTTGTTTCACTGCATATTATTTAGCGTATGCTACGCTACGCATTTCACGAATGACAGTTACCTTAATCTGTCCTGGATACTGCATTTCCTTCTCTATTTTTTGAGAAATGTTGAACGACATTTGAGAGGCTTGGTCATCTGAACAGTTTTCGGCATCTACGATGACACGCAACTCGCGACCTGCTTGAATGGCATAACACTTCTCGACACCAGGGAAGGAAAGAGCAAGATCCTCTAGATCACGCAAACGTTGCACATACGACTCCATCATTTCCCGGCGTGCACCCGGGCGAGAACCTGAAATGGCATCACAAACTTGAATGATGGGCGAGATGATGCTCGTTTTCTCAATCTCATCGTGGTGCGCACCAATCGCATTACACACTTCAGGATGTTCTTTGTACTTTTTCGCCAATTCCATCCCAAGGATCGCATGGGGCAGATCCGACTCTTCTTGATATACCTTTCCTATATCATGAAGTAAACCCGCGCGTTTAGCCAGTTTTACATTAAGACCCAGCTCGGCTGCCATAGTAGCACAAAGTTTGGCTACCTCCCGGGAGTGCTGCAATAGGTTTTGACCATACGAAGAACGGAAGCGCATGCGGCCTACCATTTTGATCAGTTCAGGATGCAGCCCATGAATACCCAAATCAATTACGGTACGTTCTCCAATTTCAATGATTTCATTATCAATTTCCTTTCGTGTTTTGTTCACCACTTCCTCGATCCGCGCCGGGTGAATTCGGCCATCTTGTACAAGACGGTGTAAGGACAAACGAGCCACTTCCCGACGAACTGGGTCGAAACTAGAAATAACAATGGCTTCGGGGGTATCGTCAACGATGACTTCAACACCCGTGGCAGCTTCTAAAGCTCGAATGTTACGTCCTTCGCGACCAATGATTTTCCCTTTGACCTCATCACTTTCGATATTGAAGACAGACACACAGTTTTCAATCGCCTGCTCTGCGGCTGTTCTCTGAATGGTTTCGATGACGACTTTTTTAGCCTCCTTGGTCGCGGTTAATTTGGATTCTTCGATGGTCTGTTTGATGTAGGCAGAAGCTCGCGTTTCAGCTTCTTCTTTCATGGCATCGACCAATTGTTGACGAGCTTCTTCCGCGGTAAGGTTGGCAATTTTCTCCAATTGCACGACTTGCTGTTGAACGAGTTGTTCTGCTTCTGCTTTTTTAGCGGCTATTCCCTCTAGTTGCTCGGCTAATTTTTGTTGTTGTTGCTGAAGTTCTACTTCTTTTTTCTTGTTTTGATCAAGCAATTGTTGAGCTTGGGACTGCATTTGCTTGATTTTTTGTTCGTTTTGTACGATTGCATTTTTTCGACGATTGGAATCCTCTTCAAATTCGGATTTCAACTTGAGGAAATGTTCTTTAGCCTCTACCATTCGATCTTTTTTGATGGCTGAAGCATTCATTTCGGCCGATTTGAGGATATCGGCAGCCCGTTTTTGGGCATCTTCTTCGTAGTTCTTTTGAACTTTTTTAAGGAAGTGACGACCTACAAAAAAACCGATCGCGAGAGCGGCTAGGTCGGATACAATGACAACAATTACACTTGCAATATCCATAGGGCCTATTTCTTTTAAAACTTAAAAATGAAAGGACCTAGGCACGAATTCGAGGGGAGTTTAGGTTGTTGGAGGATGAGATTCTGAAAACTCTCTGAGTCTATTTTCAACCTCAATTTTTAGTTTGGTATAATGATGATCTGCCTTTAAAGCATCCACCAGGGCCTCAATGGCAACGACACTTACCAAAACTGAAGTGGTGGTACTTGTCCCATATTGCTTCTTTAATACCGCTAGTCGTTCGTTGAATAAATCTCCAGCATTCCGATAAAAGGGTTCAACTGATTTGGGCACCTTAAATGGGACCTTCACATCGTTCAGCGGAAGGTTTACGGGTACTTTTTCATCGTCCTCCATGGAAAGTTTTCGCTAAGTATTTATTAACTCCGTATGATCTGAATACACTCATCAATCTCGTTCACCAACACCTCAATCAACTGCTTCCACACCTCGGCGTTTTCGTCTTCGCCTAGATTTTCACTCACAATGTTAGCTAATTTATTTCGAATATTAAAATCTTGTTGTTTTAGTTCGGACTCTTTCTGCGCTTTTTGACGCGCAAAATCTTTCTTTATTTGGGTTTGTTGGTCTTTTAAACGGCTAATTTCCTTATTTTGCTCGGCTACTTTTAGCTTTAGAGCCTCGATTTGTCTTTCTTGGCTGGCGAGTCGTCGACGAGACACCAGGATCTCTTCCAACACCGAATCGAGTTGGGCAAAGAGATCCATGGTATCTAGTTTAAACTCGTCCATTGCTTATTTGCGAATCGTCGCGTTTACCTTTTCTTCAAATGCTTGAATGAGCCGTTGCATGGTTTTATCTATCACTTGATCGGTTAATGTCTGGCCCGCATCTTGCAAGATAAAACTTAAGGCATACGCTTTTTTATCTTGATCTAACTTATCTCCTTGGTACACATCAAAAACATGGACCTGCTTTAGCAATTTCTTTTCGGTCTTGAAGGCCAATTCCTCCAAAGATTGAAAACGAACAGACCGATCAATGACCAACGATAGATCGCGTCTTACCTCTGGGAATTTTGGAATTTCGGTGAACTGTACCGCCGATTGATAGGCTTTGAGCAAATAGGCCCAATCAAACTCAGCATAAAACACCGCTTGTTTTACATCCGCCAATTTTGCCAAGGATGGCAGGACCTTCCCTAGGGATACAATGGGCTTTTGCTTGACAACCCAAGTCATTCCATACTGAAATAAACTAGAATCTGCGTCTATTTGAGTAAAGTTCTTTATTTTTAATACATGAAGAACCGATTGAACTCGTGCCGCCAGGGTAAAGTAATCAGTTGCCTCCCCCGGTTTTTCCCAAGACTCGGCTGACGTTTGACCCGTCATCCAAAGTCCTAGAACAGCTTGATCTTGGTAGGTTACATGCCCCTCCTCTCCTGTTTTTTGGCGATACGTTCTACCAAATTCAAAGAAAGCTAAATCACGCTGTCTTCGATTGATGTTGTAGGCAAGGCTTTCCATTCCTGAAAAGACCAGCGTTTGACGCATCTCCGAAAGTTCTTCACTTAACGGATTCAACAACGGTACAGCATCCCCTTTGGACCAAGCCTTGGCTGCTTGGTTGTAGGTAGGTTTCACGATCGAAAGCGTCTGGATTTCGTAAAAACCTTGGGCTACCAAAGTCTCTCCTACTCGCCAGCGCAGGGTGTCGGCGTCGTGTACAGGAAAATCGGATAAATAGCTGGTAGCTAAAGAAGGGGACAAATGAAGTTGGTCGAAGCCATGAATCCGCAGAATTTCTTCAATTACATCGGCCTCACGAGTTACATCAACACGGTAAGGGGGAACATGTACCACCCAACCGGTCTCGGTCACCTCTGCCACTTCGATGTCGAGAGCTATCAAAATAGTCTCAATTTCCGCACTCGATAATTTTTTACCAATTAATCGATCCACATGCGCTTTGGTGAGGACGATGGATCGAGCGGGGATTGTCCGAGGAGCAACATCTTGAATTTCACCAACTAATTTTCCTCCGGCTATCTCTTGGATCAATTGGATTGCCATTCGTATCGCCACGGGTGGAAGCCAAGGATCTGTACCTCGTTCATAGCGGAAAGAGGCATCAGTCTTTAATCCATGGTATGTCGCCGCTTTTCGAATGACGGCGGGATCAAAATAGGCAACCTCTAAAAAGACATTTTGGGTGGCTTCCGATACACCTGAATACTGACCGCCGAATATCCCAGCCAAGGCCAGAGGTTTCCCATCCGCTTGGCAAATGGCAAGGTCGTTTCCTGTTAAGGTCCTTGATAGGCCATCCAATGTAACAAGTGTGGTGCCTGCTTCGGGAACTCGTACACGGATTTTTTGTCCTCCAATCCGATCTGCATCAAAAATATGCATGGGTTGTCCATAAAAATGGCAGATGTAATTGGAGATATCGACCAAGTTATTAATTGAGTTCACCCCAATGGTACGCAGGAAGGATTTCAGCCATTCGGGAGATTCTTGGACTTGTACACCGGAGAGGTAAGCCCCACAAAACCGAGGACAAGCCAGATCGTCTTCAATGACCACAGAGATTGGCGAACCGGAGGTTGTGGTGTCGAAAGAAGGAATTTCGTGGGTAAGTAATGGTCGCTTTAAAACAGCTCTTAAGTCTCGGGCGACCCCCATGTGTGAGGCGGCATCGGCCCGGTTAGGAGTTAGACCGATCTCGATACAATAATCCGAAGTCAAATGGAAGTACGTGCTGGCTTCTGTTCCATTGGGAAGATCGGTATCCAGAACCAAGATACCAGCGTGTGATGATCCTACCCCAATTTCATCTTCGGCGCAAATCATCCCCTCGGAGACGACACCCCTAATTTTAGATTTTTTTATTGAAATTGGTTCTCCAGAAGTGGGATATAAGGTAGAACCCACCGTGGCTACGACTACCTTTTGGCCCACCGCAACATTGGAAGCCCCACAAACGATTTGGGATGGTTCGGAAAGCCCGATGTCCACCTTCGTTATTTTAAGACGATCAGCATCTGGATGGGGTTCACAGGAGAGAACCTGGCCAATGACCACGCCTTTCAATCCCCCGGGAATGGATTCGATTTCCTCCACTCCTTCCACTTCCAAGCCAGTGGCTGTCAACCACTTCGAAATTTCCTCCGGAGTTTCAGTAAGAGATATACACTTTTGTAATGCTTTGTATGAAATTTTCATTGAGTTTGCGGATCAAAACAAAAAAACGATTTGTCGGTTTCGTGGCGAGCGGAGAAAATTAATCTTCTCCGTCGATGCTTTCGAAACCGTGGTCTTCATCGACTTCATCGCCTAAAAATTCATTTTCAAGCTCATTCATAAAAATAGCATCGATGGCCTCCTCGAGGGTTAGAAGAGACACCATGTCTTCAATTCGGGCTTGATCTAAGGCATCCAACACATCATCTTCGGTAGAAACAGTGACAAAAATGCCGGATTCTCTTTGACAAAGAGTATTGATTTTCCGGATCAGCGCAATGCCTTCTTCGGATAATTGGGTCACCTGATCAAGGTCTAAAATGTAGTTGATGTATTTTTCTTGGGAATACAGTTGCACCACTTGTTTTTCTAAAGCGGCCGAGGAGGTCGCATCCAGGATACCACCTTGGGCGGTCAGAACGACGTATTGTTCTTTTTTATCAATTGAGAATTCCATACGAATTATAGTAATCTGAACAAAATTAGAGAAGAATCCGGTCTTATTTGAGTCCGATAACCTCTTTTCTCAAAATTCCTTTTAGGTCTTTGAAGGGAATGGTGAACTCGATGAATCCACGGGCATACGACGCCGCTTCATAAGGCGAGTAGATCAAGCGCAGACCCTTATCTGAGATGGCCATGGAATTGGGGAGAGTAAATTCACTACCAAAAAAATAAAGATCAGGGGTAGCCGAAGGATCGACTTTTTTCTCGTTTGCAAAAAAGTAGGATTGGGCTACTTTTTTCAATGCCGTCGTATCGGCAATCCAATCTTCTTGACGTAATTCTTTACCGGTTTGAAGCGAAACATGCAACATATCCGTCGACGAGTTGGGATGAGCTCCACCTGTATACGCATAGGAATCAAACTGAATGGAAAGGAACACGGGTGATTGATACACCACCTTTCCGACTAGCTCCATTTCATAGGACATTGCCGAGACAGGTGCATCTGTCCCCATGCCCGCAAAATCTTGTTCTGACATTTGAACAAATTCTTTCCCGAACCATTGCAAAGATTGCTTTTGATAATCTCCGGCATCATCTCGACCAAGCCAAGACCAAGCTAACTCTTTGACTCTTAGCTCAACCAACGAATTGATTTTGGTGGCTGTAGTATCTTGTGACCGAATGAATGGGTAAACGATATTGAATGTGGAAATGGCGGTATCTTGACCTACAATATAAGGTTTTCCTTCGACTCGCACATGAGCTGAGTCCATCGACCAGGATTCAGCCAGCGGCGTAGACTGGGCTGTATCTTCCGATTGTGTGGTGGTCTGACAAGCAGATAAAACAAAAACTGTGGCACAAGCTAGTAGGCAGTGTTGGAAAATTTTCATGTGAGTGGTAGAAACTAAAAGGGGGCGTCACCCGTTCCCCTAGGTGTAGATGTTATTGATGTAAAATTAGAGAAAAGTCTTGAAAAAGATTTTTACTTTTGCTGATATCCTGATTTTTGCGAAAATTGAGCAGATCCTATGTTTAAATTTTTGATCATTTTCATTTTACTTCTTGCGATTGTTCCTGCCTTTCGCCGTTTTTTATTTTGGCTCGTTGTCGGTCGGCAAATCGTGAAAGAACAGAAAAAAAGGCAATCCCCTCCCACTCGCCGAGAGGGAGATATCCGGGTGGACTATGTTCCAAAAGATTCGGAAGCCCCCAAATTCAAGGGCGGCCAATACGTAGATTACGAGGAAGTCAAAGACTGAAGGATCCACTCTTCCACGACCCGAGGATAGTGGATTTGTTCCAGTTCCTGCACTTTAACTGCCACTTGAGTTGGGGTATCGGTTGACTCGACATCGCAAACCGCTTGAAACAAGATTTCGCCTTCATCGTAATGTTCATTCACCAAATGAATCGTAATGCCGGTTTGTTTTTCTTTGGCCATCACAACCGCCTCATGAACATGTGGACCCCACATCCCTTTTCCTCCAAATTTGGGTAATAAAGACGGATGGATATTCAAAATGCCATTGGGGAAAGCTTGAATCAAGGCCGTTGGGATCAACCATAAAAATCCGCCTAGAACGATACGGTTCACCCCCAGATTTTGTAAAAACTCAATCATGTGGACAGACTTGTAGAAGGAGCGATTCACAACTACTGTTGGGATCCCCAAACGGTGGCCACGGGCAATCACGCCCGCGTTGGGAACGTTACTTACGAACAACACGACTTCGATGGATGGGTGATGCTGGAAATAGGTGGCCATTCGCTCAGCATTGCTACCTGAACCTGAGGCAAAGACTGCCAATCGATAGGTTTTCATATCTTGGTTTTTCTTTGATTAAACAACGGCTAGACTGGTAATCCCACACAACATGATGATTTTACAAAGCCAACTCAAATGGGCAAAATGAGCGGGACGGTCTGCCCGAATGAGCTGAATCGCAACATACAAGACCGGTATTCCCAGTAAAAAATAAATCCACATGAGCATGGGATTTTGGAGTGCCCACCCCATAGAAAGGACAATACCAGCAAAAGACACCATCAGAACCCAAACGATTTGCTTGGTTTTGTGAATACCCAACAGAATAGGCAAGGTTTGGCAGCCAAATTTTTGATCCCCTTTCACGTCTTCCATGTCTTTGATAATTTCACGAATTAGCGAAATGAAAAAAGCAAAGACTGCGTAAATATTCAGTATCTTGTCATGGTGATCGTAGAATACTGCCAAAACGACGAGCGCGGCTCCAGTAAGCCCCGATACCACCACATTCCCGACCACGGCTTGTCTTTTGAACCGCTCGGCATACAACCATAAAAGGCCTACAGCAATAGTATTGATCAAAAAAACTTTCCAATGCACAAAGAAACCGAAAAGCATGCCCAATAGGCTCAAGGTCTGATGAAACACAATGGCCCAACGCCTTTTCATATACCGCCCGATGATGACCTCGTTGGGTTTATTGACCCGGTCAATTTTAACATCAAAGTAATCGTTGATTATATAGCCAGCGGCAGCAATGCAAAGCGTAGAGGCCATGATCAGCCACATGGAGAGGTCAGTCAAAATCGGGCCGGCAGAGTCTCCCACGACGAAATAGCGGGCTACCCATTGCGTAAGAGCAATCATGAGTAGATTCGGGTATCGAATGAGTCGAAGAAACACCCAAAGGAATGGCATGGCAATGAAATAATGTCTGGGCAAAGGTACATGAAAATGTCGACAAATGGAGAATTTGTCGATTCCTCCCATTTTTTCAGGGAATTTTTTCTTTAGAAAAGGTTGTTATACGAAAGTGAGTGTGAACCCACTTCCCATTTGATGCAATTTACATCACTCAAATAAATATGAAAATAGGTATCGTCTGTTATCCCACCTTCGGGGGCAGCGGTGTTGTGGCTACTGAACTCGGTAAAGGGCTCGCCCAAAAAGGTCATCAAGTTCACTTCATCACGTACACTCAACCCATTCGGTTGGACTTCTTCAATGAAAATATATTCTATCATGAAGTGAACGTCTCCAGTTATCCGCTTTTTCAATATGCTCCCTATGAATCGGCATTGACTGGCAAGATGGTGGATGTAGTCAAGTATGAAAAATTGGACCTCCTTCACGTCCATTATGCCATTCCACATGCTACGTGTGCCTTCCTGGCTAAACAAATTCTTGCCTCGGAGGGAATCCATATTCCTGTCGTTACGACGTTGCATGGAACTGACATCACGGTGGTAGGCAAAGATGCCACGTACAAACCCGTTGTGGAACTCGGTATTAATCAATCCGATGGCGTAACCGCTGTTTCAGCTGATTTGCGAAACGAGACTTTATCGACGTTTCGGGTCCAAAATGACATCAAGGTCATTCCAAACTTCATTGACCTTCAGCGCTTTCACAAACAGAAAAAAGAACATTTCAAACGGATCATTTGCCCAAACGACGAAAAGTTACTCGTTCATACCTCCAATTTCCGAAAGGTTAAACGGATTCAGGACATCATCCATACATTCGGAAAGTTAAAAACCATGATTCCTTCCAAACTAGTTTTGGTAGGTGATGGGCCCGAACGTCCGGTTATGGAACAACTTTGCCGTGATCTCCAATTGTGTGAGGACATTCGCTTTGTCGGAAAACTCGATGCTATTGAAGAAATCCTTTCGGTGGCTGATTTATTCATTATGCCTTCAGAGAAAGAATCCTTTGGATTGGCCGCTTTGGAGGCTATGGCCTGTGAGGTTCCGATCATCTCAACCAATACGGGGGGTCTTCCAGAATTGAATGTACAAGGAATTACCGGATTTTTAAGTCCTGTTGGCGACATCGAGGATATGGTAAAAAATGCCTATTTTATTCTACAAGATGAAAACCTACCCCGATTCAAAGCCAATGCCCTAGCTCGTGCCCAGGAGTTTGACATCGAGGTGATCGTTCCAGCATACGAGGCTTATTATGAGGAAATCATCCAAAAAGTAATGGCCTTATGAAAGCCAATATCCCAGAAACCAATAAAAAAAGGGTTGTCATTGTAGGAGCTGGATTTGGTGGTTTAGCCCTTGCTCAAGCTTTGAAGAAGGGTCCTTTTCAGGTGGTGCTTTTAGACAAAAACAATTACCACCAATTCCAACCCCTTTTTTACCAAGTCGCAATGGCAGGTTTAGAACCCAGCTCGATCGCTTTTCCATTGCGGAAGGTTTTTCAATCCAACCAAGACATTCACATCCGAGTGACCGAGGTTCTCTCGGTTCATCCTGAAGAGAAAAAACTCATGACGGGTCTTGGCCGGGTGGATTATGACTACCTAGTTTTGGGTATGGGTGCAGGTACCAATTATTTTGGCATGGAAAATATTCAAAAATATGCCATGCCCATGAAATCAGTCTCCGAGGCGATTCAATTGCGTAATCGAATTTTACAAAATTTCGAAGCAGCCTTATCCACCGAAGACAGTCGCCTGCAAGCTGCCTTAATGTCTGTTGTCATTGTGGGAGGCGGACCTACAGGTGTCGAAGTTGCAGGCACCTTGGCCGAAATGAAAAAAATGATTCTCCCGAAGGATTATCCTGAGTTGGACTTCAACTTGATGAAAATCTATTTGTTTGAATCTTCCCCGGCCGTGTTGGAAGTCATGTCGCCAGATGCCTCGTCCAAAGCCAAAGAATACCTAGAACGATTAGGCGTGGACGTTCGGGTAGGAGAACGGATTCAAGATTTTAATGGTACGGTTGCCTATACGAATCAAGGTGAAGAAATTAACACCCACAATGTGGTTTGGGCCGCGGGCGTATTGTCTAATTCTTTGGAGGGTTTTTCGCCTGAAGTATATGGACGTGGTCGGCGAATGAAAGTCAATACCTCGAATCAAGTGCTAGGCTATCCGGATATCTTTGCTATAGGTGATATGGCACTCATGATAACCGAGGCGTATCCAAACGGCCATCCGCAAGTGGCCCAACCTGCCATACAGCAAGGTATTTTATTGGCAAAAAATTTACGTGCTTTACACGCTGGGCAACCGCTGAAGGCATTCGAATACAAAGATCTAGGATCCATGGCGACGGTTGGGCGACATCTTGCCGTAGTGGACTTGCCGTTTTGGAAATTCCAAGGCACTTTTGCTTGGTATGTATGGATGTTTGTCCATTTAATGGCCATCCTGGGTGTGAAAAACAAAATACTCATATTCATTAATTGGCTTTGGAGCTATATCACCTACGATCAATCGTTGCGATTAATTATCCGGCCTACACAGTCCAACCTTCCCCAAAATGAAACACCTCGCCCATCTTAATAAGTACCTGCTTAAATACAAATGGTATCTGTTTTGGGGTACTGTTTTCACCATTGTCTCCAATTTGTTCGGGGTCATTCCCGCGCAAGTGGTTCGATTTGCCCTAGACTTAGTGCAAGATAATTTAGCCATGTATTATGTTTTGGAGGGCATGGAAAGTCAGGAACGAATGTACGATTCCTTTGCGTGGGCCGTGGGTTTATTTGGAGCCCTGATTTTGATTATGGCCATTTTGAAAGGAATTTTTCTGTTCGCTGTGCGCCAGACCATCATCGTGATGTCACGGCATATTGAGTATGACTTAAAAAATGAGATTTATGCGCATTATCAAACCTTGCCTTTGTCTTTTTATAAAAAGCAATCGACGGGCGATCTGATGGCACGCATCTCGGAGGATGTCGGGAAAGTCCGAATGTACATTGGGCCATCCATCATGTACTTATTGAACATGGTGGTCTTGGTAGTGATGGTACTTTCCTACATGTTTTCGATCAATGTTCGATTGACTTTTTGGGTCTTATTACCAATGCCAGTATTATCCATTTCAATCTTTTTTGTCAGTAATATCGTCAACAAAAGATCGGAAGAAATTCAACGTAGTCTATCTCAACTATCCACATTTGTTCAAGAGGCCTTTTCAGGCATCCGGGTGATTAAGTCGTTTGCCAAGGAAGAAGATTCTTTGCGTCGATTTACAGAGGAAAGCAATCGATACAAAGACAAATCCTTGGAATTGACTCGGGTAGATGCCTTGTTTTCACCGACTATCTTATTTTTAATTGGTTTGAGTACCGTTTTGTGTGTGTACATTGGAGGGCAAGAGGTAGTGGCAGGTCGGTTAACACCGGGAAACATTACAGAATTTATCATGTATGTCTTCATGTTAACTTGGCCTCTAACAGCTTTGGGATGGACAACCTCCCAAATCCAACGTGCAGCAGCATCTCAAGAGCGAATCAACGAATTCTTGTACAATCGAACGGAAATCGTTTCTCAAGAAAATAGAACTTCTCCTATTTTGGGCAAAATCCGCTTTCAAAATGTCAACTTCACCTACCCTGATTCCGGCATTCAGGCTGTAAAGGATTTTAATTTATCTGTCGAGGCAGGGGAATCAGTGGCTATTTTGGGTACCACCGGTTCAGGCAAATCAACTTTAGCCAATTTACTTTTACGGATGTACGATGTGACGTCCGGTACTATTTGGATTGACGATCAGCCTATTCAATCGTATCAGGTTCAATACCTACGTTCCCAAATGGGGTATGTTCCGCAAGATGTATTCTTATTTTCGGATACCATTCGAAATAACGTTCGATTTGGCCAGCCCCAGTTGTCGGAGGAGGAGATCGTACAAGCTACGCGAGATGCCGACTTGTGGGAGAATATCCAAGGTTTTGAACATGGATTCGAAACCAAAATTGGCGAACGGGGCATTACCCTATCAGGTGGCCAAAAGCAGCGATTATCCATTGCTCGAGCCATCGCCAGGGCACCTAAAATCGTCGTGCTAGACGATTGTCTGTCGGCCGTTGATACCCACACAGAACATGTGATCCTGAATAATTTGCAACGCATTATGCAAAATAGAACGTCGGTCATCATTTCACATCGAGTTTCTTCAGCCAAGCTAGCCAACAAAATCGTAGTCTTGGACAACGGACAAACCGTAGAAATGGGAACCCATGAGGAGCTCATGTCTCTTGGAGGAATGTACAAAGAACTTTACGAAAAACAATTACAAGGGGAAGAACCTTCATTATCAGAATAATGTACTTGAGTAGCTTGGAAAACAAAGAGATATACACTACCTTTGCAGCCCAATCATACGAGAAGAGAAAGGAGGTGTAAATTATGCTGCACGTACAAGTAAAGGAAAACGAATCTATTGATAAAGCGTTGAAACGTTTCAAGAAGAAATTTGAGAAAACGGGCGTCGTGCGCCAACTCCGTGCTCGTCAAGCATTCGAGAAAAAATCCGTTAAGCGTCGTTTCGAAGTCATTCGGGCGGCTTATAAGCAGAAGACCTACGGACATATCGACGAATAATCGATCCGTTATTTTGCTACGAATCAATCCTTGTAACTTGAAAATTTCCTCCGTACCTTCGAAGGAATTCAAGTTGCAATGATTGATTTTTTTTTACGCCATCTTCGAACTGAGAAGCGAGTCAGTGACCATACCGCGACGGCTTATCAAACCGATTTAACTCAATTTAAGTCCTTTCTAGATCCCATTCCTTTGGAGGAGGCTACCTATTTGCAGGTCAGACGCTGGATCGTGAGTTTAGTCGAGTTGGATTTGGAAAACACCTCAATCAATCGAAAAATTGCCACCTTGCGGGCTTTTTACAGGTATTTGGAAAAACATGGCAAAATAAAAGTCAATCCAACGACTCGAATTAGGGCACTCAAGACAAAAAAATTACTTCCAACATATTTAGAAGAAAAACCGATGGACCTGTTGGCTGAGGATTTTCCTTTCCCCTCGGGTTGGATGGGGATTCGGGACCAATTAACATTAGAAATGTTATATGGCTCTGGAATGCGATTATCCGAATTGATCGGTTTAACGCTTGATCGGATTGATATCGGACAGGGCCGCATTCGAGTCTTAGGAAAACGAAACAAAGAACGTGTGATCCCTATTCCACAGTCAACCCTTCTCTTATTAAAAAACTACCTGGCCGTTCGTCCCATTTCAGAGTCAAACCATTTAATTCTAACGGACCAACACGATACGGCTTATCCTATGTTCATCCAACGACTGGTGAAAAAGTACCTGGGGCTGGTTTCTTCTCTCGAAAAACGGAGCCCTCACGTGCTGCGACATACCTTTGCGACACATCTTTTAAATCGCGGGGCTGACTTACAGGCGATCAAGGAATTATTGGGACATTCTAATCTGGCCGCTACCCAGATATATACTCATACTTCCATTGAAAAGCTCCGGAATATTCATGCCCAAGCACATCCAAAAGGGGGAAACAAGAAAAAACAGGCCGAAGGCTGACCTGTTTTTTGCATTCCGTCTTCGTGACGGCCTTTACATTTAAATTACCCACAAATGTAATTTCATCTACAAAACAATCGAAGCTTTAAATTTGGCATTCTTCACTTGGATGGTTTTTCCTGTGAGATCAAGACTCTCAAACTCCATTTCACCCTCCAATGTACGATTATCTCGAAACGATGTAATGCGAATGGTTCCTGTAGCAGGCACAAAAGTACCCTGATCGTTGATAAAGGTCACAGCAAATTTTCCTGATTCCTCTCCATCAAAAGAGTAGGATTTACCAATATTGATCTGATCGGGCAGGAAGGAAACTGAAAAGTATTCGTTTTCACCTTTATTCGCCGTCATGGTGAAATACCCAAACAAGGAGATAGCCGACACTTGATCTGCCTTCCAGGACTTTCCATCTACTGTGGCTGTGAAATTACCACTTCCTCCCCGATCGGGATCTATGGCCCGGCCCAGGAGACCGCCACATGAGGTAAGTAACCAGGATGCACTGAGAATCAAAAGGAACACACTACTTTTTTTCATAGATATAACAGTTAAAACATGGATTGATAGCCGGAGGTGCGGAAGGTGATAGCATCAATGGATTTAAAATCGAGGTATTCCATATCCATTTGCTCCCCCTTTTCACCCTTGGAGGTCATTCCCAAAATCATTCGACCTTGAGAAGCCAGTTTGATCAATTCGGGATGACTTTGATAGGCCATTAAATTGGGATTTTTTCCTTTGGCAAGATTTCCACCTGACCGAGCCATGGCTTTCATAAATCGGCTAAAATCACCAACAGGCGTGGAGGAAATCCATAACATGACCACGTCTTTCCCTTTTTCGTCTTTCATTTGGTAACCCTGACAAGGTGTTCCCCCGATGGATTTGGTTTCAGAAGTTTTGGTGAGGGAATACCGATCGGGTTGCGATTCCATCTGGGATTCTAACTTGTCTGGTTTAAAACCGATGCCCATCACCATTTTTGACCCGCTATTGTTGATGAAGGAAAAGATTTTCATTTGGTTGAAGTCTAACACCACCGCATCCATCATTTGATAAGCCTGAGCCATGGAAGGATCGTTTCCCTCTAGAAATCGCATACCCATCCAGCGCGCCTCTTGATCGAACATGTATTTCATTTTCCAACTTTGGACGTCTTTAGAGGAGGTCATTTTCATATGGACGACCATGGATGCTTGAAAAGCATAGGCATCGGCAGGTTTCCCTCCCATTTGAAGGCCACTGAGGGGATTTTCATCACCTCCACCACCCTCCTTACTCTTTTTTTCACTCGGGCTGAACAGTTTATCCAGAGCCTTATCAAGCGACTGATCCACTTTTTGATTCACACGATCCTCTCCTTTTCGCTTCAGGACAGTACCAGGATTAAAAACCTGGGCGCTCATCTGGTTGGTTAAAAAACAAAGAAATAGAATAATTGAATTTTTCATAATCGTAAGGAACAATTGAATAACAAAAGGGACAAACCATTAAAGTTTGATAAATTCAACACGTCGGTTGTTGGCTTTACCTTGGGGAGTTGTATTGGAATCGATGGGTTGAGTTTCTCCTTTTCCATCGGTTTGCATCCGATCGACTTTGATTCCGAAGTCGTTGGCCAGAGCGTTCTTCACGGCGGCTGCCCGTTTTTGAGAGAGCGTAAGATTGGCGGCATCCGATCCATCGGAATCGGTATGACCAATGATTTTCACATTGACATTCGGGTTCTCTTGAAGGACCTGAGCAATTTCTTTGATGACACCCACCGATTCCGGTCGGATTCGGTCAGAATTGACATCGAACAAAATGCCATTAGTAGTGAATTTACCTTCTGTGATTAACTTAGAGCGTGTATCTGGTGCTCCTACGGCCAGGCGAAGATTAGAAAGTGCTAGGAAACCCTCCCAGATGGAAGTCGTAAAGAGTAATCCATACGTGACATTAGGCTGAAAAGCTCGTGGCAAGTCCCAGATCTTTTGATCATTGATGTACATCCGCATCCGGTTTTTCTGCCGCCAAAAGGACACCCGATTGACCTGATTGATCTTCCATGGCAAGCTGGTGGTGTTGTTGATCATCACTTGTCGATTGGCATCGATCACATAAGCCGTGGTTGTCCCGCTTTTCGCTTCATTTTCACTTCGCACCGGGTGGATATCAAATTTTGCCATAGGGACATCGGAGAAGTTGGCATCATGGGTAGTTTTTCGATCGTTAAAATCCACAAAACCAACCCAAAGACCTGATTTCATTTCACTGAACTCCTCCGTGACGTATAGGTCAAACTCCAATGTAAACAACTCCGGGAGCTTGTCGATGAATTCGGGGAAAAATACACCTTCATTGGCTGGCTTCAAAAATTTAGAGGATATACCCGACAACTGTATAATTTCGCCTGAGGCATTGGTATTCCATTTGGCTGGGAAATCACCTACTTCATCTTGGGCAAAATCCTCCAAAGCAATTACTTTTTCGCCCGGGATAAAGTCAAACTTGGAATTAGCAGCCAACTTAGCGGACGTCGAGGCAGTAGCGGGGGTAGAGTTGGTCGGGGTATTTGTGGCGGGGTCATCCCATCCTGAACCGGCGGAGGACGAGGATGTCGATGTGGAATTCGATGTACTTGAGTTTTCCTTGGCTGCCCTTTCACCAGGTACCTCGTTTGTTTTTTCTTTCTTTTTGAAAAGGTTGGAAATTCCTTCTTCCACTTTATCCAAACCTTTGTCGATGGTTCGATCGACCGCATTATTGGTACGGTCTGTGGCCTTTCGTTTGGCCGTTTCTTTGGGATTTAAGATTTGGCCGGAGGCCATTCCAGACCAACAAAGGAAAATAACTAGGGTTACTGCTTTTTTCATGCAAGGGTAATTTGATAACCAAAACTACCCGATAAAAAGTAACCCATTTGGGCTATTTAATAATTGGAACCTGATTAGCTACAATTGGTGATATTTGTTGTATAATCGGATCAAAACCAAAATACCCCGAGTAGGATTGCCTGCTCGGGGTATTTTGGTTGAGGGTAGCCAGGTCATTAGACATTGAACCGGAAATGCATGACATCACCGTCAGCTACCACATATTCTTTCCCTTCGATTCGAAGACGACCGACCTCTTTGCAGGCCAATTCAGAGCCATATTTGATATAATCATCATACGCAATGACTTCCGCCTTGATAAATCCACGTTCAAAATCGGTATGAATGACGCTAGCAGCTTGGGGGGCTTTCCATCCTTTTTGGATCGTCCAGGCGCGTACCTCTTGCACCCCGGCGGTAAAGTATGTTCCTAGATTAAGCAACTGGTAGGCAGACCGAATCAAACGGTTCAATCCCGCTTCTTTCATACCATATTCGCCCAGAAACAATTCCTTATCCTCCGGATCCTCCATTTCGGCAATTTGAGCTTCGATGGAGTTGTTCAAAACGATCATTTGAGCGCCTTCCTCATCAGCTACTTTTTGTAGAGCTTCCGAATAGGCGTTTCCCGTGTGCATGGAGGCCTCATCTACGTTTGCCACATAGAGGGTTGGCTTCAAGGTGAGTAAAAACAAATCGGCAATAGCTGGAAGTTCTTCCTTGGTCAGACCCAAACCCCGGATGTTTTTCCCTTGTTCCAACCAGGCTTTACAGCGCTCAAGTACATCCAGTTCGGCTTTAGCTTTGGCATCACCACCGACACGAGCCGATTTTCCGATTCGGGCTAGTTTTTTCTCTACACTTTCCAGATCTTTTAGCTGAAGCTCCGTATCAATGATTTCTTTGTCGCTCACCGGGTTAATGGCTCCTTCTTCCCGAAGAACATTTTCGTCCTCAAAGCAACGAATCACGTGAATAATCGCATCCACTTCCCGAATGTTTCCTAAGAATTTATTTCCAAGCCCTTCACCACGGGAAGCTCCCCGAACTAGACCCGCGATATCCACAATTTCAATTTGAGTTGGGACAATTCGATTGGGATTCACCAATTTCGCCAACGCATACAATCGTTCGTCGGGTACATCGACCAAACCTACGTTAGGCTCGATGGTACAAAATCGGTAATTACTTGCTTGCGCTTTGGCGCTTGTGGAAACTGCATTAAATAAAGTCGATTTCCCTACATTGGGCAAACCCACGATGCCGGCTTTCAGTGCCATATGGATACGAAGATTGTTCTGATTTAAAAAGTCGCAAAATTAACGAATTTCCTTCGGAATGAGAAGGAGAACTTACACGATATTAAGCGTTTGTTCTTTAATTTTCTCCAATTCGTCTTTCATTTGGACCACGAGTCGTTGGATCAACGCATCGTTGGCTTTAGAACCTATGGTATTGATTTCACGTCCGATTTCTTGGGCGATAAAGTTCAATTTTTTTCCATTGGAGGCTTGGTGGAGTTCTTTCAAGAAATAATCTAGGTGATTTTTAAGTCGAACTTTCTCTTCCGAAATATCGAATTTTTCGATGTAGTAAATAAGTTCTTGTTCGAACCGATTTTGATCGAAGTTTTCAGCTTGGCTCCATTCGGCAATGGTCCGCTGAATACGCTCCCGAATCACCGGAACACGTTTGGGATCTTGCTCGGCTACTTGGGTGAGTAGGGAGTTCAACGTTTCGATGTAATCCACAAATTTTGCTTTGGTGTTTAGCCCTTCTTGGAGTCGGAACTCTTGGCATTTCCGGATCGCTTGTTGCACAACATCCAGCATAAATTGCCAGTCTGTTTGCGCTTGTTCCTCGTTGGCGGCGCTGGTCAAATAGGCATTGGGCATCATTGTAGCCATTCGAAGTAGCTCGGTGGCGGATGGCTCAAAGCCAAGCTCTTGGGCTGTTTCATGTAAATCCCGAAAATACGCTTTCACGGTAGGACGATTGACGGTAGTTCCCACTTGACTAGCCTCTTTGGGCGTAATGGTCAGTGTAAATTCAATTTTTCCTCTTTCTAGCTCTTTGGACAAAAGATTCCGAATTTCAATTTCTTTATCCGACAACGCTCGGGGCATTCGGCAATAAATATCGGAGAATTTAGAATTAAGGGATTTTACTTCCGCCGTCACGATCATTTGATCATTTTCTTGGGTGGCAGACCCAAATCCGGTCATGGATTGCAACATAAATCAAGCAGACAAAGGGCGAGCCTCGGGAATTCGCCCAGGTGTAACAATGTGAACTTTCAAAGATAGGTAATTTTCATGGCGGTTTTTAATTAATTTTGCCCGACCATTAACCAACGGCCCTTCGCCGACCGAATTTATATGATGACGATAGACGCCCAATTGACCCAAGGAATCCACCAAGCTCTCACCACGCTTTACCAATATGAAATGGACATTACCCTTCAAGCCACACGAAAAGACTTTGAAGGTTCACATACGTTTGTCGTTTTCCCTTTGGTCAAGGCTCTCAAAAAATCTCCCGCCGAAATTGGGCAGGCAATTGGGGACTATTTAGTTCAAAATCTTCCGTTTGTTGCTGGTTTCAATGTGGTGCAAGGCTTTTTGAATATTGTTTTGACCGATCAAGCCTGGATTTCAACTTTTCAATCAATTTTAGACCACCCAGTGGATCGACTTCCCAAGCGGAACGCCTCCGTGATGGTAGAATACTCGTCACCCAACACCAATAAACCCCTGCATTTAGGACATCTCCGAAATAATTTTCTAGGGCATTCCATGGCGCGCATCTTGGAAGCCAACGGTTGGGATGTTGTAAAGGCCTGTTTGGTGAATGACCGTGGAATCCATATTTGTAAGTCCATGATCGCCTATGCCCGCCTTGGAAATGGTGAAACCCCTGAGAGTTCGGGAATCAAAGGTGACCACCTTGCCGGTAAATACTACGTTCTGTATGATCAACTCTTCAAAAAAGAGGTAGAAGAATTAGTAGCTCAGGGCATTCCAGAAGAAGAAGCCAAAAAGAAAGCGCCCATCCTGTTAGCCGCCCAAGATTTACTCGTTCAATGGGAACAGCAAGATCCAGAGGTTATTTCCCTTTGGAAGAAAATGAACGGATGGGTATATGATGGATTTAAACAAACCTATGACCTCATTGGGGTTGACTTTGATACCACCTATTATGAATCTGACACTTACCTCCTCGGGAAAGAACTGGTTGAAGAGGGACTTGCCAAAGGTGTGTTTTACCAAAAACCTGACCAATCGGTTTGGATCGACTTGACCGAGGAGGGGCTAGATCATAAGTTGGTTTTACGAGGTGATGGTACCTCGGTGTACATGACTCAAGATTTAGGCACGACCGATCTCAAGTTCGCCGATCATCCAACCGAAAAGTCCATTTGGGTGGTTGGAAATGAGCAAGATTATCATTTTCAGGTATTATTCGCCATTTTAAAACGGTTGGGCAGAACCTATGCGGACGGTTGTTATCACTTATCTTACGGTATGGTCGACCTCCCAACGGGCAAGATGAAGTCCAGAGAGGGAACTGTCGTCGATGCCGATGATCTGGTCAAAGAGATGATCGAGACCGCCGAGGAAACGACTCGCTCCCGTGGGAAAATCGACGACTTCTCCCCTGAGGAGGCTTCCAATTTATTCAAAATGTTGGCATTGGGTGCATTAAAATACTTTTTGTTAAAAGTGGAACCCAAAAAGCGTATGTTGTTCAATCCGCAAGAATCCATTGATTTTCAAGGGAATACGGGCCCGTTCATTCAATATACCCATGCCCGAATCCAATCCATTTTACGAAAAGCCCAGGCGCAGGACATTGTGGTTCCTCAGGTAGTAAGTACAGACCTTCACCTAACGGGATCGGAAGTTGCATTGATTCAACTGCTCAACGACTATCCGAACCAATTAGCCAAAGCAGGTTTGGAGTACGCCCCTTCCATCTTAGCGAATTATGCGTTTGATGTTGCCAAACAATTCAATTCGTTTTATGCCGAATGTTCTGTTTTAAACGAAGCTAATCTAGAGATACGAAACTTCCGTTTAGCTTTGATCGACCAAGTAGCGAAAACACTTAAAAAGAGCATGTATCTACTCGGAGTGAATGTTCCCGAAAGGATGTAAGAGAATGGATTGATCCATTCTCCTATTAAACAAAAAACCAGGTCGTTGGACCTGGTTTTTTGCTGGATAAGCCTAATTTATTTTTTGACCTTGGTAGTCGTGGGAGTATAAATCCCGCCTGTCAGACCATTGATCAAACCATCTACAAACGTATGGGTGATAGTCACCTGGTAATCGGTAGCACCACCCGCCATTTGTACGGGATCTGAGACTTTTAAAGGGGCAAGACCTGCAATCAAATAATGGTTCTTTTTTGTCACCTCAATGCCAGTTTGAGGCCCTTTTCCCACTGTGTAGGTATAGGTATAACAAGAACTCATAGAAATGGCTAATAAAGCCAGAGCCAACACATTTCGACTTATTTTTTTCATCGTACTGATCGTTTATGTTTAAATAAATACAAATGTAGAAGAATCCTATCAATCCTTGTGGTTAAATAAACTAAAATCTACTTTTCATGTGATAAACATGTATTTAGGCCGAATTACGGGAGGCATTGATATTACCAAATAATGATCGAGTCACCATTTTTTCAAAGGTATTTCGGATCTCTTCGCTGTTTTCTTCTTCCAATTTCTGCAAAGCATATTGTTGGATGGCTAAAAGAGGAAGAATGATGGACTCTCGGTAGTTGACAGAGTGCATATTGACAGGATCACTATCCATCAACCCTTTTTGTCCAGAAACCAAAAGCATATTCCGAACCGATATTTCATATTCGGCATACAATAGCTTCCAGAAATCCCCAAAAACCGGATCCTCCTTCATGTAGGACGTCAGGGCAAAATAGGATTTCTGGAGGGCCATCATACTATTTTGCATCAGGGTTTTAAAGTACAAAGAGTTTTGGTATAACTCTTGAAGGTCTCCTAATTTCCCTTCGTTGATCTTGACCTGCAACGCGGTACCAAAGCCAAAAAATCCGGGGATATTTTGTTTTAGCTGACTCCACGAACCCACAAACGGAATGGCCCGTAAGTCCGATAGTTTCAATTGTGCACTCGCCGACCGTTTAGTGGGTCGAGAGCCTATTTTTGTTTTGCCGTAAAACTTCAACGGACTTTTATGCTCTAAATAGGGAACAAATTGTGGATGTTGCTTCAATGCCAAGTATTTTTCACCCCCAATTTCCGCCAGCTCCTCAATCAGTTTGCGCTCTTTTTCATTGAGTGTGGATTGCTTATCTGTAAATACGTCATTGATAATGCCCGCCGAAAGCAATTGTTCAAAATGATATTGCGCTTGACTTAAGGAGCCATACATAGACGAAATCGTCTGCCCTTGAATGGTAATCTGAATTTCGTTATTGGCGATGGTAGGGCCTTGGGAGGCATAAAATTGATGTGTCTTGCCACCACCGCGTGCTGGGGGCCCTCCCCGGCCGTCAAAAAACAGGACACTGATTCCATTGACTTTCGAAACATACGAAAGCTTTTCTTTGGCTTTGAAAATTTCCCAATTGGCTTTGATATAACCACCGTCTTTCGTACCATCCGAAAAACCCAACATGATAGTCTGGGATTTTCCACGGCGGGCGAGGTGCTTTTGATACATCGGAAGGTTATAAAGGCTAAACATCGTGGTTGGCCCCGCATCCAGCCCTTCGATGGTTTCAAAAAGGGGTACGATGTCGACCGAACAGTCCTCTGGTGTATGCCCAATAAATCGAAACATCGCCATCACCTCCAAGACCGAGGAAGGAGCGGTGGAATTGGAGATAATATATCGATGGCAGGCCTTGGCGCCGTTGGTGGCTTGAATATCGCGAATGGCTAAGATCGTCAAGAACGTATCCCGAATAATTCCTTCAGGCAAGTCATCGGGATGGACGGAAAGGTTCTCGTTCAACAAAAATTGAATTTTTTGCTCCTCAGTCCAGGTAGCATAATCACCCATTTCAGGACGATAGGTCGTCACCACGGCTTGCAAAACTTGCGTATGGATGGAAGAATCCTGCCGAATATCCAAGCTGGCAAAATGCATTCCAAATAACTTCACCCGACGAATGAATCGATCCAATTCGGACAAAAACATTCCGTTGTGATCGTTGACCATTTTTTCGCGAACCTCAGACAGCATGGATAACAGCTGATCGGCTGTAAGATCCTGGTCCATCCCAAACATATTGGTATAGAGCCGTTGATTGATCTTATCTAGCAAAGGAATGATGCCACGAAAAGTAAAGCGACGACGTATCTCCTTAAACTGATTATAGTAACACTTTAAGATAGCAATGCGTAATTCCCTGGCCACTCTCCGTGTAATTTCGGAGGTTACAAAGGGATTTCCATCTCGATCTCCCCCTGGCCAAAAGCCCAGCTCAATGATCGGCCGAAATGCCTCATCCTCCTCAAAAATATCACTGTAAACTCGTTCGTGCAATTGGCTAAGTACCTCAAAATACACGTGACGAAGGAAAAACAAAATACTTTGGGCTTCCTCTACAGGCGTGGGTTGTTGTTCATTAATAAACGGAGTTTTTCCAAGCTGCTGCAACAATGTATCGATAGCGTTGATGTCATTGCGTTTAATGCAGGTCTCTAAATCTTGAATTATCCGAAGCACGCTATTCGGGTAAAATTGGGTAGGATGAGCCGTAAAAACCATCCGAACCTTGAAGTTTCTCAGTTTTTCTCGAACCGCTTCCAATTTGTCCTCTTGTTGAGCCAAAGCTAAAAGGGCGGTTAAGCGACCTGCGGGATTGAGACTGGAGAGTTTATCAAACGCAGCCTCCTCCACACTATCAAACAGAACTACCTGACGTTCGATGTAGGTGATAAATCGAAACAGTAAATCGATTTTCTCCTTTTCGGTCCGAATGTGTGTGTAGCGTTCAAAGAATTGATCAATGATTTCCTTCGGGCTTTGGCCGGCCTCAAAACCTACTTGGGCGGCATCGTGAAGGAAGGGCATGAGTTGCCCAATTTTAGTCATTTTGTCGTACGGGAGTCGGGAGAACAACGTATTGAAGACCAAATACTTGTTATGGACTTCCTGGGTGAACAAAGTCTCCACGTTTTGTTTTGGCATGAGGATCGGTCGATTAGGTCCGGACAAATATAAGGAAATTTGGAAAAAATGTCCGAATACCCCCATAATCCCCCTATTTTACCTTTGAAAATCCAAATATTATTTCGTTAAATCCAATTTACGAATTTTCGATCGCCGATATTTTTATGACGGCTGACGAAGGAATGGCCGAAAACAAGTGGGGAAAATAGTCGCCCGTTGGCCCAGGCTCCATTTTTAGATGATCTTTCAGGGATTCTGCATCCAAGGTTAGCAATGAAATGTCGGTTCGTCCGGCATAATACCGTTCCAAAACACCGGGAAGTTGCTCTTCGGTACACAAATGGATAAATCCTTCGGAGACATAGGTTGCGGGGAGAAAGGTGGGTGAATGGATTTGACTTTCCCATTCCGAGGTCTCTACTACATGAAACAACGTGGAGGTGGGAAGGAGAAAAGGATTGATCCATTGCCGCAAGAACTGCCATTCTTCTTTTTTCGATACCTTGCTTGGTGTTATGCCACACCGGCGGTACCAGTAGCCGGCATTCCATTGGTCCCCTTCCAAAAGATGTAGATACGCATGCAGACGATCATAGGCCCAGACGCCTTCTTGACTTTGGGCCAAATCATGGGCTTTATCCCAATCACCCGATTCAATGTGGGTTAACATAGTGAGAATATCGGTAGCTTCGGAGACAGACAGGGAGGGATGGGTTTGCATGGATCGAATATGAAATGGAAAATAAATCCTAAAAGTAAGAATCAAATTTAGGATTTAATTGGCCAACTCATTCCATATTCTTACTTTCATTTTACTCTCATGAGGAATTTCGGAGTATTTCCCGGGCTCTGATTCCAGCATATCAACCTGTTTTGAAAAGAGGGCGTATTGTCCGGACAAAATAAAATGTCGAATCGGATCAACCACAAGAGTCCCGTTAGCTTCGCAATGGGTCATGTAGGTCTGGTAAGGTCACCCTCTATCTCGAAAAATTTCGGTAACTCGCTCACTCTTCCTTCTGCTCCCGCCGCCGCTTGTAGGCTTTGGCAAAAAAGTATAGGGAAACACCAAAGGCCAGAACGCCACCAAACAGAGCTAAAAAGTTTTGGAAATCCCGTAGCACCGCCAAAAAGACGATCGCCACCAAGAAAAGCGTTGGAAATTCGTTCAACAAGCGAAACTGGAAAGACGAATACACCATCTCACCGGATTCTTGGCGGCCAATGATGGACTTACAATAAAAATGATACGCCACCAAAATGACCAATAAAACTAATTTCACCTGAATCCAGGTTTGAGCCAAAATCTCAGGATTCAGGAATAACATGGTCAAACCAAATGTCCAGGTAAAATACATGGCAGGCGTACAGATGATCTGATACACCCGCTTTTGCATCAGGGTAAATTGGGCTCGCCAGTCAGCTTGTAAAGCGGCCGGTTTCTGATCCACTTCCGCGAAATAGACAAACATCCGAACCAAATAAAATAGCCCTGCAAACCAAGTGACAAACCCGATGATATGCAAAGCTTTAGCGTATACGTAAAATTCCATTTGTTTTTTTTCGAATTTTTTCAAAATTAAGGAGGAATCCCGTACGTTTACTACGGACAGCTGGGTTATCTTTTAAAATATATGGTTCGGTTTCTTCTTTTTTCAATCGTTTTCTTTTCAGCGCACAGCCTTTGGAGTCAAGGACGGACCAAGGTGGTGGATCCCATGCAAAAAGCAGGCAGATTCACCTTGGAAGGGAAATACAAAGAGGCCATTGAAACCTACCAAACGCTTTTAAGTAAGGACTCCACCCAAATCGAGGTTTGGTTTAAAATGGCCCAAGTTCTCGACCGAGACAATCAATCCATGGCTGCCCAAAGGGCGTATGAACGAGTCATTGCCCTACCTCATGCTCCACAACAATATGCCTGGGCCTACCAAAAGCTGGGCGACTTAGCCCTTGACCGACAGGATGTTAAGCAAGCCATGAGCTACTACCAGCAGGCATGGGAAGCCACCAACGAAAAAAATCCCAATCGCCCCGCCTTAGCCCGAAAAATGGCATCGTTGGAATTGCGCATGAAAAATTCGGTCATCCAACAACCAATCACCCCTCTCCCATCACCCTTAAATCAGTTTCAACGACAATATTTTCCAGCTTTAACCGCCGACGGAAATACACTGTATTTCACGGCTCGACAGGGAGAAGGAGATGAAAACCTATATTCTAGTTCAAGGGCTCATAAACTAGCCCCTTGGGATCCTCCTGTTCCCTTGCCTAGTCCGATTCAAACCTCTGGGAATGAGGGCACAAGCACGATATCTGGGGACGGAAAACGATTGATTTTTACAGCTTGCGACCGAGAGGATGGACTCGGAAGTTGCGATTTATATGTATCCGATTGGACAGAAACGGGTTGGTCGGTTCCCCAAAATCTGGGCTCTGAGGTCAATAGCCCTCAATGGGACTCCCAACCAACATTATCGGCTGATGGGAAACGCTTGTTTTTTGTCTCAGATCGTTCCGGTGGATTGGGAAAAAAAGATATTTGGTGGAGCCAACAACGTGTGGATGGAAGTTGGTCGCGGGCACAAAATGCCGGCCTTCGTATCAATACCAGTCGGGATGAATTATCCCCATTTTTACATCCTAATACCCAAATCCTGATGTTTTCCTCGAATGGCTGGCCGGGGCTCGGTGGATACGACCTTTTCGCCCACTCATTTGTCAAAGCCCAAGAAAGGCCTTTGCATTTGGCAGAACTGAATTCAGACCGAGATGAAATATCAGTAGCGATGGATCATGAAGTCACCTTTCTGTACTTTTCCAGAACCCAGGGCGACTCCATACAGTTGGTCCAGATGCCTGTACCCAAATCCATTACCGATCAAATTGCCCCAACAAAAACCTTTCGAGGAAGCCTTCTAAGTTCCAAGACGCGCAAACCGATCAAGGGGACAATCGAACTATACGATTTAGCGACTACCGATCGCTCCATCCAGTTGGTCAGTGGTTTGGACGGGCGGTTTGTTATCCCCTTGCCATCTCAAGGGAACTATGCATTGTTTCTCTCGGCACCCGGACATATCAATCGAAGTGTCGCTTTAGACACCCTACCTTCAAACGAATGGGTGCACATTCCATTGGAAACGGTGGAGTCCAATCAAATTGTGGTGTTAGACCATCTCTTTTTTCCAACAGGTCAATACCAACTAGAAGAGGCATCAAGAGTCCGTTTAGACAAAGTCGTGCAGCTTTTAAAGGAAAATCCAACCTTAAAAGTGACCATTCAAGGCCATACGGATGATATTGGGGAGGCCACTCAAAATCTTCATTTATCGGAGAAGCGAGCGCAATCAGTGGTTCAGTTTTTGGTCCAGTCGGGCATAGACTCGACACGTTTAGAAGCAAAAGGTTGGGGGGAGTCCCAACCACGGGTACCCAATTCGACGGAGGCCAATCGACGACTGAATCGCCGAATCGAGATGAAAATTCGCTGAAATTAAGAAGCTGACAGAAGGTAGTCAATAGCCAAGGCATAGCCTTTTAATCCTAGTCCACAAATCATGCCTCGACAAACAGCAGAAAGGTAGGAATGGTGGCGGAATGATTCTCGGGCATGGATATTGGAGATATGGACCTCCACAGCGTGCATAGGTACGGCTGCAATCGCATCTGCCAACGCAACCGAGGTATGTGTCAGGCCACCTGCATTGATAACCAGACCGTCAAAGGTAAAACCCACTTCATGAATTTTATCGATCAACGCGCCCTCATGATTGGACTGAAAATAATGTAACTCGACCTCTTTAAAAGAAGCTTTCAGCGTCTCAAAATAGCCTTCAAACGACAAAGAACCATAGACTTCGGGTTGTCTTTTTCCCAAAAGATTGAGATTCGGGCCATTGAGAATCAGGATTTTTTTCATCGTTGGATCATACCATTTTATGAGGAAACGCATACTCTAGGCGCTGCTTGGGCAGTTACCTTTGTTGCAAATATAGAAGTATTCCCTATGAATGTGGAGGAGCGTTTCCAAAAATATACCCAGGCAGGCCCAAGATACACCAGTTATCCAGCCGTACCTCATTGGAGAACCGAAGAGTTTAGTACCCTTGGGTATCAAAATCGTATTTTACAAACCTGGGGGGAGTCAGGCGAGATAGCCTTGTATATCCATTTGCCTTACTGTGAAAGCCTTTGCACCTTTTGTGCATGCCATAAACGAATTACCAAAAATCACGGCGTGGAAGAACGCTACATTGATGCGGTTCTAAAGGAATGGACTCAGTATTTAGATCTTCTTGGGGCACCACCCCTGATCCGAGAATTTCATTTAGGAGGTGGCACACCTAGTTTCTTTCATCCAGAACAACTGGATCGATTGCTAACAGGTATTCTTTCAACAGCCATCTCGGCTTCGGAGGGGTCAGAGGAATATGGCTGGGAGGGACATCCGATGAACACCACGCCCGAGCATTTGGAGGTTTTTTATCGACATGGTTTTCGTCGGGTTAGCTTTGGCGTTCAGGATTATGACCCAGTCGTACAAAAAGCCATCCACCGACATCAGCCCTTTGACCAAGTAAAATGGGTAACCGAACAAGCTAGGGCGATCGGATATACCTCCATTAGCCATGATCTGGTGTATGGTTTGCCATTTCAAACCCCTGAGTCTGTTTTACGGACGATTCAGAAAACGCTTTCGCTTCGTCCGGATCGACTTTCCTTTTACGCCTATGCTCATGTGCCTTGGATAAAAGGAACGGGCCAACGTGGTTTTGAAGAGAGCGACCTTCCCAAAGGAAAACAAAAAAGAAATTTATATGATTTGGGGAAATCCACATTTTTAATGGCAGGTTATGAAGAAATCGGCATGGATCATTTTGGACTGGCCGGAGATCCCTTGCTTCTGGCAGCACAAGAAGGCTACCTACACCGAAACTTCATGGGATACACAACCAGTCAAGCCCCTTTCTTAATTGGCTTGGGTGCATCTGCTATTGGAGAGTGTCAGGGAGGATTTGTTCAAAACGAAAAAGACATTGATGCGTATCTTCAGAAAGTAGAGTCTGGAATTTTTCCATGGATCAAAGGGCACCTCCACACACCAAAAGAAAAACAGGTTCGCCGATTGATTTTATCTCTTATGTGTACCCAAAAAGGAAATTGGAAAGATATTGATTGGAATCTCGAAGAAATTGCTAAAATTGAATCCAAATTGTGTGAAATGGCCGAGGATGGTCTTTTAATTGAGGATCAGGGGGTTATCATCATCACGAAAGAGGGAGAACCTTTTCTTCGTAATGTATGCATGGCATTGGATCCCTACTTAATGGAGAGTACCACGGTGAATACGCGATTTTCATCTACCGTGTAATCGTTTATCACACACTCTACCTCTAAACGTTCACTAAAAAGGGGCCTGTTGGCCCCTTTTTTCTTGGTTTATTCGGATTGAAATTACACAGTTGCTAGTGCTGCATTCATACTACGTACCGCTTCTGCCGATTTCTCGAACAGCTCTTTTTCTTCATTGCTCAAACGGAGGTTGATGATTTTTTCCCAACCTGTACGACCGATCACTACGGGCACACCGATGCAGATATCCTTTTGTCCGTATTCACCATTCAAATAAACAGACGAAGGAATGATTTTCTTTTCATCCCGTAGGATTGACTCCACGATTTGACCTACCGCCGCGCCAGGGGCATACCAAGCAGAAGTGCCAAGAAGGCCCGTCAAGGTAGCGCCTCCCACCATGGTTTTTTGGGTAACATCAGCTAATTTCTCTTGACTCAAGAAACGGGAAACCGGGATACCATTCCAAGTTGCTAGGCGGGTAAGAGGGATCATGGTCGTATCACCGTGTCCACCGATCACCATACCATGTAAATCGTTTTGTGAAACTTGCATGGCCTCGCCCAAACGATACCGGAAACGAGCAGAATCCAATGCACCACCCATACCGATAATTCGTTTTTTGGGTACACCCAGTTCTTGTGCTACTTGGTAAGCCAGATAAGTCATGGTGTCCATTGGATTGGATACAATCAAGAACACCGCTTTAGGTGAAACGGCTAAAGCTTGGGTCATAACCCCGCGAACAATACCCGCATTGATCCCAATCAATTCCTCCCGCGTCATGCCTGGTTTGCGTGGAATTCCGGAGGTAATAACCACGACATCTGACTTTGCAGTTTTCTCGTAATCATTTGTTACGCCTATAATTTTGGTATCAAAACCCTCAATTGAAGCGGTTTGCATTAGGTCCATCGCTTTACCTTCGGCAAAACCTTCCTTGATGTCAAGAATCACCACTTCAGAGGCGATCTGTTTTCTGGCGATGTTATCAGCCGAGGTGGCTCCAACGGCTCCTGCTCCTACAACGGTCACTTTCATATCTGAAAATTGATTTGGATAATAGTAAGAAATAAATGACTACTTTTGCAATGTCAGACCCCTACCAACGTTGATGGGTGAGATGTCCTTCATGACCCTCAAAATTATTGTACAAAAACGGTACAATCAAACCTTTTGTGAAGGAATGCAGGTATTTTTGTGGAAACCTATAGTAATTAACCAATATTTTCTGTTCACGCGTTCATGTCTACTCCCAAAGCCACCACACAAACCTTATTGGAGCAAGTAATTTCGTCGGTTCTGTTTCGAAAGTCCATGCGGCGAGCCTCTCGGTTAAGCCGAAATTTGCCTGGGATTTTGAAACTACTTCAACAAACTTTACGGAAAACCCAAACGATGGGAACCAGTGCGGCCGTCACAATTTTTAGAGAAAAAATTGTAGCACTGGGAAGAATGTTGAAGTCCTATGCCACAGGGGAATATCGGGATATTTCCAATCAAAGTCTGTTGATCCTATTGGCATCGTTTCTTTACTTTGTTTTTCCCATTGACTTGCTTCCTGACTTTCTGCCTATCGTAGGGTTTACCGATGACATTGCGCTCGTCGTTTTTGTTTATCAAAAATTACAGGAAGAAATAGAACGATTTGAACTTTGGGAAAAAGAAAATGGTCGCTAAATCGCTCAAATCGGGAATTCCCGCGATTTTACCTACGTTCTTTTTTTGATTCCCCCAACTTTTACCTACTTTTGTTTAAACATTAACGTACTGAGACAATGAGCACACTCGCAGCGCTACTCTTTTTAGGGAATTTAGGTGGCACCGAAATCTTTGTAATTGTATTTGTTATCCTGTTGTTTTTTGGTGCAAAGAAATTACCTGAACTCGCTCGTGGCTTAGGCAAAGGCATCAAAGAATTTAAGGATGCAACCAAAGATGTAAAAGATAACATCGAAAAAGCAGCCAACGGCGACAACAACTAAAACGTGTATTCGATACGATTTTTTAACTAACAACAGAAGGTTGTCGTCAACCTCCTGTTGTTTTTTTATTTATTCTCATCTGATTCCATGGCTTTTCCTACGTATTCCTCACTTCGAAAACAGTTAGATGCCGGACAAATCACCTGCTTGTCGTTGGTCGAAAAACATTTACTTGCTATTCAAGAAAAAAATGATGCGTTAAATGTTTTCCTAGAGGTTTATTCCGACGAAGCATTGGCTCGCGCAAAAGAAATTGATGCCAAAATACAAGCAGGATCAGCAGGCCCCCTAGCTGGAATGGTCATCGGACTTAAAGACGTCTTGGCCTACGAAGGTCATCGATTGCAAGCCGGAAGCCGAATTTTAGATGGATATATTTCTCCTTTTTCTGCTACGGTGGTTCAACGCTTGATAGAGGCAGATGCCATCCTCATCGGTCGGCAAAACTGCGATGAATTTGCCATGGGCTCCTCCAATGAAAATTCTGCTTTTGGGCCAACCCGCAACGCTGCCGACCCGACCCGGGTACCTGGCGGTTCCTCCGGTGCCTCCGCTGTGGCCGTTCAAGCAGGTATGTGCCAAGTATCGATTGGTTCCGACACCGGCGGATCCGTTCGTCAACCCGCTGCCTTTTGTGGAGTTATTGGCCTCAAACCCACCTACGGTCGAGTCTCTCGGTGGGGCCTAGTTTCGTATGGTTCTTCGTTTGACTGCATCGGACCGATTGCCCACCACCTGGAGGATATCGCCAAGGTAATGGAGGTAATTGCCGGGCCTGATGAGTTGGATAGCACCGTGTCCGATAAATCGGTACCCGCCTATTCTCAATACCTTGACACCCCCAAAACCTACCGGCTGGCGTATTTCAAAGAAGCCATGGATTCCCCAGGTCTTGCACCAGAGGTAAAAGAAACCATGCAACGTTCCATTGACCAGTGGAGAGAAGAGGGGCACACCATTGAGCCCGTTGACTTCCCGTTGCTGTCCTACCTTTTACCTACATATTACATCCTGACTACTGCTGAAGCCTCGTCCAATTTGAATCGATACGATGGCATACGGTATGGACATCGGACCCAACAAGCCGAATCACTGGAAGAATTATATAAATTATCTCGGGCTGAGGGCTTTGGAAAAGAGGTTAAAAAAAGAATCATGTTGGGAACATTCGTATTAAGCGCAGATTATTACGATGCATATTACACTAAAGCACAACAGGTCAGAAGGTTGATCCAAGACCATACCGCTCGGTTATTAACCGACTACGATGGCATCCTCACCCCAACTACACCAACTCCGGCATTTCCGATTGGCGAAAAACCCACCGATCCTATTCAAGCGTATCTAGAAGATATATTTACCGTTCAGGCCAATGTGGTGGGTTTCCCCGCGTTGTCCTTTCCGATGGGAAAAACAACCGAAGGTCTACCCTTGGGGTGTCAACTCATGGTCAATGCGTTTGAAGAAACCCTTTTATTGACAATGAGTCATCAATTGAGCCAGTCGCTCCACAATAGATCCAAAACATCATTCGTTATCTAGGCTATTCATGGAATAATCCTCTCGTTTTATTTGAAAAATGAGTGGATTATTTTATTTTTGAACAATTGGCCTTATTACCACCCCCATTATTAGGAAGTTTACAATGCATCATCTCCGTCATATACCTTACTCTGTTTTCCTTTCTATGTTGGGTTTTACCTCCCTAGCCCAACAAACCAGTTCACAAGAGACCATGGTCGCCCAAGAAATTTCGACGGCCAACCCAAGCGGTCCCCGGATTGTACCCGCACAAGATGAACGAGATGGCCGTGCTTACACCATTGTGGCGGTAGACACTGCCACGATACAAAGTCGTTTAAAGTCGTTGGAAAATATAATGCCCATGACGTACAACGACAATGTACAGAATCACATCGATTTCTTTATGTTCCGCCGTCCTAGTTTCACCAAAGCGATGCTGGAAAAGAAAGAATATTATTTCCCTATTTTCGAAAAATACCTGGCTCAATACAACATGCCCGATGAGTTAAAATATTTAGCGCTCATTGAATCGGGTTTAAATCCAAAAGCGGTTTCACGCGCAAAAGCGGTAGGTCTTTGGCAATTCATGACGGTTACAGGCCGTGAACAAGGCCTGGAAATCAATGAGCACATCGATGAACGCATGCACATTGAAAAGTCGACAGATGCAGCTTGTCGATATCTTCGGACCCTCTACCGCATGTTTGGTGACTGGGATCTCGCCCTAGCAGCCTATAATTCAGGCCCTGGAACCGTTCGGCGGGCAATTAAACGAGCCAACAACACCAATTATTGGGAAATCCACCAGTATATCCCCAAAGATACCCGTGCCTATGTCCCGCAATTTATCGCCATCGCTTACATGATGAATTTTGCAGATCAGCATGGTATTTTTCCTGAAAAACTTCTTTGTCCCACCCCCACCAAAAAAGTTCAGATTGATGGATACTTTGATTTGAACGTTTTTGCAGACCTCACCGGCATTTCGAAAGACCAAATTTCTTTTTTAAATCCTCATATAAAAAAGACACAGTTGCCATCTACCACCTGTGACTTTGCTCTTGAAATTCCAGCGGAGCACTTTGATTTTGTTGTTCAAAACAGTGTTTCTCTTTTTGATTCCGCGGGCAAAGCTCCGTTTGTTCCAGCTTCGTTAGAACCCGAAGCCGGTGTTTTGGTTGCCCAAACGGACATTCCTGCTGAAACCGAAACGGAAATTCGAACCGTCAACGTCCGTCATAAAGTAAAACGAGGTGAAGTTTTGAATAAAATTGCCGACCGATACAATGTATCCGTCAGTGATATCAAAAAATGGAATCGGATGTCCTCCTCCAAAATCCTTGTTGGAGAATACTTGACCATCAAACAGCAGAAGAAGGTCAATGTTCCGGTAAAAGAGGCCAAACCTGTTCTGGCGAAGAAAGAAGAAGTTAAAGAGGTGGATCGTACCCCTTCCTTCCACACAGTTCAGCCGGGAGATACCTTATGGAATATCTCACAACGCTACGACGGCCTCACAATCGATCAATTAAAGCGTTTGAATAACCTAAATGATAATACCCTTAAAGTAGGGCAAAAACTAAAGATTTCGAATTCCTAAATCAGGAGGTTACTAGACTTGGTATTCATTGTTCTGCCCAAAAAAAAGCCTAACCCCAACGGTCAGGCTTTTTTTGTGTATTCTTGATTTTTGAAGAAAAGTAGTTTTAACTCAGGGCTTTTCTCAAAACCTTACCCCAAGCTTGGTACGTTTCCTCCAAGTTACCGGAAGGTTCAATGGTTCGAAGATGAGTAAGGCCTGCCATGGCCTCCGGGAGAGAAGAAAAATGACCTGCCCCAAATCCACCGGCCAAAGCCGCCCCTTTGGACCCATCTGTATCATACAATTCGACAGGCGTTTGGGTTAGGTTCACCAATGAGGTTGTGAATACGTCGCTCAAAAACAAATTAGCCTTTCCGGCACGAATTACTTTTGGCGAAACACCTTGGGCTTTCATGATATCAAAACCGTAACGAAAAGAACAGGCTATTCCCTCTTGTACTGCCCGAAAAATATGATCTGATGTATGCCGATTGAGATCTAAGCCAGAAAATTGAACACCGGTCAATCGGTTTTCTAAAACGCGCTCAATTCCATTTCCAAAAGGCAAAACCAATACACCGTCGGATCCAGCTGGAATGGCGGTTGCTCGTTGATTGATTTCCTGATACGTGGCATTGGGCGCCCATTGGTCACGTACCCAACGATTGAGAATTCCAGTCCCATTGATACAGAGCAAAATTCCGATTCGGGTTTGGTTGTGGTGATTCACATGGGCAAAGGAATTGATTCGAGAAGCCGGATCAAACGCAATTTGATCGCTCACCGCATAAATCACTCCCGAAGTTCCAGCTGTGGCCGCAATTTCACCAGGCTCCAAGACATTCAAGGACAAAGCATTATTTGGCTGATCCCCCGCTTTGTAGGCAACGGGAATGCCAGCCGCAATTCCAAGACTTTGAGCTACTTCTGGAAGCACTCGCCCATGATCTGAGAAAACGGGTTGTATAGGTGGAATGATATCACCAGAAAAACCAAAATGTTTCATCAGCATCTCTGAAACTTGTTCTTTCTGAAAATCCCAAAATATACCTTCTGATAAAGCTGCGGGCGTGGTGGTAGCTTGGCCTGTTAACCGCAAACCAATGAAATCACCCGGTAACATAATCTGATGAATTCGATCATAGAGTTCGGGCTGATTTTTCTTTACCCAAGCTAACTTGGCAGCCGTGAAGTTTCCGGGAGAATTCAACAAGGTTGTCAACGAAGCCGTTGGCCCCATCGCTAAAAAAGCCTCCTCCCCTATCGAAGCCGCACGGCTATCACACCAAATAATGGCCGGTCGAATCACCTGCCCCTCTCGGTCCACCATCACCAAGCCATGCATTTGATAGCTAATTCCAATGGAAACAACATCTTGGCCCGAAAAAAGCCCAAGTGCCACTAGACGTTTGATGGCTTCCGCGGCGTGTTGCCACCATTGTTCGGGGGATTGCTCCGCCCATCCCTTTTGAGGGGCATCAATCGCCACTTCTTTATCTGGGTATTGTACCGAGGCAATCGTTTGTCGGGTTTGCGCATCTACCGCCGAGGCCTTGATGGAGGAAGTACCAATGTCGAGTCCAAGTAAAATCATCTAATGGGAATGTTGAATGTACAGCAAATAACCAAAAACTTTTTTAATTGTACAAATGACACTTAAAAGATTACATGGGAAAAAGGATACAAACGGCGTGAGCTTCTAGGCCTTCTTTTCGTCCCACAAAACCCATGGTTTCGGAGGTGGTGGCTTTGATGGAGACACAATCGAGGTCTACCTGTAAAATTTGGGCGATGGCAGTTCGCATATCCAGCAAATAAGGTCCGATTTTGGGTGCTTCCAGTATTAGAGTTGAATCTATATTTCCGACCACGTAGCCGGCTTCATGAATCATTTCAACCACCTTTTGAAGTAGAATTTTACTGTCGATTCCTTTCCATTGCGGATCGGTATTTTTAAAATGCCGACCAATATCTCCGAGAGCCAAAGCTCCTAACAACGCATCGCAAATGGCGTGAAGCAAGACGTCGGCGTCGGAATGTCCTACCGAACCCACCTCATGCGGAATGACCACTCCACCCAACGAAAGCAAATATCCGGGAGCTAATTGATGTACATCGTACCCGTGTCCAATTTTGATCTTCATGAATTGCCAGTTTTTTAGCAAAGATACGGATATCATGCACACCAACTATCAACACCTACATTCTCGTGGTAATTCTCGCACACCTAAGACGCTAGCTTCCTAAGTGGAAAAATTAATACAATCGTTGGCATTCCATTTATATTTGATTAAATTTAAAATTAATACTTTATTATATGATTAAAAGTGTTCTTTTGATAGTTGTTCTTTTTCCATTGGTGGTGTGGAGTCAATCTTCATCACGAGTAGAAACAGGTCTAGGCTACTTTGGTTCTAATTTGAGACAGTTGGATAAAAGATTCCAGTTGAGCCAGGTCAGCTTGGAAATCCGTCCGGGTTGGGCTGATCAAAAACTGGGGATCGGTCTTCAGAGCCTTTGGGTTTCGGCGAAGGCAGAGAACCAGACGGAATGGGCGGTGGGTCCACAGGTCAGCTATCACCCGGCGGGTAATAAAAAACTGGACCCTTTTGTATCGTTATCTCCGATGTGGTCACGAGCTCAAACATCCTTGGAAGAAGCGAGTCACTGGCACTTGAAGTATTCGTATGGAATTCGGTGGGAAGTCCGACCTCACTGGAAACTTTCGTTTGAGATGGCTAATTTCCGGCATGCATCCGGGTTATTTCCCTCCCCAAGATCAGAACGAAAAGGGGGCGTGTTACCGGCGGTTGGATTTCGGTATGTTTTTCGTTATTGACCATTCCAATCCATCTGGTCTTCCCTGAAATCAGGAAAGACCAGATGGATTGGAATCAACTATCGGAAGAGACCCAGCTTTACTCCGACTTGACCCGTTAATCCACGGACTTCTTGTTCGGTCATATTTCGGAACGTATGGGAATTTACCCAACGATACCCTACCCCACCAAATGCTTTAACATACCGATGCACATTAAGTTGAAGTTGAACCTGAGGCTCCACATGGACGACGTTTACTTCCCCAAATCCGGCCTGTCCCCATTCATTGTCCATATCTAGTTCACCGACACCAAGTAAAATCGGGAAGGTTAAATGAACCAACTTGGAAGACCACGGAGTAAACTCGACAAATGCGCCTCCGCTTCGGTAATCCAAATAATTGAGTCGGGTGCTTTCACTGGTCGGATAAATCTCACCCACCGAACCTTGAAAAAAGCCTCCCATGGCAAATTTGGGTGATAGCGATACGCCTACCCGCCCGTTGACCATTACAGCCGGAGCTCCATCTATACTACTGACTTGCGCAGATGGCGAGATAAAAAAACCAAGTGACTTAAAATCTCCATTCCATAAGGTTTGACTAGACTGTGCCCAAGACGAGAAAGAAATCAACAAAAGACTAAAAATGCGTATGATTGGATTTTTCATTTGAATCATTAATTTATTGTTTTCCTGAGATACGGATTACTTCATTAAATGCTTCCAGTCGGATACATAAATTATATTTAATACAATCATAAATAAAGTAAGAGGGTAGTATAATTGGATCAAATTTTACGTCCCCTGCCATTTTTTCTGTAATTTCGAACCTGATGGAAAGCGAGATCGTTTTCTGCGTTATATACCGCTCATAATCCACTTTTGTGTCGCATGATTCACTTTGAATCTTTTCAATTAGCCAATGGCTTGCAGGTTTTTGTTCATTCCGATTATCAAACGCCCATGGCGGCATTCAATCTTTGCTACAATGTGGGATCGCGGGATGAGGATCCAAACAAAACAGGTTTTGCTCATTTGTTTGAACACTTGATGTTTGGTGGATCGATGAATATACCTTCATACGACGAACCACTACAGCGAATTGGTGCCGAGAACAATGCATTTACTTCTCCCGACATAACCAATTACTACATTACACTTCCGGCTGACAATTTAGAGACCGCTTTTTGGCTAGAATCGGACCGCATGCTAGGTTTATCCTTCGACCCCCAAGTATTGGAGGTTCAACAGAAGGTGGTGATAGAGGAATTTAAGCAGCGTTATCTGAATCAACCTTATGGGGATGTATGGTTAAAAGCGCGTCCATTGGCCTATCAGGTTCATCCTTACCAGTGGGCGACCATCGGGAAGGAAATTACTCATATAGAACACGCCACTTTAGACGATGTAAAGTCTTTTTTTTATGGCCATTATGCACCCAACAACGCCGTATTGGTCGTAGCCGGACCGGTATCATTAGACCAAGTCAAAGGTTTATCCAATAAATGGTTTGGGGATATTCCCAGCCGATCCATACAACCTAGGAATTTACCTAAGGAGCCGATTCAAACTAGCGCTCGGCGGTTGGAAACGGAGTCAAATGTCCCAATGTCCCAAATCATGAAGATGTACCATATGCCCGGTCGATATGAGCCCGGTTACTTGGAGTTAGATCTTTTGGGTGATTTGATTGGGCGCGGAAAATCCTCTCCTTTTCATCAAAAACTGGTCAAGGAGAAAGAAATATTCCATTCGTTGTCTGTTTACACTACAGGTTCGTTGGATCCAGGCTTATGGGTCATATCGGGTCATGTAAATCCAGGAATTTCATTAACTCAAGCAGATGAAGAAATTGAAAGGACATTGGAGGGAATTTTGGCTGGAGGGGTCTCGGAGCAAGAGGTTGAAAAGGTGAAAGTTCAAGCCGAAACCAGTTTGGTGTATAGTGAGGTGGAATTGTTGAATCGGGCTATGAATTTAGCCTTTGCGGCAAATGCAGGCGATCCAGCGTATTGCCAAGAAGAATCATCCAAAATTCAACAGGTATCTTCTTCCAAAATGTATGAATATGCTCACGAATTAATTCATCCTACTCGATGTTCCACTTTATATTATCACGCCGCTGCCAAGTAATTGGATTTTGGATCGGATTGACGATTTGGCTAGCTTCTGTAACAGTCTATGGACAAAAGCCCATCGTTCGTTTATTACACCTAAATGATGTGTATGAAATCTCTCCGCTTGAGAATGGTCAGGTTGGGGGAATGGCGCGTGTGGCCAAGGTCCGTCAATCGCTGCAACAAATCGGAAGCCCAGTACTTACTTTTTTAGTAGGTGATTTTGTAAGTCCCTCGGTTATAGGCACACTCAAAGTTGGCAATGAACGGGTTCAGGGCCGGCACATGGTGGAGGTGATGAATCAAGTGGGGATTGACTGGGTTATTTTTGGAAATCATGAATTTGATATTCCCATGTCGGCCCTACAAAACCGAATCAATGAAGCCAAATTTCGCTGGATGAGCACCAATGTCAAAGAGGTTACGGCACAATCTACTCGGCCATTCCAACAAAATGGGCTGAATATTCCAGAGACATGGGTGTATCAGGTCGACACGCTTAAGATTGGATTTTTTGCGGTTACGTTGAACTCGAATCAGAAACCGTGGGTCCGGTATGAGGACGTCCGCCAAGCCATACAACGAGTTTTACCCGACCTCAAGAAAAATTGTCATATTTTGGTTGGACTTACCCATTTGAATGTAGCGGATGATCGAAAACTTATGGAAGAATTTCCTGATGTTTCTTTGTGGATGGGTGGACACGACCATGAGCACATGATCGAAAAATTGGATACTCGAACATTGGCTAAAGCTGATGCCAATGCCAAGACGGTTTGGGTTCATGATCTAATTCCCCATGGGAATGAGCAAAAAATGGGATGGAGATCCACATTGATCCCAATTGATTCAACCATTGGCGTTGATACCCTAACGCAACAATTGGTACAACAATGGGAAGCTCGAGCTGAAAATAGCTTGGCTCAGTCGGGAATTAATGCCAAAGAAGTGGTGTATCACGCCCAAAAATACTTGGATGGGCGAGAAAGTAGTGTTCGTCAGTTTTCAACTTCGCTCACCGACTTGATCGTGCAAGCCATGGCCGCTAGTCATCCAACCGCAGATTGGGTTTTATTGAATGGAGGCTCCATTCGAATTGATGACCAAATCATAGGCCCCATCACCCAGTGGGACGTTGTCCGGATTTTGCCCTTTGGTGGTTCGGTGGTACAGGTTCGTATGACAGGAAGTTTATTGAAACAGATTGTTGAGGCTGGCCAACAGAATCGAGGGAATGGTGGTTTTTTACATGGGTATGCCCGACATCAATCGATGGATCCAACCAAAATAATCGAACAACACGACTATGAAGTGGTACTACCGTCGTTTTTATTGACAGGGCAAGAAACGAATATGCGCTTTTTGGTAGAAAATCATCCGGGCATTCGATCTATTCAAAGACCAACTCCCGGACAACCCACTGATGATATTCGGCGAATTTTGATTGATTTTCTTAAGGCTTCCGGAAAGTAAGGCCTACGCAATTTTTACCTATGGTACTGCCTTGTGCCAGACTAGCCGGGAGAGTTGAGGGGAAATGCAGTCCTGTTTCCCATTGGGCATTGGAAGCATCTGTCAATAAGGAAGATAAGTCAGTGTATTGAATGGAATTTGATAAATGAACCGTTCCGGTGGTACCGAAAGAAGCTTTGACTACCTCAGACCACGCCCCCAGGTAGGTCATCCAAGAAGAACCAAATTCGGGTGTATTGTTATCAGACACTAATGCTTTCCATGAGGGATCCAGCGTTTCGTTTAGGTAGGATTGTGGACGAACGCGTTGATGAAGAAATTTCCCTTTCCAACTTTGCACATATGCATCGTGACCTGCAAGACCAAGCCGGGCTAAACCCACGATCAGTTGCGAGGTTTTCAGATTTCGTTCTTTGGCAAGGTGGGTGAAACTACGAACCATAGCCAATGGGTGACCTAATGTTCCATGACCTTCGGCCCATCGAGCCATGTTTTGTTGTTGAGCCGTCGACAATGCGCGAGTGCGATCATATATTTGTTTGGCCTCGGCAAAAAATGGAGAATCATTCCGAGACGAGAAAGAAGGCGGGTTTGAGATGTTGACATTCGAATTGGATCCTAGGAATGTACGGACCTCCCGCCATTGAGGTAATAAAGCGAGGGGTTGGTTGGTAGTAGATCGCCAAAAGGCTTGTCCGACCGAAGGTGAAAAAGACGATGGGAAACGATTTGACCAAGCGGATCCCCCACCATCTTGCCTCGCATATTGCCAAATGGCACTTCCGACGGCTGCCCCATGTCGGATAGACCTTTCCAAAACATCCTGTGGAATTTGCTGGTTGAATTTTTGCTCGAAGGTACGTCTCAAGGAATCTAAAGGCGTTTTGGTGGATGTATTGACCGGAACAAATAATTCTGCTAGGATGGTATATTGGGCGACATTGGCTACTGTTGGCCAATGATACCGTAGTCGCATGTCGGGTGCAGGCATCGTTGGCATCCCATTCAATTGAGAAGAGAGCGATTGAAAGCCTGGCAAGGCAGGTACCATGGCCTCATACAAGGCAAGGTAGGTGTAAGCGATTACACGTGCTTCGATGGGCGCATCAAACGAGGGGGTTTGCAAAAAAAGCTGATTTTGAACGTCTACCCACTGTGTAATCACATCGGTGGAAACGGAATCCACCGCATTGACAGTCTCGGGAAGAGGGGCTGGTTCGTCAATGGTAGGTTGACAACTTTGCAAAAAAGGGATGAAAACAACCATTCTCAGAAACCAATTCCAATACTTCATATAGTCTAGCGTTTTTAATCCCAAAAGACAAATATCTTGCCAAATTGGAAAATACAAGATACCTCCGTCCCTTTTAGCGGTTAGTCCGAAAAAGCAAACATGGAATAATCTCCAACAAGAAAGCAATACGGAGAAATAACGATTGGGAGACCGATTTTGGTACTCAATCCATCTAGACTATTTTCTGGTTGGATTGAGTTGCCAATATTTCAAGTAGGTTTTAAAGCTTTTGACTTTAGGAAGGGAACTAACGGTTTAAAGACCTAATTTTTACATAAAAATCACCAAGTACCTCTCCAAACTAAACTCCAACTTCGGCCATCGGAAGGCCAAATACCAGGACCGGGATAAAAAGTTGGCCTTTTAGTGAAATACATTTTATTCGTGAGATTATCCAGCTGCAAGCTCCATTCACCTAATTTTGGCAGGTGTAGCCTAAGGCCCATATCGACTAAAAAATAGCCTGGCACCCAACCGATCGTACCCGATGCATTGGCCTGGGTTGTATTCAACGCATCAGCAAAAGTACCTGAAGTATAATGGGTTGATGTAAACAATGTAAATGATTTCTTGTGTAAAGTTAGACCCTGTCGTAAGATCCAGGTGGGTGCACTTTCTACTCGATTACCTTGAATTGATTGCCCGTCTCGTGAAAATCCTTGGGTATAAGTAGCATTCATGTAGGCTCCAGAAAAAAACACATCCCATTTCCATTGATTCCATACATTCGTTTTTTTGATTAACCATTCTAGCCCAAAATGAAACGAATCACCCGTGTTGGTTCGAAGAAAGCGATCTTTTTGGATGATCATTCCTACCCGACGATTGTATTGGAGGGCAAATCCAGAAATATCCCATTGCCATAACGATCTTTCCCCTCGAAAGCCAAGTTCCGAATTATACCCTTTACTATCTTGAATAGTGGGATCTATTTCATCGAAACTTGAGGTCGGGATTAAATCTTTTAATAATACAGGTCGATACGCCTGAGCCCATCCTCCATAAACTGTGCCTTGAGGTAATTGATACTGAAAGTGACCACCCAAAAGGAAATACCTCCGTAAAAGTCGAAAAGGTAATTCCGACGAGTTAAAAGTTTGAATGACACCTGATAAATCCGAAAAACCTTGATCCTTTCGAGCCTCTGCCTGAACCTGCAAACGGTCACTAAGACGCGTGTTCCATTGAATAAAACTTCCTATTTGCTGGCTATGAAACGTCAGGTCACGGGCCCAGCCTAAATTTGAAAGATGGTAGCCAAATGTTTCTGTGCTTATTCCCTGTTGTTTTCGGCTGAGACGATTGTGGTGGAGGGTTATCCCCCAGGTAATATCGCCTATAGATTGTACATGTCGCGATATCCGAATATCATGGGTCATCGAACGGTATACATCCAAATCGACCATACGGCTCGGCCATTTACCTTGATTAGGTACATCAGGAATGTTCGCCGGCCGATCGAACAAGACACTACTTCGATTCCCGAGGATCCAGGAATGGGACATTTCATAGCTCCATGCTTTCCATTTGCCAATCCACTTGAGAGAAGGAATATGAATGGTGGGGCTGTAATAATTTCGGGTTCGTGTAGCTTGCCTTGGATTTTCATGAAATTGTTCATCTGTAAGCGGACCAGCAAGCCGGTGCTCATAGCTAGACAGTTTCCAGTCGAACTCAATTTTATTATTTTCACTGGGAAGGTATTGAACCATTACTCCACTCCCCCAAGCGGATGTATTTTCAATATCCCGGAACCCTTGACGGCTACGCGCTAGACCATAGACAAAATAACGAAACTTATTTAATCTTCCATGAACAGCCTGGTAGGTATGTCGATGTTGAAATGCACCGACTCCCGACACATGCTCATACTTAATTTTTCGAGTAGAATCAGGGGCCTTACTAATGAAGTGCAATCGACCTCCCCATTGTGGGCCATAAGATAAAGCGCCTGTCCCGCGTGACCATTCTATTTTCTCGACTCGCTCCAGCGGAACCGAAAAATGGGAAGCAGGATACCCAAAAATATCTGATTGTATCGGCACCAAATCCATTTGCTGATTTAATTCCCAGCCACGGTGTGCGTCAAGTCCACGCATCGAAACATTGAGTTGGTTGCCTGTACCGTCCATATCGTACACAAAAACACCAGGAACTTGAGCAAAAACGGTTCTTCCTCGCTTATCCGCAGGCGAGTATGTTAAATCATGTGGAGACCAGATTTGTGTTTTGATTCCTAGAAACTTCCGTGTGTTTAATTTTTCAAAATCCCAAAAAGGTTTCTGCTTGAGATTATAACTTGAAACGATCACGGTATCAAGAACCCGAACTAAGCTATCTTGACTCTGGAGGGTATGAACTTGGGAAAAAAAACCAAAACATACCATCCAGAGTTTGAAAAAGAGAGACTTTTTCATTTAGAATGCAATTAACTCGCCCGTCTATTGATAGCTCTTTGTCCGATTTCTTTGCCATGAGTAAGACCTACCTCGCAATCAATACGAAAGTGAATCAAACCATAAATTCGTGATACGGAAGCCTCTTGCGCCTTGGCTTCAAACTTACTTTTTTCATTGGGGAAAAAATGACCCAAAACGTGAGCAGCAGCTCCCGAGAAAGTAGAATGACCTGAGGTATAGGCAGGGAAGTTGGGTACTCCTACGGAGGTTTTGATACCAAATTGCTGGGGTCTAGGACTACAATACAAATATTTCACATCCCAACAGGCAATACCTGCATCCATCAAAGTCGTTCCGACATAAGCCAGCACCTCGGCAGTGGTTAGCTCATCGCAACCATATTTTAACGTGGTTTCAGTTGCTAACCGATGCCAATGACCAGGAGGGGTATAAGATCCTGGGCCGTCCGCCCAAAAATTGGCAATTCGTTGTTGTTCTCGAGTTTGATTTCGTTGAACTTGACGTAACTCGTCCAATTCTTTTTCAAACTCGGGGCTCCCTACTACATGCGGCCGAGCAGGGCGCATAGAAATCATTTGTTCTTTCGAAAAATGCCATGTTTTTACTGCTCCAAAATTGGGCAACATGGGAGGGCGTGCGGGTAATTCTTGACTTACCCAAAGATCTTTCATGCCGAGTCGAGTAGCCCCCTCTTTTTGTCCGGCGAAAACCGTCTGGTTGTTCGCTTGCCCCATGCCATCTGAGGAAGCTCGCTCCAAGGCTTTAGCGGCGGCGGCCTCGCCTATTTTTTGCCCCCCCGCCCAGTCACTTGGGACGATTTTACCCGATATCAAGAGTGCTTTTTCATGACTTCTGAATTGTTCCAGAAGAAACTTAATTTCGCCCGGAAACATCACGCGAAGTATCTGAAACGATGCCGCAGCCACGGTGGCTTCGCTACAGGGGAAAGCTGACACTTGGTCGTTTGGTAACCAGGACTGAATACGATCTGAAAGTTGAGCCGCACTAGGCCGCTTTTCTTTTTCTTTCCAAGCCTCCGTTTGAATTAAACCATCATATTGGGCCACAGATAAATACGCCAATGCCCGTGAGACATACGGAGGTGTAGCAAACGGAAAACGGGGATCTGCCAAAGGATTTTGAGGATCCGGTACTGGATACACTCCTTCGGAATTGACAGCGGGTGGGAGGTTATATCGAGCGGCTAATTCCCGGGCGATTTCGTTCCAACCTACCACTGCTCCCCTGCTCCAGCGTTGTAGGTCTTGACGCTCTTGGGAACTCGCCTTGGATTGAAAAACCTGAATTTGAACCAATTCTCCTCGACGTTGGGCTTCGGTCGGAACCGTTAGGTCGGGGGATTGCACCAATAAAAATGGCTTTTTAACTGCTGCAGGACCATTAGACAAGGGGCCTTCTGCCTCTTCTTGAGGTGCGCATGAAAAAAGTAGAGCAAAGGAGAGCCCTAGCAAGATAGTATAGTGAATGGATTTCATTTTGTCTTCGGATTTAACTGATACAACAAGCCTACTTGGATGCTTTGAGCTAGACCTACATTTTTCCCGGCCAAAACCTGCTGAAAGCGAACAGTTCCTCCCAAATTTTTGGGTTGATACTTCAAGTAGCCGACTACGGAGGATTGATGGCGATCATTGGTAATAGCCGGCATGTCATTGCGTCGAATACCATCTCCTTGCAGGCAGGCATACGACTCCATGGCCACCTCCATTTGAAGGCTCTTGTGGAATCTTCCGACTCTAAGTTGAACATCCCACGTATCCGGTACATTCACCACGTCAGAATAAACTAACTGACTACCCCATAGATGTGCATCTCGATCCAAACGACCGTTCCCCATCATTTGATACGAAGTGGATACCGTCAGATATCCGTGTGATCCGATTTTTTGGTTGCCTAGAATCCGTACAGAGGCCGACCGCGCTCCTAAGCCAAGAGCCATTGGCTGCAAGTCTGTGGAATAACCATGAGAGGGTGTGGAGACCCCTCCAATAATATGTAGTGATCTAGAAGTGTTTTCCCAAACCTTTCCTTTAATCCAAAGGGAAACATCTTGAAAGCCACGTTCACCTAGTAGATTACCTTGGGTAGTGGATGTTTGCAGGTATGGAACGCCCACCAAGAGATTGACACGTTCCGTTATTCCGACCGCCACCATAGGCATGATCATTCGGGTATGGTGGGTTCCTATATTTTGATTGTTCCGTTTCAGTTGGTCCTCCCAATAGTCTGACCAAGAAGTTTGACCTAATTGCAGAGCCAAGCACGCCGAACCTTTCGGCATATAAAGGGCATCGGTGGGCAACTGAGCCCATACCGGATTTCCCCAACCTGCCCAACAGCAAGTGAGGAAGAAAATAAAGAGTTTCTTCATGAAATTAAATTGTCAAAGTAATCAATAATCGAGTTGAGATTAGGATACTTGACAGGGCGGGGGGCTTGGAATGGAAAGGGGAAGTGCCTCCCAATAAAAAGAGAAAAAAGGAACCCAAGTAGGGACCCAGTCTAGCCAAAACCATTGAATCCAATGGAAGGTGGAATTAAAATAAAATTTGGCGAGCTGTTTGAAAAGATCCAACGCTTTATCTACAGGGCTGGGTTCGGTATCTTGTTGTAATTGAATTAGTTTACCTAGTATTGAAAACATCGCCTGACGGTCAGGTTGAATGCGATGCCCGACGGTGTGCAAAGTATCGCCAGAAAAGTAGGTTCGAGTGATTAGAAAATAGGCATCCTCAACAACGACTATTTTTTCTTTGGATTGGGACTCAAAGGAATCCTGCAAATAGGGGATTGAGATAGGTACCTTCACTCGTAAACTATCACCTGAAATGACGTAGTCAATGGAAACAATCTCCTCTGAATCAGCCATTTTTTTGGACCAAAGCCAAGTCTCTCCGGTTAGAAATAAACCGAAACCAGCCAAAACAAACAAGACGGCTAGAGACCTCATGGATTGGAAATTTGAGTGAAAGTTAGCAAAATCTTTGATTTTTACCAATCGATCACTCAAATATACCATCAATTTTTAATTAAACTACAGAATCTCGAAGGAGTTTAAGTTCCTCCAAGACAATGGGATCTTCTATGGTAGAGGGAATTTGAAAGGTCTGGCGATCCCAAAGTTGGCGCATAGTTTTTCGTAAAATCTTTCCGGATCTTGTTTTGGGAAGTTTAGAAAGCACATAGGTTTTTTGATAGGAAGCAACGGCACCAATTTGTTCCCGAATTAGTTGCCGAATGGGGTCATGGATAGGATCGATGGTGTGTTCAAATCCATTTTTCAGGACAACAAATCCAATCGGCACCTGTCCTTTTAGTTCATCGTGAATCCCAATGACGGCGCATTCAGCCACGGAGGGATGCGTAGCCATAATTTCTTCCATAGCACCGGTTGACAGCCGATGCCCAGCCACATTGATGACATCATCGACGCGACCCATAATAAAAACATATCCATCTTCATCTCGGTATCCACCGTCACCAGTTAAATAATACCCTGGAAAGGTGGATAAATAGGAAGAGACAAATCGCTCATGGTCATTCCATAAACTAGGCAAACATCCGGGAGGAAGAGGTCGTTTAATACAGACATACCCTTCACTTGGATCGACTACCTCTTCGCCGGCCTCATTTAAGATCCTAAGATCGTATCCACAGATGGGTTTGGTAGCAGAGCCTGGTTTGACAGGCAAGGGCTCTATCCCAGTCATGTTTCCTACCATACCCCAACCCGATTCGGTTTGCCACCAGTGGTCGTATATAGGCTTATGGGTAACTTGTTGCAACCAAGTAAGGGTGTCGGGGTCGCATCGCTCCCCAGCGACAAAAATGGACTCAAGTGAGCTGAGATCAAACTCCTGTAGCCAAGAACCTGTTGGATCCTCTTTTCGTATGGCCCGAAAAGCAGTGGGCGCGGCAAATAATGTTTTTACACGGTATTTGGAAACCACTCGCCAAAACATCCCTGCATCGGGTGTCCGGACAGGCTTTCCCTCGTAGAGAAGGGTGGTTCCACCCAAGATCAGCGGACCGTACACAATATACGAATGTCCTACCACCCAGCCAATATCGGACGCCGCCCAAAATACATCCCCAGGTTGTTGATTGTAAATAGCTCGCATCGAGAAATGCAAGGCGACGGCATGTCCGCCTTGGTCGCGAATAATCCCCTTGGGTTTGCCTGTGGTGCCGGACGTATATAGAATATACAAGGGGTCGGTGGCTAAAACGGGTACGCACGGAGCTGGTGTACCCATCAAGGCTACCTGATCCCACAGGAGGTAAGAGGAAGGGTCGCCGATGGGTACTTCCGGTCGTGGTACCACAATTAGGTGATCGATCGAATGGGTAACTTGATCAAGAGCTTCTTCCACCAAGGGAATGTACGAAATAATTTTTTCAACCTCAATTCCACACGAAGCTGTAAAAATGACCTTAGGAGCAGCATCCTCAATTCTTAGGGCGAGTTCATGAGGTGCAAAGCCCCCAAAAACCACAGAATGAATCACTCCCAATCGAGCACAGGCTAACATTGCCACGACAGCCTCAGGAATCATGGGCATATACAGAATTGCAGTATCTCCTTTTTGCAGTCCCAAAGCCACCAATCCACCCGCCAACCGTTCCACCTGGTCTTTCAATTCAAGGTAGGTAATGGAAAACTCTTGTTGAGTCACTGGAGATACATAATGAATGGCGACTTGTGCTCCGCGCCCCATGAGCACGTGGTGATCCACGGCCATAAAACAAGTATTCATTTGACCATCCGAAAACCAACGATCCATGGCGTGGTCATCTTGAGATAAAATGGTCGTGGGTAACTGAAACCAAGGCAGATGACGCATTTGCTCCTCCCAAAATTCGATGGGGTGATCGAGGCTCTGCCGATAAAAGTCATGGTAAGTTGAGGAAGTAGACATGATGTCGAATTTTCTTAGAAAAATCAGATTATTTATGGGTAAAGTAACAAAATTAAACTAGGTGGAAAGAAGTAATCGGTGAAAACCTTGGTCAATTGCTAGAGATAGATTTGCTCATTTGCTAGAGATCAATGAATAGCGTCAATTTTACACTATATAATCTACATGTTATGGTTAGGAAAATTGATCGTAAAGAATTGGGAAAGATAAATCACTGTACTTTAAATAATTATCAATTCAATCTGAATGAATCCCGGTCGCCTTACCGAATCTCTACTTTTGAAGAAATTTTTTTAATATGCGAAAAATATACACACTTTTGATTTGGGGCTGTCTGCTGAATTTCTCGGTAGCTCATGCCCAACTGGTTGTCAAAGGGGTCGTGCGGGACGGTGAGACGTCCGAGGTACTCCCCGGGTGTTCAGTCACTTTATTAGGTACGACACAAGGTACTGTAACTTCGGCAGATGGTACTTTTCAGCTATCGGTACCCAATGCCCAAGCTCGTTTGGTCTTTGATTTCATTGGGTACACCCGTCAGGAGCGTCAAGTACAGACTAAGTCACCTTGGGAAGTCGTCATGCTACCCTCCGCCAACGAGTTAAAAGAGCTTATTGTGGTGGGGTACGGAAGCACAGCTTCTAAGGATGTCACTGGCGCTGCCAAATCGATTAAAAGCACTGATTTCAATAGAGGTATCATCAACTCCCCTGAGCAACTTCTTCAAGGGAAAGCTGCTGGGGTTCACATTACTGCCTCCAGCGGAGAGCCTGGAGCTGCCTTGAATATCCAAGTTCGTGGCCCTGGGGGAGTTCGGACTGGGTCAACTCCTTTGTTTGTTATCGACGGACTGGCCTTGGATAATAGCTCGATTGGTGGGGCATTAAATCCATTAACTTTTTTAAATCCAGAGGATATAGCCTCTATTGATGTTCTAAAAGATGCTTCGGCTACTGCCATTTATGGTGCCCGTGGGGCCAATGGTGTGATTTTAATCACCACCAAGAAAGGAAAATCTAGCTCGTCCCAGGTCCAATTCTCCTCAAGCCTGGGTCTATCCCAACTTGCACGAAAAATGCCTTTGTTTACAGCTGCTGAATTTCGGGAACAACTTGAGTCTTTGAATGGAAATTACGTGGATGATGGAGGAAATACCGATTGGCAAAAAGAAGTGACTCAAGATGCCCTAACCCAAAATCACAACTTAACTTTAAGTGGTGGTACCGGTCGATTTTCCTACTTCAGCTCATTTGGATTACAACAGCAACAAGGTATCATTCGAGAATCCCAGTTGGATCGATACAATGGCCGTATCAATGTAACCCAGAAGGCATGGGATGATAAATTGGTGATCGATGCACAATTAAGTCTAGGTCGAATCGACAACGATCGTCCGAATTTCACCAGTGTTTTAGGCGCGGCCCTATCAGCTAATCCAACCTACCGACCTTATGATGAGAACGGAAAGTTAAAATTCTATCCTGATGGTAGCAATCCGTTATTTACCTTGTCAACCCAACAGGATATAACCAAAACTCAGCGTATTGTTGCCAATATTTCGCCTTCCCTGACCTTATGGAAAGGATGGGTTTACAAGGTAAATCTTGGGATCGACCAGTCTCGCTCAGATCGAGATATTCAGACACTTCCAAGTGCCGATCCATTTTTGGAAGGGGGATTACAGACACTTTACAATACCAATGCCAATCGTTTAATTGAAAATTACCTGACCTACACTCGACAGTCCAATCTGCACCATATCACGGCACTGGTTGGACATTCCTATCAAAAAATTGATCTTCGTGGTCGATCTTACAGCATCAATCGTTTTCCAGTGAATGGGATTGAACCGCTTTATAACCCAGGCTTTGGCCAGGACCTCACTTTGCTAAACAATCGTCCAACCGGATTCGCCATTATCAACGAATTGCAGTCTTTCTTTACCCGGGTGAACTATGCTTACGCAGACAAATACCTAGTAACAGCGACGCTCCGAGCTGATGGTTCCTCTAAGTTTGGTGCCAATAATAAATATGGCCTTTTCCCATCTTTCTCATTCGGATGGCGCATTTCGGACGAAGCATTTCTTCAAAACAGTGCTTTCAATGAATTGAAGCTTCGTATTGGCTATGGTATTACGGGCAACCAGGAGATTCCATCCAAAATCACCCAAGCTCGATTTACCTCATCGGTCACAGGTTCCACCTCTTACCCTCTGGAAAACACAAATACCTACCCCGCTGGTACTACGTTTGCGCGGTTGGCTAACCCCAATATTCAATGGGAAACCTCCGCTCAGATTGACCTTGGAATTGATTATGGTATTTGGAACAACGCATTCTCAGGAAGTTTGGACTTTTTTAGAAAAGTCTCCCAAGATATTTTATTGGAGGTAATCCCAGCGGATCCCGTGCAACCGGCAGGTACATTTTGGACCAACGTGGCGGATATGTCGATCATCAATCAAGGAATTGAGTGGGAAGGCACCTACCGGGGTGGCCGCGGAAACAAACGCTGGGAGATAGGTGCCAATATCACCTTCCTGGACAATACCGTACGAAACTCGCCATACACGGTCATACCAACAGGTTCTGCCTCTGGATCTGGATTAACCTCAGCGACCATCAATGGATATTTATCCGGACAACCCATCGGTACGTTCTATTTGCGCGAATTTATTGGATTTGATGAAAAAGGACAGAGCCGGTACCGAGACACCAACGGAGACGGCGTCGTGACAGATAATGATCGAATTGCGGCGGGATCTGCTCTACCCAAAGTTATTTACAACCTTTTGGGGAACTGGACCTATAAAAACTTCGACTTTTCATGGCAATTCAATGGGGTATGGGGAAATAAGGTGTACGACAACACTGCCAATGCCTTATTCTATAAAGTTCGATTGGCCCGTGGATTAAACACCACCCCAGAAGCCGTTCAATTCCAAGAGGAATCGGTGAACAACTCTGCACCTGTCAGCACTCGATTTTTGAAATCGGGAGCCTATTTCCGTCTCAACAACCTGCAAGTCGGATATCAATTACCCACGCAAAAACTCGGAATAAACTCCTACATATCCAGCCTTCGGATACACGCCACAGCCCAGAACCTATTCGTCATCACGCCATACAATGGATTTGATCCTGACGTCAACACAGAACGAAATGTGAATGGCATTTCTTCATACGGGATTGATTACCTCACCTATCCAAAAGCTAGGACGTTTGTGGCCGGACTTCAAATTGGATTTTAATGACACCTATTGAAATGAAAAAAATTACATCTCTCTTACTCATCGCGGCCAGTCTCACTGCCTGTACGAACTTGGAAGAACAAGTTTTGGATGAAACCTTTCAGACGAATGTGGCAGAAAAGGACATTGCTCCAGGCCTAATTGCTCCGGTATATGCACTTTTACCCACCATTTACCAGCATACCACCTATTTCGCTCTCCAACAAATAACTACAGATGAAGCCATCTTACCTTACCGAGGAGGTACCGATTGGGGTGATAACGGAATCTATCTTGAATTACATCGCCATACCTACAACAGCAACACGGCCAATATTCGGAATACATGGAATCCATTGGTTCAATCATTATCTCGCTGCGTAACCGCCATTCAACAACTTCCCTTGACCAACGATCCCCAAAAGCAGGTGTATTTGGCCGAGGCCATCGGGATGCAAGCGTATTACAATTTACTCCTGTTGGACTTGTACGGATTGGTCTTTAAAAAAGATGACCCAGGAAAAACTTCCGAAATACTTCGGGGTAATGCAGCCGTTGAATACCTTCTGCAAGAATTTCAGAAGGCAGAAGTCAATCTCCCTACACGCGCCCAAACTCAGGGGAGGTTGAGTAAACCGGCTGTTTGGGGACTTATGGCTCGTTTGTATCTCAATGCACCGGTGTACCGTGATCGATACGCTCCATCATTCACCTTTGCAGAGACCGACATGAATCAGGTCATTACACTGTGCGATCGTATCCTAAATACTGGTCAATATCGACTATCGCCTGATTATTTTTCCATCTTTTCCGATAACAATGACACAAATCCTGAGATCATCTTGGCCATTGACCAACGAGCCGATTTGAACGGACACAATCGTTTAGGTTATTTTTCTTTATCTGGTGACCAATTCCCGCTACCGGCCTTCCCAGGTGCCAATGGAACGGACGGTCCTGCCATTACCTCCGATTTTTACCGTACCTGGACTCAGGCTTATGGAAATCAGGATCCATCGGTCGATCCACGCTTTGGGGAGCGAAATATTCCAATCCCTAAAAATCAATCGGATACCTGCATCGCAGACGTAAACTTTAAATTCGATCGGGGTATTTTACGAGGCCAACAATACGGATTAATTCGGGTGAATGGTGCTTTTCAGCGTTGTGCCAATGGCCAACTTCGCGTAGGAAAACTAACAAACCTAACAAGAAATCGGCCGGACCGCATGGTGAATTTTACGGAACGAATTGATTTTTCAACTGAGGGCAGTGATTATTCCACCGGATACCGTGTCCTAAAATATGAGTTCAGTAAATCATCTAATACGGGCCGAAACCGAGGAGAGCACAATATTGTTCTTTTGCGACTTGCCGATGTTCATTTAATGAAAGCCGAAGCCCTGCTCCGGAGGAACCAAACCAATGAGGCATTAAGCGAAGTAAATCGTGTTCGAGCCAGCCGAACAGCCAAAGGAACCCCTCCCCCAGCCTTAACAACTCTCAATTTGGACTTGCTTTTCCGTGAAAGAGGTTTTGAGTTTTACTGGGAAATGCTCCGACGAACCGACATGATTCGATTTACAAAATATGAGGGCACTTGGACGGAGAAATCAAGCACCGACCGCACAAAGCGGATCTTCCCAATCCCTCAGACTGCCATAGATGGAGCATCCAACTTGCCTGGGTATTTAACTCAAAATCCTGGCTATTAAGGTAGCGCCATCAGAACCTTTTCAGCTCAAGGCCAAAAGACCTTGAGCTGATTTTATTTTGGGGAAGTTTCAATCCATTTTTTAAGTCGATGGTAAATTTCAATGTTTGGGTAAATCCCACCGAAAAGCTCCGATCCCGAACCATATGCTAAGACGGGCACCCAACTACCGCTATGGTCTTGGGTCGAGAAATGCCCTTCCACATGTCCCGTTGACTGATCTCCAGAGAGTAGTGTGAATCCACCTGTTTCATGGTCTGCAGTCACTAGTACCAGGGTGCCGGGGTGTTGATCAGCATAGGCTAAAACTTTTCCTACCCCTTGGTCAAAATCAGCCATTTCCTCGAGAACACCAGGCAAATCATTCGCATGCCCACCGTAATCAATTTGGGCTCCTTCAACCACCAAAAAGAAAGGATGGTTTCCCAAAAGTTGAAAACAGCTATCGAGTAGATTGACTAGAGGAGGACGGCCCTCCGATTTCGATTGACCATATTCATCCCGAATCACCAAGCTTGGTAAGCTAGAGAAGGTTGTGCCATGCTGGGGTAGACTCCCGCGGATATTCAACCGATTGGTTCGATCCTCACCAGAGCCGACCAAAAGATCCAAGGGATTTTTAACAAAGTCGAGCGCAATTGCATCTTGAAAACCACGGTCTGGTTGACTAGCAAAAAAGGCGGCGGGTGTGGCATCTGTCCAATCTCCCAAGGTAACGACACCCGTCTTCCATTTCAACTTTTGGGCAATTTTGGGTAACCTTGGCTCTAGGGAATGCCCGTTTTTCCAACCTATTGCCCGGTTGTTGGCTTTTTCACCTGTGGCCATTGCAGTTGCCCCAGCGGCGGAATCCGTTACCTCTGAATCAGCCGCGCGAGTCATGGATAATCCAACTATGGGCATCTGCATGAGGTTTGACTTTCCTTGATTGGCCAAGGTAGCAGCGGATATTTGAGCCAGTCCCATGCCATCTCCTATCATAAAAATGACTCGTTTGATTGATCCTTGATTTGCACGACCGTTGGGTTGATATACAGGGTAAGGTTCTTTTCCAATCCAACTGGATTGATCTCTTTTTTGAAGATATTGACTGGCTTCCACCACCCGATCTGAATTCAGGAAATCTACACCCAAGCCTGTTAAATAAATCCAGGCCGTTCGGTCATCGGGGGTCGCCCAAAAGCGAATAGGGCGATTTTTTTGATGCACCTCCTGAATCACCCGTTCAAGAGCCAACCGTTCGCGCTCGGTGGGAATTCCTTTTCCATTCCAACGGACATAGCGGGTAAAGGAGTCAGAAACCATCGCTATGCGCTGCCAAGCCTCATCGGAATACGTTTTTTGAGGTCGTCCATCAAAATAAACATAGGTAGGCAAGTTTGCCCAATCCTTTGATTCAGGCATGGCACCACTGAAAACGAGTTTGACAGGTCCTTTTGGATACCAAAGTTGCTGGTTACTTTCCAGCCATGGGTTTAAAACTGGCCAAACCTGATTCCAGTGACTTTTTAAGTCGATGACCAACTGAAAAGATCGAAGTTGATTTTTTTGGGCTAACTCCAGAAGCGGTATCCCATACAAAGTTTCGAACTTTCGGGTCAACTGGACCGAATCATGCGCTACCCAAATTTGCTGTTGAGCCATCCAGACATCCACTTCGATCGAACCCGCACCGGCATGATACGCCTGCCAGAAGGGTATAGGTTGTTCATAATCATTGTGTGCATGGACCCTCTGGGCTTTCAAGAGCCAGGGCCAACAAACCACAGTTAAAAGAAGAAATCGATTCATATTCACATTTTAATTTCAAAAGTACCGATCGACTATTACTAGAATGTTACCGAAGCGGGAACGAGCATCTAAAAGTTTTCAATCAAATTTCATTGAATTTTTCTATTTTCGTATCCCCAATTTGCCTTACGCATGATTTCCCCAGAAACAGTCCAACAAATCATTCAAACCGCAGACGTGGTGGAAGTAATCGGGGACTATGTGGCGCTCAAAAAGCGAGGAGCCAACATGATTGCCTGTTGTCCGTTTCACCACGAAAAAACACCCTCTTTTTCTGTCTCACCCACCAAACAAATTTACAAGTGTTTTGGCTGTGGAAAAGCGGGTGATGCCGTGCGATTTGTAATGGATATCGAGGGAATCTCTTATCCTGACGCATTGCGTTGGTTGGCCAAAAAATATGGGATAAGGATCGAAGAAAAAGTCTTTACCGACGAACAATTAGCCGCTCAAAATGAGCGTGAAAGTCTTTTTTTAGCACTCAATTTTGCCAAAGATTTTTACATCCGTCAACTTTGGGAAACCGAAGAAGGGAAGAGCATTGGACTTTCGTATTTCAAGGAAAGGGGTTTTTCGCATCCTACTTTACAGTCGTTCGAGCTGGGGTATAGTCCTGAGTCAGGAGATGCCCTGACACAAGAAGCCTTGGCCAAGGGATATTCCCTTGATGTACTGGAAAAGGCGGGGTTAACCTTGGTAAAAGAGGGCCGGAAGCCCATAGATCGTTTTCGTGGACGGGTGATTTTTCCGATCCACCAAATATCGGGCCGTCCCATTGCCTTTGGTGCCAGAATACTGAGAAAGGATCCACAAGCTCCCAAATATTTAAATTCTCCCGAGACGCCGGTTTACCATAAAAGTCAAGTTCTCTATGGAATTTACCAAGCCAAAAATGCCATTCGGCAACAGGATGTTTGTTATTTGGTGGAGGGCTACACCGATGTGGTTTCGTTGTACCAGGGAGGAATTGAAAACGTCGTTGCCTCGTCGGGTACCTCGTTGACGCGCGAACAGATTCAATTAATACGGCGATTTACACCCCATATTACCGTTTTATACGACGGCGATCCAGCCGGTATACGCGCTTCTCTTCGGGGTATCGACCTAATTTTGGAGGAGGGAATGCATGTGCGAGCCGTTGTGTTTCCCGAAGGTGAAGATCCTGACTCCTTTATTCAACGGGTGGGTTCTGAAGGATTTAGAAAGTTTGTGACGGAAAATCAAAAGGATTTTATTCGGTTCAAAACCGAACTTTCCCTAGAGTCCATTGGTCGAGATCCATTTCAGCGGGCAACTCTCATCACCGATTTGGTGCAAACTATCCAAAAGATTCCTGATGCTATACAACGGGCCGTTTACACCCAAGAAGTTGCTCAATTATTGTCTATTGACGAGCAGGTACTGATCTCGGAAGGCAATCGCCAATTTCAGAAACAACTTGAGAAGCCCACTCGTCCCCTACCTAGCGTTTTACCCGAAAATGCACCTCCAGTGGAAAAGGCTGCCCCCCTCACGGAAGTCCAGCCAATTTCTAACGCACTAAGTTTACATGAATCGGAGTGTGTGCGCTGGCTGGTGAGTTACGGAGGACATGTCATCGAACGAAATGTGTCTGAGAATATCGAATTTACTTTAGCTGATTACTATTTTCAAGAACTTCGGGGGATGCAGTTCAAAACCCCCCTCTATCAACGCATGTTAAACCTCATTCGAGGTGCGTATGAAGAGGGTTCGATATTACCGAGTCAATATTTTACCTCTCATCCCGATCCTGAAATCCAACAAGCCGCCATCCACTGGATGGCAAGTCCACATGAGTTATCCGAAGGATGGAAAAATAATGATATTCATGTGCCCACCACCGAGGAAAAGTTAGCCGATTTGGCTTACCTCAACATTTTAAGGTTAAAAAAGGCGCGGTATGAGTCAGATTTTGTTAGTTTAGGCGACTCCTTGAACGAAAAACAGACGGATGAGGAAGTTGACCAAACTCTACAACAGATGAAAAACTTAAAGGAAATCATCAAAAAAATTGCTGATTTGTTAGGAACAGTGGTCCAACATTAAGACCACGCTTTTTGAAGGAAATTCATCCAATTTTCACCCCAAATACCCTCTATTGCCTTCGAAGAATACCCTTTATTTTGGAGCAATTGGGAAAATAACTGCAGGTCTCCGTACTGTTTCATCTCAATTGGGGTTTGCTCATGGCCAAAACCACCATCCAAGTCAGTCCCCAATCCAATCTGATGAAGATGACCGGCTAGTTGAGCTAGATGGTCGAGATGTTGATAGACATGCTCAAACGAAACACCTGTTGACTTAGGCGTACTTTTTCCTCGTTCCCAACCCGGAACGATCATCCAGGCATCAAGTGCCAACCCGATGACTCCTCCACGGGTAAAAATTGCTTGGATCATGTCGTCACTTAATTGCCGGTTATGTGGCGTGAGGGTCCGGCATAGGTGGTGGCTTGCCCAAAGAGGCCCTTCATACACATCCAAAGCCTCCCAAAAACACGTATCGCTGAGGTGGGTTACATCCAAAATGATCCCCAATTCTCCCATTTTCTTTAAAAGTTCCTTCCCTCTCTTAGGCAGGGGTCCGTCAGAATCCGTACCAAATGCATACCGGCCTGGGCCATAATGAGCAGGCCCTACAGCGCGCAAGCCTTGAGCATATGCTAGTTCTAGGTGATCGATGCTCACGATAGAATCCGCTCCTTCTAAACTGAGAATATAACCAATAGACGAAACCTCTTCTTGGTCCCAAAAGGCCTTGAGCGAGTGCCAATCTCGAAGTTGAGTTAGGTAGCCCTGTCGCTCCATTTCATGGTACCACGCCAACTGCCCTTGGGTTTGGGCCCACGCTTGGGCAGGTGAATGCCAACCCGGGAGAGGGTTCGACTTCTCTACATACCGCGCAATTTGAGTCGCTACACATATTCTAGCCCCAGCATTTTTCATCTCCTCGAAGCTGATAACTCCATTCCCTCGGTCCGGTTTATCAGTCCATCCCAACTCCCGCGCTCTAATTTCCGCCAAAGGCCGCGTGTAGTCTCGATTCCATTCCAAGGCGTTCATGGCTAGGTCAAGGTGAGCATCAAATAACTTCATGATTATACGGTAAGTTTACGCTTTCTTCCTTCAATCTGCCAAATTTCCTCAGCGCGGTTGGCTCGAATCACATAGGCCTCGTCGTATAGATTGACTGTGGGACAAATATGATACGGCAGTCCATATAACACATCTCCAATATGGTAGAGTCGATCATCCTCAACTTCCAAAACACCGTGTTCCTCAGATTGCGATTTCCACGTATAGTCCGTCGGGGCATTTAACCATGTCATTCGCTGGGTAATTGGATTTTCAGAGGACATTGATTTATGACCCGCATCCAAGGTTACAATACCCGGTGCGGGTTTGGATATGACACGTGCCAAGACAAGAGCCGCGGGACGAAATCCCTGCTCAGGTAACGCATTCCCGTAACCGCTATCCCAGAAAACACCGGTGCCAGGACTACACAGGCGATCTGGAGCCAACGCATGCACCGTAAACGCAGGAGAGCCACCGGCGATGATTCGATGGTGGGACCAGCTATTTGCCTCCAAAAAAGCATAAAAAGGAGCAATACCTGATTCGATTTGATGTTGGCGATCTTTAAATTCGGTCGATCGAACATGTCCATCGTAGACATGAAAACCCATAAATTGTATTCCTGGCTCAGCTAGAAGCAGTTCAACCAACCGTTTGAGCTCCTCGTTCACCACGTGTCCGGATCGATTCATTCCCACATTGACATCGACATACAACGACACCGTTCGACGGGTGTGTTCTATTTCTCGTTTCCAAGCATTTAATTCATCCAGATGATCTACTAACGTGGACCACGCTACGTCAGGAAACTTTTCGACTAACTGAAAAAACCGTTTTTTCTTTGGGCCCACCAAGGCATGCGCCACCACAATCTCATTCATACCCTCCCTGGCGGCCAGTTCCGCTTCGGCAAGAGTAGCACATTTGATTTTTGTGATCCCCCGTTTCAACAACTTTTTCAGCACTTCGGCCATTTTATGGGTTTTCATGTGGGGAATCAATCGTTGGGACCCACCGGCGGTCTGGATCATCCAATCAAGATTTTGATCAAGCCGATCTTCATAGATTACCAAACTAGGAGAATCTAATTCCTCTACGTTGGAAATGGTAAACCAAGCCTTTGTATCAGTAACCATAGGAAGATTTAAATCGAGTGTATTGTTCGGAGGTCAAAATCTTTTGAATTTCGCTGGAGTACGATTGGTCAGTAGCCGGAATTTTATCTGTTTCATTAGCCGCTCGCAATTTTCGAATGGTCCGAATGTGGACCACCGTAGCTAAATATACTTTGTCGGTTTGCTCGGTATTCAGAGCGAGATCGACTTTCATTTGATCGGTACGTTGCCTTGCCTCCACTTCTGCCGAAGTCAGCGATGCACCTTGCTGCGGACTGGAAGCGGGTACACATCCCATTCCAAGGCTAATCAAACTTAGAAATAGCATCCACTTTTTCATGAGATGAATTATTTTGCCATTTTTGATCAACAATCACTTTATCCACAATAAATAACGGTCGATTTTTCGTTTGAAAAAAGATCCGCAAAATATATTCACCCAAGACGCCCAACGCAATGAGTTGAACCCCTCCAAACAGAATGATCACGAAGAGTAGGGCCGTGAAACCCTCAATCACTGAGGCAAAAAAAAGCTTCTTTGTTAAGACCACCAAAAAATAAACAAAGGAGATCAATACTGCACCCATGCCGAGTTGGGTAACAAATTTAATCGGAAACTCACTGAAATTGAAAATACCATTATAGGCTAACTTAAACAACATACTAAGTGAGTATTTGGAATTTCCGGCATGTCGCTCACTCCGTTCGTACCGAACCCCCTTTTGTTTAAACCCGATCCAAGACCTCATGCCTCGTATGTATCGACTTTCCTCTGGCATTTGATTCAGGATATTGACTACCTTCCTGGACATGAGAGAAAAATCACCGGAGTCTAAGGGAAGGTCAATATAAGAAATGTTTCGAATGAGCCGGTAGAACATAAAATAAGCGGTTCGTTTCCACCAAGACTCTTTCCGTTTTTGCCGAACAGCATACACAATGTCATAGCCATCTAAATAATGCGCATAGAACTCGGACAATAGCTCAGGGGGATCCTGTAAATCTCCATCAATCACCATGACGGCTTCACTCCCTCGGGCCGACGCCAAACCTGCTGTCAGGGCTAACTGGTGGCCATGATTCCGAGAAAGAAACACACAATGATACCGAGGATCGGATAACGCTAAAGCTTGCATCATCTCCGGGGTTCGATCTCTAGAACCATCATTCACCAAAACCACTTCAATAGCAAGTGGAGATTGATCCATCACCTGATTCAGCCGAGCCACAAGCGTTGGCAACGAATCCTCTTCATTGTATAAAGGGGCTATAATAGAAACTTGGGGTGTTTTCAAGATTACTGATCAATTAAAACCGTATGCGACGTATGAATCGGTGTAAAATTATTAGATTTCAAGTATAGAAAGCTAACCTGATAGGTTTCTTTTTCAAAAAATAAACGAGGTAGCTGCAGAATGTACCCTGGTTTGGATACGGGCATTCCAAATCGATTGGCCGCTTGGGGATGAGACATAGGAAGTACATATCGGTGCTTCCCTTGACTAAATACCATGTATACCGCCTCTGCCTCTTGAATGGGGTCATGGTACAACCAGTCATTCTGCTGAACCAGATGAATTCCAGCCCGCGCGGGTTGATACGGTAACCTTTCAATGAGGGTGGTGGGAAAATACGACGGATAATGGTAATGTCCTGCCTTCGACAAGGCCTTCATTTTTTCATCGATGTAAGAAAGTAGAAAAGAGCCTCGTTGCGCCGCCAAACCAATTCCTTCTTTTTCTTGATTAAAGGCAGCCGCCAACAGATTCCTTTTTCTTTGATCAATTTCAGGCCAGCTGATAAAATAGGAGACAAAAAAGAAAGTGAATCCGAACACGAGCAAAGGAAGTTGGTTCGTTGATTTTCCCAGAGTTTTGTTGATCCAAACATGCCACAAAACAGTAAATCCAAAGAAAAATGCCGAGTAAATTCGGTAGTTCCCAACGAGCATGACCTCGAACCCATACCGAGCGCGTAGAATACCAATTAACAGGGCATTCCCCAATAGAAAAACTAAAAAACCGACCAACACCCATAGCTTCTCAGATTTTTGGGCATCAGGCACTTGCGTCCAAAATCGCCAAGCATTCCAAAGCATCCAACTTAAAAATAAAAACCCCCACAATCCAGCAATCAAGCCACGTGTTTGCAAGGGCAGTAGCTTAAACCAATCCCCATTGTTTCCGATAAAAACAAAAAAACAAGCTATGCTTAACCCCGGATTTTCCCTAAAATAGGAGAACGCTTGTTGATTAGTCGAGCTATCAAATCCATAAAAATACAACCAAACACCTAGAAGCCCTACCACGAACCAAAGGAGCATCAAACGCCAATCTCTACGTAAAAAAAGTAAGACAAGTCCGGCAGTCCAAAAGAGCATTCCGTTGGACATGGTGAAAATGGTTAAAAAAAGACAGCTAAAGGTAATCAGATGGTCTTTGTACCGCAACAAACAGACTAACGTTAACAATCCCATAGCCAACACCCCCATGTGTTGCCAGCCAGTGATTGCCCAATTGGATGAAAGATGGTACTGTGGGGTGAGAATAAATAAGGCGATGAGCAGTGTCCAAACGTACCGTCCATGCAGTTGATGCAAAAGGTAAATAATTCCAAGCAGTACAAGATTTTGAATCCAGATAAGCCATTTAAAATTCAACTCACCTGTCATATAGGTCAGGACAATCCCGGCGGTTTTCCCCAGCCACATGCGGTGCTCGTTATTGGGTTCGATTAACTCTTTGCCCTTCGCCCAAATGGTTGGTGCCTGATCAAACAGCAAAAAAGCATCGACAAAAGCATCTATGTCGTCAAACCAAGGAACATTAACAGCGGATGAAAGAACATAGGCACCGTAGATTCCGATGACCAAGATCAATAAAATTGGATACGAACGGGATTCCGACATAAATCTGGACATGATTCGCCACAAATATACCTATTTTATCAATCTATTCGACCCTTTTCAAGCACCTGAATCCCTCGTTCACTAAATTGCCTCACCCCCGCTCCCAAGGAAGCAAAACGTGGATCCGTCGTCAATCCCGCTTGATATCGAGCAAAAATCTGTTGCATGACCACTGCGTTCTTAAACAATCCAAATGCGTAATAATAGGGCAAGTGCTGAATATCCCGTCCTGAGCGATCGGCATAATATTGAGCCCATTCACTCCGACTAAAATTGCCAGGCCACCAAGTTATATTGAAGGCTTTCTCAAAATCGCTATCGGTCGTCTGTGACCAATACGATAAGGCAACTCCCACATCAAGCAAGGGCTCTCCTACCGTCGCCATTTCCCAATCTAAAACCGCATTCACCTGAAAATCCTGTCCGAATATTACATTATCGTACTTGAAATCATTATGAAGTAGAACAGGCTTTTGAGGAGGTGGAATATGGTTTTTAAGCCAAGCAGATAAAATCTCCATCGATTCCAGCGGTTCGGTTTGAGCCACCTCAAATCGGTGTGTCCAGCCGTCCACTTGCCTTTCCATGAACCCTTCTGGTTTTCCGAGCGAAATAAGCCCAGTAGATTGCAGGTCCAAGGAATGCAATTTGACCAAAGTGTCTCCGAGCCTTTCCGACAACAAGCGCATAGTAGAGGGGGGTGGAATCGATCTAAAGCCAGCTCGATAAATCATCCCCTCGACCCGTTGCATCAGATAAAATGGACTTCCCAAGATTTCGGGAAGGTCACAAACGTGTATGACCCGAGGTACCTGTGTAAACCCAGCGGCATGCAATTGGTTTAACACGTTGGCCTCACGGATCATGTCATGTCCTCGCTTTATCTTTTCTGCTCCCTTGGGACCCTTTCTTAAAATCCAAAGGCCCTCTTTCATTTCTAGCTGATAGGTTAAATTGGAGTATCCTCCAGGGAATTGCGCGTACGAAATAATGGGGGAAGACGTTAATCCTTGTTGAATAAAATAGTCTGACAAGAGTGAAATGGGCAATTCCTCCCCGGGTCGAATTTGGTTGGGTTGATTCATTTCGAGTAGGATTTAAGCAAGGATTTTGCCAAGGAAGTTTGGTGGACCTCATCAGCCCCATCGTAAATACGGGCAGCCCGTTCATGCGCATACCAATACGAAAGCACACAGTCACTGGTTAATCCCAAGGCACCATGTACTTGGATGGCTCGGTCCACAACTTGAAGCATCATGTTTGCCGTATGGAACTTAATAGCTGAGATTTCATGCCGTGCACTTTTAACACCCATCTGATCGATTCGATGCGCTGTATCCAATACATACAAACGGGCTGAATCCAATTCCGCTTTACTTTTGGCAATGTAGGATTGAATCATCTGCATATCGGCCAATGCTTGACCTGTCCGTACCTCCCGTTTTAATGCATAACGACACATCATGTCCAAACTTCGCTCCGCAATTCCTATAAAGCGCATGCAATGGTGAATTCTCCCGGGCCCTAATCTTTCTTGGGCCAAGGCAAAACCTGATCCCGCTTGGCCAATCAGATAGTGTTTCGGAATCCGAACGTCTTGATAGGTTACTTCGGCATGACTTGCCCAACCTTCCCCAGCATGGCCCATAATGGGAATGTTTCGAACTAACGTATACCCTGGCGCATCCAAAGGAACGATAAACTGGCTCGCTCGTTGGTGAGGGGCTGCGGAAGGATCGGTGACCGCCATAACGACTGCGAAGGCAGCCCCATCTGCAGAGGAGGTAAACCATTTATGTCCATTGATCACCCATTCGTCTCCCTCTAAAATCGCTGTTGTTCCCATCTGAACCGGATTGGAACCGGCAAATTCAGGTTCAGTCATGGAAAAACAGGACCTAATTTTACCCTCCACAAGGGGCATTAGAAATCGGTTTCGAACCTCCTCGTTGGCATGGTGATGGAGCAACTCCATGTTGCCAATGTCAGGTGCTTGGCTATTAAAAACATATTGCCCAAATGGGGACCGAGCCAGAATGGCGGAGATTTGCCCGAACTCACATAAGGAAAGCCCATGACCACCCAAGGTGGTGGGTAGTGCCAATCCCCACCAACCGTTTGCCCGAACTTCCTCGCGCAACTGATCTAAAGTGGGCTGAAATGCATAAAAAGAACCAAAAAGGGTTTCGTGAGATTCTAATGGAATTAATCGCGAATGGATGAATTCCTCAATGACCGGCAGTAAGGTAGCCAATCGAGGAGTTAAAAAAATTGAAGACATGAGTTTTTAGTCGGTTGATGTTCCAATTTGAGGAAAAATCACCAACTCTCCAACCATTCCTTCACCAAATGTCCCCCTACCGGAATCCAATCTGAGGTATTGGCGATGATCCAAGGAGAAATCTTCAATACATAAGGATACAGGATCGAACCATCGGTATAAGCAACAGGGAACAACACACCAATTGTTTGCAATAGCCAGCAAACCGTACTTAGACCAAAAATCCAAGTGAAACCACCTACGAGAGCACCGGCCCATGAATCAAATGTCCCCAAAATAGTGTACCGAATACTAGACCGCAAAAATTTTCCAATTTGGTTAATCAAATAGAGGGTTGGAAAAAAAATGACAGCAAAGCTCAAATAGGGTAGGAATCGACGCGTCAACCGCTCACCCAGGTAAGGGGCTAGCGTGTCGAGTCCCAAATCAAGAAATGAAAAACCCACCGCCATGGCTCCAATAAAAGCCAATATACCGACAAGCTCAATCAACAATCCTTGTTGGTACCCCCGAACCATACCATATACAACAGGAATTGCCAAAAGCAGATCGAGGGTATTCATGGATTAATTTCCTGATAAAATCGCTTTAACAAGTGATGAAATTGCCTTGCCCTCCGCTTTTCCGGCCAAAGATTTCGTCGCAACTCCCATCACTTTTCCCATATCGCCGGGACCCACCGCTCCTACCTCCGAAACGATCGCTGCAATGGCGGCACGCAATTCATCTTCTGACATAGGCTGAGGAAGATAGGCTTCGATCACCTGAATTTCAGCCTCCTCTTTAGCTAGTAAATCTTCTCTATTTTGTGTTTTGTAAATCTCGGCAGCATCTTTCCGTTGCTTAACCGCCTTCTGTAAGATCCGAAGTTCCTCCTCCGGCAGCAGAGTACCACTGCCTCCCGCTTTGGTTTCTTCTAAAAGAATCAATTTTTTAATGTCACGAAGGGCTAACAGACGTACTTGGTCACGGGCTAACATGGCCGACTTTATATCAGCATCAATAGTTGCTTTTAACGACATATTTGGATGTTTTTGGCAAATATACAACAAACTCAAGACTTCCGTGTCCGGACTTTTCCTTCTTCCGAAAGCGCCATCGAATGAGACCGCGTAAGTTGTTTGATATGTGAAACTTGGCGAAAGCGTAGGGCACTCCAATCTTCATCCAAGGCAACTTGCCGGACTGGCTCATAGCCTGCTGCCCCTAATGCCTCCCAACCGGTATCCCGATTGAATTCACACACATAGTTCTTGGATGATCCTTTTGGATAAGCCAACCAAAATTGAGGATCGTCTGCAAAACCATCTTTTAATGCCGCGACCGCGTGTTCGATATCGGCCAAGGTTTGAACAAATACCAACACAAACTGAATCTTCTCCGTTGGTGGAATGGATACATACACTTTGGTTAAACCCATCATTCCCTCTAGCTCAGATTCAAAACTGGCTGGCGCATTCAATACAACAAGATTAGGGCTAGACCCAAAGGTCATTTTTTTAAACAATGGGGGAAGCATAATAATTGAATTTTTACATCAATTTACGTGAATTTTATCAATATCCTTCACATTTTCCTGCCCCTTTACCCTAACTTTGTCGTTTAAACTAGCTTTGATTGAACCAAGATGACTAAGCTTTCTGTCAACATCAATAAAGTGGCGACCCTACGCAATTCAAGAGGTGGAAATCGTCCCAACGTCGTACAAGTAGCCCAAGACGCCGAACGCTTCGGTGCCGAGGGAATAACGGTTCATCCACGTCCTGATGAACGCCATATTCGATACCAAGACGTATTCGATCTAAAAAATCACGTGACGACCGAGTTTAACATTGAGGGCAATCCGTCTGAATCAAAGTTTGTTGATCTAGTTTTAGCGAACGTACCCACCCAAGTCACTTTGGTGCCCGATGCCCTATCAAACATCACCTCCAATGCTGGTTGGGATACCCGCCAGTACCGAGTTCAATTGACCGAATGGGTCCGGCTTTTTCAAAACGCTGGCATTCGTGTCTCCATCTTTGTGGATCCAGACCTAGAAATGGTACAAGGAGCAGCCGATACAGGTACGGATCGAATCGAGCTGTACACTGAAAAATATGCACATGATTTTCATCTGAATAGAGAAAAAGCCATTGAGCCTTACATTCTTGCTGCTGAAGCTGCCCAAGCACTCGGCTTGGGAGTCAATGCTGGACATGACCTAGACCTGGACAATTTAGCCTATTTCCATCAAAACATTCCAGGACTCTTGGAGGTTTCCATTGGACATGCCCTCATCAGTGATGCACTCTATTGGGGGCTAGAAAATACCATTCAACTCTATCGTAGTGCCCTGGTACAACCCAACTGACATGTCGGTACATCCATCCTCTCCTTCCCAGGAATCCATCGAGATTTGGGGAGCTCGTGAACACAACTTAAAAAACATCGATGTCCAAATTCCACGAAATCAACTGGTAGTCATCACCGGGATCAGTGGAAGTGGTAAATCCTCTCTGGCATTTGACACCATCTATGCAGAAGGACAACGTCGGTATATGGAAAGTTTTTCGGCCTATGCCAGAAGCTTTATCGGAAATATGGAACGCCCCGATGTAGATAAAATCAACGGCTTATCTCCGGTGATTAGCATCGAGCAAAAAACCACCTCCAAAAATCCAAGGTCCACTGTTGGGACTACCACTGAAATCTATGATTTTCTTCGACTGCTCTATGCCCGAGCGGGAGTAGCCCATAGCTACCTAACAGGCAAACCGATGATCCGGCAAACCCAAGATCAAATCATAGACTTTCTTTTCCAGCACTATGATGGGCAAAAACTTACCATCCTGGCTCCTTTGATCAAAGGACGCAAGGGGCATTACCGCGAGCTTTTTGAATCCATAGCCAAAATGGGATATACTAAAGTTCGGGTGGATGGGGAGATTCAGGATATCGTCCCAAAAATGCAAGTAGATCGGTATAAAATCCACGATATTGAGGTGGTCATCGATCGACTTGTCCCCAAACCTGACGATCGTTTCCGGGTGAGCCAATCCGTTGGCACGGCACTCAAAGTCGGAAAAGGATCCATCGTTTTGGTGGACGAAAACCAAGGGGTTCATTACTTATCTCAAAATTTAACCGACCCAGAATCCGGCATTAGTTATGAGGAACCCTCTCCTAACTCCTTTTCCTTTAATTCACCCTATGGAGCTTGCCCTACCTGCAATGGTCTAGGCCATGTAGAAGAAATTACGGAAGAGTCCATTCTTCCGGATCCAAAATTATCGATCAGCCGAGGTGGAATAGCCCCACTCGGAGAATACCGTGATTTATGGATTTTCAAACAAATCGAAATCATTCTCAAGAAATACAAAGCCAATATTAGTACGCCCATCGAAAAACTTCCTCGGGAGGCCATCGAAACCATTTTATATGGATCTGATGACCCCGTGGCTGTCCCCTCCAAAAAGTACCCAGGGACCGATTGGAATACAACCTTTGAAGGCGTCATTCATTTTCTCAAACGCCAACAAGAATCCGATAACGAGAAAATTCAAGAATGGCTGAAGGATTTCTTACAGACAAAAACATGTCCTGATTGCCAAGGGCAACGATTAAAGCGTGAGTCACTGCATTTTTTCATTGATTCAAAAAATATAGCCTATTTGGCACAACTCGACATTCGTGAGCTCAGTGTCTGGTTTGAAAACCTAGAGGACCGATTGTCGGACAGACAGAATAAAATAGCCGCTGAAATCTTAAAAGAAATTCGAAAACGGATTGGTTTTTTAGTAGGGATTGGCTTGGATTACCTCACCCTCAACCGACCACTTCGAACCTTATCTGGAGGAGAAGCACAACGTATCCGGCTAGCCACCCAAATTGGTACTCAGCTCGTTGGGGTCCTGTACATCATGGACGAACCCAGCATCGGTTTACATCAGCGAGATAACGTCAAGCTGATTCAAGCCCTGCAAGATCTACGTGACCTCGGCAATACCGTTTTGGTCGTAGAACATGACAAAGACATGATGTTGGCCGCTGACTACGTTCTAGACATCGGCCCAGGAGCCGGTCGATTCGGTGGAAAAATCGTTAATCAAGGTACACCTACTCAGTTTTTGGCGCGTGGTGGTACCACCGCCGATTATTTGAGTGGTCGTATTCAAATTCAACCGCCTGCCACTCGAAGACCCGGAAATGGGCATTGGTTGAAGCTTAGCGGAGCCACCGGACACAACCTAAAAAAGGTCAATCTCGATTTACCCCTTGGTAAAATGATTAGTGTCTCGGGGGTTTCAGGCTCAGGAAAATCGTCCTTGATCCATGAAACTCTTTTTCCTATTTTAAACCAACATTTCTATCGATCGAAGAAAGAACCTCTACCCTATCAAAAAATTGAAGGATTGGAACACTTGGACAAAGTTATCGAGGTAGATCAAACACCCATTGGCCGTACACCCAGATCCAATCCAGCCACTTATACAGGGATGTTCACCGATATCCGGGCCTTATTCTCTGAACTTCCCGAAGCAAAAATTCGCGGCTATAAACCAGGTCGTTTCTCGTTTAATGTAAAAGGTGGACGCTGCGAAACCTGTGAAGGAGCCGGAAAAAAGAAAATTGAGATGGACTTCCTTCCGGATGTCTACGTGGATTGTGAAACTTGCAAAGGGAAACGATTCAATCGGGAAACTCTAGAAGTTCGGTTTAAGGGTAAGTCCATTTCAGATGTTTTGGACATGACTGTTGAAGATGCCCTCACGTTCTTCGAAAACCAACCCAGAATCTTACGAAAAGTACAAACGTTGTATGATGTAGGTTTAGGATATATCACCCTCGGACAGCATGCTACCACACTGTCAGGCGGTGAGGCTCAGCGTGTTAAACTCGCAGAGGAGCTTTCCAAGCGAGATACAGGAAAAACCCTCTACATCCTTGACGAACCAACCACAGGCTTGCATTTTCAAGACATTGCCAAGCTATTGGATGTATTACATGCCCTGGCGGATAAAGGGAATACCATTTTGATTATCGAACACAATTTAGACGTTATCAAGGTCTCCGACCATGTCATTGATTTAGGTCCGGATGGTGGAAATAAAGGTGGGCAAATCATTGCCAAAGGTACCCCCGAGGAAATCGCCAAAGTAAAATCGAGTTTTACAGGTCATTTTCTGGCCATTGAACTGGCCCAAAAGTAAAAAAAGCCTGCTGATCACTTTTCAGCAGGCTTTTTTTACAACTCCATCGTTTACTGATTTTTTTGTCTGACCAGCTCATATAATAACATCCCCGCGGCTACCGAAACATTCAGTGAGGAAACTTGGCCAACCATCGGGATTCGTACCGCAACATCGCTTCTTTCCAACAATCCATCCGAAATACCATCTTCCTCCGACCCCATAATCAGTACAGTAGGAATTTGAAAATCTATATTTTGTGGAAATCCAGTTCCTTTTTCTGTTACGGAAACAACTTGAAAGCCAGAGAGCTTCAATTCCTCTACCGCCCGCACTAAATCCGGTTCTCGGCAAACTGGAATAAAATTTAAAGCACCCGAGGAGGTTTTCATGGCGTCGGAATTAATCGCCGCTCCTCCACGAGAGGGTACCACCAATCCATGAACACCCATACATTCAGCCGTTCGAGCTATGGCGCCAAAGTTGCGGACGTCCGTCACGCGATCCAACATCAAGACCACCGGAACCTGACCTGATTCAAAGGCAGTAGCAACCACATTTGATAATTTGGCATAACTAACAGCCGAAATAAAGGCAATCACTCCTTGGTGATTTTTTCCTGTTATCTGGTTTAGTTTTTCAACCGGTACCCGTTGTACGGGAACATCCCGTTCTTTGGCTAGTTTTTCGACCTCGGCATGGCTAAACTCACGTTGTACCATGACTTTATCTATATCCTTATCAGATCGTAATGTTTCTAAAACGGATTGAACACCAAAAACCAACGCTTCCTTGTCTTGAGTCCGGGGGGCTGATTTAATGTAACGGTACTTCACCGGTCCTCCGGCAGATGATTGGGGTCTGGCGCCTATTCCGCCACGTTTCCGGTTCTCCATGCTTCGACGATCGGAAACCAATACGACTGGTACTCCGGATACCGGAGCAGTTCATAATGGTCTTCGACATATTGATTTGGTTTTCTATAAAATGTAAAAAGGATCTCAGAAAAATTTTGAGACTGCGAATATAGCCAAATTTCTCGGTCTCTACTCTTTTGAATCCGATTAGGAGGGCCCATGATCGTGTAAATCATCCCTTTATCCGTCTTCCAACCCTCTTTGTACGTTGTAAAATATTCATTCGCTTCCTCCACGCGCTGGTAGAACTTCCGAATGGTGCGTTGGGCGGTGGAGACATCCCCAGACGTTAAATTTAAAAAATACATATCCATGGCCTGCTTAGCATTGGCTGTAGATTGAATCTGCTGAATTTCTAAAGGTGTACTCATATACACCACAGGCTCGGTAAGTCGCTCAGGGCGTGTCAACCGAGGGTACCGATCGTCCACCACCAAAAAACCAAAGGCTTGGTCCAGCCGAGAAGAATCCTCCGCTAAAACATAAAATCCGAGATCCTTAAAATGAATCCATTGGCCATTCTTTATTGAGGTCACAGACTCTCTGGCCGGTTCTCGAGTATCTTGATTTTTTTGGGCAGACATCGGCGAGGGAGCAGGCCCATGTACTTGCTTGTATTTGATCAAATACAGGAAGTGATCATTTGAAATGATACTTCGAACTTGAAGGGAATCCCCTTGCCGAACATAAGGCTTTGGATATGGATAGGTTGCATCGGCCGAAAATAGCTTGTACCGATCACTCACTCGACGTCCTGAAAAATCAATGAAAAAATCATTGGTGAATTTTTTAGAGGCTTGAAAATCAGCAAACTCAATCAATAAAACGCCCTGTGTTAAACCAGCAGGACGTGGAATATCGAATACGATGAATGAATGCTCCCCTTCCTGCTTAAAATTGTCGGGGCCCAATTCTACCCGTCCGGTCGCCAATCGATCCCGCAAAGAATAATCTGAATTGATCATCCAACCTATTTTGAATCGTTTGTTAATCTGCTCCAGTTCGGAACCTGCTTCGAGAGGAGATATGACCGCGTCCAAATAAACTTGCAAACGAGTAGAATCAATCAGCAAATAACGTCCTTTGAGAGCGGTTAAGGCGGGGTTGTTTAGGTTGGTTTCCCGCACCACGGGAGCCTCGTTTCCAACCACCAATGGCGTTTTCTTGGTGGTAGTACAAGCACCAAGTGTAATCAAAACCAGTAAACAAACGATACGCCCCATAACCCAATGATTATTTTTTATTCAATTTATCAAATTTACCTAAAAATACGAGGAAGATCAGAAATTCCTATCCCCTATACAACGTACATTTGCAGTAATATGTTGAACATAGAACAGGAAACATGGCATTACCCGATATCACATCCCGGGGGGATATCCAATATTTAGTTGAGACATTTTACAAGCATGTACACTCTGACCCTCTTCTAGCACCAGTTTTTGTTATGCCAGAAGAACAGTTTCAAAGACACCTCACCCGCACCATTAACTTTTGGGAAAATTGGCTTTTTCAGACAGGTGCCTACGATGGTGGAATGATGTGGGTTCATTTAGAGAAACACCAAGAACATCCTATGACCATAGATCATTTTGAACATTGGTTGGCATGGTGGTTTCATACGGTAAATTCCCATTTTTCAGGAGAAAAAGCCGACTTTGTGAAAGAAAAGGCACTTGAAATCGGAAATATCATGTTAATCCGACTGAATCGACAGCCGTCGACACCGTAGACCTCATCCATTGCCGGATGGTTTGAGTCATGATCTCAAACTCAATCAAAAATCCATCGTGACCATACGTAGAGTCAATCTCGACATAGGTAGCACCGGGTATATGCTGGGCAATAAACTGTTGTTCTTGCGGTGGGAATAGGATATCCGAGGTTATTCCAATCACTAGGGTCTTGGCTTGAACTAGACCCAAAGCATCCTCCACTCGCCCAATCCCTCGGCCAACGTCGTGGGTGTCAAACATCTTGGTTAGGAAGTAATAACTAAAGGCATTGAATCGCTTTTGAATTTTTTCTCCTTGATAATTTTGGTAGGTCATGGCCCGAAAAAAATCTACCTGGCCTTCGTCTCGTGATTGAGTACGTTGATACGTTTCATAATTTCGGTAAGATAGCAAGGCGATGGACCTGGCCACTTTCATTCCGTCCATACCTGCTTTGGGTGACCGCTCCGTCCAGGTCGGGTCCAGCTCAATTGCCATACGCTGAGACTCATTGAAGGCAATTCCCCAAGGTGAATGAATCGCATTGGTTGAAAATAGTATCAAACGTTCGACCACATCCGGAAAACTGATCGCGTATTGCAAAGCTTGTTGCCCTCCCAAGGACCCTCCCACCAAAAATTGAATTTTGGGAAGTTCCAAATGATTCCGAAGTAACTCAAACGTCCGAACCACATCTTGGAGTGTAACGATCGGGAAATCATGAAAGTAAGGCTCCCCTGTCAGAGGATTCACCGAGAGAGGGTTGGTTGACCCATAATGAGAGGCCAACACGTTTGCACAAATTATAAAATGTTCTCTAGGATTGAAAAACCATTGGTCTCCAACAAGACCATTCCACCAATCCGATGGATTAGCATTGCCTGTGAATGCATGGCAAATCCACACCACATTGCTTTTGTCTGCATTGAGTGTTCCATACGTTGTGTAGGCCAGTTCAAATTCGGGTAACCAAGACTTATTTTCTAATTGAAAAGGTTCTGTGTAACGAAACGAGTGATACGATACCATAACAAGGAAAATGGATTCCATCCGAAAAACAATCGCCCAAAAATAGGCGGCAAACCAATAGATGAATCGTTTGATTGGTTTATAAGTCCTGCCGGATATAGCCCGCTCAGGTAGGTATTGGCACCTTGACCTAGCTTGGAGGACAGGTTGCCCGAGGTTCAAAGAGCCTATTCTCTCCCCTCGTCTTTATAAATCAATCGCATATCCTTGAACAGGTGAAGCGATGTGATGGACAAAATTACATTATTTCGGAAACCGACGCAAATTCAAAATGACTTTTTCCTCTTTCTCCAACTGAATCTGAAGACCGGTCGGAGTCCGTACAAATCGATAAATATCCTCCCAGTCCCGGAGTGCATTGTATAAAATTAAATGACCCGTCGTGGGTAAATTGCTCAGATGTATCACCGACTCTTGAAGTAGCCCCTCTTGAACCAATCGTGTGCGTTTCGTGCTAGGCAAAAGCCAATTGGCAGGTGTAATCCATTGATCACCCTCCCAAATAGCAACATGTGTATAGGTGGTATCGAGCAATTGTCCCTTCCGATGAAACCAGAGCTCATGGCCTGCTTCCTGTAAACAGGTGGCAAAATAGGTTCGGTCTGTGTATTTATACGGATATTGGAAATCGCCGATCTCCCAGAAAACAAGTTGCTCATGGGATTGCCGTTGATAAGGAAACCAATCCACTTGCCAGGTATACCCATCATACTGCAATTTCACTCGGTAAAGTCCAGAAAGACAGGTTTCAGGTATCTCTGGATGTGAAAACCAGGTCGGTATTTGCCCACTCACCCCGGCATCTTCCAAAGTCTTTAAACAACGTGCTTGATGCAAGGCTAAATTTTGCAACTTGCCGTCTAGGCAGGCCATGGTTTCAAAGTATGGGAACATAGATTTTGGAGGCTAATTCCTGGTATTCTGTTTGAACTTGGCTAAGATACGTAATTCCACCTCCTGTTTTAAATAGATACCCTTGTTCTGTCTTTTCAATAAATCGAATCAAAACAAAGGTTTGAACGGTCTGCCCATCGAAGTAGCCAAAGATCCCTGTATAAAAACCTCGTTTCCCCATGGGATGAAGAGCTGCTTCGGCTTGTTGAATGATCTCCACCGTCTTGGGTTTAGGAGCTCCCGAGATCGAACCCGCAGGCACAAGCTCCGCCAAAATCCTACCCAAGTTAGCTTTCCAATCTAGGGGTAATTTACCTTGAATGCAGGAACTGACTTGCATCAACATCCGCCCATCAGCCGTCGGAATTTTCTCAACAAAGCGAAATCGGTCCACCCAAACTTTATCGGCGACACGACTGATATCATTCCGAATCAAATCGACAATGGTGGTATGTTCAAACAATTCTTTCTGATTTTGAAGAAGTTCTTTTTCATCTTTTTCGGTTTTCCAAACGGCGGTCCCTTTCATGGGAAAAGATGAAATGACTCCCGAAGCATCGATCGTCACAAAGGGCTCAGGTGTGAAGCAAACCCACTGGTTTTCCCACAATACCTTGCATTTGGCTACCGCTGCCTCGTATATTTCTTCCAATGAACCACCCAACTCCACAGGATGCGAGGCTGTCAGATTGACAAGAAAGGAATTTCCCTGGGCAATGTGCTCATGAACCTTCCGAAAGGACTTTTCATAAGCTCCCTGATCCACCAAATGAATCCCCCGAATCCACTCAGTCTTTTTGACCGACCGATCCGAAGGAATTTGTCCCAACGCGAAGTGTACCCCTTGTTGAGTCGCTTCCTCCCGGGTCCAAACATACGATTCATCTCCTTCAAAATTCAATAGAAATACGGCCGGAACTCCCAAAGCTCCCAATTCATTTAGTCGATGTACTAATTCTTCTTTCATAGAAAAAAGGGGCACAAGGCCCCTTAAAAAATTCCCAATGATTTTGATTCGAACTTAGGCGTAGGCCTCCATAGGTAAACACGCACAAACCAAATTTCGGTCCCCATGCGCCGAGTCAATCCGACTCACCGATGGCCAGAATTTTGCAAATCGCAAGCTTGGAACCGGAAAGGCCGCTTTTTCTCTCGAATAAGGCCGATTCCATTCGGATGCCATCACAATCCGCATGGTATGGGGTGCATGAACCAAAACATTGTCTTCTTTTGAAAATTGCCCCTCCTCGATTTCCCGAATTTCCTGACGAATTGAAATCAAGGCATCCACAAAACGGTCCATTTCTTGTTTTGACTCCGATTCCGTCGGTTCGATCATCAAGGTTCCAGCCACAGGGAACGAAACTGTTGGGGCATGGAAACCATAGTCCATTAAACGTTTGGCGATATCCTCAACTTCAATACCCGCAGCCATTTTAAATGGTCGACAATCGACAATCATTTCGTGGGCACATCGGCCTTTACTTCCGGTATACAATATCTCAAAATGACCTTCTAATCGAGATTTGATGTAATTCGCGTTCAGTATGGCCCGTCGAGTAGCATTGGTAAGGCCCTCTCCGCCCATCATGGCAATGTACGCGTAAGAAATAGGTAATATGCTTGCACTTCCCCAAGGAGCAGCTGATATCCCTGGAATGGCTTGCTCCCCACCTGTTTGAATGAAAGCATTCCCTGGCAAGAAGGGAGCTAGATCAGCTACAACGCCAATTGGTCCCATTCCAGGGCCACCCCCACCATGAGGAATACAAAAAGTTTTGTGGAGATTCAAGTGACATACATCGGCACCAATGGTGGCAGGAGAAGTCAAACCTACTTGGGCATTCATATTCGCACCATCCATATACACTCGACCGCCGAATTGATGGATAATGCCACATATTTCGATGATAGATTCCTCAAAAACGCCATGTGTTGAAGGATAGGTAACCATCAAGCAGGCTAAGTCATTTTGATATTGCTCTGCTTTAGCGCGCAAGTCCGCTACATCAATATTACCACGCTCATCACATTTCACCACCACTACCTGCATGCCAGCCATGACCGCCGATGCCGGGTTGGTTCCATGGGCAGAAGAAGGAATCAAGGCAATGTTGCGATGGTGATCTCCCCGACTTTGGTGGAAAGCTCGAATCACCATTAGCCCTGCATATTCCCCTTGAGCACCTGAGTTAGGTTGTAACGACATAGCGTCAAATCCGGTAATTTCGCACAACCATTTCGATAAATGATCAAACATGATCTGATACCCCTTTGCTTGTTCTACAGGGGCAAAGGGATGAATTCGACCAAATTCAGGCCAAGTGACTGGAATCATCTCCGCCGTGGCATTTAATTTCATGGTACAACTTCCCAATGAAATCATGGAATGAACCATCGATAAATCCTTGTTCTCCAATGACTTTAAGTACCGTAGCATTTCATGCTCGGTGTGGTAAGAAGAAAACACAGGATGCGTCATGTATTTTGACGTTCTTTCCAATGCCGAGGGAATCTGTAATTCAATTTCCGGAGAAACCTGCATTTCGGTCAATACACCGGCAGCCTCCATGATAACATCCAACACATCTACAACATCGGCCATTGTTTTTGTCTCATCATAGCTAAGGCTGAAAACGTCTTGATTCAGGTACCGGAAGTTCATTCCTCTTTCCTCAGCTAATTCACGAACACGGCCGGATCTTCCCGGAATCCGAAGTGTTAAGGTGTCAAAATGATGGGAATTAACGACCTCCACACCTAAAGATTGGATGATTTCCCTAGTCAATTGAGTAAGGCCATAAATTTTTTGTGCAATACGTTTTAAACCCTCTGGCCCGTGGTAAATACAGTACGCTGCCGACATTACCGACAATAGCACCTGAGCAGTACAAATATTGGATGTGGCTTTTTCCCTCCGAATGTGTTGTTCCCGTGTTTGAAGTGCCATCCGCATGGCTGGATTCCCCTCGGTATCGACAGAAACCCCAATAATTCGCCCTGGGATTTGACGCTTGTACGCATCTTTGGTAGCAAAGAAGGCGGCATGAGGCCCTCCATATCCCATAGGAACACCTAAACGCTGAGCCGTACCAATTACAGCATCTGCTCCCATTTCACCGGGTGCCTTCAATAAGGTTAGAGCAAGTAGATCCGTTGCAACCGTAACAAACACCTGTTGCTCATGAGCGGCAGCAATGAAGTCGGAGTAATCGATTACCTCCCCTGTAGTCGCAGGGTATTGTAAAAGGACACCAAACAAGTCGGGATGGGTGATGTCAAATGAGGCATAATCTCCAACAATTACCTCAACACCCAAAGGAATGGCCCGTCCACGGACCACATCAATGGTTTGAGGATGACAAAGATCTGAGATAAAAAATGTATTGGCATTTTTCTTTCCTCCCTTTCGAGCCCCTAAAAACATGGACATGGCTTCTGCCGCAGCGGTGCCTTCATCTAGCAAAGAAGCATTGGCAATTTCCATTGCCGTCAGATCGCTGACCAAGGTTTGAAAATTCAACAACATCTCCAAACGTCCTTGGGCTATCTCAGCTTGATAGGGCGTGTAAGCCGTATACCAAGCAGGATTTTCCAAAATATTCCGCAAAATAACGGGAGGAACAACCGTGTCATAGTAACCAGCCCCGATGAAGGACCGGAAAATTTTGTTTTGCTGGCCTACTCGTTTGAAATAAGCGAGGAATTCTTGCTCGCTCAACGCACTGGGTAAGTCAAGAGGTTTTGGTAACCGAATGGCAGCAGGAACCGTCTCGTCAATCAACTGATCGATTGAGGCAACCCCAATTTGCTGTAACATAGCCGATTCATCTTGGGTCCGTTGACCATGATGACGGTTTTCGAATGCTTCTGAAGCGTCTAAATGAAATTTCATGCGGTAATGATGATCTACTTGGCTGGATCTTGTTGGGAAATGGAATGCAAATTTAGCTTTATTTTAAATTATTTGTTAAAGCAAATTGTTTTTTAAAGTGAAGATAGACCAATCCCTCCGATCCAGCTACATGCGCCTAATACTGAGGTTTTTGAACCTGGGTGGCCCCATTTCAAAACAAATATTTGTGTACGAGACTGCGTAAACCGTGGATATATCCTAAATTTACCCTCCACTAACTTTGTAAACTTTCATGAAAAAACTCCAACAATGGTGGGGTGCAGCTACATTGAGTGCCGTTTTGACAATATCGGCTTCTGCACAAGACCCCATCAGTACGTATTCCCAGACGATTCAGATGTCGGACCTGGAAAAACACCTTCGGTATATTGCCTCTGACGAATTAGAGGGCCGTGACACAGGTTCGGAAGGTGCCAAAAAAGCAGCCGAGTACATTGCAAAACATTTTGAAACATTGGGACTAAAACCCATCGTACCCAGTTCGCAGGGACCTAGTTATTATCAACCTTTCACCTTATATAAAAAGGGGTGGAAGATGGCGTATGTACAGGTCGGAAATCACAAAAAAACATTCTTTCAAGACTTTTATCCAAATGGACTTGTCAATGTACCCACAGCCAAAGACCTACCCATTGCCTTTATCGGTCATGGTCTACCCGGAACATACGCCAATCAAGATGTAAAGGGCAAGGCCGTTGTTTTTTTTGAAGCAGACCCAAAAAATTCTGAAGAGTGGACAGGAAATGCCGGACTAAAGAAAAAAGTAGAAGCTGCCAAAGAAGCAGGTGCTGTTTGCTTCTTCGAAATTTCAGCCAGCGATGCGCAAAGCTTCAAAACCAAAACCGCGGAGCGTAAAGCCATCTTGAACCGATATAATCGCATGGTTTTTGATCCCAAAGCAGAGCCCGAGACCGCCAGCCCGACCTTTGTGGTTTCCCAAGAAATGGCAGCCGAAATGTTGGGAATCTCACCAAAAAAATGGGCGAGTTGGAAAGAAAATCCTCAGCTAAAAAAAGCACCCGCCCCCATCCGAATTCAAATTCAACGAGGAGATGAAGAGGTGAAAACCATGAATGTTTTGGGCTTCATGGAGGGTACCGATAAAAAAGACGAGGTGATCGTATTGACAGCGCATTATGACCACGTCGGAGTGGATGCCAAAGGGGAAATCTACAATGGAGCCGATGACGATGGCTCGGGCACCTGTGCAATTTTAGAGCTGGCTGAGGCATTTGCTAAAGCCAAAGCCGCAGGTAACGGCCCACGTCGTTCCCTTTTATTTATGACCGTAACCGGAGAGGAAAAAGGGTTATTAGGCTCCCAATATTACACGGATGTTCAGCCCATCATTCCGTTGTCACAAACCGTTTGTAATTTCAACATTGATATGATTGGAAGGGTAGACAAGGCCCATGAAAAGGATCCTAATTACGTGTATATCATTGGTTCCGACAAGTTATCCTCTGAACTACATGCCATCAGCGAAGAGGCTAACTCGAAATCAGTTAATTTCGTACTAGATTACACCTTCAATGACCCAAAAGATCCCAATCGATTCTACTACCGAAGCGATCATTACAATTTTGCAAAGAATAAAATTCCCGTTGCGTTCTACTTCACTGGGGTTCACGAAGACTACCACCGACCAGGAGATGACGTGGAAAAAATCATGTTTCCGAAATACGAAAAAATTGTACGATTGGTCTTTTATACGGCTTGGGAGGTTGCAAATCGAGATGAACGTATCAAAGTCGACTCAAATAAGCCATAGATCGACAGTTTGCGCAAATTAACTCGTGTGAGTAAACTACAAAGGGACTAATGGCCAAAACTAGGTAAATCATTTATAATTAGTCCCTTTGTCCAAAACAAAATCAATGCCACATTAGAAAAGTCCAAAAGAACATTTTTAAATTTTAAAAAAATGTGAAAATGATTGTTTTATGTTTCATTGATTTTGTTTAATCTTGCCAAAGTTTTAATATGAAAAAACGGTATTCACTTGCTGATTTTCTTTCTTATTAGGACAAAACATTCTTAATCATTTTTTTCACAATTAACTAATTTCGGTTGTTTTTCAAACCCTAAAAGTTTCAAAACTAATGGAAAAAAAACCTACTACTCCCGCGGCAAAAAAACCAGCTGCCGAAAAAAAATCATCTGTTGGCGTTAGCCCAGCACTTGTCATTCCTATTTTAGCCGTGATCGGTTTTTGTATCTGGTCTTTCATCTTGGGGGATGCTGCAAACTTTGAAGATGCTGAAAAACACAAACCAGCCAACGCCATGGGTATCGTGTACTCAGGAGGGGTAATCGTACCTATCTTGATCACCTGTATGTTAACCGTATTGGTTTTCTCGATCGAGCGTTTCCTAACCATTGGTAAGGCTACTGGTTCAGGCGATCTTGATGCATTTGTTCGCAACATCCGCAAAATGTTGGATAGCAACAAAATTGACGAGGCTGTAAAAGCATGTGACGTACAGAAAGGATCTGTAGGTAACGTAACCAAAACAGCTCTTCAAAAGTACAGCCAACTTGTTTCAGATGGTGAATTAACTAAAGAGCAAAAACTTGCTGCTCTTCAGAAAGAGGTGGAAGAAGCTACTTCATTGGAATTACCCATGTTGGAGAAAAACCTAACAGTATTGTCCACACTCGCTTCTGTAGCTACGTTGATCGCCCTTTTAGGTACGGTAATCGGTATGATCCGTTCATTCTTCGCACTGGGTTCAGGTGGTGGTGCTCCAGATGCATCTGCTCTTGCTACAGGTATTGCAGAAGCCTTGATCAACACAGCTTTAGGTATCGGTACTTCCGCTATCGCGATCATCATGTACAACATCTTTACGTCGAAAATTGACGTGTTGACCTACAAGATCGATGAGATCGGAATGAGCATCCAACAAAATTTTGCCTCACACAACTAAAATTTGGAGATATCAAAAATAATTAGTTATTTTGGTAATCATCTAAATATCCAACATTAGATATGGCAGCAGTAAAACCGAAAAGACACGGTCCAGCCATGGACATGACGGCCATGTGTGACGTAGCGTTCTTGCTATTGACGTTCTTCATCATGACCACGCAGTTCAAAAGCCAAGAGTCTGTAACCATCAATACGCCTTCATCGATTTCGGAGGAGTTGATCGAGGAAAAGGACTTAGGTATGATCTCGATTACCACAGATGGTAAGTATTTCTTTGGTGTAGCGAATCCATTGGAGCGTTATGCGTTGGTTGAGGCATTAAACACAGAATTCAATCTAGGTTTAACCCCAGCTGAACAAGCCAAATTCACAAAACTTGCTGAAGTGGGCGTTTCCAAAGCAGGTCTTAAGCAATACTTATCGCTTACAGAAGCCGAGCAAGGAAAAGTGAAGTTGAATGGAATTCCGTTAGATTCAGCGAATACCGAATTGGTAGATTGGATCAATGTGTATGTTCGTCAGGTCAATCCAAACGCTAAATTAGCGATTCGCGGAGACATGGCTGCACAATACCCAGCCATCAAAAACCTTTTTGATGAACTTGGTAAAGCGGATATTAATAAGTTTAAACTCGTAACCAAAAGCGAAAATTAAGTCGCAATTACAACTATGGCAGAAATACAAGAATCTGGCGGTGGTAAAGGTGATGGTAAGGTACGGGTAAAGAAATCATCCGGGAAACCTGATATGACCCCGATGGTGGACTTAGGCTTTTTATTGATCACCTTCTTCATGTATACCACCACATTCGGAAAACCGAATATCATGAAGTTGAACATGCCCGATAAGGAGGAGGATCCTGAGAAACAGGAAAAAATGGATTTGAAAGAGTCCAATACCATCACCATTATCATGGGCAAGGATGATCGGATCTTCTGGTACCAAAAGGCTCTTACCGATGTCCTACCTGAAGATTTGACCGAGACGGATTACACTGCTGACGGTATCCGGACCGCCATCCTGAAGAAAAAAGCCAACGCCCCGAATCCAGAAAACTTCACTGTGATCATCAAGCCCACAGATGAAGCTAACTGGAAAAACACCGTGGATATTCTAGATGAGATGGCTGTAACCCAATGCGATAAGTTCGCTATTGTGGATGTACAGAAAGTCGAGTTAGATGCGTACACGGCTAAAGTGGCAACGCCGAAATCAAATTAAAATCTGAGGTAAACAAAAATTCGTATGGATCCAATTAAAGATGGCCAACAAACCTTAGATGAAATCGTATTCTCGAATCGAAACAAAGAATACGGTGCGTATTTTCTAAGGAAAAATTACTCCAAATTCTTGAACAAAGCGTTCATGATTGGAGTAGGTGTCTTTGGGTCGATCTTTCTAGGTGCTTGGACGTACAACAAATACATCGCCCCCAATTTGAACAAAGATTCAATGGAGGTTGTAGAAATTGACTTGAGTAAACTCAAGGAAGCCGAGCAACCAGAGGAACAACCCGAATTACCCCCACCTCCCCCACCCCCACCAGCTCCACCACCGGAAGTAGCTCAAATCAAGTTCCTTCCGCCAGAGCCAAAAAAGGATGAGGAGGTAATCATGGAAGAACCACCACCACCTGCCGAAAAAGTAGAGGAAGCGGTGATCTCCAAACAAACCGTAGAAGGTGTTAAACCTGTGGGTGATTTTACACCCCCACCACCACCTCCTGCCGAAATCACCAAACCAGTAGAGATCGAAAAACCCCGCGAGGAAGAGATTTTTACCACGGTTGAACAAAACCCTGAATTCCCAGGTGGTGTTTCTGCGATGTACAAATACATCGGTCAGAATATCAAATACCCAGCCGCTGCCCAGCGTGCTAACGTAGCCGGGAAAGTATTCGTCCGTTTCGTTGTGGAACGCGATGGATCCATCGGAGATGTTCAGGTGATGAAAGGTATCGGTTTTGGCTGTGACGAAGAGGCGATCCGTGTGATCAAATCGATGCCAAAATGGTCTCCTGGAAAACAAAATGGTCGGACGGTTCGTGTATTCTATAACATGCCTGTTAGCTACGTATTAGAATAATGAAATCGCCAAAAAACAATGAGAAGCTTTGGGTTTACTCAAAGCTTCTTTTTCAAGGGTTTATGGGTATTTTTTATACCTTGGTTGGGCTTTCTAGTTTTTCGAAACTTGAATCCTTCTTTGGTCTCCCAGCCCCTTACCGGTATATTTTAGGTGGACTCTTCATCGTGTATGGCTTATATCGAACCTACCGAATCTACCAAGATTACCAAGAATCAAAATAGCAAAAATCCCCACACCCCGTGGGGATTTTTGTTTAACATCCTAGTGGCCCCAACTAGAACCTATTCCTTGTAAATCCTGTTTTTCCTTTAAAATCATCGCAACATGAAAAGGTATCTTCCCCTTGCTTTATCGGTCATATTTCTGGGTTGCCAACAAGAGACAAAAGAAAAGGAAACGATTCGAGAAGGCAAAATGACAATAGCTATGGATGAGTCCCTGACCAAGGTCATGACAGAACAAATTCGAGCCTACCAAATCCGCTATCCAAAAGCCGATATTCGTGTTCGAGTAGAACCAGAACAAAAGGCTATTCAACTCATGCTCTCCGACTCCGTGGATGCGGTGGCCGTAACACGCGAATTAACACCTGAAGAACAAACTTATTTTTCGAGCCGAAATAAACGGTATGAACCCGCTATTATGGCCCTGGAGGGAGTCGTGCTCGTCACCTCGAACGAAAACCCCTTGAACCAAATTAGTATAGAGGAATTAAAATCCGCCTTTTCTCCGAGTGGAAAATATCAACTTTGGTTTGATCAAAGTAATTCATCGAACCTAAATTTTGTTAAAGAAAAGTTAAAACTAGGTGACCTCTCCAATCTACCTGTTTACGGTGCAAAGGGTACATTGGACCTCATCGAACAGATAAAAGACAATCCAAAGGCCATTGGATTTATTGGATTTAACTGGATTTCAGAAGAGGGATCCACCCAACAGGAAATTCTAAAAAAAGTGAAAATAGTAGGTCTCTCTTCGAAAACAGGAGAGGAACCCTTGGTACCCTCCACAAAAACACTAAAGTCACGTAAATATCCTTTTGAGCGTCTAGTTTACCTTCATACAACAGATAACCGATGGGGCGTACCGATGGGTTTTATCCGATTTAGCTGTGCTCAAGTTGGACAAATTATCACAGAAAAAATGGGATTAATTCCATATTACATTATACCTAAGGAAATTGTTGTCAATCGGAAACCTTTGAATCCTGAAACAAAAAAAGAAACAAAATAAACCAAGGACGACAAAACCCTACATTCAGAAGCCAAAACCTTATTCAATTTTTGTCGTCAAAGAACGTAGCCAAATATTTTTATTATATTTGTCAAATTGATTTAACAATAATTTTTCTAAACCAACCTAAAAGCGAAGATGAAGAAAACAGTCAAATCTCTGTACCTTCTGTTCACTGCCGGGCTATTTGCCACCATGACGGCAGTAGCACAAAGTAAAGAGGAGGGATTACGTGAGCTTGAGGCGGGTAGATTTACTGCTGCCGGCGAAATTTTTAAAAAGAACGCAACCGCTGCGCCCACCCCTGAAAATTACTTCTATTTAGGTTATTACTACTTAAACATTCCAGAAGTAACGGCGTCGGATGCAACAGCCGAATCCAAGGCGAAAGCCATTCAGGCAGCCAAAGAAGCCTTTGAGAAAGGATCCACACTAGACAAGAAGCCAGATCCGCTGAATCAAGTTGGTTTAGGTGCAGTTGCCTTAGCAAAAGGTGATGTAGCCGGGGCGAAACAAATCTTTGCGGAGGTCATCAAAGAAACCAAATCGAAAAATCCGGACGTTTTGTTCCGTATAGGAGAAGCGTACACTTTATTCGATCAATATGCTGATCCAGCAGAAGCTATTTTAAACATCCAGTCGGCCCTTGAAAAGTCAAAAACAAAGGACAATCCTGACTATTATATTTCACTCGCAGAAGCCTTCTTGATGAAAAACGAAGGAGGAGATGCCATGAATGCTTTGCAAAATGCAGAGCGTTTGCAAAAAAACTTAGCCAAAGTCTATTCCAAAATGGGCGAAATTTGGTTACGTGGAAAGAACTACAAAGAGGCTAAAGAACGACTTGATCAAGCGATCGCTACAGATCCACAATATGCACAAGCCCATTTGTTGTTGAGCTCATACTATCAAACCTTTCAACAGTTTGGTAAATCGGCTGAATCTGCAATGAATTACTTAAAATATTCTGATGGTGATTGTGCAGCAAAATTGCGCTATGTAAAGCTTGCCTACATTGCAGAAGACTTCAATAATGTACTGAAGACCATCGATGAGATCAAATCTTGTAATTCGGATCCGATCGTATATCGTATTGCAGGATACTCTAAATTCAAACAAGGAAAACCAGAGGAGGCAATTCAATTGATCAACACGTTCTTGTCCAAAGCTACGGCAGATCAAGTACTTGGTATGGATTATGGATATATTGGCCGTTCGTATGCTGCCATCAAAGATCCAGCCAATAAAGTAGCCAATGATTCCATCGGTATCGCCTTCATGAAAAAAGCGGTAGAATTAAAAGATACTACCTATAATTACGCAGAAGATATCGTCAAAATATACCGGGACGGAAAGCAGTTTGGAAAAGCAGCTGAGACTTTGAAAGAAATCATCGCGAAAAAAGGCAAAGAAAATGCCACTGACATGGCCAATCTCGGATTCTTGTATTACAGTGCAAATGACTGGGAAAAAGCCGATGATACTTTTGGTAAGGTCTGTGAACTATACAAAGATTCTTGGCCTCCTGCTTATTTGTACCGCGCTCGTATCCAAACTTACCGCTACCGTGGCGATACGACGTTCATTGCTGCTCCAGTATATGAAAAATACTTATCTCTTCTAACCGATGACCAAAAAGTTCAAAACAAAGCTGCTGTCATCGAGGGATATCGATACTTATCCGGTAAAGCTTTTTTACTTGATAAAGATGTACCAAAAGCTGAAGCCTACGTAAAAGAAATTTTGAAGATAGATCCTGAAAATGCCGACGCACTTCAGCTTCTACAGTCGCTTCAACCTACACCAGCGACAAAAGAAAATGATCCAAAACCTAGGGTCAAATCATAAATAGGAAACGGGAACTCAAAAGGTTCCCGTTTTTTTTATATTTATTTCCTTTAGATTACATGATATTCTTTTTTTAATATAACTTTGTCATTCAGTTAATCAGGGTCTTTTGTTTCATTCTTTGTAACGAATCGTCCCATTTATCGTTCTTTTATCCAAAGCTCCATCAAATACATCGCATGTTTCATCTCGTTATCTTTGGACCTCCCGGTGCTGGGAAGGGCACACAATCAGAAAAAATCATTGAAAAGTACAATTTAGTACACATTTCAACAGGAGACCTTTTCCGAATGCATATTAAGGAAGACACCGCTCTTGGGCAAAAGGTTAAGTCGATCCTTGCAGATGGTCTTCTAGTTCCAGACTCTATCACCATTGATATGCTGGAGGAAGAAGTTCAAAAGAATACGCAAGCAACTGGATTTATTTTTGATGGTTTTCCTAGAACCGTAGCACAAGCTCAGGCACTGGATGCATTTGTGGAAGCCAAAGGACAATCCATTGATCTAGTTCTACAATTAGATGTACCAGAGGATATAATCAAAGAGCGAATTGCGGAGAGACAAAAAGTGAGTGGTCGAGCTGACGATGATCAAGAGAAACTATTGAAACGGATTGATGAGTACTTCCAAAAGACCATCCATGTCTTACCCTATTATCAAGAGCAAGGAAAGGTAGTAACAGTCAACGGAGTCGGCGCGATTGATGCCATCTTTGAGCAAATCTGTCAAACGATAGACTCGAGAAAGTAGGTCAAGCCTACCTAATTACAAGGCAATCCTTTTTCCGACGGTAAAAATATGGTACTTTTGTGCTTTATTTAAGCACTATGGCATCCAATTTTATAGATTACGTTAAAATCAATTGCCGATCAGGCAAAGGTGGAGGGGGTTCCGTCCACTTCCGTCGGGAAAAATTTGTTCCAAAAGGCGGACCTGACGGAGGCGATGGTGGCCGTGGTGGGCATGTCATTGTTCGAGCTAACCCGCAACTTTGGACCTTACTGCATTTAAAATACCAAAAGCATATTTTTGCAGGCAATGGGCAGCATGGTGGCAAAAGTAGAAGCTCTGGCTTACAAGGAGAAGACGTCATCATTGAAGTTCCCCTGGGTACAGTCATCCGTGACGCTGAAACACAGGATTTTCTGGGTGAAATCACAGAAGAATCACAAGAGCTGATTTTATTACCTGGCGGGCGGGGTGGATTAGGAAATAATCACTTCAAAACTTCCACCAAACAAACCCCATACTATGCTCAACCTGGCGAACCCGGAGAAGAGAAATGGGTTATCTTCGAATTGAAAGTATTGGCGGATGTTGGTTTGGTAGGTTTTCCTAATGCAGGGAAATCCACCCTTTTGTCCAAAATATCAGCTGCTAAACCTGAAATTGGAGACTATCCATTTACCACCTTGACACCTAATCTAGGCGTAGTCCCCTATTACGACTATAAATCGTTTATTGTAGCTGACATACCGGGAATTATCGAAGGAGCTGCCGAAGGAAAAGGGATAGGTTTGCGTTTTTTACGCCATATAGAACGAAACTCCAATCTTTTGTTTGTCATATCCTGTGAAACTGAAGATATCCAAGCTGACTACCAGGTATTGGTGAATGAACTTAAAAAGCATAATCCAGAATTATTGGATAAAAAACGAATCATAGCCGTTTCGAAAATTGAGTTGTTGGACGAGGAAACAAAACAAGAGGTCCTTACTAAAACAAAAAGTATTGGACTCCCGTATGTAGTATTTTCATCCTTTACAGGAGAAGGTATTCAGGAGCTAAAGGATGTCCTTTGGCACGCTTTGCAAGGATAACAAACAAATAAATAAGCCATCGATGAAATACGCAGTTTGGTTATTTTTATTTTCTTGGATCAGTATCAGTCCAGTATTTGCCCAATTTAACATTACCTTTCCAACGGAAAGAGCTATTTTTCAACGCGACAACTTAAATCAAGGCAATATTTTTATTGCAGGAAATTACCAAATTCCGGTATCCGTCGTCCAAGCACGCTTGACCTCCATTCAAGGTGGTACATCCACCGATTGGACACCCGTTGTCATGAATCCCTCAGGTGGAAACTTTTCTACTCAACTCCCGGGACGTGCCGGGTGGTACACATTGGACATACGTGCCCTTCATAATGGGATCGTGGTAGCCGAAACTCGGATCAGTCGAGTTGGTATCGGGGAAGTCATTGTCATCAGTGGGCAATCCAATGCACGAGGTGTCTTAGGAGATACCTTCCACCCTCAGTCGACAGACGATCGGGTCAACTGCATTACCAATTTCTTTGCTAACGATATTTCCACCCCACCGTTTCCAACATTCGGAAGGCTTCAGGATGGCAACACGCTCTATGCACCAGAGGGCTACGGATCGTGGATGTGGGGCGCATTGGGTGATAAAATTGCTGCTCAGGAACAAGTGCCAGTACTCATCATCAATACTGGCTGGGAAGGTTTAGCGATTGATTCGTGGACAGAAAGTGCTCAAAACAGACAGGCGACCAATCCTTTTTCGGGATTCAGAACCAAAGTAGGCTACCCCTACAATTCGCTGAGGTATTCCTTAAATTACTATGCTAATCTATTGGGTATCCGCTCCGTACTTTGGGTCCAAGGTGAATCGGATAATTTCATACGAAAAGAAACGATCGCCTACCAATTTGAACTCGAAAATATCATTCGAGCAACAAGAGAGCACACGGGTCGGAACATACCTTGGGTCATAGCACGTGCATCTTACTTTAATGGTACTGCTTATGAACCGGTGGTTTCGGCACAAACGCGCGTTGGGACTACTTATTTAAATACTTTTCTGGGTCCTAATCTCGATTTAATTCTGGATCGATATGATCGAACCCATTTTAATACACTCGGTTTATTAAAAGCTGCAGATGCTTGGATGGAGTTTTTAACCCCGACGTTCTTTCGCAATGCCCAGGCTACGCTAGGTCTTGGCTTTGTTCAACCTAGTCTTTTCTGCACTTCAGACTCCCCCACTCCTATGCGTGTTTCCATTCCGGGAAGCTTTGTGGGTGTCCGATGGAACACAGGACAAACCTCGCAAGAAATTTTCACATCATCCGGTTTATTTCAGGCTGAATTGAGAGATACGTTTGGAAACGTTCGGTATTCACCGAATTTATTCTTTGGTCCCGACCTTGTGCCCATACGACCTACTATTTTGGTAGAAGGTGCGCAATCCATCTGTGATGGAGAAACAACCACCTTACGCGCCAATCCGAGTAACGGAATCATTTGGAATACGGGTCAAACTACCCCATCCATACTAATTCGACAAAGCACCACCGCCCAGGTAACAGTAGTAAACACCTATGGATGTATCAATCGATCCAATCCCGTTTCGATACAAGTAAATCCTGTACCCAAACCCGAGATCAATTTAGTCGGCGAAAACGTTATTTGTTCGGATCAGACAACTCAATTGGTGAGTAATATATCCAGCGGCATTCGATGGAGCAATGGCGTGACAACCCCCGCATTGACCATCAACCAAACGGGTTCCTTTTCTTTAACTGCCACCAATGAATTTGGATGTACCGCCACGACCAATCCAGTGTCTGTATTTGTAGGACAGAGACCTAACCAACCCACAATTGAACGAGTATCGCCTTTTACACTGGTTGCCAATGTAACCATAGGAGGCAATACTGGAATCGAATGGAATACAGGAGGACAACTGATTGCAGGCGAAAGAAATACCAACTTACGAATGACTCAGGTGGGTTCCTATACCGCTCGCATGGTATCTACCTATCAGGCATTAGGAAAAACCCTGACATGTGCCTCACCCGTATCTTCGGAAATCACCTTGACCCAAGATGAATTTAATCGTCAAATTGTATTATTTCCTAATCCAGTCATAACAAGTTCTTTCAAAACGGAGTTAAAAGAAATAGAGGAAAACGTCACCGTTCAGATTTTCACTACCTTGGGACAATTGGTTCGATCGTATGATGTACCTAGGTTCGATGAAGTAAAGACCTTTTCAGTCGTGGGTCTTCCAAAAGGCACTTATTTTGTCGAATTCAAGAATCGATATATCCACGAGACCAAAAGGATTTTGATCGATTAATTGGCAAATGGAATCTGAATAACTATTTTTGAGTAAATTTTCTGAAGAATGAAACAACACTTGCCCGCTGATTATTTGCCGATACTTGTCCAAATTGGCGCTGCCATTGGATTTATAATTTTTGCCATGACAGTGACCCACCTTTTGGGGCCCAAAATTAAAGGAGCACAGAAAAATGATCCTTTTGAATGTGGTATTGAATCTCAAGGAGATGCCAGGACTCCTATTTCTGTCCGGTATTTCTTGATTGCTATTTTATTTGTTTTGTTTGATGTTGAAATCATTTTCATGTATCCATGGGCCGTCAATTTTAAAAAATTAGGTTGGTTCGGATTCACGGAAATGATTGTTTTCGTGGCCTTGTTGATGGCTGGTTTTTATTACATTATCAAGAAAGGTGTTTTAGATTGGGAGCGTCAAGACTGATTTCATTCTTCACCTTTAAACTAACCCTAAAAATAATATGAGCAATATTAAAATGGTAGAAGCTCCCAACGGGCATGAGGGTCCTGGCTTTTTTGCCACCTCTTTGGATGCAGTCATTGGGTTAGCTCGAAGTAATTCGTTGTGGCCTTTGCCTTTTGCCACGTCCTGTTGTGGGATTGAATTTATGGCCACTATGGGGGCGCACTACGATATCGCACGCTTTGGCTCCGAACGTCCATCTTTCTCACCTCGTCAAGCAGACCTTCTCATGGTCATGGGAACCATCGCTAAAAAAATGGCACCTGTCGTGAAACAAGTCTATTTACAAATGGCTGAGCCTCGGTGGGTCATTGCTGTGGGAGCATGTGCATCTTCTGGTGGAATTTTCGATACATATTCAGTTCTTCAAGGTATAGATCGGGTCATCCCGGTCGATGTCTATGTTCCCGGTTGTCCACCAAGACCCGAGCAAATTCTCGATGGTTTGATTCAGGTCCGGGAAATTGCCCGAAATGAATCGTTACGTCGTCGTGATTCCGAGGAATACAAGGCTTTGTTGCAGTCCTATCAAATTGACGTGTATTAATCCTACCCTAACCACATGACCAACCAAGATTTAGTTTCAGAAATTGTAGGCCAATTTGGGGAAAAGGTAGCTGATTTTTCAGAACCCCACGGATTGTTAACCTTCACCACCGACCGAAATTCTATTTTGGAGGTGTTGAACTTCTTATATTCAAGCGAGACCTTGCGGTTTTCCTTTATCACCGACATTACAGGTGTTCATTTTCCTGATAATAAAGGTGGCGAATTTGCTGTGGTATATCACCTTCACAGTTTTGAAAATGGAATTCGAGTTCGGGTTAAGGTGTATTTACCCCAAGAAAATCCGTCGATTCCTACCGCTACATCCATCTATCCCGGTGCCAACTGGATGGAGCGAGAAACTTTTGATTTCTATGGTATCATTTTTGAAGGCCACCCGAACTTGAAACGCATTCTCAACATTGAGGAGATGGATTACTTTCCTATGCGGAAGGAGTACCCATTGGAAGATGCGACACGGGAAGATAAAATTGATGCGTTATTTGGACGGTAAGTCGAGACACATTGAATTAAAGTTGACATGACACAATCACATACACCTGTAGCAAGAACAACCTCTGATGCGTTGGCCATGAACCAACCCATTGTAGAGGACCGTGAGCTAACGACCCTTAATTTGGGTCCTACCCACCCTGCTACCCACGGTATTTTTCAAAATATCCTACAAATGGATGGGGACCGTATCGTTTCGGGCGAGCAGACCGTAGGATACATCCATCGGGCTTTCGAAAAGATTGCCGAGAGACGTCCGTTTTACCAAATCACGACCCTTACGGATCGAATGAATTATTGTTCCTCTCCGATCAATAATTTTGGATGGCACATGACGGTCGAGAAACTTTTGGGAATCGAAGTACCCAAAAGAGCCCAGTACATCCGGGTTATCATGATGGAACTAGCAAGAATCTCGGATCACATCATTTGTAATTCCATCCTAGGCGTAGATACAGGTGCGTACTCTGGCTTTTTGTATGTATTTCAAGAACGTGAGAAAATTTATGAGATCTACGAAGAAGTATGCGGAGCTCGGTTAACGACAAACATGGGTAGATTTGGAGGGATGGAGCGAGATTTATCTCCTACCGCCTTGGCCAAAATCAAAGATCTCGTGTACAACTCGTTGCCTAAAGTACTGAAAGAGTTTGAAAACCTGTTCAATCGCAACCGGATCTTCATGGATCGGACCGTTGATGTAGGTCCGATTACCGCAAAACGAGCGATGGAATATGGATTTACAGGCCCGAACTTACGCGCAGCCGGTGTGGATTATGATGTTCGGGTGGCAGAACCTTACTCATCGTATGAGGACTTTGAGTTCGATATTCCTGTTGGACACAATGGGGATACCTATGATCGCTTTATGGTTCGAAATGGCGAAATGTGGGAAAGTATTAAAATCATTCGTCAAGCCATTGAAAACCTACCAGAGGGGCCCTATTACGCCAACGAAGATCACTACTACCTACCTCCAAAACGTGAAGTGTATCGGAATATGGAGGCATTGATCTACCATTTCAAAATAGTCATGGGGGAAATCGATGCTCCAGTGGGTGAAGTATACCATGCTGTAGAAGGAGGAAATGGTGAAGTTGGATTTTACCTCGTGAGTGATGGAGGTAGAGCTCCTTTCCGACTTCACTTCAGAAGACCTTGTTTTATTTATTATCAAGCGTATCCTGAAATGTGTCAAGGTGGCACCATTTCGGATGCCGTGGCAATCATGAGTAGTTTAAATGTGATTGCGGGCGAATTAGACGCCTGATTTAGTTCCTGACCTTTACCCTTTTCATTGATTATGGCGGTTGAAATAGAAAATATTGCATTTACACCCGAGCGCTTGGCCAAAGCCCAAGAAATCATCGCTCGTTATCCGGAAGGTCGGCAGAAATCGGCTTTGCTTCCTTTGTTGCATTTGGCTCAAGAACAATATGGTTGGGTGAGTGCTGCAGTGATGGATTACATTGCCTCGATTTTGTCAATCGAACCCGTGGAAGTATATGAGGTAGCTACATTTTACACCATGTTCCATTTGGAGCCAGTGGGTAAACATGTGATCGAGTATTGCCGTACAGGTCCGTGCTGCACCATGGGTGGAGAAGAAGTGTATGATCATTTAAAAAAGAAGCTTCAGATCAATGCAGGCGAAACGACTTCAGATGGCGTTTTCACCTTGAAAGAAGTGGAATGTTTAGCAGCGTGTGGTTGGGGGCCATGTTTTCAGATACGGGAGAAATTCTATCTGCACTTGACCCCAGAGAAAGTAGATGAAATCATTACCGATTTGAGAAATTAATGCTCAAAACACTTTTTTTCCTAAAATAGACCAACTGGACTAATGAAAATATTAACTGAACATATTCACCTTCCGGGTATTGAAACCCTTCCCGTGTACAAAAGCGTAGGGGGATACCGAGCGGTCGAAAAAGCACTTAAATCCATGTCACCCGATGAGGTGGTGGAAGAGGTAAAAAAAGCCGGCGTACGGGGTCGTGGTGGAGCAGGTTTCCCCATGGGGATGAAATGGAGTTTTCTTGCCAAGCCAGAAGGCGTTCCAAGATACCTTGTCTGCAATGCCGATGAATCGGAGCCCGGTACGTTCAAAGATCATTATTTGATGAAATCCATACCTCATTTGTTAATTGAAGGTATGATCGTCTCTTCTTTCGCTTTGGGGGCTAACAAATCCTTCATCTATGTTCGGGGTGAATTGATGTATGTTATCCATATTTTAGAAAAAGCTATAGAAGAGGCGAAAGCAGCTGGCTACCTCGGCAAAAACATATTAGGTTCTGGTTACGACTTAGAGTTAATCGTTCAGCCCGGCGGTGGAGCTTACATATGTGGAGAAGAAACAGCCTTATTGGAATCATTAGAAGGCAAACGTGGAAATCCAAGAAACAAACCACCTTTCCCCGCTGTCAAAGGATTGTATCAATGTCCAACTGTTGTTAACAATGTCGAATCCATTGCGACCACGCCTTGGATCATTAACAATGGCGGTGATGCCTATGCGGCCGTTGGAATTGGAAGAAGTACAGGTACTAAATTAATCTCAGCCTCAGGTCATGTCAATAAACCAGGGGTCTATGAAATTGTGCTTGGCTTACCTGTAGAAGAATTCATTTATTCTGATCAATATTTAGGTGGGATACGTCCAGGACATGAGTTGAAAGCAGTTGTTGCAGGAGGTTCTTCTGTGCCAATTCTTCCCGCTCACCTGATCTTAAAAACTGCAGCAGGTGAACCTCGGTTGATGTCTTATGAAAGCTTATCGGAGGGTGGCTTTGCGACAGGAACGATGTTGGGCTCGGGTGGCTTTATTGCCATGGATGAGACGACATGCATCGTTCGGAACACCTGGAATTTTTCAAGATTCTATGCCCATGAATCCTGTGGCCAATGCTCACCTTGCCGGGAAGGAACAGGTTGGATGACCAAAGTCCTTGATCGGATTGAACACGGAAAGGGTACACCAGAGGATATCGATTTGTTAGTCGATGTCGCAAAAAAAATTGAAGGAAATACCATTTGTCCATTAGGGGATGCCGCGGCGTGGCCAGTTGCCAGTGCTATACGTCATTTCCGCGATGAATTCGAGTGGCATATCAAACATCCACAGGAAGCCACACAAGTTGGGGCTGTTTACCGTGGGTCTCTTTCGTTGGTTTAATTACGTTTGAAAAGATTGTTATGGAAAATACAACACCTCCCTTATTCAAGGTGACAATAGATGGCCAACAAGTGGAAGTTCCTGCAGGAACCACCATTTTACAGGCTGCTCGAAAAATTGGGCCGGAAGTCGCACCTCCCGCCATGTGTTATTACGAACCCCTCAAAGGAACGGGTGGAAAGTGCCGTGCCTGTTTGGTCAAAGTAACCCAAGGGTCTGAAAAAGATCCTCGTCCGATGCCCAAACTGGTCGCATCTTGTATTACCCCTATACAAGATGGCATGGTCGTAGAAAACTATTCCAACCCAGATGTACTTGAGGCAAGAAAAGGTGTCGTCGAATTCTTACTACTGAATCATCCCCTCGACTGTCCTGTTTGTGACCAAGCTGGTGAATGTCATTTGCAAGATTTTTCATTTGAACACGGAACTGGGACTACACGTTCACAGGAGGAGAGACGAACTTTTGAAAAAGAAGATATTGGACCGTATGTTCAATTGCACATGAATCGGTGTGTTTTATGTTACCGGTGCGTGTACACGGCGGATCAATTGACCAATAAGCGTGTGCACGGTGTTATGCACCGCGGGGATCACGCCGAAATCAGTACTTACATCGGAAAGGCAATTGATAATGACTTCTCAGGTAACGTCATTGATGTTTGTCCTGTGGGAGCGTTGACTGACAAGACCTATCGATTCAAAAATCGTGTTTGGTTTTCAAAACCAGTGGATGCACACCGTGATTGCGATAAATGCTCAGGTAAAGTCCATTTATGGTATAAAGGCAACGAGGTTATCCGTGTCACCGCCCGTAAGAACCAGTGGGGTGAGGTGGAAGATTTCATTTGCAATACCTGTCGTTTCGAGAAAAAGGATACCCAAGATTGGACAATTGAAGGACCTGCTACCATGCCACGACATTCGGTATTATCAGCCAATAAATATGCAGCCAATACCATCAAAAAACCTGAATTTGCGCTCAAATTAGCGGAGACTCAGTTCAAGAAAATTGATGATAGCCGGCCTTACTTGAATTCCTTGGAAGAAATCAAGCAGTCGGAGGACTACAAAGGTTTAATGGAGAAAAACAATCAGTTTTTCAAAAAATAACTTCTTTAAACCAGGAATCATCTTGTTGATTCCTGGTCTATTTGCATTCAAGTGAGACTAACGCAGACTTACACCAAGTCTGAAAAGATAATTAATATGGAAACTGTATTTTTAGTTAAAACGATCATCATACTTGTCGTATTTGCGCTGTCTTTAGGGATTGCCGCGTACGAAACTTACTTTGAAAGAAAAGTGGCTGCATTTATCCAAGATCGAATTGGCCCTAATTATGCGGGTCCGTTTGGGTTACTTCAACCTTTAGCCGATGCAGGTAAATTATTCTTCAAAGAGGAGTTTATACCCACCAAAGCTGATCGCTTTCTCTTTATTCTCGGACCTAGTTTGGCCATGTTTACTGCACTGATGACCTCGGCGGTTCTACCTTTCGGTGACACCCTTAAAATCGGAGGCCATGTCATCGATGTTCAAGGCATGGAGGTCAATATTGGAATTTTGTGGGTATTTGGTATCGTATCTCTGGGTGTATATGGAATCCTGATTGGAGGATGGGCTTCTAACAATAAATATTCTTTGTACGGTGCGATTCGCGCTGCTTCGCAAAATATTAGCTACGAGTTAGCAATGGGACTTGCATTAATTGCCGTAATCATGATGTCCGAATCCTTGTCTGTTCGCGAAATAGTCAAGAGCCAGCATGGTGGTAACTGGAATGTTTTCTACCAACCTATGGGTTTCATTCTGTTTTTAACCTGTTCTTTTGCTGAGTGTAATCGAACTCCTTTCGATTTGCCTGAATCGGAGAACGAACTTGTAGCAGGGTATCATACAGAGTATTCCTCCATGAAGTTAGGCTTGTATTTGTTTTCAGAATATGTGAACATGTTTATTGCCTCGGCTGTCATCTCGGCTCTGTACTTTGGAGGATTCAACTATCCAGGTATGGATTGGGTTTATACCCAACTAGTCGGGCAGTTTGGTGAAATTGCTGGCCATAATGCCGCCACGGGTGTAGGTATCTTGGTATATTTCTTGAAAATTGCTTTCTTTATTTTCTTCTTCATGTGGGTTCGTTGGACACTCCCTCGTTTCCGATATGATCAATTGATGGCGTTGGGTTGGAAAGGAATGATTCCTTTGGCTGTTATCAACATGATCATTACAGCAGCTGCGGTGCTATCCGGATCGCCGTTGATCGGAACCTACATTGGCTTAGCCGCATTTTTACTAGGACTAACTTTGGTATGGCCTCTTGTTAAACCTAAATCCACCCCTTCACGGGCACAGATCTAAACGAACGAACGTATGCAACTGACCAATAGAGCTAAAAAAACAGATAAAACGGAGTTAAGCCTCTATGAGCGTAGCTATTTGCCTGGTATCGCCACTGGCTTAGGCATTACGATCAAGCACTTCTTTTCAAAAAAACCCACCATCCACTACCCCGAACAAAAAAGGTATTTGGGACCTGTCTTCCGTGGTCATCATATTTTAAAACGTGATGAACAAGGAAGAGAGCGTTGTACTGCTTGTGGATTATGTGCGGTTGCTTGCCCAGCTGAGGCCATTTCGATGGTTGCAGCAGAACGTAAGAAAGGAGAAGAACACATGTATCGTGAAGAAAAATATGCGGCGCAATATGAAATTAATATGTTGCGGTGTATATTCTGTGGTTTGTGCGAGGAAGCCTGTCCAAAAGAAGCCATATATCTGCGCCATGATAAATTTGTTCCTGTTTTTACTGACCGGAGCCAAGTTATCTATGGTAAGGATCAGTTGGTTGAAGATATGAACGAACGCTATACTCGGGATGCTTGGACCAAAGAAGAAATGCAGGCTTTGTGGAAAAATCAACAAAGCTAATTGACCATTTAAGAACTGAATGATTATGACTACTCCATCGATCGTATTGATATTTTCGGCGCTATCTGTATTAACACTTTTTGGCGCTTTGGGCACCATTTTGTCTAAAAACCCAATCCATAGTGTTATTTACTTAATTTTAACCTTTTTTTCCATCTCGGCGCATTACATTTTGTTGAATGCCCAGTTCTTAGCTGCGGTAAACATCATTGTATATGCCGGGGCTATTATGGTATTGTTTCTCTTTGTGATCATGTTCTTGAATCTTCGGGAGGGAGGGAGCAACGAGTTAAATAAAAAGTCAACATTGGCCGCTGCGGGAATTGTGGGGGTAACTTTAGGTGCAATCCTAATTGGTGCGTTGAGAAATGCACCAAAGGAAGAAGTAAATCCGATGTACTACAATTCTCAATCGGGAATTATTGAGAATTTGGGTCAATTATTATACAAGGATTATTTACTTCCGTTTGAACTTGTCTCCATTTTATTCCTTGCCGCTATGGTTGGGGCTGTGATGCTCGGAAAACGGGAAGCTGGCGAGCGTAATTTCTAAATTATAAGGCTGTCAAAAGACAGCCTTTCTTTTTATATGGCACTTATTTTACCCGTAAAAGGAATTCACCCCTTATACCCGGCCTCCTGCTGGTTTGCACCCAATGCCACCTTGGTGGGTGATATTCAAATGGGGGAACATTGTACTGTTTGGTTTAATGCGGTAGTGCGAGGAGATGTTAACTCCATTCGCATGGGAGACTATGTTAACATTCAGGATGGGGCTGTTATTCATTGTACCTATCAAAAGTCCAAAACCATTTTGGGGCACCACGTCAGTATTGCGCATAATGCTATTGTGCATGGTTGTACCATTGAGGATGAAGTATTAGTAGGAATGGGAGCGATCATAATGGATGGAGCCTACATTGAAAAAAATGCTATCATTGCCGCAGGCGCGGTAGTGACACAAAACACAAGAGTGAAATCAGGAACCATCTATGCTGGAAATCCAGCTAAATACCTTAAAGATGTAACGCCTGAATTAGGGGAGGTATTTTTACGAACCGCCAACAATTATGTGATGTACAGCAGCTGGTTTCAAGAAAAGGAAAACGATTAATTTCGAGTCCCATTCCTAAAAAAAGCATCTCGAGAACCTGGCTCCTTGGGAATATTGTCGGCAGCCCCTTTCCAAGATTTATCTTTAAAGGCACCTTGCTTAACGGACCGAATAAAATTTGTCCAAGCAAAAGGACTGAGCAGCGGATTCATCGTGACCTGTCCCCTACTTTGCAGTTGACTTAGTTGCTGGCTCATAGCATATCGATAATTCATATCGGCGCTCATACCCGCCATATTGGCCATCTCGGCAATCTTTTCACGACTATAGTTTTTCGCAATTTGCTCACGCTCCTTGGCATCGGGTAGTTCCATCGTAATCAAAGCCTCTTTAAACTCCTCTTCTGAACTAAAAGGATAAACCTTCACCTCTTTCAACAACTTGGCGTCTTGTTGCAGTTCTACCACAGCCGAGTAATTTAACGTAGCTTTTTTAGGGATTCTATGATACTGAGGTTTAAAACCAACATAACTAAACACCACGCTATCCTCCGGAAATACATACAATATGAAATAACCGCGGGCATCTGCAATTGTGCCTCGGCCAGCCGCTGGGATACTAATGTAGGCATTGGGAAGTGGTTCTTCGGTTTTGCTATCAATAACAAAGCCAGAGAAAGTAATGTATTTATTCTCTCCTTGCCCAAACGTTTGGAAAGACAAAGTCAAAAATAGGAAAAGGAAACCGCTGAGGTATACTAAATTCTTCATCCAGCTAACAATTTAAAATAGGTCACGATAAAGGGTACCGACAAAAGGAGACCGTCAAATCGATCTAAAAACCCTCCATGGCCAGGAATCATAGAACCGGAATCTTTGATCGAAATGCTTCGTTTGAAGAGCGATTCTACCAAATCACCAAGCGTTCCAGTGATGACAATTATCAGCGCAATTACCAACCAATGAACAAGGGCTAAATCGGTAAAGAAGTACCCAATACATAACGCACCCAGGACGGATGAAATTGCTCCACCGATAAATCCCTCCCACGTCTTTTTTGGAGAAACCCGAGCAAAAAGTTTCCGTTTACCCAAAGCTCTCCCGGCGAAATAAGCCCCTGAATCGTTTATCCATAAGATAACTAGCAAACCGGTCAAGAGTTCAGGCTTGTAGGTAAATTCTTCAATAATTAACTCAATTAACAAAGCAAAAGGAACTACAACATAAATGATTCCTAAAAAGGTATACCCAAGATTCGCGAAAGGTCGATCATCTAGTTTCTTGAATAACTTAATAAAGAAGGTGGTGGTTAACAAAGGAACGATCAGGTAATAATTCCGAAAAGAGGTAATATCACGTTCCACCATATAAGTAACGAGTACTAAAAAAAGCCCACAAAATGTACCCCAAGCTGTCAGGGGTAGATGAGAATCTAACTTTAGCAATTTATAAAATTCAAGTTGGGTGGCCACCGACAGAAAAAGAATGAGGAATAATAGGGAAAGAGGACTATACCAAATACAAAACATCATGAGCGGTACTCCAATAAGGGCGGCGATAATACGTTGGGTTAAATTCGATAAATTTTTGAGGGCCATACACGAAAATGTCTTACTCTTGAAAAGCTTCAGGGTGGTTTTCAAGTAACCAAACTTGCGCTTCTAATAATTGAGAGGCAGGAACAAACACTTCACAGAAACCCAACGCCACATAGCTGCTATCCTTTTTATTGACTAGAACAGCATTCCAACCGGCGGCCTGTAGATCCATGGTCACTATATCAGCCAAAAACCGATTTCGTATTGTAAGTATTTTAGACCAACCCTCCATTAGTCAAAGTTAAGGGAAAATCTATCGATTCCAACGCAGTGAATTCATTAAATGATAACAATCTCGCACCACGTAGTCGATGATGGGTTTCAACGAATCATCTTGTGTGGCTTGATTGAGATACACCGCACCACGCAAAAAGTGTCGCGTGGTGTCGGTCATATAAAATTGAAAATGACTGGGAACTTCTCCTTTAAGTTCGATCACCACTGCTTTTTTACCTGAGGGTAAACTCACAACAGACTCTCTTTTCTCGGTAGCCCGCACCAGGTGTTTATCGGCCAAGCGAAAAGCGTCGGTTATATGGGCTTGCAAACGAGGCAAATCACCATTAAAGTTTTTATACGTGAACTGCACACGAGCTTGCAAAGCGGGGTAATAGAGAATAATCCAATGTGGTTCTGCGAGTCCGTGGGTATCGGGTTGAACCACCGCTGAGGTAGAATACTCAAATTGATACGGATAGTTCCCTGCCAAAGATTGATATGCAACAGGCGGAAGAGGGATTCGAAAAAAACCACGAGGCTTGGGTGTGAACGACTCAGGAGCTTGCTGGCAAGCCAAGATAATTGACCAGAACGTCAAAATAAAAAGCCCACCCCATTTCTTCATATACTTTATAACTAGTTAAATAACAAAATTACATTTTTCTGGGTTCTCCACCTAAATCGATTCCCCATGCTTCAAGTTGTTTGGTTTAAGCGAGACTTGCGTTTAACAGACCATGCCCCGTTATCCCATGCGGTGGCATCCAAACAACCCATACTTCTTCTTTATATCTGGGAGCCGTCTCTTCTTTTGGATCCACATTACGATGTGCGGCACTGGCGATTTGTGTGGGAATCTTTGCAAGATATGAAACGAAGATTGGCACCATTTGGTGCATCCATCCATGAAGTTTCGGGTGAAGTAATCGATGTTTTGGAAAATTTACCCAAGCCATTTGAGCTCTTGAGTTATGAAGAAACAGGAATCCACAAAACATTTCAGCGGGACCTGCAAATCAAAGACTGGGCGAATCAACATCAAATACTTTGGAAAGAGTGGCCAACTAATGGTATCAAAAGAGGAGCCAAAAATAGGAGAAATTGGGTGGCGAAATGGCATCAACGAATGCATACCCACCAAGCTGTCGTTGCATTAGAAGAAGGATGGTGGTGCACCTCAAATCCGTTTCCTGAACGAAATAACTTCCATCCACCGATGGAATGGACACAAGCTAATCCCCAATTTCAACCGGGTGGAGAAATGTATGCTTGGAGGTACTTGGAAAGTTTTTTGTGGGAACGAAGTAAAGCTTATTCAAAATCTTTATCCAAACCCATGGCCTCACGCAAGCATTTGAGTCGGGTCTCCCCCTATTTAGCTTGGGGAAATGTATCAGTTAAGCAAGTTTATCAACGACTACAAGAGGTTCGGAAGCAAGTACAACATACATTTCACTTGGATAATTTTGGATCTCGCTTACGGTGGCATTGTCATTTTATTCAAAAGTTTGAGTCGGAATACCGTTTGGAATTTGAAAGTACCAATCCAGCTTTTGATCGTTTCCCTTGGGAACCGAACGATGTAAAACTTGAAGCATGGAAAGCTGGCATGACAGGCTTTCCTTTGGTTGATGCATGCATGCGTTGTTTGCATCAAACTGGCTACATAAACTTTCGAATGCGCGCTTTGTTGGTTAGTTTTTTGTGTCATCTCCTACGCCAAGACTGGCGAGATGGTGTCCATCATTTAGCTCGGTTATTCCTTGATTTTGAACCAGGAATTCATTACCCGCAATTTCATATGCAAGCCGCCGTAACCGGTATGAATACCATTCGGATTTACAACCCCATCAAGCAATCACGCGAGCACGACCCAGATGGATTGTTTATTAAAAAATGGGTTCCCGAGTTAAAAAATATTCCCATGACCTATATTCACACGCCGTGGGAAATTCCGGTGATGGAACAATCTTTTTACCAATTTACTCCAGGCGTCAATTATCCTCTACCCATCATCGATTTGGAGGAATCCTTAAAATTAGCCAAAGACCTATTCTATCCATTTAAAAAATCATCCGACGTAAAAAAATATACGCCTACTCTCTTAGAAAAACTGGTGATTCCTTCCAACGAAGAAGACAAGATGCGTCCACCCAAGAGAAACTTGAAGAGAAAGCCCAAATCCAAATGAAAAAATTAAGGTTGCTATTAGGAGATCAACTCAACCATCGTCATCCATGGTTTGATACCGTGGATGATCAAGTTGTGTATGTTCTCATGGAAATTCGACAAGAGACGGATTACGTTCGACATCACATTCAAAAAGTACTGGCTTTCTTTTTGGCCATGCGTTCCTTTGCGGCCCAATTAAAAGAAGCGGGGCACCATGTGCATTACTTAACACTAGACGATCCAACCAATGAACAAGATTTAGGTAGAAACCTGCAAAAAATCATCAATGAGTTGGCTATATCGGAATGGGCTTACCAGGAGCCTGATGAATACCGCTTGGATCAACAATTATTGGACATAGGCCATGCGTTGGATATTCCCTTTTCAATGGTTTCAACCGATCATTTTTTTACTCAACGTGGAGAATTAGCTTCATTGTTCAAAGGAAAAAAAACGTATCTCATGGAAACGTTTTATCGATACATGCGAAAAAAATGGGGAATATTGATGGAGGGAACGGAACCTGTCGGTGGACAATGGAACTATGATGCGGAAAATCGACACAAATTACCGGCAACTCATCGCCCACTGCCACCCAAACTGTTTTCAAAGCCGGTAGATGACCTGCTCCAATTATTGGAGGACCAAGGTGTAAAAACGATGGGGCATCTACCCAAAGAAGGGTTTATTTGGCCAACAACCCGAGCAGAATCACTGGAATTACTTCAATATTTTGTTGAAAACGCTTTAATTCATTTTGGTCGCTACGAAGATGCCATGTCGAAGAAAGACTGGTCGGTATACCACTCTAGGCTATCTTTTGCATTGAATTGTAAATTGTTGTCGCCCAAGGAGGTAATCGATACCGCCGTTCAGTATTGGGAAAAAAACCAAAATTTAATCACCTTACCTCAAATTGAAGGGTTTGTACGGCAAATTCTAGGTTGGCGAGAATTTATGCGTGGAATTTATTGGGCTCATATGCCCTCTTATGCCACTCTCAATGCGCTGGATCACCATACACCACTACCTGATTGGTTTTGGACAGGAGAAACCAAAATGAATTGCTTGCGCTACAGCATAGGCCAATCTTTGGAGTATGCTTATGCTCACCACATCCAGCGGCTGATGGTCATTGGGAACTTTGCCTTATTGGCAGGTATTTCTCCAGACGAGCTAGATGCGTGGTATTTAGGTGTTTATATTGATGCCATAGAATGGGTGGAGATTACCAATACCCGGGGAATGAGTCAGTTTGCAGATGGCGGAATTGTTGGGAGTAAACCCTATGTTGCCTCGTCAAATTATATCCAAAAAATGGGAGATTATTGCCAAGGGTGTCATTATGATATGAAACAACGGACAGGCGAAAAAGCCTGTCCGTTCAATGCACTTTATTGGGATTTTTATGCACGTCATGAGGACCGTTTTCGAAAAAATCCACGAATTGGCATGATGTATCAAACTTGGGGAAAAATGTCACCCGAAACACAAGCGTCTATTCGGAAACAAGCCGCCGACTGGATAGCTCGATTGAATGAGTTATGACTCGGCCAAAAAACAAGCCCGACAACGTGCTTCATACGAGTCTTTTTCGCCAAGAAGTACTTGTTCTTCATTGGGTACTTTTCGGTAGGAATAGTGGGCAACTTCGCCACATTGAATACAAATGGCATGGACTTTCGTCACGTATTCGGCTAAAGCCATTAAGGTTGGCATAGGTCCGAACGGTCTACCTTGTGAGTCCATGTCAAGGCCCGCCAATATGACACGTTTGCCATCGTTGGCTAGTTGATTCACCACGGCGGGTAGATCGGCGTCAAAGAATTGCGCTTCATCAATACCTACAACTTCGCACACACCAGCCAACTCCAAGATATCCCTGGCTTTGTCTACAGGGGTGGAGGGGATACGTTGCCGATTGTGCGAAACGATATCCTCCTCGTGGTATCGAACATCTGTGGAGGGTTTAAAAATCTCCACTTGTTGTTTGGCGATCGCAGCTCGATTTAGACGGCGAATCAGTTCCTCTGTTTTTCCTGAGAACATCGAACCACAAATTACTTCAATCCACCCACTACGGTGACCCATTTTTTTCTCCATTCGAGGTTCGATAAACATATTTCTTTCTTTTATTCGTTTTCTACGTTAGATTGCGACGAGATTAGGCACAAAAAAACAGATTTTCTCCATGACCTACAAATGGAATTTGGAAGCAGCACAACGCTATTCAGCCCATGTGGCGAACGATTTGTCCGACCATTTCTTTGAGAATAATTCCTTGATCACAGGTCCTCAGCTGATCCAGTTTACTGAAATTAAGCCCCTTAACTGGCTTATTTTAAAAAGATTGTTCTTTCAATGGGAAGAAGAAATCAAGCGCTGGAAAAGTCCTTATTTTGACTACCAACAACCCGATGTTATAGAGGCGCAAAAGGTGTTTTTCAACCGAGCTTCTCAACATATTTCCATTCAAAAATCTGATTTTAGACCTTTGGTTCATTATGCGATCACCGAACTCTTAGCCTTGCTTATTGCGCCTGAGGAATTCTTTGGATTACAAGGTGGTTCATGGGCCCTTACCCCTGAATGGTGGGAAAAGAATGAAAAATACCTATTGGTTCAATCTAACTTATGCCAACAATTAAAGGCTGAACGTTATCCTATAGATGAGACCCGATGGAAAAATCTATTTATAGGATATGCAGAACCAGCTCATTCCGAGATGTTCACTGATATTTGGCAGAAATTAGAGGGTTGGCACCCGCTACCAGCTGAATTGAAATCTACTCCCAAAATAGAGAGTACAGTTCCTGTGGTTCCCAGTACTGGATCTTTTTTTGATCAGCTTTCGGCTGAATCCCACATACCCACCGTACCGGCTAAGCCAGTTGCCTATGTTGAAAAAGTGCCCATCGTGGAGGTGAGCCCCCCATCAAATCAATTGCTCAACCTCAATGATTCCCAGTCTACAATACCTTCTGTTGGAGATTTACATCAAAAAAGTAAAATCACCTCCATCATGGGTTCTTTGTCAATCAATCAAAAATTTACCTTTATCAATCGCCTTTTTCAAGGAGATGCCATTTTATTTCAAGATACCGTAGAGGATTTAGAAAACTCAACCGACTTTTCCATGGCACGTGACAAACTGGTCAAAAAGTATGTACCCAGATTTATTTGGGATGTTACCGCTCCTGAGGTAGAAGAATTTTTTGACATGGTCGAACGACGATTCAAATAACATCCAATTAAATACTGATAATCAAATAGTTATATATTTTTTCTTCATGGCTTTTCTTTAATTTTAAAGAAAAAAGCCATGAAGATTTTATTTTGGGGGATCTTAATCCTCCCCTACTCAACTGTATTGGGGCAATACACCTTTTGGGATGCCCATCATGTAGGCAGCTTGTCTCCACTAAGTGGAATGCCTTGGCTAGGGAACCCAGCTGCGGTACAACCATTTTCAGTTCATTTTCAGTTTCAACCCACGGTACCGGGCTATAAGCAACTGAGTACGTGGTTAATAGGACAACGAAACCAGCTAGGGTGGCATTTCGTGGGTGGCTTTACTGGAAATGTCTTATATAATCAAAAGTTTTTTCAAGCTGGCATAGCGAGTAAAATCAATCGAGTCCAACTAGGAGGCCGCATGGGGCTACATGCACTTCAAGACCAGGATCCTGATTACCCGGACCAATTTCGTTTAAGTATGGAATTGGGAGCTTGGTATCGACTTTCGAGCCAATGGCAAACCGGATTTTGGGCTGGAGGAACCCGTGAAAATCAATTTTGGCGTGTTGGATTGGGATACCAGCCAATTGCCTACTGGCAAATTCAAACCGAATGGCAGGGCGTATTGGCTCTATCAACCCAGTATGCCTTCCGACCCGGCTGGCAAATCCATTTGGGAACATCTCAAAAAATCTTTCGAACTGGCATCATTTGGCAGTCTGGGAAATGGACAGCTCAAGCTACCGTCTGTCGTTGGCCTATGGGTTGGATCTCCACCTTATACTCCTTACGATTTCAGCCATGAAAAAAAAATTCTTTCTTCTTTGTTGTCTCATTCCATTCTTGAGTTTTGGACAAATTGATCGTCAGGCCTATTTGGATCAACGGCTTCAAGATTTTTTGGCATTAGAAGGCAATGAGGACCTTGAAAATTGGATGGAGTGGCTAGACCAGATCCTCCAAAACCCGTGGGACATCAACCAAGTTACAGCTCAACAACTTCGTATCTTTCCATTGCTCTCTGAAAAACAAATCGAGGCATTTCTACAACACCGCCAGGCGATCGGAGCCTTTCAACATATTTTGGAGATACAGTCGATTGAAGGATGGGATGAGGAGACATGGAGGCGAGTGGCCCCCTTATTCATCGTTCAACAGTCAAAATCAATACAGGAAGTTTGGTGGAAGCGAAGTACTGAACGGTATGTTATTCAAAGGTGGGATCGCTCTATCCCAAAAGTACGTGGACTGGAGTCGGGTAAATACATGGGAAACGGATGGAGGTTCCAGCAACGATTTCGAATGCAACGACCCCAAGACTACAGCCTTGGACTGGTACTTGAGAAAGATCCCGGTGAACGTTCGTATACAGATTATGTGGGATTCCATCTGTCAAAACAACGATCCACTGGTTGGATCCAATGGGTAGTTGGGGACTACCAGATTCAATTCGGTCAAGGGCTAGTCTGGGGGGCTGGTCATTTTGTTGGCAAAGGTGGAGAAACGGTTTATTCTGTCCGTCGCGGACAGGCTGGCTTGCGACCTTATACCTCCATCAGTGAACGACAAGCCATGCGAGGTGTCGCGGGAACATTTCAAAAAAAGAACTGGTACGTTACAGGATTATTCTCTTGGCGGAAGGGGGATGCCCGGTCTGTTGGAGATACCGTTTTTACCTCATTATCAACGATCGGATATCATCGAACTGAAACGGAGATTCAAAATAAAAATTCCATTTCCATGGTCTCGGTCGGGGGAGATATACATCATTCTAGTCCTAGATGGCTCTGGGGGACAAGTTGGGGATGGCATTACTATTCCCTTCGTGCCGATCCCAGTCAGCAACTTTACAATCTATTTGCATTCAGAGAAAAACAAATTTGGAATCACTCGTTGTATTACTCGTATCAAGGGGTCGGATTTCAATCATTTGGCGAATGGGCCTATTCTCCTACAGGTATGGCATGGGTGCAAGGTGCCACGACCATCCCTCATCCCAAATGGGAAATGGCGGTGTTATTTCGACGATACGGGCGAGCTTTTCATACCGTATATGGGCAGGCCTTTGGGGAATTTAGTCAGCCAAATAATGAACAAGGCTTGTATGTTGGCCTCAAGTTCCTACCCAAAAAAGGAACGCAATGGACACTCTTTTATGATCAGTTTTCTCATTCTTGGATACGGTTTCAAACCACTGGACCCGGGTCAGGTGAACAGATGGGAATGCGCTTTCAAACCACTCGACCGAATAAATCGCAGTGGATTTTTCAGGCTGGTTGGAAGAATAGACAGCCATTTCCCTCCATTTTAACGAGTAACCCAACCACAAACCGGTGGCAATGGACCGGGCAATGGATTTCAAGGACCCACAGTTCATGGAATTTTCATAGCCGTTTTTTGTATAACGCACAAGCAAAGAATCGGGGCTGGGGACTTTTTCAGGATATCAAAAGGGATTACTCCACCGGTGAACTTAAGCTTCGAGTTGGTTATTTTAGGACAGATGGGTATGGCAATCGACTGTATGTATTTGAGCCAGATGTGCTTATGGGGTCGTCGTTTCCATCATTTTTTGGAGAGGGAATTCGCTGGGTAGGAGTTTGGAAACAAGCAATTGCCCGATCGCTGGACGTGTGGTGTCGCCTTGCCTATTTACGAGTCTGGGACCGCCCTCAAATCGGGAGCGGAGAAGAAATAACACCCGGTCCTGAAAAATGGACCGGGACACTTCAAATACGGTATCAATTTTAGAAAATTTGACGGGCAACCGCTAGTGTGGTACTCGATTTACTCATCGTATAAAAATGCAAGGCTGGAACACCAAATTCGACCAGCTCACGACATTGTTGTACGCACCATTCAATGCCTATTTCTTTCGCAGCTTTATCGTCTGCACAAGAGGCGACTGCTTTTTGCAGGTCCTCTGGCATATCCAGAAAAAATATTTTTGGTAAAATTTCGAGTTGCTTTTTGGTGGCAAGGACTTTCAAACCCGGAATGATGGGGATTTGAATCCCATGATCTCGGCAATGTTGCACAAACTGAAAATACTTTTGATTGTCAAAAAACATTTGGGTTACAATGTAATCTGCCCCGGCATCTACCTTTCGCTTTAAATTTTCGAAATCAAGATCGAAGGTATGTGCTTCAAAATGTTTTTCTGGGTATCCTGCAACACCCACACAAAAATTTGACTTTTCGAGGTAGGTAGCTTCTTCGTATAGGTACCGACCTTGATTCATATCCTGTATTTGTCCAACCAGCTCATTGGCAAATGCATGACCATCTTTTTTAGGTTTGAAATGGGTAAAGGGTTTGGCATGATCTCCACGTAAGGCTAATACATTCTCGATTCCGAGATAGTTTAGGTCGATGAGAAGATCTTCCGTTTCATCTTTGGTGAAACCTCCACACAAGACATGAGGAACAGGATCAACCTGAAATTTATGCAGGATCGACGAACAAATACCCACCGTACCTGGTCGTTTACGCGTCCGAATTTCTTTTTTGGACCCATCAGGTTGAACCTGAGTAAAATATTCTTCCCGATGAAAAGTCACATCAATGAAGGGTGGTTTCAACTCCATCATCGGTTCAATGGCTTGAAACAGTTCATCCACCCGGGTACCTTTGGCGGGAGGAATAATCTCAATCGAAAATAACGGTTTGCCGTTCGAATTGGCAATGTGTTCTGTAACCTTTGCCATAAAAAATTGGTTGGATTTTGAGAGGACAATTATAGTGTATCCCATTGGATATATCAGGCCTCCTTGGTAATTTTAGAGAAATTCTCTAATCAACCCAACAAAAACCGACTGAAAAAGATGAAAAAACTAAGTATTTTCTTTTTGCTCGCCTTTCCTATTTTACTTCAGGCTCAAGACCTACGAAAATATGTAGGTACCTATGCCATGGTAGGCCCCTATCAAAAGATCGAAATCAAAGTAGAAAATGGAGCGCTGTATGGATTGGCAGATGGTTCAGATGGTTCAAAACTAGAAAAAACTCAAAATCCAGATGAATTTTTAGTAGTTGCATATGGAGCTACTGCAAAATTCACTAAAAACGCCAAAGGATTGATTACCCAAGTTATTTTAACAGTACAAGGGGAAAACTATACGGCCACCCGCAAAGATCCCAACCCAACAGATTATGCTGGGGACTATCAGATGAGTGGTGCCCCTTTTGATGTCCTGACCATTTCTCCTGATGGGAACGGATTAAAAGCCATTGCACCCGGTGTCGGGGAAGGACCTTTGCAAGACACTGAAATTTACGATGAGTTTTTTGAAGCCAATAATGGAGCCACGATCCGATTTACTCGGGATGAAAAAGGGATGGTCCGTCGAGTAATCATTCTAGTGCAAGGAATGGAATTAATAGGAGAAAAAAAATAATTAAATGTCCGACGGAATTCGTTTCGTCGGACAACACCCCCTCTGGGAATTTATTTCATGACCAAACTTCAAATCTACAGTTCCTCCGCTGGGTCGGGTAAAACCTATACTCTAACCCGAACCTACTTAAAACTACTACTTAATAGTCCTCAAGCTGACTATTTTCGACATATTTTAGCCATTACCTTTACCAATGACGCTGCTAATGAAATGAAGGAGCGGATCTTGGATACCTTAGAAAGTTTAGCTCAAACGAACGTAGAAAATGCCTATGTCACCGAACTAGCTTCTGAACTAGGTCAAACTCCAGAAGTAATTTTACAACGAGCCCAAAAAACTCACGAATTATTACTCCAAGACTATTCAGACTTTCACGTCAAGACCATTGATTCATTTATGAACCAGGTGGTCCAACAGTTTACGGAGGATTTGGATCTACCCTTTCATTATGAAACTGCCTTGGAAGCCGGCCCCTTACTAGAAGAGGCCGTGGACCGGGTCATTGAACAGCTCAATTTAGAGGTATCCAATCCACTTAGCCGGGCTTTACTTGATGTTGCCGAAGAGGTAGTGGAACAAAACAAAAGCTGGACAAAAATTAGAGATCTCCTGGTTAAATCCAGTCAAGATGCGTTGAATGATCAGCATTATTTTCAGATTCAACAATTAGCTGAACTGGATGTTGCAGACTTTCAGTTACTTGCTCATCAAATCAAAAAAGCCCTTCAAAAAAAATCAAATGAGCTTGAAAATATAGGTCGAGAGGCCGTTCAGATCATTCAAAATCAAGGATTAATCAATCAAGATTTCTACCAGGGAGATAAAGGTCTCGGCGCTTTTTTTTCGAAATTATATCACAACCCCAGTGCTCATTTGGGACCTGTTAAGATCTCGTCCTATTTACTTAAAACTGTCGAGGAAAATAAATGGGCCTCGGGTAAGGCTTCGTCATCGACACTAGCGGCCATCGACCGCGTGAAGGACGATCTAAGTAAATTGTTCAATCAATACCGAGACTATCAAACCCAAGAGGCTCCTAGGTATTTTTTGCTTCAAACCATCCAAAAGGAGCTACATCGATTAGCCCTAATTCATCAAATCAAACAAGCCTTTGATGAGGTTTTACAAGATAATCAGCAGGTTTTCATCGCAGACTTTAATCGACGAATCTTGGATATCGTATTGAATGAGCCTGTGCCTTTTATCTATGAGCGCCTGGGAGAAAAGTTCAATCACCTTTTGATTGATGAATTCCAAGACACCTCTGAACTGCAATTTTTTAATTTACTACCGCTTTTAGAAAATGGTTTAGCCCAAGGGTATTTTAGTTTGGTGGTGGGCGATGCCAAACAAGCCATTTATCGTTGGAGAGGGGGAAAAATGTCACTTCTTGTTCACCTAGCCGGAAAAGATCTGACATCTCTTTTGCAAAACCCTGTCCTTACCGACAACCAGAGAGAGCAATTTTACGGCATTTATCCGTACTTGGACCGAGCCAATTTAACAACGAATTACCGTAGTACTCAAGAAATCATTCGATTTAACAATCAACTTTTTGAACACATCCTACAAACCAAAAAATCAGATTATCCTTTTCTGGCCGAAGTTTACCAAGATTATTTTCAACAAACACCTACCAGTTCGTTAGAGGGAGGGCAAGTAGAAATACAGATGTCCACTCAAGAAGATTGGCTGGAAAAGACTCATCAAAAAATTCTAGAGTTTCACGAAGAGGGTTATGCCTGGGGGGACATGGCCTGTTTATTCAGAAAAAATGATTTATCTGGACAACTGGCTGAATTCCTTATTGCTAGAAATATTCCGATTTCAACCTCCGACTCACTTTTATTGTCAAGAGCCTGGGAAATCCAAGTTTTGGTTGGATTAATGCGCGCCAAAGCCTACACACGGCAACCGGCTTACCTCATCGGACCCTTATCATTGTACGCACAAAAAATCAAACCCCAACTTGTAGATAACCTTTGGTTACCGAGGTTGACTTCTGTTCAGAACTGGATTGACACCCTACCGTTTTGGCATGAACTTGGTGTACAGCTACCGGATTCAGCACATTCATTGTACAGCCAAGTCGAAAATTGGTCCCATGCGCTTGGTTTTTTCGGTACCCATGGCCGAACAGAATATACGGTATCATTTCTCGAATTTGTTTTACAAACGACAAGTAAGGTAGGTAATCATTTGACTGATGTATTGGATGAATGGGACAAAAAAAGTAATTCCTTGTCGGTTCAAACACAGGCTAAGTCGGATGCCGTAACGATTCAAACTATCCATAAGTCTAAAGGCCTGGCTTATCCGGTGGTATTATTGCCTCACCTTCATTGGTCGACCACCCCAAAAGCTGGCAGTAAGGTGTGGATGGACTTATCGTCATTGGACGAACCTTTGTTCGAGGTAGAAAGTGCTGAACGTGGGACGCGCAGGCTAAAAACGGCACCCTTATCCGCCTCAAATGACATGCTAGCGACCGACCTTCAAGAACAAGTGATTGAGGAACGTACCCAGACGTATTTGGAAGCCCTTAATATGCTGTATGTGGCACTCACCAGACCTGAGGAAAAACTATGGATTTCACTTAATCAAGACCAATTAAAAGAAAACACAATTGGAAGTTTGATCCAAGATTTTTTAAAACAATTGGAGCCCGAAGAGAACGGTGGATGGATCATTTCGAAGGGGATAGCGGGCAGGCTAAAATCGGAAGATACGACCAAGAGTGAAGAGATGCAATCATGGATTCCTCTTGCCTGGAAAAAGCTACCTGGATCGCCAATGGAAAAACTGAAATTAAGACGTTCGGCTGAGCGATTCTTTGCGATTCAGTCTGCGGATCAATCAAAAGATCGAGGAACGAAAATTCATGCCATTTTGGCCGAAATCTCGTCTAAAGAGGAAGTTGAAACCGTCATGCAGCGTGCGGTTTTAGCGGGGTGGATTTCGGCGGAGGAGGCACCAGAACTAAGACAAGATCTTCAAAAGTGGCTTGATATGTCCGACCTTTCCCCTTATTTTGCCCCTGGTTTGGTCGTTGACCGAGAACGCGATATTTTGTTACCAGGAGGAAAAACCATTCGGCCCGACCGGGTGGTGTATTTCCATGACCGAACCGTCATTATTGATTTTAAAACTGGGCAAATACGCCCCAACTACATCAAACAATTACAAACCTATGCAACTGCTTTTGAACAAATGAAATTTCCATCCGTTGAGGCTTGGTTGATTTATTTGGACGAAAAGTTGGTACAAAAAGCCTATCCAGATTGACAATATGACGACTCTTTTACGTGAAGCAACCCAAGAAGATTCCCCTGCCATTATTCAAATGATGAGTGATTTTTTCTCACTTTTTCAATATCCCTTTGATCGACAGGAACGTGAAAATCAAGTACAACAGATACTAGACCATCCTTCTTGGGGGCAAATTTGGATGTGCTGCCAAGAAAATCAGGAAGTTATAGGATATCAATTCATTGCATTTACCTATAGTTTCGAATTCAAAGGTCGAGTGGCTTATTTAGATGAATATTTTATTAAAGAGGAATTCCGCGGACAGGGAATCGGACAAAAATATTTGGCTGCATTAGTAGATAAATACAAGCAATTAGAATTTGGTTCGGTTCGATTAGAAATCGAATCCTACAACCAGCGAGCCTATTATTTGTATGAAAAAATGGGCTTCAAATTGCATGGCACAAGGCATTTGATGACTAAATTTTTATAAAAAAAGCTGACCTTTCGGTCAGCTTTTTTTGACATCTAATCTAGAAACGAAATTACATATTCATCCGTTTTAGCTCTTTTACAGCAAAATCAGCTGCCCGAGCAGTTAACGCCATGTAGGTAAGCGAAGGATTGACGCAAGAAGAAGACACCATGGCGGCTCCGTCCGTTACGAAAACGTTCTCAGCACCCCATACTTGGTTATTTGCGTTGAGTACAGATGTTTTGGCATCTTTACCCATTCGAGCTGTTCCCATTTCGTGAATACCGATTCCTGGTGCTTTTTCTTTATCATGGTAGGTCTTCACATTTTTAACACCGGCGGCCTCCAACATATTGGCTGCTTCGTTCATCATGGCTTCGCGCATTTTCCACTCATTATCTCCCCAGGCGGCATCAAACTCGATGATTGGCAGTCCCCATTGATCCTTCTTGTCGGTCAAGGTCATTCGGTTAGAAGGATCGGGCAAGGTTTCACCAAATCCACCGATGTTAATACCCCACGGACCAACTTGCGTCATGGCCTTCTTGAAGTCGGCGCCAAACTCAAGTTCAGAATCCCCTCCACGACCTCTGGAGGCACCCCCTTGGTAGCCAAAACCACGAAGGAAATCGCGCTTGTCAGATCCCCAGTTGGTGAAGCGAGGAATGTAGATGCCATTAGGACGGCGACCAAAGTAATACATATCCTCAAATCCTTCCATGGTACCATTGGCACCAACTGCCAAGTGGTGGTCCATAATATTTCGACCGAGTTGATCCGAGGCATTACCTAATCCATTAGGGTGTGTTTTGGACTTGGATTGCATCATGATCCAAGCTGAATTCACAGCGCCAGCGTTAAGGAAAATAATTTTGCTGAAATACTCAACGACTTCTTTTGTGTTTTGGTCGATTGCTCGAACACCAGTAGCCTTTTTCTTTTCGTCATCAAAAATTACTTCGTAGACGATCTTATCGTTAATCAAAGTCAAATTTCCTGTTTTATTGGCCGCAGGAAGAGTAGCTGATTGGGTGCTGAAGTAAGCACCATACGGACAACCACGCATACACCGGTTCCGGAATTGGCAACTTCCACGACCTAAAGCGGTTTGTTCGGCGGTTGGAGCCGTTAGGTGAGCTACCCGACCGATGATTACATGACGGCCTGGCATCTTACTTTCTACTGCTTTTTTGAATTCCCGCTCTGCGCAATTCAAATCCATACCCGGTTGAAAAACGCTATCAGGTAATACATCTAAGCCTTCTTTGGTACCTGAAATTCCGGCAAATTTCTCCACATACGCATACCAAGGCTCAAGGTCTTTGTAGCGAATAGGCCAGTCGATCCCAACACCCTCTTCTGCATTGGCGGTGAAATCGCGCTCATTCCAACGGTAACTTTGACGTCCCCACATTAAGGAACGGCCGCCAGTATGATAGCCCCGAATCCAATCAAATCGACGTTTTTCCTCGTATGGGTGATCAATATCTTTTTCAAAGTGATGACGATGTTCTTCGTTGGCGGTGTAGCCCGTCCGGACACCCGCCCAGTATTCTTCTCGTGTTTTGTTGTCTACCCGGCCACGGTGTGGGAATTCCCATGATTCTTTCATGGCTGTTTCATAACCTGAAACGTGTTCAATATGGCGTCCTCGATCTAGCATGAGGACTTTAAGGCCTTTTTCGGCTAATTCCTTAGCGGCCCAGCCGCCCGAAATACCCGATCCTACCACGATCGCATCGTAGGAGATTTGCTCTTTTGCGTTGCCTTGAATATACATAGGTTGAATGTTTTTTTTCTTGTGTCCAAGAGGACAGGGTCAATTTGGGTTGAAAATTATAGTGCGTAAGCCTTTTGTCCGGGTTCCATTTTTATGCAACCTTCGTAACGTCCTGGGATCGGCACAAAGTCAAGGGCTTGAGTAGCACCGGGTTCCGACGTGAAATAGCTAAACAACGTTAATTCTTTCAGAATTCGGAAGAATGGGACAGGAACCTCCACCTCATCTTTCTTTTTCTGCTCTTCTTTAGCAAGGCCCGACTCGGAGTCAACTTGTTTTGCCTTCTCTTCATTTTGAGCCGCCTCATCCGTGGCTTTTTGAACCATGATTTTCATCACCTCGGCTTTTTGTTCGGCCGTCAACTCCACGAATTTTCCTCCTACTTTTTTTGACTCCGCTTCCACGTCCTCTAAACCCTTCAGGAAATGTTCTTGCTGAATCGCTGAATAGCAATCTTTCAACATCACCTCAATAAACGGACCGACTCCGGCATCTTTGGCACCAGGGGTGTCCGTTTTAGGGATAATCACCTCAGCTAATTCAGCAACCAATGCTTGGTAATCTGCCGATAAAGCAAAAGGAGAACCAGCTGCGGGGCCTGAACTACATCCCTGAAGCATGGCCACCAACGAGGGTGCAGAAATAGCACCGCCCATCATCCAAGCCACGCGTTGCAAAGCGTCTCTTCTATTCACGATAACAGAACTTTAAGGGTTAAATGATAAATATCTCGGTGAAAATACACGGTAAATCGGATCCATGCAAGTTTTTTATACAACGTTGTCGATACAAGTAGGATTTTTTGCGATATGGAATTAAATGAATTTATTCTTGGATTTCTCCGAAATTCCCTGACTTCGATTTACTTTTGTTCTATGGAATTAAAAAATGATCTTTTTCTTCGGGCAGCCCGGGGGGAACAAGTTGAAAGAGTGCCGGTTTGGATGATGCGTCAAGCCGGGCGTATATTGGCCGAGTATCGTGCCGTTCGGCAACAAGCTGGTAGTTTTATCACCCTTTGTACTACACCAGAGCTTGCCGCTGAAGTCACCATTCAACCCGTTGATTTGCTTGGGGTGGATGCTGCCATTATTTTTTCCGATATTCTGGTGGTGCCTGAAGCCATGGGTTTACCTTATGAAATGGTGGAAGCACGTGGACCTTTATTCCCCAAAGTCGTTCGCTCTTTACCGGATGTGCAGGCTCTTCGTACCCCCGACCCAGAGGATGAACTGGGATATGTTTTGAAGGCACTGGATATTGTGAAGCGTGATCTCAACGGCCGAGTACCTTTAATCGGTTTTGCCGGTGCACCGTTTACCATTTTCTGTTACATGGTCGAAGGACATGGCTCCAAAACGTTTTCAGTGGCTAAGAAAATGCTCTATGCCCAACCAGAATTGGCCCATGCGTTATTGCAAAAAATAACCGAAACCACCATCGCCTATCTGAAAGCTCAAGCCCGGCATGGAGCCGATTTAGTTCAGATTTTTGACTCATGGGCTGGTATTCTTTCTCCGTCACAATACCAGGAGTTCTCTCTCCCCTATCTTGACCAAATTTGTAAAGCGATCCAGGAGGTTCCGGTTACGGTCTTCGCCAAGGGTGCCTTTTTTGCACGTCAGGCGATCGGACAACTCGATTGCCAAGTGGTTGGTTTGGATTGGAATATGGACATCCAAGAATCTAGACAATTGATCCCCAACAAGACCTTACAGGGCAATTTGGATCCATGTGTTCTCTATGCTCCTTTCGCTGAGGTGGAAAAACAAACCAAGCAGATGTTGGACAGCTTTGGCACCCAACGGTACATTGCCAACTTGGGTCATGGTGTGTATCCTGATACCCATCCTGATCATGTCCGGTGCTTTATTGATACCGTGAAGTCTTATCAGCCTGTCTCACACTAAGTGTTTAGTTTCCAGCGTTTCCAGTAGTAGAAAATCGTATGCAAGCATTGACTCGTTTTACCATCTTACTGGGCCTTTTGGCCTACTACTTGGATGCATCAGCTCAAACCATGAGTCCGCTGGGTGCAGCTATCAATTCGGAATTCAATGAAATCCATCCGTTGATTTCAGCGGATGGCCAAACCTTGTACTTTGTCCGGGCCAATCACCCATCGAATGGCATGGGTAAAGAGGGTTCTAATGATGTTTGGTATGCCGAAAAACGTGGGAGCCAGTGGACAATGTCCAGACGTATGCCGAACGCAATCAATAAGGATCGGTACAATGATCTTTTCAGCATCTCGCCTGACGGTCAAACGGCGCTAATTCGTGGCGCTTATGAGAAGGGAAAACGATTGGATGAAATTGGAATGTCGATTTCAACTAAAACCAAAAATGGGTGGTCTCAACCTGAAAAAGTACATATTCCCAAGCTTGATGCGATGGTCAAAGGCCCCTTTTTGTCGGCTTACCTAGGACATGACGGCCGCACTCTCCTACTTTCTTTTTCAGAGAGCAAATCTGGTCCGGAGGATTTATATGTTTGTACCCAAGACCGAAAAGGACAGTGGTCTAAACCTCTCCATCTAGGTAAAGACATCAATACCTCCGACGCCGAAACAACGCCCTTTCTAGCATCAGATCAAATGACTCTTTATTTTGCTTCCAACCGACCCGGGGGGCAAGGAGGATATGATATTTGGGTTTCTCGTCGTCGTGATCGAACCTGGCAGAAATGGACTAAACCTGTCAATTTAGGTGAAAAAATAAACTCAAAAGAGGACGACCTCTATTTTTCCATTGCGGCCGATGGGGTCACGGGGTATTTAAGCACACGTCACAATACTGTCGGAAAAGGCGATATTATGCTGATTCAATTTCCTCAGCCCGAGGTTACGAGTCCACAATTGGCCCAAACAGGTGCAGTACAGGGTGGCTCCTCCCAAAATTCGGGTAATTCCACGGGAGTTTCGACCGGAAGTTCCGGTGGTGATGGGTCAGGGCAACCCAATGCCCCCAATAGCTCAACCATTTTAGGCTCAACTCCCTCTCCTGTAACCGTTTACGTCGGGAAAGTCGTACAAGACAAAACGGGACTTCCCCTAGATGCTAAAGTAATTTATGAATCTTTGGATGGAGACGGAACCACTGGTGTGGTAAATACCAATCCTCAAACGGGGGAATATAAACTCCTTTTACCGGTCGGTAAAACCTATGCGATTCGAGCCGAAGCCCGCGACTTCGTTTCGCCCAGTCAGCGAATCGACTTAACTCAGAATAACCGTTTTTCTGAGATCAAAGCTCCTACCCTTACGGCAGTACAACTGGTTTCTGGAGCGAATATTACCCTCGAAAATATCTTTTTTGAATTTGGGAAAGCCACTCTTCAGCCAACTTCCACGGTTGAGCTAAACCGAATCGCTGATTTACTGCTGGATAACCCAACGCTAGTGGTCGAAATTCAAGGCCATACGGATAACGTAGGCTCGGCCGAAATCAATAAAAAGCTGTCCCAAGATCGCGCAGATGCCGTCCGAATGTACTTATTACGTCAGAAAGTTCCAGCAGATCGAATCACAAGTAAAGGGTATGGGTTTGATCGCCCAATCGATAGCAATGAAACTCCCGAGGGACAAGCGAAAAATAGACGGGTTGATTTTATGATCATTCGTAAATAAAAGTGAACATCTCTCTACTAAAAAACATAGGTTTACGGCACTTTTAAAGCTTAAACCTATGTTTTTTCTTCAATCTTTGTAATTATTTTAACAAATTGACTTAGAATTCATTTTAAGTTTCTAGTTTTGTCTATCAATTTGTCTACTCCTTCTTTTCAGTCAAGTTGCTACGTTCTTTTTTGGTCAAGTCCCCCCAACAAGAACGGTCGACCTGGGGATACTAACTCTCTATGAAAATTGCCGTTGTTGGTACCGGATACGTCGGTCTAGTCACCGGAACTTGTTTCGCAGAAACTGGAAATGACGTCACATGCATCGATGTGGATGCCAAAAAAGTTGAAAAGCTCAAAAAAGGTAAAATGACCATTTATGAGCCAGGTTTGGATATTTTATTTGATCGAAATACCAAAGAAGGTCGTTTAAAATTTACGACTGAACTAGCTGAGGGCATCGAAGGAGCCGAAGTGATCTTCTTGGCTTTACCTACCCCTCCAGGGGAAGATGGTTCGGCTGATCTAAAATATATTCTTGGCGTGGCGCACGACCTAGGAAATATCATGAAACACTATGCCGTCATTGTGGATAAAAGTACGGTTCCTGTTGGAACTTCCGAGAAAGTACACGCGGCCATTGCAAAAAATGCCAAGGTTCCATTTGATGTTGTTTCCAACCCTGAATTTTTGCGTGAAGGTGTGGCCGTCGATGATTTTATGAAGCCTGATCGTGTGGTAATCGGAACAGACTCAGATCGTGCCAAAGCGATCATGGAACGACTTTATGCTCCGTTGGTTCGTCAAGGAAACCCGGTCATTTTTATGGATGAACGTTCAGCCGAAATGACTAAATATGCAGCCAATGCGTTCTTAGCAATGAAAATTACGTTCATGAACGAAATCGCCAATTTGTGCGAACGCGCTGGCGCCGATGTCGATGCGGTTAGAAAGGGTATCGGAACAGACAGCCGGATCGGGAAACGCTTTTTGTTCGCGGGAATTGGTTACGGTGGGTCTTGCTTCCCCAAGGATGTTCAAGCGCTAGGAAAGACAGCCAGTGAATTTGACTATGATTTCAAAATCTTGAAATCGGTCATGAGTGTCAATGAAAAGCAGAAGACCAAACTCATCCCGCAATTAAAGGCCTATTTCAATCAAGACCTCAAAGGAAAAACAATCGCTTTGTGGGGCTTAGCCTTTAAACCACATACCGACGATATTCGGGAAGCACCCGCGTTGTACAATATCAAAGCATTGCGTAGGGCAGGGGCTAAAGTAGTAGTATATGACCCAGAGGCCATGGAAAACGTCCGTGGCGTAATAGGCAAAAAAGTAAAATATGCCAAATCGCTTTACGAAGCCATTGAAGGGGCAGACGCTTTGATGATTATGACTGAATGGCCTGCATTCCGGACTCCAGACTTTGACAAAATCTCGGCCGGACTGAAAAACAAAGTGATCTTCGATGGTCGGAATTTGTATGAGTTGGATGATATGGAAAAATTAGGCTACGATTACTTCTCTATTGGTCGTCGCGCCGTAAAACAAAACGATTCAAACTAAATGAAACGAGTATTAATTACAGGAGGAGCTGGATTTCTTGGTTCTCACTTATGTGATCGCTTCATCCGCGAAGGATTTCATGTCATCGCCATGGATAACCTGATCACAGGAGACTTACGGAATATTGAACACTTGTTCCCTCTTCCCAATTTTGAGTTTTACCATCACGATGTGAGTAAATTCATTCACGTTCCAGGTGAATTGGATTATATTCTTCACTTTGCCTCACCGGCTAGCCCAATCGATTATTTAAAAATACCCATTCCCACTTTGAAAGTAGGTTCCTTAGGTATTCACAATTGTCTTGGACTTGCCCGAGTGAAGAAAGCCCGTGTTCTCATCGCATCGACTTCCGAAGTGTATGGTGATCCGTTGGTTCATCCACAAAATGAAGATTATTGGGGTCATGTTAATCCAGTTGGTCCACGAGGTGTGTACGATGAGGCCAAACGCTTTCAAGAGGCCATGACGATGGCCTACCATACTTACCATGGCGTCGAAACCCGTATCGTGCGGATCTTCAATACCTATGGCCCTCGTATGCGTTTGAACGATGGACGTGTATTGCCTGCGTTTATTGGTCAAGCATTGCGTGGAGAAGATTTGACGATCTTCGGTGATGGCAGCCAAACTCGTTCATTTTGTTATGTGGATGATTTGGTGGAAGGTATCTACCGACTCTTGATGTCTGACTATGCTTACCCAGTGAATGTCGGCAATCCTGCTGAAATTACCATCAAAGAATTTGCTGAAGAAATCATCAAGTTGACAGGGACGTCTCAAAAAGTGGTTTATAAACCCCTGCCAAAGGATGATCCTAAACAAAGACAACCTGATATCACCCGGGCCAAAGAAATTTTGGGCTGGGAACCGAAAGTTTCCCGAGAAGAAGGTCTTAAAATTACATATGACTATTTTAAAAGTCTTCCCAAAGAACGACTGTGGGAAGAAGCCAATCACCGGGAGTTTTAATCAAAGGCCTTTCCAGTTCACTTGGAAAGGCCTTTATTTTTAAGATACATTCCTAAAACTCTACGTCAACCCCATGCCAAAAATGACCCGAATCTTACCAATTTTAGTCATTTCTCAATTCTTTTGCACCTCCGTTTGGTTTGCGGGTAATGCCATCATGCCAGATCTCGCTCGAGCGTATGGAATCGAACCGTTATTTTTTGCTCATCTCACCAGTGCCATTCAATTTGGATTTATTTCTGGGACACTCCTTTTTGCCACTTTAACCCTCTCTGATCGACTTTCACCTTCCAAGTTATTCTTTGTTAGCTCTTTTCTTGCAGCCTTATTTAATGCGGGAATGTCGGTGGAAGGTGTCTCTATTCAGGGTGTTCTAGTCCTGCGATTCCTAACGGGGTTTTGCTTGGCAGGTGTATATCCTGTGGGCATGAAAATCGCATCCGATTATTACCAATCAGGACTTGGGAAATCACTGGGTTTTCTAGTTGGAGCCCTCGTCTTAGGAACCGCCTTCCCTCATTTAGCGAAGGATCTTACACAACATTTACCCTGGCGTAGTGTATTGTTCCTAACTAGTTCACTTGCTTGGATTGGGGGCCTTTTGGTGTTTTTTTTCATTCCGGATGGCCCGTTTCGTCAACCAAGTCAAGGATGGTTGCCCAGTGCACTTTTTAAAGGATTTCAAATTCCTGATTTCCGGGCTGTGACGTGTGGATATTTTGGCCATATGTGGGAACTTTATGCGTTCTGGGCATTTCTACCCATCATATTAACGACATATAATAATCAATTTTTGAACGCAAACTTAAATGTCCCTTTGCTCTCTTTTGGTATTATTGCGTCAGGTAGTTTATCATGTTCGATGGCTGGTCTTTTAGCTAATCGCTTGGGTACTCAAAAACTTGCACTTGGAGCATTGAGCTTATCTGGATTATGTTGTCTTTTGTCACCTGTATTTTTCAACCAGTCTTCGAGTTCTGTCTTTTTAGTTTTTTTATTCTTTTGGGGATTGGTAGTCATTGCTGACTCCCCTTTGTTCTCGACGTTGGTGGCACAGAATGCACCAGTAGAGTCAAGAGGCACTTCGCTCACGGTGGTCAATTGTATCGGATTTGCGATCACCATTGTCAGCATTCAGGTGATCCGTTCTATCTCCGACCACCTCATTTGGCCATACACGTACATGATCTTGGGTATAGGGCCAATTCTTGGGATACTTGGATTGGTTCGAAAAAAAGGTAAAAATCCCCTATAAAAAAGAGGCTGACTCTGGGAGTCAGCCTCTTAAGAAAATTCAAACTGGCATTAATTCTGGCCACCAGTGGATGTCTTTGCACCTGGTTCAGCGGCTTTAACAGGAGCAGGCTTGTCAAAGTCACCTGCCTTAATAATCGAAATTTTACTAGGTTCGATGTATTTCCGGAAAGCAGCATTAATTTGTTCTGGAGTTAACTTCCGAAGTGCCTCTTCCATCTTAGCATCGAATTGCAAATTACGATCTAAGTACAGATAATTGGTTAATTTACCAGCCAATTCATTGTCCTTAGCGCGCGCCACCGAATTGGCTTGAATCAATCCATCAATTGCTGCTTTGATCTCAGCCTCGGTGAAACCTTCGTTTCGGGCTTTGTTGATTTCCTCCTGGAAAGCCTGCTCCAATCGAGCGGCGTTTTCAGGTGCATAGATGGCGTAGGTAATGAACATTCCCTTTTTATCAAGTGAACTTGCTGTTAATTGAGATCCCACTCCATAGGAAATACCCTCTTTTTGCCGGATCCGAACTGCCAAACGTGAATTTAAGAAACCTCCACCCAAAACGTAATTTCCAACCAAAAGAGCAGGATAATCTGGATCTGTATCTTGGAGCGGCATATTTAAGCCGGCCAAGAACATGGCATTGGGTTTATCTGGCGTTTTGATGGCCTCCACTTGGGCAGGACGATCCTCGAAATTGGATGGAATTCGGCGGAACTGCGTTTTACTCTTCCAAGATCCTAGACCAGAGGTTAAAATAGATTTGATGGCTTCGGTATCGAAATCGCCAACTACCGATAGTGACGCACTGGATGCCCCGTAGAATTCCGCATGGAATTTCTTCATATCCTCAACCGTTACTTTTTCCATTCCCTCCAACATTTCTGGGAAAGTTGGCGAATAGCGAATATCATCTTTTTCTGCTGGATTCATGATCCGGCCAAACGTATTGCTGGCTAATGCCATTGGGTCACTCAATTGAGCTTCAATTTGAGCTTTTTGTTCGGCTTTCAGTTTCTCAAACTCCGAAGCATCAAAAACAGGATTTTGCAACACTTCGGTCAAAATTTTCATGACTGTGGGCAAGTTATCGCGGGTAGTTGTTACCACGGCTCCGGCTGAGTTTCCACCTCCGAAAATATTCACTTGGGCTTTGAGTTTATCCAATGTGTCTTTCAAGGCTTGACGAGAAAATTGTTTAGAGCCATACATCAACATATCGCCCGTGAGGCTTGCCACCATCGATTTACCTTTCAGGGATTGCGCATCTCCCAAACGCAAGGATAAGTTTGCAGATACAACATTTCCACGCGTAGTTTTCGGTAAAAAGGCTACCTCCATGCCATTTGGTAAGTTAAACTGCTGGGTCCGGGCATCAATGTTAGCTGGAGATGGATCAAACGCCTCTCCTTGTGCAATGGCCGCTCTTCCTTTGTAATTTTTAACCAATTCCTCCACATTTGGAGCTTCAGGAACTTTAACACGCTCCGGATTGGATTCAGGAATAAATGTACCATATGTTCTATTGGAAGGCTTGAAATAATATTTGGCGACACGCATGACATCGTCAGCGGTTACCTTTTCTACCGCATCCCGGTACAAGAAGAATGTTCTCCAGTCACCTTGCGCAATGTATTCACTCAGTCCACGGCCCAAAACATCGGTATTCCGGAGGATCAATTCAAAACGCTTGCTTAGTTTATTTTTTGCACGATCCACATCCTCTTTGGTGATTTTCATGGTTTGAACATCATCCAAAGTCTTTAAAAATGCGTTTTTGGCATCTTCGAGATCTTTATCTTTCAGTACTTCAGCTGCGAAATACGCAATGCCCGGTTCTTTCAAACTAAAGGAGAATCCATATTGCGAGGCTGCTTTCTTGGTTTCCACTAAGTTCTTATACAAAATACCGGATGGCTCATCGGTGATGATGTTGATCAAGATGTCCATTGGAGCGTAATCCGGATGAGTACCTGGGGATATATGGTACATCGCTCCGACGTATTGAACATCGCCAACCCGACGAAGTACAACCGACCGTTCCCCATCTTGGGTAGGTTCCACGGTGTAGGTTGGTGTCAACTTCCGGGAAGGCCGCGGAATAGGCCCGAAGTATTCGTTTACCATCTGAAGCGTTTTCACGGGATCAATTTTTCCAGCCACAATTAAAATGGCATTGTCAGGCTGATAGTATTTCTTATAAAATGCCTGTAGATTATCGATTGGCACTCGTTCGATATCTTCTCTAGAACCGATGGTTGAATTTCCATAGTTGTGCCAGAGGTAGCCAGAGGCAATTATTCGCTCTCTTAAAATACTTCCTGGGTCATTTTCACCCATCTCAAATTCGTTTCGAACTACCGAATACTCCGTTTCAAGATCTTCCTTTTTAATGAAAGAGTTCACCATGCGGTCCGATTCCAAATCCAATGCCCAGCGCAGATTGTCTTCAGTGGCGTTAAAGGTTTCATAGTAGTTGGTACGATCCAACCAAGTCGTTCCATTAGGACGTGCACCTCGTTCCGCCAATTCCTGAGGAATGTTGGGGTGTTTGGGTGTCCCCTTAAATACAAGGTGTTCCAACAAGTGTGCCATCCCCGTTTCGCCATAGCCTTCGTGCCGTGAACCGACCAGGTAGGTAATGTTCACAGTAATGGTTTGTTGGGAAGGATCTGGGAATAACAATACCTTCATCCCATTTTGCAGGGTGTATTCGGTAATACCTTCCACCGTAGCCCCCTTCACAGGGTCAGCCAGTTTCGGTGTAGAGGCCTCCACTGTGGTGGTTGGTTTTGAGTTTTTCCGGGCTTTTTGGGCAAGTACCTCACCCGAAATTCCACCTGTCAACATGGCAGCGGTCAAGGCCCAAAATCCAGTTTGTTTGACGATCTTCATGCTCATAGAGTTGATGATTGAATGAAAAAGACGATTTTCGTTTTGACACACAATGTACATTAAATGATCGACAAAAAAGAAGATTTTCAGGACAAACGGTTACATCTGCGGATATGTTTTTAATTGAAGGGGATATACATACAAAATCGCTCTAAAAGTATGTCTTTTAGAGCGATTTATCCGATGAACGGGATCTTTAGACCTTAGGGGTTTCCAAGTGAAAAGTCAGCGGATTTTTTACTTGGTCGGGCAATAGTGCCACATCAAGCACCTCTTCGACCGACTGGACGTAATGGAAGGTAAGTCCTGCGGTATATTCCTCTCCAATTTCCTCGACGTCGCGGCGGTTGCGGTGGCACATGATAATTTCTTGGATACTGGCTCGTTTGGCGGCTAGGATTTTCTCTTTAATCCCACCCACTGGAAGTACTTTTCCTCGAAGCGTAATTTCTCCAGTCATGGCCACAAAAGGCTTAATTTTCCTTTGAGTAAAAATTGACGCCATGGATGTCAACATCGTAATCCCAGCAGAGGGCCCATCTTTGGGTACTGCACCTTGGGGCACGTGAATGTGAAGGTCATATTGTTGAAAAATCCGGTAATCGATGCCTAAGGAATCGGCATGTGATTTCAGGTAAGACAAAGCCGTGACTGCCGATTCCTTCATAACATCACCCAATTGCCCCGACAAAGTCAACTGACCTTTTCCTCGGCTGAGGTTGGACTCGATGAACAGGATATCCCCTCCCACGGGTGTCCAAGCCAAACCAGTCACCACACCGGGTATATCATTTCCTTCATAAAGATCGGTGTCGAAGGGAGGATTCCCCAGAATATCTTCAATGTCGGCCTTTTTCACAACCTTTTTATAGGGTTGATCCATGGCAATAGAGGTAGCGATTTTCCGGACAACGCCTCCGATTTTTTGTTCCAAAGACCGAACACCAGATTCGCGTGTGTAGCCCTCTATGATGGCTTGAATGGCGTCTGGTTGGATTTTCAAATCGGTTCCCCTCAACCCATGTTCCTTGAGTTGCTTGGGCAGCAAATGCCGCTTGGCAATTTCCAGTTTTTCTTCAACGGTATATCCGGTAATCTCAATGATTTCCATCCGGTCCCGTAGGGCAGGCTGAATGGTATCGAGTGAATTGGCTGTTGCAATGAATAATACTTTGGAAAGATCAAACTCCACCTCCAAATAGTTGTCTTTAAAGGCATTGTTTTGTTCTGGATCCAAGACCTCTAACAAGGCCGAGGAGGGATCTCCGCGCAGGTCACGGGAGACTTTATCGATCTCATCCAACACAAAAACGGGATTGGCTGATTTGGCTTTGTTCAAATTCTGAATCACTTTTCCGGGCATCGCACCGATATAGGTTTTGCGATGTCCGCGAATTTCAGCTTCATCGTGAACACCTCCAAGCGCCATCCGAACGTAATTACGACCCAGTGCCTTGGCAATGGATTTCCCCAAAGAGGTTTTACCAACACCTGGAGGGCCATATAGACATAGAATGGGAGCTTTCAGATCATTCCGCAATTTCAATACGGCCATGTATTCGATGATCCGATCCTTTACTTTTTTAAGTCCAAAGTGATCTGCATCCAGAATCTTCCGGGCGCGTTGCAAATCGAAATTATCCTTGGTGAATTCATTCCACGGTAGGTCGACGAGGAGTTCGGTATAGGAAAGGGATACCGCATACTCTGGGGCCATGGAGTTGGTACGAAGGATCTTATTTAATTCTTTATTAAAATGTTCATTGACCTCGGGCGACCATTTTTTTCGGGCCCCTTTCATCCGTAGTTTTTCGACCTCTTGATCAGGAGTGTCTTGGCCTAGTTCTTCCTGTAGTACCTTGATTTGTTGACGAAGGTAATACTCTCTTTGCTGCTGGTCAATATCGATACTGGCTTTCGATTGGATATCACGTTTAATTTCCAGTACTTGAATTTCCTTCATCATATGCTCTAGCAACCGATGAGCTTGTTCTGTTCCGTCAAACGTTTCCAAAAGGACTTGCTTTTCGAAAAGTTCGATGTTGAGATTTGAGGAAAGAAAATGTGTCAGAAAGCTCGGGTTATCAATATTGGAAATTGCCATTTGGGCATCCCGAGGAATGTCGGGATTCAAATTCATGATTTTGGAAGCCGCCTCTTTCAAACTTTGGATAAGCGCTTTGACCTCTTTCTTTTTTGGATTGGGAAAGTGGTCTTCCTGATAGGCAACTTTGGCCTGAATATAGGGCTGGTCTTTGGTAAATTCCAAGACTTTGAATCGGCGACGCCCTTGAATGATGATCGTTACGTTACCATCGGGCAAAACAATCATTTTTAGGATCGTGCCAATGGTTCCTACTTTGTATAGGTCGTCGAAGGTAGGTTCATCCTTGGTCTGACGGACTTGAGATACGATGCCCAAGGTACGATCCCCTTTGTATGCTTTCTTAACAAGCCGAATTGCTTTGGTGCGCGTGACGGTTACAGGAATCACGATTCCTGGGAAAAGCACAGTATTTCGGAGTGGCAATATGGGTAATTCGACAGGCAAATTCTCCGAGTTTTCCATGACCTCTTCTGGGGAGGAGATTTCGATCATCTCCACATTTTCCATACCTCCGCTCAATGCGGCGAGATTGGACAACATTTCTAGGTCGTTATTCATTCGGATTTACTTTTTTAGTTGGTTCAAAACCAATGGTCATTATGGCAGAATAGGAAGAAAAAGATTCCGCAAATTCTCTACAAGATACATACAAGCATCATACCACCACCAGTAAAAACGTCAATTTGACAGATTTTTTGATTAAATGGATCTTCTCATAGGAATTCCGGCTGCATGCAAATAATCCTTCAAATCAGGAATCTCGATTTCTTTGAAGTGAAAAATACTAGCTGCAAGCCCAGCATCTGCCTTTCCATGGGTGAAGACATCGATGAAATGATCCATGGTTCCTGCACCTCCTGAGGCGATTACAGGAATCGACAGGGACTCAGAGATCTCGGCTGTCAGGTCACAAGCAAATCCATTTTTTGTGCCGTCGGCATCCATGGAGGTCAAAAGAATTTCACCCGCCCCTCGAGATTCCACTTCCTTGGCCCAAGCTTGAGTTTGGAGAGCAGTTGGTTTGCGCCCACCATGGGTATGCACCCAATCCATTCCATCGACATGGCGGGTATCGATGGCCACCACGATGCATTGGCTTCCAAACTCCTTGGCCATTTCGGTGATGACTTCCGGGTTCTGAACCGCCGACGAATTAATGGAAATTTTATCTGCTCCTGCCATCAGAAGGGCAGAAACGTCTTGAACAGTCCGGATGCCCCCACCGACACAGAAGGGAATTGGGATGGTCTGAGCCACACGTGTCACTAATTGAAGTAACGTAGAGCGCCCTTCGACGGTGGCGGTGATATCCAAAAAAACCAATTCATCGGCGCCTTGCTGTGCGTAGGCTGCGGCTAATTCAACGGCATCTCCTGCATCGCGTAGATTGACAAAATTGGTTCCCTTGACGGTCCGGCCATCCTTTATATCCAAACAGGGAATAATTCGTTTTGTTAGCATCAGGCAATAATTCTTTTTTCTATTTCTTCTAATGTCATGTGCCCTTCGTAAATGGCCTTTCCGACGATCACTCCGAACAAATTAAGTGCTTCGAGGTCGTCCCAATCCGACCATTGGCTTACGCCTCCACTGGCAATGATTTGCATATCGGGACATTCCATTTGCAACTTTTTATACAAGTCCAAAGAAGGCCCTTGTAGTAGACCATCTTTGGCAACATCGGTAGAGATCGTGTACTGCATTCCTTTTTTCTGCCATTCGGAAACAAATGAATACACAGAAACGTCGGTGGATTCTGCCCAACCACTCACAGCTATGGTTTCATTTTTGGCATCTGCCCCCAAAATAATGGTTTCAGGTCCAAAAGTAGTCAACCATTCTTCTACCAAGGTCGGATTTTTAATGGCAATCGAACCGGCTGTGATTTGCTTGGCACCGGCATCCAATACTCGTTGGAGGTCATCTGTAGATTGAATTCCACCACCAAAATCGATATGCAGCGAGGTTTGGCTAGCGATCAATTCCAAAACTGGTAAATTGATTACCTTTTTTGCTTTAGCCCCATCGAGATCAACCAAATGTAAACGAGTAATTCCCGCCCCTTCAAACTGCTTGGCAACCTCGAGTGGATTTTCATTATATACTTTTTTTTGAGCATAGTCGCCCTGGGTCAAGCGTACACATTGCCCCCCTATTAAATCAATGGCCGGAATCAGGATCATATCGAAAGTTGGAGAAAGTTCTTAAAAATCTGTTGACCTACCTGCCCGCTAATTTCGGAGTGAAATTGACAAGCGATGAAGTTCTTTTTTTGTAACATTGCCGAATAGGGCAACATATAGGTTGTTTGTGCCACGGTATCGTCACATAAAGGAACATAGTATCCGTGATTGTAATACACATAGGGCTCTGTTGGTAGCCCATCACAAAGGGAGGTTCGAATATTGTGCAAATTATTCCAGCCTGTCTGGGGAATTTTAAATCCTGGAGTCGGTGGAAATTTAAGTACAGGTACATCAAAAACGCCAAGGCAGTTGGTGGGGCCTTCCTCGCTAGAACGACAAAGCAATTGCATTCCAACGCACGTACCCAAGAAAGGTTGTTTGAGCGTCGGAATCAATCGATCCAAACCATTGGCACGTAAACTTTGCATGGCGGTGGAAGCCTCGCCTACACCAGGAAAAATAATTCGGTCGGCAGAGCGTAGGGTATCCGGGTCATCTGATAATTGGTACGAAGCGCCGATACGGTCTAAGGCATACATGACCGACTGCACATTTCCGGCATTGTATTTTAGAATGACTACGGAAGACATGTCCTTATGGATTGGTGGATTTGGCAAAATTACGACAATTAAATGACCTCCTGTGCGCAATAAAAAAATAAAACCCGACAAAACTGCCGGGCTTATCCCTTCGCTATTGCGAGATATTATCTTCACACGTAGCGGTTATTTAATTGTCCCAAAACAACAAGATTGCTCTTGCAATTTGATGCAATTTAAAACCTCTCTTGGAATTATGCAAGAAAAACCTTAAAATAATTGACCCTGAACAAATTGAGGTCGAATGGGTACTATTGGAAGATCTAATGCAAGCAATCGATTTAGGTTTTTAATCCAATAATTAGCTAATTCGGGGGCGAGGGTATTATCTCCACAATGGATAAAAATAAACGCATTTTTTAGTCCTAATCCCCTCCAATACATGATTTTATCTTGAATCCAGGCATCTGTTCGGGTGAAGTCGGTTGGATGCAGTTCATGCCCTACAAATCGAAGAAAAAGCGTATCGTGGGTTATCGAGGCGTGAACTACATCACGTCGGCCTGGGACATCTGAACAGACTAGTCCGACTTTTTTTTCTTGCAAAAGTTCGCAAGTTTTTTGCCAAGTTTTTGGGTCATTAAACCAATCTGGATGACGGAATTCGACCTGAATGGCCAAATCTTTTGGCCAATCTTGCAAATAATGCCAAAGTCGATCCTGAAGTCTAGGACCAAATGTAGGCGGTAATTGCAAAAAACTTGGCCCGGCTTTTTTACCCAATCCACGGAGATAATCAACAAAGGCCTGTGTAAGGCTTTGGGTGCCAAGTAGGGCTTGCTCGTGGGAAATCTTTTGGGGGAACTTGGAGCAAAATGAAAAAGAATCGGGAGTGGCATCGTCCCATTGTTTCCAGCGATCTTGAGAGGGAATTTGATAATGGGTTACATTTAATTCGATGGTTTGATAAAGTTGGGCATAGGCTTTTAATCCTTGTCCTTCTTTATCTGTCGCCGAATAAATTTTCCCGTGCCATGCAGGATTTGCCCAAATGGGCAATCCCACTTTGACTTGAAAATCATCGACTGGATTTGATGAAAGTGCGTGCCAGCCTTCGGGTAAATCAAATGAAATTGTGTCTAACGACTCCACTCTGCCAAAATCCATACAGTCTATTTTTTAAGGATCCAACACGGATGTTGGGAATCCCACTCCATGCTAGACCAAACGAGGTCATGGTGCGCCCAGGATTCGGGTAAGTGTTTTTGATGTCGCCCAACAACGCAAAGGTAATCGCCCCACGTCCAGGCCCAAATCGGATCTTCAAAGGAAGAAAGCCATGTAAAGGGAGCCTGTTGAAGGTGAGGCCAAAGTGATTCAACGCACCGACGGAGAGAGGAAATTCCATCCCAAAACAATTGATTTTGTCCCCATTCGTAGGGGCCATGGGTGACTTTATCTACTTCGGCATCGTCCTCAATTTGAAAGACATAGAGCTTGGAATACGCTTCATTTTTAGCTCTTTCCCAGTGGGGGTCTCGGACTTCAAATCCGAGTGAGACATAGCTTGGGAGTCCAGGCCATAATAGTCCAATAAAATACCGCGCGAGGGACCCCTCCTTAAAAAAGTCATCAAACCGAGGATCATCTTTGTCGGCTGTCAGGATGGTGAAGCAAGGCGCAAATTTCCGTTCACCCCTCCATTTCCAATACGCTTCGCATTTTGACTGAAACTCCTCTGAGAGGAAGGAAGTAGACTGCAAATCGCCCAAAGTGGTTTCGGCTTCGATGGCCTCCAAGTGGGCGAGCTCATCTCCATACCCCATCTGATCAGGCGGAGCCAAGAACGTCTCCGCATAAAAGGCAAAATAAGGAACACCTCTTCTTTGGATGGCTCGTTTAATATACTGCAGCGGATCATAGTACCTATTCGGGCACTCGGGTACTCCAGAGGGCCTCGGCTGAACATGGGCCATATCGCCTCGCATAAAATCGAATTGAAACTGCGCCTGACATTGAGCATATTGATCGGCAATGTATTGCCAAACTGACGTATTGGGTTTTTCGAAATCAAGTTCCCAGCTATTGTCCTGGGTAGGGAAAAATTTGTATCGGGTAAGTGGCCCAAATACCCGGCTCATCCCTTGAGGTTCGTTGAAGACATAATCGTACCAACGATGTCCCGTGGCATCGACAACATAGGACGTTGACTTAATATGAAGCCCTCGATAGGGTGGTGCCATCGTCATGGGCAGAGTCTCAAATCCTAGTCGAATCACCTCGCGCATTAATGCTACTCGCCGATTTCGTCTACCTTCGTAATCATCCGGCCGGCCAAAGAGAATTTCGGAACGCTGAGCATCGGATAATAGCCGATTGGTTGGATTAAAAAGCATATCGGAATGGATAGGAACCTCAATTCCGGTGGCGGTACCATGTTGAAAAAGGTAGTTCCAAATGATTTGCTCCACCTCTTTGTCCAATCCTTCTCCGAAGCGTAAAATTTGGCCGTCTCGTTGTTGAACCCATTCAAAAAACCGGGGATATTGGAGGACCATTTCTGAGAAACGATCCGTGTGTGGGATCACATCCATTCCCACTTTTTTACCCAACGCATGAAGCAAGTTCAGCGTGACTTTTAATTGTTTTTCAGGGGAATTTAACTGCGGAAAGAAACGATAAAGCTCTTGATTGAAAAATTCGGGGTTGATTTTCCAGCTCACCTTTCCGTACAAACTCCCGACTATACCCGGCTCCCAAATAGGGAGAAGGTGTAGAGAATCATGGTATTTTGGTAAGGTCAGGGCATAAGCTACCACATGGAAAAATGTACCCAGAGTTCGTACATTCACGCCAACCATGTTGGTTTCCTTCATCCAGTCGGTGGACGTTGTGCCAGCCAAGGGACTTGGATGCGTATAGGCTGGGTCAAGGCATTGAAAAAGGATTTGATCTCCTAAACGTTGACGGAGTAAGGCGATCAAATCGGCCAAGGGCCACTGTACTAGAACTTGTGGAGGGAGATCGGATACATAGCTGAGGTGTCCAGACACAAATTGCTGGACTCCCATGGCACCCCGATCACGCCATGGGGCAGTGGATGTCCCGGAAGAAAAATTCATGTGGTAATGTTATCATAGGTTTAAAGCAAAAATACTAAAATATCTCCGTATACTACTTTTTAAGAAATATTTGCAGAAATAAACCTGTCTTCACATCCAAAACAATTTTGATTGCGTACATGAAACCGAACCCAAAACAACAAATACAAAATGAAAAAAGTCGTAATGACCTTAGTAGGCGGATTTATTTCTGTCATGTCCATGGCCCAAACAGTGGAGGTTGGAACCGAGGCAATGTATCCTTCGAAAGACATCGTGGATAACGCGGTCAAGTCGAAAAGTCATACCACCCTGGTTGCCGCTGTACAGGCCGCTGGCTTGGTGGAGACACTCAAAACGGCAGGTCCTTTCACGGTATTTGCTCCGGTCAATGACGCTTTCGAAAACCTACCTGCGGGCACGGTTGAAACACTTTTGAAGCCTGAGAACAAAGGTACTTTGGCCAAAGTTTTAACGTATCACGTGGTCGCTGGAAAATTTGATTTCGATGCGATTGCGGCGCTAATCAAAGCAGGGAAAGGCAAAGCTACCCTCAAAACTGTGAGCGGTGGCGCATTGGAGGCCATGATGAATGGTCCAAAAAACATTGTGTTGAAAGATGAAAATGGGGGTATCGCCAATATTTCAACCTACGATGTATATCAAAAAAATGGAGTAATCCATGTTATTGACAAAGTAGTCCTACCCAAAATGTAAGGCTTACCCACCGTTATTTAATTGTCCCTAAGAAAAAAAGCTCCCCAACTTTGGAGAGCTTTTTTTCTTTATGCGTTCAGTTGAAGTTCCGCGACAATGGCCTTCACTTTTTCTTTAAGTTGGTGTAGGGTCTCGTCGTAGGCTTCTTTCGACTTCAGTTTTCCTTTGACACCCACATAAAATTTGATCTTTGGTTCTGTTCCTGACGGTCGGCAGGTAAACTTGGTCCCGTCTTGAGTAAAGAATTGAAGGACATTTGAGCTTTCAATACCTAACTCTCCGCTCGGGATATCTTCCACGGTACCTTTAGATACCCAAGTTCTTTTTAGTGATTTATAATCATCGATCCGGATGACTTTCGAACCAGCTAGCGATTTGGGTGGATTTGCTCGAAAATCTGCCATCATTTGCTGTATTTCTTCGGCTCCCGACTTACCTTTCTTGGTCACCGAAACCAAGTCCTCAAAGTAAAATCCAAATTGTTTGTACATATCAGCCAGGAAGTCGAACAAGCTTAATCCTTTATGTTTGGCATAAGCGGTGAGTTCGGCGATCATGGCGCAGGAAGCAATGGCATCTTTATCCCGTACTTTATCACCGATCAAGTAGCCGTAAGACTCCTCTCCTCCTCCAATAAACGTTTCTTTCCCTTCCAACTCCCGAATAACTTGAGCAATGTATTTAAAACCTGTAAGGGTATTATAACACTTGACCCCCGCTTTTTCGGCCATGGCATCAATCAAGTCGGTGGTAACGATTGTCTTCGCTACAAATTCTTGGCCGTGCAATTTCTTGGCTTTTTTCCAGGCTTTTAAAAGGTAATAAATAATCAAACTAGCCGCCTGATTTCCATTGAGCAAAACCCACTCCCCCGCCGGATTCTTCACCGCCATGCCCACTCGATCCGAGTCGGGGTCAGTGGCCATGACTAAATCGGCGTCCCAGGCTTTGGCTTGGGCCAAAGCCATGCTCATGGCTTCTTTTTCTTCTGGATTAGGATAAATCACTGTTGGGAACTGGCCATTGGGCTCGGCTTGAGCCTCCACAACTTGCACCTGGGTAAATCCAAGCTGGGCGAGTGCTGGCGGAACCATGGTGATTCCAGTTCCATGGATGGAAGAAAAGACTATCTTTAAATCTTTTTGTTTGGCGATCGTTCGGGGGGCTACTGCAATACTTTTGACAGCCTTCAAGTACTTTTTATCCAACGCTTCTCCGATCATCTTAATTCTTTTCTTCACACCTTTGAATTTGATATCCCGAACGTTGGAGATGGCATTCACTTCAGCCACAATATTTTTGTCGTGCGGCGCAACCACCTGGGATCCATCCTCCCAATATACTTTGTATCCATTGTATTCTCTGGGATTGTGAGAGGCTGTAATCACAATTCCTGCTTGACAGCCTAGTTCACGTACGGTAAAAGAAAGCTGAGGTGTGGGCCGTAGAGCTTTATATAAATAGACGGTCAGGCCATTGGCTGACAGGATATCAGCGGCAACCTGAGCAAATTCGGGTGAAAACTGACGGGAGTCGTAGGCAATAGCAACTTTAACCCCTCCCTCTGGATAAACTTTGTTTAGATAATTGGCCAAACCTTGGGTGGCTGCCCCAACGGTGTACTGATTCATCCGATTGGACCCCACACCAATTTCTCCGCGCATGCCACCGGTGCCAAATTCCAGATTTTTATAAAACGAATCGGTCAGCTGGGTGCTATCCCCTTCTGAAATCAACTTTTCAATAGCGGCTTTGGTTTCAGCATCGTATTTGCCTCGTAACCAAGTGCGAATGTTTTTCTCTGTTGTCTTGTCCAATTTTAGAGATTGTAGCATAAAAATACGGGAATAGGATGGGTTAAAAGCCGAAATTAAAAAATTATACCGATGGAATCAAAGGGAAGTTTGAGTGTATTCTCTATTGCAATCGTACTTTTCCGGCATAGGATAATGGAAATATCTGATTGGTTATCGCGAATTGACCATTTTGAGCGAAAATTTCTAGGATATACGTATCAAAAATCGCTTGAAGTGTTAGCGTCCGATCAGGCCCTAGGGGAACCTTAACGTGGTCTTTACCGGAAAAACGTGGGTGAAAGTCCACTTTCCCCGATTGGGTACGGTCGAGTGTAAGTTCCTCCTTTTCCGGATCATAGGTGAGCAAGGTTCGGTAGGGACCATGCTCGTGCAAAACGAGGGTCAGTGGGGCTTCGCCTGACCTAAAAGTATGCTGTACATTCACTTGATAGGCTTGCCCAACCGAACGGGCTTGTCCTTTTTTGGTTAAATCAATTCGAGGCAACCGATCCGGAATAACGGGGGTTTGCACCAACCGAATGCCTTCGGGGGTTTTCACCCAACCCATTCGTCGGGGGAAGGAAAAAGCCCCTCTAAAACCACGGGTAGGAATTTCACGAGCATATTCCCAATCGTTCACCCAACCTATCATCAGGGCTTGAGAAAGATTAAAAAAAGGAATAGCGGCATAGTAATCTTTACCCCAATCTACATGAAGTGGTTGAGATTGTGGTTGAGCGACAAATTCTTTACCGTTAAATTGGCCCATAAAATACTGCATTGCCAAATAACCGGGTTGAGGATGCCCACTGGAGAGAGTTAAAACCCACTGAGTCTCCCCATTCTGCGTGATGGGAAAAAGGGCTGGACATTCCCATATTTTGGTGGTATCGCCTGCAGGACCAAATTCACTCAAAAAAGTCCAACTTTTCAAATTTTTTGATTGGTAAAATTGAACCTTGTACTCCAACGGTTTAACTACCGTCATGATCCAAGATTGGGAAGGTTCCCACCAGATGACATTGGGATCTCGAAAATCTTTCAAACCTATATCCAAAACCGGATTTTGATCATAAAAGAACCATGTTCTTCCTTTATCCAAACTATAGGCGAGACTTTGATGTTGGGCCTTTCCTTCGATGTGGGAAGTGAAAATCGCCACTAGGCCCTTGGTAAATCCAGCAGGAAATAGGCCGGACGTATTCAGGGAATCTACGACTGCGCATCCTGAAAAAATCATATTGACATCTCCGTTGGAATCCTTGAATTCAGGCAGTGCTAAAGGCAGATGTTCCCAGCTTTTCAAGTCACGACTTACGGCATGTCCCCAGCTCATATGTCCCCACGTATCACCATAAGGATTGTATTGGTAGAATACGTGGTACTCTCCATCTAAGTAAACCAACCCATTGGGGTCGTTCACCCAGTTTTGTGGGGGGGTCAAATGAAAAAGAGGTCGATACGCCAAATCTTGTTGGGCGGTGGCCGGGAAAACCCAGGAAAGAAAAGATAATAGCCAAGGTAATTTTTTCACAGTCATCAATTGGTTAAGGTGGTCAAATATATCAAATCCCCCATCCAAACTCAAAATGGAATTTGGCAAAGTATTTTTTTGCAACAATGTTGCATTTATAAATCCACCCCTTATATTTGCAACATAATTGCATTACTAAATCCATTTTTTATCTTTATGTATCGTTTTTATTCTTTGTTTGCGGGTTCGTTGTTATTGGCTTTGACGAGTTGTGAGAGGTCGGATGTTGAGAAGGCACCGGAGGGTGAATTCAAGCATGTTCGGCTATTAGTATCGGACCAAAGCACCAATCAAATTCACCTCATTACTCCGCAATCGGGCCAAGTTCTTCCTTTTCAAGCCAATCATGCGGGTGCTACCTTGTATGGCAGTGAGTCTGGCCGATTTGGTATTGTGATTCATCGGACTCAGAATCAGACACAAACCTTTGATACGGGTCTTGAAGAGCATGGAGACCACGTGGATATCAAAGGAACACCCAAATGGGGTTTACTAGTGGGTAATGGAGCCCTTCCGACCCATTTCAAAACGAAAGGAGATCGATGGATGATTTTCAACGATGGAGATGCCACCTTGGATTGGGCATACGAGTCGGATATTCATTCGAAACCTACCATGCAACGCATCAACAGCCAAATCCGTGCTCATCATGGAGCTATGGCGCCTTTTTCCAATGGGTTGATCGCCATCACTGAAAAAGACGGCTCGGTGGCCGGTGCATTACCTGAGCGTGTACGCATAATCAATGCCAGTGGGCAGACGGTATTTGCTTCGTCGGTGGCTACACGTGGTATTCACGGCAATGCAACGGATGGAGAAGTAGCGGTTTTTGGTTCGTCAAGCGGTATTTTAGTTGTCAATCAAAATGGAACCCAACGGCTCATCAGCCATCCGGCCGATTTTGGTACAGCTTGGTTTGGAACGATCATGGAAACGCCCCAGAAAGGTCAATTTCTTGGGTATACGGCCGCCAGAGGAGTTTATTGGATCAATACAACCACATCCACTGTTACTCCTTTATTTGAGAGCAACGACATCATGCAATGCAAATTGGCTAAATCGGGCATGACCTTGGCAATTTTGACCCATGCCGGGGAGTTAACGGCGATTGATTTAACGACCCGAAATCGAATTGCCAGTGGCTCGGTAATCCCAGCGACTACCCGAGATGAAACCCAAAAGCCTCAACTTGAATCGACCGGCCAATTCGCCTACATAACACAGCCCAAATTAGGAGAAATTTGGCAGGTTCAATGGAATCAATTGAGTAAAATTCAGAAGATAAAAACAGTATCCACCCCCTTCCGGATGGCCATTTTGGGGGTAGAATCAAACGAAGATCATTAAATTTTGAAAAAATGACAAAACGAACTCCCCTACTTTCTGCCGACTGGCTAGGCATGGCCAGTGCGTCCTTATGCATGGTTCATTGTTTGATCACCCCATTCTTGTTATTGGGTGCATCCCAATTGGCCTGGTGGCATAACGTATCATGGCTCTTTTTAGGCTTGAGCGGTGTGGCGGTGTGGCTAGCGACACGCCATCAAAAGCAATGGAAAATCAAAGGATTCATTTGGTTCAGCTTTGCTATTTTGTTTTTGGCGGTTCTAGGTGAGGATTGGTGGGAGCCATTTCATGAAATTAGTTACGGTGCCAGCTTGGGATTGATCATAGGCCACCTATGGAACCACGCGAATGCTCGTCATAGTCATTCTTAATATCGAAAGTTTAGTAGTAGACAGGTAAGGTTTTTGACCTTTACCTGTTTTTTATTTTTTATTTATTTTTCCTTCAATACATCTTAATAATTCATGTCGATCTTGTTAAGTCAAACCACTTTTTACAGACAAACAGGCGGACATGAACCTACATACTTCCTTGGTGGGCGTGGATTTAGGCACCGCCAACACCATTATTTTAGATAATCAACGGGTATGGCTGCGGGAACCATCCATTTTGGCAATCGATGCCCGCTCTTCTCAGGTCATTGCTTTGGGAAGCCAAGCATGGGCCATGCACGAAAAAACGCCTCCATTTTTACATACTATAAAGCCTCTACGAGACGGGGTGATAGCGGATTATTCCTCAGCTGAAAAAATGTTGGCGGGTTTTATTCGTCAATCGGCGATACACCACCGACAACTAGGAAAAAAGATTTTCGTGATTTCGATCCCCTTTGATACCACCGAAGTTGAGAAACGAGCAGTCACCGACTCGGCGCAAGCGGCAGGTGCCAGTGAGGTTTTCATGATTCATGAGCCCGTAGCTGCCGCGATTGGCATTGGGTGGTCGATTTTTCAACCCCAAGGACATATGCTCATCGATCTAGGCGGGGGAACCACCGAAGTAGCGGTGGTTTCGTATGGCCAAGTGGTTTGCAATCAGTCCATGCGGTTGGGTGGATTTACCCTAGATCGTGAAATAGTGAGCGGAGTGCGTCGTCATCACAACATGCATATCTCCGAGCGAATGGCTGAGCGAATGAAATGGGAAATTGGAGCGGCGCAAGTGGATTCACTTGAGAACTCAAAAATGGACATTGTAGGGCGGGATCTAGCCACCGGATTACCCAAATGCATTTCCATTACCTCCGCTGAAGTTGCATTTTATATGGATCGAGTATTGGGCCAAATTGAAACAGGACTTTTAAAGACCCTTGAGCTGTGTCCTCCCGAGTTGGCAGGTGACATTTACCAAGAGGGTATCGTCATAACAGGTGGAGGTGCCCAATTGAGAGGATTGGTTGATCGATGGGAAAAACGATTGAAAATCCCCGTTCAATTAGCTGTCGAGCCCTTGAATTCTGTTCAAATCGGCTTAAATTACGTTTTAAATCATATGGGTGAATGTCAATCCCTCCTTTTTAAATAAGATTCCTTTTCCACTCATCTGAATTGTATGAAATTATTACTTATTGAAGACGAACCCAAAACAATCCAATCCCTGAAAACAAGCCTAGAGGCGAATGGACTTGAGGTGGATATGGCGTATGATGGCGAAATTGGGAGCCTTTTGGCCCGAAAGAATGAGTACGATGTTATTATTTCAGACATTATTTTGCCCTATAAAAACGGGTTCGATATCATCCAAGAAGTTCGCGAGTCTGGAAAACAGACCCCCATCATTTTATTAACTGCATTGAACAGCCTAGAGGAGAAACTTCGGGCATTTGACTTAGGTGCGGACGATTACTTGGTCAAACCTTTTGAACTAAAAGAATTAATCGCCCGAATTCGGGTCGTGACCAAACGGCAGTCGCAAGTTCAGTTCACCTTCCGCAAATTAACGTTTGAGGGGCTCGAACTTAACATTGACACCAAGACGGTTGTACGAGACGGACGTCAGATTAGCTTAACGGCCAAAGAGTTCAGCTTACTTGAATGCCTGATGCGCAACCAGGGGCGGGTTTTATCGAAAGAAGAGCTCTTGGATAAAGTTTGGAACATGGATGCCGATGTAACAACCAATGTGGTAGAGGTTTTCATGAATTTATTACGTCGAAAAATTGACCGGGATTTTCCCGAAAAGTTAATCTACACCATTTATGGCATGGGCTATGTTATGAAAAAGAACTCGTAAATGTACTGGATCTTTAAACGCTTTCTCTATTGGCTTTTTGTTCTCATTCCACTCCTACTCTTTCTGGGATTGGCCTTGGAATCGTTGCCTCGGAAAACTTTTTTGTGGATAGCTCTAGTGGGCGTAGCGTTTCTATTCTTTATTTTTTGGTGGACACTACGCAAACGATTTCTCCAGTTGAAATCGGAGATAAGTGCCATGTACCCCAAAAATGTAGAACGCCGACTGACCTATTTTCCCAATGATCCTTTCAATATTGTAAAGGAAGCTGTTAATGATCTACTGGACCGTATTGAGAGTGCTTTTCAGCTACAGCAAACCTTCATTTCTAATTTTTCTCATGAACTGAAGAATCCACTCATGAAAATGGTTTCTCAGTTGGAAATGGCCATGATCAAACCCAGATCGCCTGAAGAGTACCAAAAAATAATCTCATCTGTATTGGAGGACTTGCGGGAATTGGGGCATCTTTCCGACACACTACTTGAATTGGCCAAGGTTGGCGATCAGCAAACGGAATTCATCCCCGCCACCCTTCGCATTGATGAGATCTTGTTTGATGCTCGAGAATTTCTGTTGGAGGGACAAAAAAATTGCCGGATACTCATCGATTTCTCAGAGGACTCCTTAGAGGAGGAAGACCTCCAAGTATTAGGCAATGCCCACTTACTTAGGACAGCCTTGGTGAATATCATTGAAAATGGATGTAAGTTCTCGTTTGATGGTTGCGTCCGGATTCGGTGTGGTCGCCAAGACGATGAAGTGATGATCAGTATTCAAAATAAAGGTTTCGGGATCAAGTCAACGGATATCCCCCATTTATTCGACCCCTTCTTTCGAGCAGAAAATACAGCAGCCTATAAAGGATATGGTATTGGACTTCCATTGGTTCACCGAATCGTCAAACATCACAAAGGTCGGATCAAAGTCCAATCCATTGAAAATGAAGAAACTATTTTCTTTTTGTATTTCCCCATAGCCTCTTTATAGGGTTTCAATTCCTTTACTACTTTTTTAGTATTATTTAAGCCCTGCTTCAGACTTACCTCGTAGCTTCGATCATCTAAACCTAAGGTTCCGTTATGAGGTCTACATTGCAGATTCAGAGTCAACATTTCCTAAAAGCAGGGGGTATGGCCTTGCTGGCATCGGCCGCTTGGCAAATCTTGTGGATGGTACAGTCCCCTCATCCTTGGACTGAACAAAGCCCATTGGGAATCACGACGTTCATCGCATCGTTTATAGGTTTACTGTATAGTTTGTATCGGTTGGAACAACCCAAATGGCTCCTTCAAGTCGTCACCGGCTTCGTGTTGGTAGCTTATTTAATTACATTACATCAAACGCAGGATATCCGATTGATGGTAGGCCTTGTAATCAGCCTTTTGATGTTGCTTGTTCTAATCGTAGACTGAAAAAAAGTTTGTTTGTCTGTCTAGCTATTATGCTATGGCTACTGAGCGAGTCCTTTGGGCTCGCTTCAGTTTTCAATCTTCTGAGCCAAGGCTTGTACCAATCGGTGGGCGATGTTAGGATCGAACTCGAAATATAAATCCGGTTCAATAAGCTCTATCTCCATCAGCCAAAATGCACCGGACACCATCACACCATCGACACGGGCATACAAAAAGTCGGAAGGGACTGCCTTCAAGGCACGTTTTGCGGCGGCCATCTGCGATTGGTCGGGTTCAAAAAGTTCATACTGTCCTCCATATTGCCTTTGCACTCGAAAATCGCCCTCGACGGGTTTTTTACGCACCCCATGTGAGAACTGATCTCCAAAAAAGATCATGGAATACTCTCCTGTTTGTTGAATTTCGGGTAGAAACGGTTGGATTAACCACTCACCTTGGGTTGGCCAAACAAGATCTTGCGCTAAAACCCGTTGGGTTTGGTACGACCCTGCCGAGATAGCCGGTTTAAGAACTACTTGTTCCCATGGAATATCCAGGTGAGGAGTCTGACTATCCCAAAAAAGAGTAGGAATAATGGAAACCCCATTATCTTGTAATTCTTTCAGGTAGAATTTATGGAAATTCCACTGAACCAAGGAAGCAGAATTCCAAATTGGTGTTTTAATTTGGGATAACCAAGTTCGAAACGCATCGGCTTTGGTGTAATAATCCCAGGTATTTCGGATCAACAACGCATCCCATGAATCCCAATTCACTTTTGGATCATCCCAAATGACCGGCTGAGCCTCCCAACCTAGTTTTTCGAAGGTGGGAAGTAAAACTTGATCAGCTTCGTTCAATTCGGGAAGCCGCGCACAAGTAACTAATCCAATTCTTTTTTTCATAACAAAGGCAAAGATACAGGGGAACCACCAAGATATTGTATTTTTGAAGCATGAAATCGATGCTCCAAAAGTTTTATTCCGGATTTCAATTCCTCAATCTGGATGTGGTATTAGGTGCCGTAGGTTGGCATTTAGCCTTTCTTCGATTTCCCGATGGGAGATCCGAACCCTGGCAGGTCAGTGTCTTTATTCTCGCCTTACTCATTTGGGTTATTTATGTGTTAGATCGAATATTGGATACTTATCGTGGACAAATCGACACCCCCAGACATCAATTCCATGCCCGACATGAGTTCAATCTAATGATTGGTTCAACGGCTACCTTGCTAGTCTCTTTGGTGCTGGTTTTTTTCCTTCCCAAACCTGTTCTTTTATTGGGCATCGGGCTGCTGTTGGCCGTGATATGCTATTTCTATATTATTCATCGGTTAAAAAAGCGCCCCAAAAACCTAAAATTAGGATTCATCCCGATGGTGTATGGCCTTGCTGTTATTGGAACCGCCTGGGTCCAACTTACTAGCCTAACCCTCAGCATGTGGCTCATTGGTGCGCAATGGTTCCTCATTCTCGTCCAAAACATGCGCCTTTTTCAGTATTTTGAAAAAGAGAGCTTGACCGCCAGGACCCCACCCATCGTTCGATGGATTGGCGTCATGCAAGCGTTTGTCCATGTATTGCTATTTGGAGGCCAAACCACCTTTCCAGCGTGGATCAGCTTACTTTTGGCTTTAGTATCCGTTTTGTATTCACTTCTGCCAACCCTTCCTAAGGCCTCCACATCGTATCGTAGGTGGATCGATGGATTGTTACTTACGGGATGGCTTGCGTTTTTTTTCTGACGGTTTAGAATCCTCCGGTTGTTCGTTCATTTTACGAAGGCCTCGTCGGTAGACATAGAATAGAAAACCGGCGAGTCCAAACATCAGGAAAAAATAACTGTCTTTCAGAGAAACCCCTTTGTAGAGGAACTGATCAACCCACATGATGATCAAGGCTAAACTAGCAAAGAGAAGTAAGGTATCCCAAATGGGTGTTTTCTTCATTGTGTTCCTATTTTTTAAATTTCCAAATTAATCGGCTAAATCAATAAACCAATGACTGGAAAACGGTCAAATACGTGATCGGTGTGTGGTGCATCTTGCAACTCGGCGGTCAAGTCTTGTCCGGCCCAATGTTCATAATGTTTCCCACGGGCCCAAAGGCGAGAACCCGTAACGTCATACACCTTTCCTTGAAAGGCGATCCAAATTTCATCTTTGTCTTGCCCGTTTCGGAGGGAGAGCTGTTGTTTTGTTATCTTCCTTTCCATGACTAGGCAACAAAAGGTTTACTATTTACGTTTGGTATTGCGGTGATATTTCTGTTATTTTACTGTCACCATGGGCTGCAAATATACTTATCAAATGAAACATTCGCGTATCTTTTTCCTACTACTCTCCCTTTTGGCTTTTTCTGGTTGTGAGAAAGTCCCACCTCTTAGTGAGCGTATCGCTAAAAGCTGGACAGCCCGGGTAGTAACTTGGAACAGCACGACCGTTTATACTCGAGGTGGCACAAGTAATACCACGCCAGGATATACTAACTATAGTTTACAGTTAACCACCGCAGGAAATGTGAATTTACGCGAATTTACAGGCGAAACATTCACCGGAAAATGGGCATTGGAGGGAGAAACTACCCTAAAAATAACTGATCTATCGCCCGCTCCCACAGGAACCAATGGACAAATGACCTTTACCATTGATGGTATTACCGACTCGGAACTTCGCCTAAGCGCTACTCAAGCCTATGCCAAAACAGGTGACCAACGCGTAGCGTACACTCTACAAATACAGTAAGCATTTCATTGCCCAAGCATTCAGGCATCTTGTCCGGCCCAATCGTGGACCGGACTTTTTTTGTATTTTTGTCCTATGAAAAGAACAGAACTCAGTGATTTAGGCGAATTTGGACTAATTCAACGGATCCAAAAGAATGTACAAATTTTTCATCCCAACGAATCCATCACAGGAATTGGTGACGATGCAGCTGTGGTGGACACCGGGAGTGAACTCCTGACACTTTTGACCACCGAATTATTGGTGGAAGGCATTCATTTTGACCTGAGTTATTTTCCTCTACGCCACCTCGGCTATAAAGCCATTGCCATCAATGTGGCCGACATAGCCGCCATGAACGGTTTACCCAAACAGGCTACCGTTAGCCTTGGCATCAGCAATCGATTTGCTGTGGAAGCCCTAGACGAATTGTATGAAGGCATTCGGTTAGCCTGTGAAAACTACCATATCGACTTAGTGGGCGGTGACACCACCGCGACCCGCTCCGGCCTTACGCTGGGCATCACCCTGCGGGGCGAAGTTCCCAAATCCACCATCACCTACCGGAAAGGAGCTCAGCCAAACGATATTCTGTGTGTGACAGGCGATCTTGGTGCTGCTTATCTTGGTTTGCAAGTACTTGAGCGTGAGAAACAGGTATTCAAGGCCAATCCGGACATGCAACCCGATCTAGATAATTATAGCTACATCATCGGCAAGCAATTAAAACCGGAAGGACGAACTGACATCGTGCATGAGTTACGGGAGTTGGGTGTTGTTCCAACTTCCATGATCGACTTGTCCGATGGGCTGGCCGCAGGGGTATTGAGTTTAGCGCATGCATCGGGCGTTGGTATTTCGGTTTTCGAAGAGAACCTTCCCATCGAAAATTCAACGATGCTAACCGCTACCGAATTCCAGCTGAATCCCATTACCATTGCCATGAATGGCGGAGAAGAATACGAGCTATTGATGACCATCGCTCAAGCCGACTATGAGAAAATTAAGGGTATTCCCGAAATTACACCCATTGGGTTTGTAAACGAGTTGGGGCAGAATCAATTGGTGCTCAATTCCGGTGATTACGCAGCCATTACGGCACCGGGCTGGCAAGGTTTACAGGTACAATTATGAAATACATCCTTGGCTTTCTCTTCCTAGCGAGTGTTGGGGTTTATGCGCAAAACCAAAGCATCCGACAGCAATTTGCGCCCGATCGACGAACCGAATGGTACGAAGTAACCCTTCGAAACGGAGTGGCGAAAGGATTGACAACCTCTCCGCAGGCTAAAAAGGCACTTTGGGATTCACTGGCTACCACGGGGCAGTCCTGGATCGACTCAGTTCGGGTTTTGCCCGACCATGTGGTGGGTGAAAAAAAGACAGGCATTGTGCATGTTTCGGTCGCTAACCTGAGAGCCTTACCCCAGGAGTCTTCTGAGCTATCTTCCCAAGTTCTAATGGGTTCCAAAGTGCGTATTTTGGATCAGGTGGGCAATTGGCTGTTGGTCCAATCCCCCGACCGATACATCGGCTGGATGGACCCATTGAGTGTCATTCGATGGGATGATCAAGGAGTGAATGACTTAGAAGAAGAATCCACAGGTATATTTACCTCCGCGTATGGATTTATCTATGAAAAACCGAATACAAGCAGTCAACCCTTGCGAGATGTATGTTGGGGAAATATCATACGAACGACAGGAAAGAGAAAGGGGGAGTTTCATCAGGTCAAGCTATGGGATGGACAACTTGGCTGGTGTTCATCCATAGATGATTATAAAACTTGGCAAGAAAGCCGAAAACCAACAGAGGAAAACCTTAAAAAACAGGCATTTTTGATGATGGGGATCCCGTATTTGTGGGGAGGGACTTCCTGGAAAGGCGTGGATTGCAGTGGATACACCCGAATGATCTATGCGTCTGTGGGAACCCTACTTCCACGGGATGCGTCCCAGCAGGTTCGTGAAGGAAGATTGGTGACGGATCGACCTGAATTTGACTCACTGAAAATTGGTGATTTGCTCTTTTTTGGGCGGATTCTTCCCAATGGGCAAGAGCGCGTGACGCACGTGGCCATGTGGATAGGGAACCAAGAATTCATTCACGCCTCGGGGTATGTCCGGGTAGGTAGCATGGATCCAAACTCACCTTATTTTGATGCCTTCAATCGTGGCCGATTTTTAAGGGCCCACCGATATTTGGGGGAAGTACCGAAATCCAACTAATTTTTCAACCTTTACGTATGTTTCTTACGCCGTTTGTCCAACTTTTTTTGGTAGGTTTCTGAAATACAGGTAATTTTAATCATTACAAAATCTAAACACTACCTACATGAAAAAATTGGTCTGGATCGCCCTGTTGAGTTGGGTAAGTCACGTATCGTTGGCGCAGAAGGCCTTTAAAGAAGGAACCATTACGTTTGCAGCTACGTGGACGGGTGGAGATAATGTTCCAGCCGAGATGGTGGATGCATTTCCAAAGGAAATCACCACCTTTTACAAAGATGGAAAGAGTTTTTCAGGCATGGAGATCAGCATGATGGGCCAGACCATGAAAATGAATGTGGTCATGGAGACTACGCCGGCTAAGATGACCATGTTAATGGATATGATGGGCCAGAAGATTGGTATTGTGTCGTCGGAGGAAGATATGAAGACGATCATGGATACCATTCAAATTTCGTATGAATACTTGGATTTCAAAAAGCAGATTGCGGGGTATAACTGCCAGAAAGTCATTGCTAAAATGGGATCGGGCCAGACGATGGAAATGTTTGTAACCAACGATTTGGTGATGCCACAGTCGCAATACACCATGACCTTCAAGGGATTAAAAGGTACGCCTTTGGAATTTACACAGAAGCAAAATGGTTTGACTGTGAAAATGGTGGCTACGAGCATCAAAGAAGGCAGCGTGGATGCAGGCAAATTCGTGATTCCAGAGGGTTACATGATGATGACCATGAAGGAAGCCGCTGCCATGGGGTTGAATTAAGGTATTTATCTGATAAGCCAAGAGCCGTCTCGTTTGGGACGGCTCTTTTTTTTAGACAGGAGGATCATGTGTTTCAATGTAAGAACCTGGAACCGTTTGGAGTAGTGATGAAAAGAAATTGAATACATTTTAGCCTACCTACCTTTTGTTCCGGAAGTCAGGGTTCAACTTGAAACCTGACCATGATCATATTCCTCTCCAACCGTACTCATGGAATGACCTAAAGGCGTCGCGTAGTTTTACGGCATCAAAAAATAGATTTCCTCGATCATGACGATGCTTACGTTTAAACCTCAACGCAGCCACGATGCTCACGCACCGGGTGGGGTCATGGAAGGCTTTCATTACGACAACGCGATTGTCAAAGCCTTTTTGATTGCCACGGTCGCTTTTGGAGTAGTGGGTATGCTCGGTGGCCTCACCGCCGCCATTCAGTTGGTCTTACCCGCCGCCAACTTTGAACTCCCCTACACTTCCTTTGGGCGGATGCGTCCTCTACACACCAATGCCATCATCTTTGCCTTTGTAGGAAATGGGATGTTTGCGGGGGTGTATTATTCCTCCCAGCGTCTCCTCAAAACGCCCCTCTTCAGTAAAACACTGAGCTGGATTCACTTCTGGGGTTGGCAATTAATCATTGTGGCCGCCGCCGTAACTCTCCCTTTGGGCCTCACCACCTCTAAGGAATACGCGGAATTGGAATGGCCCATCGACATTGCCATTGCTTTGGTATGGGTGGTTTTTACCATTAACTTGATCGGAACGATCATCAAACGTCGGGAGCGGCACATGTATGTAGCCATTTGGTTTTACATCGCTACAGCCGTAACGATTGCGATGTTGCATATTGTAAATTCCTTGTCTGTCCCGGCTTCTGCCTTCAAAAGTTACACCCTCTTTGCTGGGGTACAAGATGCCCTCGTGCAATGGTGGTATGGACACAACGCGGTGGCCTTTTTCTTAACGACACCGATTTTAGGTTTGATGTACTACTTCCTTCCTAAGGCGGCCAATCGCCCGGTTTACTCGTATAAACTTTCGATCATTCACTTCTGGTCGTTAATCTTCATCTACATTTGGGCTGGCCCCCACCATTTATTGTACTCTGCCCTACCCGACTGGGCTCAAAGTTTAGGGGTTGTCTTCTCTGTCATGTTGATCGCACCTTCTTGGGGAGGTATGTTGAACGGACTCTTGACCCTCCGCGGTGCCTGGGACCGAGTTCGCGAAAATCCGGTCTTAAAATTCTTTGTGGTGGCAGTCACCGCCTATGGGATGTCGACCTTCGAAGGACCCATGTTATCCTTGAAGAACGTCAATGCCATCTCCCACTTTTCTGACTGGACCATCGCTCACGTACACATTGGTGGCTTAGGCTGGAATGGCTTCATGACATTCGGTATGCTGTACTATCTGATCCCTCGGATGTACAAAACCCAACTGTACTCTACCAAATTGGCCAACGCCCATTTCTGGATCGGCACTTTGGGTATCGTAGTGTACGCCCTACCCTTGTATTTTGCCGGTTTTACCCAAAGTTTGATGTGGAAGGACTTTACCGACGACGGCTTCCTAGCCTATCCTAACTTCCTAGAAACCGTCACCCAAATTCTACCGATGTACCTTCTTCGGGCTGTGGGTGGAACTCTTTACTTGATCGGTGTTTTCATCATGATCTACAACTTGATCAAAACAGCGTACCAAGGCGAATTCATTGCAGAAGAATACGACGAAGCCCCTGCTTTGGTTAAAAATGTGCAAGTAACTGGTGGCGGTTGGCATAGTGTTTTAGAACGGAAGCCTGTATTATTTACCGTCCTTTCTTTTGTAGCGGTTTTCATCGGTGGGGTGATCGAATTTGTACCCACTTGGTTAATTGATTCCAATGTACCGACTATCTCCTCTGTCCAGCCGTATACCCCGCTCGAAATTGAGGGCCGAGACATCTACATCCGAGAGGGTTGTAATACGTGCCACTCGCAAATGATTCGCCCGTTCCGTTCCGAGACAGAACGCTACGGTGAATACTCAAAGGCCGGTGAATTTGTGTACGATCACCCACACTTATGGGGATCGAAACGTACCGGGCCCGACTTACACCGAGTTGGCGGTAAGTATCCCGATAGCTGGCACTACAACCACATGTTGGAACCCGCTTCTATGTCGCCAGGCTCTATTATGCCTCCCTACCCTTGGTTATTGGATGATACGTATGATCCAGCCGATATGAAAGGAAAAATCAGCGCACTTCGGACCGTGGGAGTTCCCTATCCCGAAAATTATGAAGAGCAGGCAGCTGAAGACATGAAGGCCCAGGCCGATCAAATTGTGAAACGCCTCAAAGATGCCAAGATCACGACCCAATCGGACAAAGAGATTGTCGCTCTGATCGCCTATCTGCAACGCTTAGGAACCGATATCAAAGCCCAATAAATCGAGATCATTATGTATAAAAATATTCTTAGTGCGATAGATGGAATTTCCATCTATCCACTCATCTCCTTCAGCATCTTTTTTTCCTTCTTTTTGGCTTTGGGATGGTTTGTCTGGAAAGCCGACAAATCGTACATCCGTCACATGGAAGAGTTGCCTTTTGGAGAGTCTGACAATCAATCTTAACTTCTCATTTCAGATCCATTATGAACCTTCAACTAAAAACCGGAGAAGAGCTTTTCCTGGTCCTGATCATGGGATTGCTTCTCATTTTCTCTTTGGTGATCCTGTTCATCGTTATCACGCTGTTCATTCAAGTTCGCCATATCTTGGTGGGTGTTGACCCCCAAGCTGTTCCGTCCGAACCGTTTTGGAAAAAATGGTTTAACAATGCCGTTCCTACTACCCAAGAGGAAACGATTCTCTTGGACCATAATTACGATGGGATCCGGGAACTCGACAATCACCTACCGCCTTGGTGGATAGGTCTGTTTTACGGCACCATTGTGTTTGGTGTCTTGTACCTGGCAAACTACCATTTTTGGCGCTGGAGCCCGTTACAGGATGATGAATACAGCCAAGAAATGGCTGCTGCCAAAATCGAAGTGGAGAAATTCCAGGCCAAACAAGCCAATAGCATTTCGGAAACCAACGTGACCCTCCTAACCGATGAAGCCGGAATTTCCAAAGGGAAAGAAATCTTTACTGCCAACTGCGTAGCCTGCCATGGTGCGGCTTTGGAAGGTGGGGTAGGCCCTAACCTGACCGACGTGTATTGGTTGCACGGGGGGGGAATCCAAGACGTATTTAAGGTAGTGAAATACGGTGTTCCCGAAAAAGGGATGATCGCTTGGCAGGCCACGCTAAAACCCAACGAAATTCAGGCGGTATCCAGTTACATTTTATCGATGCAAGGTACCAATCCGGCCAATGCCAAAGAACCTCAAGGCGAAGAGTATAAACCCGCCGTGGCTGTTGCCGAACAACTGTAATAAAACCTTATAAGACAATGAGTTATATAGATGAATACCTCGCCGATACAGAATCGTATCGTGATTCGATTGCCACAGTAGATGCCCAAGGGAAGCGGATATGGTTGTATCCTCTACCTCCCAAAGGACCCTATTTTACCAAAAGAATTTGGGCAACCATCGGATTTCTCGCTGTCTTTTTGGCTGGCCCTTGGATCAAAATCCAAGGGCAGCCTTTGCTGATGTTCAATATTTTTGAGCGCAAATTTGTCATTTTAGGTCAGTTATTCCTTCCCCAAGACTTCATTCTCTTTGGTTTGGGCATGATCATCTTCGTGATCTTCATTGCTTTATTCACTGTGACGTTTGGTCGTATTTGGTGTGGGTGGTTATGCCCCCAAACCGTTTTCATGGAAATGATTTTTCGGCCCATCGAATATGCCTTGGAAGGAAGTGGTCGTCAACAGAAAAAACTAGATGATGGCCCTTGGACGATGGATAAAATCGTCCGTAAATCCATTAAACATGCCATTTTCTTGTTGTTTTCAATCTTGATCGCCCATGTCACGATGGCATATTTGATCGGCATCGATCAGGTAATCCAAATTGTTCAAACTTCACCTGCTGAGAACTGGAAGGGATTCCTCGGCCTTCTGGCCTTCACAGGAATCTTTTACTTTGTTTTTTCTCGCCTTCGCGAACAGGTATGTGTGGCGATCTGTCCTTATGGCCGTTTGCAGGGTGTATTGGTGAACGAAGATACATTGAATGTCATTTACGATGACGTTCGAGGAGAACCTCGCGGCAAAATCACGAAAGGTGATTTCGGATCAACACCCAAAGGTGATTGCATTGATTGCAAACTTTGTGTTCAGGTCTGTCCTACCGGAATTGATATTCGAAATGGCATTCAGCTGGAATGTGTGAACTGTACAGCTTGTATTGATGCCTGCGATACAGTCATGGAGAAGATCGAACGACCTAAGGGTCTTATTCGGTATAGCTCGGTCAATGCCATCAAGAAAAACAAACCTTTCACTTTTACCAGTCGTGCCAAAGCCTACAGTGCGATATTGCTCGTCTTGGTTAGTTTAGAGGGATATCTTCTTTGGAGTCGAACCGAGATTGAATCCACTTTACTACGGGTTCCCGGCCAATTGTATCAAGAGACCAACCGGGGTACATTTACCAATTTATACAATGTTCAGATGGTCAATAAAACCAATGATGAACAAGTCATAACCCTACATCTTGTCGAACCTACCGGAATATTAAAAACGATTGATGGAAGCACTCAATTCAAGATAGCACCTGGGTCCAAGAAAGAGGTGGTATTTTTTATCGAAGTCCCCAAAGAAGACATAAAGACACGAAAAACTGAGGTAGAACTCGAAGTAAAGGTACATGACCGTGTGGTCGAAACATTGACCTCGAATTTCGTCGGACCCCTATAAAACTAAAAAAACTCGCACAAAAAATGGAAAAGAAAGCATCCTTCTCATTTGGCACCGGCATTGCCATCGCCTATATTGGTTTTGTGGTCTTTATGTTGGGTATGGTGTACCTATGTATCAAACAAACAGATATACATTTGGTCACGAAGTCATATTATCAAGACGAACTGGCCTATCAAACACGAATTGACCAAATCAAAAATGCTAAGTCTTTGAGTACGTTACCCGAAATAGTGGTAATTGACGATGCGGCTCATATCGTATTCCCGGCAGAATCCGTTCAGGCAACCGGAAAAGTCACGTTTTACCGTCCCTCAGATCCTAGTGCCGACTTTGAGGTTCCTATCGAGATTCAACAACAAGATATCACCATTTCCCTCCCACCTCAAATGAAAAAAGGACTTTGGAATGCCGAAATTTCATGGGAGAAAAAGGGTATCTCGTATTATTTCGAACAAAAATTCCAAAAATAACCATGTGGTGGTCTGCCGTTGTTTTGGGATGGATAGGATCTTTGCATTGTGTCGTAATGTGTGGGCCCTTGGTGGAGGTCATGAGTCGGCGCCCAAGACAGGTTTGGTATCATTTCGGTCGACTCGGAACTTATGGTATTTTGGGGATGATTCTGGGATTTTTTGGCCAACAAGTGGCCCTATTTTCTTCTCAAAAAATACTCACCCTCCTCGCAGGAATATTCTTAGTTGCCTTGGCTATTTGGCCAAGTCGATGGGCTACTTTCAGCCCTCTTTGGGTGCGTTGGCAAGCACCCTGGCGAAAACGTTTTCAAGAGTGGCGGCTTCGTTTCCCCATACGAAGTGAATTGGGCATGGGATCGCTGAATGGATTGATTCCATGTGGACTTCTTTATGCCGCCCTCGCCGGGGCTATTCAGTTTCAGTATACCTACCAAAGTGGACTGTACATGATTCTCTTTGGGATCGGAACGTTGCCTGCCTTGATTGGGGGTCGATGGGTTTGGGGAAATATAATCGGTTGGTTCAGACGGCATGTGCCCTTTGCCATACCCACGACGTATGCATTGATGGGGTTCTTATTGATTTGGAGAGCCACTTCGCTGCAAATTCAAGTTCGTTCAGAAGGATTTCCCATCACGATTTGTCATGCACCGGCAACGGAAACTTCCGGCGAATCGGATTGATTAAAAACTTTTTTTGTGCTTCAAAACTGGCTACATGCACTTGGGAATAAAGCATCTCCCATTCGGCAAATCGAGCAGGTTCTCCTAACTGGAAGGCTTTGGCATCAATCTTCTTGGATTGGAGGTAGCTTTCAAAGGTATTCATGTGGGATCTACAAATAAAGATTCGTCGGCTCTGGGTGGAGTCGATTGAAAGAAATTAGCATGAAAATTAACGAGGAAGACCTCTTGAATTCCTCGGGTAAGGCCTGTATAAACCCATCGGATGTAATCATCATCCAGTTGACCGTCTGGAATATACCCTTGATCTATAAATACCGCATCCCATTGCCCACCTTGTGATTTATGGCAGGTGAGTGCGTAGGCAAACTTGACTTGCAGTGCATTCAAGTATTTATCCTTACGAATTAGATCCGCTCGTTCTTTCTTGGTCTTGGCCCAAAAATAATCTTTCATCACACTTTCATACAAGCGCTTTTGTTCCTCTTGGGTAAGTGTGGGGGCAGATGAATGCAAGGTATCCAATAAAATGTAGGTTTCGAAGGGAGGTTCTGCCGGATAATCGACCAGTTGAAGCTGGACCTCAGCAAATCGAAATCCATGCATTTCTTCTTCCCGACCAATCCGTTTTACCTCCACAAATTCGCCATTGGCAATAAAGCCGGCAGAGGAGGATTCATCCAGAACGGTATAATTATTTCGGACTACCATCAACAAATCGCCCACATCCAATTCATCCTCGGCCTGATCAATGACTTGCCGAATGTATTGATTGTATTGAACCGCTTGTTTGTTAGAACGTGTGATGAGGATGGTATTTTCACGGTCGTATTTATCGTAGGCATACCGAAGTCCCTCCTCCATTTTTTCCCCAGTCATGCGGTATACATCGCGATAGCCTTTGGTGAAAAAACGTACATCAGGCGATTCGATTCCCAATTGCTGGCGGAGGTAAGTGGCATTGGCCAAGATCCCGGAATCTTTTTTCTGACGGGTCACCTCGGTGAGGGTATGTGCCATTACTTCTGCATGGTAAAACTCGGAGAGATGCTCGGCACTGAGCGCCGGAGAATGTGACAACCCAACCGGGGGAAGCTGAGCCTCATCTCCAATGATGAGCAAACGGTTACCGGGATTTTCAAATACAAAGTCCAGCAAATCGTGTAGAAGTGAATGCCGACCAAATTCACGGGAATCCGAAATCATCGAAGCCTCATCGACGATGAACAGGGTATCCTCATGGTAATTTTTCTGACGCTCAAAGACCAATTGACCAGTATAGGAGTCCTCAACTTGTTTGTAAATTTTCTTATGGATCGTAACCGCATTTTTACGAGAATACGAAGCCATCACTTTGGCGGCACGGCCAGTTGGGGCCATGAGGACGGACTTCCAACCAAACTTGGGCAAAGATTGAATTAAGGCACCCAAGAAAGTGGTTTTACCCGTTCCGGCATATCCTTTTAGTAAAAAAATGGGCCGAAAATCCTCTCGATCCCCCAAGAATTCTTCCATCAAAACAAACAATTTGGCTTGACCAAACGTCGGTTTGAACTTAAATTTCTTGAGAAGCAACTGGGACAATGATGTAATTTCCTCTTTCATAGACAATGCAAAACAACGAAATAAGTTTGAATCCTCGAAGGGACTGGTTGTATATTTGGTTATGGAAATTGCAGAAGCTTTCGGACATCGATTGCGCGTCCGGGTCCACGGCCTTTGTTGGAATGAAAACAAACTGTTAGTCATTGGACATCAAGGACTTACCACAACCGGATTATGGTGGGCCCCACCGGGAGGTGGAGTGGAACCGGGTGAGACGTTGGAACAAGCCGTCGTTCGTGAAATGCGGGAAGAAACCCAATTGGAGGTTCAGGTAGGCCCGTTGGTGGGGTGGACAGAATACATACAACCTCCATTGCACGCCGTTGAGTTTTTCTTTCGAGTCGACATTGTTTCAGGAAAAGCCCAACTAGGCACAGATCCAGAGGCCAAGGGAAACGACTGGATGCAGGAATTGCGTTGGATGTCTCCAGCAGAATGGTCGTTGGTACCGCCTACCCACCGACATCGATTTTTAGATCCAAAGGCTGATTGGCTTCCAGATTTTTCCTAATTTTACCAGAAGCCCCAGATTTTTACCCAAAACCACATGATGTACGAAACCTCTTCCCTTTTGCCAACCTATTCCATTCAAGATGATCGTTTTGACCCAACGCTCATTTCGGAATATCATTTGGTGATGGAAATTCATGCAGAGCGCTTTCGATTTGCTGTTTTCAACGATTTAAGTCAAACTTTTATCTGGCTTGAAGATTACCAAACCGTTTCTCTTTGGGGTGAAGATAAGTATGCCCATGCTCTTAGAACAATCATTAAAAACCATACATTTCTTGGCGCGCATTATTGGAAATCCATTGCTCTAAGTACCCAAACCCCAGCCTACACCCTCATGCCAACGGAGTTTTTTGATCCTTCGATGCGGCATAAATACCTTGCCTTTTCTACCGGTAGCTTGCCCGAAGGAGATGAAAAAATTTTAGCCTATGAACAATCCACATTTCACGGACAACTGATTTATACTGTGGAGGGTTCTCAATTCGCTTGGTTGAAGACGATGTACCCCGGGAAAAAAGTCATTCCTGCCCCAGCGCCAGGAATATGGCTTGAGGGATTACTTCGACAACCTCAAGCAGACGGCTACCACATGTTGGTGGTGGATGGAGCTGTAACCTTGGCCCTCATCCGCCATGAAAAAGTAAAGTACTTGAATACCTTCACTTTTCGAACTCCAGAGGATTTTACCTATTATGTTCTCTTTGTTGCCAAAGAATTGGATGTTCAACCCGATGAACCTAAAAAAATATATGGGGAGATGACCTCATTTTCAGACATTTACCAGGTACTTTCAGCTCACGTGGAAGGGTTGCAATTTGCTAGTCTCCCCGTCGGATTTAAGTTTAGTCAGTATTTTGAAGGGGTTCCCCCGCACCGATATTTTTCGTTATTCAGCTTACGTTACCTTTCCTCTCTATGAAAAACTACTTACTAACTCTCCTTTTCCTTGGATTAGGACTTACTTCTAAGGGACAACTTCTTCAACCTACCGAGGCCGATTTTACCCGAGACGACTCCCTTCGCGGTACCATCACAGCCGAGCGTTCCTGGTGGGACTTGCGGTATTACGAACTCAGACTTCAGGTGATGCCTGAAACCAAAACTTTTTCTGGTAGCACCACGGTTTTTTACCAAGTTTTAAAACCACATCAGGTCATGCAAATCGACCTACAACCGCCTTTAAAAATCACCAAAGTACTTCAAGACGGGCAAGAAGTACCTTTTACCAAGGCAGGGACCAACGCTTATTTACTTCAATTAAAAAAACAGCAGGTCCCGGCACAAAAAGAGTCTGTGGTGGTATTTTATGAGGGTAAACCCCGGGAGGCACGTCGTGCTCCGTGGGACGGCGGGGTCTCATGGAAACAGGACAAAGAGGGAAACCACTTCATTGCCACTTCCTGTCAAGGGCTTGGTGCATCGGTATGGTGGCCATGCAAAGACCACATGTATGATGAACCCGACAGCATGATGATTGCAGTCACGGTTCCTGAAAACCTTATGAATATCTCCAACGGGCGCCTTCGAAAAATAACCTTTGGCACGAATCAAACACGTACCTACGAGTGGTTTGTCAATAATCCAATCAATAATTATGGTGTGAATTTAAATATTGGCAACTATGTCAAGTTCTCGGAGACGTTTGCAGGGGAGAAAGGCAAACTAGATATGGATTATTACGTTTTACCTTACAATCTAGAAAAAGCCAAAATCCATTTTCAAGATGCTCCGAAGATGATGAAAGCGTTTGAACACTGGTTTGGCCCCTACCCTTTTTATGAAGATGGATTCAAACTAGTGGAAGTACCTTATCTGGGTATGGAGCACCAAAGCTCCGTGACGTATGGAAATCAATACATGAAGGGATATTTGGGTCGAGATTTATCGGGTACAGGGCTTGGGTTGGAGTTTGACTTTATCATCATCCACGAGTCTGGCCACGAATGGTTCGCCAATAACATCACCTACCAAGATATTGCCGATATGTGGATTCACGAAAGTTTCACCAACTATTCGGAGAACTTATTTCTGGATTACCATCTCGGCAAAAAACAAGCGCAAGATTATGTCATTGGTACCCGAAAAGGCATCCGAAATGACCGCCCTATCATTGGGCCTTACGGGGTAAACAAGGAAGGATCAGGCGACATGTACCCGAAAGGGGGAAATATGTTGCACATGATCCGAACCATGCTCCAGGATGATGAAAAATGGAGACAAGTTCTGCGTGGGCTAAATCGGGATTTTTACCACCAGACCGTTACCACCCAAATGATTGAAGATTACCTACTAACACATACGGGTCTGCCGTTGAAAAAGGTATTTGATCAATATTTACGCGATGTCAAAATCCCCGTGTTGGAATGGAAAGTTGGGAAGAAAAATACACTTCAATACCGCTTTCAAAATTGCCAGCCCGACTTCACCATGCCCTTGGACATCACCTTGGACGATAAACCCATGCGCGTACAACCCACCACCCAATGGCAGAGCCTGTCTGGATCCAAGTTGGTGGTTGATCGGAATTATTATGTGGATACGAAAAGCTTGTAATCATGCAACTTGAGAATCGGTGGGAACAGCGTTTTCAAAACTTCAGTCAAGCATTCCAAAAATTAGCGCAGGCACAGCATTATGTACAATCGATCGATCTAAATACAAAAGCTGACTTAGGATTCGAGTTGATGAAACAGGGTATGATTCAAAGCTTCGAATTTACCCATGAATTGGCGTGGAATGTGATGAAAGATTATGCCTATTACCAGGGAACATTCGACATTGAGGGTTCCCGAGATGCCACTCGGGAGGCATTGAAAATGGGATTAATCGAACAAGGGGATGTCTGGATGGATATGATTCGAAGCCGAAATCAATCGTCGCACACCTACGATGAAGCGACGGCAGACTTGATCTTTCAGTCCATCTCAACAAAATATGTACCTGCTTTTTTTCAGTTTCAACAACGTATGGAATCACTGCAAGGAAAATGAAAGTTCAATCCATACCTCCAGGTTTGAATCAGGAAGTCGTGACGCAGTTGGGCCATGTATTTTCTGAATTTCCGGAAATAGACAAGGTCATTCTGTATGGCTCTAGGGCAAAGGGCAATCATCGTCTGAATTCGGATATCGATTTGACTGTACTCGGCAATCAGCTCACAACCTCGATTTTGGCCCAGGTGGAGTCACGATTAGACGATCTTTTACTTCCCCAAACCATTGATTTATCTGACTATACATCCCTTAAAAACAAAGCATTGATTGAGCATATAGATCGAGTTGGCCTTCTCATCTATCATCGATCACAATAGAAATTGCCTGCTGATTGAATCTAGCAGGCAATTTCTATTGTCTATAAAAAATACAAACTTAAATTCCTTCGGCCTCAACCAGTTTCACTTCTGGAACCATGGTGGTTAACAGGCGCTCGATCCCATTTTTAAGGGTAACGGTAGAGGATGGACACCCCGAACAAGAGCCTTGCAGGTACACTTTCACCAAACCTGATTCCTCATCGAAAGAAGCAAAATTTATGGCACCACCGTCGGATTCCACCGCGGGCCGTACGTATTGGTCGAGGGTGGCCTTGATTTTTGAGATAACGGGAGATTCGTTGGCATCCACTATCACACTCGTAGACTCCATCGTTTTGGGAGCAAAGACGGGGTGATTTTCCTCAAAGTAAATCTTCAAGAATTTCTTCACATCGACTAAGACTTCCTCCCACATGGTATCATCATCCTTTGTCAAGGTAATAAAATTAGCGGCAATGAATACGCGCTGGATGAAAGGGAATTGGAATAAGTCGGATGCCAATGGAGAGGCTTTCTTCTCGTCAGCGGTGGAGGCATGCGTTGGGTAATCAAACGAGAGGCCATCCGGGACCAATTCAAAATTTAAAACAAATTTCATGGAGTTGGGATTGGGGCTCAACTCCGTGTATATCATGATGGCGCGTTTTAACATAGTCGATAATGATTCGTTTGAGAAAAGAACAGGAAATTGAAAAAAATAGTTTGGCATAAAAAAAACCTGCGATGCAATATCACAGGTTCTTAGATCTTTAGCTTAACGAATCGCTTATGCTTCAGCAGGAAGTACGTGTACGAACGATTTGCCGTCACGACCTTTTTTGAAGGTTACCACGCCATTCGACAATGCGAATAAAGTGTGATCTTTTCCTAAGCCTACATTCAAGCCTGGGTTGTGTTTAGTTCCACGCTGACGAACGATGATATTACCCGCGATAGCAGCTTGACCACCGTATAATTTCACGCCCAAACGCTTACTTTCCGACTCACGACCGTTTTTCGAACTACCTACACCTTTCTTGTGTGCCATGATTTCTAAATGTTTTTACAAATGAATACGTTGTTGAATTAAGCGACGATTTCGTCGATCATGATTTTAGTCAACGCTTGGCGGTGACCGTTCATTTTCTGGTACGACTTCCGACGTTTCTTCTTGAAAACAAGAACTTTTTCGCCTTTCAAATGCTCCACGATGGTGGCTTTTACAGAAGCACCGGCCACAGTAGGTACCCCTACTTGAACTGTGCCATTATCAACAAGGAGTACCTTGTCGAAAACAAGTGCAGCGTTCGCTTCTCCCGCCAAACGGTGGGTATAAATGTAGCGACCCTTCTCAACTTTAAATTGCTGACCTGCTATCTCAACGATTGCGTACATGGTAATGAACTTTATGTATTAAAATATGAGGGGCAAAATTACAAAAATCATTTTAAATTTGAAAGAGCTAATCCGAATAATTCCCTCATTCTATGGAAATAACCACACCTGCCATTCTTTTCTCGACTGTTTCTTTGTTATTGCTGGCCTTTACCAATCGATACTTGGCCATGGCGAATTTAATTCGTGGACTTCACAAGAAGTTTCAGGAGGATGGAACCCGAGATGATCGGTTGGTTCCTCAAATAAAATTACTCTTACTTCGGCTCCGACTGATTCGAAACATGCAGATTATCAGCGTACTCAGCCTGCTTTTTAGTGCCATTTCTATGTTTCTGCTCTTTTTCGGCTACCTCGATACTGGCAAGTGGCTTTTTGTATTGGCCATGTGTTTCCAAATCATTGCCTTGTTGATGTCCGTATATGAGATCACCTTGTCTAATCAGGCCATTAAAATCGAACTAAGTGATATGGGAGACTTGCTTTGATGTCCAACCTTTGACCAACGCAAATTGCGCGGAAATATAGGTGATCATCACAACAATCCCTCCTGCGGGTAAAGGATTTATGAATTTATTCCAAGCCAATACCAGGTCTGAAAACATAAACAATAAACTTCCTACAGTTAGCCAAATTTGCCCTTGCCGGAATGCAACTAGGGCCATAAAACAAATCACTGACATGTAGAGTAGCACGGGAATGATCAATGCGGGGGCAACGTGACTATATAACTGAAACCCCATAAGTCCAGCAAATAAAAGCATCGGTACCCTACCTTTCCAAGGTCCCGCCATCGATGGGTACATCAGAACAACATACGCCAAATGTCCGAGGAGGAAGGCCCCTAGACCACCTAAAAATAGAGAAGGAAAGAGCAGTAAGACATCACCCACCCAACCGAAAAACAGGGCTACCCAAAGCCAATTGGAGCGAGGGGAAGAGCGTATGAGTGATTGAAACCCAAAAGCAATACCTGGCACCAAAGCTGGTTTCGTCCACACAAACCATTCTCTTGGACCAAAAACATTGACAAGAGCCAAGACTAGAAATAGACCCCAATAGATCCCCTGGTTAGTTTTCATGGGCCAGCTGGTCAATCACCTCCTTTACTTCCCTCCAAGAATGAACCCGCTGGTAACCAGTCAAGGTTTGATTGTGAATGGCATCAAACAGAAGTGGCTTGCCTTGGAATGTAATCAAGTTTTTCTCATGATCATCAATCAAAACATCGGCCGTGATTATGCTTTTATCCCCACAAAAAACAATATTTTTCCAATGGATGTAAGGAAAGAATTCACCCAGCCAAGTTTGTTTTTCAGTCAAGGAGTTGGGAAATTCCATGGCTGCCGAAACAATAAATACCTCGTGATTTTCATGTAAATAGGAAACCACCTCCTGTGCGTCTGGTAGAACTTCTAAATCAGCAAAAAATCCTTTTTCAAAGATTTTTTCCCGAATCACTTGGTATTCTTCCGCTTTGATGAGTTCTTGAAATCCAAGACCTTTAAAATCATTTGGTTGCCAAGAGGAGCCAAACAGAGAGGCATGTAACTGGAGTAATTTTTTAGAGGTATTGGCCATGACGTCGTCCATGTCGATGGCAATGCGAAGTTTTTTCATTTAGCGATCTTCTTTTCGGATTTTCTTGGTGAACAGGCGCTCCTCTTGTGTGACCAATACGAAATAGTTCCCTTCCGGAAATCCCGTTAGGTCAAAATCATGCAAAGGCAATGCATGAGTAGCCTCTTGGAGTACCTTTCCAGACAAATTCTGCAACTGAAAATAGGTTTCGATGCCTGGACGAACCTTGATGTAGACCTTCTCATCAGGCTCGTTGTAATAAATAATAACCTCCTCCGTACGCATACTTGTCTGTTTTCTGGCAAGTTAGGACAAATGAGGCATTCCCGAAAAGATTTATACAACTTTCGTTACTCGGTCACAAAAAGCCTAGCTCCATCCCCAATGGGCTCGCCGTCTCGAAAGATAGTCACAATATACATTCCTCGAGGCCATCTCGAAGTATCTAATTGAATATACTGACGGCCCTTTGCGAGAGAAAGATCCTGTGTCCATTGCACACGACCCGTGGTACTCTCTGCCACTTTTAGGTAAAATGATTTGATCTTTTGATGACTGTAGTTTTCCCAGCCTACCTGTGTTTTTTCCCTCGCTGGATTTGGAAATACTTGGGTAATAAACACCGTTTCACCGTCTGAGGAGGGCTCGAGATGCTTTTCTGAAAGATTCCCATGATAAGCATTTTCTAAACCTTGTCGATACCCCAGTACATTGAATTGATTTCCGATGTTGACTTTCAGTTCACCAACACGAGCTAAAATTGGACTTTGACTAGATAAAAGCTCCACTCCCTCATGGGTCAATCCGGTCAGTCGAAACAAGGTAGTAGGTCGTTGTGCTTCCAACATGTATTGGTCTGTTCCAAACGTCATTAGACCGAACGAGTACAAGTCAAAACCAGGCAATTGAGCTGGATTTCGAACCACACTATTGACTTCCCATTTCACTCCTGACACTCCAGGTTCGAGTTGGGAATAGGAAAAATCCATCCCCGTGGGAACTTGTAGCGTCACTTGGGCAGTACCTATCCGATGCATGGGTGCCTGATAAGTTTGTTCTGGAATCACCTGGACTGTCAAGACATGTTCAGCAGGTGACCGAACCAGATGGAATTTGACTTGAGCCTGCATCTCCAAGGTCAAAACGAGAAAATAGGCACAAAAAAGAAGGTATTTTTTCATCAGGGTAGTTGTTGATGAATGATGAAATTATTCGCGGTGAAAATATTTTCTGGATGCGATAATACTTGCATAAATAGGAGATTGTTATCATTTCCGGTTCCTTGGTAAATCGTCTGCCCATCGAGATTCAAATCGGCTCGATCGTAGCCTGTAACGATGTAATTTGCAAATTGATTTACATTCCCGGGGAAGGAAATAATCCGATTGAAAACTCCATTCACGTCGTTGGTGGTCCCTTGAAAAATAATTCGGCGATCTACCGTGGCATTCCCCGCCCATAAAGCCGTACGGCCATTGGGCATTACGATTTGGGCAAATGCACTGCCATTACCATCCACTAAACGATAGGTAGGGGTAGTTGGCAAGGTAAAGTCAATTCCCGAAACGATGGGTGTTAGTGCTAAAGGTGTTGCCGACATGACAGCCAAATGATTTCGATGCCGTACTGCCACATAATAATCGCCTGCACTAGCTCCCATAAAGGTCACAGGCTGAACACCATCGGTTTCGACAACATCCCCATCGCGTTGTATCAATGCCGCTTTACGAAGGATCGTTTGAGCGGGATTACTTGGCGAACGTAATTCAACAATGACCCAATCCACAATCGCATTGGCGCCCGAAATCGACAAAACAGAGGGTGAAACGGTCTCAGTACCAGCATACCCTATGTCTTGGTAGATTGGCAATTGATACGGCTGAAGAAAAGGCAGTAGCCCATTGGTACGTAAGTTATCTCGCATGAGTCCATCGGTGGGAACATACGCACCATAAAGAAACACTCTGGGAGCGATACGAACTGCCTGATTCCCTATTAAAGTATTCACCACATTGGACGTCCTGGCTGAGGCCTGATTCGCAGCCGTTGGATCTCCTCCTCCAAATAGCCGTGCTTGGTTTGAATACAAGCCCGTGGTGGAGGATATCACATTGATTTGTACAGAAGCACTTGCCCCAGCTGCCAAAGAGATTGATCGAACACAGGTTATGCTTTGGCCTACAGCCGTACATGAAAATAGAGAGCTGGAGACCGCCGAAACAAACTGGAGACCCAAGGGTAAATCATCAAGCAAAGTTATGTTGCCAGAAGAACCCAACGCCCCTTGGTTTAATACCGACAGGGTGTATTGGATGGGCAATCCCACATTGGCAGCAGCAGGTCCTGACTTACTAACAACCAAGAAAGGTGCCGCTTGAACCGAAATCGTCACCAACGCTTGTGCACATTGGGTACTATCGGCTACCGAACAAATTTGGTAAATGAATTGATCCGTTCCGGATTGATTTTGGGCAGGCACATACTGGATGGACCCATCCGGTAAAACAGTGGCATTTCCTTTGGTCGGTAATACAATCAATGACGGACCTCGGACTTGGTTCCTTTGCACTGGCGAACTATTGAAAAGATCATTGGCTAACACGGAGATCGTCGTAGAAACACCCGCTGTGGCTGTTGTCTGATCGGCCACGGCTAACAATTCATTTTGACAAATTCGAATTGCCAAAGGGTTAGAAATGTCCAAACACGAAGCCGTCTCAAAAGACTCTGTTGCCAGATAGGTAGCGTGGTAGATCAAATACAAGCCCGGACTTTGAGGTGGAAAGGAAGGTGTCGGAGACGATACCAAGATATCTCCTACCTCATTGGTTAATAGATACAATTGAACATAGGCCGGATCGACATTGGCTCCCGAGGCTTGAAAGGATATGGGTTGTGAAAATGAAAAATCACAGGTCTCATTTCCAGCACACACATTGAGAACGAGTGGATTCGATAGATCCAAACAATCCCCAGCAATATTTCGAACATTTCCCCCAATAACCACCCCCGTGACAGCACTTGTACTTTCATAATTTAAATGGTAGGCGATATAAAGCCCAGCCCCACGGCCAGCAAAGGAGGGTACAGATTGAATATCCAAAATAACTCCCGAATGATCCGTCAATACATACACTTGGGTATAGCCTGATATCACTTGTCCACCGGATGCCTGAAAGCTAATCGGCTGATTGGGCGCGAAATCGCATTGCCCCTTCGCAGACTGGAAACCCACCCCGCAAAAGAAACTCGTTAGTACCCATATCCATAGACCGCGCATAATTGATATGTTTTAAGGATTTTTGCTCAGTGTATGCGCTCTCGCTTGGCATACGATTGGTGTAACCGGATTACAGGGGGCATCCACATTGTACACCTGATTGAAATGATTAACCCCAATTCCTCCCGGAAAACCTAGAACAGAATAATAGGATCCAATATTCAGAGTACCTCCGGCGGCTGTTTGTGTACCTCCAGCCAGGAAACCCAAATTGCCTGTGCAGGTGCCCGACACCGTAAAGTTGAAAAGCTCTACTTCCACCCCAGTCATGTATCCTAAATTGAAATTTCCACCGGGTGCAAATACAAAAAAGTCAGTTCCTGCAGGAGCCCCGGAAGCAACATCTCCGGTGTTCCGAGTCGTTGTAATTAAACTCCAAACTGTAGCAGATCCTACGGTTTGGATATTGGTGGGCATTAGGTTTCCACCGGTTGAACTTGTCAATGTAATTTGGGAACTTCCATCAGTTAAAGTTGCATTAGCACCCAATGGGCTCGACTGTGGGGTCAAATACACATGGTATCGTCCATCGGCGGGCACATAGCGAAGTGATAAACTCACTTGCGCTTGCCCTTCCAGAGTGGTCGAGAACATGGTAATCCAAATTACCCAGAGGAAAAAGGAATCACGTTTCATGGGGTGACCGGAATTTGTTGTTGAACGATGTACGTGGACAGGTTGGATGAATTGCCGGGATGTCCTAATACGACATTTAAGATATAAGTATTATCTGCATTGGCTCCCTGGGCAATCACTCGACCATCCAGATTGATATCTGTACTTAGATATCCTTGTCGGATGAAAGTCGCTACCGAGTTGGTATTCCCTGGCGCGCTCGTGACCGCCGCCGATACGGTAGAACGATCGGATCCTGCCCCTTGAGAGATGACCGTTCCGTTTCGGTTCGCATCACCCGCCCACATGTAATTTGCTCCGCTTATCACCGCTGCTGGATTCGTCCCGACTAAGGTCGCGGTAGTCAAATCAACTGCCACAGTTGAATCACTGAGACCAACAGAATTAGATCCATAGATTGGTAAATGATTGCGATGAAGGATACCCACCACATAGGTACCCGCTTCTACTTCAATGGATACCGGAGAGGTGCCATCCGCCGCCACAATATCTCCATCTCGTTGGATTAAAGCAGGTTGACGAGCTACGACGGAGTCTAAATCAGAAGGAAGTCGCAGTTCAACCAATACCCAATCGACAATGGCATTGGCTCCCGTGGTGTTGAATAAGGTTGGATTAATCGTTCCCGCTGAGTCAACCCGAGAAACACCCAATCCCGAATACGGCTCAGTGGTAGGAATTATACCATTTACCCGAAGTGCGTCCCTCATTAAGCCGGTACCCAGCAAAGTAAAGGGTTGAGTGATTTCGGTCGAAGCTCCTTGGAGGAAGGCCTTGGGTGCTAGGGCTACTGCGGGACACCCACTGACAGGGAACCCAGCGACAAGCGGACAATTATCGGTGTGGTTGGGTACACCATCTCCATCCAAATCACAATCAGAGACCATATTATAGGTCGCAGAAAAATGACTAGTGCCAAGCCCTCCTGAATAACCTGCTACCGAATAATAGGTTCCTATATTAAGTGTACCTGACTCAGCGGTTTGGGAGCCACTGGGTAATATCCCATAAGCAGCACTGGGGGCGGCACAATCACCTGTGATTGAAAAATTAAATAATTCTACCTCAGTTCCTGACGCGTAGGAAATGGATGAAAAATCACCTGAAGGAGCAAAGACAAAAAAGTCGGTACCCGCCGGAGCACCTGAGCCGGTATCACCACTGTTTCTAGAGGTGGTGATTAAACTCCAAGAACTGGCTGGAGATACAGAGATAACATTGGAAATTGCAGTATTGCCATTCAACGCCGTAACCGTAATTTGGGAACTTCCATCGGTCAAAAATTGATTGGGTACAGAAGCAGGATTTGCCGTCGGTCGTAAGTAGACATGGTATTTGTTATCACTTTCGACATAGCGAAGCGAAAGCTCGATCTGAGCCATCGATGGGAGGGCAATCAGCAGGCAAAATAGGCTGATCCAAATGGAATTCATTGTACTTTTCATGATCGTACTCGTTTAGACATTTGAAGATGATTTTTAGGGCAATGAATGAGACAATATGAAGGTGCTTTCCGCCGACGTATTGGTAGGAATTCCCAATACCACGTTTAAAATATAGGTTGCATCAGAACCGATTCCTTGGAAAATCGTTCGCCCATCCAAATTCACATCACTCACTGCATAGCTGGAGAGTATAAAATTGGGAGATGATTGTGTATTTCCTAATGAATTTAATACTGTCTGAAGTACCGTGGAACGATCGCTGTTTGCCCCTTGAGCAATCAGCGTGGAATTCACATTGGCATTTCCGGCCCATAAATATTGTTTTCCATTCAAAACGGCCGCCGGCTGCGTTCCCAAGAGGGAAACCGTCTGAAGATCTAGGAGTTGGGATATTTCATTGAGAGTAATTGGATTTAATGTGGTGATTCCTAGATGATTTCGGTGTCGAATACCCACGTGGTAATTTCCGGCAGGAATGGCAATTGCCAGCACAGAATCCCCATTGGTATTACACAAATCACCGTCCCGTTGAATCAAAACGGCCTGTCTGGCGACAATGGAGGTAGGATCAACGGCCGATCTTATCTCCACCAGTACCCAATCTACCAATGCATTGGGACCGGTAACAGCAAGGGGAGCATTGAAGAGGGTATCAAACACGGTCACCTGAGTCCAGCCCAAACCCGTGTAAGGCTCTCTTCTAGGCAATAAACCTTGCGATCGCAAAGCGTCTCGCATTAAATTCTCTGAAAGTAATGTAAAAGGTTGATTTCCCTCCGTGGCAGCCCCTTGTAAACCCGCTTTGAGGCGAATCAAAACAGCAGGACAACCATTGGGAGCAAGTCCGGGGACACTTACACATGCATCCAGGGCATCATTGATTCCGTCTCCATCTGTGTCACAGAGATTTAGGGTGACTTCTGGAGTCACTGCCAATCGTGTCGAGCTCTCACATAACGTTATGGGATCTACATTCACGGCATAATAGGTGCTACCATTCACTAAAATTGTATTGAAAGGAAGCGGGGATCCACCTGTTGAATTAGCATACCATACCAAAGTTCCGCTCGCGGTAACGGAAATAGAGGCTAAGGTCGCTCCATCATTGATACAAAACGAGGGGGATGAATCTGCAATGGTAGGTGCTGTGGGTAATGTATTGACCGTTACGATGATGGGGATACGGGAAGAGATTTCTGTACAACCCACCACTCTCGCTCCCACAAAGAAAGTAGTCGTTGATGTTAACACACCGGTTGAATAGGTACTACCTACTGCCAAAGGGGTAGTAGCTGTTGCCGAGGCAAACCAAACAAGCTCAGTTCCCGATAACGTAGAGGCTGATAGCGTAGTTGAAAACCCAGAGCAAATGGTTTGCGCAGCTGTATTTGTCGTGTTACTAGGTGGTGGTGGAACCCTAGCCACCTCATATAACTGGATACCTTGGGCGATATTTACCCCCAATAAAGAAGTTACGGTAACTTGGATTTGGTCAAAAGCAGCCCCTGGATTGTAAAAAATATCTACGACTTGCCCGCTTTGAAGCAATCCGAGGAGATCAAGACTTACTAAACTGTTGGCTGAGGCGGCTCCGACTTGACTCCCATCATTCAAAGCCCTTATCTGGATATTATTTAATAAACCTAAATTGACCAATGAAGCATCTAAACCAAGTCGAATACGTGCCTGATCAGTTGAATTACTAATGGATTCAAAAAAGATATTTTGTGATAAGGAGGCACTAACGGCAAGGACGCCAAGGTTGATATTGGAAAATGTAGAATTTGAACCATCGATCGCTCGTTCGGCATTACTTACTCCTCCCCCTGCATTCAAAATATCCAAAGTGATACCACTGCCATCAAAATTTGTGTACTGTGGGGTACCACACGGATCGGGTACTGTACTATAAAATGCATCAAAGACATTGACGGAGCGGACTTCCCCAAGTCCAAGAAGATTAGCACCGGTACTATGTGAAATTCGGATCCGGTTGTATGCTTGAGTCGGAGTAATTGCAAAATAAAAGTTACCCTCTTTGTCCTCCACCACACGCAAGGCAGTCCCTGAAAAATCGGACACAGAATTCGTGGAACCAGAAAGCCGAACCGTTGTATTTTCTAGGGCTTCCACAGTAATGATTTGTTCTCCTCCAAGTACCAAACTTAAAGTACTGGCCAATAAATTCCCTAAACTTCCTCCCAGTAAAGCATTGAATAAGGTACTGTTGGTTTGAACTTTAACATAAGAGGTCGTATTGGCAGGTAAGGTAGAAGGGAATTGAAGCGTGAGCACTCCCGTGTAACTTCCTATACCGGCCACGAGTCCTGAATTCGCTCGAACAGAAGCTGAGGTGGCCAAATTTCCATCAATAGCGTTGGAGGCATTATCCACTTGCGTAGAAGTCACTACCGTGTTGGCAAAGACTCGCGTCTGAGCCAATAAGGAGGTGTCGGGGAGCATCCAAACCAAGAGGTAGATGCACCCTAGGAGGGACATTTTTTTCATAGACGGGGGTGTAAGGAGTCACCGTATGTATGAATTCAAATCGTTAGACTAGACCTGAAATCATTTTCTATTCCGAATGTATAGAATAAAAATATCTTTACCAAAAAAAATGCCAGAGTCTCAAGCAGAAATATAAAATTCGTATTTATTAAATTTTTTTACTATTTAATTGGACTATTTATCTTTTAATGATTTTTATTGGACACAAAAAAGGCAACCCAAGGGCTGCCTTTTTATAAAATTTTTATATTTACTTAAGCCGACTTTAGGGCTTCAGCTCCACCAACAATCTCGAGGATTTCCTTGGTAATAGCTGCTTGACGCGAACGGTTGTATTCAATTTTGAGATCGCGGAGCAAGTCACCTGCATTTTCGGTGGCTTTGTCCATCGCCGTCATCCGCGCACCATGCTCTGAGGCGTTCGACTCCAGAACTGCTTTGAACAAGTGCATCTTGATTGCTTTGGGGAGAAGTTCCAGTATGATCTCTTCTTCGGAGGGCTCGAAGAGGTAGTCTACCGAAGAGGTGGATTCTGTTTCTTTTTCCACCAAAGGAAGCATTTGCTCAGTCCGAATGATCTGGGTTGCAACATTTTTAAACTCATTGAAAACCAATACGACTTCATCGTACGTACCGGCAGCGAACGAGTCCATGATTTCTTCAGCTGCTTCGCGGGCGACAGAAAAGCTGAGGCGCAGGAAGATATCTTGGTAGGCCTGATTCACTTTGAATCCCCGGCGAGCAAAAGCTTCGCCTGCTTTTTTACCTAGTGCAAAGATTTCGACATTTCCTGCGGCATGTTGTGCGGCATATTTCTCTTGGATCAGTGCAGTACTCGCTTTGATGATATTGCTATTGAATGCGCCACACAATCCACGATCAGAGGTAACGACCACCAACAAAACGCGTTCTACAGGCCGAACAGTGGTGTAAGGACTTTGAGCCCCTACTTCGGTATTGGCTGAAACCGTAGCGATGAGATCATTCAGTTTGTTTGCATAAGGACGCATCTGGATGATGGCGTCTTGTGCCCGACGCAATTTGGCTGCCGCCACCATTTTCATGGCTTTGGTAATTTGCATCGTTGAATTGACGGATACGATTCGGTTTCTAACTTCTTTTAATGAAGGCATAGATGAAAAAAGATTGGGGAGAGGACTGTGTAGATCCTCTCCAAAGTTTCATTACGCGTATTTTTGAGCTAACTCTTTACCCGTCTTCTTAATGTAATCGGTGATTTCATCATCCAATTTACCTTTGGCAAGAGCCGCAACGTAGTCTGGTTTAGTTGAGCGCAAAAGGGTTAGGAATTCCGTTTCATACTCCTTTACACGCTCTACAGGTACCGTATCCATGATTCCATTGATGGAGCCGTAGATGATTGCTACTTGCTCGCCTACTGGAACGGGCTGGTATTGACCTTGTTTCAAAATTTCTTGGTTTCGGCGACCCCGCTCAATTACCAACTTGGTAGCGGCATCAAGGTCAGAACCAAATTTGGCGAAGGCTTCCAACTCACGGAACTGTGCTTGGTCAAGTTTCAATGTACCTGCCACTTTCTTCATGGATTTCACCTGGGCATTCCCCCCTACACGAGATACCGAAATACCCACGTTGATGGCCGGACGAATACCCGCATTGAATAAATTAGACTCCAAGAAGATCTGTCCGTCGGTGATGGAAATCACGTTGGTTGGAATATACGCCGAAACGTCACCCGCTTGCGTTTCAATGATTGGAAGGGCTGTTAATGAACCACCACCTTTCACTTTACCTTTTAAAGAAGGCGGAAGATCGTTCATTTCTTGGGCGATCGCATCCGACTGGTTGATTTTCGCTGCACGCTCCAACAAACGGCTATGTAGGTAAAATACGTCACCAGGATAAGCCTCACGTCCTGGAGGACGACGAAGCAACAAGGAAACTTCACGGTACGCAACGGCTTGCTTTGATAAATCATCATAAACTACGAGTGCCGGACGACCGGTATCCCGGAAATATTCTCCGATAGCTGCACCTGTGAAAGGCGCAAAGAATTGCATTGGAGATGGGTCAGAAGCGGCAGCCGATACGATTACGGTGTAGTCCATGGCACCATAACGACGCAAAGTTTGCTCAACTGCTTTCACGGTAGAGGCTTTTTGCCCACACGCTACATAAATACAGTAAACAGGCTCGCCACGATCATAAAATTCTTTTTGGTTGATGATGGTATCGATACAAACAGCAGTTTTACCTGTTTGACGGTCACCAATCACCAATTCCCGTTGTCCACGACCTACCGGAATCATCGCGTCAATCGCTTTGATACCTGTTTGCAACGGTTCGGTTACCGGTTGACGGTAGATTACCCCTGGTGCTTTCCGCTCCAATGGCATTTCAAATGTCTCACCTTCGATCGGTCCCATGCCATCAATAGGCTCAGCCAGGGTATTCACTACCCGACCTACGATTCCCTCGCCTACTTTCACTGAGGCAATTTCACCGGTTCTTTTCACCGATGCGCCTTCCTTGATTCCAGCGGAGTCACCCAAAAGTACCGCTCCCACATTGTCCTCTTCCAAGTTCAATGCCAACGCCTTGAGTCCGTTTTCAAATACCAACAACTCACCGGCCTGTACTTTGGATAAACCATAGATGCGCGCTACACCGTCACCGATTTGCAGCACGGTACCTACCTCTTCTAGTTCGGCTTCGGTTCTAGCGCCCGCCAATTGCTCCCGCAATATCGCCGATACTTCATCTGGTCTTACTGATGCCATAAAATTTTATTGATGAACTTAATAAATGAATACTTTTGAGACGAACCTTCCCGTTTTCTAAGGATACTCTTCTCCTTGAAAGGGTTTTTCGCGTGCAAAAGTAAAACAGAAATTTCACAATTCCGATATAATAATCAAATTATTACTTAATACTTTGGACTTTTTTTATATCTCCTACGCCACAGCGCACACGTAAACTATTTCGCCCCACCATGCTTTAATTTTTCCCTACCTTTGTGCCACGTAAGACCAAGCTTTATGTGGGTAATTTTGTTATTTGCGGCCTATGCCATTCCGCTTTCCATTCTGATCAGCTACAGTGTGGTCCAGGCCATCCTAGCCTACCGGTACCAGAAAAAAGCCACCCGGTCGCTCCCTATTTCTCTTCCAGACTACCGCCCTTGGGTCACGATCCAATTGCCTTTATACAATGAAAAATTTGTCGTTCAACGTCTGATTCACCACATTTCTAGACAAGAATACCCCCATTGGGACGTGCAGCTTTTAGATGATTCCACCGATGAAACCACCTCTTTAATTCAGCAAACCCTTCAGGACCTTCCTCCTGAAATTGCCCATCGTTTCCATCATGTGCGAAGAGCCGATCGTCAGGGTTTTAAAGCAGGGGCTTTATCTCATGGCCTCCCCATGGCCCAGGGCGAATTGATCGCCATTTTTGACGCTGACTTTCTCCCCGACCCCTCCTTTCTTACCCAACTTGTCCCTCATTTTGCCGACCCATCGGTGGGTGTTGTACAATCCCGATGGGGACACCTAAATGAGGATTATTCCTTGTTTACTCAATTGCAAGCCTTCGGACTTAACGCTCATTTTACGATCGAACAACAAGGGCGACAAGCTGGAAATAATTTCATTAATTTCAATGGAACTGCCGGAATTTGGCGAAAAGAAACCATTTTGGATGCCGGAGGTTGGTCAGCCGACACCCTCACCGAAGATTTGGATTTATCCTATCGCGCACAAATGAAAGGTTGGAAATTTGTCTACCGCGAGGATGTCATTTCCCCCGCCGAACTTCCCGTCACCTTGCCCGCCATTCGAGCCCAACAATACCGGTGGATGAAAGGAGGTGCTGAATGTTTTATCAAAATTCTCCCTAGTTTGTGGAAGAATCAGGGTATCTCGGAAAGTCAACGCTGGCACGGGATTGCCCACCTCTTCAATTCTTCCCTATTTCTGGGCGTTTGGCTGACCGGAGTTTTAAGCTTACCCCTTGCCTTTTTCTTCCCAAACTTACCGTTTAATGCGTCCTGGATCGGTATTTTTCAAGTTAATTGGTTGATTTTAGCCTATTTCTATTGGACCAGCCAATCCAACCTTGGTTTTACCACATTCCTGTGGCGTTTCGTAGCATTTCTTACCCTTATGATGGGGTTGTCCATCCACAATAGCCTGGCCGTTTGGGAAGCGTATCGAGGAAAAAAATCGCCATTTATCCGAACCCCCAAATTCAACCTCACCCAATCTTCCCAAACGCTACCCTCCCGATGGGAGGTGTATAAAGCCCAAACAAGCTCACCAATGGTTTGGTTGGAGATAGGCTTTGCGGTTTATTTCACTATAGCCAGTTGGCTGGATATTCAACATGGATTCTGGGGACTTCTCCCTTTCCATGTGATGTTTAGTACAGGCTTGTGGGTTCTGGTGTATCACTCTTTCCGACCTCAAGGCATTCCCCGCTGAAAAGTCACTTGCTTCACCAATCCAATGGCATTAAAATACAAAGCCACTGACTGTGCCTGAGAGGGGTTTTGTATGGCCTCGCAGTGCGGACCTTTTTCAAAATAATACACAAAAACTTTTTGACTTCGTTCGTCTAAAATCTGAAAATCATACCGACCCAACGCATCCTTGATCTGATTTTCTGATGCACCTAATAATTTGGATTCCAACGACTTAAACGCATCGATCTGGGCCAAACGCTTCCCTTGACACCCTCCTCGATCGTCTTTAAACCTAGCTTGATCAAAATTACCTAATTCCAGTGGTGTAAATTTTTGACAACCTGTAAAAAGTAAGAGTAAAGCGAAAAAACCTATTTGAATTGATTTCATATCCCTAAATTTGATTCCAAAATTACCGAATTAATTACACAATTTTATCGACATGACTTGGCTACCCGATCCTACCGCATTACATTCCTTCATCCAATCAGCCCTTCTAGAGGATGTGGGAGACGGCGATCATACCTCCCTTTCCACCATTCCTGCCAGTGCGCAAGGCAAAGCCCAATTGCTTGTGAAGGATCACGGCATTTTGGCTGGTGTCGATTTAGCTGAGCTTATATTCAAAGCCGTAGATCCCACCTTGGTGATGGAACGAATCATGTCGGACGGACAACCCATGAAACCCGGAGACGTGGCGTTTCGAGTCTCTGGACCGGATCGATCCATACTCACAGCCGAGCGCCTCGTTTTGAACTGCATGCAACGTATGAGTGGGATAGCGACCGTCACCCGCCAAATTATGGATTCATTGGAAGGAACGCATTGCCAAGTCCTCGATACCCGAAAAACAACGCCCAACTTCCGATTGTTGGAAAAATGGGCCGTAAAAATTGGAGGCGGCACCAACCATCGCTTTGGTTTGTATGACATGATTTTGATCAAAGATAACCATGTCGACTACGCAGGTGGCATCAAACCCGCCCTCCAAGCGGCCAAAGAATATGTTTCCCGACTCTCTAAACCACTGGACATCGAAATCGAGGTCCGCAATTTGGATGAACTTCAAGAAGTCTTGCAAGAAGGTGGTGTCGTCCGAATCATGTTGGACAATTTTTCCTTCCCCCTGATTCGAAAAGCCTTAACCTTGATTGCCGGACGCTATCCGGTAGAAGCCTCCGGGGGCATCACGCCAGAAAATGTCCGTGACTATGCCGATTGTGGGGTTGATTACGTATCGATGGGTTATTTAACCCATTCCGTAAAAAGCTTGGACTTAAGTCTTAAAGCCATGCCTCGGGATTAAATTCCGGAGGTATCCATCCATTTGGTTCGACGGTCTGGGGCATAGTTTTGAAGTTTCTCAAATAATTCCTCCAAACTATTCCCCACGACCAAAAGATCCCGATTTTCCGGCCGAAGAAAACCTTCGGCCACCATGTGATCCAATTGTTGGATCAACAAATCATAATATCCACGGACATTCAATAAGCCGATCGGCTTGGAGTGCAGCCCCAATTGTGCCCAAGTTAAAATTTCAAACACCTCGTCCAAGCTACCATAGCCTCCAGGAAGGGTGATAAAGGCATCGGACTGATGCTCCATGATGGCTTTACGGGCGTGCATGGTTTCGACTTTGATCATTTCGGTCAAGTTCTTGTGTCCGACCTCCATCCGATCTAAAAAATGGGGAATCACGCCAATTACTTCTCCTCCATGGGCCAAAGCGGCATCGGCTACTACCCCCATTAATCCCACACTTCCACCCCCATACACCACGGTGTACTGGTGTTCGGCCATGTATTTACCCAAGGCCGTGGCCGCCTCTCGGTAAGCGGGATGTGAGCCCGTATTGGCCCCACAATATATTGTAATTGCTTGCATTGTCATTCGTTTTGACAAAGGTACAGCCTAGGTCCAATTTTTGGTGTGAGTTCAGTAAAAATCCGTTTTTTTTAGCCATATTTGTTCATTCAACCAACCTAAAAAAAGAAACCATGAATCGACGCGAACTTTTGCATCGTCTTGGATTAACCGTGGGTGGATTAGCCGTTTTGCCTACTTGGGCCAACGCGTGGTCGCCCAACCACCTAGCCGCTAGCACGTGGTTATCTCCCCAAGAAGATGCCGTACTCTCCACCGCAGTGGACACCCTTTTACCTGCTACGGATACCCCTGGTGCCAAAGAATTAGGCGTACCTTCCTTTGTTTCCCTAATGATTCAGGATGTGTACGAAAAAAAGGACCAGGACCTCTTCAAGAAATTTTTGGCCAAACTAGATACACAATCCTCTTATTTATTTGGAAAACCATTGGCTCAAGCTACAGAGAAGCAACGTCAACTTGTTTTGTCGAGCTTAGAAGCCAGTGAAAACGCAGATGTAAAGCGGGGGTATGGTATATTTAAGAACCTAACCATCCAAGGGTATTTGACCTCCGAGTACGTCATGACCCATATTTTGCCGTATGAATTCATTCCCTCACGTTATCATGGTTGTGTTCCTGTAAACGCCTAAATTAGAAATCCCACATGTCGAACTTAGCAATAGATTCTATAAAAAAACGAACCTTTGATGCCATCGTCATCGGTTCCGGTATCAGTGGTGGCTGGGCTGCCAAAGAATTAACCGAAAAAGGGTTGAAAACACTTGTCTTGGAGCGTGGTCAGGACGTTAAGCACATCGTTGACTATCCAACCACCAATTTGATGCCTTGGGAATTTGAACACCGTGGACAGTTATCACCGGAATTCAAAAAGGAAAATCCCATTATTTCCAAATGTTATGCCTTTTACGAGGGAACCACGCATTTTTTTGTGAAAGACAAGGAGCATCCCTACATTCAAGAAAAGCCTTTTGACTGGATTCGGGGCTATCAAGTGGGGGGCAAGTCTTTGCTTTGGGCGCGTCAAACCCAACGTTGGAGTAAATATGACTTTGAGGGCCCAGCTCGGGATGGATTTGCTGTCGAATGGCCCATTTCGTATGATGACTTGGCGCCTTGGTACAGCTATGTAGAGAAATTCGCTGGAATTTCTGGCAATAAAGATGGTTTGGATATTTTACCTGATGGTGAATTTTTGGCTCCTCATGAAATGTCGTGTGTAGAGAAGTATTTTTCGGAGAAAGTGGCCCAGAATTACAAAAATCGACACGTGATTATTGGACGGGCGGCGCATTTAACGACGCCTCAGCAAATTCATTACGATCAGGGACGGGCCCAATGCCAAAATCGAACGATCTGTGAGCGAGGCTGTCCATACGGTGGCTATTTTTCCTCCAATGCCTCCACCATTCCTTGGGCTATGAAGACGGGTAATTTAACCTTGCGGCCGCATTCTGTCGTACATTCCATCATTTTTGATGAGAAGAAACAAAAAGCTAGCGGCGTACGCGTGGTGGATGCCAAAACAGGTGAGATGATCGAATATTTTGCGAAGATTATCTTTGTCAATGCGGCAGCTTTGAACACCAATTTGATTCTGCTCAACTCTCTTTCGAGTCGATTCCCTAACGGATTGGGCAATGACAACGGGTATTTGGGCAAATTTGTCGCGTTTCATAATTACCGAGCCCGGGTTTCGGGTACCTTTGAAGGCTTTTGGGATAAGAAGACAGATGGGCGTCGGCCGAACAGTGGGTACATTCCCCGGTTCCGAAATGTGTATGCTCAGGAGACCGACTTCCTCCGGGGGTATGCAGCCGGATTTGGTGCGTATCGGTCTGAGGAAACCAATCGGGAAGGGATAGGAGCCTCGCTGAAAGAGCAACTACATCACCCGAAGCTAGGCCCTTGGCGAGTAGGTTCGCACATGATGGGCGAAACCATTCCGAAGGAAACGAACTACGTGGCGCTGGATTCAACGGCTAAAGATCCTTTTGGTATTCCTCAATTAAAAATATCTGTGGCGTATGACGAGAACGATGAGAAGATGACCCAGGATTACATCGAGCAAATGACTGAGATGTTTACCCTGGCGGGCTTCACCGACATACGCGCGCAAGACAGCAAACAAGCTCCTGGATTGGATATTCATGAAATGGGAGGTGTACGGATGGGCAAAGATCCGAAAACATCCTTGCTGAATGAATGGAATCAACTACATGCTTGTAAAAACGTATTCGTGACGGATGGGGCTTGCATGACCTCCACCTCTACCCAAAATCCATCCCTAACGTACATGGCTCTCACCGCACGCGCAGCAGATTACGCGGTAAAACAGCTGAAAATGAAAAATTTGTAAGGAATTCAAATCCATCCTCTACTTGAGTTTCGTTTGGATAGAGGATGGATTTTTTAGATTTATAGATTCCTTTTTTAAGGTTGTCTGAGGGCACCTTTCCATCGGATGAACGTGTACCTCGAGACAGGCCCGATCGCCAATGGGCTCATGCTCTCAAACATAAAACCTCATTGGCATCGCTCACCAGCTGCCCCGAGGCATTGTAATTGTAGTTGCCTTGGCCACGCGGGATGAAGCCCTGCAAACGATGTCCCCACGGGTCAAAATGACTGCTCGAGATCAGCTGCCCCTGCCGATTGATGCTCGCCCGTACATTCCCCAGGTGATCGGTGTAGTGCAGCTCGTAGTTCCAGGTGCCATTGGCAAACACCACCCGGCCATCCGGGACGGCCACTTGGAACAACGCCCCGTTGCGCAAGACCAAGTCGCCAACATATTCCCAACGCTCTAACGGCTGATTAGCCGAACTAAAATACTCGTTTTGATTAATTCCCCAACACCTGAATAAGAATATTCTATCCGGCGGCCGTCGGTTATGAAAATGCGGGTGACAAGAAGCCTTTAGGTGCTTAGGGATTAATAAAAAACAGTTTTCGGGGTTACCCAACCAATTTCCTTCGAATCTGCTCAGGTTGCGTTAGATGGTAAAAACGGAAGAGCAATAAGACAGCTGAGGCCGTTAGCCCGGCTAATAATCCATACCAAACGCCTCGTTCTGCTAAGTCGGTGTAGAATGCCAATACATACCCCAGAGGCAGGGCAATCACCCAATAAGCCACAAACGTAATGATTGTGGGTAATGTAACGTCCGACAAGCCTCGCAGTGTACCTAAGGCCACCACCTGAAGGCCATCAGACAATTGAAAGATCGCCGCAATGAAGATCAATCGAATTGCGATCGCTCGCACTGTTGGTTCGTTTAGATACAACGACACAAACCACTCATCCAAGAAAATCATGGCGAGCATGGTAGTCGACATAAACGCAATCACAAGTCCGACAGCCACATTTCCAGATCTCCGAATTTGAGAGGGCCTCCCCTGCCCACGTCCGTCTCCTACCCGTATTCCCCCCGCAAAGCCGATCCCCGATGCCATCATATAAAAAGTAGAAGCGATGTTGATCGCCACCTGATGGGCCGCCAACTCGTTTTCACCAATCCACCCCATCATAATGACTGCAATGGAGAAGGCGGCAATCTCAAAGAAAAACTGAAATCCCCCCGGAATACTCAATTTGGTGATCAATCCTGCCATTTCTTTCAAGGGCAAATGAGCATAGGCTGCCTGAAAAATGGCTTCAAAGCGTCTATTCCACCTGACATACCCAAACAATACCACAAACATAACCACCCGCGTGGTCAGGGTCGCATAGGCCGCCCCCAGGATGCCCAAATCCAAATAATGCTCCGACATCCCTAAATAATTCAACACGACATTGATCGCCAAACCCACCAGGGTCACACTCATGGCCACGCGGGTGAGTCCGAGCCCATCCGATAACTGTTTGGTGGCCACAAACAAAATCAAAGGAATATTGGAAAGTCCAATAACCCACAAAAAAGGCTCAGCTAAAACATTCACGCTATCTGGTTGGCCAAACAAGGGAAAGTAGGCGGCGCATAATCCGGTGATGGTCGTCAGAACCACAGAGAAGCCAATCGCCACCCAAATAGAAGCACGAAACAACTGACTGATCCGTCCGGTATCCTGCTCGGCATTGGCTTTGGAGACCAAAGGAGCCACCACCGCTAGACCACCGACGGCTAATGAGCCGACCATAAAGGCAATGGAATTGGCCAATCCTGCCGCTCCTAGGGCAGTCTTGCCTAACATTCTACCCACCATGATGTTATCGGCTACCCCCATCAAAACCACTCCCAATTGGGCAATGATGATCGGTATCGCCAAACCTACTGTTTCTTTGATTTCTTGTTGTACGGGTTTAGAAAAAAGCATAGTTTATTCAAATAAAATCCCCGGCCATTCCCTGAGAGACTGGCCGGGGAATACAAAATTAGACAAATTAGCGAACGAGTTCGATCCAACCTTTGAAAACCGTGGCCTCGTTGTTGTCAACCAATCGCTCAAATACCACCGAAATCGTGTAATAATAGGAGGCCGATGGAAGTGGCTTCCCACTTAAATCATTTCCATCCCAGGATAACGTATCACCCGTTGATTGGTACACCTTAGCCCCGTTGCGATTGAAAATCTCGATGGAAATCGACTTCACAAATGCCGGACAGCGCATGGGTGTAAAGGTATCATTGGCCCCGTCTCCGTTCGGCGTAAAGACATTCGGGAACGAAATCGTCGGACAGTTATCCAAACAAATTGTATTACTAGCCACACTTTCCCCTCCTAGGCTATTGGTCGCGGTTACATAATAACAGCCGGCAAATCCATCCCGATTGTTCCGCACATGTCGGAAGGTATTAACCCCCGAAGTGGCATTCACCGTTCCCACCAATACAAAATCGCCTCCTTCGAATCGACTGTAATACACCGAATACCGCACCACATCTTGTCGGCAAGCCGGATTGGTAGAGGTGGAGGCCGGATTGGTCCACCGCAATACATTGGTGAAGAAACTAGGATCACAATACGATTTGGGATCTACTGTTTCGCAATTGATCGCCTCTAGATTTAAAACCGGTGCACAAGGAGGTGAATTATCCGCTGGTGCGGCGCAGGCAATCTGAGAGAAATTGGTGATCAAGCCCATGGTAGCCTGCATAGATGGATACGCCCCAACCGTCTCTACCACATAACAATAGGTTGTTCCATTTTGTAGGGCAATGGACTGGTCACCATCTCCCAGGAAGGTATCCTGACCTGTATCGGTGAAAGCAAAGGTCGTCGGGTTGGTCACCGGCACTTCGGCAATTTGTTGACGTACTTGAGGTTGAGCCGGATTCACCCGGAAAATCCGGTGGCGTTGATTCTCATTCGACCAAGGGACATTTGCCAGCCATGTCAACCGAACTTGGCGATCATTGGGTGCGGCTGTCAATCGAACTGAACTTGCCGGAGGCGTTTCACCTAAAATTCGATTTCCACTAAAGATAAATTGAATGCGATACCGATAGCCTACGCCTTGGGTGTTTAGGTTTCGATCGATGAACACGGTATCATTCTCTAGGGTGGTGTTAAGGGTGGCGATTTCGGCAAAGGTTGTTCCGTCGACCCCTGTAGCACGGAATACCTTGTATTGATATGGGCCTGGATATTCTCGACGATCCAAGTCGACCGGGCGCACCCACCGCACCTCAATCTCCCCGGCTTGAGCATCTGTTCTGAGGACAGACACGCGGGTGATGATCGGTAGACGTTCGGGCAATTCACTACCGATACACGCTTCATTGGACGGGGCACTTTGCAAGGTAGCAAAGGCAGATACTTCCAACTGAGCGACAATTCGATAACTGTAAGTAAGACCACGAATGGCCGTACGATCCAAATAAGTTGTATCCGTCCCAGACAGGGTGGCAATCGGAGAATAACCCCAAGCGGCTGGCATTCCTGTCGTACAAGTGCCCGGATTTAAACCACTACATCCGTCTTTACGGTAGACTATAAGTTTTACGGGGCCCGAGCAATTGGCGTATCGGTTCCACCGCAGCACAACACCCTCGGCAGCTGAAACACCCGCCAGCGCCCGAACACGCGGAGGAAGCACTCGTATACGCACCGTCTTAATGTCGACCAATTGGGTGTTAAATCGGCCCGGAAAATCCTCGACTTTAAATACGACATCATACGCTTGCTCTCGTACGTGGTTGCAATTGGTTTGCCACCTAAAATTACCTGTCCGGGGAGAAGACCCGGTAATATTTCCGCCCGAAAAAATGGCAGGCTCAGGGGCTATAAAATTAACGGGTAAATTATTTTGATCTCGGTTATATACACCTCCCGAAGTCGTGAGACGAATATTCTGGTTGGCGTCGGGGTCTGTACCTCGAACGTCAAATTGAAGCAATTCACCAGCTTCGATACAGACTTCCTCTGGGACTTCGAGCTGGGGCCTTCGGTTATTGGTTTCGACCACGATTATTTGCATATCTCGGACGATTTCACCGATCCGGATATAGCTACCGTCAAGCCCTTTTCTCCATTCTTCTACGATAAATGCGACATTGTATTGCCCGGGACGACGTGGGGCATCCCAGATTAAATCGCCGGTACGTGGGTTGATCCGAAAAGTAGCGGGGCCTGTCCCGGCTTCATTTAATATCGGACTTGTACCCAAACTGGCGGGGTCAAGATAACCAGAAATGAATTGACCAACCCCCGAGGCAATATTTAAATCTCGTTTCGGGATGGTTAAACGATAGGCGAGACTATCGCCATCGACATCAAAAGCACCAGGGTTATGAATAAATCGTGAACCAACAGCAGCCGAGTCGATGGGGACATTGAGAAGAACAGGGGTTGAATTTAATCCAATGGCGGCGTTGATAAACAAAGTGGTCTCAACGAAGAAGGAAATTTGATCGGAGGGTTGAGGAAGGTTGATGGTATTGGCATTTCGGTTAGGAATTCCACACGAAATGGTGTAGCGTCCTGCTGCCGGGAAGGTGAAGACGGTATCGTACACATTGAGCATAGTGGAATTATTCACCAGGACACGTCGAGTCCGATTGACCTCGTAAGATATGTTTTGATTCGATGAAAGGCCAAAATAAAAGAATACGGTATTTTGGGATTCGTTGGCTTGCACCCCGTTGATTTGGTCGGTATAGGTTGTGAGGGTCACACGGTAGGTCAGAGCCGTGCTGGAAATTCGTCGCGCCGTAATCTCCCCAGCTCGCAGGTGCGTAGCCCAAGCGGTGGAATAGGCAAAAAACAAGAGAACAAACGAAACAAAACATGAAAAAGGCCTAACGTGTCGGAGCATTGGGAGTGCAGACTAAGGTGATCGAATATGAAAGGTAACGTCTAATTTAACCTATTTATACAAATATAGGTCGAAAAAACCGCTCGGGTGCAGATTGGGACCAATTTAACCGAGATTCTTACGTAAGATCAAACAAAAAAATAGAACATAGGGTTAGCCAAAATAGAAAAAAACAACAAGCATAGAATTGAAAAAAAAGTAAATTAAATTGGTTCTAAACGGTTTGTACTTTACTTTTGGCCTTAGAATAATTTGTACTATTCCAAGTAATTATTCGCTAATGTTTCATTTCTATCACGTCAATTTCACAAATAGAAACAAGTATGTCTTGGGTAACAAAAACTTTAAGTAGTTCGATTGGCAAAAAAGTCTTGATGGCCCTAACAGGGATTTTCCTTTGTACTTTTTTGATAGTTCACATGGTCGGTAACCTGCAGTTATTCAAAGCCGATGGCGGTTTTGCTTTCAACAACTATGCGGTATTGATGACGACCAATCCGCTCATCAAATTTGTTTCATATGGTTTGTATGCCATGATTTTATTCCACGCTTTTTGGGGGCTGTATTTGGAGGTTCAAAACAAAAAAGCGCGTCCTCAGCGGTATGCTGTGGTAAACAACTCGTCAAGTTGGGCAAGCCGCAACATGGCCATTTTAGGCACCATTCTTTTGGTTTACATCGCGGTTCACATGGGTGATTTTTGGTATGACTACAAGTTTGGCTATGTCCCCTTTAAGGAGTATGTTGAAGATGTAAAAACGGGGGAGATCATCAGCCAGCGTGAAATGGAGGAAGGTTATACTCAGGATGTGAAGGTCGTGGAATATTCGGATCAAGAAGCTGGATTGCGAACCATCATCATCAAAGATTTATATGCAGAGGTCGCCGAATCTTTCCGACAGCCTCTTCTTGCCTTATTTTATGTGTTGTCGATGGTGGCCTTGTCTTACCACTTGGTTCATGGTTTTCAAAGTGCTTTTCAGTCGTTGGGGCTTAACCACCCAAAATACACTCCTTTGATTAAAAATGTAGGGGTTTGGGTATTCGCCATCTTGATTCCGCTTGCGTTTGCGGCTATGCCGTTGTATTTCTTGGTCAAATGATTCAACTTTAATTTCATAAACTCTAGATAAACCATGGCAGTAGGAACCAATAAGTTAGATGCCAAAATTCCAGAGGGTCCTTTGGCGGAAAAATGGACACAATATCGGTCCACCGTTCCCCTTGTGAACCCAGCCAACAAGCGTAACCTAGAAATCATCGTGGTCGGTACCGGCTTGGCTGGGGCCTCGGCAGCGGCTACTTTAGCCGAACTGGGTTATCAGGTTAAAGCCTTCTGTTTTCAAGATTCTCCTCGACGTGCCCACTCGATTGCAGCACAAGGTGGAATCAACGCTGCAAAAAACTACCAAAACGACGGTGACAGTGTGTACCGTTTGTTTTACGATACCATCAAAGGTGGTGACTACCGTGCGCGCGAGGCCAATGTGCATCGTCTAGCCGAAGTATCAGCCAACATCATCGACCAATGTGTGGCTCAGGGTGTTCCCTTCGCACGGGATTACGGTGGAATGCTTCGCAACCGTTCATTTGGTGGCACACAAGTACAACGGACATTCTACGCCGCCGGCCAAACAGGTCAGCAGTTACTCTTAGGAGCTTATTCCGCTTTGGAACGTCAAGTAGGTAAAGGAGCGGTGAAAATGTATGCCCGCCATGAAATGTTGGACGTTGTCGTCATCGATGGCAAGGCACGAGGGATTATCGCTCGAAACCTAGTGACTGGCGAATTGGAAAGACATTTCGGACATGCGGTATTGCTTTGCACAGGTGGCTACGGAAACGTATTTTATCTTTCCACCAATGCCATGGGTAGCAACGTCACGGCGGCATGGAAAGCACACAAAAAAGGGGCATTTTTCGGTAATCCGTGTTTTACACAAATTCACCCGACGTGTATCCCAGTATCTGGAGATCATCAGTCTAAGTTGACTTTGATGTCGGAGTCACTTCGGAACGACGGCCGTATTTGGGTACCTAAAATGAAGGATGATCCTAGACCAGCCAACGAAATCCCAGAAGATGAGCGCGACTATTATTTGGAAAGACGCTATCCTGCTTTCGGTAATTTAGTTCCTCGCGACATTGCCTCGCGTGCTGCAAAAGAACGTTGTGACGCCGGTTATGGAGTAGGTTCTACCAAAATGGCTGTCTACCTTGACTTCCGCTACAACCTGATCAATAAATACGGCCGTGCTCAGGCTTCCAAGCTAGGTATTGAAAACCCTGATATGGACACATTGGTACGCCTCGGAAAGGAAGTCGTGAAAGAGGAATATGGTAACTTGTTCGACATGTACAAACAGATTACTGGAGAGGATCCATACGAAGTACCAATGCGTATTTACCCGGCAGTTCACTACACCATGGGGGGATTGTGGGTTGACTACAACCTGATGACCACCGTTCCAGGACTCTATGCTTTGGGTGAAGCCAACTTCTCCGATCATGGAGCCAACCGTTTGGGAGCCTCAGCCCTAATGCAAGGTTTATCCGATGGCTACTTTGTCATTCCTTATACAATTGGTGCCTATTTGTCTACCGATATCCGAACTAAATCCATCCCTACAGACCATCCTGCGTTCGAAGAAGCTGAAAAAGCTGCTAAGGAGCGATTGAATACCCTCTTGAATATCAAAGGAAAGCAATCACCTGAGTCCTTCCACAAACGTCTTGGAAAAATCATGTGGGAAAAATGTGGCATGGCACGGAACGAGCAAGGATTAAAAGAAGCTATCCAAGAAATTCAGGATCTACGGAAGGAATTCTGGTCGGATGTTCGGATTTTAGGTTCGGCAGACGGATTTAACCCAGAGCTCGACAAAGCGGGCCGCGTAGCTGATTTTATCGAGTTAGGTGAATTGATGTGTGTCGATGCATTGAATCGAAATGAATCATGCGGTGGCCACTTCCGTGAAGAATACCAAACAGAAGAAGGGGAAGCTTTGCGTGATGACGAAAACTTCATGTTTGTTTCGGCTTGGGAATACCAAGGTGAAAGTCAATGGAACTTGAATAAAGAACCATTGGAGTATGAAAATATTAAAATCGCGCAACGTAGCTATAAGTAAGCCTTTTTTGCCGTGACTTCTGAAAGTCACGGCAATTTTTGACATGAAACGTCTCTTTTCCATATCGCATCTTATCTGGTGGATCGGTGGCTTGGTTGGATTTCATTTCCTGCCCCATGCCGTTTCGGCCTACTACAATCGCGCCACTACGGTGGATGACTATTGTTTTGCAGATACTGCGCGAACGTATGGAATTGGTGAGGCCATTTATCTTTACTACACCCAAGTGAATGGTCGATATTCAGGTATTTTCTTTCATCATGTCCTGAACTCGATGGTCTGGGGAAATCAGCTTACATTTCAGCTCCTCCCCTTCTTGACAGTGGCAGGTTTAGGGTTTTTGTTTTGGAAATTAGTCCAGCGGTATACTAGTTGGCCAATGTGGGCTGTTGCTCTTACCTCAGCCGGGTTATGGATTGTCTTTTTGGATACACTTCCTAGTTTGGCAGAGGGTTTATATTGGCAATCAAGCCTCCATATCCATGGCTTTTCCTGGCTTACCTTTTTAGGTGTCTTATACTTCCTACCCACTGCGCATGAATCAAAAAAATCCTTGGTTTGGGCGGCTGTTTTAGTCCTTGTAGGTGGAGGTATTTCTGAGGCGACCTTCCTAAATCTTTTTGTTGTGATATGGGCATGGGGGATATGGTTGGCAGGGCAGACCAAAAAATTAAAGGTTTCTACCGTACTGTTAATGGTTTTAACTCTTCTTGGAATCCTCCAAATCAAATTTTCTCCTGCCAATATCGGCCGCCAATCGGAGGATATCAGCCACTTGAGTATTTCATATGTGCTTGACTCCTGTATCTCGCTTGGTCGATTTTTGTGGTCACAATGGACCTTGAGCTTATCTGTTTTAAGTCTATTGATACTCGCTGCCGGAAGCCAATGGAAGATCCACCATCCAGCCTTTTCCACACCTTGGTGGTATGTATTGGGAGTGATTGGTTGTTGTTTGCTTGGCCCCTACTTAGTGTCTAGCTTAGGAATTGGAGGTGTTCCACCCCGGGTTTTAAATGTTACGTACCTGTTTTTTGTATTAAGTTGGGTGTATGCCATGATGCGTATCTCCAAATTATTACCCACCTTTCTACTCCCTGAAGTTGCTTGGTGGATAACTTGGGTCCTTTTTGCCATCACGACTTTACAACATAATACCAAATTCATGTACCGTGATTGGTATAGGGGTGTGTATGCTGGCTATGCCATGGAAGTGGATCAACGCATTAGTCAGTTAAAATCCAACGTACCTTTTGTAGTGATCCAACCATTTCAGAATCGACCCTACAGTATCTTTTTTTCTGAAATGGATCGAAATACTAATGGTCTCTGGGCAAAATGCCTTTCGCAATACTATCAAAAACCGATTCAGTTTATCGAAAATTAAAGCGTACAAATATGAACATAAAACTTAAAGTTTGGCGGCAGCAAAACAGCCGGGCCAAAGGATACCTCGAGACGCACGAGGTGGCTGATATCTCCGAGGATATGTCTTTCTTAGAGATGTTCGACGTATTGAATGAACAATTGATCGAAGAAAACAAAGAGCCTATCGCCTTTGATCACGACTGTCGTGAGGGAATTTGCGGCATGTGCTCGATGCACATCAATGGTCGTCCACATGGACCCCTTCAGGGTGTTACGACATGTCAGCTACACATGCGGTCATTCAAAGATGGTGACACGATTGTGGTTGAGCCTTGGCGCGCTACCGCCTTCCCAGTCATCAAAGATTTGGTTGTGGACCGTTCAGCCTTCGACCGCATCATTTCTGCGGGTGGATTTGTCTCGGTAAACACCGGAAATGCACAAGATGGTAACTCGCTACCAATTCCCAAAGAAGATGCAGACAAAGCCTTTATGGCAGCGGCTTGTATCGGTTGTGGAGCCTGTGTTTCAGCTTGTAAGAATGCATCAGCTATGCTATTTGTTTCAGCTAAGGTTTCTCAACTTTCACTTCTTCCTCAAGGCCAACCAGAACGGGAAGATCGTGCCTTGAAAATGGTAGCACAAATGGATGCAGAGGGCTTCGGTTCTTGTACCAATACAGGTGCCTGTTCAGCTGAATGTCCGAAGGGTATTTCGTTGGAGAATATAGCTCGACTGAACCGTGAATATCTAGGTGCTTCGGTAAGTGCTGGAATCTAAGCAAAAACAGTAAATTCAAATAAAAAAGGTTGGGCCTATGAGGTCCAACCTTTTTTTTAATCCAGACTCCTCCTTACTAGTCTGGTAATGTTAAATCAAATATAGGTGGATTTCTTACGATCAATCAATACCAGCATTCCATTTCTAAATCAACGAACTATTTTTACCCACAATCAACCAAAAAAAGAGGCTGAACCTAAAAGATTCAACCCTTCCGATAATCCAGACTCCTCCTTACTAGTCTGGTAAGATCTTTATATCAAAACAATTATTTAAAGCATTCATTGCATTATATCAGTATGCAAATATACTATGAGACCTCATATCTGGGTGAAATTAACGTGAATATTGATATGAAATGACCATTTGGGGTAACGAAATTTAGTTTAAACCGTCTGAAATGATGACTCGATTTCAAAGGGAATGGATTAAAAAAAAGAGGAATGATATCATTCCTCCTCGTCATCAAATTTCATTTTATTGGGATCGAACATGCTATCGAGTAAATCTTTGAATTGGATTCGATTGTCCAATGCTTGTTTGCTAACGAGCGAGAATTCGGCCATGCCATGCAGAGCGAATTCCATCCAAAAAGCTTTCAGGCCGGAGGTTAAATTGGGATGGAAAGCTTCCACCAACTCCGATAACCCATCAATGCTTTGCAACCTAGCTAGGTATTCACGATCTGTCATATCTTGTAGCAGATCCATGGTATTTCCTTCACTAAACCATTGGGTGATCAAAGCATATGGATTTTTGGCATTCTTTTTCTTTTTCTCTTTTTCTGGATCGGGAAAATAAAGCAGAAACTGAGCTCGAATAGCATCCCCAATCAACCGCTGAGCCACATAGACAGGCCCTTCTACTTCGCCTTCATACACTAGCTCAATTTTCCCATTAATGGCTGGGATAGCCCCATAGACGTCTGACAGGCGTGCAGTGGTTTGTGTTTCACTGTTCACCAAAAGGCGGCGTTCTGCCGAACTCAAGACATTCTCATACGCTGCGATGGTCATCCGGGCCGACACACCTGATTTGGCATCCACATATTCACTCTGACGAGCCTGCATCGCAATTTCCTCGATTAAATCTTGAATAACCTCAGGGACTGCGATTTTGCTTTGTCCCTTTTTCACGACAGCTTCTTGCTGGGTAATTTTCTTCCCAATTTCGATCGATTTGGGATAATGAGTCACAATTTGAGAGTCAATTCGATCTTTCAAAGGCGTAACGATACTTCCGCGGTTAGTATAGTCCTCGGGATTGGCCGTGAAGACAAACTGTATATCGAGAGGTAACCTAAGTTTAAAGCCCCGTATTTGTATATCACCTTCTTGCAAAATATTGAACAACGAAACTTGAATTCGTGCTTGTAGATCGGGTAACTCATTGATAACAAACAAACAACGATGAGACCGGGGAATTAATCCAAAATGAATTACCCGTTCATCGGAGTAAGGAAGTTTGAGGGTAGCCGCTTTGATTGGATCGACGTCCCCAATTAAGTCGGCTATAGACACATCGGGAGTGGCCAATTTCTCGTTGTACCGTTCGGACCGATGAAGCCAGGCAATTGGCGTTTGATCTCCTTTTTGTGCGATTAAATCGATCGCATATCGAGATAGGGGTTGAAGTGGATCATCATTGATTTCTGAGCCAGCAACAACAGGAACAAATTCATCCAATAAGGCCACCATCGAGCGGGCTATCCGGGTTTTGGCCTGGCCTCGCAAACCCAATAAATTGATATGGTGCATGGACAAGATAGCCCGTTCTACTTCTGGAATGACCGTTTCTTCATATCCCCAAATACCGTCAAAAACAGGTTGCTTTGTTTGTAACCGCTGAATGAGGTTATCTCGTAGTTCTTCCTTGATACTTTTCGATACGTAACCGGAGGCTTTTAATTGGCCTAACGTTTGAATAGAATGCATAGTCTGGTGTGCGGGAAATGGATTGGTTTGCCTACGGTTTTAATAACGAGGATTCAAAGGAAATGGTTTATCTTTGAATCCTACCGAAATTAAAATCGCACATGACGCACCGCATACTTCCTGCCCGCAAACGGATCGCCTTGGTCGCCCACGATCATAAAAAATCAGAACTTATTGATTGGGCAGTTTACAACCGAGAGCGCTTGATTCGGCACCAACTTTTTGCTACTGGGACTACCGGTCAATTATTAGAGGATGCCCTTGACGTGCCTGTTCAACGCCTTTTAAGTGGGCCTTTAGGAGGAGATCAACAAATTGGTGCAATGATCGCCCAGGGAGAAATTGACGTATTAATCTTTTTTTGGGATCCCATGGCCGCTCAGCCACATGATCCCGACATTAAAGCTTTACTTCGGTTGGGGGTAACATGGAATATCCCCATGGCCAGTGATCGGTCGGCGGCTGACTTCTTGTTTTCCTCCCCGTTAATGCATCAAGAATACGAGGTTAGACTACCTGATTATTCCGCTTACCTGAAAAGAAAGGTTTAAGATGAGTTATTTAATTTTTATTCCAAAAAAAGAATTAAATGCTAATTTTTAAATAACCGCATACATAAACCCATTAGATCAGCGAATAACCTTTCCCTACAACTCATCATTCATAATCGTATAGTTAAATCCTCATTGGGATTAGGAAACTTTAGTCGTATTGTAGAGACATAGGAATACGTTGTCTCTACAAACAGAAAATAAAAAGGAGAGTAATTGAATAAGTATTCATTTACTGAAAAGTACTGTGGAGATGTATGTAAAAAAATCCGTAGCAACCGAAGAAAAGTATTTTTTATAATAAAATTGCTTTATGTCGGAAAGTTCCTAACAAAATTTTCTTGGCCTTTTCAATGCCACTCAAAAATAAAGCGTATTTAGGTTCGATAATGTATTCAGAATTGCTGTCCAAAGCGATTTTCAAAGGTATATCTACATTACGAAGATATGCCAATCCGCGCAACTAATTGAAGTATCGTTGATATATAAAGATAAGCTATGCAAAATTCAGAGGCCAATTACCTTCCCTATTGTTGACTATATATCCAAGTCGAATGACATTTTTTGTCAAGAAAAAAAATCAAAAACTACATTTCATCACCCTTTTTTGTTTCCAATCATCAAAAAAAAATTAAGTACAACTTTTTTTCATAATATCATCAAATTTAATTTAAAGATGATGATTAAGCTGCGACAAAAAGACACAGAAAACAACTCCGCGGTTAGCATTAAGGAGACTAAATTACCCAAATCAAAAATTAAAGAATATACACACCATTTACTTAATGAAAATTTAGATCAAGTATTTGAAAAAAAACTAAACGACGAAAAGGAATATGACAATTTAATCTATAGCATATCGCAGTTGGCTCTACGTGACTCAAAGGTTTTACATGAGTTAAAAAAAGTCATTCAAGCTATTGAAAAGAACGACATGTTATTCGTAACAGAATACTATGGATTAAAGACAAGAATATCACAAGAGGATATTATATGGATAAAAGTAAATAGAAATTATTTATACATTCAAACAAGGACTAAATACTATATTGAGAATACATCATTAACTAGGATAGCTCATAAGCTAAATAATTCATTTATGCGAATTCACAAATCAACAATGGTAAACAAATACTTTATTAAAAAAATAAATTTATCAAAAAATCAGATACTGTTATTCGACAATTCCGTGTTACAAATAGGCCGATCGTATAAATCTCAACTTGTTAAAGTTTTTTTTCAAGAGGCTTAAATAACATTAAGCCTCCTGAAAAATTAGATTTAATCTTTGTACAAAATTACGCACTTCCGAATTTCAATGAGGCGTTCTTGCTTGCATTGATCCTTAGCCGCATTAGACACTTCATACGCAGTACCAAAAATAGCAGCGGCAATACCTGAACAACCACCAACTATCCCTCCGATGTGTACCACAATCGCCGTGACTATAAGTGCTGTACCTAGACCTGCTGAAACTAGCTCACCTAAATAGGTCGCTGCTAAAGACACCACGATCGCAGCGGTCAAACAAGATGCAAACGTTGCCCCGGCAGCCGCTCGTACGGCGACAGAACCTCGCGCAGCATTTCGTAAACAATGCGACTCTCGATTTGCCGCATTTTGAACACACTCAGCCAATTTCGGGTTACTTACTTGTCGTTTTTCGGTCGTAAGCATGGACTCTGCTAAAAGAAAAATCTCCTCTAGCTCACCTTTATTTAGGTCCCTTAATTCTGGGAATTCTGAATTTAGATCTGCTCTTAAAAAATCAAAATTCTTCACTACCAAATTAAAATCCTCCATTGTACCATAACCAATTGAGCTAATAAATTGCTCATTAATCTCATTTGGATCAGATACTATTCCAGTGAATTTATTTGGATTTATAGAATGAAACTCTGATAAGTATATTATATTTTTACAAGTATACTTATACAAATTAAAGAATTTTTCGCTTTTACTTAAACGCATACTTATCTCTTTCGTTGAGTATTTAGGTGCCCCAACCACAAACATACTCGAGGAAAGAAATAAGAAAAAAGTTAGTATATTTTTCATTTTTATTTTATTATTTTCCAAATTTAATATCACATTCTTCTATCGCAATACGAAGATCTGCATTGCAGGTGTTTCTCTGACCAGTGGAAATTGGATTGCTTATACCGAATGCTTTACCAGCCACAGCTGCACAACCACCACTAATTGCACCAACAGAGTTTGCTAAAGCTATAGTAGCTATTACTGTAGTTGTGCCACCAGTGCCAAAATCAATCCAAATAGCTAGCGCTGCAACTAGAGCTATACCTGCAGCTACGCAGGCACCTGTAGTGGCAAAGACTACTGTTTTAACCCACGATGGTGAATGACTCATTAGGCATCTTGAATGAATGTGAGCTGCATTATCGACACATTCTTTCAATTTAGCTTGGTCTTTCGCAACTTTACTTTGAACAAAATAGATAGCTTCTTCAAAGGTACTTTGTAAGGACTCTTTGGTCTCATTTTTGAGCTCGGGAAACTCCAACGCAACTGCTTTGGTTAACTCCTTCATTTTGGCATCTTCATTAAGTAAATTATCCCAACTTTCATACCCTAAACTGCGTGCATACAGGTAACGGTCTAAATAATTGGCATTTCTTATCTGCTCTTCGCTTTGCCAGGAAAGAATCTCCGTGTTTGTCAAGGAAAAAGAACTACTTAGTCGATTTAGGTGAATTTTTTCAACAGTCTTTTCTAAGGAAGAAATCAAGTTGATAAAATTTGACGACTGAGATAGCTTATGAACCAATAACTCATGCTCAGTTAGTCTTTTTGATGCGTGTATTTGGAAACTTGCTAAAATAAAAAGACAAGCTAATAAGGCAATAATTTTATTTTTCATTTATCTTACTTTAATTATTAATTATAAACAGCATGCCCAGTTATAAAACCATTTAATCTTGCTGTACCATTTGCCCAAGTTTGTTCACCATTGGAATGGATACTCCACATCTCATTGGGAGCCAATAGTTTATTCAATTCTTGATGGTAGCTTGTCCAAATAGCAACCATTTTAGTATGAGGCGTTGTGTTAACAACCCGAACAACCAATGTGTGGCTAGGCTTACCCCGGGAAAGTGAGTTAAAGGAAATATCGATTAACCCTGTTCCATTTGCCCTCTCTTGAGTAGTCCAATTCAGGATATGAGCTCGGTTCATAGGCGCACCAAACCATTGTGGAACACTACCTCTTCTTCCGAAGTGTATTCCAAAGATATGTCCGTTGCTAATTCTGTACCTTAAAGAAAAGTCAAAATACACAAAATGATGATGCTGACTTGGATGCACATTAGTCGTTTTGGCATCTATATTCAGATATCCATCGTTACTTTTTGGCCGAGCCACGCTACTTGGGTCTTGGTCATGAAGGATAATTACATCCTTGTCTTTGTGTTCAATGACAGCGGCTTGTGACACCAATTTGTCAATTTCCTCTTGTGATTCGATCAATCGATCCTTGTAATATACCTTGGATGGAACATCCTCAATTTTTTCTAAAAACTCGCCCTCCTGCGGATTTTTTAAAGCAACGTCTTGTTTACTCCTGACATCATCTACCTTACAATTTGTAAGTAGCATAGCCGTTATTCCTGCAAACAGGAATGATTTTACTTTTACATTCATCATAGATAAAATTTTAGGTTGAAAACTTCATGAAGGTAAAATATTAATACTTATTTAAAAATTCATTTATAAAGATATCGGGATAATGTGTAAACAATTCAGGATGAACTGCTATGAAATAAATGACATCTATTGAAAATTGTATATTAAAAAGGGCTGGCACTTTCGTTTAAGTACCAGCCCCTTGAATTTTTTGAAAAACTACTCCAGTCTTCTTATTTCACCACAAAAACTGCGCTTCCAAATAGTAACTTCCCGGTATGCCAGAAGCCACGGAAGATCGGCTCATCCATGAGGTAAATTACCTTACCACGTCCTACCGATTCAACACCGGCAAGGAGAGAATTGTTGATTTTAGATTTAGCCTTTGAACCTACAAAACCAGTTACATAGCTATCCTCTTTCACATATCCCACATTCCAGCCGTTTTTCAGGTAGTCAAACCCAAAAACATCTTTGATTAGGGTGTAATATCCGTTTTTATAACCATAACCGAGCGGATGGGTAGCATCCATGTGAATTTTATAGATGGCTCCTGGGATTTGCTCTGAAATTCCGGCACGTTCCCGATCCGCATAGGCTTGAAGTGGATTATCCTCAGACTTCCCTTCCTTTTTGGAAGTCAAACTGAATCCCTCTCGATCGGCGAAGAAACGAGTGGCCCCTTCCAATGCGATCAATTTACCACCTTTGGAAACCCAATCCTGGATCATTTTTGTGTCTCGGAAAATGGTATTGTAACGGCCTTCTGCCAAAATCAGTGTATTGAAAGTCGAGAGATCGGTTCTTGCTGCATACGACCCATCGATCAACGTTAGGGGATATCCCAACTCATTCTCAAAGTAATGCCAAACCGAACCAGCCGCGGTGGGTGATACGCCTTCGCCCAAAATTAAACCCACTTTAGGGACTTTCAGAGTGAAAACACTATTCGAACCAAGGTCTAAACCTTTCGAAACCATTCCCGTGTAAACAGGATGTAATATAACTCCCGATTTTTTGGCGGCTGACTGCACTTTCTCATCAAATCCCTTTCCCATGTAGGCATTGGCAGCCCGTGTAATCACGAGGGTGCCGTGGTCATATGACTTGCCATCGATTTCAAAAGGCATTTCGTGCATTCTAGCGACTATTTTGTGCTGATGAAGTTCTGCCACGAATTTCACTGCTTCAAACGAATTCCAAGGCACCAAATAGGCATAAACAGGCTCTGTTTGGGTAATGGCCGGCTGGCTTGGTTTCAAATATTGTGTAGTTGAACCCTCCAACTTCGCTGTTGTGGCGTACGCTGATAGCCCAAAAGCATACGGTAGGGCCCATGCAGTAATATCGTAGGTATTGGAATCCTCCAGCATGGTAGCTGGCTCCAATAAAATTTTAGCAAACGTACCTTTGGGCTGATAGGTAGACACAATCATGTCGTTTGGCTCCACTCTAAAGCTTTCCTCTTTTCGGCTGAGGTAACTGAATCCGGTACCCGTGGAGGCCTTGTCAGCGTACTTATACTGTATTTGTAATTTATCTAATTGCCGGGCAAGAGCTTGGGTTTTTGAGGGCTCATTGGCTGTTTTGATGACATATGATTTGTATTTCCCAGCCCCTTTTTGCGTGGGCTCTTCAAAGTATTTAACAAATTCGGCGACGGTCTTATCCGCATTGGATGAGATGGCCTCTAGTGTGCCCATCGTAGCGGCAAAATGGTGTTCTATCCGCATAGCTAAGGTGAGCGTGTCGCCGTCTTCTCGAATGTAGTTGATCCCTGCACGGCCCGAGCCACCTTGCTCAAAGGTCATCCCAATTGCCCCATTGTAGGAGGGATAGGTATCACCATAACTTGGGTACAGAAGATCGAAGTTTTCTTTGGTGAAATAGAGCCAACCACGTTGATCAAATTGCTTTTTGTTGTAATCACCCAGCATTTGTTGGAACTGCCGTTGCCAGGAAGTTAGATTTTCGTGGTAAGGACGAGCCGAAGGAGGGAAATAATACGTTGAACCAGGTCCCATTTCGTGGAAGTCACCGTGTAAATGAGGCATCCAGCTATTGTAAAGTGCCATTCGTTGCTGAGACTCGGTTTGCGTTTGCCAAGCCCAGTCCCGATTCAAATCGAACAAATAATGGTTAAATCGACCACCCGGCCAAGGCTCATTATGCTCAATGGAGGCAAGGTTGAAGTCGGGAGTTTTACTTACATACCGAGAGTATCCTTGAACGTAGCGGTCAAAACCATCCGGATTTAAGCAGGGATCTATGGCTACAACTGTATTTTCTATTACTTTTTGGGTGAGTTTATTGGCTGGATTGAGCATTTCGAAAAGCACGAGCATGGAGGCTTCTGATGATATGGCCTCGTTCCCATGGATATTATAGCTCATCCAAGCAATGGCAGGCACAGGACCTGAAGGCTTGCCTGGTAGAAGCCCGATACTTTTAAGGTTATTGGTCCGAATTTCCTCCAACTTGCTCATGTAGGCCGGCTTTGCCACAAAAGCGACCAATAAGGGTCTGCCCTCAGGTGTTTTGCCGTAGGAAACCAATTTTACACGGTCTGGAGCTTTTTGAGCTACATATTCAAAGTAATCGATGACCCGGTGATGAAATGTAAATTTTGTTCCTATTTCATAACCGAGAAATTCGGCAGGCGATTGGATTCCTTGTGCCAACGCGGGCAGGGTGGTTATCCAGACAAGGCAAAGGGCCTTTAGGAGTTTTTTCAGCATAAGAAGTGAATTGAATTATCGTGAAAAATAATAGGTAAATGAGAGACGGCCAAAAAAAGGACTACCGGCGGTAAAGTGAATTTCTTCGACAGGCGCGGGCTCATCGATTAATCGACTTTCAGTAGCAAACTGCGTTTCTTTCCACAAAGTATTAAATAGATTATGAATACTCAGTCCCCACTGGTGATGTTTTCGGGTATAATTGAGCTGAAAATCGACGATTCGGTATCCTTTAGCTACTAAAGAATAATCTTCTTTAGCTGGTCTGTCGCCCAACCACCGGTACCGGAGCGACCCACTAAGACCCTGTTTACTTTGATAGGTGATTCCTCCAACACTACTCCAGATCGGGGCTAAGGGAATGTATTGGGCACCTGGCTCTTCTGATATTGCTCTTGGATGAGTCCAATTTAGATCGGCATCCAAGAACCAACGATCTGCCAATTGCCAACGACCTGAGAAATCGAATCCATACCGCCTGGAACGCCCACTGGGTTCGACGATACCGGCATCTCCGACGTAAACGAATTCTTGATCCAACCATAAATACCAAGCGGCGGTTTGGTACCAGAATCGGGAACCTATTTTCCCCTGAATTCCTAGGTCCGAACCATAGGCGGGTGGTAAAGTTTGCAGCCCACGATTTGCTATGATCCCACGGGTATCGTTGGAATGAAAACTTTTTCCGTTTGTTAAATAAAATTGAATGGAAGAGGATGGCGTAAAGTAAATATTGAATTTGGGGGACAGGAGTCCTGCTTGTTCTTTTCCTGTAGATTGCAGAAGTTGATCTTGGTATTGATGGGTAAAGAAATCATATCGAGCACCCAGGTTGACGAGCCATTTTGAGGACAAATGGATATCTTCCTCCCAAAAAGCGCCCAAGTTTGATTCTTGAATATTACCTAAATACAGGTATTCCCGTACCAAGGTTCGATTGGTTGTTTTGGCTAATTCAGAATCTTGGGTGATATCGAGTCGGAGCTGAATTCCTACCTGTTGGTCGGATTGAAAACCCAAGAAGCGGTGAGATCGAGTTACTGTACTGTTAACACCCACGATATCTCGTTTTTCGGTTTGTCGAATTTGATCCCCAAAGAGGGGATCGTCCAGAAAAAAGGTAAAATTCGAAAATAACTGAAATTGGTACCGATTGTAGAAAATTTGATTTTTCCAAAGTCCGCCATCAAGTAAAGCGAACTGAGAGATTAAGGAGGCATTGGTACGGCCAGTGGAACCGCCCTCTGTATCATCGATTGCTCCGAAATGGGAGATCAAACCAGCTGCGACGGCTCGATCAGGGATTTGACCTGAGTGATTCCATCGACTTGTAAAGTGACTGGCTTGTAATTGAAGACTATGTCGGTCTGACAGGTGGAAAGTATATTTTCCGAGGGCGTTGAACCGATTAAAATTCTGTGGGGAATCGAAATAACTATCTGAATAATTATATTCAGCTGCCACGTACCCTTGGTTTTTATTTTTCTGGGGAAGACGTAGTGCCGCTAACGTTCGGAAGGTATTAAATTGACCTATTTCTTGCTTTACGAACGAATTTGGGAGGTGGGATTTGGTTTGAAAGTTTACCCATCCAGCGGTTGAAAAGTTTCCCTGATCAGCAGAATAGGGCCCTTTTTTAAAGGAAACCTCTTCGATAAGCTCTGGAATCAGGAAATGAAGGTCGGCATATCCTTGGCCATGGGCATGGGATACCATATTAACAGGCATACCGTCTGCTGTTAGCCGAATGTCGGTTCCGTGGTCGATGTCGAAGCCACGAAGAAATATTTGTTCGGCCTTCCCTCCTCCTGCATGTTGGCCGATGAACAAACCCGGTACCATGCGTAAGATTTCTTGGGCGTTGAGAAGGGGACGAAGTCCAAGATCAATCTTATTCAGTACCTGCCGCCGATGCGCCTGCGATTGGGTCACGGTAATGGTTGACAGATCGATGATGCTATTTTTTAGAATCACGACTTTCGGAAAGGGAGCAAACAAGGTTTGGGGGAGATATCCGATACCGCTAACGTGAATTTGTTGAGTTTGAGCCGGCAGGCTGACCTCACCTCGATCGTTGGTGAGTAAAGTAGTTGTGGCAGTGGTGATGACAATGCCCGGGAGAGGGCGAAGGCTTTCTGCTTCTTGAATTTGAAGTGAGATTTGTGAAAAACCAATACCTACTGAGAAAAAAAATAAGAATAGAATGAACGCAGCACGCATGTTAGAATGAATAGTTTGTGTGGAATAAAGGCAATTTACGAGGAAAAAAGGAAGGAAACGATAAAAAGAGACCAAAGGAGTCAGTATCTCGTCATGCCTAAATTAACTATATAGTTTTTTGAATAAAAAATAGTACACAATAAAGTTTTTTGAATTTTTATGAAGTTTTTTTGACCAGGGTATTGCGTAATTAAATTTGTCGCTATACCTTTGCACCACGATTTCAGAACGAGATCAGACATAATCATCCCAGAGAGGGCAATTCGCTTATCAAAACGGTAATTATGGGACCAGCCGGCCCTATCGTCTAGCGGTTAGGACACGTCCCTTTCACGGATGAAACCGGGGTTCGATTCCCCGTAGGGTCACAAGACTTCGGTATAAGTCTTAATTATTAGCCAAAACCAGTCATGAAAATGACTGGTTTTTTGCTTTTTAAGCACTTTTGATGCAGAAAACCTTCATTTTTGGTGCAAAATCATGGATAGTATCTATGCTAACATCCTATCACCATTCTGCTAACAGTTTTTTTCCTTGCTAACAGTATTTTTCCGGCTCACACACAAAACGCCGTAAAATCATGTTACAGCCATCTTACAGAAAAAAAAATGCTAAATGTACAGTTCTTTCTTCGAGGAGTACAAAAGGCCGATCCCATGAAACTTGTGAGCATCTATTGCCAGCTCTCGATCGAGGGAGAACCCCGAGACACACCCTTTTCCACCGGCATCAAGGTTCCCCCGGCGTACTGGAATGGTGAACGAGCCTTGGACACCTATGCTCTTGCCGACAACGTCAACCGGCACCTGCTCAATATCCGCAAGTCATTCCAGGACATCTTCGACATGTACCACATGCTACACCCGGGTACCGATGTCACCTATGCCTTCATCCGAGAGCATTATCTTTCGAACGGAACGGTCAAAAATCCAAAGGAATCGCCAAAATTTGTGGCCGCGCTTGAGAGCCTGATCGAGTACAAGAGAGACGTACAGAAAGTCGAACCCGGCACCATGAAAACTTACCGGACCCGATGCCAGGCATTGATCAAGTTCCTGCAAGATACCAAGCAGCTCGATATTCGGGTCACAGAGATCCGTCACGCCTTCATCGAGCATTTCAAGAGCTACCTGGCCACGCAAAAAAAACCGGACGGCTCAGCGGCCTTCTGTAAGAATTCGATCAACAAGTACCTCTCCTTAGTCTCATCCGTGATAGACCACGCCATCAAGAAGGAATGGATCCAGTTTCGGCCGGTCGCGAAGATGAATCTCGCCTACGAAAAACCCAAACCACCTAAGTACCTTACAGCTCCGCTTCGGCAGGCGATCATCAACTGCCCTCACCCTTCCGCAGAGAAGGCCCGGGACATTGCCATCTTTTTGATGAACACCGGATTCTCCTACACCGATTACCTAAGCCTTCGCAACGAACACCTGATCGGCAATTGCTTTCGCAAGGCACGCAACAAAACCGGGATCTACTCCATGCCGGTTCTTCTTCCTGATGCCAGGAAGGTGATCGAAAAGTACGGCAGTATCGACACTCTCCCCCGGCCCGATATGAGCGACTTGAACAAAGAGCTGAAGTTCTTAGGAGACCTGGTAGGGATTAACAGAAATACGGTGGGTTTCGACCTATCGACCTCCGTCTTCCGGGACACGTTTATCAGTATGATGGAGAATGAATACATGATCGACGAACGTACCCTCATGCGAATGTCCGGCCATACCAACCGGCGCCAGCTCGACACGTATTCAAACATTTCCCCGGAGCGGATGATTTACGAGCTGAAGGAACGGAACAAGAATTTCAAGATTGATCTTTAACCAAAAAACCCCGGTCATTTGCCGGGGTTTTTGGATTCATATTCTTTTTGAAATTCAAATTTATCATATTCTTTACGGACTAAAATTAAACTTCTTACCTGACTAATTGCAAATGCAGACTCTACTGCCTCATAAATGAGACAGATACAGTATAATGAAAGAAAGAAAATGCTATGAAAGGCGAAATTAAAAACACATGATGGAAAATCTTTAGGAATATTAATCTTTTCATCTAATAAAAATGAAAGCACAAATGAAACGACAGTAACTAATGTTGAAGTTAATATAAGAAAACTTATAAACGCCCAATAAGTTTGATACAACGTCTTAGCTGAAAAATCTCTTTTTTTAAATTGTTTTTCAACCAAATCATCTTTTTCGGTAACTAAGTAAAATGCTTGGGACGCAGCAAAAAACCCAATTATTGTTGGAAATAAACTGAGATTTATGCTTACCAATTTCCCCAGGAGAAACTTATAATCAAATGACAAGTAACATCCAATGATAAACAAAATTATTGTTATGAATTCCGAAATAATACATACCCACCCGTTTAAAATATTTTTCCAACCGAGCGTTTTAAGGATTTGCGAAATCTCAAAGCTATGATTTTCTTCTATTTGTTTTAAAGTATCATTCATATCTAGTTGATAGTTTCCTCAAATTTGAGCTTTTCTGACCAAAGTTTCAAGCCATATCTATTAAGCGGGCTTTGAGGAAATCTACCCGAAAGAATCCAGATAAATGCCATACCGGATCTATAAATTTGGATCGAACTAAATTTTATAGAAATGGGCTGGTTTTTAGTTAAAATCAAGACGTGTTACCAAAATGAACAGGGCAAACAGACAGTCTCGGAAGAAAGTTATTTACTCGATACTATAAGCTACACTGAGGCTGAAGCCAGAGCATACGAACATTTTTCAAAAATTCACCAGGAGTTCCAAGTCTCCCGAATCCAACCAGTCATTTTCCAAGATATATTCCAACAAGATCCCGGCAACCCGGAGGGCCCCTGGTACAAAGCCAAGGTGCATTACATCCTATTTGATGAGCGGACACAAAAGGAAAAACTTGTTCCCTATAACTTCATGGTACAAGCTGAAACCTTACTGGAGGCACACAATCACCTAGACACAGTCCTGGGCAAAATGCAGGACTACACGATCACCTCCATCGCCAAAACAAATATTGAGGAAGTCTTGCCGTATGAGTCGCAACTTGAGGAGACTAAAGAGACTACTTAATAAGTTTTTTTTACATTTTTTGGATATTTTCTTTTCCATTTTCAATAAAGTAGCCAAATTAGCCATCTGATTTGGCTACTTTTGCGTTTATAATTGTGTCCCAAAATCAATGAGTTGCCCTTAAATCGCCAAGCAAACCGTTTGGCTAAAAGATATTATAGTATTTTAACGGGCCAAAACCATGGATTTTGAATTGAATCGTCTTAGAGATTATTCATCCCTTTTTTCAAGGGGTGAAGTCCTTTCGTGGTTCAAAGGTGACTTCTCCTCTATAAATTTCAAAATCAAAAGGTATGATGCAAATTGGCTAATTGATGATGGATCTACCTATTTGCAATACCTTAAATATATCTACAAGGTATTAACCCAAAACTATCGAAACGAGTATATTTTCAAAAACGAGTTCTTGAATGAATATATACTCCAAGAACTTGGAACCTTAAACTCAAAAGTTTTCAGTGAGTTCAAAATAGGCAATTCAGTAGCAGATTTAGCATTATTCAATGGGGTATCAAAGATATTTGAAATCAAAACCGAACTTGATAGCCCTAATCGACTCAAAAGCCAGCTATCAGATTATAGAACAGCATTCAACTGCCTTTACCTGATTGTTCCAGTAAGTAAACTCAAGCTATACGAAAACCAGGACATTACAACTGGACTAATATTGTATGATCACCAAGCCAAACATGGGAAATTTGAGTTGTACCGGAACCCTCAAAAAAATGAGGAAATTGACCCGAATTCTATCATGTCAATACTACATACAAACGAGTACAGATCCATTGTAAAAGACTACTTCGGAGAATTGCCAGAAATGACAAGCTTCACACAGTACAAGATTTGCAAAGAATTAATACTTGAGATCCCAATAGATAGGCTAAATCAAATCTTTATTTCCACAATGAAACAGCGCGGATCCAAGGAGGCCATACTCACTCAAAACCACGCCGAGTTTAACCAGATATCCCTTGCTCTTAAATTCAACAAAAAGAAAAAAGATGATTTCTTAGAATTATTGGAAACTAAAATCAGCCCCTAAACATGTACCTTCCCTACCTCAGAGCAAGACAATTCGAGCTTTTGGCTCTTCGAGAATTATTGAATAGCCAAAAGCTACACACAGAAATAACTCCAATCCTGGAGCCCATAAAAACTTCGAGCAATAACCTTGAACTAGCATTTAGTGCTTTTCAAGCCAATGATAGAAATGCATTTTTAATAGTAAATCCAACAGTAGGTGAAGCAAAGGGAAATTCTAGTATTTTTTTAGAATACCTACAAAAAAAAGATGGATATACCTTTATCCCAGCATTCTATTATGATAACAATGCTGATTTTATTTTATCAAGTATAAAAGAATATAACTTAAAAGAGTGCATGATTATCATGTCAAGTGATATGGATGCAAAAAATTTTAGATTAACAAATGTATTATTTAATGAATCAGTAAAATACATTGTCTTATCTGACCCCCAAAAAAATAGAGCTCTGAATAACCTCGTAAAAAATTCAAGAAAAAAATGTTTTCGCTTAGATGATCTTTTTGAAAAACGGAAAAATAATAGCGAGTTTCTTGATATTGAAGCACATAAATTCTCGGAGGAACACCGTTACTTCTCAGGTGATAATTATACCGGCTTTTCTGATTATACTGTTATTCCTAGCGAATACTCAGAGGGAGGCTCTCAGCCAAAAGCTATTGTAATACATTTAACCTATCTTGATGACGAAATGGATATTTGGATTAGGCACTTTACATCTACCACAAATGATTCCACCTCAGATATTCAAGGCAAATTTGGGGAGGCATTAAGAAAAGCGATTGCCTTTGTCGAAAATAAAAGACTTAATAACCTAGCCATCGATGAGCTTAAGAATTACTATAGTCGCGGCCATTATCCGGGACTAGGTACTATTAAAAAGATTTCAATCAAAAACCATCTACTGGTTGTAGGAAAATATTTTGACAAAGAATTACAATGAAATTGTGCAGTAATTGTTTCTTAGATTATGAGGTTCAAAGCTTTATTGAGGCAAGTGGTCAACAGGCTGATTGTGACTTTTGTGAAACAGAAAAAACAAAAACAATAAATGCAGCAGAACTAATTGACTTTATCGAGAGTCTCATATCCAACTTTGAACATTCAAAAAGTGGAGAGTCCTTAGTTGCAAAAATCCAATCAGATTTGACTTTGTTCAAGAATGAACAAATTGGCAAAAAAATTCTGGACTTTGTAATTCAAGAAGCACTCATTTTAAATGTAGATTCTGCCACAGATCTAGTCGATTATAATGATGATATTAAAGATTCTATTAATTATTGGGATGAAATCAAGGAGAGTTTGAAATGGAGAAATAGATTTATCCCTGATATTATCCTACGAGGTGATGAAAAATTCAACTGGAGAGACATAATACTAGATCCCAATAATTCAACACATTTGGATCGTAACCAAAAATTATACAGAGCACGAATACATCAAGAGAAAGGCCAAGCAAAATTCCCCCCAGAAAAGATGGGGACTCCAGACAAGGAAATATCCAAAGCAGGGAGAGCAAACCCAGCAGGTATACCCTATTTGTACCTAAGCCTTGATGATGAAACAGTCCTCTATGAAACCCGTGCAACAAAACATGATGAAATAAGTATCGCTACATTTGTGCTAAAGCAGGGTATTGATTCAATACCTATTTTTGATTTCACCAAACAAACCTCTATTTTCCAAGAAATTGTAAATCCATCTATCAAAAATAGACTTTTAATAAAAAAGATAAGTGAAGACCTATCTAGGCCATTACGAAGATTTGACAGCGAGCTAGACTATATCCCAACTCAATTTATTTGCGAATACATCAAGGTATTTGGAGATTTCAAAGGCATAAAATTCTCCAGCTCACTAAATCCTAAAAGAGGATATAACATCGTAATTTTTGAACCTACATTAATGGAATGTATTCAAGTCAAAAAGTTTGAAATCGATGATCAAAAACTATCTAAAATCGAAATTATTTAATCACAACATCAAAGCCTTAATCTCTACCATGTCGCGTATAGGGTAGGTTGCTTTGATATTTTCGATCACGAAATAGTGTCCGAAAGCATAAAAACTTTTTGGTCCGGTTGGGTTTTGATGGAAATTATACGTTGCAATTTGAGAACCTGAAAGCCTGGCTTTCAAGTTTACCGGTACAGCTTCAGCCTTGAATCGCTCAAAGTCTCTCCAGGAAGTTTCAATTAGGTTATTATCGCCTGATAATATTAGAGCATAGTCGCCAAATTCTCAAGAGGAAACAGGCTCCGTAGCAACTATCCAAAACATTAACTTGGGTTAAAATCCGTTACTTTTTGAATCAATGGTATTTTCTGGCTGATTAATTACCTCCATTCATGCACTGATGAACTTACCCTTGACCAAACAAGCTAGGCCAAAGCCAAGGCTCAAGTAATGACTGGCCCTCAAAGTTAATACTTTAGCAAGTACCTAAGTGACTGGATTTTGTATTTTATTCCACTTCCTCAGTTTTCAAACTCTTCGCCGTTTATCTAGAATAAACCTCGTGAATTCACATCCGATTTTTCTTTCTTTCGATGGCAAAAGCCGTCAAAGCACTAAGAGTGAGAAATACTAAATCACCATAATCAAAGGTTCTCCCTACGATCCCAGCATCTTGAGTAGTATAAGAAACCTGCTGAAGCTCTTGAAGGATAGCCCCGATATAGACTCCAATTAATAAACCAACCGGAGGTACCTTCACAAAAAAGGAAACCAGAAAATACAACCCAAAAACGGTTAGATAACTCGGAATTACTCCCAATAAAAAAACATACCACTCGGGTGATCCATCTGTCACCTCTGGCCTTAATTTTAATGCAATCAAAAAGTGCACTAAGCCGCAAATCATGGGAACTACGATTCTGAAGTATTCTTTGGGATGGGATTTAGTCATGGTCAACTAATTAAAAGCACGGATGGAAAAGAGGATTTAAAATAGAACTACGTATGTTGACAAAGTTTCCCAATTTCTTTATTGGGTGAAACTACCTACCAAAACCCCAAGGAATTCTTCAACCTTGGGGTTCTTTCAATGTATTTAGTTTCAATGGATCAGGCTATTCAATTTGAACATTTGTAATCTTGGTCGGGAACCACAACTTCATCTCGCCTACACCACGATTGGACCGAGCAAAATAGGGAATTAGCTGAATAGGCCGTTCGATGGTTTTTACATCGTTTGGTTGAATGTCGATTACCTTACCAGGCGTTTGTAGTGTCATAATTCCACCCAACAACTTGGACTCGAACTTTTCTTGAAACACAGGTTGGCTGGTGGGCAATACTAAAGTGGCAGTACGACCTCCATTATCAGGAAACTCAGCACAATACATGATTGGTCCACGTTGCACGGCAATTCGATTCACATTGGCTTTCACTTTTGGATGCGACGTCACCGTTTTGGTTTCCATCGGCATATCCAGTACTACGACATCGCCCGACTTCCAAGTTCTTGAAATCACCAAATACCCAGCTGAATCCGGAACTAAAGATAATGCCGCACCATTCACCTGAACTCGGATGGGTTGTTGTGTAGCCGATGCCTCATATAAATTGGTCGGGAAAATAGCCGCTCCTGCAAATCCAGGAACCCTCAAATGCAAAGCAAACGGAACCCCCTTCTTGGCAGGTGTCTCCACTTGCACCTTCACTCGTCCCGCCCAGGGATATTGAGTCTCTTGAGATAGCATCACCTTTTGCCCTCCGGCTAAATCCAATTGTGTACTACTGGTCATATACAAATTAATATACGCCCGATTTCCCTGTTGGGCATAAATATAACCTGGAATCGAGGGCATGAAACGACAAATATTGGACGGACAGCAAGAGCAAGTAAACCATGGGGATCGCTTGTTCTCCCCACTTAATTGTCCGTTTTCCAATCGATACTCCATGGGGTTGGCATAATAAAAACTTTTACCATCCAGACCTATGCCACCTAAGATCCCATTGTACAAAGTTCTTTCCACTAAATCCATATACTTACCATTTCCGGTAAGTAAAAACATCCGATGGTTCCAATACACATTCCCGATTCCAGCACAAGTTTCACAGTAGGCATCCTCGTTGGGCAGGTCATAGTCGGGACCAAAGCCTTCCCATCCCCCAGAAGCCCCAATTCCACCGGTAACGTACGTTTTCTTTCCTGCAGCATTTTCCCACAACGTATGAATGGCTTTAATGTAAGCCTCGTTTTGAGTTAAGGCTGCCACATCGGCCATCCCTGCGTACAGATAGGTTGCCCTCACCGCATGACCTATCGCTTCAGTTTGCTCTATGGCTGGTGCGTGATCTTGCCAATATTCGCCAGTTTCCCATACCGTAGCTCCCGGTGTACCTATTTTCTTAGGATATATTCGTTTGCCTCTCGCGTCTATAAAAAATTGAGCTAGTTCTAGGTATTCCTTTTTGCCAGTGGCTCGGTACATTTTTACCAAACCCATCTCAATCACCTGATGCCCAGGTGCCACCGACCTTTTCCCGGGCCCAAAAACGGTAAGCAAATGATCGGCATTTTTGATCGCCAAATTCAACATTGACCGCTTCCCCGTAGCCCAGTAATGGGCCGTAGCCGCTTCATAGAAATGTCCGGCATTGTATAGTTCATGAGAATGTTCATGTTCCTTTTCGTAGCGCTCTTTGCCTATCCAATGGTGCTTGTCCCCCATCGTCCGAACCGTGTATAAATATCCATCTTCTTCTTGAGCTTGACCAATCAACGTAATCAAACTATCTAGATAGGCGTCTAATTTGGCATCATAAGTTACCTGGAGCGAATAGGCGGCGCCTTCCATGGTCTTGTAGACATCCGTATCATCAAAAACATACACACCACAAAACTTACCTTGCCGAGCAGCCGCTTGTTCAAAATTTTTGATTCGCCCTGTTTCTTGGCATTGCTGAAATGACCAAGGAATCGTGGAGGTACGATTGACTTCAATTTTGGGATACCAAAATTCGTCTTTCAACTTCACTTGATTGAAAGGGACGGGCGTGTACGGATAAAAATTTTGAGCCGAAGCACTCAAAATAGTACTGCCCCAAAGAAAGAAAGTAAAGAGTTTTTTCATACTTAGGAAGGATTGTATGTGGAAAGGTACATGATTTTCCAAGCATTGTCAATCCTACCCCTCGATAAATTGTGTCTTTATGACGCATCAACAATACTAACGGTCAATCGGCTCACGCACACGAGTTTATCATCTTCGTTGGTGATCCTCGTTTCCCAAACTTGCGTCCGGCGTCCTACATGAAGCGGCCTGGTGGTTCCATACACCCAACCCGATGTCACTGCCCGGAGGTGGTTGGCATTAATTTCCAATCCAACCGCCCGCTGCTTGGAAGGATCTTCCAAACATAAGAAAGACGCAATAGAACCCAAGGTTTCTGCCAAGACAACCGACGCGCCCCCGTGCAGTAAACCAAAGGGCTGTTTGGTTCGGTGATCCACAGGCATTCGAGCTTTAAGGTAATCGGAACCAACCTCCAAATATTCAATCCCCAAATGTCCCCCCATGGATTGCTGATCCATTTGTTTCAAATTTTCAAGATCGACCAAGTTTTTAAACATCTTTTCTGTAATTTTGCGTGAAATTTCTAGTTTTCTGATTCTACGTATTGAAAACTTAGTAATACTACACATTCCCACGCAGCTAAACAAACCATCCCATGTCCAGCCGAGTCAAAGAAATATACCTCATCCGCCATGGTGAAACTGCCTACAACCGTTTAGGTGTCGTACAAGGAAGTGGAATCGATGCCGAGTTAAACGATTTAGGGAAAGCACAAGCCCAAGCCTTCTACGAGGCATACCAGCATCTCCCCTTCCAAAAGATTTACATTTCTGAACTACAGCGCACCTTTCAATCCGTCCAGGCCTTTATTGAGGCGGGTATTCCTTTTGAAAAGCATGCCGGATTAAACGAAATTTCTTGGGGAATCAAAGAGGGGAAAAAACCAGACCCTTCGCATGACAGTGAGCATACCAATATGATAAAAGGTTGGCGAATGGGACATACCTATTTGGCTTCACCCGGCGGAGAAAGTCCACAACAAGTGGCCGAAAGGCAGAAAGTGACAGTGCAGCACATCCTATCCCGCACAGATGAAGATCTAATTCTGATTGCGATGCACGGCCGTGCTATGCGGATTTTGTTAACTCAACTGCTACAGAAACCATTGGCTGATATGGATGACTTTCAACATTCGAATCTTTGCCTCTATCACTTGCAGTACCACTACGACTCCCAATCTTTTGCAGTCTTGCGTGAAAATGATACCGAACACCTGGTGCATCTCACCGTTTAATTCCGCCTTTTATTGAGGAGCAAAACCTTCCTTCCCGAAACACAAGGCCACTTCTGTTTTTCCCGTATCTTGTCAATCTATTGTGAAGGGCATGAATAAAAATCGATTGTATTGGCTTTGTCAAGGCTTGGGTTGGGGTTTTTACTCACTGACCGAACTCACTGGCTATTTTGCAGTATTTTCGTTTTCTTGGCAAGAACTTGAAGCCATTTTAGGGAATGCCCTGGCTAATACCTTTGCCGGAATCACGTTGACCCATTCCTTTCGCCTGATTTTCAAACGATACCAGTGGATTAAACTATCCTTATCCAGTCTTCTATTTAGAACGGGACTTGCCGTCATCTGTATGACCACCTTGATGACCGCTCTAAACATCCCATTGGATAATGCCATCATCGACACTTCGGCCATGAACTGGGCCATGCGGGACCTGATTTACCTCATTTCACAAAGTAAACCCGTCTTAATTTGGGTATTGATTTATGTTTTTTATCATTACACCAACGAACGAAGACAAGATGAAATCGAACGCCTCAAATTACAATCTTCGATTCGAGAGACGGAGTCAAAAGTCTTGAGGGCGCAAATGAATCCCCATTTTATGTTCAATGCTTTGAATAGCATTCGAGCCTTGATTTTAGAGGACCCCGTTCGGGCTCAGGCTGGAATTACCCAACTCTCCAGTATTTTACGGAGTTCGTTGATCGCGGATCGCCGAAAAACCGTGGAACTCCGTGATGAATTGAAAACCATTGAAGATTATTTAGCACTTGAGAAGGTTCGATACGAAGAGAGACTCCAAGTGAAGTGGGAAATTGCCGAAGATACCCTTTCCATCCAAGTTCCTCCCATGATGCTACAGACACTGGTAGAAAATGCCATTAAACATGGGGTACAAAAAGCACTCCGCTGGGGTTACATCGATATTTCCAGTCGACTTGACGGCTCCTTTTTGCTATTGTCTATCCGAAATACCGGTGAACTGAGTATACCCACCGCATCCCAAGACCATTCTGGCTTCGGTCTTCAAAATACCGAGCAACGATTACACTTACTATATGGACCTGAAGCGCAATTTCGTATCTTTCAAGAAAATGAGCTGACGGTTTGTGCTGAAATCCGAATACCCTTGCAACCATCTGTCCAATAAAACATGAAAGCATTAATTGTTGATGATGAGCGCCTAGCTCGAAATGAATTGAAACGATTATTGGAGAATTTTCCCAAACTCCAGATTGTCGGTGAGGCAGCCAATGCAGAAGAAGCCTTGGAACTCATGGATGAGCTGGAACCAGATCTCCTGTTTTTGGATATTCAAATGCCCGGCAAAAATGGGTTTGAACTCCTTGAAAGTCTCGAAGACAAAGCACCTCATGTGATTTTCACTACGGCATATGACGAATATGCCTTGAAAGCTTTTGAAGTAAATGCATTGGATTACATCTTGAAGCCCATAGAGTTGCAACGTCTATCCGAGGCCATTCAAAAAGTAGAAAATGAGCTGAAAGATCAAGCCTTGAAGCAGGAGTCGCAAACCTACCTGTCGGAGGGCGACCAAATTTTTGTAAAAGATGGAGAGAAGTGCTGGTTTGTTAAATTAGGCCAGGTGCGCTTGTTTGAGTCGATGGGCAATTATGTTCGCTTGCATTTTGAGGATCAAAAACCCTTAATTCTCAAGAGCTTGAATGCCCTAGAAGAACGTCTCGATCCCAAAATTTACTTCCGTGCCAATCGCAAGCATATTATCAATTTACACAGCATTGCCAAAATTGAGCCGTGGTTTTCAGGAGGATTGCTCGTAACGCTCAAGGCTGGAGAAAAGAATTGGGGGGGAGAAAAAATTGAAATCTCCCGCCGTCAAGCGATTAAATTCAAAGATTTAATGAGTCTTTAATCAAGTCAAAGAATTCGGCCAAATTCGCGGAGAGATCCACTCGATTTCTCCGCGGAGATTAAAGCGTCCAGCCTAAAGTCAAGAAAAGCGATCGTCCATCGGATGGTATAATACCTGGACCCGGGTAGGCATCTGCTCTTCGAGTGAAATAAGCCGTGTTCATCAAATTATTCACGGAGGCCTCTAAAACCAATCGGCGATTCAGTTGGTAACTCGTCGAAAAATCCATGATTTGGTAAGCGGGAATCACCCCATTGACCGCCGAGCTACTTCGGATCGCATTCGTAGCGTCGGTGAATTGACGCGCCGTGTAGTTGAACTGATACGTGGCCTTCCATTTTTTTCCTACATACGATATCCCCGAACGAACCATGACTGCCGGGACCAACTCAACCTGACGCCCTCGTATTGAAGGTTCATCGGTGTTTACGTACCGTGCATCAATCAAAGAGAAATTAGTAAATACATTCAATGAAAAGGTCGATTTGGGTCGAAACCAACGCATAAGATCCGACTCAACAAAACTTTCAATTCCTATATTTCGAGCATCGGAAATATTGGTTCGATACCGATAATCCAAAAACAAAGGTGGTTGATCAGATCTCAACAACAAACCAATTCGATCATTGTATCGCAAATAAAACACCGAGGCATCAAATTGAATTTTCCCTTGAGCGATACTACCACGCCCCCCTATGTCGGCCGAAAACCCTCGTTCATCCTGAATGTTCGGATCAATGATGATATTGGGATTATTGATCCGAATATCATTAAAATTAATTGCCCGGTAGTTTTGAGAAATATTCCCATACATTTCTAAACTTCCAGTGGGTTTAAAGCTTACACCAATTCCAAAGATCGGAAACGAGCGGATTCTGGATTGATTCTCATCGATCCGATTGTCCACAATTAAATTTCCAGCCCCATCAAATACACGTTGTTTGTAATACCCATTGGCGAACGTTTGAATATTTTCCCATCTAAAACCAGGGGTTATACTCCATTGATCGGAGAGATTAAAGATATTTTCAATGAAGTAACTGTAGTTTCGGCTGGGAAATTGGAAATCGGAATCTTCTAGATTGGTGGGATTCAAAAATGTAAAATTAGGTTGATTCGTCGGGTCGGCTTCTCCTTGTCGACTTCGGGCTGAGCCACGGTACAGTCGGACACCCGTAAGAAAAATAGCGTTTTGCTGGCCGGTTCTATAGTAATGAATCAAACGAGTTTCATTTCCTATGTTTTGAAAAAGTCCGTCGATCAGATCACGGTTTTGCCCAAAATCGGCTACATTGATACGTTCCAAATTGCCTAATGCTTGTCGACGAGCCGAGATTCCAAAAAATCGAGTATTCATTTTAGTTTTGGCCGAAAACGCATAGTCCACAGTCAACGAGGCTAAGTTCCAATCCACACCAAACCAATTTCGACTACGGATACTTTGCCTTGGATTTTGATTAAAGAGTGCATCTGTTAACCCACCGGGTTGTTTCGCAAGGTAGTTCATGAACGTATAATCAGCCGAAAATGTAAGCCGATCCGTGGGCTTCCAAACCACAGCACCGTAGGCCATATCATAGGCGTATTGTGAATTAGGTCGCCATCCATCTCCTTGTTTTCGTTGATAAAAGGAATAGTAATTTACCTTTCCGATTTGTCCTCCCAGGCTATTAAAAGAATTCAAAAACCGCCAAGACCCTCCGGTTTGTCGGCTTGTCCACTCTATTTTTTTATCGGTAGGGCCTTTTTTCATTCGAAAGTTTAAAAGACCTCCGAATTGGGTTCCATATTGCAATGAGGCCGCCCCACGAACCACCTCGATCCGATCCAATGCCTCGGTTGGGGGAGTGTAATAGCTCTCTGGATAACCCAACGCATCTGCGGCGATGTCATACCCATTTTGACGTGTGTTGAAATTGGCTGTTCGATTGGGAGATAACCCACGTCCACCAATCCCCAGTTGCAGTCCACCGCCATCGCTTTCCCAAATATTGAGACCTGGTACTTTAGAAAATATTTGGCGTGCATTATTGGTGGCTAAATTGGCGGTCATGTCTTTCAGGACAATAACCTCCGATTTCTTGGCTTCAAAAATGTTCAATCCCTCCACCGAACGTAACCGAGTCATTCCAAAAGTGCGCTCTCGCTCCGCTTGGACCTTGACTTCATCCAGTTCTTTACTTAATAACGTTAATTCAATATTTACTTCTTCGGTGTTTGAACTCAAAGAAACCGACACTTCCTGTTGATTGTATCCCTCAGCAAACGCGACCAAGGTATAGGTTCCATATGATAAATTCGTGATCGAATACGCACCTTGGGCATTCGTTTCTGCAAACGATTTGCCATCCTTCGTAAAGACCATGGCTTGAGAAACAGGCTGACGGCCAAAGGTTACCAAGCCGAAAATCTTTCCTTTTTGTCCCCAGGAAAATAGGGGTAAACAAAGCAATACAAACAAAAACCGCATATTAAGGGGTTGGAGCTGGCAATATCCACGATTTGGGTTGCCATGAGTCCTTTATTTTAGATAAATCAATAGTTGGATCAATGAGGAGCTGACTGGGTTTTCCATTCAAGGTCACATAAACTTCCGCCCGAACGATCGGATCTTTCAGTCCTAATTTTGCATAATGTTGGGCCAAAAAATGAGCAAACTGCAAAATCATGTCGGGCTGCATTGCCATTTGTTTTTCTTGATGAGGTCGCAAAAACTCACCATTGTCCACTATGCCTTCTTGACCTGTTTGCCGATCTTTTACAAAAAAGGTGGCGGTTCCTGCTTTTTCCATCAACATGACCCGCCAAGAAAAACGATACCCCTCCTCGGTCCAAAACAAATTACCTGGATAGGCTAAGTATCGCCATGGAAAAATAAGTTGAAAACCAAGGTAGATCCATATCCATAACGGCACATTTCCAGAATTTGTTGGACAAGATTCCATAGTTGGTTTTTTCCAACGATTCCAAATGCGTTGGTGCCAATCGGAGGAAAAGAAAATAGGAGTTATAGCGATCATCACGAGGGGAAATACGCCTATTTGAAACAAGATACCAACAGCTAAATGAAATACCCATACGGCTACATAAGCTGGCCAACGGGTATAACGATTGAGGAGAAACAAAGGAATGAAAGTATCGTAGAGCATCCCCCCCCAAGAAAATAAAGCAGGGGCCCAAGGATGTGCGAAGAGGGGCCCCACCAACATCCAATCCCCTCCGGCCGGAAGCCAAATTTTGAGGGGGAGGTAGTCAATTAGCCATGCCGAATTCATTTTTGCGAATCCTGCATACACATACAGGATGGCCACCTGCCATCTCAAAATCCCGACCGTCCAAAAGGGAATGAAATACCGAGGAGATTTTCGCGTATCCCATGCATAGGCCTGATTGGCTGGAAGGAAAATCAGTAAAAACGATAAAAGACTAACAAAATAATAATGATTGAGGTAATAGGTCAAATCAATCAATTGTGTGTAGGTAAAACCTAAAAAGAACACCACCGCAGCCAGACGATAGAAAGCCCCCAGCAAGATTCCTATGGAGGCCAAAAGTAATACACCATGAAGGGCGTACATCCAAAAGGGTGAAGCTAACGTAACCCACTCAAATCCATAGTACTTAAATTGAAATTGGGTATGAATGAAATGATCTTCCACCCAACCCAAGTAGAGAAACCTCAGGGTACTGAGGAGCATTAAAGCACCAAAAACCACTCGAAAGGTAACGAGTGGTTCAATGGGGAAATCGGTGCGATTCACATGCGACCAGCGAAAACCTTCTCGCCAATCCTGCAGGCAATTCGACCAAAAAGTAGACAGGCGATCAATCACCATCTCCGGAATTAAATGTAATGGCAATACCTAAAAGAGATGCCATGTCACTTTTATAAAAACGTGTTTGCTTTTGTAGTTCGACGCCTAAATCTTGAACGATAGATAAATTGGTCTGAATTGTTTGGGACAATGAACCTGCAGGAACTCTGGATTTGGCTTGCCGAACAGACGTCAATTGATTTCGTGTTTGTGTGATCAACTCGGGCCCTCCCTCTACAGCAGCTAAGTATTCTTCAAATCCAACGCCATCTTGTCCATTGGCTTTCTTTCCTTCCCAGATGTTCTGAATCGCCGTTAGGTGAGCAGACAAAAAAAGGAGGGATTTGCCACTGTAATAGGCCTCTACCCGAGTTGGCTCAGGCGATGTTTGTCCGGCCCGTTGACCAGCAGGCAATTGTACTTTGAAGTTTTTGGCTGCCTCAAAACTTTTAACGAATTCATTGTATAATACGGCCGTCGAACTACCCGCGTCGGTGCCGGTATTGCTCACAAAAGTATTTTTATACGATTGCCAACCGGTTACGACGGTGGCTACTTTGGATGCAATATCCTGGGCTACACGCAGGGTATATTCTCTTCGAGTGGAATTCGAAAATTTAGGCAAAACACGCTCGTTCCCACCCAAATCAAAAAGAAGATAATCCAATGCTAAAAAACCACGAGCATCTCGATCAAAGTTATCGAAAGACAAATTTTGGTTGGTGATGTTATTTTCTATTTTAAGGGTAGAAACCGGAAAAACCCCGATGTTATCTGTCAAAGTCCCGAATACAGGCAATTCCCCGGGTCCAAAATTATAGGCATTGCACGATTGCCATGCGATGTAGGCCTCCTCCCATGCTTGTTGGGCGGTAGCTAGTGTGGTAGCATTCGGATTTTGCGTAAAATTCCGAATGGCAGTTTCCATGGTTGTCACTTTTTGTTGCAGGGTCGAAAACGCGGGAATGATCAAATCATTGGCCATGTTCTCTAGAAGGGCTTTTCGATCAAAATCTTGATTTGGGTCCCCGTTCTGGGTTGAATCGCACCCCCACAGCGGCAATAAGCCTATTAATAAACAACAAACGATTCTTTTCATAGTGGTCATCAAGTAAAGAGGGGGCGATGCCAGCACCGCCCCTGTAAGTGGAATGAATTATCTTTGTTCTACGGTAATCCAATTGTTTCGGAAACTCTCTAACTCAGAATCAGAAAATCCATAGATGGATTGCAATGTCCGGCGAAGGGCGCTTAGCTTGGCAATTTCAGTTGGACTACCAATCAAGCGAAAAGGCTGTGTCGAATTTAAGGAAGCTAAGCCTGCATCAATTTGTGCATCGGTGATTCTCTTCCCTGAGGCTCCTTTAAATCCTTGAAGAAAACCGATCGATTCGGCATGTGCATGCATGGCAATCGAAAGAGTTCTTTGGTCTGCGTTGGTTGTTGTCAATCCAGTTTCTGTTGAGAAAAGGTAGTTTACAATCGTGGCGGCATTGACTTTCTCCCAGCCAAGGATAATGGCCTCGATCGCTTCATCCCGCTCTTTATTGTAGTCAGCCCCTGCTTTGATCGCCGCTTGCGCTTTAATGAAAGCATCCCGAATCTGGGTATACAAACCTCCGGCTGCCGGTGTACGGCGTGCTCCATAATTGGCCATTAAAACATCTGGCTGAGCCGCTCGGGAGGCCGTTGGGGTATTAGGAAACGAGGGATTAGCTCCAAACAAGGCCAATGCCTTATCTAGGTTTTCCAAGGTTGGATTTTGAAGCAACGCCTGTCCTTTCCGGAAGAAAATTAAACCAAATGAACCTTTATCCAAGATTTGTTCAATTTCCAACCCATTTTCATCGTATAAATACCCATTATTGACTCCCCCTTGACCACTTTGGGCTGGGGTATTGCCAAATACATATCCAGTCCCACGAGATGCTTTTTCAACCTCTTCAAACATGGCTAAATACAGCGGTCGTTGATCTGCAGGTAAGTTGGCAGAAACCGAATTGGAACCACCATTTTCAAAAACAGTGCGCAATGAAGCTGCTGTGACTACGGTCCCCGCAACTCGCCCCTTTTGAAGCTCACGAACAAACGCAGCAAAGTTATCTCGCAAGGCATATTCGTTAGAAGCATTGGCTTGAAAATTCGCCCCATCGTACGAGGTTGGAATCATCAAAGGTGCCACCTCATTTTTCTCACAGGAGGTAAAAGCAATCACCATGGCCAGTAATAAGAAAATACGTTTCATTTTGTTGTAGGATTTATCAAGTTTGGTAACGCAAAACTAAACCCTATTTAGAATTGATCCAAATAAAATCTTAATTATTTAGAATTAATCTATTTACAAGACTTGAGGAATTGAGTCATTGATAAGGTCTATATTTTTTGAGAAAAAGGAGAGAAAAGGCGATATTCGAAAAAAATAGACCCATGAAAGGAAAAATACGTATTCAATTAAAGCAGGGTTGGTTCATCAGGCCATATCCCATTCGTTTGGATGGTATCACTATTGGGGTGCTCACGCCGAAAAATCCGGAGATTCAGCACGATCTACATCCGGGTAGATATCATTTGGATATTCAATACCACGGCAAATGGATCAGCTATCCTATAGAGGTAAAAAAGGAATTTGAGATCTTACATTTTCATATTCTCGATAATTGCCTGAGATTTCAGAAACCTACTAGCCGAGGAGCCTTTACGCAAATTGCCTTTGCTTGTTATTTTTTACTCTTTCTTTGGGGGTATATGCGAGCAGATTGGAGTCTAGGGATGATCTTACCGGTACTTATTTGGTTATTTTGGCAAGGATTTCGTGGAAAATCGGTGTACACTTCCTTAGAATTAAAAAGGTTCAACCCCCATTAGGATTGAACCTTCCTTAACACAAGCACTTTACTTATTTAAGTTCGGTGGCTAATACCATTCGAATTTTAAGTCGGGCACCCATCGACATCACCTCCACCAGATCCTGAATGGTGAGGGATTGCTCGGCCCTCAAAATGACAGTGGGCTCTTCCATATTGGCGGTAGCTTGTTGCAACCGGGCTTCTAGCTCGGGCAGAGGGACCGGGGTTCGATCAATATAATACGCTTTATCTTCCGTGATCGATAGTGTCACCGGTTGTTTACTTACATCGTGTGAGCTCGCGTCCGATTTCGGTAGAAGTAACTTAATCACATTCGGACTCCCCAATGTCGCCACAATTAGAAAGAACAACAGCAAGAAAAACATGATGTCGTTTAATGAGGCCGTTTGAACTTCCGCCTCAAAACGACGTTGGCGTTTTAGTTTCATTTGGCTGGTTCATTTAAAGTATCTAAAAAGTCCATCACAGTAGCTTGTAAATGTATGCTAAACTTATCAATCATCATGTTGATTCCATGATAAGCGGCATAGGCAATAAGACCTACCACTAGTCCAGAAAAAGAAGCGATCATTTTTTCATACAAACCATTGGAGATGGTCTCGATCGAGAAGTTTCCTGTAACAGAAATTTCGTAAAAAATGCGGATGATACCTGAAATGGTCCCCACAAACCCTAAGGTAGGCGCCACCCCGGCAATCAAACCAAGATAGCCCATATTTTTTTCCATTTTGGATATTTCCAGATTGGATTGAATTTCAATCGCGCTCTCAATGTCTTTCACTGGCCGGCCAATCCGCGTAATTCCTTTCTCCAATATACGCGCAATCGGCAGATTAGTGCTCTTGCATAGCGTAGTGGCCGTTCGGAGATCACCCCGAAGAATATTGTCTTTTAAAGACCGTAAAAATCCATAATCAATATTGGATGCTGACTTGATGAACATGTACCGTTCAACAATCAAATACAAAGTAAAAAGCAAAAGCAATAAGATCGGGTAAACCACGATCCCACCTTTTAATAATAACTCAAAATAATTAATACTCTGGATGGTGGTAGCGGTGGAAAGGCTGTCTGTCACCTGAAGAAGAATGAGATTCAACATGGATTCGGGTTGATTTTTCTAACTAACTCGTATTTAACGAAAATTATTTTGCAAGTTAAAACAAATCATTGGTTCAATCTTTCTCTTGTGTTTTTTTTCCCTCTTCATCGAGAATAACAAATTCGACTCGGCGGTTTTGCTGTCTTTCCTCCTCTGAGTCTCCCGATACTTTGGGGCGGGTATCGCCATATCCCACAAAGCTGAGTCGTTCTCCCGGGACACCTTTTTTAATTAGATATTCCCTTACCCGGAATGCCCGATCCAACGACAATTTCTGATTGAGTGTTTTATCACCCACCCGATCGGTATGCCCTTCGATTCGAATTTTCAAGGAAGGGTTATCGGTTAAATACCTAGCTAAACTATCTAATTGAGGATAGGAAGAGGACAGCAAGTCTGCCCGACCCGTCGGGAAATACACTTGGTCGAGCGTGAATCGTTTGGATTCATTGGCTATGGATTTTATAGTCTCCGGGGTATTTGGACTCAACCACAGGGTGATCGGACGATCTCCTGTTTGGTCACGAAGTGTGTATCGCAGCTCGGTACTTTCAAAATCTGGGGCTTGTGCCCTCAATAGAATGGGGCCAGCGGGGGCTTCGAACTCAAAAGTCCCTGAGCGGGAGGTCAGCAGTGAGTCAAGTACCCGCCCTTCCGAATCCAAACACCAAACGCTGGCCCGAATAGGCTCGTCGGTGTTTTGATTGATTACTTTACCCCGAAAACTAAAATAAACAGGACGATTAGCATCGGCCGGATTCAGAATTTGAATACCGTAGAAATTCCAATACGAAAAACCATCTTTCGGATCAGCGGCCGACTCAACAAAGTCGATTCGTTCAAAACCAGGTGGAATACGTTCGAAATACAAGGTGAATTTAACGGTTTCCCCCGGCTTCACCGAACGCCGATCTGGGGCCTCGGGAATACCTACCGCTTTTTTGAATCCTAGTTTTTTACCTGAACTTGTTTGCAAATAAGAGGTGGGCTGAATGCTAATAGAACTGGTGACTCCCGGTCTCAGTCTAGGATCTTGAAACATAGGGGGCATATCGGGTAGGTTGGAGCCCTTCTCGTCGGTCCGAAATACCATGGTTAAAATAGTTGCTTCGGCGGTGAGCTCAATTCGCTCAATGCGGGTCTCACGGGAAGTACTTTTCGTAACTTTGGGGAAATCAGTAATCTGCCCCAAACTGGCCAGGCTGAGGCCCAAAAACCAAGTAAAGAGAAGAATAAGACGCATAGAATTTCGATTTTTTCTTGTAAACGAACAGTGACAAAGGTTCGTTTAACGGCTGCTGTTAAAGAATGTTAAACTTTAGTCTTCTTTTTTACCCACCATCCGCTGCAAGTCCTCAAAATTCCCCATCATGACCAAAATATCGGATGCATCCAACACATGTTGAGGATCGACTTTCATCTCCACCCGAGACCGTGTGGTGGGCAATCCCAACAAATTTCTTTTTCGTTCAAAATGCTTGAGGGCGATTAGTTTCAAATTATACTTTTCTTCAAAATCAAGCGCCCCAATTTCGAGTCCCAAATAGCGATCAGGTACCTGGATCTCTAGGATGGAACATTCGGGTGATAAATCAAACGATTCGATAACCCCTTTCATCTCGAGCTGTTTGGCGAAAAGTTCTGCGGCCAACTCTTCTGGATTAAAAATGGTATCCAATCCAATGGATTCCAAAACTGTTTTATGAAGGGGATTGATAGAACGCCCAATAATGCGCTTGGCATTGTGTTGTTTCAAAATTGCTGTGGTTAAGATGGAGGCCCCAACATCCTCGCCAATGGCAACCACTACCATGTCGGCATCGGAAACGGGAAGAGCAGACAGCGATTTGGGTTTCGCCATGTCCATACAAAGTGTATGACTGATTTTATCTTTGTACAATTCAACCAATTCCATCCGGGAGTCGACCCCAAAAACTTCATGACCACTTTCCGTCAGTCGTATCGCCAACGTAGATCCGAAATTCCCTAAACCGATGATGATATATTTCATTTGATTAAATGATTAAGACATTTTCTTTTGGATAACGGTACGCATGAGCCGGGGATTTTTGAAGGACCCCAACGAGGAAAGTAAAGAGTCCGATCCGACCGATGATCATGGTGACAATTAATACGTATTTACTTCCGGTGCCTAATTCCGGCGTCAGGTTCATCGACAAGCCTACGGTACTGTAAGCCGAGAAGCACTCGAAGGCGATCCGCGTAAGACTTTGATGTGGTTCTAACAGCGAGATTAAAAAGATGGCTAGTCCAATTATGATCAACGAGAGAAAAATAACGGCAAAGGCCCTCCGAATCGATTCGCTCGAAATCTCACGTCGAAATAATTCTACTCGGTCTTTTCCTCGTGCCAAGGCAATTACATTGGAAAAGGCAATGGCAAATGTAGTGGTTTTTACGCCTCCTCCGGTAGAACTAGGGGAAGCACCAATCCACATCAGTAGCAAATAAGCCAATACCGTACCCTGCATCAGGCTACCCACATCAAACGAAGCAAAACCGGCCGTTCTTGGGGTGACAGAACCGAAAAAAGAGGCAACCCATTTACCTGTCCAGGTCGTATGTTCTTTCAAAACGTTATTTCGCTCGGCTACAAAAAACACCAACATCCCGAGCAGCAGCAATACTAAGGTAGACGTCAGTACCAAGCGTGAATGAACTGTTAAATACCGGGCGGGCGAGATAAAACCTCTCTTTTTACCCCAATCCCGCCAAATATTGGCTACAAATATGCGCTTTAAGGAATCGTACATATCAATAACCACCGGAAAGCCAATACCCCCTAAAATGATCAAAAAAGAAATAATGAGCTGCAAACTATAGGAAAAACGAACCTGGGGATGATACAGCCCACCCTCCAAGGTAGAGAATCCCGCATTACAAAAAGCGGAAATACTATGGAACAAGGAGGTTAAAAAATCGGCATCTCCTGGCCAATCTGTACACCACCATATCAATAGTGCCCCTAAAAGTTCGATCAACCCCGTGTACACAAATATTTTAAGTAATATAGAGGCCAAAGAACTGGGGGTATTGGTTTCAATCAAATTGGACATCACCATGTGGTTATGAAACGACATGCCACCTTTAAAAAGGTACGAAAAGAAATTGGTGAAGGTCATTAAGCCGAGCCCCCCGAGTTGGATTAACACCAGCAACGATGCATGGCCCAAGGGCGTTAGGGCTACACCAGGGTCGACGGAGGCCAATCCTGTAATACAAACAGCACTGGTAGATAAAAAGAGTGCATCGATAAAGGATAGATTTCCGTAACTAGCCCCCGGAATCAACAAAATTGCAGTTCCGATGAGGATTAATAAAATGAAACTTCCAGCTAACAAAAGGGAAGGATTCAGTACCGTACTTTTTAACAGTTCACTCTCCCGCATCAACTTAAAGCTAGCCACGAGAGCAAGAATGATGTACAAGAACCATTCACTCTCTAAAAGCCAGTGGCTATGTTTCAAAACATGAAAAGCGAATAAACCCAAAGCAAAAACGAGGTCAGAGGCATCTTTGGCAAGTGGATGACCATGTTTGGCTGGAGCTAAAAAGGGTAAAATCCATTTGTAAAGGTAAATTGGGATCAGGACACGAGGGATCTGCCGGAGCAGGTCATTGACTCGATCATGAATGACGCTTTCTTTTGGGAAACTAATTTGGTAAATGACTAGTCCAAGGCTAATCAACAAGATCCAGAAAAGAAGTCGATTGATTTGACTTCGAAAGATCACCCCGCGATCATACCATTCGTAATACCTACGTTTTATATCGTTCATCGTATCATCAGGCAAATCGCCCCGGATCGTAAAGGTCCAAAGATACAGGGGTGGAATGACCTGACAATAGATCTGCCATGATTTTTCCAGTGGCCGGAGCCAAACTAAGGCCCATCATAGCGTGCCCAGAGGCTACCCAAAGATTCTGAATACTCGGAAATTGTCCGATGTAGGGCATCCCATCAGGTGCGCAAGGACGTAATCCGTACCAGACATGGTCGGTACGAGGTTTGGGAATGACATACTGAGGATAAAACTGTTGGATGGCTTTCCAAATTCCATGCACGCGCCGCTCGTCGATTCGGGCGTTCACCTCCCCAATTTCCATAGTTCCACCAAATCGGATATTTTTTTCTCCAAATGGTGTGACCGCCACGCGTGCCTCCAATAAAATACTGGGTATACCAATGGTTTGATTCGTAGGTTGGGCTTGGGTAAAACTGTATCCCTTGCCTGATTGCATCGGGAGAAACTGCCCAAGTTGACGAGCTAATTTCCCTGACCAAGCCCCTCCCGCCAAAATCAATCGGTCGATGGGTACCCAATGCAAGCCCTTTGAAGATTGTACTCGGAGATGCGTGATATTTTCACCTGACCGCTGCCAGTCGACTACTTGGGATTGATACAAGAACTGAACTCCCTCCTCTTTCAGTAGGGCTTGTAAACCCTGCACAAGTTGATTTGGAGAAAGGTGCGCGTCACCGGGATACAACACCCCTCCGACCGTAGAGATTTCGACCTGGGGTTCGCGTTTTTGTAATTCTTCAGCACTCAGAATCTGGGCTTCCATACCTAAAGCATGGGCTCTATGGGCAACCTCTACCTCTTCATCGAAGGTAGCCTCCTTTTGACAAATCATCAATAACCCCTTCTCTTCATAAGAAAAGGAAAAAGGAAGCGATTCATTTAAATCATGGTATAATTGGCGACTATACAGGCCCAGATCCCGAAGAGCGGGAACGGCTCGATCCACCTGTTTGGCATTGGCTGCTTGATAAAAAGCCCACCCCCAACGCAAAAGATCTAGGGAAAGGCGTGGTTTGACATAAAAAGGACTCTCTCGGTCAAACATCCACCGAAGTCCCTTTTCAATCATCCCCGGCGCAGCCAGCGGGATAAAGTGACTAGGCACCACCATGCCGGCATTTCCATGCGAGCAGCCGTCTGAGCCATCTCCTTGATCGAGAATTGAAACCTCAAATCCTTGTTTTTGAAGATAATAGGCAGAGAACAGACCAATAATTCCACCGCCTAGAATGGTAACTTGATTTTTCATACGACTTGAAATCCTAGGGCATAAGGATCATCTTCCGTGTCAATGGTAATGGTATTTTCTCCGTAAATCCGAGCCCAACCTTCAATACTCGGTAGTATGGCTGAGTACTCACCCACTTGAGCTCTGCCTTCTATACGGCCAATAAACGTACTGCCGATGATGCTTTCATGGATGAATTCCATGCCTTCCACCAATTTGCCTTGAGCAGCCCATTGAGCCATTCGGGCGGAAGTTCCCGTCCCGCAGGGGGAACGGTCAATGGCTTTATCTCCATAGAACACCGCATTTCGGGCGGTGCTCGATGGGTCAAGAACTGCACCTGTCCATTCAATATGACTTAACCCTTGAATGGAAGCATCTTGGGGGTGGACAAACTGGTATTTTTCATTCATTTCCCGACGCATCTCCCGTGCCCAAAAAATTAATTGATCTGCACGAAAATGTTCAAGTCCAGGAAAATTTTCTTGAACGTCGACAATGGCATAAAAATTACCTCCATAGGCGACATCAACCTTTAGCTCCCCTAAAACCGGACAATTCACCGGAAGCTGAGAGGCTGCCAAGTAGGAAGGCACATTGGTTAATTTGACTGAAGTTACTTTTCCTTTCTCATTTTGAGTATACGATATAAGCACCAATCCTGCCGGTGCTTCCATTCGAACCACACCCGGCACTTTCGGTTGAATCAGTCCTTTTTCAATCGCAATGGTGATAGTGCCGATGGTTCCATGTCCACACATAGGCAAACACCCGCTGGTCTCGATAAACAATACCCCTACATCATTGGCTGGGTCACAGGGAGGATACAGAATACTACCCGACATCATATCGTGTCCACGCGGCTCAAACATCAATCCTTTTCGAATCCAATCATATTCCTTTAAGAAATGTTGGCGGCGTTCGGACATCGAGCTTCCCTCCAAGGTGGGGCCACCGGACTTGACTACTCGTACCGGATTCCCACAAGTATGGGCATCTATGCATTCAAATTGTGCTTTCATAAGTCAGAATAAGCAGATAAATCGGGACGTGTTTTGAGACTATCCTCGATGACCCGGAGAACTGACTCCCGCTCCTCCCCAGCTAATGGTAATCGAGGTTCCCGCACATACTCGGTTCCGAGTCCAACGACTTGCTCGGCCAACTTAATATTTTGGACAAATTTGGTATTCACATCCAGGTGCAAAAGTGGCGCAAACCAGCGATAAATCGCTCTCGCTTCCTCCCAGCGTCCTAATTTTGCTAGTTCGTAAATGACTACGGTCTCACGAGGAAATGCGTCCACTAGGCCGGCAACCCATCCATCGGCCCCCATAAATAAGCTTTCGAGAGCCAGATCATCGACACCACTTAGGATCTTAAATCGGTCACCAAAGGTATGGATGATATCGGTCATATACCGGATGTCGCCTGTGGACTCTTTCATGGATTCGAAATGTGGGTTGGCGGCCAAGTCCTTGAACATGGGTATAGAAATAAATGTCTTATAAGCCACTGGATTGTTGTAAGCCATGACGGGTAAGTCGGTGGCATCGGCTACGCGGTGCAAATACCGGAGCGTTTCCCGTTCGTCGGAAGGATACCGCATGGGAGGTAACAGCATAAAACCGTCGGCACCCAGCTCTTCACAATCTTTAGCAAATGACATGGCCTCCCGCGTAATGCATTCGGCGATGCACATGATGACGGGCAGCGAATCACCCACGATATTCTTGGTGGTTTCCAACAAAAGAAACTTCTCTTCGGTCAGTAAAGTACCGTTCTCTCCCAAGGATCCACAAAGAATGATACCATGCACACCGGCATCGATTTGGGCTTCCAGGTTTTTGACAAATGTTGGAATGTCTAATGATTCATCTGAGTGAAAATTGGTGGTGACGGCGGGGTACACACCTTCCCAAGTTGGGCGCATAGATCAACAAGTTTAGTAGGTTAGTCGAAAAAACAAACATAATCACTTTATACCTCAATGACAAATAGTAGATTTGTTCTTAGGCACTCACCATCATATATGAAAAAAAAATTCTATTTAGTCTTTCTGGGAGGTTTACTCGCCGGATGTACCCACAAGTCCGTTGATCTGTTGGTCACGAACGCTCAAATTTATACGGCAAGCGACCAACAACCTACCGCTGAGGCGGTTGCGATACGAAAAGGGATTTTCGTTGCAGTAGGATCAACGCAAGATATAACCAAAAAATACAGAGCCAAAAAAACTTGGGATGCTCAAGGCCATGCGGTATTTCCGGGGTTATACGACCCACATGCTCATTTTGTAGGCCTTGGACAGTTGTTATCCCAATGCGACTTGGTAGGTTCTACCTCGTATGAGGATGTCATTTCTAAACTTCAAGTCTTTGCTGCCAAAAATCCGGGTAACGACTGGCTGATTGGCCGAGGATGGGATCAAAACGATTGGCCAACTACTGGCTTTCCCACCAAAGAAGCGTTGGATCAGGCTTTCCCGAATCGTCCTGTTGCGTTGACTCGAATTGATGGCCATGCGCTCTTAGTTAACTCCAAAGCCTTGCAACTCGCCCGAATCACCTCAACCACCCGAGTTGACGGTGGGGATGTGCTCCTGGAGCAAGGTGAGCCCACGGGTGTCCTTATCGACAATGCCATGGGACTGGTTCGTCGCGTAATTCCTAAACCTACCGAGGAAGAACAACGTACCATGATTTTGGCAGCCGAAAAGGCCTGTTTTGAGGTTGGACTCACCACCGTTTCAGATGCTGGGTTGAATCGAGATGACATCGAACTCATCGAGAAAATGCACAAGGAAGGCTCTCTGAAAATTAGAGATTACGTCATGGTATCTCTCGGCATTGGCAACTTGGATTATTACCTAAAGCGAGGGATCATCAAAACGGATCGTTTACATGTTCGATCCATTAAATTGTATGCCGATGGTGCGTTAGGTTCCCGTGGAGCATGCTTGCTTGAACCTTACGCCGATGCCCCCGATCAAACAGGTTTTTTGTTACTTTCCCCTGACGAACTACGCCGGAGCCTGACCCAAATTTTTGCCTCCGATTACCAAGCCAATACCCATTGCATAGGTGATTCTGCAAACCGTCTCACCTTATCCATCTACGGTGATTTACTAAAAGGTAAAAACAATCGCCGATGGAGGATTGAGCATGCTCAAATCGTCCATCCGGATGATCTCCCCAAATTTGGGCAATACCAAGTCATTCCCTCCATCCAGGCAACCCACGCCACCTCAGATATGTATTGGGCAGGAAAAAGACTTGGACCAGTCCGTGAAAAACATGGCTACGCATTCCAATCGCTTCTCCAACAAAATGGAGTACTTGCGAATGGATCTGACTTTCCCGTCGAACATATCAATCCCTTGTTCGGATTCCACGCCGCAGTGGCTCGCCAAGATGACAACCAGTTCCCTTCCGGGGGATATCAAATGGAAAACGCCTTGACCCGTGAACAAGCCCTAAAAGCCATGACGCTTTGGAGTGCTTATGCCAATTTCGAGGAAAAAGAAAGAGGTTCCATTGAAGTAGGGAAAATGGCAGATTTTGTCATACTGGATCAAGATATTATGAAGATTCCTGCCGAAAAAATTCGAAAAACCAAAGTAAAATCAACTTTTGTGGCAGGTGAAATGGTATTCAACACTTCAAAATGAAATATTATTTATTTTTTATTTATTAAAATTTCGACACCAATCTATTTTATTATACCAAAAATCAATATTTTAGTATAATATAGGCGAATTTTTCATTTTATTTTAAAAAATAGGAGGAAAACCACTTTTTAGTTATCAAGATATTTTTATCTTTGATCTAATTATTAGCCATCCAGGCTCCTCCTTATGTTAAAATATGTACTTGGCTTGCTTTTTCTTTCGTTTGGTATTTGTGCTCAGGACGTGTCATTGACAAAGCTACAGGGACACATTCAGTATCTCACTGCGGCTGAGTTAGAGGGCCGAGCTTGTGGAACACCAGGAGAAAGAAAAGCAGCTGAGTACATTCGTTCTCAATTGGTGGCTTTGGGTATTCCATCGTTGCCTCCGTATTCTTCGTATTTTCAGTCGTTTAGTGTTCGGCCGGAACATCTGCCCACACACCCACCCATTGCAACCCAGAATGTCATTGGATTTATCAACAACCATGCTCCATCTACCATTATCTTGGGAGGTCATTATGACCATCTCGGTCGAGGTGAATGGGATGGCTCGATGGAACTAGGTACCCGTGGGACCATTCATCCGGGAGCTGACGACAATGCCTCCGGAGTCGCGGGGCTATTGGAGCTGGTAAAGCAATTAGCTCATAATTCGATTCAGGAAAAACACAATTATGTTGTGGTTTTCTTTGGTGCTGAGGAGATCGGGCTTCAAGGTTCCCGTCATTTTGTTCAAAATCTACCTTTCAACAAGTCTTCCATTCATTGCATGATCAATGTAGATATGATTGGTCGATTCAGTGCTGAGCGCCAATTACTTGTCAGAGGCATGAACACTAGCCAACTATGGTCTCCACTCACTGCAAAAGCGAACCAAACTATTCAATTACCTATTCGGTCCATGGAACTCGGCGTTTATTCCTCAGACCACCTCCCGTTTTTCAATCAACAAATCCCTATCCTTTCCTTCAGTACCGGGGTACATGAAGACTATCATCGACCTTCCGACACCGAGGATAAAATTGACTACTTTCATTTAAGTAAAATTGTCCAATTGATTCACAACCTGGTAGTTGGACTGGAAGACTCGGTCCCAGGGCACTTTCAAAATCCGCCAAAATCCGCCGAACCCATCATGAATCCTGCCCTAACCTTGGGATTTATCCCCGATTACGGCTTTTCTGACAAGGGGGTGAAGGTCGACTATGTGACTCGGAATCGACCTGCCTGCCAGGCTGGAATACAACCTGGCGACGTGTTGATTCGACTAAAGGACATCCCCGTCTATTCTGTTCGAGATTACCTACGAATCATGAGTCAACTGCACCAAGGGGAAAAGATTGAAGTGATCCTTCGAAGAGACGACACACTAATGGCCTTGCAAGTAGCTATGTAAAGATAAACTTTGTTGGGCTGATCGGTGTTTGGTAGGAAGTGAAAACCTTGACTTTATGAGCGAGCAACCCAAAACACTGGTATTAGGAGCTTCCACCAATCCCAATCGGTACGCCTATCTGGCTGCTGAAGCCCTTCATCGGAAATCCATTCCTTTTCTGGCCGTTGGGCGGGGAGAGGGAAGTGTTTTCGGGCAACCCATCCAATCGGTTATCCCTTCGGATGTACCTATTGATACCGTCACCGTTTATTTAAGTGAAAAAAATCAATCGGAATGGAAAAAATGGGTTGAAGACCTTCATCCACGGCGTGTCATTTTCAATCCGGGAGCCGAAAATCCCGAATGGGCTCGTGAGTTGGAAGCCAAAGGCATCGAACCCATCGAAGCGTGTACCCTCGTTATGTTATCCACCCATCAATACTAATATCGTCCGAAAACCCTAATTTTACAGAAAAATTGGACGCTTTTTTCGAATGCTGTACCCCAAAAATATAGAACAAAAACTTGGATTTGACTCCATCCGTCAATGGCTACAAGACGCTTGTATAAGTCCATTGGGCGAAGACTTTGTTAAAAAGTTAAAATTTAGTGATGATTTTGGTACCATTCAAAAGCGTCTTCAACAAGTAGATGAACTCACCCGATTTCTTCAGCTTGAACCGGGTTTTCCAACCCAAAACTACCTAGACATGCGCCAGGCTTTGGATCTGGCAGCTGTACCCGGGACCTACTTGGATGAAGATCAATTTTTTGGAATCAAGCTATCCTTACATACCATCCACCGGATTGTTCAGCTTTTTGCACAAACAGAACCGGGGTCTTTTCCCATGTGGCAAGACTTGGTACAACAAGCCCAACGGCCAGAAGCTACTCCAACAAAGGTAGAGTGGCTTCCAATTATCCAAAAAATAGATCAAACTTTTGACGAGCGAGGGCAGGTACGGGATAATGCCTCACCTGAACTGTACGATATCCGCCGAAAATTGGCCAGTGAACAAGCGCAAGTACGTAGAACCTTGGAACGAATCTACCGAACTGCCCGAAATAGTGGTTGGATCGGCGAGGAAATGACACTCACCGTCCGAAATGGTCGATTGGTCATACCCGTTTTAGCTGAACATAAACGAAAATTACGGGGATTTGTACACGATGAATCGGCTACCGGACAAATGGCCTTTGTAGAACCTGCAGAAGTCTTGGAAGCCAATAATGAGATCCGAGATCTCGAAATTCGAGAACGACGGGAGGTTATCAAAATCTTGGAAAATCTGACCCATTTTATTCGTCCCCAAGTACCTTCCCTTCGACGAGCCTATTTCTTTCTAGGGTTAGTCGACTTTATTCGAGCCAAAGTTTTACTCGGCCAAGAGATTCAAGCTTCCATTCCCCTTCTGATCGATTCTCGGCTCATCCAGTGGCAACAAGCAAGGCATCCTGGACTGGTGTTGGCGTTTCGAAAATTAGGTAAGTCGGTTGTCCCTCTTGATCTCCATTTACACGAGAACCAGCGGGTATTACTTGTCTCTGGACCAAATGCTGGTGGGAAATCCGTTCTCTTGAAAACCATTGGTCTAATTCAATACATGGTGCAGTGTGGACTTCCCGTCCCACTCTCCCCAGACTCCACGGTAGGTGTCTTTAAACGGCTTTTTATAGATATCGGCGACGAGCAAAGTATAGAGAATGACTTGAGTACCTACTCCAGTCATTTAACCAACATGCGACATTTTGTTCAACATGCCAATGCCCACGCCCTGTTTTTAATAGATGAATTTGGTACCGGTACCGAACCGACACTTGGAGGAGCCATTGCCGAGGCTATTTTGGAGCAATTGGTCAAATCTAAAGCTATGGGGGTAGTAAATACCCATTATACCAATCTGAAGGTCATGGCTGATAAAACAGAGGGGGTCATCAATGGAGCGATGCGTTTCGATGCCGAACACCTCGAACCTTTGTACCAACTGGAAGTAGGGAAACCCGGTAGCTCATTTGCGTTGGAGGTGGCTCAAAAAATTGGTTTACCCTCCCACATCCTAAAGGCTGCACAAAAAAAACTTGGTCATCAACAGATGGATTTTGAAAAGATGATCAAAGAACTGGATATTGAGAAGAAAGTATTTTCCGAGAAAAATCAATTGCTCCAAACTCAAAATCAACAATTAAAAGAAACTTTGTCTCAGTACGAGTCGCTCAAAAACTTCTTGGATAGCGAGAAAAAGAAGATTCTAAATGAAGCCAAAGAAAAAGCGAGACAGTTGGTAAAAGAGGCCAATCGGCGAATTGAAAATACCATTCGAGAAATCAAAGAACAAAAAGCAGATAAGGAACTAACCAAACTGGTTCGGGAAGAACTTGTCCAGTTTGAACAAGAGGCTCTCCTACCCGAGCCCTCCCCAAAAAGCGAAGAACCTCAGGAGGAATGGAAGGTGGAGGCTTCTCCCGTGGTGGTGGGAAGTCTGGTCCGGGTAATTGGCCAAGAAACAGTTGGGGAAGTATTGAGTATAAGGGGTAAAGACGCAGAAGTGGCCATCGGATCATTGAAAACCAACATCAAGATCAATCGCTTGGAAAAAGTGAGTCGAAAAGAATACAAAGAAGCTACCAAATCGGCCGCTCCTGCACCCAAGCGTGTTGGTGGGTTGGACATGATTGAAAAATCCCAGCAATTTAGCTTCAATGTCGATATTCGCGGTAAACGAGGTGAAGAAGCCATCACGGAGGTGGATCAAGTGTTAAATGACGCCCTTCTTCTCGGATTTTCGGAAATTAGAATTGTTCACGGCAAAGGTGATGGCATTCTTCGAAACGTGGTCCGTACACACCTACGAAGTTATCGCCAAGTGAAATCCATGCACGATGAACATGCCGACCGAGGTGGCCAAGGTGTCACACTGGTTCAACTCAATTAATTCCTGCCACGTTCTCCAAGAAGGCCTTCTCTTCACGAGTTGGCCTTTTTTTTAAATTAATTATACTTTACTAAGTTTCTCCCCCCTAAATGAGCAAAATCATTTTTACTTATTTAGAATTAGTCTAAGTTTGCATAAAAATAAAGAACGGGTTGATCCTATTCGACTCATCCAACAACGCTGTCGTATCTACTCTATGAAAGGTTTTTACTTAGTAGGGCTCCTGCTGTGCCTAACTTTCCAACTTTGGGCACAAGAAGCCCAATTCACCGGACGTATTCGTACACAAAACAAAGAGGCTGTCGGACTAGCCACCGTCCAACTCAAAGGTACTCCCCTAGCCACGGTGGCGGATGTGGAAGGGAAATTTTCGTTTCCATCCATTCCGTTTGGTCCCTACTTGGTGGAGATCTCCTCTGTTGAAATTGAAAAATCGACTTTTCCCATCAACATCCAACAAAAAATAACTTACCTCGACTTTACGGTAAATTCAGCGGAACACACTCTTTCAGAAGTACGAATCACCGAGAAATCACGTAAAAAAGAGGAAGAAACCAAAGGGTTTGCCGTCCAGATCATTGAAATGAAGGAAATTGCGGACCGAAATATCCAAATCAACGAGGCCTTGGATTTAACCGCCGGTGTTCGGGTGCGACAAAACGGAGGATTGGGCTCGGGTGTTCAATACAATCTCAATGGCATGTCGGGTAACTCGGTCCGGATTTTCATTGATGGCATTCCCATATCAACCTACGGAGAATCCTTTAGCCTAAACAGCATCCCTCCAGCCTTAATCGATCGGATTGAAGTTTACAAAGGTGTTATTCCAGCTCATCTCGCCGATGATGCTTTAGGAGGAGCCATCCAAATCATTTTAAAAAAAAATAGTCAAAATCAATTCCATTCTTCCCTCTCCTACGGATCCTTCCAAACATGGCAAAGTCAAGTTACAGGACAATACCGCTCTAAAAAATCGGGATTAACGATTAAAGTGGCTGGTTTTCATAACCAATCGGAAAACGATTATGAAGTATGGGGTAAATTCGTCCGAAACATTCTGCCGAATGGCCGTTATGAGTACGTTCGAGCCCGCCGTTTTAACGATGCCTACCGATCCTCCGGACTGCATGCCCAACTTGGCTTCACGGAGGTTAAGTGGGCAGATCAATTTTTTATTGGATTGAACGTATCAGAGGATTATAAAGAAATCCAACACGGTACCTATATGTCCATTCCGTACATGGGTCGATTTACAGAAGCGGGCGCCCATGTGATGAACCTATCCTATCTGAAGTCCAATTTTTTGGTAAAAGGTCTGCAGGCGAATTTCAACGGCATGTACAGCCAACGAAGCCAGGCGGTTGTAGACACCGTAAAGTGGAACTACAATTGGCATGGGCAAATCAGCTTGGGCTTGCAGGGTGAACCTATTTTACGACCAACCGGAGCTCAGCAAGGGGAACCTACCATCTTGGAGATAGATCGATCCATTTCGACCTTTCGAACGGGACTATCTTATGATGTTTCTAGCCGTCATCGGGTCGTTTGGAATCATCTTTTTTATAATCTTGGCCGGCATGAGCAGGATTTTATGCGCTCTGAAGTGGAGCGTTCTTTTGTGAGCACCCGTGGTCTCACTAAAAATATATCTTCCTTCGCTCACGAATGGAAAGGCTTTCAAACTCGATGGCAAGGTAATCTATTTTTTAAACGATACAACCAAAGCATCCAACGCCAAGATCCTCGCGTGCGAATCGTCAACGGTCAAAACGAAATCTATGTGGATCGGGCCGAAAGTATAAAAAAATCAACCGGATTTGGCATAGCCACGTCTTGGGCATTGACTAAGCAATGGACCGCCTTATTTTCGGCCGAAAAGGCGATTCGACTTCCTGCTGAAAATGAGGTATTTGGAAATCCGGGTGATAACATCATTGAAAACTTCGGTATCCGCCCGGAAGTCAGCTACAACCTAAACATCGGCCTCAATGCGGGTAATTTCTACTGGGGTCCGCATATGATTTCTTTTAAAGTGAATGGATTCATACGTGATTCTCGCGATAAAATCGTTCAACGCATTAATCCACGTATCAATGATGCTGTTCAAACGAATCCTTATGATAACCTTGGAAAAACAAAAGCCATTGGGTGGGAATCCGACATATTATATCAATACAAAAGTAGGATCCGCACCTCTCTGGGCATGTCACACTTCAAATCGGTCTTCAATATCCCGACAGACCCCAATGGTCGACCCTACGATTACTTCAATCGGCAGCTTCCTAACGAACCTTTTTGGACAACCCAGGCCACAGCTCAATACAAGCTTCCTGTCTCATTTCAGAAAAATGCTCACCTGACTATGCATTATGCCTTCCGATTTGTGGAGCGATTTTACACGACATGGCTGCTGATCGAGGATTTTCGGACACCCCGCCAATTCATCCATGACATCGGATTATCCTATGCATTTCCCGATCGTCATTGGATTGTCAGTCTCGACGCAAAAAATCTGTTGGACAGGCAAGTCTACGACAACTTTGCGGTTCAAAAACCAGGACGCGCCATATACCTTAAAATCAATTATCAATTTCATTCATTCACTAATTAGTTTTCCAAATGTTCACTCAACTAAAAAAATCGGCAAGCTCCATTCTCGTTCTCTGTATTTTATTTCTTTTCAGTTGCGAAAAGACAGCAATTGAAACACCGGATGAGTCCGAGGCAAACCTAGAAAATCGATGGATCACCGTGGCAGGTGCCTTGATGGGGACTACCCCGGGCGACGGAAATGGGGGGACCATGGTGTATGCTGTAAGAAGATCGGAGGCCAAAGATCCTACTTTCTCCATAAACGTATACGATGCCGGATTCCCTGTAAAATCCAACCGAACGGCCCGTTTACAATCGTCTGAGGATGGTAGCCTTTTGTTTAATATTGCCTACACAGGGGATAATGGAGGCGAATTTGCCCGATACAAAGTAAACGGTGCAAATTCCTTTGTTCAAGAGGATGTGACGGTCAATATCGCTCAATATGCGAGCACCTCACCTAGATGGTCAAAGTTACAAAATGGGGACAAAACGGGCATCGCAGTCAATGTAGCCTCCATAGCCGCTAACAATACCGGCCAACCGGGGGTTCCTTTTCAATATTACCGTGGGACAGCCACTGTCCTATCACTGGACCTAAAAAATGTCTTGATTGAGGGCTACAAACAATATCAAATACCCCTTACCGCCGAGGAAGAAGCGCAAGGACACTGCATTTTCCGTTTGGATGCTCCCGTGTTGAATAAAGCCCAAAATAAGTTGATTATTGGAACATGGATGCGCAAATACAATCCATCCACAGGCCAAGTGGAAAGCTCATTCAAACGGCTTGGCAGTAAATCCGTTGTGGTCGACTTTCCTTCTTTAACCAATCCAAGAGTCATCACGTCCTCTGTCAGCCAAGGGGATAACAGTGGGTACCGAAGTCCAAATGCTTTTGTTGCGGAGGATGGCTCGATCTACCAGGCAACCCAACGTGACACTCGGGGTTCCCATATCCTTCGTATCAACACACAAGAAGAATATGACAATCAATATGTTTTCAGTCTTGATGCGGCCTTGGGAGTAAAAGGAGCCTATGTAGACAGTTGGAAATATGTAGGAAATGGGATTGCGTATGCCTTGTACACTTATGAAGGTACCACGCAAGGTTTTGTGGCCCGCCTAAACCTATCCAACAAAACAGCTACTCGGGTGGAGGGAATACCCTATGACGCTGATTTAAACTTTGGGCAATACCAAGGAATACTTGTCTTGGGAGAGGAAGTCTACCTGGCCGTAACACCAACGGGAAAAGATGGACGAATATATGTCATCGACGCCAAAACAGGAGATGTTAGCCTAGGAGCTAAGCTAATCAATAAAGCGGGAAATCATTACATTGGCATTTTTTAAACATGAAAAAGGGGCTTGAAAAAAATTCAAGCCCCTTTTTCATGTACCCAATCGAATTACTTCTTAGGTGTAGTCGTGGCTGGAGTAGCTGCAGGTTTGGCCGTTTCAGCTGCTTTTTCGGCTGGAGTTTTCACTCCCATTTTCTTGAACACAAGATCAGTGATGTTGTCCGAGTCTGGAGCAACCAAAACGATCGGAGAAGTGGTAGGTCCCGCATCAGAATTAAAAACATACGTATAGCCATTTTCTTTGGCCACTGCATCTACTGCCTCTTGAATTTTATCCAAAAGTGGAGAAAGCAGTTCTTGTTGTTTTCTTTGCAAAGCAACCTCTGAATTTTGTTGAAATTCTTGAATCTCGCCTTGCTTGTTTTGCATGAATTTCTCTTTATCGGCCCGAATCACAGGAGACATAGAAGCCGCATTTTTTTGATAATCTTCATACACTTTCTGCAATTCAGCTACTTTCTCTTGGACTAATTTGTCGTATTGAGCCTTTTCAGTCTGAAGTTTAGTTTGGATTTCAGCTGCCTGAGGTAGGTTAGACAAAATATAGTCGATATTGGTATAGCCAATTTTTACAGCAGTTTGGGCTGAGGTAGCCACTCCGGAGAACAATGCAAGCGCAAAAAGCGCCAAAACAAATTTAATCTTCATTTGAAACGTGAATTATGGATGTAAAATCGTTGGTTACTACTTTTTAATTGGCCCAGACCCTAGACCCAAAGCCTCCAAAATAAAATCGGTGTAATCATGACGTGGATCCGTGTAGATCATACTGAGATCAGAGGCCTTGTCAAATATAAACATAAGTTGCTTTTGTCTTGCTACTTTTTCGCAAGCTTTATATACTTCATCTAAAATCGGTTTCATCAATTCTTTCTTTTTTTGGAATAGCTTACCTTCCATTCCAAAAACTTCTTGATTGAAATTTCGCCACTCCAACTCTTTATCAGCGATTTCTTGAAGTCGGGTTTTTTTCAGGTCCTCTGTTAACAATATCTCCTCTTGCCTAAATTTTTGTTGAAGTGCCTCCCAAGCTTGTTGCTTGGTTTGTACTTCTTTGACCCACTGTTCGGTCCACTGATTCATCGAAGCTTGTGCTGCTTGATAGGCAGGCATTTTGGATGTAATATACTCGGAGTCGATATAGCCAAATTTTTGGGCATTACCGGAAAGAGTTGAAAAAAACAGTCCAGCCCATACGAGTATTCGTACCATAGTCAAGTTTCGATTAGTTGAACCCATAACGACCCATTTGGTTGAAGTTGTTGTGCTTAACAAAAATTAACATTACCGAATTTGTTGACCAATACTGAAGGTGAACGTCTTCAATCCACGGTTTGGCAATCCAGGAATAGGATCAAAACCATATCCATAATCCAGGCCTAGTAAACCAAAAGCAGCCATGAAGATCCGAGCCCCCACACCGGCTGTTCTTCGAAGTTTAAATGGATTGAAGTCGCGGTAGCTTCCCCAACTATTTCCTGCCTCGGCAAAGCCAAGTACGAAAATGGTGGCTTGCGGATTTAAGGAAACAGGATATCGTAGTTCGGCTGCGTATTTTGAATACGCGATACCCCCTGACCGAGAAACTCCTCCTCCTGTATTTCCAGAACCAGTCACTTGCTCAATATAGGTTGATTCTTTGACAACCCCTTCTTCATACCCGCGTAAACCAATTAGATCGGCTCCTACGTTCATGGCCATTTGCATACCCAATCCAGCTCCCCCTAATACAAATCGACCGAATGGATTGTAGCCGACCTCCCGATTGTATCGGCCCAAGAAGCCCATATTGGCCTTGGCATGGAAAACTAACTTACCAACAACTGGTGTAAACCAAGAGGCATCAAACATCCACTTATGACCCTCTAAGAATCGGAAAGGATTGTCAGCTGGACGGTTCCGGAAGAGTGAATAAGGTGGATTGAAGGTAGCTTGCAACGAAATGGATGACCCCGACCGAGAGAAGGTTGGATTATCCAAACTATACCGAGATACATTCAACGAAAGTGAAATATCATTGGCTTGGCCATTGGTAAAATTGCGGATCAAGAAGCTATTCTCCACATCATAATATTGATACGAGGCTGTCGCACTAAAGCTAAAGTTACGATCAGGCCAATTCAACCGCTTACCATACGTGACGGATGCACCCGTATTTTTGAAGTATCCATTATTGAAGCCTCCAAAACCTCCTAAACCACCTAGCCCAAGACCGCCAAATCCTAATCCACCAGCTAGAGGATTAAAAAGGCCACCGCCCGAGCTTCCGTAAATACGTTGCAAACGCTCTTGAATACGGCCAAAATCTTGAACAGATCGGAATAAGCTAACCGAGAAGGAGTTGGGTTTCTTTCCACCCAACCAAGGTTCAGTAAACGAAATCGAATAGGACTGGAATCCACCGTTGGCTTGTAAACGAACTGAAAAACGTTGACCATCTCCTTTGGGAAGCGGTTTATATTCTTTCAGTTTGGCGATATTTTTGATAGAAAAATTATTGAAAACAACCCCAAAGGTTCCCACAAATCCTTGTAAACCACCCCAACCACCAGAGAGCTCGATGTTATCCGAGGACTTCTCATCTACCTTGTATTGAATATCCACCGTTCCGTCCGATTGAGGAATTGGCTTTAGATCAATGGTTTGTGGGTCAAAGTAGCCTAATTTGGAAAGCATTTGCTGGGTTTCGATCAAATCCGTTTTCCGGAACTTCTGTCCAGGTCGCGTTAGAATTTCTCTATACACGACATGGTCACTGGTTTTGGTATTTCCGTTCAGAATGATTCGGTTGATGGTCGCTTGCTTTCCTTCGGTAATTCGCATTTCGATATCGATGGAATCCCCTTCAATCGCTATCTCAACCGGCGTACAATTAAAATAGAGGTACCCATCATCCATGTAGTAGGAGCTGACGTCTCCTTGGGGAATCCCATTGATTTTCTTATTCAATTCCTCTGGATTGTAAATATCCCCTTTTTTGATTCCGAGAATTAACGCTAAGGTGTCCGAATTCCGGAGGTAATTGCCCGTCCAAGTAATATTACGGTAATAAAATCTCGACCCTTCTGTCACATCCATTACAATTTTGATGTGTCCATCCTCCATATTGATGATGGAATCAGAGGTAATTTGGGCATTTCGGTATCCTTTCTTATTAAACCAATCGACAAGCTTTTCTTTATCTTCTTTGAACTTTTTGGGAACGTATTTAGAAGGAGTAAACACACGGAGTGGGGCCCGTTCTTTGGTGCCCTTCATTTTAGCTAGTACTTTGTATTCGGGCATTTCATCAATTCCTCGCACCACGATGTCATTGATCTTCACCTTTTTCTTTTTATCTATGGTGATCACCAAGGCAGCATTGTTGGCTCGAATCGTGTCATCTACTTGTTGAATTTGCACAGAAGCATTCAAAAAACCCTTTTCAATGTAGTGTTTCTTGATAGTTAATTGCATATTTTTAACCAACGACTCGGTGATAACCTTGCCTTTGTTGGTTTTAATTTTTTCACTTAGCGTTTCTTGTTCGGGCTTGCGAATGCCTTTAAACACGGTTTTATTTAAACGAGGCCTTTCACGCAATTGGATATCTAGGAAAACTTTGTCTCCTTCGATGTTGGTAATATTGATCGCAATGTCCTCGATAATGCCTTGATCCATCAAACGTCGGATGGCCGTGGATATCCGTTCTCCAGGAATCACAATACGGTCGTTAACATTCAGACCTGAAACCGAAATCAAAGTATTGGGATCAAGGAATTTAACACCAGAAACTGTAATTCCCCCAATGGTGTACTCCTTTGGATTTCCATAGTCGACCACATTCTGGACCGTTGGAGCCGACGAGGTTCGACCAACACCGATCCGAAATTGGGCTACGGATGGCAGTGTAAGTAAAAGCAATAAGAAAAGACGCCCGATAAAATTTTTGTAACCCTTCTGCATACCTAGTTTTTGAAACGTTGCTTATCTCCTAACGAAAATTATGGGCAGATGTGGCAACGGAGGAATAATGTTTGTTTGCGTCTATTGAACTTGTTCACTTGTTTTTCCGAAACGTCGTTCTCTGGTTTGATAGGTATGAACCGCCTCAAACAGATGTTCTCTTCTAAACTCCGGCCAAAAAAGGTCATCCATGAATAACAATTCAGCATAGGCTGATTGCCAAAGTAAGTAATTGCTGATTCGGTGATCACCACCGGTCCGAATCATTAAATCAACATCAGGCGCCTGTTCAGTAGCCAAGTGACTTCCAAACAACCGTTCATCAATATCCTCCACACGAAGTTTACCAAGTGCAACTTGCTGAGCTATTTTATGCACGGCTTGTAGAATATCCCATTTCCCTGAATAGCTTAATGCCAACGTTAGAACCAACCCTGTATTTTGTTTGGTCATCTCAATCGCCTCCAGCATTTCGTTGCGTGCCCTTTCAGGCAGTTTGCTGATATCCCCAATCATCTTCAAACGTACTTTATTCTTATGCAAGTTGGGAACTTCGTCGCGAATGGTTTTGATTAAGAGTTGCATGATTCCCTCCACCTCTAGCGCGGGCCGATTCCAATTTTCAGTGGAAAAGGTGTAGAGTGTTAGGTAGGGAACCCCTATCTCGGCGCAGGCCTCCACCGTCTCACGAACCGCTTTAATTCCATGGTGGTGGCCAAAAATACGCATCGCGCCTCGTTTCTTCGCCCAACGCCCATTTCCATCCATGATAATGGCAATATGCTGCGGTAGGGCTTTCAAATCCAAAAGTTCTTTCACAATATTCGAATTGTACGCGTTTTGATGATGCGTTTTTTAGGTGTAATACCTTGCAAATTTAGAAAAAAACCGTTCTAATTAAAATTAAATCAAGGCCGTGGACAATAGATGCGTTGAAAAACGTAGCTGATTGAAAATTGAACCAAAAAATAGGTATCCTTTTGAAGGGTAGCGGGGTAGTTCAACTTTCTTTGCTCGCGTTGAATGGGGTCTGCGGGATCAAACGTACTTCCTGCCGAGACGAAAGGGTCATTTCTTGGATAGCCAAAATCATCGAGTATGGCATCTTTATTGGTAAATCGAGGCGAAAATTCAACTGAGAAATTCCAATTGGTACGCCACATTGTCTTGATTCCGACCCCTACTGGGAGCGCAAAATTAACATTATTTAACTCATCAACCATGTACATCGACAAACCTCCTACCCAATAAGGGGTCCAATTTGAGGCATACCGACTTCGGTTTAACCTAAAATCAAGGAAATTATACTCCAGGAGTGCTGCAGCCTCATACATAGTCTTTCCAAATTCTCGTCCTTGTTTTTGGTGAAATGTCTGGTTGACCGTTGATTGATCAACTCCCAATCGGCCAATGGAGCCTTGCAATCTAAAATTGAACCCTAATTGCGTATTGTAGCGACCCCACAACGAAGCACCCGGTCGCATGGCTAAGGGTCGATAATTGGGAGCTAAGTCTCCTCGATATTGCCAAGCAGTCAATCCACCACCCACCTCAAACTTTTGTGCATGTACCCATTGGCATAAAGCAAAAAAAACAAGTAAAAAGACGATCCGACTCATCGAATAGGAGGACATTTTACACGGCTACCAAAAGAATAACTAACCGTAAATTGAGAAATTAAATAATAATCAAATCGATGATAAAAAGCCGTTCCACTACCGCGATTGGCGCCAGCAGGAAAACCATAAAAATTGGGAGCATCTGTGAGGGTAGCACTTGGTGAGCCAATGGCACTGACAGCTTGAGCGTAAAGATCCGACCGATCTCGACCAGTCAACGCATGGAACTGCTCGGTTCCACGACTTGCCAAGTCTTTACCAACAGAACCTACATACGTCCTCAAAACGTCTGGATCGACATACGGACGCGCTGAAACATCATCTAAATGATCTGTCGTGGTAAAGCGAAATCCAACTTCAAACGAAACATCTATATTTTCTGTGGCTTTGTACCGTACACCCAAACCTGCAGGTACAACCAGTTGTACCAACGAGTAAGGACTGGTATTGTATCCTGGCAACGATTGCCCCTCTGTTGCCAAGGGCTTCAGAGGTGTCCATCCTCGAGGACGTTCTTCAACTTTATTGTATAACTCTCTGGCCTGCGGGTTGTGTCCGATAAATCCAAAGCCTAACGTTGCGTACGGCATCACTGTTTTTCGACCCCGAATACCTAAATTGTACTGAGGAAGCAAATTCCAAATTCCTTGTAAGGTGAACTCTTTCACGTCATTACGAAAATGCAAGTTGCGAATGAACGTGAGAGGCATAGCGTTCACATTTTTTCCTGAGTAGATAAAATCATCACCCGCCAACCTCACCCAAGAAAATGCCGCTTTGACACCAAACTGGGGACTGAAAAATCGGCTGTAATGCGCGTGTCCATTCCACCGAACATTCGTATAAGGTACCTGGTAAATATAGCGGAGAACTGTTAAATCCCCGATGTAATGAGCCGAGCCACCTCCAATTCCGACGGAGGTATATTGATCCTCTGATCGGCCTGTACCCAGCCATTTTTGAGCCTGTAAAGTGGTGGTGAAACTAAGTAGTGTTAGGATAATCAAACTCCGCTGAAAGGACATACAAACCCGTTTTTTTTGAGAAATGATACGCTTGAAAACGTTAAATGGCATACTTATATTGTTCATTTAAAAGAGATCCGTTAGTGGGGTTCTATTCCGTACATCTTTACCCCAACTTAGTTTTTGTCGTAGAGTATTCAAAAAAGCATCTCCCTCCAACGTAACCAGATGCGCTTTAAAGCTTTCTTTTCGAATGGTAATAAAGGTATCCACTTCTCCAATGACCTTTGCACGCGAATCCATCGACAATAAAAAATTATTACTTCGGCTCTCTACTTTTAGTGAAATCACACTGTCATCTGACACAATCATGGGCCGAACAAATAAATTATGCGGACAAATTGGGGTAATGATAAAGTTGGCAGAATGTGGCATCACCAAGGGACCTCCACAAGAAAGTGAATACCCGGTAGATCCCGTGGCGGTCGCTACCATAAGGCCATCCGCCCAATAAGAGTTCAGGAATTCGCCATTGATATACGCATGAACTACAATCATGGAAGAGGTATCGGTCTTAGATAGAGCAATTTCGTTGAGAGCGAAGTCGACGTCTTTTCCGAGTAATTCCATGGGCGCAGTGGCCCGAATCAAGGTTCGGGTATCCAATTTATACTGTCCCGCCATGATTTGACTCATCGCCTCTTTAATTTTTTGAGGGGGAACTGAGGCCAAAAAACCTAGGCGGCCGAAGTTCAATCCTAGAATTGGAATCTCCCGTACTCCCACATGCGCTAGTGTTTCCAAGATTGTACCATCGCCACCGATGCTTAACATCAAATCTGCTTGAAAAATCTGTTCCGAACTGCCATAGGTCAATTCACTTTCAAAGTCGATAGAGGCATCTCGTAGTACATCAGCAAACGATGCAGAGGTTTGATACGTAATGTGATTGGCTTTTAATTCATTAAATACCTCTTGTACGTACACGGAGGAGGAAGGGTGAAAGGCTCTGCCGTGGATGGCGATTTTCATGAGATGAATGAACTGTTGGAAGAACAAAAGTATCCAAAAACCTAAAATAATGGATTCAGATGTTCAAATATTTCATCAAAAGATCATAACGTTGCTGGTCAATCGTCTCGATCGGTGCACTTCCATACACGGCCTTCACTGAGTAACCAAAGCGCTCTAGTGTCGATACAGCTCCCGATATTTCGGTTTGATTCACCTTGATCCAAACCACTAAGGGGTTCTCGGGGTCCCCTAGGGTTCCGGTTACTGTAACGGAAATAATTTTCAAATGATTGGATTCGATTAACCTGGCCAATTCAGTTAGTGAATAATCACGATTCCGAATTTGCACCTCCATGACCGCCCCTGGCTCTTGCACCTGGAGGGCCTGGGCTAAGGATTTATACACGGCATGATCGGTCACGAGGCCTTTTAATTCCGTATCATCTACTACGGGTAATACTTGCCAGGTGGCAAAAAGTGGAAGAACTTCCCATAAGGTTTGGTAGGAATGTAGCTGGGGGGACTCTCGCCAAAGGAAAGCGACTTGATGAAGCACAAAATCTTCTGGATAAGCCAGTAAATCCTCTTCATTCACAACACCCTCTAATCCAGCTTCTGACCAAATGGGAAGTTGAGCACACCGATTTTCCTCCATCCACTGCAAAACTTGCCCAATGGTATCCGTTTTGGTGGGAATGGGTACGTCTGTTTGAATGAAATCGGTGACCAACATAAATAGATGTTAAATTTAAACGGACAACGTTGGTTTCGAGAGAATAGTTTGTTGAATTTCAGGTAAACGATCCAGAAAATCGACCAAAATCTCATTAAATCGCTCAGGCTGCTCCATCATGGGAGCATGGCAACAATGATCGATGAAATGCAATTCCGAATTTGGAATGAGTCGATTGAAATCATGACCCACATGTGGCGGCGTGATGGTGTCGTTCAACCCCCAAATCAGACAAGTAGGAGCTTGGATAGTTTGAATATCCTTGGCCATATTGTGACGCTGTGCTGACTTGGCGATTTGCACAATATTCATGCATTTTGGGATGCTCGAAGTTACCTCAAAGACTTCGTCAATCAACTCTTTCGTAGCCGTTTCGGGCGCATAAAATGTATATTCTACCCGTTCTTTGATGTAATCATAACTTCCACGCTTAGGAAATGATCCTCCCATGGTATTTTCAAACAATCCGGAAGAACCCGTTAACACCAACGCTTGCACGTTATCGGGATGGGCTAATGTATACAACAAACCGACATGACCACCCAGAGAATTCCCTAAAACAATGAGATCAGACAGTTGCTTCAATGCAACAAAGCGTTCGATAAAGGCTTGAAGACCCTCCAAACTTGCTTGCCGCATGGGCATATCGTATATGGGCATTACCGGAATAACGATTCGGCATCGATGACGAAATCCTTCAATGACTCCATCAAAATTACTGAGAGCTCCGAATAAGCCGTGCAAGACCAAAATAATTTGTCCCTTTCCCTCATCGATGTAGCGAAATTCCCCTTCTTCTCGGACCTGATATGTCATAATTACTTCCTCCTGATAACAGATTCTCGTTGCTTGAAAATCTTGTGGTTATATCAATTTGTTAACGTGTTCTTTTGGGCAAAATACAGGTTAATTATTGAAAATTCAAAACATTTATCCATAAGCCCCGTAACTTTATGGACTGAAATGTGTTAACCAAAAGGTAAATATTCCACTATGTCTAAACAAAAAATGGTTCATATTATTGGTGGTGGCGTGTCTGGTTTAACTTGTGCTTGGTACCTTCACCAAGCAGGCGTGCCTTTTACTTTGTATGAAGCAGACGATCGTGTTGGTGGCCGTGTGCAAACAGATCATGTCGATGGCTTCTTATTGGATCGAGGATTTCAAGTTCTACTCTCTGAGTATCCTGAAATTAAACCTCTTTTTTCCAAGAAATCCCTGGGTTTGCGGGCATTTCGTTCAGGCGCGGAAATACAAACCGAAAAAAGTATCCTCCGCCTAGATAATCCCTTTCAGCACCCGACTCGGATTTTCTCGATGTTATTCTCCCCAATCGGTAGTTTTTTAGATAAAATTAGGTTATACCAATTGATCCGAAAAACAAGTACGTTTCGAGAGGAAGATCTTTTAACTCAACCCGGAATTTCTACTCTAGAATTCCTTGAAAAGCGAGGCTTCTCCTCCAAAATTGTTCAAAATTTCTTTAAGCCTTTCTTTGGGGGTGTTTTTTTAGAGTTTGACCTGCAAACCTCGAGCCGTTTTTTTCAATTTGTTTTCCAAAAGTTTTTTAGCGGCCAAGCCGTCCTACCTAAAGACGGTATCATGGGCATCCCCACCGGAATTGCCGAACAACTGCCATCCGATTCCATTCGGCTCAATACCCGTGTTCGTTCGATCGACAATCATGTGATTACTTTAGAAACCGGTGAACAAATTGAAGCAACTTGGCTGGTTTTAGCCACCGATGCAAGGCAAGCCGATACATGGCTTCAGGAAAATTCAAAAAGATCGTATCTTGGAACTACCTGCACCTATTTTGCAGCGTCCAGCATACCAGGCACACATGATCCGATTTTAAGGTTGGTGGCCGAACCCGACGGGTTGATCCGGCACTGGACGGTACCTTCATTGGTACAACCGTCGTATGCTCCGGCGGGTCAACACCTCATTTCCATCACCTCGTTGCCCGCTGAGCCAGAACAAATCCGTGATGAAATGAGGGGACTGGTAGGCGATGAAGTCGATCAATGGACTTTCCTTCGTTCGTATCACATTCCTCAAGCCTTGTCATTTATGGGTCCAGGCAGTTCAGCAGAAAATTCGGAAGTTCGTCCAGGCCTATTTAAATGTGGTGATTACCTACTCTACCCTTCCTTGAATGCGGCGATGAAAAGCGGGCGTTTGGTGGCCCAAAAAATCCTTGACGAATTGGCTCAATCAAAGAGTTGAGTCCAACAAAGGGAGGTAGCGCTCATCCAAAACACGGCGATGGTGGAGGAGATGCCCAACAATGACAAACCCGAGTGACAAGACTGTTATGGTTCCCACAAACGTTTCGCCTTTTTGTTTCAACATATCTTCGTTAAAACTTTGAAACAGAGCAATTGTGGATTCCCGTACAAAGGCAAATTCGGCAATTAAATCCTCTACCGTCCGAAAATCGGCCTCTGCATGTTTTCCATACCACTCCTCGTCAAAACCGGGGAGAATGGTGGTATCCTTACGTGCAAAGCGCAGAGCCCGGTACGTCATAATTCGCTCCGTATCGATCATGTGTTGAAGGATGGATTTTACCGTCCATTTTCCGGGCAAATAGACTCGATCCTCCAAGGCGAGCAAAGACTCCAAATCTGACAAAACAGCTGTGGGACGGTACGTTTGTAAGGCTTCAATGATATCCATGTCCTCCACCAAATGAATGTATCGGTCGAAGAAAGCGGGCAGTTTAGTTATAGTTGACTTTTTCATCGTGGGATAAGTAGTTTTGTCAGTATTCCAATCCGCTAAATAACTTCAATTGAAATGAATTGGATTCGGGTTTTACTTATTTTTTTTTGAATTGACCTTAATATAGAATTAATCTTAGTAATTTTTTAACAATTCAGGGATTCATTTCTGGGTACAAGGTGAATTTATGTAGCTTTAAAGGCAAAATTGGAGAACTGAAAATGGCGACCTACAAAACCTATTTTACAGCGGGCCCTGCGGCTCTATACCCAACGGTTAGCAAGCACCTTGCGGAGGCCATGGAGAATCAAATTGGTTCCATTTCCCATCGGAGCGCGGCCTACAAGAAGATCCACCAACATACAGACGAGCAACTCCGTATTTTAATGGATATTCCGGCCTCCTCTGCGATTATGTTTACGGGATCGGCCTCTGAGATCTGGGAACGAATTCTTCTTAATTTAGTTGAGTTTGAAAGTTTCCATGCTGTGAATGGGTCCTTTTCAAAAAAGTTCTTCCAATATGCAGAGGCACTTCAAAAAAATGCTCTTCAAGTGGTTAAACCAGCAGGAGAAGGCTTTTTTGCACAAGATTTAGACATTCCAGCCTATGCCGAGGTGATTTGCCTTACTCAAAATGAAACCTCAACGGGTGTACAAATGAGGGAGGTTGACATTCACAAAGTGAAACGATCCAATAGTCAGAAATTGGTCGCCGTCGATATGGTTTCGTCTGCCCCAATTCCCGCACTGGATTTCAATTTAGTTGACACTGCCTTTTTTTCGGTTCAAAAAGCGTTTGGACTTCCAGCAGGGCTCGGCGTCTGGATCGCCAATGAGGCCTGTTTAGAAAAAGCGTTCGCACTCCGAGACCAAAAAGGATTGTCTCTAGGGGCGCATCACGACTTACCCAGCCTTTGGGAACAGAGTAAAATCTACCAAACTCCCGCTACACCCAATGTGCTATTGATTTATCTTTTGGGAAAGATCGCCGAAGATTTAAATCGAAAAGGTCGATCCACCATCCAAGAAGAAACCAAACAAAAAGCCAAAATGCTGTATGACTACATGGAGTACAGCGCTTTATTTCAACCTGCCGTTAAGGAAAATCAACATCGATCCGCCACCGTGGCAGTGGCAGATTGTAAAATAGATTCAGCTCTCGTCGTGGACCGAATGCGACAAAAAAATTTAATCATCGGACCCGGCTATGGTGCCAAGAAAGAAAGTCAAATCCGAATCGCTAATTTTCCGGCTACTTCCTTTTACGAAATGGAAACTTTGGTAGACGCTTTAAAAGAGCTTGAACCCTAACAACACATAAAATTGTAGGTAACGATTTGATTAAAAGAAATATCTCGTTAACTTTGCAGCCCGGTTGGAATACAATGTACGGAATATAAGATAGAGATACCAATGAAAAAGGACATTCATCCAAATTACAGAGAGATCATTTTCTGGGACTTGACCTCTGATTTCAAATTCAAAACTCGTTCATGCGTCGATACAAAAGGTGAAACTTTGGTATGGGAAGATGGAAAAGAGTACCCTGTTTACAAACTTGAAGTGAGCTCGGAGTCACATCCGTTTTACACCGGTAAGTCTATCTTGGTAGATACTGCTGGACGTGTAGACAAGTTTAGAAAGCGTTACGGTGTGAAATAATTCTAACCGTCTTTCAAGAAAAAAAGCTATCACCTTTGGGTGGTAGCTTTTTTTCTTTCCTGCCAGGCCATCCAGAGAGGATAGCCAAAAACGGTGATTAAAATACAAATTCCGCCCAGATAGAATCCTAAATTCATTTTTTCGGTATCGCCAAAGATAAGGTAGGCAAGTCCGATTCCATACAGGGGTTCCATATTGATACTCAAATTGAGGGTAAATGGCGAAATTCGACGAAGTAAATAAGCCATTCCCAAATAAGGGCCAATAGTACAACCAGCGCCCAATAAAATCAACCACCCCCAATCAGAGGAATTTGGCCAAACCCCGGTTGGATCTAAGGCCCAACTTACCCCGGCAGGAATACAAGCGCCTGCCAATTGAAAGAATGTGAGTGTACGGAGTGGAAATTCCTGGGTAAGGTGTGCATTGATATGTGAAAAAAGAGCGGCTAGCAAAGCACCCACTAGACCGATCAATATTCCGGCCACATAGTCACCCTCAAATCGAAAGACCAAGTAAACACCCAAGACTACTCCGAGACCCAAGAGGAGTTCGATTCGATTGATTGGTTTTTTAGTAAAAAAAGGGGACAAGAGGGTTGTGAAAAAAGAAGTGGTAGAGAATGTTACCAGACTAACTGCAACGGTGGCCCATTTGGCTGAACCAAAGAAACAGATCCAATGAATGCCTAAGACGAATCCCGCCCCCAACAACTTGATTATTCCTCTTCGGGCATACGCTTGGGTATCGGCATTGAAGAGGAGGCTTAATCCTAAGAGTCCACCCGCGATGGCAGTCCGAAAAAAAACAACACCGGTTGCAGGGAGCTCAATTAATTTTCCTAAGATGGCTGTAAAACCTAAAATCACGACAATGGCATGTAGAAATAAAAAATCTTTTCCTTTCTCTGATATCATAGGTTTTGTTTCTTTAACTGATCGATGGCATATGCACAAGCGCGGGCTGTCAGAGCCATGTAGGTCAGGGAGGGATTCACACAACTCGAGGACGTCATGGCAGAACCATCGGTGATGAAAACATTGGGACTTCCCCAGATTTGATTGAATGCATTCAAGACAGACGTTTTGGGGTCTCGGCCCATCCGAGCAGTCCCCATTTCGTGTTTCGAACGACCTACAGGAGGTTGATCCAATTTGGTTAGTTTGATATCGTGAGCACCGATAAGTTCCATCATTTCCATTGCATCTTGGGCCATTTCATCGCGCATCAATTGTTCATTTTCTTTGATGGAGGCTTTCATGACCAGTTGAGGAAGTCCATACAAGTCTTTAAGTGTAGGATGAAGAGAGATTGTATTGTCTTCGTAGGGTAGCATTTCACCCCAACCACTGAGACCAAAGTACCACTCGCCCCAAGAGGACTGGGCGGCTTTCAAGCTGGCCCCGAAGTCGGCTGTAGCTTGAGCACCACGACCACGCCCCCCACCGCCTTGAAAATCGAAGCCTCGAAGGTAATTCCGTTGATCCGAACCGATGTTTCGATACCTGGGTATGAAGATCCCATTGGCACGCCGGCCAAAGGTAATGTATTGTTCCCAACCGGGTATTTTACCTGAAATATTCACCCGAGAGTGGTGGTCCATCACATTTCGACCGAGCATACCCGAATCGTTCCCGAATCCATTAGGGAACCGACTAGACGTAGATTGCAACAAAATCTGTGTAGTACCCACAGTGGAAGCATTCAAGAAAATCAGGCGTGATGAAAATCGATGCAAGGCTTTAGTTTGTGTATCCAGTACTTCAACTCCCGAAGCTTTCCCTTTGGCTTGATCAAAGAGTAGCTGAGTGACCAAGGAATGTGGGCGAACCGTCAGTTTACCCGTTCGTTGTGCCGCGGGTAAGGTGGCCGATTGGGTACTGAAATAGGCCCCATAAGGACAACCTTGACTGCACGCATTCCGATATTGGCAGCTAGATCTACCCAATTTCTTTTGTTCCTCGGTAGCTTCCGTAATATGAGCCACCCGTCCGATGGTTAATACACGGGAATTCCCATAAACCTCTTTCAACTTAGCTTGCACCATCTGTTCTACACAATTAAGAGGCATGGGAGGTTGAAAGACACTATCTGGAAGATGAGGCAATCCCAGTGACTGCCCACTTACACCAGCAAACTTTTCCACGTAAGTATACCAGGGCTCGAGGTCACGGTACCGGATCGGCCAGTCGATGGCTATATTTTCTTTGAGATTGGCTTCAAAATCAAGATCACTCCAGCGGTAGACTTGCCGCCCCCAGAGCAGCGACTTCCCTCCTACAACCGAGGCACGAAACCAATCAAACGGTTCTTCTTGGACATACGGCTGTTCGGCTTCGGGTAGCCAAAAATCGGCATTGGCCTCGTGGATTGGGTAATTGCCCTCTATGCTTTGAATTGGAAACTTGGCTTTTAAATCTCGTGTCATTCGGCCCCGGTGGGGTAAATCCCAAGGATTGGCATTGGCGGTGGTATACCCGGAAACATGGGGTAGGTCTCGGCCCCGATCCAATAACAAGACCGACAGCCCGGCCTCGGTCAATTCTTTGGCGGCCCAGCCACCACTGATGCCCGAACCCACGACAATAACATCGTATACAGTCTCTTCTTTCATATTTTTCTTGGTAGGCGGTTGAATAAAAGACAAGTTAAGCACTCCCCACCGAATTCTCAAATCGCCTACATCAGAATCCTTTGGAAAGTTTCGGTACCAATATCGCTTGTCTTTTCCTAAATTTGCAGTGACGTATTTACAATCCCACGAAAACCCATGGCATTAGATCAGACTCCCTACATAGACTACGACGACGAGCCCAGCGGCGAGAAGGAAATGACCTTCATTGAACACCTCGAGGAATTGAGATGGCACTTGATCCGTTCAGTGGGTGCCATTTTGGTATTTATGATTGTCGCTTGGATTTTCAAAGGGTATGTATTCAATAAGATCATTCTAGCCCCCGCCCGACCTGACTTTTGGACCTACCGTATGCTTTGTAAATTAGGGGACTTGTCCGGAATAAGCTCCCTTTGCGTGGATAAGCTGAACTTTGCCTTGATGAGCCGTGAGGTTTCTGGACAATTCATGATGGCGTTAACCTATTCAGCTATTATTGGATTGTTATTCGCTTTTCCCTATGTTTTTTGGGAAATATGGCGTTTTATTAAGCCTGGTCTGCACATCACAGAAAAAAAAGCTGCGCGCGGAGCTGTGTTTTATGTAACCTCCTTGTTTTTCGTTGGCGTTTCCTTTGGGTATTTTATAGTGGCTCCCTTTGCCATAAATTTCTTGGTCAATTTTCAAATTGATCCCAGCATTGAAAATCAGTTTGACATCCAATCCTACATTTCCGTTCTAGCTACGCTTACACTCGCGTGTGGGATCGCCTTTCAGTTGCCCATAGCCATCTTTGTTTTATCAAAAATTGGGGTGGTAACCGCCTTGTTTCTTCGAACCTACCGCCGGCATGCAGTAGTAGTCATATTGATTGTAGCTGCGATCATCACTCCTTCCCCCGACATGATTTCGCAGGTATTAGTTGCGATCCCCTTATACTTTTTATTTGAGCTCAGTATTCTGGTCGCCCAACGTGTGGAGAAGAACAAAGCATTGGAGGCCGCTAAAGAAGGTTAAAATCCGCGCGCAATCGTAAAATACACACGTCCTTCCCCTTGGCGATTCATGGAATAATTGATTCGTCCGATCGTATTGTAAAAAGAAATAATATCTAACCCGGCGCCACCACCAACCAACCAGGTATTGCCAAGTTGGGTATTGCTTTTTTCAGGGTACGGATTCCACACACGGCCGGCATCTGCATACACGGTGGCATAGCCTGCCAAAGGAAAAGTATTGAATTGTCGGAACTTGATCCATCGACTCAAATCAAAAACTTGGTTGATGAGCTTATATTTCAGGTTGGTCTTGAATAAAGCAAAACCCTGCCCATCAAGGACATTTAATTCGTACCCACGAACCAAATTATTGCCAAATCCCAGTCCCACAATCTGAGCATAGGGCTGCAAAACGGGTGTAGACCAGCGCATTCGAATCGAGGCATCCCAAAACCATCGACTGGATAACGCACCATACTTCACATACCCTGACTGGATTGAAAAGAGCGATCGAATTGGCGCATGGATGACATGTTGAAAGGTTGATTGGGCGAAAAATACATCCCCTGTCAGTGCATATTGTTTATTGTCTCGGGTATCCTTTCGGTAGTCGTAAGTCAATGAAATTATTTTTTGTTCTGTCTTACCGTCCAAAAAATAATGAGGATTTAAACGGGCAATGGTATCCGCTATTTTGGTTTGGGCAAAATTGGCCTGGAGTGTATGAAAATGATACAGTCCATTGCGAAGATTATACCGGACAAACGCGCCAGATCGCTCGCGCATGCGTTCCTCGGTGGGGAAAAAATCGAGCTTATCATTCCAGGTACGAAAAGCCATGGTTCGTTGTGTGGCCATAAAAATACCACCCGAAATCCCCATTCGTTGTCTACGATCAATGTAGGGTCGTCCATAGGATAACTCCAAATAGGGGACAAATCCACCGTAGGCTCTGAGTTGGAGTTGATCATTGTTTCCGGTTAGGTTGTCATGATGCGCATTGACCCCATAGGTGGTTCTTCGTAAATCACGACCCCGGTCGTACCACCATTCTGAAAAATTTCGATCGGCTAAGAAAAAGATGGGGAGGATTAGAAGATACAAACGCTCTTTCACCTCAATGACGGGAGTGATACGTCCGTCCACCGTCATTTCCACACAAGAGGAAACCGTTAAAAAAAGATTAAGATTGAAAATATTCTGCCGACTACGCTCGAGTTCCTGATTGAATTGATCGAGCGACAGGGTGTCTCCAGCTCGAAAGGTCATTTCTCTGGCTAATATCCGTGTTTGGGTTTTATGATTCCCAATAAACTCCACGGGTTCCACGATAATGGAATCGCCTATCCCCTGGGAGAATAAAATTCCAGGAGATCCAATAAGTATCCACAGCCACCACCACCTTCGCGTCATAGGGTTTTGTTATCCAGGGTAAAAAAAAGAAAAACGAAGGTTTTATGCAAGAAGTAAAGAAAAATCACATTTCTTATTCATATTCTACCATTATTTACTTTTTTTGTTTGAAATAAAACCTATGAATGAAAAAACCCATACTTACCCTACCCCAAATCGTTAACATGAACTTTGGCTTTTTTGGATTGCAATACAGTTTTGGATTGCAGCAAGCCAATATGAGCCCGATCTATTCTTACCTTGGTGCCGAGGAAAGCAGTCTACCCTTACTTTGGATGGCAGGCCCAATGACAGGGCTGATCGTGCAGCCCATTATTGGTGCGGTTTCGGATAAAACCATCACGCGCTGGGGGCGTCGGACACCCTATTTTTTAATCGGTGCCATTTTATGTAGCTTATGCCTATTTTGGATGCCCTATTCGAGTACTGTTTGGATGGCTGCCAGTATTTTATGGATTTTAGATGCAGCGAATAATATAACCCAAGAACCTTATCGTGCCTTTGTGAGCGACAAGCTGGATCCATCCCAACATTCCATCGGTTTCTTAACACAAAGTGCCTTCACGGGTTTGGGGCAAACCTTGTCCTACCTAACGCCAACTTTATTGATTTTCTTTGGGGTAAGTCAGGTAGCAAAAAATGAATCTGGTATCCCCATTACCACCTTAATGGCCTTTATTATCGGTTCCGTGGTATCAATTGGTTCTATTTTGTGGACCCTGCGAACCACCAAAGAAATTCCACTGACGGAGGAACAGATCGAGGAAATTAAAGCCAATCCTGCGGGGGTGGCATCCACGTTCAAAGAAATTGGTGACGCACTGCGGGATATGCCTCTGACGATGCGCCGGATGATGCCCATGATGCTATTTAGTTGGTACGCCATGTTTATTTACTGGCAGTATATTACTTTATGTTTGGCAAAAACCTTGCATCAAACGGTCGATCCTGAAAGTATCGGCTTTCGATCCGCCGAATTACTGACGGGTCAAATTGGTGCCTTTTATAACTTTATTGCGTTCGTATCAGCGTTTGGTTTGGCCAAACTTGCGAACCAGTATGGCCCTAAATATGTCCATCAAATCTGCCTAGCCTTAGCAGGTATAGGCTTGTTGATCATCCCAATCTTACCCTCTGAGGCAGCCATGTTTGTACCAATGGTTGGAATGGGACTTTCCTGGGCAAGCATGATGGGAAATCCCTATATTATGTTGGCCGGTAGCATTCCCCCGCAACGAACTGGGGTTTACATGGGGATTTTTAATTTATTTATAGTACTCCCTATGTTGCTCGAGACCTTCACCATTTCATTTTACTATGAACCTATACTGGGAGGAAATCCACAAAATGCCATTCGGTTAGCTGGAATTTTGCTTTGTTTAGCGGCCTTATCGGTATTTTGGATTCCTGTAAAACAGTCGAATGGCTCAACCACCATCCCTAGAGGAGGAGGACACTAACAATTCCTTCTCCTTGTCGTGATTATTAGTAGTTTTATTTTAGTATTTTTGCCTTTTATCATGTCTAAGGTTTAAAATAAACTGCACTCAATGAATTACGAATTATCCTTGGTACCCCATCGGGAAGCCAAACCCCGGCAAGCCGGCGTGACAATGGTCATGGATAAGGGTTCCAGTGTTCGCGAAATAGAAGATATGCTCTCGGTCGGAGCCGATTATATTGATATTGTGAAACTTGGATGGGCCACTTCGTTTGTAACTCCAGTTTTGGAGGCAAAGTTACAAGTCTATCGAGACGCTCAAATCCCGGTCTATTTTGGCGGAACCTTATTTGAGGCTTTTGTCGTGCGAAATCAGTTTGAAGACTATTTACGTATTTTGGATCGATTTAATCTTGAATATGCGGAAGTGTCTGACGGCTCAATTACGTTGCCACATGAAGAAAAATGCCAGTATATTACCCGGCTTGCTCAACGCGGAAAAGTATTGTCGGAAGTTGGTTCTAAAGATGCTGAAAAGATCTTCGCCCCATACAAATGGATTCAGATGATGCAAGCCGAGCTGGACGCAGGTGCTTGGAAAGTCATTGGAGAGGCTCGCGAAGGTGGAAATATCGGCTTATACCGTTCATCTGGGGAGGTTCGCCAAGGGTTAGTGGATGAAATCATCAATGCCATTCCAGCTGAAAAAATTATTTGGGAAGCTCCCCAAAAATCACAACAAGTTTACTTTGTGAAATTGGTTGGTCCTAATGTAAACCTCGGTAATATCGCCGTCAACGAAATTATTCCGCTCGAAACCATTCGACTAGGATTACGTGGTGATACCTTCGCTACTTTCCTTCCTGATGAAATCAAGCAGAAATACAAATTAGGAAAATACTATCAAGACGACCGGATTCGTCAAGACTAAATCCCATTGCCTACCTCCCACAAGAGGTAGGCATTTCCCATTTCAATACCCCCTTACCATGGAAATCATTCACTTTTTATTGGATTTTTTAAAGGATCCTCTTTCCGTTCTTCAGCAGTTTTTGGCGGAATACGATACCCTCACGTATGCCATATTATTCCTCATTATTTTTGTTGAGACCGGCTTCATCATCATGCCTTTACTTCCCGGCGACTCCCTTTTATTTGCGGTAGGCCTTTTAGCCGCCACCACCGGAAAACTCGACATTACCCTCATCATCCCACTTCTTATTGTGGCTGCTCTTTTGGGTGATAACGTGAATTATTTTGTTGGCAAAAAGTTTAGTGAGTTGATTAAGTCGAGAGAAAAAATTCTTTTCTTGAAACGTGAATACATCACCACCACCGAAGAATTCTATGAAAAACATGGTGGAAAAGCGGTCATTTTGGCTCGATTTATGCCCATCGTCCGGACAATCGCTCCTTTTGTAGCAGGTGCCGGAAGTATGGCGTATCCGAGGTATATTCTCAACTGTGTGTTAGGTGCCATTTTATGGGTGACCAGCATTTCGTTGCTCGGGTATTTCTTAGGAAATAATGCTTGGGTCAAGGAGAACTTTGAAAAAGTGGTTCTTACCATCGTATTCGTTTCAGTTGCCCCTATGATTTGGGGAATTCTACAAGCAAAATTTGGTAAAAAGAGCGCATGATTCGGTACGGACTAATTGGATACCCCTTAACGCACTCTTTCTCCAAACGGTATTTCACGACACGTTTTGAGGAGTTGGGCATGTCAGACCAATTTCAATACGAAATCTATGAAATCGAATCGCCGGATCAAATGCGGACTTTATTTCAACAGGATCCTGATCTGCGAGGTCTCAACGTAACCATTCCACATAAGCTGGGAGTGATGCCGCTTTTGGATGACCTGGATGAATCTGCCAAGCGTGTGGGAGCAGTAAACGTCATCAAACGTACAGATCAAGATCAACTGATTGGATTTAATTCCGATTGGTACGGCTTTCAAACCTCCCTTCGCCAAGCCAGCAAGGGAAAGGCGCTCTCCAAAGCACTTATCCTTGGCTATGGAGGTGCAGCAAAAGCAATTGAGGTGGCATTGGAAGATGAAGGTATACACGTTTATCGTGTCTCTAGACAGGATGGGGCCGATCGAATCTCGTACGATCAAGCCAATGTCCTTCTACCCGAAATACAATTAATCGTCAATTGTACTCCTTTGGGAACCTACCCAAATGTAACAACCTATCCACCTATTGACTATTCAAAACTGAATTCCCAGCATCTACTCTTTGATTTAGTGTATAATCCGGAAGAGACCGAATTTTTAAAACGAGGTAAAGCTCAAGGAGCCACCATTCAAAATGGGTATGATATGCTCGTCTATCAAGCCGAGCGTTCTTGGGACATTTGGCAAAATCCCTATAAATCAACGTACTAATATGAAATTCAAAAAACACATTTTTATTTGCACCAACGACAAACCCGCACCCAAAAAGTCTTGTGGTAGCGAACATGGCATGGCCTTGGTCGAAGAATTTAAACGTCAATTAACCGAGCGTGGGCTTCAAATGGACATACGGGCTCAAAAAGCTGGCTGCTTAGACGCCTGTGCTTTTGGACCTGCCTTGGTGGTCTATCCTGAGGGCGTGTACTATGGTCGTGTTACCTTAGACGATGTCTCTGAAATTGTTGAAAGCCATCTTGTGAACGACGTTCCTGTTGAACGCCTTCGTTTGTCGTTTGAACCCAAATGATACCCAATCCGTCTAAGATTCGGCATATATTCTTTGACTTAGACCATACCCTGTGGGATTTCGAAGAAAATGCCAAAATCTGTTTAGCACAAATTTACCGCACCCATCAGGTTGAACAAATGGGTGTGGTAGATTTTCATCGTTTCTTTTCTACATTTTCCGAAGTCAATAAGGCATTTTGGTATTTACTAGATACTAAAAAAATTACCCACGAAGAACTCCGAAAAGAAAGATTTCGATCTACCTTTTCCGATCTGGGGGTTTCGATTTCCACCGAGACCAGCGAAGCGATGAACCAGCAATTTCTTTCACTTCTCCCCTTTCAATCCTTGCTGATTCCGAATGCAAAATTATTGCTCGAAGCACTGAGTCCTCATTTTCAATTGCACATTCTATCCAATGGATACCAGCAAGTTCAACGCCAAAAATTAGCCAGTGGTGGTATTTTGGACTTCTTTGAGCATGTCATCACCAATGATATGGCGCAGGCCCATAAGCCGAGTCCTGCGATGTTCACTTATGCGTTCATCACAGCTAATTGTGCCCCCGATGAGGCGGTAATGGTAGGGGATAACTGGCTGGCTGATATCGAGGGTGCCATGCAAATGGGTATGCCCGCTATTCATTTTGACCCAAACCAAAACGCCTGCCAAGAGCCTCAGTTCTGTCGGGTGTCCTCTCTACTTCAAATTCCAGAACTCTTATTATTATGACGTCTTTCGTTGAATTAAACCTTTCTCTCCATCCTGATTTTGCTGAAATCCTAGTAGCTGAACTTGCCGAAATTGGATTTGACTCATTTGTCGATACCGATGAGGGAATTCAAGCCTATATTACAGAGGAACTTTGGGACGAATCCGCTCTCCAAGAGCTTCTTGACCGCTACCGAGCCCTAGCCCAATTGGTAGCTTCTTGGGAAAAAATAGAGAAACAAAACTGGAATGAGGCATGGGAAAAAAGTTTTTCACCTATCCAAGTAGATCATACGATTCTCGTCCGAGCAACTTTTCATGAGCCAGACCCGTCTTTTCCCTTGGAAATCATCATCACACCCAAAATGTCGTTTGGAACTGGGCATCATGAAACCACCTCCCAGGTTATGTCGCTGCAGCTGGGGATTGATCACCAAGGTAAATCCGTTTTGGATGTAGGGACTGGCACAGGTATTTTGGCCATTTTAGCTGCGAAACTAGGTGCCACTCGCATACATGGATTTGATATTGACGAATGGTCCGTGGAAAATACATTGGAGAACATCGATTTGAATCAAACTCCTTTCATCTCGGTGAGTCAAGGCACCATCGCCGACCAAGAGGTATTTCCATATGATATCGTTCTAGCGAATATCAATCGTAACATTTTATTGGCCGAAATTCCGCAGTATGTAAGCTGTATGGCCCCCGAAGGCCATTTATTTGTGAGTGGATTTTATACTCAAGATGCCCCCGATATCGAAGCCGTAGCAATAGAAAACGGTTTGAAAAAAATTGCGGAGAAAAGTAAGAATGGTTGGGCTGCGATCGTTTTTCAAAGAGGTTAACTTTTATCTATATGGTGCGTTTTGGTGTCTTTTTTTTGTTATTTCAAAGCATTTGGCACCTCGGATGGAGCCAATCTTTTCGACTTTCCGGTAAAAAAGAAACCTTTGTTGAGGAAGTAAGGCAATTGGCCACCCCACCCAAACAAACCCCATCTCCCTTTTTCAGTCGGTTTGATAGTACCTTCCAAACCATCCCAGAAAGTCACCAAGCTCAATTCATTCGAGCGGCTACCACCATGGGTGTAAAAGGCTATACACTCAATCACCTGCTTTCGTTATTCGAGCTTCAGCTGCTCGTCACACAGCAAACCGAATGGTCAACAACCAGCCATGAGGCTTTTTATTCGGGCTTGCAAGAGATGACAGGCGCATTGGATAGTAAATCCGTATTGAAGGCCTGCGAAACATTGAAACTATTCTTGGAGAAAGGACAAATTTATTCATCCAACTTTCACCAAACCTATGCTATAGCCAAGCAAGTGAATTTAGTTTTTGAGAAAAAACCGACAATTGTCTTTCCCTCAGAAACCCCCACAGCCACCCAATCACTGGATGATTTGGGATTATCTGATGGGTGGGATGATGCGGTGGAAGACTCTTGGTCCAAGAAGTTAACCCCTGTGGATCTTCGAAAAGTGAATCAAGCCATTCCCGCCTTGCAGGGATGGATCCTTCAACTTCCCAAAACTCAACTTGCGCTAACGAGTAAAACAGACTCCTTGATTTTATCAGACACCGACTTACGTCTTGGACTCACCCAAGGCTTAGTAGTGGGTAAAGGAGGGGCTTTACAATGGCAAAATGCGGGTTTGCCCAATGCCAGAGCCACCTGGAATAGCGTCTTTTCGTTTAAACTTTTTCAGCCAGGTTTGTTGATAGAAGATGCCCAACTTGTTTTTTCCGATGTTCTGAAAAAACCCATTCAAGGGATAGCGGAAATCCGAATTGTACAACGTTCACCCAACTCCCTACCCACATTTCCACGATTCAAATCCTATGCAGGTGATGCAGAGGTCGTGAACTTACCCTCCTCGCTGCGATTGAAAGGCGGATTGGCTTTATTAGGTCCACGCATTACAACTGCCTCTCTGTATGATGGCCTAACCCAAATACAAGTTACTAAACAAAATCAGCGCCTTTTTCAAGCCAAAGCAAGGTATTTTGATATCTCGGACTCACTCATTACGTCACCTAAAGCTCAATTTACAGCCTATTTGCAGAAAGATTCCGTGTATCACCCAGCGATCCGGTTTCGATATTCGATCGACCAATCGAAGATTCAACTCAATATAATCGAATCTTCGGGGTATAAAATCGCCCCTTTTGTAGATACATTCCATCAGATGTACATTACCTGCGATGCGGCATCGTGGGATTTAAAATCGGATAAATTTCATTTCTACATTATTTCTGGAAAAGACATTAAACCCATTGTCTTCGAATCCTTCAACTTTTACACACCTCAACGCATTTATGATCTGAGCACCTTGGCGGGATTTAATCCACTGATTGTGGCGGGAAATCTGATCAACCGTAATCGACAAAATAGTTTCACGCTCGAGGATATCGCGCGCGCCACCCAGAAAAAACCTGAGCAAGTAGCTGGAGGCGTAGGATTTGCTACCCACCAAGGACTTTTTCAACTGGATGAAGAACAAAACGTCCTGAAACTCACCCCCAAAGGTTTTCATTATTTAATGGCATACCAAGGTCGAAAAGATTACGACGATCTCATTATTCCATCGGTTTATAATGGAAGTGACACCACAGGCCATGGAATCATTGATTTTAAAGAGGCTGGACTGACCATCAACGGAACCCGCGAATTTCGCCTGAGCGACTCTCTTGGTATTATCCTGTATCCTGCCAATCAAAAGATGGAGGTCAAGCGAAGTGGCACATACACTTTCGATGGGCTGATCAAGGTCAAAAACTATTCCTTTTATGGAAAAAATCTTCTGATTGATTATGATCAATTCACTGTCAAGCTTAACCAATTGGATTCCATTACATTCATCCCCAATGAACTATATCGTCGAGGTAGTCGAGTGGCACTTGGTGGCAACATTCGGTTTCCATCAGGTGGGATGTTGTACTTGAATGATCCAGGAAATAAGTCAGGGAAAAAACAACTTCCAGAGTTTCCACGTCTGGTCATTCCAACCGAAACCCGGGTGTATTTCGATGAGCGACGGCCAAGGAAAGCACGGTATGACCGAATTGTTCGGTTTGACATCCCCTCCATCGATATGGATAGCCTCCATGCCAAAGACTTTTTGGTCCGAGGAACCTTCCATTCAGGGGGAATTTTCCCACCTTTTCAGGAAGATTTAATTGTGATGCCCGATACATCCATTGGCTTTGTTCATTTTCCGGGATCCGATGCCAAAAAGCTTTATGATCTCCCCAGCACCTTTGAATTCACCACTGCATTGGAGATGGACAAACGAGGACTAAATGCGTCAGGAAGATTTCGACACCTGACAGGTGAATATGCCGTTCGGGATGTATTATTTACACCTTCTGGAATTACTGCACCAGGTGCGCAAGGAAAAATCAAGGAATCTGTACCGAATGCCAACGTGTACTTTCCGGAGGTGAACTTGCAAGAATATGAATTAAGTTGGAAACCCAAGGTCGATTCCCTGATCATTGCCTCCAAAACAGATCTAGCGTTTTATCAGAATAGTACCAATCTAAAAGGACGATTGGTTATTCGATCAACAGGAATGTTCGGCCAAGGTCGATTGACCCGCAAAGATTCACAAACCGACTCACAAGAAATTCAATTCAATCAGACAGGTTTCACCGCCGACAAGTCTGATTTCCGAGTATTGGCCCAAGAATCAAATGCTAAACCAGTTTTTGCAGGTCAATATGTTTTGGTTCAATTTGATATCCAAAAACAACGCGCCCAAATTGCGACGAAGGAAGAAGGATTTCAAACGATGCGAACTTCGAAAATGGAATTCCCCTATTCTGCCTACGAAACCAACATTCGGGAAGCCCTTTGGATGATTGACCAACAATCAATTGCCTTGAATGGGGATGTCAAGGAAACCATTTTTAAAGCGACAAATCCCCGTAAAGAAGGCCTGGCCTTTGCGGCGAATCGAGCCAAATATGATATTAAGGCACTGGAACTTCAAATTGAGGGAATTCCGTATATTTCAACAGCCGATGTGCGGGTTATACCTGATCAAAACAGGGTTATCGTGAAAAAAGAAGCGGATATGGTCCCTCTGAAAAACGCAACTGTTGTAGCCGACACCACCAACCAATATCATACGCTTACCCAAGCATCGATCGATATATTTTCCAAAACGAAGTTTACAGGGGATGCCTCCTATCGATTCGTATCAGCCAATTTGGATACATTCCAAGTCAAAATGGGTAATTTCTCCTTAGCTCAAATTCAGCTTCCTGGCCGGAAGACTGCCACGAATTTCATGGAAACTACGACCGCAAGAGCCAATGTACGGGATCGAGATAGTTTGTATTTATCACCTAAGATGTTGTATCGTGGGGATATTATCATGACGGCAGCGTACAAAAATCTTACGTTTGATGGGTTTGTCATTCCTGTCATTAAGCGATATCCAAACCTCGGAAAATATTGGATTAAGTATGCCGGCGATAAGGCAGAAACGGTACGCATTCAAGTGGACGAAAATTTACGAACCACAGAATCTCCCTTGGTGGCTGGTTTACATTTTCGCTCCAATTCGGGTACCAAACTGCTCTACCCTACCTTTTTACAACCCAAAAACCTAGAGGAGGACCATGACCTGTTCACGGCGAAAGGGATTCTGAGTTACAATGAGATGGAAAATAGCTATGATCTGGTAAGTCAACAAAATGATGTATTGGCCCCTAGGTTGTATCAATTAAAGGAAGAACAAGGGGAAATTCATTTTGAAAACAAGGTCAATCTTTTGTCGGGTGCCGATCAAGTTTATGCTGCCAGTGCAGCCAAGGGTATCCTTTATCTTGATTCGATGAAGATTTCCATGAAAACTTTCAGTAGTTTATTGTTTGCGATTCCAACACCTGCACTCGACTACATGGCCAAGGACATCATCACCTATAATCTAGAGCGGGGCAGTGCTGAGAGTGCTATCCAACCATCGGATAGTACGTTCCAATCGCTACTATCTTTTATGATTGGAGCAAAAAGTACAACGGAATATGTAGGTAAATCGCTTCGTCAACCAATACCCCTATTCAAACATGCGCCTAAATTTGGTTCGACCATCACCTTATCCGATTTGGATTTAACCTGGAATCAAACCCGTAGTACTTTTGCCAATGCGGGGAGTTTGGGATTATCCAATATTGGTGAAAACGATATCAATGCCCAAGTGACAGGATATTTTGAAGTGGTTAAGAATCCTGTTGTAGGGGATGAATTGTACTTATTCATTGAATTAGGCCCTGACAGATGGTATTATTTAGGCTACAAAGAAGGAGAGCCTGGCATGGTATCTTCTGATAATGGTTTCAATGCCTTGTTTAAAACCAAGGAGAAGGGCGTCAAGAAGGGAACTGTCATTCCCGTGGATCGATCTGAAGCCTTGTTATTCCGAAAGAAATTTACGGAGACCTATTTAGGGATCAAGCCAGAAACACCTGCGAGCAAAAAGCCTGCCCAGAAGAAAAAAGCACCTGTGGCAGAAAAGAAAGATGGGTTTTAAGTTCAACGAACCCATCGGGGGCATACCCTTTGCTCTGACTTGGTTTTCTATAAATAGGATACCCCTTCGGAATGAAAATTCCAATTCCCGATAAAAAAACAGGCCAAACTGTCAAATATAATTTGACAATTTGGCCTGAAAAGGGGCGAATTTTAAAAACGCCAGGAAATTAATTCAATTCGATCTCGTCACCTTGACGATTTAAGAAATGGAACTCGGTCAACCCTAGGGAAGAATCCTTGATGAGCTTAACCCATGTTTTGTATTGCAAGAACCAACGCATTTGTCGGGTAATGAAGCCTTCGCGGTAGTAGGCGTACAAAAACGGATGAAGAATGATACTGACGCCGGTTTCATTTTGTTTGGTCAAAATGTAGTCAAGGTTATTCTCAATCTGATCTGTAATGGCGATACTAGCTTGAATGGTACCTGTTCCTCCACAGGTCGGACAGGTTTCACGCGTGGAAATATTGGTTTCAGGCCGGACACGCTGTCTGGTAATTTGGGAAAGTCCAAATTTAGAGATAGGAAGAATCGTATATTTGGAACGATCTCCTTTCATTTCCTCTTTTAGTGCATCATGGATGATCCGTTTGTTCTCCGGTTTTTTCATGTCGATAAAATCGATCACGACAATACCCCCCATGTCGCGGAGGCGGAGTTGACGGGCAATTTCTTTCGCTGCTTCGAGGTTGACGGTCAAGGCAGTGGTTTCTTGGTCATCCTCTTGGGTTGACTTATTTCCGCTGTTGACGTCGATCACGTGCAGGGCCTCGGTATGTTCAATGATGAGGTAGCCTCCACCGGGCAAACTCACCGAACGGCCGAAAAGGGATTTGATCTGTTTCTCGATGCCGTAATGCTCAAATAACTTAGATTTGCCATTGTGCAATTTGAGAATTTTCTCTTTGGTGGGGGCGATCTTTTGCAAGAACGCGCGGGTGGTATCAAAGGACTCTTTTTCATCAACTACGATCTGATCAAAATCGTCGTTGAGCATGTCGCGCAAGATGGATGCAGCTCGATCCATTTCTGTCACAATGCGATCACGGGGTTTGGCTTTTTTGAGGAGCTCCATGCCTGTTTCCCATTTCTCCACACAACTTTCAAGATCCCGCTGAAGGTCATCAACTTCCTGATTTTCAGCCACTGTCCGAACGATCACACCAAAATTTTGGGGCTTGACAGAGGAGATTAACTTGTGAAGACGCTGGCGTTCTTGTTTGCTGGTGATTTTCTTGGAGATATTCACCGAGTTGGAGAAAGGAACCAGGACTACGTAGCGTCCGGCAATGGAGATGTCACATGACAACCTTGGACCTTTGGATGAAATGGGCTCTTTTACCACCTGAACCAGAATCGGCTGGTTTTTGGAAAGTACTTCTGTGATTTTCCCTAATTTATCAATTTGGGGCTGAATCGGAAAGCCTTTGAGGCGAAGGTTGGTCGGGCGTTTGGCAATGACATCCCGGGTGAACGTATTGAGAGAATTGATATTGGGACTTAAATCATGATAATGCAAGAAAGCATCTTTTTCATACCCGATATCAATGAAGGCTGCATTTAATCCTGACACCACTTTTTTGACAGTCCCGAGATAAATATCACCCACCTGAAACTGATGTTCAGTTTCGTCGAAATGGTACTCAATCAAGCGCTTGTCTGACAACAGCGCGATCCGGTCCCCTTTCTGTGTGGTACTGATAAATAATTCGTTGCTCAAATGTGAGTTAGAATTAAAGGGTGAACAATAAATTTAGTTAAGATGAAACAAAAATTAGGCATGCCCAATTGGCAGGCACACCTAATTCACTGATTTCATGTCATGGGGAGAACCCGCCTAGAGATTATTTCTTCTTGTGACGATTTTTTCTAAGGCGCTTTTTCCGCTTGTGTGTCGACATCTTATGTCTTTTTCTTTTCTTTCCGCAAGGCATAGCTGTAAGAAAAGCCCTCTCCCTAGGGGGACTTCGTTATGGTGAAACAATGAATTTATTCAAACTCCCCTCTAGGGATCGGGGAGAATTTTTTCTGAACCGCAAAGTTAGGGAATTACTTCAAACTTTGCAAAGTATTTGATACCTCTTGTCGGAGGGGTGCTTCCAAGTCTTTATGAGCTAAAAGGTCCTCCAACAGCTTTTTTGCTTGTGGTTTTTGATTCAACTCCACCAAACTGTAAGCCAAACCTACCGTAGCATTGTGATTATTGGGATTTACCCGTAACACCGCCCGAAAACGATCAGCCGCTTTATCATATTGATTGGACTGCATCGACAATACGCCGAGGTTCATCAACGCTGGTTCAAAGTTAGGTTCAATCTCCAAAACTTGGCGCAAGGTTTGGATAGCTTGCATAGGAGAAGCCGAGGCTACGTAGGTCATCGCTAAGTTGGTTTTAGCTTGTAGAGCGGTGGGTTTGTCGGCTAAGACCTTTTCATAACAAGCCTGTGTTTTTTTGGCCAAACGCTCTACCGAGGCTGGCTTCAAGGCCAGATTAAATCCTTGAAAATAAACATCACCCGCCGCATGCCAGTCGTTGACCGATTGGGTTTGTTGGGCCACTTGTTCAAGGTAGTAACCTGCACTATCAAACACCATAGCTTGTAGATAGACAGTCCCGAGCGTTCGTAAATCGTCCAAAGATGGCTTTCCTTTTGCCAACAATTCGCTCACTTTGGCCCGCTGTTCTTTGGTTAGCTTCGCATCCTGGTGGGATTCGTCCGGACCTTCCTCCACTTGTGCCGTGGAAGCAGGCGCCTCCGTTGTTTTTTTAGCCTCATCCTTCACTACAAACTTAGGACGTGTATATAAAAAACCCAGTAAGGCAATACTCACCACCGCAACGATAACAATTTCTTTTTTCATGTAGTATCTACTATATCTAGTACAACGCCGAAAGATAGGGAAAAGTGCCAATAAAAAAGGCTGTCAATTGACAGCCTTTTTCCTTTTTTACTTTACATTGCTCTTGATTTGTTCGGAAAACTCCTTCGCCGGCTTAAAGCTCGGAACATAATGCTCAGGAACCGTCACCGTCGTTTTTTGTGAAATATTACGGGCTTTCTTGGCCGCTCGTTTTTTGTTTACAAAACTTCCAAATCCTCTTACGTACAGGGCATCTCCCGAAGCCAAGGTCTCTTTGACCGTTGAGAAAAACGTTTCAAGAGTAGCGGAAACACTTGCTTTGTCAACACCTGTTTTTTCAGAAATAATGGCGATAGCCTCTGCCTTTGTCACGATCTTCTATGTGTTTAATGATAAGAAATCAGCTTACTTTCGGGCAACTCAACCGAAGGGCTTTATTTTTGGGACTGCAAAGATACGACCTAACCGACTTATCTTACAAGCCCCCGCTTTATTTTTTTTTGCTAACGAATTAATTATAAGATAGTTATATAATAATATACAAAAAAAATGATAACTGTATCGGATTTACATCACTTTTTTTTCGCTAATGAACTGATTACCTGGTACCAACAGGTAAAACGAGACCTCCCTTGGCGAAAAACGAAAGATCCCTATGCTATTTGGCTTTCGGAGGTGATTCTACAACAAACCCGAGTAGCACAAGGCCTACCCTATTATCAAAATTTCCTCGAGGCTTTTCCGACCGTCCAGGACCTCGCCGAAGCCAGCCAAGAAGAGGTACTACGCCTTTGGCAAGGATTAGGGTATTACTCCCGCGCCCGAAATCTCCATAAAACAGCCCAGGCGATTGCCCAAGACTACCATGGCCAATTTCCTACCACCTACCGTGAACTCATTCAGCTTCCCGGCATAGGCCCCTACACCGCCGCTGCCATTGCCTCTTTTGCCTTCCGAGAGGCCGTCCCGGTGGTGGATGGGAATGTCTTTCGAGTGCTTGCCCGAATTTTTGGGGAATTCACCGACATTCAATCCTCCAAGGCGCGCACTATCTTTACCGACCTGGCACAACAAGTGATTCCGCTGGACCGTCCAGATGAATTCAATCAGGCCATTATGGAATTTGGCGCGTTGTACTGCACCCCACAAACTCCCGCCTGCCTAACTTGTCTGGCAAAGGACATTTGTTATGCCCATGAACATCTGGCACAAGGCGTATTGCCTGTCAAAAAGAAAAAATCACCCGTCAAAAATCGGTATTTGCAATATTGGGTTTGGGAATGGGAAGATCGATATGCCATGCAACCGCGTACCCAAAAAGATATCTGGCAAGGATTGTGGGAATTTCCATGCCAAGAGCAAACTGAAACCAGAACAGAACCCCAATTACCCAGTGGATTTACTCCCCCACAACATGTTCAACTTCTTCATGAACAAATACACCTATTATCCCACCAAAAACTACACCTGCAATTTTGGGAAGCACGTTCTACCGATTGTCCATCCCCTGACGCTCAATGGTTTACTGCATCCGAAATTGAGGCCCTGCCCAAACCCATTGCCCTAGCCCAAGTTTGGGACAGAAAAAAGAAATCCATTTGATTGGAAACTTTACAAAAAGTATGTAGGTTTGAAGCTAATTAACTGATTATCAATTTTTTCCGTTTATTAACCGTTTAACTTTTTTGATTTATGGCCAGTTTAAACAAAGTTTTATTGATTGGAAATTTAGGTTCTGACCCTGAAATTCGAGCCCTCCCTACAGGAGCCAAAGTAGCTAACTTTTCGATTGCAACGTCGGAATCGTACACCGACAAAGCAGGGCAAAAGCAAACGCTTACCGAATGGCACCGGATCGAATTGTGGGATGGCTTAGCGGGTATTGCTGAACAATATTTAAAGAAGGGCGATCCGGTGTACATCGAGGGTCGGATTCGGACAGAAAAGTGGACCGATGCCAATGGACAAGAGAAAACCGGCGTTCGGATTCGGGCAACCTCCATGCAAATGCTTGGAGCGCGTGGTACCGGAGGTGGTGGCATGAATGCAGGCCCCGGTGCCCCGATGTCGGCCCCCGCCATGCCCAGCTCTGAACCGATGGACGATTTGCCGTTTTAAGGATTTCGTTGCCCCTGTGTAGACGTAGCCATGCTACGTCTACACAGGGGCAATGTCTCTACCGAAATGCCTTTCTTTTTTCAATAGCTTGAATAACCTCTGCCTGCAATTTGGTATGCTGGATAGGGACATTTTTTTGCCAAAAAGCAGGGTCGTAGGTTAATTTTTTATATACCTCTCGGTCATCTGTCTGAAACGGCCTCATTACGTCACCCGCTTCAAAACCCGGGAGTGATTTGGTCACATAAAGCCAAGCTTCTTCGGTATGCTTTTGTTGAGAAACCCGATTTTTCGTTGTGTTGATTTGATGTAAGTAGTTAATTTCTGCTTTTCTTTGCTCATTGAAACGATACGAAACGGTTATTTCTTTGCCTGATTTCCATTTCCCACTACCTGGATAATCGTAAATTCCTGTCACTTGAAGAAGCGCATCCCATTTAGTTAGGACCATGATTTTACCTTCAAAACGAGTTACCTTTTCGGTACCTTTCTTCGGTGTACATAGAATAACGGCGACTTCTTCATCCGTCCCTTCATGGAGATACCCCTCTAATTTGAAGTGGTAATTTTTCGTAATGTCGATGATATTGAGAGGAAAAGGTACATACTTACGAATTACAACCGTTTCAAGAAAAGTGCTAAATAGAAAGTTGCCATATCTGTATCTTGATTCCTCCAGTTCAGCCATCCGAGCTTGAAGAGGTTGCCATTGGGTAACTCCAGTGGTTTTCCAAGCGATATTCAAAAATGCCTCGTGAATCCGGGTAAACTTGGTTCCAGTACGGGAGACTTTTTGGTAATACGTCTGGTAATGAAAAACCTCGTTGCTATCCCGCACGGCTTTTTGTACCACCGCATTCAGAATGGCCACAGCCGGATTTCCCGCCGTCGCTTCGCCGAGTTGAATCACGGCTATTGGCAACGAAATCCGCTGAAAAGCGTTCTCCGAGATCGTTTTCTTCATTTTTTGGTAGCTGACATGGCTGAACACCACCTCCACGGGCCATTGGGTGACGTTCAATGCAAATTCCCCATCGGTATTGGTGATGGTGCCTTGCGAACTACCCATGACTTGCACGCCAACACCGACAATGGGCTGCTGCGTCGATTCATCCACCACCCGTCCTTTGAGGGTTTGGGCGAAAAGGGTGTTACTCAAAATACATAGTACCCAATACCAATATTTTAACTTCATACCTATTTCTAATTTGATAGAATTTTTCTCTACATGCATCTTAAATGATGAATCCAATATTTAACATTTCACCCCCAAACCTAATAACCAAATCATTTATATACAATATATCCGTAAAAAAAGGGTGTTTTTACGGGTAAATAATATACTAAATGAGTTTTTTGAAAATTAAGTGTAATAACATGTACTGTGGCGACAGATAAATTGTTCGAATCAATAAAATGAATTTTCATATAGCCAAAATGATTGTTCGTAAGCATTTGATTCACCTGAATTAATTTTATGGAATCTAATTTTTTGTACTAAAAAAAATTAGATTCTATGACAAAAAAAACGGCATGACGCTTCCTAGCCTCATGCCGTATAAACGACCTATTTTCGTCGTGAGTAGTAATGAGCGAATCTAGCCTCATTCCATTTGTAAAAAGTAACCCAGTGGCCTTTTAGGTGATGACCCAACCTCAGCCACCGGTGCCATTCAATATATTTATTTCACCCCATAATCCACCTTCATGGTGATGTTGGCGGTTTTGCGTTTGGCCGAGGTATTGAAGGCCCCGCCCCATGAGAAATCCTCTGAGGAATTTTGGGCGACAATCTGGAAAACCCCCATTTGCGCCTTTTTTAAGTCCCCTAGCCTAGCACCCGCCTCCTCCGCGATGGTTTCCGCCCGTTTCTTGGCATCTTTGGTGGCCTCAGCAACCATCTGGACCTTCAATTCAGCTAGTTTTGTGTAGTAATATTCGGGAGGATTGGAAGTAAATTCGACCCCGTAATTGATCATCTCGCTCACTTGTCTTGACAACTCCTCCACTTTATCGACCTCCCGCGACTCCACCGTGACCGTCTGGCTCAATAAATAACCTGTAAAATAGCTTTCGGTTTGTTGCGTGGATGGATTGTAATTGGAGGCAAAATCCTTCATAATTGACACCGAACTGTACACAACCTGCTTGCCTGTAACACCTTTTTTCTCAAAATATTCCTTCACCACTGCTCGATCCTTGTCCAACAAAGCATAGGCCTGTTTGAGATCCATGCTTTTGCGCGAAAAAGTGCCTGACCAAACGATTAAATCCGACTCAAAATCTTTAGCCCCAAGGCCTGTTACGGAAATACTGTGCTGCGCTTGATTGCGATGAAGAATGGCATACACCATACTGAAGGCCACCACTAAAATGGTACCCACCCAAATGAGTTGAGTTTGACGAATAGACGACATAAAAAAAGAGATTTAGGTATAACCAAATCTCCCTCTTTTTTTCTTCTTTTCCTACATAACTTTAGGAAACAGGCTCAAAATATCGCTTTAACATGGACTCCACCGCCGGACGAGGCCACGTCAGCCATTCCGCCCAAGAACCTACCTGAGCCGGGAATACAGGTGTCTCCGGACGCAAAATGCCATCCTGCACCGCTTTTTTGATTCCAAACGCCGAAATCTTACCTAATTCGGATTCCCCTTTCAAATAAAACAAGGACCGATCAAACCAGTTCAATCCCGTCGATTCTTCCAAGGATTTAAACCACCGCGTCGAGGCATCAATGGAGCACCCTGAAGCAGACGTTACGGCTTCATCGGCTACAATTAATACCAATTGGTGTGCAAAAATGACATGAGAGGCTTTCATCGGAACACCATGGGCCTTCCAGTCTTGGATAGAGGAAGTTAAATATTGGTCCACCTGGGCTACCTCCTCCGAGGTCAACGGACGCTCCACAGCGTAAATCCACACCCGGGAAGTGCCCGGCATTTGTTCAATTGGAAACCACATAGTCGGTATTGTCAGGAATTTGTATCTTTAGGAGGAAAGTTGTTCACTCTCTGAATTCCTCAACAGGATTCGGAATTAAAAAGTTTGACTATGCCCCGCCTTCTCTCTCAAATTCTACTGATGCTCGCTTTACTGGCCGCTGGCTATTGGATTGTCCCGCAGGTTTTAGATCGGATATTGGGCCCCAAAGCCCCCGAAACCGAAACCACACACCAGGTCGCCCTACAGGAAATTGTCCAGATGGGACAGCTCAACTTGGTGAAATATCAATTCAAGGACATTGTCGAACACACCGTCGTCCGAGATTACTTACCCGACCCCAAGGTGCTCCTCATTGTGGAGGGAGAGGCCGTTGGTTGCATCGATCTGACCAAAATTTCAGCCAAAGACCTGACATCCCAAGGAGATTCTTTGTATATCCAATTGCCCGAACCTACCGTTTGTTTGTATAAGATTGACCACCAAAAATCCAGGATTTACCAAGCAGAATATGCTTTTCTAAATGAAAAAGTACTTTTCGATGGTGCCTATAAGCGAGCGGAGCAGAAAATATACGAGTCAGCCTTGGCATCTGGTATCTTGGAAGACACCAAGAAAAGTGCAGAGCAAATTTTAAAACCATTTTTAGAGCAAGTCACTCAACAAACGGTTTTTTTCTCCTATCCTAAAACCGTACCGCTTGATCGATTAAAATAAGGATTTGAGGCCTCCAAGTAAACCTTACTCGTCCTGTGTCCGTTTATAAATATGCTTGGAATACCAAGTAATGAAACAAACTAATGTCGTTCCCAATGAAAAAATTACTTTTCGCAGCTGCCTTGTCGATGGGCGCCTTGACCTCACAAGCCCAAACCTGTTGTCAAACTGTCTTTGCGTCCAATGACGGAAACATGGCGGTTTTTGTAGACGATGAAAACTTTACGTCCATGCACCCGGCACCGGTAGCCTATGTCCATGTGAGTGCTGTGGGTGGAAAGATGATTTCCTTCGCCACACCGGATCAAAAACAAGCATCTGGGTACTTTGTGCCAGCCAAACAGAAGTCCGATAAATGGTTGTTTGTGTACCAAGAGTGGTGGGGATTGAATGACCACATCAAAAAGCAAGCGGATGTGTTTTATCAAGATTTGGGTGGAAATGTCAACGTGTTGGCCTTGGATATGTACGATGGGAAGGTAACCACGACCCCATCGGAGGCGGGACAACTCATGCAGTCGGCCCAAGAGTCGCGGTTGGAAGCCATCATGAAAGGCGCAATGGCTTATGCAGGACCGAAAGCCAAATTTGCGAGTGTGGGCTGGTGTTTTGGTGGTGGCTTGTCGCTCAAATCGGCCATTTTAGGAGGAAAGCAAACCGTTGGATCGGTGATGTACTATGGTATGCCCGTGAAGGATGTCGAAAAATTGAAAACATTAAATACCGATGTATTAGGTTTATTTGCAACCGAGCAGTGGATTTCGAAAGTAGTTATTGAAGAATTTGCCAATAACATGAAAGCTGCGAACAAAAAGCTTACCTATAAGATCTTTGAAGCGGATCATGCATTTGCTAACCCGTCGAATCCAAAATACGATGAAGCCGCAGCCAAAGAGGCGTATGACATGGCCATCACGTATTTAAAGAAAAAGTTGAACTGATTTTATCCCTTTCATTATCCAATAAAGGTTTGTGAGACAGAAATCGAGTTCTCACAAACCTTTTTTCGTAAAAATATGCGTCCGATCATCCACACCGAACCCACAGAACACCCGGAAGAACATTTTCAAAATACGGTTCTTCGCCCGATTTTAAAACAACAACATGCTTTATTGGTGTCGACATTTCGTCATAGTTTTCCATCTTTAGAGGAGCAAGCGGTAGCCAATCGGTCGGCATTGCTTCGGCAAAAAATACAGAAAGATGTGGTTTTGTCGGCTACTCTGACAGGCATCGTTCTGGGTCAAATGACGGAAGAAGAACTCACAATCTATTGGAATCAGCGCGCAGTTTTAGCCAAACGATTGCGTTCTATGTTGATAGAGCGGCTGGTGGATGCGTATCAACGTCTGTAAGTCCTGTCATTTTGGCCGTTTGTCAGCCGAAAGATATTTGCTGCATTATTCTTGTACACAATCCACTGTAAAAGAGTAAATTTGTTGCGTATTCCTCGAAAAGAAGGAAATGCGTAGTTTAATAATCGATCGATAATGCTTAATTTTCTTACCAAAAGTATCACCAAAGTCTTTGGCACCAAGTCTGAGAAAGATGTCAAAGAACTTAGTCAATATGTGCAAGCAACCAACGCGGTATTTGCGCAACTTACCAACTTGAGCCATGATCAGTTGCGGGAAAGAACCCAGCAGCTTAAAAAGAGAATACAGGAGGGTTTGGCCAGCATTGATACCGAAATCTCTCAGTTGACACAATCCATTGAAGAAAATCCAACGATTAACGTTGACGAGAAAGAAGTCATCTTCAAAAAGGTAGACGATTTGAAGCTGAAGCGTAACGCTCAATTGGAAGTGATTTTACTCGAAATTCTTCCAGAGGCTTTTGCGATCGTCAAGGAAACCGCCCGTCGATTTAAAGAAAACGCGCAATTAGAGGTTACCGCTACACACCTAGACCGGCAACTGGCCATGCGTAAGTCGCACATCGCTATTGACGGAGAAAAAGCCATTTGGAAAAACGAATGGGTAGCCGCTGGAAACTTGATCAAGTGGGACATGATGCACTACGATGTTCAAATCATCGGTGGGTCAGCGCTTCATACCGGCAAAATCGCCGAGATGGCCACTGGAGAGGGAAAAACTTTGGTTGCTACACTTCCTGCCTTTTTGAACGCCCTCGCTGGACGTGGCGTGCACATTGTTACGGTCAACGATTATCTAGCTCGACGTGACTCCGAGTGGATGGGACCCATCTTTGAATTCAACGGAATCACCTGCGATTGCATCGATAAATATCCCGCCAATTCACCTCAACGCCGGGCCGCTTACAATGCCGACATTACGTACGGGACCAATAATGAGTTTGGGTTTGACTACCTCCGGGACAACATGGTCAATGACCCATCTGAACTAGTGCAACGTGAACACCACTATGCCATGATCGATGAGGTGGACTCCGTCTTGATTGACGATGCCCGAACACCGTTGATTATTTCAGGCCCCATGGCGAAAAAAGGAGATGAAGAGTTATACAACTCCCTCAAACCTCGGATCGCCTCCATCGTGGAAGTGCAAAAGACCCTGGTGAATGGTTATTTGAATGAAGCCAAAAAACTTATAGCGGCTGGTAACAAAAAAGACGGTGGTTTAGCTCTTTTCCGTGCCCATCGAGGACTTCCAAAAAGCAAACCATTGATCAAATTCCTCTCCGAGGCAGGAATCAAGAAAATATTACAGGAAACAGAGGCCATTTACATCGCAGAAAATTCAAAATTGATGCCGGAAGCCGATGCTCCTTTGTATTTCACGATCGAAGAAAAGAACAACTCCATTGAGTTGACGGATAAGGGGATCGACTTCTTGACTACCCACGACGAAGACAAGAACTTCTTTACTATGCCTGACCTCTCCATTGAAATGAATGCCATTGATAAGATGGATATCTCGGAGCAGGATCGGATCATCCAGAAAGATGCCTTGATTCGGGATTATTCCACCAAAGCCGAGCGCATTCATGCCGTCAATCAGCTATTGAAAGCCTACACGGTTTTTGAAAAAGATGTGGAATACGTCATCATGGATGGCAAGGTGAAAATCGTCGATGAACAAACCGGCCGGATCATGGAGGGTCGTCGGTGGTCTGACGGATTGCATCAAGCTGTGGAGGCAAAAGAAAACGTAAAAGTAGAGGATTCTACACAGACGTATGCCACCATCACTTTGCAGAACTACTTCCGGATGTACCACAAGCTAGCGGGTATGACGGGAACGGCCGAAACCGAAGCCGCAGAATTCTGGAAAATATACAAACTTGATGTAGTATCCATTCCGACGAACCGGCAAATCGTTCGGGAAGATCACCAAGATAAAGTCTATAAAACTGTACGGGAGAAATACAATGCGGTGGCTGATGAGATTGTGGAGATGGTTCAAAACAATCGGCCAGTTCTTGTAGGGACAACGTCTGTCGAAAATTCGGAGATCATTTCTCGGATGTTGACCTTGCGGAAAATCCCACACCAAGTACTGAACGCCAAGCAGCATGCTCGGGAAGCCGACATTGTAGCCGAGGCAGGAAAACCCAAAACTGTTACAATTGCTACCAACATGGCAGGTCGGGGAACCGACATCAAGTTGACGCCCGAAAGTAAGGCCGCAGGAGGATTGGCCATCATCGGTACCGAGCGCCATGAATCACGCCGAGTCGATCGCCAGCTGCGTGGGCGTGCGGGCCGTCAAGGAGACCCAGGATCTTCCCAATTTTTTGTATCGTTAGAAGATAACCTGATGCGACTTTTCGGATCCGACCGGATCGCCAAAGTCATGGACCGCATGGGAATGGAAGAAGGCGAGGTGATCCAACACTCCATGATCACCAGCTCGATCGAGCGTGCTCAACGCAAAGTAGAGGAAAACAACTTTGGAATTCGGAAGCGTTTGATTGAATACGATGACGTGATGAATATCCAGCGGGAGACCATTTATAAACGTCGAAAGAATGCCCTTTTTGGAGATCGTCTCTCTTTGGATATCGCCAATATTTTATTCGACACCTGTGCAGCTATTGTGCAGAATGCGGGAACGAATTACGATGAATTTGAGGTACGTTGCCTCCAAAAATTAGGCTTCCAACCGTCCATCACCCGGGAGGAATATGCTCGTAAACCGAAAAATCTGGTGGATCAAGTCTATCAGCAAGCGGAAAAGCATTACCAAGAAAAGAGTCAAGCCGTTGGTCAGGGGATCTTACCTATCTTGCAGCAAGTCGCCAACGACCGACAAGCACTGGTGGATGAGCCCTTCATGGCCATAGTGGGAGACGGACAACAAAATATGGCCGTCTTTGCCGATATCAAGAAGACACTCGAAACTCAGGGCCGCCTTTTGATCAAAGAAATGGAAAAAGCCATTTCCTTAAGCATCATTGATCAGGAATGGAAAGAGCACCTTCGCGACATGGATGACCTGAAACAATCTGTTCAAAATGCATCGTATGAGCAAAAAGACCCTCTGTTGATTTATAAGTTCGAAGCCGTAGAGTTATTTCAAAACTTCTTGAATAAGGTCAATTCCCAAACAGTGGAGTTTTTAATGAAAGCAACGGTCGCAGAACTTCGGTTCCAGCAGATGGTTCCCCCAGCACCGGTTCAAACACCTAAACTTTCGACCAACAAAGAGGAAGAATCGAAAGGGCCCGCGATGCTTACCCCCGCTAAATCTCAAAAAGTAGCCAATCGGAATGATCGGGTGAATGTACAATACAGTGACGGGACAATCAAACGGGACGTCAAGTTCAAAAATGTAGAAGAAGATGTTTTAAGCGGAAAAGCCGTTATTGTCGATTAATTTCCGACCGACACCGCGTATTCTCGATTTTCTAAAAAAATAGGTAGCCTTGGTTACCTATTTTTTTTGCAATTTTGTTTCGACATTCCACCTAAACTACTCGATACTTGAATGAAATTGACCTATTCTCTTGGGTTTGTTTTGCTCTTTTTCATAGGTTCCTTGCGAGGACAATCACCCGATACCACCCAAAAATCCTATCATTTCAGAGGAAATATCAGCGTAACCCAGAACGGGATGTCGCTCATCCCTGCATTTTCATTAGGTAAACCTGCCGCCATTGCTGAATTATCCATTGGTGGAGACAAGCTAAGCTTTGATCCTGAAATTCGGTTTGATTTAAATGGCCAGCCCTGGTCATTTATCTTTTGGTGGCGGTATCAATTCCTACCCAAATCAAGATTTAGATTACATGCAGGGGCTCACCCGGCCTTTATTTTCCGAAATACGACCGTGATGTCGGCCAAGGGACTTCCCGTTGAAAGCATGGAAGGTAGACGATTTTTTGCTGGCGAAATTGGGCCGTCGTACCGTATTTCAGACCAAATGCGTGTAGGGGGTATTTTTTTGGTGGGGCGAAGCCTTGGCAAGGTTCCTAAAGAAATAAACCAATTTTATGCCATTCATACAACACTGAATGCATTTAAACCCGCACATGAATGGACGGTTCAAGCTCGACCCATGGCTTTTTATTTGCAAATGAATGACCGAAGAGGATTTTTCTTGAGTTCTTCTTTTTTAGTGGCCAATAAGAATTTCCCTATCTCCCTTGGTTCGATCGTCAGCCGAAGGACGGTTTCAACGATTGAAGTGGAAGATTGGATCTGGAATATTAGTTTGATCTACTCGTTCTCCAATGATTTTCAACGAAAAACAGCGGCTTACCTTTAATTAATCGCTTGTAAACCAAAAAAGGCCCATTGCAATCCCAAGATCCAAGGTGCCAGCGGATTTATCTTTTTAAGAGGTACCCTTTGAAAAATGGCCATCATCAAAAAAGAAACCCATAGCCAACCGATAAAATTATGCAGTGGGGGTTCGCCCGCCGTCCAGCTCCACATGGCTTGCTTGATGGCGACAGGTTCGACAATGTAATCCAACAAGGTAAGTCCAATGGCTCCAACCACAGATTTGATCCCAAAAGATAACCAAGTGGATACCGATGAAAGATTCCATCGACGTAGTAGATCGGCTTGACAATAAACTAAAATAAGCCAATTGACCCCAATCAGGAGTGGCACGTCAAAAACCTTCCACCCCAAGGTGGTTTCGTATTGGTAGGAACCAAAAATGAGTCCAGTATGCACACCCAATACCTCGACTCCATAGCCAAGTAAAAAAATCAGGAGAGCTGTAGCTGTAAATTGACGAGACCATTCTGAATGCCAATAGGCCAGCATCAATAAACTGGATAACAAATGGAAGGGAGTCAAGAATTGAAAGAATTCTTGTGCGGAAGGAATATTCAAACCAATCAATCCGGCTAAATACATCGAGGAGGCTAGGTAGATCCAGGGTTTAGGGTGATTTTTGAATGGTTCAATCAAGAATGACATAAGTAAGTAACTTCGAGTATATAGATTCGGAACTAATGATTTGCTGAAATGTTTCTAAACTTGGGTAGGATTTATCGGCTTGTGGAATCCATTCTTCTGGAAATTCAGGTGCGTCTTTCCCGCTAACCTCTCGAAGAAGCGTCATCCAAGTTTGAGCTGCCTCCGTCCATTCTAAGCGTGCCAGCAAACCACCCCAAGCCAACGCACATTCGGGCCGATACCAAAGCCATCGAAAGGTAGATTCACGTTGTGCTTGCCATGCGTGAAGCAACCAAACACCTTGTTGGGCGGCGGTCATCTGTTCCCAAGGTAGAGACCGAACCTGTTTTCGATATAGCCACTTGATTTTCTCCAAGTCGGTTAGAGAGGAGGGCGGATTCACTCCCCATCCTGTCAAAGGCCCATCTGCCAAGGCAAGAGGTATCTGCACTTGAGTCTTGGACTTTTTGGCGGCCTTGATCAGTCGAAAACCCAAAGCCAGTAAAAGCAATAATTTAAAGAAAAGGGGTGTTTTCATTGACCCTTAAGTCGGTTTACATCAGTTTATCACGCAAAAAACGAGCGGTATGGTTGGTCTCGGCTATTCCAATCATTCCTTCTGGCGTTCCAGCGTAACACAAGTAACCACCCTCCTCTCCACCTTCAGGTCCAAGGTCCAAAATCCAGTCTGCCGACTTGATAACCTCCATATTATGTTCGATAATCAAAACCGTATCCCCTTGGTCGACTAACGCTTGTAGGGCGGTCAACAACTTCTGAATATCATGGAAATGTAGACCCGTGGTAGGTTCGTCAAAGATGAAGAGTGTCTTGCCTTTTTCAGCATGTCCTTTGCCCAAGAAAAAAGCCAATTTAACCCGTTGGGCTTCCCCACCCGAGAGCGTACTGGAGGACTGGCCAAGGCGAACATACCCAAGACCTACCTGCTCCAAAGGCCGCAACCGATCGGCTAGCTTGGGTTCTCCAGCCTCAAAGAACTGAATTGCATCGCTGACTGTCATGGCAAGAATATCGGCGATGTTCTTATCCTTGTAGGTTACCTCCAATACTTCTTGCTTGAATCGTTTTCCACCGCAGCTTTCACAGGTGAGCTTCACATCCGCCATAAACTGCATTTCAATGACTTGTTCCCCTTCTCCCTGGCAAGCCTCGCAACGTCCACCTTCTACATTGAACGAGAAAAAAGCCGGCTTGTAATCCCGGGCTTTGGCTAGGGGCTGTTCCGACATTAACGACCGAATGGAATCATAGGCCTTGATATAAGTAACCGGATTGGACCGGGAGGACTTTCCGATTGGATTTTGATCCACCATTTCGACCTGTTCGATCCGGCCCAAAGATCCTGACAAGCCCAAAAATTTACCTGATTCTTCACTATACCCTCCTTTCAACCGAGCGAGAGCAGGATATAAAATTTTCCGAATCAAGGTTGATTTTCCAGAGCCTGAAACACCAGTGACAACCGTCAGAATTCCAATCGGAATATCGACGTCTAATCGTTTTAAATTATTCTCGGCAGCCCCCTCGATCCGAATGAAGTCGGTGGCTCGTCGACGTGAGCTAGGAACTGTAACCGTATCTGTACCTGTTAAAAATCCGTAGGTATGGGATTGCTTTTCCCAATCCGTTAACTCCCGCTGGGGATTTTCTTGAATCACGCGACCTTGAAAAACCAGTTGCCCACCTTCCCGGCCTGCTCCAGGGCCAATGTCAATGATCTCATCGGCTGCCCGCATGACTTCTTCCTCGTGTTCCACCACGACCACCGTATTTCCAAGATCCCGTAACGTTAGTAAAACATCTACAAGACGGCGCGTATCACGAGGATGAAGACCGATACTTGGCTCATCTAATATGTACATAGAGCCAACCAATGCGCTACCTAGCGAGGTGGCTAATTTGATTCGTTGAAATTCACCACCCGACAGCGTGGATGACAACCGATTGAGGGTTAGATACCCCAATCCTACTTGCTCCAAAAACATCAATCGATTCTTTAACTCAACCAGAATTCGTTTGGCGATTTCCTCCTCATGGCCGGGTAAATGAAGTTCCTCAAAGAATTGACGAACTTTGGAAACGGGCATCAGAACCAGGTCGGTGATGGAGTGGCCGGCAATTTTTACATAAGAAGCATCTTTACGAAGTCTGGACCCACGGCAATCTGGGCAAGCCGTTCGTCCTTTGTATTTTGACAACATCACCCGGTACTGAACCTTATGAAGTTGACTTTCGAGGTGGGAGAAGAAGGCATTCAGACCCTCAAAGTATTCATTTCCCTCCCAGAGTAACTTTTGCTGGTCGGGCGATAAATCTTTGAAGGCCCGGTGGATAGGAAAGTCGAATCGAACTCCATGGCGGATCAAAGGAGCGAGCCACTCACTCATTTTCTCACTTCGCCAAGGAGCGATGGCGCCTTCAAAAACCGAGAGATTTTGGTCGGGTATGACCAAGTCCGGATCCAGCCCTAAAACGGTCCCAAAGCCATCGCAGGTTCGACAGGCGCCATAGGGGTTGTTGAAGGCAAACAAATTCACACTGGGTTCTTCAAACAAGATCCCGTCTCGTTCAAACTGGTCGGAATACCGCCGAATTTCCGGCACTTCTCCTCGGATATCGAGGATGCAAATCCCCATTCCCTCAAAGAAGGCAGTTTGGACAGAGTCGCTCAGGCGATATTGCCAATCTTCCGGGGGTAGTCCATTTTGAAGTTCAGGAACCGAGATCCGGTCAATGACCATATCCACAGAAATAGAATCTTGTAGTTGGGAGGGATCGGTTAGTAAATCCTCTAATTCATGAACTTCTTCGTTGATTTTCACCCGCGTATATCCTTTTTTAAGGAGTAAGTCCAGTTCCTGTTCTAAGGTCCGATCTTCTTGAATAACCAAAGGAGCCAAGATCAAAAGACGTGTCCCTTCTGGGAGCGCAAAAATGGCATCAACCACTTGGGTGACGGTATCTTTGGTTACTTCTTGGCCGGAAACGGGGGAAAAAGTATGGCCGATACGGGCAAAGAGTAATTTTAAGTAATCGTAAATTTCGGTCGTTGTCCCGACCGTCGAGCGAGGATTTTTGGTCGATACTTTTTGTTCGATGGCAATGGCAGGCGAAACACCTTTGATATACTCCACCTGAGGCTTTTCCATACGGCCTAGAAATTGGCGGGCATAGGAGCTCAGGCTTTCTACGTACATGCGTTGTCCTTCGGCAAACAGGGTATCAAACGCCAAGGATGATTTTCCACTACCCGATAGGCCCGTCACCACAGTCAGGGTATTTCGAGCAATGGCCACATCGATATTTTGTAGATTATTCACCCGAGCCCCTTTGATCAAGATAAAAGATTTGGGATCGAGGGTATCAAGTGGAGGTCGTGTAATCGGATCTAAGTGCAGCGGATTCATCCAGTATGGGTTTTCAATCAAATGACAACCTTTTTAGGGGTTGGAAAGTTTAGTGGGGTTCATGATATAGCCCCATAAAAACCAACAAATTTACATACCTTTGCGGCATGAAAAAGATTTCAGCAGTCATTTTTGATATGGATGGTGTGATCTGCCATACCAATCCGTTTCATTCCCTCGCCTTTCAATCTTTTTTTGCCAAGCGGCAGATGTTTCCAACGGAAGAGGAATTCAAGGCACATATGTATGGCAAGAGTAATCGCTATATTTTTTCTCATTTTTTCCAACGAGAAATTTCCGACTCCGAATTAGTGGAGTTGGAGAACGAGAAAGAAGGCCTTTTTCGAGAGATTTATGCTCCACATATCAAAACTATTCCTGAGTTTCTTCCCTTTTTGGAGTCAATCAAGTCGGCTGGTCTCAAAACAGGGGTTGCCACCTCAGCTCCTTGGGCTAATTTGGATTTGATCGTTTCTCATTTGCAAATTGCTCCTCACATGGAATCCATGATGGCAAGTGAGCATGTTACCCACCACAAGCCCCATCCAGAGGTTTACATCACATCGGCTGCTCGTTTGGGTGTCGATCCCAGTACCTGTGTGGTCTTCGAAGATTCCTTTTCTGGAGTTACGGCAGGTTTAGCAGCCGGTATGCGGGTAGTAGGCGTTTTGTCCTCTCATTCCCGAGAGGAGTTACCCCCGTGTCATGCCTACATTGAAAATTATTCAGAAATTACGGTTTCGGATTTACAACAACTTCCCTAAGTACCTTTTCTCGTGTTTGGACATCTCACTGTATTCTTCACTCGAAAGCAAACCTTGGCCATTGGATTTGCTTTTTTTTCGATCGGATTTTTATTCGGTAGCTGGGCTACTTTCATTCCGGTGGTAAAACAAAAATTCAGCCTAGACGACGCCCAATTGGGGTTATTGCTCTTGTCGATGCCCATTGGCTCCTTAACGGCCAATCCTTTAGCGGCCTGGTTATTACAAAAAGTAGGTATGCAACGAATGACCGTTGGTGGAATTCTCTTTTTAGCCACTGCTTTTTCGCTCCCCTTGCACATGCCCAATATCCCCTTGACGTCCTTGAGTCTGATCAGTTGTGGTATGGGCATCACCTTACTTAATGTGGCCATGAATACATGCGCGTCTTCCTTGGAACTGGCAGCCAAAATCACCATTATGTCCACTTGCCATGGCATGTTTAGTTTGGGCTTGATGGTTGGTTCACTCCTTTCAAGCTCTTTTGGTGGGGCCTTGGAAAATCCCATTTGGTTATTGACCATTTTTGGAATACTAATCTGGACGATCGGTGCTTTGGTCGTTCGAAAAACCCTACTGACCATGCCCAATGACCCGTCACATTCTGAGGAATCGACCGGCGGAGCTAAATTCATCTGGCCCAGGGGTCCCCTTTTGATCATGATTCTGATCAGCGTATTCATCAATTTCTCGGAGGGTTCCATGGCCGACTGGACCGCAGTTTACATGAAAGAGGTGGTACAAGCCTCCCCATATTTCATTGGCTGGGGGCTATCTGGCTATTCCCTATTTATGGCGCTTGGACGCTTTGTAGGCGACAGCCTCATCCCCAAAGTGGGCCAGAATAAAGTTTTGGTCTACGGAGGCGCTTTATCTGCATTTGGATTGACTTTGGCCATTGTCCTCCCCTATACAGTACCTACCATCATCGGATTTGCCTGTGTTGGAGCAGGCGTATCCTGTGGCGCACCAATCATGTATGGTAGTGCGGCCCGCATACCAGGCCTAGCCAAAGGCGCTGGACTAGCCACCATGAATACCTTTGCTATGGGAGGATTTTTGTTCGGACCGGTGCTCATTGGATTCATTTCTGAGGCCACCAACCTGCCCACTGCCCTAGGTGTCATTGCCGGAATGGGTGTACTTTGGGCTTGGTTGTCAAGGACTGTCAAGTTGTATTGAGATAATCACACCAAGGCTCAAAAAAATAGATTAGCTGCCTGTAAAGTCGTTTAGGCAAGATGTTGACATGCCACGTCTCCACAGGCCTAGGTATCTATTTTCTTTCGATTAGCCCATCGGGGTGGGATCCTCTGTCATTTAGGGCTTTAATCTCTAAGTAATTTTTTAGTTGGCAAGCATCATTGTATATGGTAAAATACCTCCATTGTTCTTACCAAAAAAGCGGAGCCATCACCTGAATTATTTCCCCTTTACAAAAGTTCATCATCATCGGTAGGACGAATCTTGGTGGGCGTGACGCGCTGGGTGGAGTCGCCGACAAACACTTCGTTGATACTCGTTACACAATCACCTCGAACGACAATACTTGCGGGTTTTACGAATCGACCTTTCTTGTATTCTAGGTTGGCATCGGCATACACCTTTTGCATAAAAAGACCCCAAGCAGGCATCGCCATGCGGGCCCCCTGCCCCATATCGATGGTCCGGAAGTGAATCGCTCGGTCGTCGCCTCCCGACCACACACCCCCAATTAATGAATGCGTCATGCCCATAAACCAACCGTCTGAGTAGTTGGAGGTGGTTCCGGTTTTAGCGGCCACTTCATTACCTGCCAATACACCATACCGCGCAAGGCCCAAAGATGTACCACCGGAAGAGGTAGCTCCTGTCATGAGGTGAATCATTTTGTAGGCCGTTTCTGCACTTAAAACCTCCTTTTGATCAGGCAAAAATTCTTTGATCACCTGTCCATTTTTATCTTCAATGCGTGTGACAAAAATGGGTTCAGTGTATTTTCCAGCATTGGCAAAAACACCGTAACTAGCCACCATTTCCATCAAAGAAACCTCACTGACCCCTAAACACAACGAGGGCGTCTCGGTCAACTCACTTTGGATACCCAACTGACGCGCGTACTTGACAACCTCGGAGGGTTTAAAAGTTTTGATCAATTGGGCACTCACCGAATTGACTGACCTCCCCAACGCCTCTCGGAGTGAGAGAGCCTGGTATGAAAATTTTCCATCGGAATTTTTGGGGGTATAAATCGATCCATAGACCCCATCTTCAGGTCCGAACGAAACGGGTTGATCTGTCACGCGGTCGCAGGTGGAAAAACCATTATCGATAGCGGCTACGTACACAAATGGCTTGAATGTAGAGCCCGGCTGGCGCTTACTTTGGGCGACGTGATCGTATTTGAAATACTTATAATTAACTCCACCCACCCAAGCTTTGATATGGCCATTTCGAGGATCCATCGCCAACAAACCCATGTTCAAGAAACGCTTGTAGTGATTTAGGGAGTCCATGTGCGACATTAGGGTGTCTCGCTCGCCTTGCCAAGTGAAAACCCGCATCGGAATTTTCTGATTCATGGCTTTTTTAATAGCTACCTCATCGTCTCCAAATTCACGTTTGAGCTGCTGATAATACCCCGTTCGTTTGGCCATTTTTTCCAAAAATCCAGGCATTTCTCGGTACTTCCCAGTATTTCCTATTTCTTCCACCCATGGATTTCTGCCCCCCCAGTGGGCATAAAATTTCTTTTGAAGGTCTTTCATGTGTTCATTCACCGCTTGTTCGGCATAAGCTTGCATCCGTGAGTCCAAAGTCGTGTAGATTTTAAACCCTTTGGTGTACAGGTCAGACTCCTCATAGCCTGCTTCTTTCAACTGTTTTTTCAGGAAATCCTTTAAATATCCTCGAAAATAAGGGGCTAGTCCCGAGTTATGGCTTTCAGGTGAGTAATTTAGGGCAATGGGTTGAGCGGCAAATTGGTCGGCTTCTTCTTGTGAAATTTTTTCATACTTCACCATTTGAGCCAAAACGGTATTCCGCCGAATGATCGCATTTTCAGGACGAACCCGAGGGTTGAAACGAGAAGGATTCTGAATCATCCCGATGAGTAACGCAGCCTCGTTGATGGTCAAGTCAGCGGGATTTTTCATGAAGTAGGTTTTCGCTGCCGACTTGATCCCATAGGCACCACTGGAAAACTCAATGGTATCGAGGTACATTTTCATAATTTCCTGTTTTGTGTACCGCCGTTCGAGTTTCACGGCCATGATCCATTCCTTTACTTTGATCAGCAAGGTACGAAGTCCGGGAATTTTGTATAGAGGTCCCTCATACGTCTCATCATTTCGCATCCGAAACAGGTTTTTGGCTAACTGTTGTGTGATGGTACTTCCTCCCCCTTTTGGATTAAGAGTTAAAAGTCCTGTGAAAACACGCAACATGCTTCGTGCATCAATACCCGCGTGCTTTGTGTAGCGAACGTCCTCGGTGGCGATGAGGGCATTGATGATATGAGGAGAGAGTTCATCAAAATCGACTGGGCTACGATTTTCAAAGAAAAACTTACCGATCACTTTGCCGTCAGCTGAGATGATTTCAGAGGCGATCTCACTTTTGGGATTATCCAAATCCTCCACACCTGGCATTTTACCGAATAGCCACAGAAAATTCAGATTCACTGCCAAGATTAAAAATACCAAACCGCCTAAACCCAAAAGTGCTCCCTTATAAATCCAACTTATGATGGAAAAATAACGGCCAGAGGCTAAAAAACGCTCACCAAAATGACTCATGTCGTGTTTTATAAATTTTCAATTTCAAAAATAACCATCTGTTATTTGACTTACAAAGCCATGCGCGGCATGGGACTCACATCTTGCCCAACCCATTCTTTTGCCTGGAATTTGTAAAAGGCCGCCATGGCAATCATACCGGCATTATCGGTACAATACTGAAAATCAGGTATATAAATGGAATTCCCCGACTCCTCTCCCCACTGGGTTAGCGTTTTTCGAAGTCCTCGATTGGCCGAAACACCTCCTGCCAGAGCAATATGCCGGATACCGGTTTCGCGAACCGCCCGTTTTACTTTTTGCATCAACATTTGAATCAGAGTAAATTGAACACTAGCGCAAAGATCCGGCAGGTTCCGCTCTGTAAACCCTGGATCTTTTTGTTCCTGTTTTTGCAAAAACAAACCAATAGCTGTCTTTATTCCACTAAACGAAAAATGGAGACCTGGCATTTCAGACAAAGGAAAAGAAAATGCATCAGCTCGCCCTTCCTCAGCCAGGCGGTCGATCATGGGTCCGCCGGGATAGGGCAAACCTAACATCTTCGCCGATTTATCAAAGGCTTCTCCCACCGCATCATCCTGAGTTTCTCCAATCACTTGCATAACCAAGGGAGACTCTACAAGGACAATTTGCGTGTGCCCACCACTCACCGTTAAACATAAAAAGGGGAAAGGTGGTCTTGGTTCTTCAATGAAGTGTGCTAGGACATGGGCTTGCATATGATTCACCTCGATCAGAGGGATGTCCAAGGCCAAAGCCAATGACTTGGCAAAGGAGGTTCCAACCAATAAGGAGCCTAGCAAACCAGGACCTCGTGTAAAGGCCACTGCATCAAGCTCTTTTTTTGTTATCTTTGCTTCGTCAAGAGCTTGAGCTACCACCGGAACAATGTGTTGTTGGTGAGCTCTTGAAGCTAATTCCGGAACTACTCCGCCGTAACGCTCATGAATGACTTGTCCTGCCACCACATTTGACACCACTCGCTCACCTACCAATACAGCAGCTGAGGTCTCATCGCAGGAAGATTCAATGGCTAAAATCGTGGGGGAAGTCAACATACGCTAAAAGGTCAATAACTCGTTAGTGAATAGACAAATTTAAATAAATTATTTGGTAAGCCGACTTCTTAACATACTCATTCGGCTCACAAGCCTTGCCTCCCTAGGACTCGCGGTTGTCTTAGTGGTTAGCCTATATTTGATTCAACTGCCGTCTATTCAGACACGGTTAGCTCGAGAAGCAACCGACTGGCTCTCTGTCAAAATTGGAGGACCCATTCAGATTGATCGAGTGAAAGTCAGGTGGTTTGATGATATATCGCTGGAAGGAGTTCGGATCTTGGATCTCAAAAAAAGACCCATGATCGAGGTCGCCGAAGTCTTTGTTAACTTTCAAACCAATTTTCAATTTGACCGAGTGAATCTCGTACGGTTTGATAATAATTTAGATTATGTCCTCCTGCGCGAGCCGAATGTCAAACTCATTCGGGAAGCGGATGGAGACTTTAACTTTGACAAATGGATTGCTCAAATCCAGCACCTCGCTTACCCCAATCCTGACACCACAGCTCCAGAAAATAATATCCCTTTTACCATCGACGAAGCCATCATTCAGGATGGTAAACTATCCCTTACAGACCCTCGAAAGGCCCGGTTTCCCAAAGAAGAATTTGATTATCGTAATTTTACACTCAACGAAATTTCTGGTCAAATCAATCAGTTTTTCATTCAGGGCGATACCATCACCTTTCAAGGTGAGCGAATCAAAGCCGTGGATTACCGAAGCGACCTCCGTGTAAAATCCTTGGAAACTGACTTTTTTTACTCCAGGCAACACCTGCGCCTTAAAAAGCTAGAAGCCCACATCAACGATTCTCATATCCGAGACCAAATAGAACTAACCTACCGAGAGCCTGTTGATTTCGATGACTTCAACCATTTGGTTTGGATGGATGCCCGCTTGGATGGTTGTGATATCCAAGCTCAGGATTTGGCACGATTTGCCCCGGGTTTGTATGCCTACCGAGATCGATACTTACTCTCTGGGTATTTTTCGGGAACAGTAGACCAATTCGTAGTGAATGACTTTGCCTTATCTTTTGGCCAACAAAGCTTCGTTCGCGGACAACTTCAGTGGCAAGGTTTACCTGATTACTTGACCGCCAACATGAAATTTGACCTATTGCCCTCCCGGTGGTTCGAATCCGATTTGGCCCAATATGCCGGTCCCAATACCTACAAAGAATATGTACAGCAGGTTGGCCAAATAGATTTCTTAGGCCAATTTGAAGGTACTTACACCAATTTCGTCACTCAATTTGATATCAACTCCTCTGGTTTAGGGAAGGCCAAAGGAAACCTAGACTTTGCCTTGTCCGAATCCCCAGAAAAGTCAACCTATTCTGGCCAAGTAGATATCCAAAAATTAGCCCTCGGGAAACTTGTTCATCAAGAGGACGTATTAGGTAAAATTTCATTTTCAGGAGGAATTCAAGGACAAGGACTCACGCTACCTAGTGCCAAGTTGCAATTGGATGGGACCGTTCACCAAATAGAGTTCAACGGATACAACTACCGACACATGGACGTGAACGGACAACTAGGTCAGTCGATCTTCAATGGAAATGTCCGGATTCAAGATCCCAACCTCGTCGCCGATGTGCATGGAGCAGTGGATTTTAACCCAGCCTCCAATGTTTTTGATATCAAAGGATACCTCGACTACGCTCATTTAAGTGAATTAGGTCTCACTGAGGCGCCAATTCGACTAAAAACGATCCTAGACCTGCAAATGTCCGGGAATGATATCAACGATTGGATGGGAAATATCTCCCTTCGAGAAACGGTTCTTAAAGAAAAAGACGCCCTATTTCGATTTGATACCCTCGACCTTCGATCCAGCCAAATAGCTAGTCTGCGAAAAATGTCACTCCAATCGGAATATTTCAATATTCAATTGGCTGGGGAATACAGACCGGTCACATTTTTCCAATCGTTGGAAACCATTTTCATGGACTTTTTGGGATTATGGACTCCCGTATTACCGGAAACCCCTCAAACTCCTTTTTCGTTGGTCCAGTACCAAAAACCCAGTCAAGCCGATTTTTCCATCAAATTCAAGAGTGCCAAACCGTTTTTAGACTATTTCCTTCCCGGTGTTTATGTATCTCCCGGCACCCATCTCACCGGAAATCTGGCGATGGGATCGTCCTATAAAGTGCAGTTGATTGCTACCGCTGATACGCTTTTACTGGGCAATAGTCTTTTTAAAACCAATTCAGCCCAAGTATCCATAAAGAAAACCATTGGGTATCCCGACATGACCTCTCGATTGGAGGCACATTCCCACCGACAAAATATGGGTTGGATCCAAACAGACCAGTTGGACCTTTTCGCTCGTTGGAATGGCTCAGAACCTATCCAAATGGAGGGGTATGTTCAACAATCCAAATCGCCCAATAAACTCCAAATGGTAGGACTGGCCTCTATCAAACCCGACCATTATGAGTTCACTCTGAATTCTGAGGAAACCTTTTTGGATTTGCTCAATCAACGGTGGCGACTACCCAAAAACAACCGACTGATTGTGAATCCTGGGCGGATTCAATTTGAGCAAATTGCTTTGAACGGCGTCGGTCAGAAGATCAGTTTAGAAGGTGAAATGAACGAACAATTAGGAAAAATTGCCCGTTTTTCGATCGAAAACTTCGACCTTCGAGCTCTTCAACCCTTAATCAGAGAAAATATTTCGGGAATTGCCAACGGACAAATCAGTTTGCTCAATGCGTTTGGGTCTCCCCAAATTTTGAGCAATTTGCAAGTTGAAGATGTGACCCACGAAGGATTTTTGGTCGGCAATATTATCGCCAATTCACGTTATGACACCCAAATCAATAAAGTATTGTTGAATTTGGAATTGGATAAACAAAAAGAAAAAATTCTGACCATTTCGGGTACTTATGACTCCAACGACCCCTTGGATCCACTGGATTTAACGGCCTCCGTGAAAAAAGCTGAACTAGGCGTTTTCCAGCCTTTTGTTCGGGATATTTTCAGTCAATTACAAGGTCAAATGAATGGGTTTGTGACGATTCGGGGCAAACTTCAACAACCCATTTTGTCTGGTCGGGTGACCATCCAACAAGGTCACCTAAAATTGGACGCTTTGCAAACCGATTTTTATTTTTCGGATGAGGTCGTGATGAATCCAAAGGGGTTTTTCACGAAGGAAACAGGCTTTCAAGTTTTTGATGCCGCCCAAAAAGGGAATATGGGATTGATCAATGGTGGTGTGGAGTATGACTCCCGTGGAAAGTTCAGATTGAATCTCCACGGAACGATTCAAGACCGTGAGGGTTTTCGCTTGATGAAAACCACCGCCAAAGACAATGCCGATTTTTATGGCTTGGCTCTGGCTACAGGTGATATTCATCTGACTGGCCCCTTGGAAGATGTCTTGATCACCGGAAACTTAACCTCCAAACGCGGTACCAAACTGGTCATTCCATTGGATGGGGAAACAACTGTCAATGTGGAGGAAGAAGCCATCCCGTTTTTGGACAAACAAGGCAGGCTGGTTTCAAAAGATAAACCCGTGAGCACAACTGATTCCTCTGCCGAGAACCAAGAACTCGTGACCAGTCAACTCATTGACTTGAATGGCCTGAAAATGTCGCTTAATCTTACCCTTACACCGGACGCCGAGTGTGAAATCATATTTGACCGAGCGAATAATGACCGCGTAGTGGCTTTTGGTGAGGGTCGATTGACGGTCGATTACGATACTCGAGGTGGTTTTTCTTTGACCGGCCCTTATGTCGTAAAGAACGGAAAGTATGACTTTAGCTTCCAAAATTTAGCTTCGCTTCGGAAATTCGAAATCACGGAGGGAAGTAAAATTACCTGGTCCGGTGATCCATATGAAGCCGTCATCGACATGGATGCGGTATATTCGGCCAATGTATCGTTGGCTGAAATTCCAGGAATCCCGTCCAATACCTCCGAAACCATGAACCGGTACCCGGTGAAAGTGAAAGTGCATTTGAGTGATCAATTAATGGTACCGACGGTTCGTTTTTCCATCGACTTTGATGAGCGTCAAATCCCGGTCAACTTCCAGTCCCAAACCTTAGCTTTTGAACAACGATTGAGGGATGACGAGCAACTACTGAGCCGGAATGTCAGTAGCATCATGGCATTTAATCAGATCTTCCCATCCAATATCGTGGATGCGTTACGTCAGCAATTTCTGATTGACAATCTGAACAATATGTTGTCGAATCAAATTGGGAATTTAGCCAATAAATTGGATCCCAACCTGGAGCTAGGCCTTCAATTGGGCGATGTTCGACAAAACTTCAATAATGCCCAAGTGAATGTATCCTACAAATTAATGAATGATCGCGTTCGTCTGAGTGGCCGAAGCGCTTACATGAATGGCGCTGTAGGGGGAATTAACCCACAAGGATTGTTGACAGTCGGTGGGGAAATCGACTACATGCTCACCACCGATGGTACCTGGCGAATGAAGGCTTACTCACGAAGTATGCCCAATGCCAACTTCTTTTTAACAGGAAATGCTGGTGGAAACGTGTTGGTCTATGGTGTAAGTCTTCAATTTTCACAGAATTTTAATCGATTGCTACCTAAAAGAACCTTCCCAATGGGAACGGCTACGGACAACGAATTCCGTCCCTGAGGGTATAGACAATCTTGACTCGAATGGTTCCATAAAAGTCATTTCCGGCAACCTTTCCGCGGAGGGTTAGCAATGGGTTCGTTGGATTCGTGCCAAAGTCAATACTTTCTGCCACCATTATTACGTCCGAATCAGGACTTCCGGGTGAAAATCCAAAAGTTTCTTCCGCATACCTTCGAATGCCGGGTATCCGGTCTCTGCGGTTTCGGACAGATACAAATTCCTTGTGGCGTTGAGCCATGCTTTTTTGAAGATCTGATAAAGGTTGACTATAGGTACCCGATAAATTGTAATAATTCCCCTTTACATCATCCAGGTAATCGGTTCCGGTAAAAACCACTTGGGCTGAAATTCCGAACAACCAACGACCTTCCAGTCGCTCTAGGCCAAGTCCTAACGGAACTTGAAAGCCACGAAGCTTGTATGGTTCTTCTGCATCGGGTACGAAGCCCTGGCCTTCAGTTCGTAAAGGTTGAAGCTCCGTCCAAGTTCGTTCGGGGAGGGGGCTACGCGCTTTGGGATTGTGGAAGAAGTAGCCTATTCCAGCTGACACATACGGATGCCATGTTCCGGAGGCACGACCTATGGCCGACGTAAAGGGAAGTAAATACAATTTACCAGACACATTGATGCTCTTGACGTCATTTCGAACGTGCAGATTTCGGAAAAAAGTCTCAGGATTGGACGAATGGAAATCATCGGCCCCTACACGCGTCCAATCAAACGAGCCGCCCAACGCCAACCATGGGTTGAGGTGGCGGTAAGCTCCCACCACACCCGACCACCGGTATCCTTGGGTGAGGCTAGACAGGGGGGAGAGATCACTGTGAAGTCGTGAAATACCCACATTTGCCTCCAAAGAGGTAAAAGGTTGAAACCGAAGCTGAGCTTGAAGCGTCTTGGAAACCAAAAGAACCCCGATGAGTAAACCAAATATTATCTTATGTGTCATGTAAGGATAGAATGAGAACCCCTTTTAACCTATCAAAAGCTGTTCCGAAAGTAAGGGATGGTCGTTAAAAATTAAATATCGATCGAATAAATCAGGTCCTATAGAATTAAAATTAAGTCTTTGGTTGCAAGCCTACCGAAACTTTTGGAAATTTGTACTTTAAAAACCGAAGCGCCAACCATATCCCCCGGCACACGTTTTTTTACTCCTATGAGTGATGCAATCAAACACGAATGTGGTATCGCCCTCATTCGCCTTCGCAAACCCCTCGATTATTACATCGAAAAATACGGAACCCCTTTGTACGGCGTCAACCGACTGTATGTCATGATGGAAAAGCAAACCAACCGAGGCCAAGATGGAGCGGGGGTTGCCAACGTCAAGATTGATGTTCCACCCGGACATCGGTACATTAGCCGGTATCGTTCGGTTGAAAATCGGCCAGTAGTGGATATTTTCAACAAGATCAACGAAAAATTCCGCCACGTATTGAAGTCAGATCCAGATAAAATGAAAGATGCACGCTGGCTTCAAGAAAATCTAGCCTTCACCGGTGAAGTATGGCTCGGGCATTTGCGCTATGGAACGCATGGACGCAATGAAATTGAAAACTGCCACCCCATGCTACGTCAAAGCAACTGGCGAAGCAAGAATTTGGTCTGTGCTGGAAACTTTAATATGACCAATGCCGAAGAACTTTTCAAGAAACTAGTGACACTTGGACAGCATCCTAAAGACAAAGGAGACACGGTTACGGTCATGGAAAAAATTGGACATTTCCTTGATGAAGAGAATCAACGTGTTTTTGAACGATTCAAGGGAATTTACGAAAATCCAGCCTTGTCGGATATCATTGAAGACAATATGGATTTACCCCGGGTTTTGTATCGTTCATGCCGAGATTTTGATGGTGGATACGCTATGGCAGGTGTAACGGGTTATGGTGCATCGTTTGTTGTACGGGATCCTGCCGGGATCCGACCCGCCTATTATTACGCCAATGATGAAGTCGTGGTGGTCGCATCGGAAAGACCGGCGATCAAAGCTGCATTTGGGGCTTCTTATGAGCAAATTCATGAAATCCAACCTGGAAATGCCCTGATCATTGACAAACGGGGCGAATACAATGAATATCAAATTTTAACGCCTACTCCTCGCCGTTCCTGTAGCTTTGAACGGATTTATTTCTCCCGCGGCTCTGATCCTGCCATTTATCAAGAACGTAAAGAATTAGGTCGCCGATTGATTCCACAGGTTTTACAGGCGATTGACTATGATATCGAAAATACCGTTTTCTCTTACATTCCGAATACCGCTGAGGCAGCATTCTTTGGGTTAATTGAAGGTATGGATACGTACGTTAACTCTTGGCGGAAAGAGAAAATCATGTCGGGTAATTATTCTGAGGATTCGTTAGACCAACTGTTGAACTTCAAACCACGGTTTGAGAAACTAGTATCCAAAGACGTCAAACTCCGTACGTTCATCACCAACGATGATGACCGCTCCGAAATGGTCTCTCATGTATACGAAATGACCCATGGGGTGATCAAAAAAGGAATTGATACCATCGTGGTCTTAGATGACTCGATCGTTCGAGGAACGACACTGGAGAAAAGTATTCTCCGGTTACTCGACCGGCTAGGGCCAAAGAAAATTGTGATCGTGTCGTCTGCTCCACAAATTCGATACCCCGATTGCTATGGGATCGATATGTCCAAGATAAAAGAATTTGTAGCCTTTCGTGCCGTCCTTGCCCTACTAAAAGAGCGTGGACTAGACTATCTACGTCAAGAAGTCTATGCCGAGGCCGTCGCACGGTTGGAAACCGGTAGTGCGTTAGAAGAAAACCTAGTCAAAAAACTATTTGATCCTTTTACCGATGAAGAAGTATCGGATAAAATTGCTCAAATCATTCGCCCTGCAGATCTCCAAGCCGAGGTACAGGTTGTTTACCAAACCGTCGATAACCTTCATCAAGCATGCCCTAAACACATCGGTGATTGGTATTTTACCGGTGATTACCCGACTCCCGGTGGAAACCGAGTGGTAAACAAAGCATTTGTCAATTTTATGGAAGGCAAAACGGTACGAGCCTATTAATTAAAAACCCGGAGTCTTGCCACTCCGGGTTCTCTATACCTGGCCTACTTCCCATCAAGATACGGTGGCCTGAACTTTTTTCTTCACTGGAAGAGTGAACACATTGGCCGTAATCTCCTGAACGCCAATCATCCGTAAACAATCTTTGATGCTCAAAATAGCTGGTTCTGACACTTCTTTTGTTTTTGTCTGAGCCGCCTGGGAAATGGTCTCTTCCATGATGCAGAGGTTGTTGATGTAATCAATGAATTTGTATACAAATATAAAACACAAAAGCGAAATTTCGCAAAATATTTCAAAACGTTTTATTTAGTGGTTTTTCGCTAAATAACGATTAAAGAAAAAAAGGTTGAGTTGAACAATTTGAAAGTCGACTCAGTTAGTACAATCAAAGATGTCCATTTATCTCCCACCAAACTATGAGATCCATCCTATTCTTACTTTTTTTTGTAAGCCTGGCCACAAAGGCACAATCCCAAGAGGTTGACCCTAAAAAATTAGCTCAAAAGGTCGTTGAAAGCATGGGAGGACAGAAAGCATGGGACCAGACCCGAATTTTGTCCTGGAATTTCTTCGGAGCTCGCACATTAACCTGGGATAAATGGACAGGCGATGTACGCATTGACCTGGCAGATAAATCAACAGTCTATCTGATCAATATCAACACGCTCAAGGGAAAAATCCAAATCAAAGGGGAAGAAATCACCCAGCCCGACAGTGTAGCCAAGTATGTCAATCAAGCCAAAAATATCTGGATTAACGATTCCTATTGGCTCATCATGCCATACAAACTCCAAGACCCCGGGGTAAAAATGACCTACCTGGGTATGGAAAAAACCGAAGACCAACAAGATGCGTATAAAATTCAGCTGACATTTGAGTCGGTGGGAGTTACCCCGCAGAACAAATATTGGATCTACATTTCGCCCCAATCTGGTCTAGTTATCCAATGGTCTTATTTCGCGAACTTTCAGGATGAGAAACCTCGTTTTACTTTGCCATGGGCCGACTACAAAACCTATGGTAAAATTAAACTTTCTGGGGAGCGTGGTCCAAGGGATTTGACCAACATTCAAGTACTTTCCAAAGTAGATCCAGCCGTTTTTACCAGTTTTTCTAAACCCTCGTTTTTAAATTAATTAGTTCGTGAAAAAAACCGGCGTTTTAATCGTGAATCTTGGTACCCCCGATTCACCTTCAGTCTCTGATGTACGAAAATACCTTCGTCAATTTTTAATGGACGGTCGAGTGATCGACTACCCCTTCATACCTCGTTGGATGCTGGTGAACTTAATCATCGCTCCTTTTCGGGCACCCAAATCCGCAAAAACCTACCAAGAATTATGGACAGAGCGGGGCTCACCGCTCAAGTTTTATGGTGAGGACAACGAGATTCAATTGCAAAAAAAATTAGGGGATCACTATGAGGTTCGGTTGGCCATGCGGTACCAAAGTCCAAGCATCGAAAAAGGACTACTGGCATTCCGTGACCAAGGAATTCACCGCATCATTGTCATTCCATTTTTTCCTCAATATGCCTCCGCCACCACAGGCTCAGTGTACGAAGAGGTCATGCGGATCGTCACCCAATGGCAAGTCATACCTGAGATTTCGATGGTCAACTACTTTTACGACCACCCACGTTTCATTCAAGGTTTTGTCGAAAACGCCAAAAAACACATGGAACACGAGGAATGGGACCACATTATTTTCTCCTACCATGGAATTCCGGCCCGACAGATTCGAAAAGGGGATTACACAAAAAATACCTGTAAATTAGGCAGTTGTTGTGACCAAATCACCCCTTTGAACCAGCATTGTTACCGTGCCCAGTGTTTTGAGACCACCCGACTTTTGGTCAAAGAACTAGGACTCAAAGAAGGAACCTACACCACTTGCTTCCAGTCTCGTTTGGGAAAAGAAACCTGGGTGCAGCCTTATACTGAAGATCTCGTTGAGGAATTGGCCAAAAAGGGCATCAAGAAAGTGCTCGCTTTCTCTCCTGCCTTTGTGGCGGACTGCCTTGAAACCACCATCGAGGTGGGGGAAGAATACAAGGAGTTATTTGAAGAAAAAGGCGGTGAACATTGGGAACTCGTAGAAAGCCTCAATGATTCCGACAATTGGGTGGAGTTACTCGCCGATCTAGCTAGAAAGGCGTAAATATCCGCAAAATAAAACAATCAAGGGTTTTTGGCACATGTAATTGGCATCGGGTAGGATCAAAGGTAACTTTAGGTCCTTAATGATTCCGTTTAAATGTCCCAAAAACCCTTTCTCCTTCTCTCCTGCATTGCTCTTATCCTGTTGCAATGCCAAAAGAATGAAACTCCTTCCCCAGGGGGTGATCTGGTTTATTCTTCGAAAACACTAGTTGCCAAAGCATCATTTCAGGAAAGTTTGATCGACTCAAGTTTCACCTCTGGGCTTTTTACCTTTTCGCCAAGTGCCTTCGATAAGAAACCGATTCCCGGTCAGGTGCTTTTGTTTCCAGGAGAATGGATGGGAAAGGTGGAATCCATCCAAGAAAACTCGGTAGGTGAGTTTGTCATAAAAACCTCCCCAGCTACGTTACCCGATGTATTGAAGGAAGGGACAATCGCCTGGGAAATGACACCCGAGTGGACCGACATTACCTCGATCCAAATCGGTTCAGAAACTCGAAATGCACGGATCAGAGCCGGATATCCAATCAACTTTTCCATTTCACACCAAGGCATTGACCATAAAATAACCATATCCCCCATTCCCTCTAGTGGAAAAATCACTTCCTGCACATTTCGGTTCGAAATGTCCAAGAAAGTGAATGGTCGTGCGACCGTAGCCATCGTGGGTGAGGGAAAAGCCACGCTTCCTGAACAACAAACCTCTATTTCGATTGCAAATAGCCAGTTGAAGGAATTCACCTCTCAAAATCGCTCCATGCAATTGGAAATGAATGTATCACTCACCGCTGCAGGCGGAGAACCCGGTGAACACAATTTAATTTTACCCGGTATTGCCTTGATTATTCCTCTTCGGACCCTTCCGACACCCGCGGGACCTATACCCAATCCGATCCCAATGAACCTTAAAATTGGGGTAAATTTTGTCACCCAGTTTAACATGAGCCATCAAATTGCGGCGGCATCCGCAAAAAGTCAAATTTCGGTGGATGCCGACGGGGGATTTACGTACACATCGGGGGATATTCAGACCCAAGGCGAACTAAAAAAAAATGAAGTAACTGGTGGAAACTTTGATTCCTCAGCCCCTCTAGGTATTCCTGTGGACATGCAATTCGGTATCGCATTCCCTCGGTTATCCTTGGACATAGCCGGCGAGGAACTTGCCTACATTCATACCGGCGCCACCTCGGGGACTTCTCTTTCCTGGGGACCACTATGTAAGACGGGCTATACGAAGGTTTTGGTGGAGGGAGGCTATAAACTCCAGGTATTAGGCCAAACACTGGCAGAAAATAAAGTAACCTTCGCCGAGCGCCGTAGAGAGGCGAAAGGCGAAGGCTGTCCTTAGGATAAAATGGGGGCTAGCGCTGCTTCGTTCGCGCGAATCCAGTCGGTAATTTCCTGAACTATTTGCTCTACACCAATTTGAGGCTCCCAACCTGTCATGCGGGTTACCTTGGAATTATCGGTTAAGTAAAGACGGATATCGGCGGGGCGATTTTCTAGCTCACGACGAATGGGAATGGTTTTTCCGGTAACACGCTGGCAAATTTCAGTAAGTTCTTGAAGAGATACGCTGACTTTTTGTCCGCCACCGACATTGAAGATCTCTCCGTTGATTTGATCCATGTGATGCATTTGCCAATCGATTAATCGATATAAATCATCTACATGCAAAACATCGCGCGTTTGTTTTCCTAAACCATCATATCCAATGTACGCCAAGGATTTATCAAAATAATGCTTAGCGATCCACAGCACCATGACACCTTGATCTACCTTACCCATTTGCCATGGGCCAGTCAAGACGCCGCACCGGTTGATGACAGTCTGCAAACCGTAAAATTCTTGGTATTCCTGAATTAGTAATTCAGACGATAGCTTGGTTGTACCATACAAAGAGCGAGCGCCCTCCAAAGGGAAATCCTCTGCAATACCCAGATGAGAAACACCAGGCACAGGTTGGTTTTCGGTAAGTCCGAAACGAGTTTCCTCCTCTGTGAACGAAAGTTTTTCGATCGTTTTTATGGGATATACGCGGCTAGTTGATAAGAAAATGAACTGAGCCTTGCATTTAACAGCGTAATTCAAACAATGAACAGTTCCCAGTAAATTGGTATGAATAAGGTAATCGGGAGTTCCTCCTTGGATACCAGCCAGAACGGAGGGTTCGGCGGAGGCCTCAATGACGACATCCACGTCTGGAACTCCTTGAAAGTCCTCAGGATTACGGATATCCCCATGTACAAAATCAATCCCGGCAGCGGCTAGTCTCGGCAAGTTTAATTCCGAGCCCTTCCGGCGTAGATTATCTAAACACCAAATTTGGTAAGTGGGGTAGGCTTTTTTCAGGGAAAGAGCGAGGGAGGAACCCACAAATCCGGCTCCGCCTGTAATTAAAATTCGTTTTGACATTCGATCTAGAATTAATCCCAAGGAACTTGTTTAAGACTGGGTTTTTCAATAGGACGTATGACCAAAGGCACTTTTTCTACCTTCACGGCACTACTATCCAAGCCAAACCACTTGTCCTCTGAGGTGGTAAATTGTTTAATAAAGAAATAGGCTTTCATGATCATATTTTCAAAGAAAGGCAGATCATTTTCGTAGGAAAGGAATTTTTCCAAGACCACAAATCGGAAGTCACCGATTACGTTGTGTTTATTCAGGGATTCATACCGCGAACGGATGTCGACCTCTCCTTTTTTTACCATTTCCTCCAAGACGTGGCGGAAATACAAATGTATTTTTTGTGGAACCCTAAAACCTAAGCGGAAGGTAACTTTATACACGTCATCGTCTGCACATTTCAACACCTTGTATTCCATTGTCGATGGGTCATCGACCGAGTCCACATGCACAAACCAATAAACATCTGCCCGTTTAGGTCGCTTTTGAAAGATGGAGTAGATGATTTTGGATTCAATTTCAGAGGCTCTTGAGGCATTGCTCATAAAGACCAAATGCGTGGTGTATTTAGGAACCGAAATATCTTGGCTGAGTTCTTTTAGGGAATCCACGTACTTATTTAATTTCTCATATTCTGTCAACCGCATTTTAATTTTGAACGCTTTGATCCAAACCACCATGACGGCTCCCAAAAGGGTACAAATCAACACCGAAACCCAACCTCCGTGCATAAACTTCAATAAGTTGGCCACAAGGAAAGAGATTTCTATTCCAAAATACACGACCACGTAAAGTAGCACGAGCCACATATTGGTTCGATGGATGTACATAAAATAAGCGAACAAAATGGTGTTCATTAACATCGTGACCGTAATGGTCAATCCATAGGCGGCCTCCATATTGGTGGATTTCTTAAAATACAAAACCACCGCAATACACCCCAAATATAAAAGAATGTTGATGCTCGGTACATACAATTGTCCTTTCTCGTTGGAAGGGAAATGGACACGAACCTTAGGCCAAAAATTCAGTCGAATGGCCGAGGAAATCATAGTAAAGGATCCTGAAATCATGGCTTGGCTGGCGATGATTGTCGCGGCGGTGGCGATGATAATCCCAGGCAAAAGAAACCAGTCGGGCATGATTTCATAAAACGGCTTCCGGCCCATCAATCGTTCTCCATGATGTGAAACCAACCAGGCGGCTTGCCCAAAATAATTCAATAAAAGACAAGCCTTCACGTAAATCCAAGAAACCCGAACATTTCCACGACCACAATGCCCTAGGTCCGAGTACAGGGCTTCTGCACCTGTTGTACACAAAAAAACGGCACCCAATAACCAAAAACCACCTGGATATTCAGCTAACAATTTGTATCCATATACTGGATTAATCGCCTGAAGTACCGCTGGATTCACTACTATATAACCGGCACCCAACACCCCAAGGGTTGTAAACCAAATCAACATAATAGGCCCGAAGGCACTACCTACAACCTGAGTACCAAAAATTTGAACTAGAAATAAAATAGTAATGATGGCAATAACGATGGGGATGGTCTGTATGTTAGGATATAAGATCTCAAGACCTTCCACAGCCGAGGAAACCGAGATTGGCGGCGTGATCATGCCATCAGCTAACAAGGCAGCCCCTCCAATAATGGTAGGTACTGTCAACCACGGAGCATGTCGGCGTACCAAGGCAAATAAAGCGAGAGTTCCCCCTTCTCCCTTGTTGTCTGCCCGGAGCATGAGAATGACATACTTGAGTGTGGTTTGTAATGTCAATGTCCAGAAGACCAGGGAAATGGCCCCAAAGACCACTTCGTCTTGAATGACTTTCTCTCCAATGATGGCTTGCATGACATACAATGGGGATGTACCAATATCGCCAAAAATGATACCCATGGCGATTAAAAGTCCGGCGCTCGTGACTTTGTCTAACTGATGCTTTGAATCCATTTGGAACCCGCTGAGGGAGAAGTATTTTCGGCACAAATATAGAAGGTTCTTCAGATATTGTATCAGAACCTATTTAAAGTTTCTAGTTACCTGCTATTTTTTGACTTTTCACCAGAAAAAAAAGTATTTTTGAAAGACACAATCATCCATCTAAAAACCTAAAATCATATGTTTCAAACCATTCAGGTACAATCGGCTCCCGGAGTTACCACGCTTACACTCCATCGTCCCGAAGTGTATCACGCCCTGAGTGCCACATTGTTACACGAACTTCGTACCGCTATTCAAGCCGCCTCTGACGATCCCGAGGTTCGTGTCATTGTTTTGACTGCATCCGGTGACAAAGCCTTTTCGTCAGGAGCTGATTTAAAAGCTGGTTTTCAAGGCGAGCCAAAACCCTTGGGTGAGACTCTTCGAGCTACATACAATCCGTTGATTATGGCTATCCGAAATGCACCCAAGCCTGTGATTTGTCGATTAAACGGCATAGCAGCAGGTGCTGGCATGTCGCTGGCATTGGCATGTGATATGATCATCGCCCGGGAAGATACCTACATGACCGAATTATTTGTGGGAATTGGCTTGATGCCCGATGCAGGTTCTATGTATTTCCTTCCCCGGCTAATGGGCATGCAAAAGGCATTTGACTTGATTTCAACTGGCCGAAAGGTCATGATGCCCGAGGCGCTATCCTTGGGTTTGGTCACGGAATTGGCTCCTTACGACCAACTGGATGAAGCTGTTCAAAAAAAGGTGGACTACTTTAAAAATGCCCCAACTCTAGCGATTGGTCAGATGAAACAGGTATTGAATCAATCCTCCCAAAAATCTCTCGCTGAGGTATTGGAGCTGGAAGCGGAAGCTCAGACATTATGTGGATTTAGTCATGACTTCGGAGAGGGGGTTCTCGCATTCCTGGAAAAGCGCTCTCCGGTTTTTAAAGGCCGTTGATTCAGGATACTCCCACATCACCTTGTCCACTGCCAATCGATACGTTTGGCAGTGGGCTTCCACAATATCCGATAACCGAGGAGAATAGCCCCCTCCCATGGAAATGACCACGGGAAGTCCTTGCGCCACGGCCCAATCCAAAACCATCTCATCTCGACGATACGCACCTGACAGGGTGAGTCCTAACTTACCCAACTTATCGGTACCCAATACATCCACACCGGAAATATAAAACAGAAAGTCAGGCTTTACGCGAACTTTGAGTTCGTGAAGTGCATTTTCTAAAAGGGGCAAATACCCTTCATCTGGTGTGCCTGTAGGTAGTTCGATGTCCCAATCGGATACCTCCTTGTGCAAAGGATAATTGTCTTTGCCATGCATGGAAAAAGTAAAAATATCGGACCTAGATTGAAAAATAACCGCTGTGCCATTACCTTGATGCACATCGAGATCCACGATTAGTACTTTTTTGGCCCAACCTTTCTCTACTACATAAGCTGCGGCCACCGCTACGTCATTCAATAAGCAAAAGCCCTCTCCCCGATCTGCATACGCATGGTGCGTTCCTCCAGCAATATTCAAACTGATGCCATGTTGGAGCGCATATCCACAACAATCAAGCGTCCCTTGGGTTATCAACCATTCCCGCTGAATTAATGCCTCGCTCAATGGAAATCCAATTTTTCGAACCATTTTTGGGTCTAGACTGCACTCTTTTAATCTTTGAACATAGGATGGATCGTGCACTTTCAAAATGGACTGATCGATGGATGGGGACAAAACGGGTTCAAAGAAATTGGCATCGGTTAGCGTTCCTTCATACTTCAACTGCTCGGGAATGAGGTCATATTTGGCCATCGGAAAACGATGACCTTCCGGTAGAGGATGCATGTAGATGGGGTGAAAAGCTACTTGGATTGGATTCTCTCCCATACTTCAAACTGATAATCGAATTCATTCTTCTCATCCGCCGAAAATCGATCCGCAGAAATGCAGCGCCATTCATAAGGCGAAAGATCAGGAAAACTTGTATCTCCTTCTTTGGAGGCAAATACAGTGGTTCGGTAAATGATTTGGGTATCAGGTAATGTCAAGCGGTAAATTTCGCCCCCGCCGATAACAAATAAATCTTTATCCGGATGATGATCCGTCACCCACTGTTGGGCCTCTTCCCAACTGGAAAGGACCGTCACCTCATGACCCAATAGCCCGGATTTTTTTCTTGAAATCACCACATTGACTCGATTCGGCAAAGGCCGGCCAATCGATTCATAGGTTTTCCTCCCCATGACCACCACATGGCCGGTGGTTAGGGCTTTAAAATGTTTTAAATCAGCCGACAATTTCCAAAGGAGCTGATTGTTTCCTCCGATGATCCCGTTTTGGGCTACGGCAACCACAAGTTTTACCATACGATTCATTTTCATAAGAGGAACATTCCCCACGTGCAGATTGTTGTTTAATCGGTATAAAATTACAGCAAACCATGTCAAACACACAAAAAACAGCATTTATTACGGGCGGAACCAAAGGAATTGGATTAGGGATAGCACAAGCATTGATCGCGGCCGATGTGAAAGTCGCCATCACAGGTAGACAGGCTGAACAGGTAGCCGAAGTTACAGCTCAGTCGAATGCCCTAAAACCAGGCGCTGCGTTGGGGTTCGTTGCGGACGTCCGTGACTTGGCTGCTCAGAAAGCAGCTGTTGACGGCATTTTAGCGACATGGGGGCGCTTGGATTACGTCATTGCCAATGCTGGAGTAGGTCACTTTGCTCCTGCACAAGAGTTGACGATAGAGCAATGGCAAGAAACCATTGACGTCAATCTGACAGGAGCTTTTTATACAGCCAAAGTGTCTTTGGAAGCACTCAAAGCAAGCGAAGGTTATTATATTTCAGTAGCTAGTTTAGCTGGAACGAATTTCTTTGCGGCAGGAACTGCCTACAACGCCAGTAAATTTGGATTGGTTGGCTTTACTCAAGCCTTAATGATGGATTTACGAAAAGAAGGTATTAAGGTAACCACCCTAATGCCAGGTTCCGTTGCTACCTATTTTAATGGCCATACGCCATCCGACGCCGATGCATGGAAAATACAGCCCGAAGATATTGGGCAGATTGTGGTGGATTTAATTCAATTACCTGCCAGAACATTACCATCCAAAGTAGAGATCCGGCCATCGTTTCCTAAATGATGAAAAAAGGAATCGCTAAGTGATAGCGATTCCTTTTTTTATCTTCCAAAATCGTCTTGTACTCGCACAATATCATCCTCATCACTCGGGTGTGTTGGATCTACGTGCTGCCAAATTTCAGCAACAATGCCGTAGCCATTGGTTCCCATCAAACGATGGCGCTCACCTTGTTTAAGTTGGACTAAATCTCCCACGGAAAGCTCCCGCATCGGCGTTTCCTCGTCGGTATCACTGACTACCACCCCTGCAACTCCTCCAACAACCCGCCAAATCTCAGAACGTCGGTGGTGATACTGCCAAGAAAGTCGTTGACTGGGCGCCACAATGAGAAACTTTGGACTCAGTTTTTCAAACCCGGCAAAATCCTCCACAGAAAATTCTGGAAAGAAGGTTTCCCGAAAAAAGGAAGCCTGACTTTCATCAAGGACGAAAAAACCACCCCATGGACGTTGGAAGTCCGACGAAATAATCCGGAAACCCTTGGCCTCCAAATAGGATTGAACACCTGCAAAAACCTCGGAACGTTCAGCTGACTCTGAAAAATGAAGTAAATTCATACAAGTTGATTTAGCATGATGAAATTTAAATAATAAGCTGGCAGGCATCGCACAAATCTACTGAATTATCAAAAAAACACCAAAATATGACCAAGGTCATACGTCGCGGTGATGCGTCTGAGATTTATCCTCCCTCTTTTCTTCCAATTTTGTTTCCATTATCAGATCGTTATGCCCATCACATCCACCTCCACCACGACATGCTACCATTGCGGTGAGCCTTGCCTTGACTCTCAACCTATCCAACGAGAGGAAAAATCTTTCTGTTGTGTGGGTTGTGTTACGGTGTATGATTTGCTGGCTTCTCATGACTTATGCGGTTACTACGATGTAGGCCAAAATGAAGGTGTAAGCCTGAAAGCTAAAAATCTGGGAGGACAATTCGATTTTCTAAAAAACGAAGACATCGCCCAATCCTTGCTTTCCTTCTCCTCCCCGACCCAAGCCTCCATTACTTTGTATATACCCGCCATTCATTGTTCCTCCTGCGTTTGGTTATTGGAAAATTTAAGCAAAATTCAGACTGGTGTCCAATTCACTCGCCTCAATTTCCCAGAAAAAAAAATATTCATCCAGTTTGACCCACGCGTCACTGATTTATTGACCATCGTTTCTTTGTTAACCACTTTAGGATATGAGCCTGTCTTACAAAACCAGTCCGATGCCCATGAAAAAGGACGAAAAAAACAGGAACGTAGGCTATTGACTCAAATTGCCGTTACGGGATTCTGTCTTGGAAATAGCATGCTCTTGAGTTTCCCAGAATACTTTGAATTCGATCCTTCCAGCCAAACTTTTCAAAACTTTTTTCTTTACCTCAACTTCGGACTTGGGCTTCCGGTGTATTTCTTCGGTGCATGGGACTACCTTAAAGGAGGATGGCAAGGGATTACCGCCCTATTGAAACGTCAAACTAAAACCGTTTCAGTGGATATTCCGATCGCTATGGGGATTTCAGCTCTCTTCCTTCGCAGTATGTATGAAACCTGGCTTTTAGGATCCGCAGGGTATTGGGATAGCTTAGCAGGATTAGTCTTTTTCTTATTAGTTGGAAAATGGGTTCAACAAAGGACCTACGCCTACCTCACATTCAAGCGGGATCATGCCTCCTATTTTCCATTGGCAGTGGAGAGAAAAGAATCTGGGCAGTGGACCTACCAACCCATTCATTCTCTTCAACCCAAAGATCGAATTCGAATCCGTCCCAATGGCCTCATTCCGGCCGATTCCATCGTGGTAAAGGATACAGCCTGGATTGACTACAGTTTTGTTTCGGGTGAATCTGTCCCGGTAAGCAAACGTCTTGGAGAAAAAGTGTTTGCGGGTGGGCGGCAATTAAGTTCCACTGTGGAATTAGAGGTACTGAAATCCGTCGACCAAAGTTATTTAACACAACTGTGGAACCAAGACGCCTTTACCAAAGAAAAAGAGCCCAAATCCACCGCCTTGGCCAATGCCTTCAGCCAATATTTTACTTTGATCACCGTGGCTATAGCTCTGTTCGCTGCACTTTACTGGTGGCAAGTGAATCCAGCTCTGGTATGGCCGACCGCCACCGCCGTTTTGATGGTGGCCTGTCCGTGTGCTTTAACCCTTGCCTTGCCATTCGCAATGAATACCGCATTGGGAATCCTAGGACAAAATAAATTCTATGTAAAAAATCAACACGTATTGAATCAGTTGACCGAAATTGACCAATTGATTTTGGATAAAACCGGCACCTTAACCTCCTCTAAACATGGTCACGTTCAATTCATTGGCAAAAAGTTAACAGATCACCAACTAGGAATGATTCGTGGACTCGCCGAACAATCCGCTCACCCTTTAAGCAAAACCGTAGCACACTATTTAAAAAATCTCTCTATTCCAGCTCAACCCTCGCCGGAAAGTTCCAAAGAAACTCCCGGACTAGGTATTGAGGGCTGGACTCAAGATACCCACATTCAGCTAGGTCAAGCCCGGTGGATTGAATCTACCGTAGATCTACCCAACCAACCGGATGGCTCTTGGGTGTGGGTAGGTTGGGACGGAGCGCTCCTAGGCTATTTTCATATTCAGCCTGTCTACCGAACCGGTTGGAAAAAAGTCCTGAGCCAATTAACCCAAAAGTTTCAATTAACCCTTTTATCAGGTGACCATCCCCGAGATTTAACCCCTCTTTATCCATTTTTTACATCGACTAATGCCTATTTTGAACAATCTCCAATGGAAAAAATGGCATTTGTTCAAAATTTACAAGCCCAAGGGCATAAAGTATGTATGATTGGAGATGGACTCAACGACGCCGGAGCTTTGCAACAAAGTGAGGTGGGAATTGCCTTGTCAGAGGAGGTCCAAGTCTTTACTCCAGCCGCCGACGGCCTTCTTGATGCTTCCGAATGGTCACGACTTCCCGATTTCATTGGCTTCGCCTCCGACACCCTCCACGTTGTTAAATTGGCCTTTTTGTTGTCGTTAGTCTTTAATGGTATCGGATTAAGTTGGGCGGTGTCTGGACAATTATCCCCCGTTTTAGCGGCTATCTTTATGCCCTTAAGCTCCCTAACGGTGGTGTTAGTAGCTGTTGGACTTACTTTTTTTAAAGCATGGAGAAAAAAATTAATTTTTAGAATATGAGCGTCATCATCGGATTAATCATTTTAGCCTTGTTAGTTGCAGGTGGATTTCTGGCTGCCTTCTTTTGGGCCTCCTCGGATGGCCAATTTGATGATACCCAGACTCCCAGTATCCGGATTCTTCAGGATCCACCTGCAAAAAAATCTTAGTTTGTATTTATAGGGTTTAACTTACATATGTGCGAGTCAAACGGCATGGATTCTGTCTTTGCCGTTTCTTTTTTACCTTTGTTTTCCTCTTTTGACCAACCGCTATGTCCAAACCCACACTTGTCATTAAATTCGGTACCGCTTCCCTAACACGAGAAAATGGGGAACCGGACGAGCAAATTATCGCCCAAATTGCCAAAGAAGTAGCCATTCTAGCGCAAGATCACCAATTGGTGCTTGTTTCCTCAGGTGCTGTCGGGGCAGGAAAACAGTACATTAAAGGGTACCAAGGCGAAATAACCCAACGGAAAGCCGCTGCCGCCATTGGGAATCCGATTCTTTTGGGAATGTACGCCAAGTACCTTGCCCCCTTCGGGCTTTCCGTAGCCCAAAGCTTGTGTGAACGTCAACATTTTGCCCAACGAGAACAATTCCTACAATTAAAAGAAACGTATCAAACTCTCTGGGAAAATGGGATCATTCCCATCGCCAACGAAAATGATGTCGTGAGTAATCGCGAATTAAAATTTTCGGACAACGATGAATTAGCTACCCTCATCGCCGTTGGTTTTGGTGCCTCTGCTTTATTGATCTGTACCCAATCCGGTGGGTTATTGAATGAAGAAAAAAAGATCATTCCGCATGTGTCCAAAATCACCGAAGAAGTCATGCAATGGGTTGCTCCCTCGAAATCAACATTGGGTACGGGCGGAATGGCCTCCAAGCTAACCTTTACCAAATTAGCCACCCAATTGGGTATCAAAACCATCATATTTGGCATGAAACAGGGCATCTTGGCCGCATTTAACGAAAAAGCGGGTACGGTTTTCAGTCCTCAGGAAGCCTCTTTACCGGCTCGATTAAAGTGGTTGGCCAGTGGCTCCCTTACCCAAGGGGCGGTAAGGATAGACGATGGGGCGGTCCAAGCGCTTTTGCGTCGAAATAGCCTTTTGGCAGTCGGAATTACGGAGGTCTTGGGTGATTTTACTACGGGAGAAATCGTGGAGGTCCAAGATCAATCCGGTCAGCCCATTGCCGTCGCTCGCGTTCGGGCTTCTTCCACAAGTTTGGCCTCGAAAGCCACTAATTTATTGGCAGCTCATGCGGACGACATCGTGCTACGCTAATTTATCCCCCACATACCACCCAATTTTGCCAGAAGAAGTGTATCTTGGCCAACCGAATCATTCAACCTGATATAACCTTCTGGCATGACATACCTCTTTTTAGCCTTGGCCATCCTTGGGCTAGTTCTCCTCGTGGGTATCTGGAAATGGGACCCATTCCTCTCATTTATCCTCATTGCTTTATCTCTTGGAATCGGCATGGGAATGGATATTCCCCAAGTGGCGAAGTCCATACAAAACGGAATCGGATCTACTTTGGGAGATCTTATCTTAATTATAGGTTTCGGTGCTATGCTAGGTAAGCTCGTGGCTGTGAGTGGTGCAGCTCAACAAATTACCGACACATTCGTTCGTTTATTTGGCGTTAAAGGTATGCCTTGGGGCATGGCACTGGCTGGTCTCATCATTGGAATACCACTTTTCTACAATGCCGGATTTGTAGTTGCCATGCCGCTGGTCTTTGCCGTGGCTTATCAAACCCGACTACCAATCTTAACCTTAGGTATTCCGATGCTGTCGGCTCTGTCGGTCTCGCATGGGTACCTGCCCCCTCATCCTGCTCCTGCTGCTATAGCAAGCCAATTGCATGCAGACGTAGGCAAAACACTGGTGTATGGACTGCTCATCGCCATTCCCGCCATCGCCCTAGCTGGGCCCATATTTGGTCAAACACTTAAAAAATATGGAACCAAAGTAGCATTAGAAGAGGTCATCCCCCCGACCTCCACCCACTTACCCAGTCTCCAGATTAGCTTGTTTATTGCCCTACTCCCAGTCCTTTTACTTTCCGGTAGTAGCTTGTTGGCAACATGGTATCCTACGAATTCGATGATCCAGTTGGTGGCACAACCCTTTGTAAGTATGTTGATCTCCGTCGGAATGGCCATGTACTTTTTAGGTATACGCCAAGGCATGGCCCTAAAACAAGTGAATGTACATCTTGAAGATGCCTTCAAAGGAATCTCCCTCATTTTGCTCATTATTGCGGGAGCAGGCGCCTTAAAGCAAGTGTTGGCCGACAGTGGGATCTCACAAGACCTTGGAAAACAAATTCAATCTTGGCCAGTGAACCCCTACCTTTTGGGATGGTTAATGGCTGGCCTTGTTCGGGTTGCGATTGGGTCAGCTACCATTGCGGGCCTGACGGCAGTTGGACTCATCGCGCCGATCGTTCATAGTCAAACTGGAATTTCTCCGGAACTCATGGTCATTGCCATTGGAGCTGGGAGTCTAATCCTCTCCCACGTCAACGATGGAGGATTCTGGCTGTACAAAGAATATTTTCAACTATCTATTCGCGAAACCTTTCTGACCTGGACCTTGATGGAAACCTGGGTAGCGATCATTGGACTCCTGGGTGTCCTGGCCCTCCATCCTTTCGTTACCTAAAAATTATCCGTAATTTGCCGATTGAATCGACATTTACTTATGACCATTTCCATTCTGACGGTCTGTTTCCAAAGTGCTGCGACGCTGGAAATGACAATTCAAAGCGTACTGAACCAAGATTATCCGCATATAGAGTACATCGTTGTGGATGGGGCTTCCAAAGATGGCACAGTGGACATATTAAAAAAATACGCCGATCGCATTCGCTATATTTCAGAACCTGATAAAGGAATTTATGATGCCATGAACAAGGGATTGGCCTTGGCTACGGGTGATATTATTGGCGTGATTGGTGCAGACGACTTTTATCCCAGTCGGGATGTCCTGTCTACGGTCGCTCAGACATTTGAGCAAAACGAGATCGACGCAGTCTTTGGAGATGTCCAGTTTGTTAATCCAGAGAATATCCAAACCGTCGTAAGGTATTGGAAGGAGTCCGATTACCAACGAGACAAATGGCTTCAGGGTTGGATGCCGCCTCATACTACCTTTTACCTCAAAAAGTCGGTGTACGATCAATATGGCCCTTACCGCACCGATTTCACTTGTAGTGCTGATTATGAATTGATGCTTCGCATCCTTTTTAAAAATCATGTCTCGGCCAAATACATCCCCAAAGTATTAATGACTATGCGAAATGGAGGTACTAGCACGGCCTCCTGGAAACACCGCTGGGTGGCCAATCAGGAGGACAGAAAAGCATGGAAAATCAACCAACTAAGGCCCAGATGGTACACCCTGTGGTGGAAACCCCTCTCCAAAATCAAGCAACTTTTTCAATATTCCGGAGAATAATCCCTTAAATCATTCCAAACATGTCAACACCCGAAATTAATCTCTCGAATCTCCAAGTTACCCTTCCAGCCGCCCCCACACCGGGAGGAGTATATTCACCCTGCTTGGTTGTTCAAGGCCTCGTGTACGTTTCAGGTCATATCCCCTTCTATGCCGATGGTACATTTGCCACAGGGAAAGTGGGAGCTGGAGGACTAACTAAAGAAGAAGCCAAAGTGGTGGCCCGACAAGTAGGGTACAATATTTTAGCCACCTTAAAAGAAAATCTGGGCAGCCTGGATAAAATTCAACGGGTTGTGAAAGTTTTTGGTATGGTCAATGCTCATCCTGATTTTGCCGACCATGCCTTTGTCATGAATGGATGTACCGAACTATTTGCCGAAATCTGGGGACCTGAACTAGGACTTGGCACACGTAGCGCCGTCGGTATGGGATCACTCCCTAAAGGCGTTCCTGTGGAGGTGGAAGCCATATTTCAGTTAGCCTAATCCTTAGAAAAGGTCAATTTTCACGCACCCGAATTCAATTTAAGAATTCGGGTTTTTTTTTGATCAAATCCAAGAAAATCGCATTTTTTAGCGATCAATCTAGATAATTTATAGGCTAATCTGGAAAAACAATTAAAAATTTTTTAAGAATTGTGCGGAATAGACATTTTTTTTTCTAAGATTTGTCGTTCAAATAAACCTAAACTAAACTTTTTTTCGCATGAAAAGAGAATTACTTCTTTCCATGCTCTTCACCTGTATGGTGTGGGTATCGTATGCCCAAACCAAGGTGACGGGTAAGGTGACTTCTGCGGATGATGGTTCGGGCATTCCGGGCGTATCGGTCCAGATCAAAGGGAGTTCAAAAGGGACTCAGACGGACGTCGACGGGAACTACGCCATCGAAGCCTCATCCAATCAAACACTTGTTTTCAGCTTTGTGGGTATGATGGCCCAGGAAGTTTCGGTTGGTAACAAGAAAATCATCAACGTAACACTCGAATCTGACACCAAAACACTTTCTGAGGTGGTGGTGACAGCGCAAGGGATTGTCCGGGAGAAAAAAGCGTTAGGTTATGCGGTCACGACCGTTGAAGCCAAGGCATTGGAAGACCGCCCACAAGCGGATGTAGGCCGGGTACTTCAAGGAAAAATTCCTGGCGTAAACATTACCGCCACTTCTGGGGTATCTGGAACCGGAACCAACATCATCATTCGGGGTTATTCGTCCATCACAGGCTCTAACCAACCTTTATTTGTGGTGGATGGGGTGCCTTTCAACTCCAATACCAACTCACGTGGTGGATTCACCGGCGGTGGGCAGTCAGCTTCCAGCCGTTTCTTGGATTTGGATCCAAACAACATCGAGAACATTTCGGTATTGAAAGGATTGGCCGCCTCTGTAACCTACGGTGACCAAGGTCGAAACGGGGTTATTTTGGTTACTACTAAAAATGGTTCAAAGAAAGCAAAACAAACGCAATACACGCTTACTCAGTCTTTCTTTACCAACACTGCGCATTTGCCACGGTACCAAAATACGTGGGTAGGTGGTTTCCAGCAAAACCTAGGATACTTCTTCTCCAACTGGGGACCTTCCTTGGATGAAGCGAGAACTTATCCTTCGCAAAATACCAATGCAGCCTTGACCAACCACCCGTATGCTTTCTTGAGTGATCCCGCCTTACGGGCTGGTATGGCCGACTACGTGAAATCGGTGAGTCCTTACACGATGCAGGTATTCCCCAACAACGTACGTGACTTCTTCCGTACCGGAAAAATCTTCAACACCTCATTGAACATTTCAGGGGGTGGCGAAAAAGTGGGATATAACTTCTCGGTAGGTTACAATGACGAGCAAGGCTACATTCCAGAAAACGGACTGAAGCGTTTGAATCTAGGGTTGGGATTAAATGCTGCATTAAGCAAAAAAATCACCCTAAATTCATCCTTTAACTTTGCCAACACCAGCCAATTCTCGCCACCGTTAAGTGCGGGACAAGGAAACAACGCCTTAGACTTCCCGTCGGTATTGGCGAACGTGATGTTTACCCCTCGGCAGGTCGATTTAATGGGCTGGCCGTATGAAGATCCTATATCGGGCCGTTCGGTGTATTTCCGTTCAGGAAATGACATTCCAAACCCACGCTGGATATTGAATAACTACAAAACGACTGGTGAAGTCAACCGTTTGTTTGCCACTACCTCAGTTACCTACGATTTAGCGAAAAACTTTACGTTGGCTTACCGGGCAGGTTTGGATACCTACACCGAAAACCAAGCCTACATGTTGAACAAAGGGGGTACTGCGTTTGTGAATGGTTTCTACAATACACTGGCCTTCCAAAACACCATTTGGGATAACAGTGTGATTGGTTCCTACAACAAAAACTTGACTGAGAAATTTGCTTTGTCAGTGAAATTAGGGGGTAATATCCGGAATGATCAATTCCGTTTGGAAGGTGTAACTAGCCAAAACCAATTGGCCCGGAACCTGTTCCGCCACAACAACTTCATCGACAACGTCGCGTTTGACCGGACCGAGGAACAAACTCGGATGGGTATCTTTGGTGAGGTAACCGCAGATTATGGCAATTACCTATTCTTTAACGTGGCGGCTCGGAACGACTGGACATCTACGGTAGAGAAAGAAAATCGCCGGATTCTCTATCCATCGGCTTCCGTGTCTTTCCTTCCGATGACAGCCTTCCAAGGATTGGAAAGCAATGTCTTGAATTATTTGAAAGTTCGGGCCGGGATTGGTAATTCCGCCGGTTTCCCGAACCCGTATTCAACACGGAATATCCTAAATCAAAGTGCGCGGGGCTGGTTGAACTCGTCGGGTGCAGCTGTTCAAACACACTCGGTTGACAACTTCCTCGGAAACCCGAATTTGCTTCCTGAGCGTATCCAAGAAACCGAATTAGGTTTGGAAGGACGCTTGTTCAAAAATCGGATCAACTTCGACTTAACCGTTTACCGTCGTGACACCCGGAATTTGATCACCAACTCACCTTTGGATCCAGCGACTGGATTTACCTCCACCGCGATCAACGTAGGTAAACTACGGAACGATGGGATTGAATTGACCTTGGGTGGTAATGTCATGAAACGTGGCGCTTTTGCTTGGGATGTCAATGTGAACTACTCACGCAACCGTCCTATTGTGATGGATTTGGGTGGAACCATCCAGCAAGTTCAGGTAACCGGTTTTGGATCCGCTTTGGGTAACTATGCAATTGTCGGACGTCCGTTCAACATGATCTTAGGTACCGGTTTCCGTCGGAATGAAAAGGGTGAGTTCTTAATTGATAGCCAAGGGTATTTGCAGGCTACAGCCACGCCAATAGAATTGGGAGATCCCAACCCACAATTCCTTTCGGGCTTGAACAATACGTTTACCTACAGAGGATTTGCCTTGGATTTCTTGATTACCTACCGCCATGGTGGTGCCATGTATGCTTCAACCGCCGGTGCGTTGATGGGTCGGGGGATGATCGATACTGGATTTGACCGTGCACAAACCTTGATTTTCCCAGGGGTTAAAGCCGATGGTACGCCAAATGACATCCAAATTACTGCCTCGGATGTAACCTTTAACAACCTTTACTTCTTCGGAGATGAAGGCCGGGTCTTTGACGGCTCTACCGTTCGTCTACAAGAGGTATCATTGAGCTATTCCATCCCGAAAAAAGTATTAGCTAAGCTTCCGTTCAAAGGAGCATCGGTTTCATTGACGGGTAATAATTTGTGGTACCGTGCATTGTATATGCCAAAAGATTTGAATTTTGATACCGATAACCTAGGCCTAGGTGTAGGGAACGGATTAGGATTTGAGTTCTTGACTGGTCCTAGCTCTCGCCGGATGGGAGGTACCTTGAAATTGAATTTCTAAGCCCAAAGGTTCGTGATTCACCCATTATATGTCGAATTAACATGATTAAAAGTTTTAAAATATCCATTCTAGCTGCCGTAACGTTATTGGTGAGCTCGTGTGAATTGGACTTATTGGACAACCCCAATGCCGTTACACCTGCCAATACCGACGTTAACTTCTTGCTAAACCGAATTGAGCTGAGCTACTCAGGTCATTTCAACCAATTGAGTGATCCGGGCATGCGGTTAACCCGTATGCTGAACCAAGGCGCTGCATTTTATGAAAATGCAGTAGCACCTGGTGGATTTGACGGTACTTGGCAAGTTGCCTATGCCGATATCCTTCAAGATGTTAAAACACTTATTCCGATCGCAGAAGCAGGTGGTTTAACTGTCCATTCCGGTATCGCCCGGACAATCCGTGCGTCTGTGCTTGTGAACATGGTGGATGCCTTCGGTGATATTCCGTATTCTGAAGCATTGGATCCTACCAACTTCAATCCAAAAATTGACGGGGGAGCTTCCATCTATACCGCAGCTTTGGCTGACTTAGACAAAGCGATTACCGACATGGGAACAGCTCCTCGTGCGGCAGCCTCCTCTGATCTATTCTATGGAGGATCAGCCGACAGCTGGATTCGGGTAGCCAATACACTAAAGTTGAAAATCCTTTTGAACCGTCGGTTAATTGACCGGGCCGGTTCTACCTCAGCGATCAATACCTTGATTTCTGGAAATCGGATGATTTCTACCGCAGCTCAAAACTTTGCCTTTAAGTTTGGTAGCAACTTAGTTAACCCTGATACTCGTCATCCACGCTATGCAGGACAGTATTCGCCCACAGGAGGTGGAGATTACCAGTCGAACTCCTATATGGGAACGATGTTCGATGCCAAAGGTTTCCAGGATCCACGTATTCGGTATTATTTCTATCGTCAAACCATCCGGAACACTACCGACGTAAACCAATTGCGTTGTATCACCAACCAAAAGCCAAATCATTACGCCGAATCAGACTATTTCTGCTTGCCAAGTAATGTAGGTTATTGGGGACGTGATCACCTAAGTAATGAAGGTATTCCACCAGATAACTTGTTGCGTACCGCGTGGGGACTTTATCCAGCCGGTGGTCTGTATGATAACGATGCAGGCCGGGGTGTCACGTTGGGTGTTGGAGCAGGTGGTGCCGGTATTCACCCAATCATGATGCGGTCATTTGTGAACTTCATGTTAGCAGAGGCTGCCATTACCCTTGGAACAACAGGAGATCCCCGTGAACTATTGAAAACAGCCGTTGAACAATCCATGGCCGATGTTCGGGCCTTAGCAGTGGGTTCAACGGAAGCTTCCAAAATTACAGCGTTTGAAGCCGAAAAAGGGATCAACTGGGCTGCTGATGTTACTCGCTACGTCAATAAAGTGATGGAGTTGTACGATGCCGCACCCAATGCCGATGCTAAATTGAATGTGATCGGAACCGAATATTGGTTGGCACTTCACGGAAACGGTATTGAAGCCTACAACCTATACCGCAGAACCGGAAAACCAGGCAATCAACAACCTGCGTTGGATCCAAGACCCGGTGGCTTTGCTCGTTCCTACTACTACCCGAACAGTTTTGTGACGCGGAATTCAAACGCCAAACAAAAAAGTGGTGTAACACAGCCTGTATTTTGGGATAACAACCCGGCGACATTAACCCGTTAATCTAGATTTTTATGAAACAGATCAAAATATTCATTTCGCTCCTCTTTCTAGGATTGTTCGGTGCCAGTTGTGAAACTGAGATGATCGATCGCCTTGATGAGTTTGGTTTGGAACAAGGGGGCTACATTCGGACCGTCACTCCCTTAACCAACGTCTTCAGCTTAAGTAAAGCCAATATGGCCGGTACCAAAATGGAAATCGTAGCAGAGGCCGTTACCCCTGAGTTTGGTGCTTTGTTTTCGTCGTATGACTTGGTGGTACGGTTTGTAGATGCCACACCAGCTGATGGAAATAATTCCAAACCCGATGCAGCCTTACGTAGCATTCCTGCATCTGCCTTCTCGAAGGACCCTGTAACCAATTACCCTCGATTGACCATCACCATCACAGGAAAACAAGCGCAAGATGCCTTGGCATTAACCGACGCTCAAATTTCTTCAGGTGATCGGTTTGAAGTACGAGGTACCATGCGCCTAACCAACGGAAGATCGTTCAACGCCAGCAATACGGGAGCGAACATCACCGGGGGTGCATTCTACAGCTCACCCTTCTTTTATCGATTGAACATTCTACCTTGATTAGGTTAACTTTACATTGCTCGAAAGCCCTCTGTCCTTGACGGAGGGTTTTTCTTTTTTCGGCAAAATTTGATAATTGAAAAACGAGATAAAATGATACTAAATAAGATATAACTGGAATAATTCTAGAAAATTATTCAGTTTGCCCAAATTTTTTTTCGTGAAAGGGTTAAAAAACCTTAACTTTAAGTTTATTTTTCTATAAACCAAATAAATTGACTGCATGAAAAAGAGTTTACTCCTACTCATGTTACTCACTCTAGGTACTTGGACCGCCATGGCTCAAGGAACCGTACGAGGAAAAGTAACTTCATCGGAAGATGGTACCGGGATTCCGGGTGTCTCTGTCCTTGTGAAAGGGTCTTCCACTGGAACCCAAACAGATGCGGAAGGGAACTACAGCATCAAAGCCGAAGCCTCGGCAAGCTTGGAATTCTCCTTCATCGGATTTAAAACCGTGACGGAGAAAGTCGGCAACCGTACCACCATCAATGTGGCATTGGATGCAGATGTAAAAACGTTGAGCGAGGTCGTTGTGACTGGGTTTGGTTCTCAGATCAAACGAGAATTGACTGGTAACATCGCCCAGGTAAAAGGTAAAGACATTGAAAACATGCCGACTCCTTCCGTTGATGCAGCCCTTCAAGGAAAAGCGGCGGGTGTTTACATCAATTCTGGTTCAGGTAAATTAGGACAAGCCGTAACCGTTCGGGTACGTGGAAATTCCTCTATATCAGCAAGCTCGGAGCCTTTATATGTAATTGACGGAATGCCGGTTACAACCGGTGACCAATCGGCCTACGGTGGAGCAACCAACCCTTTGGTTGACTTAAACCCAAATGATATCGAGTCCATCGAAATCTTAAAAGATGCCTCTGCTGGTGCTATTTATGGTTCTCGGGCGGCCAACGGGGTAGTCTTGATCACCACCAAACGCGGTGGAGCCGGACAAACCAAGGTTTCTTTCAACTACCAAACAGGGGTAGCCGAAGCCACTCGCCGGGTACCTTTCATGAATGCCTCTGAGTTTGAGCGTTTCTATCGCCAAGCTACTGGGTATCGGGATCGCCTTTCAGGTGTGGACCCGAACGATCCAGATTCCTGGACACAATACATGGTAGGACCAGGTGGATTCCTGGATTATTATTCCTTTGGAACTTACGGAACTCGCGAACAAGGTGATTATAACTGGCAAGACCAAGCCTTCCAGCGCGGTCCTTTGCAACAAGCTGATTTCCAACTAAATGGTGGAAATGAAAAGACTAAGTTCTTCATTTCTGGTCAATATTATGACCAAACAGGTACCATCATCGGAAACAACCTGAATCGGATGAGCGGCCGGATGAACTTGGATCACCAGGCCAATAAATGGTTATCTGTTGGATTAACCATGAACTTGACCCGTACGTTCAATCGTCGTTTACCAGATGACAACGCATTCTCCAACCCGTTGCAAATGGCCGCTTTGACACCCTTCACCCCGTTCACCGACCCAAATACAGGTCTACCTACTGGAGCCCCTCCCGGTGATATCAACTTGCCTTTGTACTACAACCCATTGCTAACGGTGAACTATGCTCGGTTTACATCGACTGGTTTCCGGAACTTAAGCAACGCGTATGCACAAGTAACACTGGCACCCGGCTTGCGTTTCCGTACCGAATTAGGGGTTGACCTATTGAATCAAAACGAGGAAGGCTACTTCCAAAGCCAAACAGTTCGTAACCAAACTCGGGCAACCAATGGGTTGGGATCCAACTACGCTCGCTTTGTAACCAATTACAATACGAATAACTTCCTTTCGTATGACAAGTCGATCGGTCGCCATGGGTTAAATGCCACTTTGGGTATGCAATATCAGCAATCTCAATCCAAAGATAATTTTGTAGAAGGATTGGCATTCCCATCCGATTCCTACCAGCGGATTGCCTCGGCTGCTACTATTTCTGGGGGTAGCTCAGCTGAGTCGAACTTCCGATTCCTTTCGTACTTCCTACGTGCCAATTACAAATTTGCAGATCGTTATTTGTTGTCACTAAGTGGCCGGATGGACGGTTCTTCCCGTTTCGGTGCTAATGCTCGGTATGGATTCTTCCCAGCTGTATCAGCAGGTTGGGTAGTGACAGAAGAGGATTTTTTACGTGAAAACAAAATCGTTTCGTTCTTGAAAGTTCGTTCAAGCTACGGTTTAGTTGGAAACGCCGAAATCGGAAACTTCCCACAACTTGGACTATTCTCTGGAGATGCTGGGTATGCCGGAGCTGCTGGACAACGTCCTTCACAAATTGGAAACCCCGATCTACGTTGGGAAACCACCGCACAATTTGATGCCGGTATTGACTTTGGTTTATTCAACAACCGGATCAACGGGGAAATTGATTACTACATCAAGAATACCACAGGTCTACTTCTTAACGTGAACGTACCTGCCACCACCGGATTCTTCACGCAAGTTCGGAACGTAGGTGCCTTGAACAACCGCGGTTTTGAGTTTGTTTTGAACACACAAAACACGGTAGGACAATTCAAATGGAATACGTCATTTAACATCGCCACCAACCGCAATGAAGTAACTGATATTCAAGGTCAGATTATCGAAGGTGGTATCCGGAACATGAACCGTGTAATGGAAGGTCAACCCATTGGTGTTTTCTTCACGGTGGAATATGCCGGGGTGAATCCTGATAACGGTGATGCCCTTTTTTATCGCAATACCAAAAATCCGGATGGAACATTGGATCGTTCAACCGTGACCAATTCAGGATATAACTCGGCACAACGTGTGGTGGTGGGTAATCCAAATCCACGTTTTGTAGGAGGTATTACCAACAACTTCTCGTACCGCGGTCTTGATTTGAGCGTATTCTTCAATGGTGTGTCTGGAAACGACATCAACATTTACGGGGTGGGCCAATACTCCTCAGCCAACGGTATCTATGAGGATAACCAAACCAAAGATCAGTTGAATGCTTGGACTCCTGAAAACCGGAATACCAATGTTCCAGAAGCCCGCTTCTACCGTGGTAACGGAAACCAAGCCTCTAGCCGCTACATCGTGGATGGTTCGTTTTTGCGTTTGCGTACCGTAACTCTAGGATACAACATTCCGAAAGCCGTTACGGATCGGATGAAGATTGACCGTTTGAGGGTGTATGTATCGGGCATGAACTTAGCCACGTTCACCAAATATCCATTGTGGGATCCAGAAGTGAACTCCGATTCATTTACATCAAACCCTGCAACAGCCAATTTCTCAATTGGAAACGATTTCTACACGCCACCACAACCAAGAACTTTCTTGATGGGCTTGAACATTGGTTTCTAATTTGATCACATTTTAAGGATAGAAAAGATGAAAAAAAATAAATTAGTATATACGCTCCTCGCGGCCGGTGGTTTGTTTGTTGCCACAGGTTGCGACAGTCGATTGGAGGTAGCCCCTACCCAATCCATTGATGAGACTTCCGCTTTAAGTACATCCAAAGATGTGGAGGTAACTCTTGTTGGTACCTATGATGGTATCCAAGACGTAGACGTGTACGGAGGTGCATTCCAGTATCTTTCTGATCTTTTGGGAGATGACAACGACATGCGATTTGGGGGTACTTTCCAAAACTTACTGGAAGTCTACAACCGTCAAATGACCAACGTGAACTCGTCAGCCAGTGCAACATGGCGTTTTAGCTATGTGGCGATCAATCGGGCGAACAACGTACTTTCAGCGGTTTCAGTGGTAGACCAAGCCAAAAGAGCTCGGGTGGAAGCTGAAGCCAAGTTCATTCGGGGATCCCTTTACTTCGAACTTGTCCGTTTATACGCCAAGGCATGGGGAGACGGGGATAACAACACCAATCCGGGTGTACCCTTGGTCTTAACACCCACGCGCGGAGTGACGGAAGCGGATTACAAAGCTCGGAACTCGGTTGCCGAGGTTTACGCGCAAGTCATTAAGGATTTGACCGAAGCCGAAGCTGCTTTACCTGTTTCCAACGGAAACTACGCCACACGTGGTGCTGCCACTGCGATGTTGTCACGCGTCTACTTGCAGCAAGGTAACTTTGCCGCAGCGCGCGATGCAGCCAACCGGGTGATCGCCTTGAATCGGTACAGCTTAACGAACCCCTTCCGGAACAATTTCTACACCTTTTTAACGGGTGGCGGTGCCGTACCGGCTGAGTATATCTTCAATATCATGGTCACTACCCAAGATGGTACCAATGGTATGAATACCTACTACGGTGTGGCAGTTGGTTCGATCCCAGGTTCTGCGGGTCGGGGTGACTTCCGGGTGCTTCCTGCACACCTAGCCCTTTATGAGCCTGGTGACGCCCGGGCAGAGTTTTTCATCCGTGCCAATAACAACAATTACACTCAAAAGCACTTGGATCGCTTCGGTCATGTACCCGTCATTCGACTTGCTGAAATGTACCTGACCCGTGCGGAGTGTAATTTCCGTTTAGGAACTACCACTGGAGCAGCGCCTTTGGCTGATGTTAATTTAATACGCCAGAGAGCTGGATTGGCTCCTAAAACAACAGTGGCACTAGCAGACATTTTGAAAGAACGCAAACTTGAACTAGCATTCGAGGGAGTTCAATTGCATGATGTAAAACGCCTACGTCAAACCACCAAAGGAGTGGCTTGGAACTCGCCATTATTGGTACTTCCAATCCCTCAGCGGGAAATTGACACCAACGATAAACTGGTACAAAACCCAGGATATTAATTTATTGGAAATCAATCCAAACAAAAAGGCCGGCCCAAAATCAATTGGGCTGGCCTTTTTCATTCCTAGTCATTTCGTCGTACTTTTGCCAAAATTTTTTCTTTTTGTATGTTAACCATCAACCAACTCTCCTTCTATTTTGGAGGCCGCACGATTTTTGAAGAAGCCAGCCTTCAAGTAAAACCCAAAGATAAAATTGGATTGATTGGACTTAATGGAAAAGGAAAATCAACGTTACTCAAGCTAATCGTTGGAGAATATCAACCCGATGGCGGCCAAATTTCAAAATCAGGTGATTGTACCATCGGATTCCTAAATCAGGATCTTCTTTCATACCAAACCGATGATTCCATTTTATCGGTTGCTATGCAAGCGTTTGAAAGAGAACTGGCATTGCAAGAGCAAATTGAGGAGGTACTTCAGGAAATGGAAACCAACTACCGAGATGAATTGGTGGACCGGCTAGGGCATTTACAAGCAGAATTCGACCACCTGGATGGGTATTCGATTCAGGCCAAAGCAGAGGAAATCTTGGAGGGATTGGGATTTAAAACCTGGGAGCTTCAACAGCCACTTCGGAGTTTTTCGGGTGGTTGGCGCATGCGGGTGATGCTAGCCAAGCTACTACTTCAAAAACCTGCCTTGCTCCTTCTCGATGAGCCGACCAACCACCTCGACCTACCCTCCATTCAATGGGTAGAAAAATACGTTCAGTCGTATGAAAATGCGGTGATGGTGGTTTCCCATGACCGTGACTTTCTGGATAATGTTTGCTCTGTGACGGTGGAGGTTGCAAACCATAAACTAAATTATTATCCTGGGAACTACTCGTTTTACCTCGAGGAGAAAGCGTTACGGAATGAAATTCAACGCAATGCATTTGAAAATCAACAAGCCCAAATTCGTCAAACAGAACGCTTCATCGAGCGATTCAAAGCCAAAGCGACCAAAGCTCGGCAAGTGCAATCCCGGGTGAAAGCTTTGGACCGAATGGATCTGATTGATGAAGTAATCGATGAGACGGCGCGGGTACACTTTAAATTCCGATTTGGTCTGCAACCGGGTCGACATGTCATGGAACTCAATGACGTCTCCAAGGCGTATGGAGAGAAAGTCATTTTATCCAATACCACTGCCAAAATTGAACGAGGAGATAAAATTGTTTTGATTGGAGCGAATGGGAAAGGGAAATCGACGTTACTTCGTATAATTGCGGGAACAGAATCGATAGAAGGTGAGCGAAAATTAGGACACCAAGTCAAGTTTTCGTTTTATGCCCAGCATCAATTGGAATCTTTGCATTTGGAAGAAACCTTGGTGGATGAACTAAAGTACGCCGACTCTACCAAGTCGGAAACCGAACTTCGTGCACTATTGGGGTGTTTTTTATTTTCCGGCGAAGACGTATTCAAAAAAATCAAAGTACTTTCTGGTGGAGAGAAATCACGAGTTGCCTTGGCGAAAATTTTGATTTCGGAGGCCAATTTCTTGTTACTTGATGAGCCGACCAACCACCTGGACATGCAGTCGGTCAATATTTTGATTCAAGCTTTGGATCAATACGAAGGAACTTATGTGATTGTATCCCATGATCGTCATTTTATTTCCCAAGTATCCAATAAAGTTTGGTACATCGAAGATGAGGAAATCAAGGAATATCCAGGTGGCTATGATGAATTTGCACAATGGATGGAAGACAACGGAAAAACATGGGATGCCCCAGCCTCGTTTAAAAAACCAGCACCCGAAGTACCCAGATCCAGTCAAGAGAAGCCCACAGCCCTCACAGGAATTTCCCCCCAACAAAAAAAGAAACTAGCCAAGGAAATCGAGGAATTGGAACAGATCATTTCGGAGTTGGAAGTTCAAAAAGCCCAACTTGAATCGACTCTAGCCGACCCAAGTTTGTACGAAGACGTGGCTAAAGCCTCCCGAATACAAGAGGAATATCAGCAAGTTCAACAAAATTTGGTTGAAAAAAATGTGATTTGGGAGGAGAAGATGCTGCAATTAGAGGAAGCTTAATTCGTTTCAACTCCATGAGATTAGGATGCATCTTTCTTTGGTTCCTGAGTTTTCCGTTGTTGGGACAAGTGATTCCACCTCCAGAAAACCGAACGTATGATGATCAACTTCGGACGGTATTTTTATATCCAACCACCACCGAAAACATCCGGTCGGACCGCACTCTATTTACGCCTGTGGTTTCACTCACAGGGAACCAATCGTTGGTTCTGGAGTTCGATGATTTGTCGATGGAAGGCAATCAATTTTACGTCAAACTTTTTCATTTTGATGCGGAATGGAAACCCTCTGGCTTGCGGGATATGGAGTTTTTAGATGGATTCAATGAGTTTACAATCTCCAACTATGAAGTCTCTCAAAACACCAAAACATCCTACCATCATTATCGATTTCTAGTACCACGCACTCGTTTAGCAGGGAACTACCTTCTGGCGGTATATCCTAATTATCGCATGGAGAAACCCCTGTTAACGCAACGGTTTTGTGTTTTGGACCCTCGTCTACAAATTCAAGCCTCCATTCAAGCTGCACAAGATGGTGTTTATTGGCGGACCCATCAGCAAGCCGCGTTGACGGTACAATGGACTGGTTACGACATGGCTTATAACCCAGCCCAGGATTTTAAGGTGTATATCGGGCAAAATCAACGCAAAGAGACCATGAAAGGTCCGTTGACACCAACGCAAATTATTCCCCAACGACAGCAGCTTCGGTATCAATTAATGCAACCCGAGCAACTTTTTCCTGGGGGGAATGAGTTTCGGTACATCGACTTACGCAGTTCGTTCACGCGAGGATTTATGGTCGACCGAATTCAACTAGGTGATCCTGATGAACTTTGGATGAGTCCTCAAAACAGTCGAGCATTGGAGCGATATGTGGATCAACGAGATTTCAACGGACAATTTATCATCGAAAACCGAGATCAAACCAATCCCAATATTGCTTGTGATTACATTAATCTTCATGTGGTTTGGCGAGGAGAAGGCCAAACGGATGACCAGTGGTTTATTCGGGGAGCGTTCAATCAATGGGCTTGGGATCAGCCCTTGAGGTGGTCACGATCTGATCTATATTGGACGACCGAATTATCGTTGAAACAAGGAGTATACGATTATATTTTTTCAAGGATTAAAGCCGACGGAACCCGGGAAGATGCCCCATTGGAGGGCAATTTCTCCGACACTGAAAACATGTACGAGGTTTGGGTATACCATCGCCCTCCTGGAGCACGCTCTGATCAGTTGGTCGGATACGCCCGCATTCCATCTCGAATTCGTTAACGCAACATCGATTTCCATTCATTTAACCGAAGCAGAGCCTCCATTGGCGTCAAACTATTGATATCCAACGCCTCCAGCTGAAGTCGGATTTTTTCCAACTTGGGATCGGGTGCATCAAACAACGTCAATTGAAGATTGGACTTGGGAACCTCCCTAATTTTTTCTTTTTGATCTTCTAGTCGTGACTCTTTCTCCAAATGGTGCAAGAGGGTCGCGGCTCTAGAGACCACTCGACTTGGCATACCGGCTAATTGAGCCACATGTATTCCAAAGCTATGCTCACTCCCACCAGGTACCAATTTTCGAAGAAACACGATTTTCCCTTGGTATTCTCGAACCGCCACATTAAAATTCTTGATCCGGGGAAATTCCTGAGCTAGTTCATTTAATTCGTGGTAATGCGTTGCAAAAAGAGTCCAAGGTTGACATTTCGGATGATTGTGCAGGTATTCAGCGATGCTCCAAGCGATGGAAACACCGTCGTATGTGCTAGTACCACGGCCAATTTCATCCATGATGATTAAACTACGATCACTTAAATTATTGAGAATAGAAGCCGTCTCGGTCATTTCCACCATAAATGTACTTTCCCCTTTGGACAGGTTATCACTGGCTCCGACGCGTGTAAAGATCTTATCCACAACACCTAAATCGGCTTGGGAGGCGGGAACATAACATCCGATTTGGGCCATCAGCACAATCAGAGCCGTCTGACGAAGCAAAGCGGATTTTCCTGCCATGTTGGGGCCTGTCAGAATGATAATTTGCTGATTAACGTCATCCAAGTATAAATCATTGGGAATATATTCTTCTCCTAAAGGCAACTGTTGTTCGATGACCGGATGACGTCCTTGGGAGATCGACAGGACTTTCGAGTCGCTCATGGTTGGGGCTACGTACCGATTTTTACGCGAAACTTTAGCAAAAGAAGCTAGGCAGTCCAACGTACCGATGATTCGGGCATTTTGTTGAATCGGACCAATGTATTCTTGAGCTACGGCCACCAATGCTTGAAAAAGACGATACTCGATCTCGAAAATTTTGGATTCCGCAGATAAAATTTTCTCCTCATATACTTTTAATTCCTCCGTGATGTAACGTTCGGCATTGACGAGGGTTTGCTTTCGGATCCATTCCTGTGGTACTTTGTCTTTGTGGGCATTGGATACCTCCAGATAATAACCAAATACTTTATTGTAAGCAATTTTTAGGGAGGGAATCCCGGTTCTTGTTGCCTCACGTTGTTGTATTTCCAACAAGTAATCTTTTCCAGAAAATGCCATTCGATGAAGTTCATCAAGGTTTTCATCGACACCGGAGGCAATCATCTGACCTTGATTGGAGAGCATCGGGGCGTCTTCCCGGAGTTCTTTTTCCAAGCGCTCCACGAGACCGGCACAATCAGACAATTGATCTCGGAAAGCCACCGCCATGGGAAAAGCGTATGGAGCCAAGTGGGCTCGTAAAAGTGGAATTTGAATCAATGATTTTTTAAGCTGAACCATTTCCCGAGGATTGATTCGGCCCGCGGCGATTTTGGAGATCAAACGCTCTAAATCACCCATAGGCTTAAGAATTTGACGGACATGCTCCAAGGCATCGGGATTTTCTACCCAATTTCGTACCATATCTTGTCGATCTTGAATGGCCTGAACGTCCTTCAAAGGCAAGACGACCCACCGGCGCATCATACGGCCACCCATGGGAGTAAGGGTTTGGTCAAGAATATCAATCAGCGGTACCCCCCCGTCTTGTTGTGGTGCCACTAGTTCAAGATTCCGGATGGTGAATCGATCCAACCAAACGTACTTTTCTTGGTCGAGGCGTGTTATTGACCGAATGTGGTGAATTTGCTTGTGTTCGGTATCCGCCAAGTATTGGATAATCACACCAGCAGCCACAATGCCAAGCGGGAGATCTTCAATTCCAAATCCTTTGAGTGAGGAGGTTTGAAAGTGTTTCGTGAGGATATCGTAACCAAAGTCAAGGGTGTAGGCCCAGTCTTCCAGTGAGAAGTTGGTCCATTGATCACCAAACCAATGTAGGAAAGTTTCCTTTCGTTTTTTGGGAAACAACACCTCAGAAGGTGCAAAACTTTGCAGAAGTTTATCTACATAGGCAATGGATCCCTCGGCCACCCAAAACTCTCCGGTGGAAATATCCAAAAAGGAAATACCAATTTGTTGTTGATCGGTCCAATGGACAGAGGCTAGAAAGTTATTTTGATTGGTGTTCAGAACATGGTCATTGAAAGAAACACCCGGCGTCACGAGTTCGGTAACACCTCGTCGCACGATCCCTTTGGCTTGGGACGGATCCTCGAGTTGGTCACAGATGGCAACGCGTTGACCAGCTCGAACCAGTTTGGGAAGATAGGTGTCCAGGGAATGATGTGGAAAGCCAGCAAGCTCCTCATTTGCTCCGCCGTTATTGCGTTTGGTTAATACGATACCCAGTATTTTGGAAGCTTTGATGGCATCTTCACCAAATGTTTCATAGAAATCGCCTACCCTAAATAATAACATAGCGCCTGGGTATTGCGCTTTTATTTGTTTGTATTGTTTGGATAGGGGTGTTTCTTTGGAAGCGGCCACGGGGCAGGGACGGTTAAGTGAACCACAAAAATACAGAGATCCACTGGGAATCCCAACGACTCATCGTTTTGCTTCCCAGACGTTCACATGACGAGTAAATGTCGATAAGAAGGATCGAGTCCGCTCAGGTCGTGCATCGGTTAAGAACACCTGACCCATGTTTGGGCCATTGACATGTTGAATCAACTGATGGATGCGTTTTTCATCCAATTTATCAAATATATCATCAAGAAGTAAGATAGGTAATTTCCCTGTTTGGTTGGCTAGAAGGTCATATTGTCCTAACCTTAGGGCCATAACAAAAGACTTTTTTTGGCCTTGTGAACCCATTTTTCGAATAGGTTGGCCGTCCAAAAAGAATAGAAAGTCGTCCCGGTGGCAGCCCAGCAGGGTACGTTGGGCTTGCACATCGGCCTCCCGCGATTGCTGAAATTTCTCAAGAAAATCAGGATAGCCACATGAACTTTCATGCTGAATCTGAACTTTTTCTTGTCCATCGCTCAAGGTATGGTAATGCGTTTGAAAGAGGGGTAAAAATTCGGATAAAAAACGTTGCCTAGCCTCGTAGATACGCTGCCCAGTTGGCACGAGAATGGCATCGTAGGTATCCAAAAGTAAGGCATCCCAACGTCTATGTTGGGCCATGTGTTTGAGCGCACGATTTCGTTGATCCAGTGTTTTTTGGTACAATTGATAATCTTGAAGAAAAGCAGGAGATGCTTGGGACAGGATACTATCCACAAACCGCCGGCGCACGTCACTGGAATCCCGAATGAGGTCGGTATCTTCCGGGGATAAAAAAACCAGAGGGAACTTTCCAACGTGGTCGCTCAAACGCTCGTAAGGTACTTGATCGTGCAAAAAGACTTTTTTGTGACCCCGCTGAAAACTACAGGTTATTCGCTCTGGATAGGCTGTATCTTGAAACCATCCATCGACTTGAAAATACGGCTCTTCGTGGGAGATATTGAGGATATCAGGCCAGGAGGCGGAGGTTTTTGTTAAACAAAGAAGGTATATTGCCTCGAGCACATTGGTTTTTCCAGACCCATTTGGGCCTACTAAGGCATTCACTGCGGGTGAAAAGTGCCAATCTTGTTCGGAATGATTCCGAAAGTGTCGAAGATGAAGCTGGGTCAGGTGCATGCCAACTTTCCGGCAAATTGTTGCCCGATTGCTATGTAGTTACGGTGAAAAACGTATTTTTGTGTCCAAATTTAGAAAATGATTCCGTTAACTAAGCCTAAAATAGCCTAAAATATGGCAACGAAGAAAAAAGAAGAAGTTAAGACACGGTATTCGAAAGAGCAGTACTTGTATTGGTACGACTCCATGCAGTTGCAACGTAAATTCGAAGAGAAAGCAGGACAGTTGTATGGTCAGCAAAAAATCCGTGGCTTTTGTCATTTGTATATCGGGCAGGAAGCATGTTCTTCCGGATCGGTTTCTGCTTTAAAAAAGGGAGACAAATACATTACGGCCTACCGGGATCACGGACATCCGCTTGCTTTGGGAACTGACCCCAAACGTGTCATGGCGGAGTTATATGGAAAAGTAACAGGTACCACCAAAGGAAAGGGGGGATCGATGCACATTTTCGACAAAGAGGTCAATTTTGTGGGAGGCCACGGGATTGTAGGGGCACAAATCCCTATGGGAGCTGGTATTGGGTTTGCTGAGAAATACCGGGGTACCGACAATCTTTGTATCTGCTACATGGGAGATGGTGCTGTTCGCCAAGGGGCTTTGCATGAGGCCTTCAACATGGCAATGACGTGGAAAATACCGGTCATTTTTGTAGTTGAAAATAACGGTTATGCCATGGGTACCTCGGTTAGTCGGACATCCAACGTACGGGAACTATATACCCTAGCAGAAGCTTACGATATGCCTTCTGAGCCTGTAGATGCTATGGATGTTGAAATGGTCCATGAGGCTGTCAGCCGGGCAGCCGAACGTGCCCGTGCCGGCGAAGGACCCACTTTCTTGGAATTTAAGACCTACCGCTACCGGGGTCATTCGATGTCTGACCCACAAAAATACCGGACCAAAGAAGAAGTAGCCGAGTGGAAGGATCGGGATCCTATTGAGTTGATCAAAGATCGGATTTTAACCCATGGAATTGCTACGCAAGAAGAGCTCGACGCAATTGATGAACGCATCAAACAACAAGTAGCGGAGTCCGTACAATTTGCTGAAGAGTCTCCTTGGCCAAAACCAGAGGAAGCTTTTGACGATGTTTATGTGCAAGCTGATTATCCGTTTATTCTCGAATAACCACCTGGAGGCGTACTTTTGACCAAAGTACGCCTCTTTTTTCGAAAGATTACACAAGAAAAAACAAATTTTATCCCATTATCTTAGGGGATTTTCATAAAGGATTTTGTAAATTTGCGATCCGAAAAATATTTTGTAACAAATAACATGGCAGAGAAAGATAAGTCAGGAATTGAAATCCTAGAGAGTGCAGAAGCTCTTCAAAAAGAATTCAATAAAGCCGAAGGATTTTTAAAATCAAATGGCAAAATTTTAGGTATCATCCTAGGCTTAGTCCTTGCTGTGGTTGGTGGTTATTTTGGATATACGTATTGGATTGATTCTCAAAATGAGGAAGCGCAAGCGGCCATGTACCCAGCCGTCTCCTATTTTGAATCGGATTCGTTAAATCAAGCATTAAACGGAACCGCCGGGAATGAGGGACTAATCGCCATCGCCGATCAGTACGGTCATACACCTGCCGGCAAGTTAGCTCATTTTTACATTGGCATGATTTACTTGAAGCAAGCTAAATATGACCAAGCCATTGAGTCATTAGGGAAATTCTCTTCTGATGATGCGATATTACAAGGACGTGCCTATGCCTTGATTGGGGATGCGCACGTTGAAAAAAAGGCATATGATGAGGCAATTGCAGCCTACCAAAAAGCGGTTGATTTCAAGCCAAACAAATATTTTACGCCCTCCTACTTAATGAAGTTGGCAGCGGTGTACATGGAAAAGAAGCAAAACTCAGAAGCTATTGCGATCTATGCCAAGGTTGCAGAGCAGTATGCTACCTCTACTGAGGCATTGAATGCGAAGAAATACAAATCGAAACTCGAGGCAGCTGTCGGCGAGTAACCCGATGTTATTGATATAATAATGGAAGGGATAAGCCGATCAAGGTTTGTCCCTTTTTTGTTCATAAAGCCCCTAAATTATGAGTTCAGCAGATAAGAATCTTAGTGTGTTCACGACACAAAATCTACCCAACGTACGGGAAAAACGTTTTGCTTTGATTGTTGCCGAATGGAACGAAGAAGTGACCGAATCTCTATTTAATGGAGCTTATGCCACCTTGCTTCAATATGGGGTTCAACCCGAGAATATCCTTCGATGGAATGTACCCGGCAGCTTTGAGCTGAGTTTTGGAGCACAGTTGGCCGCCCAACGAGATGATGTCGATGCAGTCATTGCGATCGGTTGTGTGATTCAAGGAGAAACAAAACACAATGACTACATCAACCACGCCGTAGCACAAGGCTTAACCAATGTGAGCTTAAAATATAATAAACCCGTGATCTTTGGAGTATTAACGCCAAATACTCAACAACAAGCTCTTGATCGGGCAGGTGGAATTCACGGAAACAAGGGCGATGAAGCGGCCATCACCGCCATTAAAATGTTAGGATTTTAACCCACTCAACACAACGATACCCCATGCAAGTTTGGAAATTTGGCGGAACCTCCGTCGGAAAACCAGAGCGGATGCAGTCCATTCGCCGACTCGTCACCGAAGATGGAACACGTAAAATGGTTGTTTTATCGGCTCTATCGGGCACGACCAACAGCCTTTTGGAAATCGGGACCTTATTGAAGTCGAATCAAGAAGAAGAAGCCCTCCTCAAAGTTGATGCTTTGGAACAACATTACCAGGCGTTCATCTCAACTTTGTATGAAACCCCTGAAGGCCTTGAGGCCGGCAAGACCATCTTGCAGAATGAATTTGGATTCATCCGCTCGCTTGCCTCCATCAAACCCTTTACTCTTAAGCAAGATAAAGAATTGGTTGCGGAAGGAGAAATTCTCTCGACCCAGATGTTTAGCGCCTATTTGCAAGAACAAGGCGACTCCGTAGTCTTGATTCCCGCTTTGGACTTCATGCGGATCGATGCCGATGGTGAACCTGAACTAGAAACCATTCGGACAGGTCTGAACCAACTGTTGGTCGGCCAAGAAGACAAACAAATTATTGTGACCCAAGGATTTATCTGCCGAAATCCTCGGAATGAAGTGGATAACTTAAAACGAGGAGGATCTGATTACACGGCTTCTTTGTTAGGAGGAGCTTTGTATGCCGACGAAATCCAAATTTGGACCGATATCGACGGTATGCACAACAATGATCCTCGCATTGTAAAAAGAACCTTCCCCGTTCGCGAATTAACCTTTGAAGAAGCCGCTGAATTGGCTTATTTTGGGGCAAAAATTTTACATCCAAGCACCATTACCCCTGCCAAACTTTGTGGGGTACCTGTTCGACTAAAAAATACTATGGATCCTGCGGCACCGGGAACGTTGATCACGGCCCATCAAACCTCATCCTCAGAAATCAAAGCCATCGCTGCCAAAGATGGTATAACTGCCATTTATATCCACTCCACTCGTATGCTGAATGCGTTTGGTTTTTTACGGCGGGTTTTTGAAATCTTTGAAAATTTTAAAACGCCTGTGGATATGATCACCACCTCTGAGGTATCTGTTGCCGTAACCATCGACAACGCTGAGCATTTAGAATCCATTTCTGCCGCCTTAAGTCAATTTGCTGAATTGGAGGAACACGATCGAAACCAGTCCATTATCTGTATCGTTGGCAATTTTAAAGCAGATAAAGCAGGAATCGCAATCAAAGTACTCGAAGCTCTTCGGGAAATTCCGATTCGCATGATTTCCTATGGGGCATCCGAACATAATATTTCTATTTTGGTGGATACCAAAGACAAAAATGCGGCCCTTGAGGCCCTTAACGAAGGATTGTTCACGTTTGACGACAAATAATTTATGCTAGTTATACCCTTTATTCGGGAAAATCGCGAATTGACCATTGCAGGACTTACCAAGAAGTTCGTTTCAAATGCAGAACAAAAGGTGGAGGAACTTCTGGAAATCGATCAGGCTCGCCGAGAAACCCAAGCCACCCTCGACCAACTCCTAGCCCAAAGCAATCATCTGGCGAAAGAGATTGGAGGGTTGATGAAATCTGGACAAAAGGAAGCCGCAGAGGCAGCCAAAGCACAAACAGCTAGCTTAAAAAATGAAATCAAAGGCTTAGAGGAAACGCTACGGCAAAAAGAAGAAGCACTTCAACAAGCACTGGTGGCCCTTCCCAACCTTCCACATTCTTCGGTACCTGTGGGTAGAACACCCGAGGAAAACGAAGAGGTTTATTCATGGGGAACCCCTCCAACCTTGCACGAGAAAGCGCTCCCCCATTGGGAATTGATTAAAAAATACGATATCATCGACTTTGATCTCGGAAATAAAATCACCGGAGCTGGATTTCCTGTTTACAAACGTCAAGGAGCTAAAATTCAACGTGCACTTATCCATTTCTTCCTCGATGAGGCCGAAAAGGCTGGCTATGCGGAAGTACAACCTCCTATTTTGATTAATAGTGCGTCTGGATTCGGTACTGGACAATTACCCGACAAAGAGGGACAAATGTACCATGCCACGGAAGACGACTTGTACCTCATTCCTACAGCAGAGGTTCCAATCACCAACTTATATCGGGACGTCATTGTATCGGAAAATGATTTACCCATCAAAAATGTAGGATATACTCCTTGTTTTCGACGGGAAGCAGGTTCTTGGGGTGCCCATGTACGAGGACTAAACCGTTTGCATCAATTCGATAAAGTGGAAATTGTCCAAATTACTAAACCTGAGGAATCCTATCAAGCCCTAGAAGGGATGGTGGAACACGTTAAAGGACTATTGGAAAAATTAGAACTCCCCTACCGAATTCTACGCCTATGTGGTGGGGACATGAGCTTTACCTCGGCCTTGACCTACGACTTCGAAGTGTTCTCGGCTGCCCAAGAGCGTTGGCTGGAATGTAGCTCCGTTTCAAACTTTGAAACCTACCAAGCCAATCGCCTCAAATTACGAACCAAGGTAGACGGAAAAACCGTGCTTCTCCATACCCTGAACGGGTCGGCTTTGGCTTTGCCTAGAATATTGGCCGCGATCTTAGAAAATAACCAAACTCCCGATGGAATTTTGGTGCCTAAGGTCCTGCAGCCCTTCCTAGGATTCGATCGCATCGCTTAAACTTTATCACCACCGAGCACTCTCACTCGGTGGTTTTTTATTTTATGTGGAAAAAAATCACCTTCCTCGCCCTCCTCACGGTTATCTCCTTGAGCTGTCGAACCGTCGTTCAACCTACGTCTCAAAAACCATCTTTGTCAAAAGTCTTGCAACATGCCATCGACACGTCTACAATTTTAAGACAAGCCCACCTAGGACTTGGCATTGTAGAGGGGAAGGATACACTCTATAACTTCCAATCAAACCACTATTTTATACCCGCCTCCACCACCAAATTGTTCACGTGGTATGCAGGTGTCGTCAACTTACCTGATACTCTTCCCGCTGCCTATTTTAAATGGAAGGAGGATTCACTTTTCTTATGGGGAACGGGAGACCCGACGACACTACATCCAGAATTTGGTAACGATGGGTTGCTTCGATGGCTTAATCAGCAAAACCCTAAGACACTCGTCTATTCGGAGGCTCATTTTAAACAACGAGGACTAGGACCCGGCTGGGCTTGGGATGATTTTGATGCCCCCTATTCACCTGAACAATCTCCCCTTCCTTTATTCGGAAATGTTGTATGGTTCAAACACCAAGACAATACACTCACGGTAACTCCCTCTTTTTTCCAATCGATGGTTACTGGACAGGGCACAGGGTCTTGGATCCGGAGATCATGGCATCAAAATCATTTTTTTTTACCTTCTCAATTTCCCTCAAAAAATACTTTTCAGCAGGAGGTTCCCTTCATGACCTCATCGACCCTCACGAGGCAACTTCTGGCCGATACGCTACGCCGAGAGGTTGTCCTTCAATCCATTCCACTTGTTCATGACTACCAAACCATTTCTTTTCAGCCTGTGGATACCGTATATCGACGAATGTTGTTTGAGAGCGACAATTTTTTAGCTGAACAACTACTTTTGATTGCGGGGTCAACCACTGGAACGATTGGAGATACTCCTACAACCATTGAACACCTTCTAAGGGGGCCGCTCCGTGGCCTTCCCGACCGCCCCCGCTGGGTGGATGGTTCGGGACTATCCCGATACAACTTACAAACTCCCCGAAACCTACTTTTTCTTTTGCAACGGCTGCAGGATGTTGTCTCGGAGGAAACCTTATTTTCATTTTTACCCCAAATTGGAAAATCCGGGGAAAATAAGGCCAGAATTTACGGCAAATCTGGCTCAATGTCGGGAGTTTACAATTTAGCTGGATTCATTCGAACTTCAGACGGACGTCTCCTTCGTTTTGCCGTATTCACCAACCAATTTATTCATCCTGTCTCGCTGGTTCGAGCGGAAATTATCAAAATCCTACAGCTCATTCAATAAGCTTGAGCATCGACCAAGTTCTACCTGGAAGTCGCCAACATAGATATCAACGAAATAATTGGATATCCAAAAATAAGATTACATTTGGTGTAAACTTACAATCAAATGGTAGTTTCAGGCCTTCTCATTTCCATCGTATTGATCATCGTTGGAACTTCACTTTGGAGGATTCATCCTTTTTTGGTTCTTTTAGCGGTCACACTGTTTTATGGTCTATGGGTCCGGATACCCATGACCAAGCTCGTAGACTTGATGCAGCAAGGATTTGGTAATACTTTGGGAAAAATTGGACTGTTGATCCTGATGGGGGTTTTAATCGGTCAATTTTTAGAAAAATCAGGGGGAGCCGTCCAATTAGCCCAGTCACTGCTGCGGATTACTGGACTTAAACATCTTCCCTGGGCATTATCCACGCTCGGATTCATCATTTCAATACCGGTTTTTGTCGATGCAGGCTTTGTACTATTGCAAGGGCTAACTAAAGTTTTATCAAAAAAAGCGGGTGTTTCGATCTTAACCACAACCACGGCCTTGGCCATGGGATTGATGACATCACACTGCCTTATTCCACCAACGCCCGGCCCATTGGCAGCCACGGGTATTTTACAGGCCGACATGGGATTGGTATTAGTATATGGAATTTGTATCGGTCTTTTGGCGCAAATCCCCACGGTTTTCTATAGCCAGTGGATTGGTAGGAAAATCCAAATAGAACATGAAGAATTGACTACCGAAACCATTGTAACAACGCCCCAAATCCCTTCCCTTTCCCTTTCCATTCTCCCGATAGCAGTTCCATTACTTTGTATTATGGCCAAATCCTTTTGGCCATCGGAAGGAGAGCCTAATCTCATTACATCCGTTATTGGCTTTGTGGGTACCCCTTTCATCGCGCTAGGAATGGGATTTTTATTGAGTTTAAGTCTTCCCAAAAAGCTAGAAAAAACCATGTTTGGTGGCCAAGGGTGGGTTGGAGATGCCTTTCGAGAGAGCGGGGATATTTTATTGGTGACAGGGGCTGGAGGGATGTTTGGTTTTGTGCTTCAGGCCTCCGACCTTAGTCAGCACTTGCTGGAACCTACCCTGATGAAAGGAATGGGTTTATGGATCCCCTTTGCTGTGGCATTTTTATTAAAGACTATTCAAGGGTCTTCTACTGTAGCTTTACTTACAACGGCCTCGCTGGTGGCTCCCCTACTGCCCAGTCTGGGCATTATCACTCCTGAAGCTACCGCCTTGACCGTTATTGCCATGGGAGCAGGTGCTGTGGGCGTGAGCCATGTGAATGATAGCTACTTTTGGGTAGTCACCAAACTTTCGGGATTGAATGTTTCGACAGGTCTTCGAAGTCATAGTGCAGCATCATTCGTCACGGGTTTGACGGCCATGATTCTTTGTTGGCTGGCAAATACTTTATTGGGATAGTTTACCTTCTCTCTTTCCAGATATTCAATCCCATTTCGGGTTCATCGGTGGTGATGAAGTTAAAAGATTGTGCGACGAATGTTTGAATGATTTCTGGATTATTGACGGTCCAGGACAAAACTTGAACGCCTTCTTTTTGCGCTTGTAGTACCCATTCAGGTTTTTTCTGGAAAACCGAAAAGTGATAGTTCATGCCCGTCACGCCATCGGCTTTCAGTTCGTCTGGCGAGCGATTCCCCTCCAAGTAATAGACAAGTGCCTGAGAATCTTGTTTTTTAACTTGCAAAACAATCGCGTAGTCGAAGCTAATGTACGCTACATTTTTTTGAGCTTTAAGCGTGTGCACTAGTGCCACACATTGGTCGGCAACGAACAAGCCCCTCTGGCGGTCAGGGGAGGTCGGCTTAATTTCTAGAATTAGACGAGTGGATGGATTATCTCGGAGTCCTTCGACAAGGTATTCGCGGAGAGTTGGAATTTTTTCCCCGTTTTTCAGTGGATGTTTCATCAACTCGGCATAAGGAGTAGATTCGATAAACAAGCCTTCGTGTGTGGCATCATGTACAATGACAAGCGAGTCATCTTGGGTGATGCGGATATCAAATTCAGATCCCGCACAACCCAATTTGATTGCCTGCCGAAGTGAGGCCAGCGAATTTTGGGGTAATCCCTCTTTTTTCCATGCTCCCCGGTGTGCGATAATGGGATTTTGGGCTAAAGAAAAAAACGTACAGCTTAAGAATAGAATAGTTTGGAGGAACCTAGACATAAATTTGTTCATTTGGCTCAAAGTAACGAATCGGATGGGGTAATCAAAAATTCTTTAGGTGATTTTCCTGTTACCTTTTTCACGACCCGATTGAAGGTAGCCTTGGAATTGAATCCCGCCATGAGCCCCAATGCCAAAAGCGTTAAATGTTGCTTTTTTGGATCATGTACATAGCTTAAAAAAGCTTTGACCCGGTATTGGTTTATAAAATCATTGAAATTCATTTGGTAGAGCTGATTTATTGCAGCTGAAACTGTAGAAGAGGATAACTTCAAACGGTTAGATACTTCCAGCAGTGTTAATTCAGGCACCAGGTAAACTTCCTCCTTTTCCATAAGATGATCTAACTTTTCACGCAAGAAAGAATAGTCTTTGGAATCCATTGGATCTGCGACGGTTTCTTCTATGGGTTGAAAGATTAGGCTCGATGGGGAGGATTGAGATAATCCATTGATTCCAACGAAGAAAATCAAGAATACTGAAAACAACTGCCACCACCAGTCTTGCTCAAAAGGTAAGCGAAAGATCAAATCGATCAAGAACCAGCACCATTTGAATACCTGTCCAAAAATGACTAAATAAATAAACTGTTTCAACCAATGGAGGTCAACCTGCTGAATACTTGAAAATTGAGAAGGCAGCCATTGCTCAAATTGCCTTAATAGGCGTAAAGACTTTACAAAATAATAGCCGTAGGAAATCCAAATCAAGATATCCAAAAGCCATCCCATTCGTTTTCCCAGATCGGAATTTTGAAAATTCGTTACTGCCGAAGGACCCAGTGAAAATAATATCAGTCCGAACAAAACATAGATGCCATGTGGGAGAAAATGCAACCAATCGATCGATTTCCAACGATAGTCTTGATTCGTTTGGGTGGTTAAATAAAAGAAAACAGTCGGTGCAAAAACTAGCGCAAAATGACGAGGGAAGCCATTTAATTCCTCCCAAAGTAGGTTAATCCCAGAGAATCCAAAGGTATAGTCTTGGATTTCCATGGCCATTAAAAACAAAAGAAAGCCCAACCAAAAGTGAGCGGGACTTTCATTTCTCCAAGCACGAAAACAAAGAACCCCTGCGAAAATCAAAGCCGAGAAATACCCTACCACCAATGGAGTTTGATGAAACGACATGTATTTTACGTTTACTGGCTTAAATGTAACAAGTTTTGATGGTTCTAGCTACCAGTCTACTTATTCTATTTTACTTGATTCCAAGTAGCCTTTAGGTGGGTTGTTTGGTCTGGGTCAAATCGAACCACCCGATTGGGCTGGTCCTTCAATTCGAACTCACCGTTGACTGTAAACTTAAGTTCGGTTGTTAAATATCCCGTCAAGGAAGTGAATTCAGCCTCGTATTGCCCAGTCTGTTCGTTCTTTTTACAAGGGAGATCGGTTTGCCATGAAAGTGGATTGCCGTCACCACGAATGCCAACCGAATCAACAACTCCCGGGTAGTCTGATACATCCAATTGAACCAAAACACGTTGAGGATTAGCTTTTTGAACAGGGCTCCAAAGTGCTAAACCGAAGGTAACCAAGACCATGGGAAGGGGATTTGCCCAATGAAAAGAACGGGCTGGCTGAGTGAAGAGGTAATCTAATCCCAGTCGTCCAGAACCCAGAATTCCATAAAAAAGACTAAGCCAAAGGAAACCGATCGCAGGTAACATATTCCATAAACCATGATCGATTTGTTGACAAAATGCAGCCACCGCCATGGTGATTCCGATCAAAACAGAAAAAAATCGAGTCTGCCAACCCACCATCCAAGCAATACCCCCTATACCTTCCGCAAAAGCACCTAACCAAGCTAAATAAGGGGCCAAGAGTGAGAAAAAGCCTCCGAATTCCGCGACATCCGAGGGAAACCAAAAAACAACTTCAAAAAGATCTAGATTTTTTTCTGGTTCGGTCCAAGGTAAACCGAATTTAGGCGCTCCAAAATAGGCTGTCATCCAAAAGCCTGCCACCAAGCGTGGGATAGCTAACAAGATATCTTGGACAACATACGGCATAGTCATGGGACGAACCCAGCGTGAGAGAAAATTGGACATAATCGGTCGTAGTTAAGATGATGGAACAAAGGTCCCACTTAACCACCACCCCATCGCCCCAAAGGAGGAATTGAGACGTCTCAAAAGATGATTTGAGACAGCCGAAAAAATATTTTGAAAAAAAACGATTTAATTTTTCAAACCTGAAACCTTTTTGACCTTTCTGAGGTTTTATACACATGAATCAAAAGATGTCTTGCTTAATAGAAAAGCTCGACATCTTTTTTTATTAAAAGTCGGGGTGGGTATGTTGATACCCCCCCGATTTTTTTATATTGAATCAGCCCACTAGCAAACTACGAAGCGCCTCTACAAAACGATGCATATCCGACTCAGCTACATTGAGTGCCGGAAGTAACCGGATGGTATGTCCACCTGCCACACCCGTAAAGAAAAAATGTTGCCGCAACAAGGCTTCTCGAACCGGACCAACGGGCTTTTCAAGCTCCAACCCGATCATCAATCCTTGCCCGCGAACTTCAGCAATTCCTGGAATTTCACTGAGGGCTTTCATCCATTGGGTTCCTAGGTGGCCAGCCCTAGAAATCAATTGCTCTTCCTCCATTACTTCTAAGACAGCATTGGCAGCCGTACAGGCGAGGTGGTTTCCCCCAAAAGTGGTTCCTAATAGACCGTGTTTAGCTTTGAATTTGGGTGAGATCAACACCCCTCCGACCGGAAAACCATTGCCCATTCCTTTGGCCGTGGTGATCAAATCAGGTAAAACCTGACCATGCTGGAAGGTAAAAAACGCCCCTGAGCGACCATAGCCACATTGAACACTATCATGGATGAATACGGTTCCGGTCTCATCGCACCGCGTGCGAATCGCTTGATAGAATTCCTCAGTCGCCACGTGGATTCCACCTACCCCTTGAATTCCTTCTACAATAACAGCGGCGGTTTCTTCTGTAATTGCCGTTTTTACGGCTTCCACGTTGTTGAAAGGAACAAAGGTGACATGCTGATCAAAATTCAAAGGAGCCTTGATCGAAGGATTGTCAGTTACGGCTACCGCAGCGGAGGTCCGGCCGTGGAAGGCTTTCGTGCAAGCCACCACACGGGTACGACCTGTATGAAAAGAAGCGAGTTTTAACGCATTTTCATTGGCCTCTGCCCCAGAATTCACTAAAAATAAATCATACTCGGGTAACCCAGACACACGACCTAATCGCTCGGCTAACTCTTTTTGGGCCGAAATTTGAACAGAATTGGAATAGAATCCAATTTTATTCAATTGATCACTGAGACGTTGTACATACCGTGGGTGGGTATGTCCGATCGAAATAACGGCATGCCCACCATAGAGATCGGTGTATTTTTGCCCGTTCGTATCCCAAAGCGTACTACCTTGAGCCTTTACGGGCTCAATGTCATACAGAGGATATACATCAAATAAGTTCATAATTAAAATCCAATGGGTTTTAAGTGAAGTCCGGCCGTCTCGGGAAGGCCAAACATGAGATTTAAATTTTGGACAGCTTGGCCCGAGGCACCTTTCAAAAGGTTATCAATGGCCGAGGTGATGAGCAACTGATCTCCGTGTTTTTGTAGCTGAATCAAACATTTATTGGTGTTGACGACTTGCTTGAGATCAATTTCGTCGGTTGTCACATGGGTAAATGGATGTGACGAATAAAAGTCTTTATACAATGCCAACGCTTGATCCAGGCTCCCTTCAAAGGTTGTGTACACATTGGCCAATATTCCACGAGTGTAATTACCTCGGTACGGAATGAAATGAATGCCTCGATCAAAAGTGGGCTGTAACCCAACCAAAGCTTGACGGATTTCGGTTAAATGTTGGTGAGTAAAAGCTTTGTAGATGGAAATATTATTGTTTCGCCAAGAAAAGTGGCTTGTTGCACTGAGGGATTGGCCCGCCCCTGTCGACCCTGTTACGGCTGAGACATGGACATCGTTAGTTAGCCATCCTTCGTGGGCCAAGGGTAAAAGTGCAAGCTCAATACTTGTGGCAAAACAACCCGGATTGGCAATTCGATGAGCCGTTTGGATACGACCACGCTGCCATTCCGGAAGACCATATAAAAAACCGTTAGATTGATCCCGGAAATCGGTACTTAAATCAATGATTCGGAGGGTATTGGGTAGATCATTTTGTTGTAAAAATGATGCTGACTCACCATGCCCCGAACATAGGAAAATGACCTGTACCGAGGTCCAATCAAACGTACCAGCAAAGACAAGCTCTGTTTCGCCGATCAGGTCTTTGTGTGTTTTGTAGATGGGCTTACCCGCTTGGCTCTGAGAATGTACCCAAGCCACCTGCACGTAGGGATGATGAAATAGGATGCGCAACAGTTCGCCGCCAGTGTAGCCGGCACCGCCCACGATGCCTGCAGAAACAGTTTGCATAAGTGTGATTAAAAAAGTGAAAGGAATAATCAATTGGTGCCTCAAAGCTTACGCCATGAGGTAGGGCCGTCGGGAATGACGCGCCAAAAGAGGGGTGGTGTGAATGAAAGTTGTGTTCATCTCACCAACAAAATACCGGAATCTACCCGGGATTATCAAGAATTACCTGTATTTTTTACATCAATCTTGCATCAAATCCACTGCAATTCGGGCTGACGACAAGGCCAAGGGAATCCCCCCACCAGGATGCACACTTCCTCCCACGAAGTACAAATTTTGGATTGACGACGAAAAATTGGCGTGTCGTAGAAAGGCAGCAAAGCGGTTGTTGGAACTATTACCATATAGGGCACCTTGTGCACTCGAGGTTCTGGATTCAATCGTTCTAGGATCGAGGACATCCTCAGTCTCGATGAGGGGTTCGATATCAACCCCCAAAATACGCTGAAATTTTGCTAAAATATTCTTTCTTGTTTCGGCAATTAAGGCATCCCAATCCTGCCCCTCATTGGCAGGGGCATTTAACAGAATAAACCAGTTTTCACATCCTTCGGGTGCATCATCCGGCTTATATTTGGAGGTTATGTTGAGGTAAATGGTGGGATCAGCGTAAATGGTTTTACGCTGAAATTGGTGTTCAAATTCCGATTTATAGTCGTCAGAAAAGAAAATATTATGGAGCCCTAATTCGGAAAAGGTCCTTTTTATGCCCCAATAAAAAATGAGTCCAGATCCACTTTTAGGTTGATTTAGGATTCGATCGGGGTGTTTTTCGCGAGGCATTAACTTTCGGAAGGTGGGTGTCACATCCATATTGCTAATCACCCGATCATACCGCTCACCCAGCGGATTTTTAGCGGTTTTAACGCCAACGGCTTGTTTATTTTCTACCCAAATTTCAGTTACTTTTTCTTCCATCCGAAATTCGACTCCCAATTCATTAGCCAGCGAAACCAAACTTTGGGTGATCCCATACATACCCTGAATCGGGAAATAAGCTCCCATATTATATTCTAAATGAGGAATGATGGTGAGGGTGGCAGGTGTCTGATACGGATCAGACCCATTGTAGGTTGCATATCGATTAAACAATTGAACCATTTTAGGTTGCTGGAATTGTTTTCGATTGGCCTGATCCATGGTGCCAAAAATTCCCATTTTGGGCATGTTGAGATACCCCTTGAAGGCTTTTCTTGACAGCCAGGTAGATATTTTATGAAGGGAATCTTCTAGGAATAATCCACTCAATACCTCGTACTTAAAGGCTGAATCTTTCAGGTAGGCTTCTGTATGGGCTGCGGGTTCGTGTAGGATCCGCTCGGCTTCCCGTGCGAATTCGGTGGGATCCGCGGGGACGGTAATTCGAGTTCCATCCTCCCAGAAATACCGGCAAACCTCTGGTAATTGAAGGTATTGAAAATAGTCTTTTGGATTTTTTCCCGCCATGGCAAAGAGTTCATCCACACGTTCAGGCAGGGTAAATAGGGAAGGACCTGCGTCAAAGCGATAGCCCTTAGCCGACCAACTACTTAACTTTCCACCGGGATAGGCATTGGCCTCAATGACCGTCACCTGATCTCCTCGAAGTGCTAACCGAATGGCGGTGGCAATTCCACCGATTCCTGCTCCTATAATGACTGACCGTTTCTTCATAAAATTCAATTCGCTTCTAGATCAACAAATTTCCGTCTCTTTGGTTGCGAAAAAAAATGCATTGATCGATTAGATCTGATTATTTTAAAAAACATTGTATTTTTACTTGAAACGAACCTATCCCTTATATTCAATGAAACGTCGATCCTTTGTCGAAAAAACGGCGGCTTTAGCAGCCTTGCCTCTTGTATCTCCCACCACTACTGTTGCCCCAATGAAAGAAGCCTTTGTTCATCATGTTTATTTCTGGTTAAAAAATCCAACTTCTCAAGCGGATCGAGACGCCTTAGTAGCTGGCCTTCGGAAGCTTTCTCAGGTACCGACAATCAAATTTCACCACATCGGTATTCCGGCACCTACCAATCGCGACGTGATTGAGCGGGGATATCAAATTTCTTGGCTTTGCTTGTTTGCTGATGGTGCCGCCGAGGAGGTTTACCAAAAACATCCGATTCACCTGAAATTCGTAGCCGACTGCCAGCATTTATGGGAAAAAGTTACGGTGTATGATTCCATCCAAATCGCTTAAATTTTATGTCGAACCGTCGATCTTTTTTGCAACTTGCTTTGGGAGGAATCCCGTTTTTAACTTCTTTTCGACCGAATTTTGTCAAAAAACCACTGATTGTCTCGACCTGGGATAGTGGTTTGGCCGTAAACGAAGCCGCTTGGAAAATCTTACGCCAACCCACAGGCAAAGCACTGGATGCCGTGGAGGCCGCTGCACGAGATATTGAAGCCTCCATCAATTGCTGTGTAGGCCTAGGGGGTAATCCAGACCGTGACGGAAAAGTCACGTTGGATGCTTCGATTATGGATCACCAATTCAATTGTGGCTCCGTCGCTGCGTTAGAAAATATACTACATCCGATTTCGGTAGCGCGGAAATTGATGGAAACCACCCCACATGTCATGCTTGTGGGGGAAGGAGCCCGGCAATTTGCATTAGAGAATGGATTTCCACGGGAGTCCGATCAACTCTCAAAGGAAGCCCAAGAGGCGTACACCAACTGGCTCAAGACCTCGGAGTATAAGCCCATCAAGAACATCGAGCAGCAGCAAAGCAAAGCTCGGCAACGCACCGGAAATGGACCCTTTGCCCCTGCCACACTGGAGGATGGTTCCTTTAATCATGACACGATGGGCTCCATTGCCTTGGATCAATCCGGTAATCTGTCGGGGGCCTGTACTACAAGTGGGATGGGATTCAAGATGCGCGGGCGGGTTGGCGACTCCCCGATCATCGGCTCAGGACTTTATGTTGACAACGCCGTTGGGGCCGCCACAGGCTCAGGCCAGGGAGAAGAAGTCATACGGGTATGTGGTACTTTTTTGATTGTCGAACTCATGCGCCAGGGAAAATCACCCAAAGAAGCATGCCGAATGGCCATTGAACGCATCGTGGCAATCAATCCTGAAAAAGCCAAGACGTTTCAAGTCGGATTCATTGCCATCAATAAAAATGGAGAATATGGCGCCTACTCCCTAGCTCCGGGCTTCTCGTACGCAGTAAAAGACAGCGAGGCTGCCGGAAAAGTGTATCCAGCAGAAAGTTATTTTAAGGGGTAGGCGGATAGAATCGTGCTGAACGAAGCAATACAAGCTATCAAGGCCCATAAAAACGTCACATAGCACCAACCAATTCCTAAAAACAGAACAGCGCAAAAGCCTATCCCCAAAGGCTAGGCTTTTGCGTGATTAAGACCCCCCTTTAGATATTGCTTTCTAAAAAATTTAATCTAGCTTGTCCTTATCTTACATCCAAAACAGGTTTCCTTTTGACCAAGGTTGGTGCATTGGATAAATTAATTTCCGATCTAACCATCCAAAGCAACACTTCCCATCATTTCCATTTCTATCAAAACTATGCTAGTCGATGTAATTCCCAAATTGCCAATGCGTGAAAGAGTAGCCACTTTGGATTTCTACACCCAAACATTAAACTTTAGGCTCATGGGAGATTATGGAAATTATCTGTTATTGAGAAAAGACAATGTGGAGATACACTTCTTTCTTTTCGAGGATTTAAATCCCTTGGAGAATTATGGACAAATCTACATTCGAACCGAGGCGATTCATCGCGTTTACCAAGATTGGATCCAACGGGGCGTTTCCATCCACCCAAATGGTCCATTATCCCTCAAACCATGGGGGCAATGGGAGTTTTCACTACTCGATCCGGATCATAATTTACTCACATTCGGACAATCCAATCCATAAAGTTTTATAAGCCTCTTTCTGATTGAAATTCCTTTGGGAGGAAAAAATACCATTCTCTTCAATCTAGATACAGAAATACAATCTCTTTACTTTACCATTGGACTTGAATTAACCTATTCAAATGAGGCAGGGCCATTTCGGGCCTAACAATTCATCGTTCAACACGATTAAAGCCCAAATGCCACATATTGATTTCCTTTGGGTGTACCAAGTTTAGTACCTCCACAGGCAATCACAAGATAGGGCTTCCCTTTCCATTCGTACAACGTTGGGGTGGCAAAACCCGCAGCAGGCAGTTTATATTCCCATAGCAAGTGACCATTTCGAGTATCAAATGCTCGAAAATACCCATCCTTTGTTGCCGCAATGAACAAGATGCCCGAAGCCGTCACCACGGGCCCTCCGTAATTTTCTACTCCTGTATCGCGACGACCCGTTTCTTTTTCGATCAACGGTTCAAAACCTAGTGGAATTTGCCATTTAAACTTTCCGGTTGTCAAATCAATGGCGGTTAATTGACCCCATGGAGGCGAAATGGCGGGTAATCCTCGAGAATCCAAGAATTTGTGGTATCCATCACTTTTATAGGGAAGACGCGGAGTTGAATTGATTTCAGTCACTTCTTGTTTATCTTGCGATCCCCACAAATAGGAAACCAATGCATTTCGATGCACTTCAGAGATTTGGGGAAATCCGGGCATCATGCCTTTTCCTTGCCGGATCAATCGGTGCACCTTTTCTTGGGTCAATCGTTCTTTAATTTGGACCAACGAGGGGACATTTCCTCCCCCTTTTTGATCTGGGCCGTGGCAAGTGGAACAATTCTGTTCATACACCAAGGCACCTAAAGGCTTTGCGGATTGATTTTTGGTTTTTTCGAGTTTGAGAATCCAAGCCATTTCATTGGAATTGACATACAAAACGCCAGACCGGTCAATCGCCGCTCCACCCCATTCAGCTCCCCCATCATAGCCTGGAAGTAGTAAAGTACCTGTTTCTGTTCCCGGATGATACACCTCTGTTTGTAAGGTAGCCAATTGATCTTGTAGTTCGGTTCGATTGGGTGCAAACGGACTAATTTGGGCTTTCGTTATTTCATTCGATTGCCTAGAGAACGGTAAAGGAAGCTTTGGAAACGGCTGAGTAGGCCATGTAACCTCCCCAGGAACTCCCTTTCGAGGTACTTTTCGCTCCTCCATCGGAAAAAGTGGCTCACCTGTCACTCGATCAAAAACATAAACATACCCTTGCTTTGATATTTGGGCGACGATATCTCGCTTTTTCCCTTGAAATGAGATTGTGGCCAAGACAGGGGGGGCTGGGAGATCCCGATCCCAAATGTCATGGTGGGTTGTTTGAAAGTGCCAAAGTCGTTTTCCGGTACGTGCATCCAAGGCAAGCAAACAATTGGCAAATAAATTACGCCCTGGCCGATTACCTCCATAGAAATCGTCTGCCATAGAACCTGTGGGCACATAGACGATTCCACGATCCCGATCAATGGCCATCCCAGCCCAGTTATTGGCTCCACCAATTTCTCGGTTGGTATACGCATCTTTTGGAACGGTCTCATACCCAAATTCACCTGGATGAGGAATGGTATGGAACGTCCAGACCAGCCGGCCCGTCACCACATCAAACGCTCGAATATCACCAGGTGCAGCATCCACACCTTCAGAAACCCGGACGGGCATGATCAGCAGATCTTCGAACAAAGTACCTGGAGTATTGGAAATAATGAATTTATCTTTTGAGATGGGTGGTAGCCCGAGATGCAAATCGACCTGCCCATTTTTTCCAAATGTGTTGACGGGCATTCCTGTCTCTGCATGCAATGCCCAAAGTGTAGGGCCCGCGGTGAAAAGAATACGTTTATCGGCCCCCTTTTCCCAATACGTCACGCCCCGACTTGTTGCCGACCAATGATTTATTGGATCCCCAAATCGCCATTTTTCTTTTCCTGTTTCAGCATCCAGAGCAAAAACCTGCACTGTGGGTGACACTCCATAAACCACTCCATCGACCATAAGGGCATTGGCCTGAATTTGACCTGAATCAGGCAGCGAGTAGGTCCAAACAGGTTTTAATTGGTTGACATTTTCATGCGTGATCAACACGGAAGGAGAAAAATGATCTCTTTCTCCATTCCCTAGGTATTCCGGCCATTCTTTTTTTGATTGACAGCACGAGAGGAAAATACCCATTTTAAAAAGAAAAATCCATTTTGCTCTTTTCATTTGAGTGAAAGTTGATTTCCGAGAATTTGCTCCATTTTGACATAGCCCGCCTCGTTGGGATGCACCCCGTCGGGTGCAAGGGAAAGGGGTAATCCTCCGGTGGTTGTTTTTAATGGGGTATGGTAATCGAGATAGACCACTTTTTTATCGGCAGCCAATCTTTTGAGCGCTTCGTTCAAGGCTGAAATCTTGGAAGCCGGATCAACAATCGAAGGACGCCAATTAAAATGATCGGCTGGTAAAATGGAGGTCAATATTACGTTAATACCCTGTGCTTGAGCCATTTCAATCATGGTTTGGAGATTCCCAATTGTGTAATCAAATCGAAACGGACCTGTGTTTTCCGCCACATCGTTGGTCCCGAGGGTAATGACGACGGTGGTTGGACGTAAATCAATGACATCTTGTCGAAATCTCAGCAATGCCTGTGCTGTAGTTTGGCCACTGATGCCCCGACCGATGAATTGATTTTTTTGAAAAAAATCGGGTCGTAACTTAACCCACAATTCGGTAATTGAATCGCCATACAAAATGACTCGTTTTTGTCCGGGAACTGGTTTGGGGAGATTTTGATTTTCGGAAGCGTATCGTTCCAAATAAGCGTAATCCACTTTATTACGGGCATCCACCAGGGCACGGTATTCAGCGCCTGGATCCGGCTTGGGCGTCCAGACACCTTCTTGTTTCATCCATTCCGCAAATCGCTCTATCCAGGTATCGGTTGTGATGTTTTTTTGGTGCATGCCAAATCCATGCCCACCCTTTGGGTAGACATGCAACTCGGCAGGTTGTTTTGCTTGAATCCATTGTTCGTAGATTCGAAGGCTATGTGGCATCAGTCCCAATTCATCATCGGCTGCAACAGCAACAAACATAGGCATAGGCGTTGTTGGAATGGAATTACCTAACACAGCCCCTCCATATAGGTAGATGGGAGCAATAAAGTCAGGACGGCTGGCTTGATCAGAAGATAGGGCCACCGACGCCGTGACTGTCCCTCCGGCTGAAAAACCCATGAATCCTATTTTAGTTGGATCAATGCCCCATGCCTTTGCGTTTTGTCGAACTACCCGAGTGGCTTGGAGTCCATCTGCTACAGCTAATTTGACCACAGGTGCATTGATCTCGTCCAATTTCTTGAAGTCATTCATTTTGGCCAATAATTCTTGAACGGGTTGATCTGTCAAGGACCGAACCAATCGATACTTCAATACAAAGGCTGCAATACCTCGTTGGGCGAGCCACTCGGCTACCTTACTCCCTTCCGACTCCACACTGAGAGTGTGAAAAGCACCTCCTGGGGCGATGATAACGGCAGTTCCTGTCGCTTTATCGGGAGCAGGAAAATACGCAGTGAGGGAGGGATCCACGACGTTGTAGGCGACAGGCGTTTGGAAAGAATTTTGGGTATTCAAACCCTCTTGCCAAGTCCAGGATTCGGACCCAGGGGCTTTCCCTGAATACAATGGAATCATTTTTTGTGCCTGAGTGGATGGAAATAAAGATATACCAAGAAGGCAAAACAGGAGTCGTTTTTTCATTTTTTTCGGTTGAATAGGAAAACAAATCTAACCGAAAAATTAAAAAACTAGGCGTACATCAGGATTAAAATTCAAGGGCGAAACGCCGGTAATCTTTGGGGGACATGCGCGTTCTGAGTTTGAAGAATCGTGCAAAATCACTCGGACTCCCCCCGGCCATATACGTGGCAATTTGCTGGATCGGAAAATCGGTCTGGCGAAGAAGAACTTTGGTTTCGAGAATCACCATATCACCTAATAATTCTTGAGAAGTTTTACCTAAGGTTGTTTTAACACATTTATTGAGGTGGTCGGTACTAATCTCCAGGTAATCGGCGTAATCGGCCACTTTTTTCCATTCATAGATTCGATTTTCGAGAAGCTGTAAATAGGATCTGGTAATTTGGTGGGCTTTGTTAAGCTTTAGTTGCGGTTGAGTTTCCTGCAAGGGTGCAATTTCCAAAAGAAGAGCGTACAGGTAAGTGGCCCAAAGTCGTCCACGCTCTGGATGTTTTTCTTTACCCGTCTGGATAAGGGTTTCGAGTAGCCATTCCACTTTGTTTTGACGACTTTCGGGCACATACACCAGCGGATTGTGGTGTTTTTGCAAAAACGTAAAAAAAGAGAGTGGCTCAAAATCATGAAATAGTTTCTGGAAAATATCCTGATGGAAATAACCGTAATATCCTTGGCTCCCGGCTGCTAAGTTTGTCTGCTCTGAGATTTGGTCTTTGGGAAGAAAAAAGAAATGTCCGGGAAAAACCTGGTAATTCACCAAACCTTTGGTACGCTCGGTGCTTCCATGGGTCAGATACAAAAAATCTGTTTCTTTTTTGCGATGCGGTGGTAAGGGTAATTTTAATTCACCGTCCTCTATGCGTTGAACATGAAAAAAAGGAAACTGGGCAAAAAGAGGGTCAGATTCTAGGGTAATGGACGTGTAGGACATAGAGGCTGGGAGACCTTTTGTACCTCTAATATAGAAAATAACATACTACTTTGAAACAATAATCGGAGAATACCGTGGTTATTTTTAAGTTTTTATTTTTATTATCCTACTAATTCAAAACTTTCCAAAAGTCGAAGGACCTCTGGAGGTTCATTCCAAAACAAGACATCTAAAATCGACAACCAAGGTAAAAATGGGTGTTTCCCTTGCGGATAGGGAGCTAAAATGGGCTTTAAAAAAGAAAGTTGAATCCCCTTTTCTTCGAAGTCATGTCCTTGATATAATTCGACACCACCTATTGGATTGATGTAATGTGTGGCCATTTCTTTTTGGCAGATGGCAATAATTCGATCTTGTCCTTTCAAATGGTTTTCACCGTACAAACTAGAACTGGCCACCAAACGGGTGGTTATATTCAAATACCCACAACTTGATTGAATACTCCAGTAGGCCAATTCGCTAATTTTGGGCTGATCGGACCTAAAAAAAACCTCACGTACCCAGGGTAAAACAGCAGGATATTTTGGAGCTTTTTTATATGATTGCTCTAATGTTTTAAAAAATTTTTCTCTCCACTGAGGAAAAGAGTCATCCACGTAAATTTCGTGAATCAATCGATTTTGGCTAGCCTCTTTGAGCGGGATACTGAATAGCACCGCTTGACCGTGTTGATTAATTTGATTGCGGTGTATCCAACCTTTTTTGATAAAATGAACGTCATCCAAAAAAACAAACGTATCCACTCGATTGACAAGTTGAAGGTAGCCAATGTAAGGAAAGCAATACGGTTGCATGATACCCAAGGTAACCGACATGAATCAAGGTTTAAGTTTTCTTAAATAATAGACTCTAGAAATCAAAGTATTGGGATAAACTGGATCTTCTGGACGATAATTTAGTTGAATATCTCCTTCTTTCACAGGGAAAACCCCGTCTGTAAACACCAAATAATCGGCTGACAGAGGAATCGATTTAATTGGTTGACGAAAAGGATGTATTGGGATCAAGGTTCTAGCTAATTTTTCACCCCACAGTGGGTATTCAAAATCCTCTGATTGGGTACCTAACGCCACCGTTGCTTTCGCTGGGACCAATTCATCGAATCGTTTAAAAGCCGGATATAAATCGGGCCGCGAGATAGTTAGTTGTTCCAACCGATCCATTTTCCAAAAAGGCTTTTTTCCCTCCTGCACCCACACGGGGGCCAGTTGCCGATGAAGAACAACGCCAAGCCCAGACCAAATCACCAAAATGGATACTACGAAACCATAGATCTTGACCCAACCACGGGAGTATTCTTCCCATAGGAATCCACCAAGCGGTAAAATCCAAATGGACATACTTAGGAAATAGCGCCCTTTCAGCGGATCATACGGTGCTGTGGAGCTAAGCAATGCAAACTGAACAAAAGCCGCTAAGGTAAGGATACGCACTAGGTGAGTGGAAGATCCCAATTTTTTGGTGAACAAGCCTAAAAAGATAATGGGTAAAACCACCATCCATCCGATCACGCCCCAATAGGGCCTCTCGATAAAAAATTGTATCGGTTTTTGCTCTACCTGAAACGGAGCCACAACCCAGTATTGATCTCGTTCTAAACCGAGTTTATTGGCTAGTTTTTGGATGGGGTATTTGACCGATTGATGTAGGGATTGGCCAATTTTCGTCATCCGAATTCCATCCAATCCAATAAACTCGGTACCATAGCGTCCCATATTGAGCAAGAAGTTTTCTAATTTTTGCGTTGTAGAATACCCTTGTGTGCCATGGTAGGCAAGAACTTCCGGCGGGGCTGTAAGGGCTCCAATAGAGAATTTGTCGGCTTGTTTTAGATTTCCAAGATAACCCATGGGCAAAACAAAAATCAGAAATCCGACCATTAATGCTCCGATAGAACCCAGAACGTGCTTCCAACGAGGGAATTTAATCCAGAATATATATCCCAAAAATACGACGAGTGAGGGTCCAATCATCAAGAAAGTAATCTTGTGGCCAAGAGCCATGGTACCCGTTAAGGCCGCCCAATACAACCATCTACCCCGACGATTTCGATAGTACTGAGCCATGCAATAGACCACGAGGCCCACATAAACAGCCAAAACCAGGTCAGTTTCAGTTGTGGTGCCTTGTATCAAAGCAGTAGGCAGGAGTGCTCCCAAAAAAGAGCTCAATAGGGCCCAAACAGGACGTTGAAACAAGGCTTTGGAGAGTCCATACAATACAAATACATAGGCCCAGAAAGCCAGAAAATGAGGCACTCTGAACCCTTTTTCACCGATTAGATGATAAAAATAAAGTTGTAGGGAAGTAATGGAATTAGGATAATAATCAATTGACCAGATGGTACCACCGACTCGTTCCATGGCCCCCAATTGAAGGTAATAGGCGGCCTTGACGAGATGGCCCGTCATGGAGTCCCATTCATTGGGAAAAGTCCCGATCAAGATGGCGAGATTGACAGCCGAGGTTGCTAAGATACCGACAAACAGAACCAAGATTGACACTTTGACCCAACCTGAGGCACTACCCAAGGCATCCCAGATGACGACCTTTCCTTGGCTCCAGGCTTGCGTTACTTTCCAGCTTCGGTGATTCGGGTAAAGTTTTTGTAAAATGAGAAACAGAATAGCGGCCATGGCAACGGTGACAACTCCCCAAACCATGGATTCGCCCACACCACGAACAAAAGAAACAATCCATCCTGCAACGATAATTTGACCAAACAACAATCCGTAGAATTTCAGAACGTAATCTGAAAAAGAAGCAGCAATGAGTGAAGATTGTCGGTGGACCAAAAATAAAAAGAAGGCCACCAAGCCTAAAAAAGGAGTTAAGAACATGATGTTATGGTATAAAATAAGAGCGGCTTTTTGTCAGAAAGCCGCTCCAGTAGACAAAGACACTACAGATTGGCTACTTTTTGCCGAAGTTCCTCCAAGATAATCTCCTTCATAAGAAGTTTTCTCTTTTGAGTTTTTAAGTTCGACATCATCAGCTTTTCCATTTCCTCCGTCTGACGCACCCCCTCATAGGAATCAATTAATTGATCCAAATCCATCCGGGCACGCCGAACGATATTTTCCATTTCTCTGAACTTTGTTAGCAATTGCTGTACTTCGTCAAAGAATTTGAATGAAGGATGTTTTCGAGTAACCACTTTCATGAGGTAGCTCAATTCAAAGATCTTATCACAAGCTGCTCGGAAGCGTTCCCCAAGATTTCGATCTGTCAAATGTGGTGGGACTCGAATGGTCTTCCATTCGTTTAACAAAACTTTCGCGCGGTTGGTCGCGGTGAAGATATCGTCTGATTCTGACAGCTTTTCAGCTTCTTTGACCATACGCATTTGGGCCTCGATGCGTGGATCCAGACGTTTTTTCACTTGAATACCCTTGGCGAGGCAATATTTCTCGTAAAATGTTCCAGTGTGTTTTTTGAAGATACTGTAGGGCCTTTTCAGTAGTTTGGGTGGTACTTTACCAATCACCTTCCACTCGGCTTGCATCAATTTTAGATCATTGAATGCCTCGTCCCAATCGGTTCTTCTCGCCAAATCTTCTGCAGCTCTGGCTAATAAGTCATACGCCCGCAAGCGCTCATTGATGATCTTGTTCTGTTCATCAAAATAGGCTTTTCTTCGCTGGTAGAAATGATCCAGAAGTGTCCGAAACCTCGTTTCTATTTCTTCCTGCAATTCCTTTTCAACGGGACCCGTCCGAATCCAACGCGTTCGAAGGTCTTGCAACATATCGCTTGCCTCCATCCAATTGGTGGACTCCACGAGTACTTTGGCCTCGTCAATTAGAGTTTCCTTGATTTGCAGGTTGTTGGCCTGATTATCGGAGATAAGTTCCCGTAGGATGGTTTCATGGTCGTCCAGCGTCGCAAGCAAAGGTTTGAAATCACCAATGCCGTCGAAGTTTAACAGCCGCTTCCGAAGTTGGAGAAGTTTAGTTAGGTAAGATCCTTTGTTTTGGGCCTCTTGGATTTCATCCTCCAGCTGTTTCACTTTATTTACCGCAATGTCATAGCGATTAATAAAATACTGGAAAGCTTCCTCCTCTGTTCTTTTCACTTCACCGATTTGTCGGTCGGGCATGTCCATGTAACCCTTTAAAAATACCTTACCTTCTTTGATGTAAGCGTATTCGTTTTCAATTGTCACGCCGTTCATAATTTTAACACCAGTGTGGCTACGTGTTTAGGGATGTAAAGGTTGGTTTATCATTGTAAATTTGCTAGATTTTTTACATAATCCCAAACCGATACCGATATTTGTGTTTAATTTCCTTCCAACATCAACCAATTGAGGTATAGTCAATATGAGTGAACAGATTATTTTTTCAATGGCCGGGGTGAGTAAAATCATTCCTCCCAATCGTCAAGTACTAAAAAATATTTATTTATCCTTCTTCTACGGGGCTAAAATTGGTGTCTTAGGTCTGAATGGCGCTGGTAAATCTACTTTACTTCGTGTCATTGCTGGGATCGACAAAAACATCAATGGTGAGGTTGTTTTCTCGCCGGGGTATTCGGTTGGTATGCTCGAGCAGGAACCTCAGTTAGATCCCTCGAAAACCGTGCGTGAAATCGTCGAGGAAGGGGTACAGCACATTGTGGATCTTCTCAAAGAATTTGATGAAATCAACGCAGCTTTTGGCGATCCAGATCCTGATTTTGACGCCTTGTTGGCGCGTCAAGGGGAAGTCCAAGAGAAGTTAGATCATTTAGAGGCGTGGGAATTGGACAGCCGATTAGAAAGAGCCATGGACGCTCTTCGTTGTCCTCCTGGCGACGCCCCTGTGGCTCATTTATCGGGGGGTGAAAAACGTCGGGTAGCCCTATGCCGATTGTTGTTGCAACAGCCAGATGTTTTGTTATTGGATGAGCCCACCAACCACCTAGACGCTGAATCCGTTTTGTGGTTGGAGGAACATTTGAATCAGTACAAAGGAACCGTTATTGCCGTTACCCACGATCGGTATTTCCTTGATAATGTGGCCGGCTGGATTCTTGAACTAGACCGTGGAGAAGGAATTCCTTGGAAGGGAAATTATTCATCCTGGTTGGAGCAAAAGCAAAACCGCTTGGCGCAAGAAGAAAAGTCTCAATCCAAACGTCAAAAAACTTTGGAACGGGAGTTGGAGTGGGTGCGGATGTCTCCCAAGGGCCGTCAAGCCAAGTCCAAAGCTCGTCTAGGAGCCTATGACCGCCTCATGAACGAGGATGTAAAGGAAAAAGAGGAAAAATTGGAACTTTTCATTCCGCCAGGCCCACGCCTAGGAAATAAAGTGATTGAAGCCAAAGGTGTTAAAATGGGCTTCGGAGATACGCTTTTGTACGAAGACCTTAACTTCTCTCTTCCACCTGCCGGCATTGTGGGAATCATTGGTCCAAACGGAGCTGGAAAGACCACTTTGTTTAAGTTAATTACAGGTCAATTACAACCTTTAGCTGGCACCTTTGAGGTGGGAGATACCGTCAAGCTTTCGTACGTGGACCAAGAACATGGTCAATTGGATGCCGATAAAACGGTTTATGAAATGATCTCAGGTGGCAATGAGTGGGTTCAGCTTGGAAACCGGCAAGTGAACGCACGTGGATACGTGAGCCGCTTTAACTTCAATGGGGCAGATCAAGAAAAAAAGATTGGAGTGCTTTCAGGTGGAGAACGAAATCGGGTGCATCTAGCCATGATGTTGAAAGAAGGCGGGAACCTCCTTTTATTGGATGAACCGACCAACGACCTTGATGTCAACACACTTCGAGCTTTGGAAGAAGGTCTTGAAAACTTTGCAGGGTGTGCCGTGGTTATTTCCCATGACCGTTGGTTTTTAGACCGGGTCGCAACCCATATTTTAGCGTTTGAGGGCGATTCACAAGTATATTGGTTTGAAGGAAACTTCTCCGAGTATGAAGAAAATCGACGCAAGCGATTAGGGGCCGATTTGACGCCGAAACGAATTAAATATCGAAAACTCCAATAAAATCAGTCGGGACGACCATCCCCTTTATCTAAATTCTTGTATGGCACATCATTGTTATTTCAACGGAACCCTCTTGCCTGCCGACGAGACCCGGATCCACATCACAGACCTCGGTTTGCTTCGGGGATACGGTTTATTTGATTATTTCCGCACTTACAACGGAAAACCATTTCAATGGGATTGGTATTGGGAGCGCTATACAACCTCAGCACAATTACTGGGCATCCCCAATCCGTTGGAAAAAGACCAAGCCCGCTCCATTGTCCAACAGTTGATCGAAATGTCGGGTCTAGAGGATTGTGCCATTCGATTTGTTTTAACCGGTGGGTATGCAGCGGATAGCATCTCCATGACCACCCCCAATATTTTGATCATTAGCGAGGATATTCACCCCGTCGCCGAACCTGAATATCAAACTGGTATTAAGGTGCTTACGTACGAGTTTGTTCGGGATATACCCACCATCAAAAGCATCGATTACAAGCATTTGATGATTTTACAACCTCGACTCAAAGAAGCAGGAGCATCGGATGTGTTATTCCACCACGAAGGGCGGATATCTGAGCTAAGCCGCAGCAATGTTTTCATTGTCCAAAACGGCAAGCTAATTACGCCCCATCGGGATATCCTATACGGTATTACTCGTAAGACTGTGGTATCCCTAGCAGCCGGTTGGCTTGAGGTGATCGAACGGGACGTCACGTTGGAGGAATGTTTAACGGCCGATGAAGTATTTACAACCTCCACGACCAAACGGGTATTGCCTATCACTCGTATAGATGACCATGTGATTGGCCAAGGCACGATTGGTCCCGTGACTCAAACTTTATTGGACAAAATAAATTCAATGGTGGCTCAATGGTAGTATTTCCTAATGCCAAAATCAACATAGGGCTACAAATTTTAAACAAAAGAACCGATGGCTATCATAATATAGCCTCGGTTTTTCATCCAATTGGGTGGTCCGATATTCTAGAGGTGGTACCTTCCGAGGAACTTATTTTCACCACCTCTGGACGAGCCATACCGGGCGATTCCGATCAAAATTTAATCCTCAAGGCATTCCGTGCCTTGCAAAAAGCTTTTCCTGAACGCATATCAAATGTTCACTTTCATCTGCACAAAATCATACCCATGGGGGCTGGATTGGGAGGAGGGTCGTCGGATGCTGCTTTTGCTTTAAAAGCGCTCAATGACCTTTTTCAGCTTGAATTGACGCGTGAAGAATTGGAAGATTTGGCTCGCCCCTTGGGAAGCGATTGCGCTTTTTTTATTCACAACCAGCCTGCCTTTTGTTACCATAAAGGGGATGAATTTGAGGACATTTCAGTTTTTTCACAAAAGCTCTATCTCTGGGTCATTTATCCAAATGTCCATATCTCCACGGCAGAGGCGTATCGGAACGTAACGCCCAATCCAAATCAACCTGACCTACGGGAGATTTGGAAAAGCCCCCTGCGAACATGGAAAACAGAACTTCGGAATGATTTCGAAATCGGTTTAACAGCCTCTTATCCAGTGATCGCACAAGTTAAGGAACAGTTATACCAACTAGGGGCCCTGTATGCTTCCATGACCGGCAGCGGAAGTACGGTTTATGGTTTATTTGAGAATCCGATCTCCGACGAACAAAAAAACATATTCCAAGGTTTTGCTTGTTGGGATGGACCCCTCACCTAAGCCTTATGGAAGAAACAAGCCTTTTTCGACGCCGAGAGCCATTTACATTCATGTTGTATTTGGCCATAATTGGAAGTAGCCTTTTGTTCTTATTCATCTTATTCGTTTTCCTTCGAAAGGAGTGGATGAATCAGGCGATACAAGTACCCCTGTTGCCTATATTTTGGGTTTCCACTGGATTGATCGTCTTAAGTAGTTTTTTACTGCAGGATGCGCGTCAATCGTTTCAGCAAGAGCGTTTTCAACGGTACCGCCTGGGCCTCATCCTTGTGAATGTATTGGGATTGGCCTTCATGGCTACTCAACTGTATGGCTGGAAGATGTTGTTTGACCTGAAGATCACCATGGCCAACGACACGGGTGGTTCGTTTCTTTATATTCTATCAGGACTTCATGTAGTCCATACCCTAGGAGGAATCATTGCCTTGTGGGTTGCTTTATGGGACGCATGGAAACACAGAAAATACATTGACTCGTTTGTATATGCCGTTAATCCCCCCAATCAATTGCGGTTGAAACTCATTAGTATCTATTGGCATTTTGTTGATATCTTGTGGGTGATTTTGTTTCTTTTCCTCGTTTTTCATGCGCGCTAAGACCGATGCCATTGTAGTCAGCACCTATCCTTACAAAGAATCTTCTTTGTTAATCAAAATGTACACAGAATCCTTTGGTTTGCAGACTTACCTAGAAAATGGGGTACGTTCAGCCAAAGGAAAAACAAAAATGGCTTTTTTTCAGCCACTGACCTGGCTTGAGATGGTGGTGTATCATGACGATAAAAAGGAGATTCATCGGTTATCGGAATACAAGTGCCCATATCCTTACCAAACTATTCCCTATGATGTAACTCGATCCTGCATCGCTCTTTTTTTAGCGGAGATCTGTCAAAAGACATTGAAAGAAGCGGTCGGAAATCCGGCTCTTTTTCAATTCTTGCGCGACCAATTGGTTTATTTTGATCAACAAATTCAGGGCATTGAGAATTTTCACTTATTTTTCTTAGTTCATTTCGCATCGTTTTTGGGGTTTGAGATTCCGTCTGGAATTCAATTTCAACATCAACTTGCCGAGCATGGTATTCCGTTTCGATTCCCTGAGTTGATCGACCACCTTCAAGGATGTACCACCCCAAGTCAAGTTTCTTTTCCGCTCGGTACCCGAAAGGCTGTTTTGGAGGCCTTGATTTGGTATTATAAAGTCCACATACAGGATTTTGGCGAAGTGAAGTCCTGGTCAGTTTTGCGAACGGTTTTGTCAGCGTAACCTTGGTCGGTCTGAAAAAACCTAGTACATTTGCCCGCACAAGAAATCGTCCTACATGAAGTTAAGCGTTGTTATTCCGGCCTACAATGAAGAGGAATCTATTCCAGAAACCCTCCACTCGCTTTACAAAGTTTTATCCGAAGAGCAAATTCCTCATGAAATTTGGGTCACCAATGACAATTCCAAAGATCGAACTGCCGAGGTATTAAGGCAATTACAAGCCACCATTCCCACGTTGGTCTTTGAAACTAATCCCGGCCCAAACGGATTTGGATATGCCGTTCGGTATGGACTCGAACGCTTTTCTGGAGATTGCGTGGCTGTCTTCATGGCAGATATGTCGGATGATCCTCATGATCTTGTCTTGTATTATCGAACCCTCATCTCCACGAATGTAGACGCTGTTTTTGGGAGCCGATGGATCAAAGGTGGAAAAGTCATTGACTATCCCCCCCTCAAAAAAATGATCAATCGTATCGCTAATTTCATCATCCAAATGATGATGAATATTTCCTATAACGATACCACCAATGCCTTTAAATTGTACAAAAGAGAGACGATTGAAGGCGTGAAACCATTTCTATCTCCTCACTTCAATTTAACCGTAGAATTGCCCTTAAAAGCCATAGTTCGAGGATATTCCTTTACGGTGGTGCCCAATTCATGGACCAATCGAAAATACGGAGAGTCCAAACTCAAAATCAAAGAAATGGGTAGTCGGTACTTCTTTATCCTCCTCTATTGCTTGATTGAAAAATACTTTTCAAGAGGCGATTTTAAAAAGAAATAAAAAGTTATCCACAATCTACATTGTGGATAACTTCGTTGCATTCTGCGTAGTTTGGTAGATAACTTCTTGCAAGGTGGTTTGATGAAGTCTCGACAAGGCCTCAGCGGTGTGTTGAATGAACGACACTTCGTTCCGTTTGCCGCGGTATGGAACCGGTGCCAGGTAGGGAGCGTCAGTTTCTAAAACCAGATGGTCGAGCGAAATAGTGCGTACCACTTCGGCCAGGCCACTGTTTTTATAGGTGAGCACCCCTCCGATTCCCAAAAAAAATGTTTTCAAATCCAAAATCCGCTGCGCTTCCTCTTGATTTCCTGAGAAACAATGGAAAATGCCGGAAATCGAGGGACCTTCCATTTGCTCAAGGATCTCGCAGGCACGGTGAATTGCGCTTTCGTTCCCATCTTGGCTATTTCTGGAATGAATGCAAATGGGTACTTGATAGTGCTGGGCCAGCGCCAACTGCCGGCGAAAAGCTTCTTCTTGTTCTTCTCGAAAGGTAAGATCCCAATAAAAATCCAACCCAATCTCCCCAATCATAAAAAAACGTCGTTTGGCCATCCATTCCTCGACAACTCGCAATTCCTCTTCAAAATTCTTTTCCACATAACAGGGATGCAAACCCATCATGGGTCGGCAAAGAGTTGGGTACTTCTGTTCCCATCTCAACATCGCTTCAATTGTAGAGGAATGGCAATTTGGCATCCAGACTTCCCGCACGCCGGCATCGGCGAGTCGAGCCATGTGATCCGGTTCGTCAATCAAAAACTTTTCATCATAGAGATGAGCATGGGTATCAATCATGTTTACTGGATGAATTTGGCTGCAAAATTAGAGAATATCCTGCGGTATTGGTAATTTGGCAGGTAAATACCTAGGATGTGATTCAATTTCAATTATCTCCCATAGACCTAACTGGGAAGACCGTTTTAACCGACAGCCGCCTGATCTCAAGAGCTTCTTTCAGCATATTTTTTGCTATCAAAGGAGTGCGGCATAATGGCCATCTGTACATTCGTGAACTGTATGAAAAAGGAGTGCGCTCGTTTGTTGTGGAAACGTCCGAACGCTTGGTCGCGGAGCGTCAGTTGGATGGAATTCAAGAACCTGTTTCGGTTTGGGTCGTCAATAATAGCATTCGGGCACTTCAACAAGCAGCCGCCGCCTACCGAAATACATTTTCATATCCTGTCCTTGGCATCACGGGGAGCAACGGAAAGACCATGACCAAGGAATGGCTGGCGCATCTCTTGGAAGAGGATTTTCGGGTCATCAAAAGTCCCAGAAGTTACAACTCTCAAATAGGGGTCGCCTTATCTGTGCTTCAAATGCAACCAAGTCATGAAATTGCCCTGTTTGAAGCAGGAATTTCTCAACCTGACGAAATGCAGCACTTGGTGGAGATCATTCAACCCACCATTGGTATTTTTACCAATATCGGAACAGCACATGATGAGGGTTTTCGGAGTAGAAAACAAAAGGTGACAGAAAAGCTGAGACTTTTTCGTCATGTTCAGCATTTGATTTATTGCAAAGACCACCAAACCATTCAGGAAGAAATTTACCTGTTCTTGAAGGCCGTTAATCCCACCATTACTTTGCACGGTTGGAGTACCCAACCTCAAGGGGATGGATGGAGTGTTCAAATGGAGCGGAAATCCAATCTCACCCAAATTACCCTTCAAAACTCCAATCAATCGCGTACCTTCAACGTTCCATTTACAGACGAGGCTTCGCTCGAAAATGCCACCCATGCAGCCATCGCTTCGTTGGTTTTAGAACAAGTTCTTCATCGATCTTGGCCTTGGGAAGCCAAAATGTCCGAGCTCCGCCCCTTAGCCATGCGCTTGGAATTGAAACAGGGCATTCAGGATAACTACCTCATTGACGATACCTACAACAATGACTTGGGGGGCCTCCACATGGCGTTGAACTTCATGAACCAACAACACACCAAAAGAAGTAAAGTTCTGATTGTCAGCGACATGCTTGAAACGGGACAACCTGAGGAGGAGGTTTTTAGTCAAATGGCCCATGTAATTGAACGTCATGGTATCCATCAGGTTTTTGGGATTGGCCCAGGGTTTGCTCGGCAAGCTGCTCGCTTTCCCACGGCTCAGATATTTCCCTCCACTGAAGAATTTTTAGCTAGCCAAGCCTTTCGGGGAATTCACAGCAGCCTGGTTTTAATCAAAGGAGCTCGGGTTTTTGCTTTTGAGCGCATTGTTCGTCAATTGGTACAGAAAGTACACGGAACCGTATTTGAAATCAATTTAGATGCCATCACCCACAACCTCAACTTTTATCGAAGTAAAGTACCTCGGCAAACCAAGATGATGGCGATGGTCAAGGCATCGGCCTACGGAAGTGGATCAATGGAAGTAGCTGCGCTGTTGCAATATCACCGTGTGGACTATTTGGCTGTTGCCTACACCGATGAGGGGGTTGTGCTCCGAGAAAATGGTATCACCCTGCCCATTATGGTCTTGAACCCACAACCGGAGTCGTTCCAAAAACTGATTGACCACCAATTGGAACCAGAAATATTTAGCTTAGAGAGTTTTCGTTTGTTTATTCAATTTTTACAAAATACCGGCAGCCGAACCCCCTATCCCATTCATTTAAAATTGGATACCGGTATGCATCGACTCGGATTTACACCGGAGGACCTCCCCAATTTTTTACCTGTTCTCAAAGAATCGCCGGAGGTTCGGGTGGCCACCTTGTTTAGTCATCTGGTGGGCGCAGATGAGGTCGAACACAATGCCTATTCTCGTCAACAAATTCGGCTTTTCCGTGAAATGTCGGACGCTCTAAATCAAACGCTTGGTTATATGCCCCTACGCCATATTTGCAATACAGCAGGTATTTTGCGTTTTCCTGAGGCAGCGTTTGATATGGTCCGATTGGGCATTGGATTGCATGGAATTGAAGCCGCCGGGATTGAGCCCCAGGCGCTTCGAGTAGCGGGCACTCTCAAAACAACTATTTCTCAAATTAAACATATTTCAGCCGGAGAAACCGTTGGGTACGGCCGAAAAGGAATGGTGGACAAACCCTCCCGAATAGCCACAATTGCCATCGGTTATGCGGATGGTTACAATCGAAAATTTAGTCAAGGGGTGGGCCAAGTATGGCTTAACGGCGAATTATGTCCTGTTGTTGGAAATGTATGTATGGACATGACCATGATTGATGTCACCCACGTTCCATGTGAAGTTGGGGACGAAGTTGAAATTTTTGGGACCCACATTCCAATCCAAACCTTAGCTCAAACCTTAGAAACCATCCCCTACGAAGTTCTTACCCACATCAGCGAACGAGTGAAGCGGGTATTTTACAAAGAGTAATCTCCTATTTACAGGTAAGCGTCTAAACATTAATGATTTACTTCAGTTTTCTAGGTAAATTACCTACATTCAAGGAATCATTAGACGAATTGTTCTATGCCAACCTACAACCTGACGATCAACAAAAAGAAAAAAACGGTGACTGTCGCAGAAGATACACCACTTTTGTGGGTACTCCGCGATCATTTGCAGATGCTCGGCACCAAATATGGATGTGGTATTGCACAATGTGGTGCATGTACCGTCCATTTGGATGGACAGCCCACTCGGGCGTGTGTCCTTCCTATTTCCGCCATAGGAAAGTCGAAAATCACCACCATAGAGGGGTTATCCGAAACGGGAAATCACCCAGTTCAACAAGCATGGGATGAAGTGGATGTTCCTCAATGTGGTTATTGTCAAGCAGGACAAATGATGACAGCCGCAGCTCTCTTAGCGGAAAACCCTACGCCAACCAAGGAGGATATCGCAGTTGCCATGCAGGGAAATATCTGCCGGTGCGGTACGTATCATCGTATTGAGGAAGCTATTTTGAAGGCATCCACGAAAATGAAATCTTAACTTAGCCCACCACATGGAAAATCAAATGCAGAACAGTCGTAGATCCTTCCTGAAATCCGCTCTCATGACCGGGGGAGGATTGTGGTTAGGTTTTAGTTGGCAAGAATCCTTTGCCGCAGAAATCATTTCTCAGCCATTGGCATCCGATCTTTATTCGAATGCTTTTTTAGCCCTTCTTCCCTCCGGAAAAGTCATCATTTATTCGCCCAATCCTGAAATTGGTCAGGGAATTAAGACGGCTTTCCCCTTAATTGTCGCAGAGGAAATGGATGTCAAATGGGACGATGTCACCGTCGAACAAGCTCATTTGGATACCAAACGATTTGAACGACAGCTCACCGGAGGATCCGGGGCTATCAAACATTCTTGGGAACGCCTCCGTCGAGCCGGAGCCACCGCCCGAGCATTACTCCGTGAAGCCGCTGCCCAGACATGGCAGGTGCCGGTTGAGGAATGTCGGACTTCTGAAAGTTGGGTCTATCATACGCGCTCCGACAAAAAAATGTCCTATGGAGCTTTAGCCCAAAAAGCCTCAACTCTTCCCGTCCCCAAAGAGGTTCCTTTAAAAGATAAATCTACGTTCTCGCTCCTCGGGAAATCCATTAAAGGGGTTGATAATCCATCCATTCTAACAGGAAAACCAGTTTTTGGATTGGACTATTATCGTCCTGGCATGCTTCATGCTCAGATTCAGCGACCGCCTGCGTTTGGCTTGAAACTTGTCTCTTTTGATGCCACCGAGGCAAAGAAAATGCCCGGCATTGTGGATGTCGTTGCTTTCGGTTCTAAAGTGGCCATTGTGGGTAAGTCGACGTGGGAAATTCTAAAAGCACGTCCATTGGTAAAAATAAATTGGGAAAAAGATCGGGATTTGGAATCCTCCGACGACCACAATGCCATTTTTACTCGGCTGATGAATCAACCCGAAGCCACCATCCAACGAAAAGATGGAGATGTGACAATGGCTTTTGCCGCGGCGCATCGAATTGTAGAAGCAGAATACCAATGTCCATTCCTCCCACACAATCCCATGGAGCCCATGAATTTCTTTGCTCATGTGCAGGCGGATCGGGTGGAATTGATTGGACCTACTCAAACACCGCAAGCATGCCAAAATCAGGTAGCCCAACTCCTTAAAATGAAACCTGAACAAGTTTCGGTTCAGTTAACTAAAATGGGTGGCGGTTTTGGCCGGAGGTTAAATAACGATTACGCACTAGAGGCAGCCGAATTATCCAGCCTCATCAAAGCACCGGTGAAAGTAATGTGGACTCGAGAGGATGATCTGACAGGTGGTATTTACCGTCCCGCCGTTCGATACCGTTTCCGGGCCGCGTTATCTAAGGAAGGAGAGCTCATCGGTTTTACTTTACGCGGAGTGGGACTCAATGCAGGAAACTCCACCCGTCAAGATAATTTCCCCGTTGGTGCCATTCAAAATGTACTCATTGAATCCATTGATTATAAATCACCCATTACCACAGGTCCTTGGCGGGCGCCGATCACCAATTTCCTGGCATCTGCCGAGCAATCCTTTTTGGATGAAGTAGCTGAAGCCGCTGGGAAAGATCCTGTTCAGTTTAGGTTGGAACTCCTTGAAAAGGTGAAGAAAAATCCAGTTGGAAAAATTACCTACGAACCCCAGCGCTTTGAGGCGGTCATTAAATTGGCAGCTGAAAAAGCAAATTGGGGAAAAACAGGCAAGGCACAAGGATTTAGCGTCTATTTCTCTCACCTATCCTATGTAGCACAGGTCGCAGAGGCCGAAATGAAGGATGGAAAACCGACCATCACCCGAGTCGTTGCGGCCACTGATTGCGGCATTGTGATCAATCAGTCCAGTGCTAGGAATCAAGTCGTGGGGGGCATCGTTGATGGAATGGGACATGCTTTGTATGGAAACCTACGGTTTGAGAAAGGAGCACCGATTGAACGAAACTATGACCAATATAGACTCATCCGATTCGATGAAGTTCCTACAATTGAAGCTTATTTTGTGGATAATGGTATCGATCCGACAGGACTTGGGGAACCCGCACTCCCACCTACAGGGGCTGCACTAGCTAATGCACTCTACCGAGTTTCGGGAAAAAGATTGTATCAACAGCCATACATGGCGAATGAAAACGAAATCGAAAGTTGATCTACGCCCTCAAGTACGACCACTTGAGGGCGTTACTTTGAGAGAAAGATTCTGAATGTTTCTAATTTTAGAAATAAAATAGGGTGTTTTTCACGGTAAAAAATTAGTACAGAAGTTTGTACTTTTATGCCTTAAATCGTCAAAACCTTATGAAACTCCTTCAACGTTCCTTACTTCTAACGTTATCGGTTAGCGCTCTATGGAGCTGCCAAACACCTCCTGCATCTGAAGCAGAAATTGCGACATCTACCCAAGCGAACTCCGTTGTCGCACGGAAGTCCGCCACACCTCCCTATCTTCAAGTTTTGACTAGAGCAGAAGCCATGGAGATGGTACAGCAGGATGAACGGACGGTATCAGCGGCCTCCGCACTACGTCAAGTTTTGGGTAACATTATTTCGATTGATCACAGCAGCCGATTCAAATTGAAGACGGACCAGTTCCAACAGCACATTTCAGCTATCGCTAAAAATGCCAATGACAATACTGTCATTTTGTTTATGAACGGTTTGTTGGAAAAACGTTCGCTTGGCCGCGGTCGTATTCAATTCGGAAAAGAGTGTTTAAACATTGTTGGTTTCGATGTCGTCAGTCGTAAAATCGTGTACTCGGATGACCGGATCAACCGGGCTTTAAACAACAACCAATTGTGTACATGGGAAAGCACTGAAATTCGATTGGAGCGCGACGCCTTGTTGCATAGTGCCAACATCAAAGGATTTAACCCAGCCAACAACCAAAACGGAACTGTGTATGAGGTAAATTCTGCTGCTCAGTTCGCTAGTTTGTTGAACAAAAAAGGGAAGCCTTTTGTGTACTTTGATTTTGGTTACAATGCCGCTGAAGATCGCAACGCGGTTGTCATCTCCAACGTAGCCAACTATCGTACCATCAAAAATGCTCGCTCTGCCGATGCAATCGAAGATGATTCGGAAGCATTTGGTAACAGAGGACATAGTTGTTGCCCTAAAAATTAAAATTCCTGATGTCCGAAATTGTCCATATACTATACATATGTGCACTTTCTATTTGTCTACTATACGGGTGGTTAGTATTTAAGAAAATAGATCGAAAATTTAAAACTGTTGTATATTACGTTATGGCCTCGGCGATTGCCGAGGCCATAGGGTTTTATTCTTTAGAGATACATGATAAGCCTAAATTAAACGAGTTTAACTACAATATCTACACCCTCGCCGAGACTGGATTTTTGGGTGCATATTTTTATCAAATTCTAGTGAATAGGGGAATTAAGCAATTTGTTTTGTTTATTTCTGGATCCTTGTTTCTAATTAACTTAGCCCAAACAATTCAGGGTGAGTATTATTTAGATGAAAGCAATGCCAAGATGTATTTAATTATCGGGGCTTACCATATCTCGTTGACGTTGACTTATTTTGTTCAAATTATTCAACTCAATGAACCTGATCTTTTCAAACCTGAATTTTGGGTTTGCACCGGGCTACTCTTTTTTTATGGGGGGGGATTTCTCCTTACGGGACTCATTGATTACCTAGTTCAAACCGATAAAACGCTGGCGCGTCAAGTTTTCACACTCAATCATTTGCTAAATATCGTCCTGTATTCCATGATTGGATACGCGTTTTTTGCTGCATGGAAAAATCAGAAATTGTCGTCATTATCATTGGAGGAGCAGTGATTGTACTGTTGTTGATCATTTTTATCCTCGCTTTTTTTGTCATTCATCAACGTCGCCAGCAAAGTCATTTGTTGGAGAAAGCTGCGTTGAAAGCCGCCTTTGACCAGGAAATACGGGAGGCCGAAAATGAAATACAAGAGGCCACACTCCGGCATGTTGGTCGTGAACTACACGACAACGTGGGTCAAATCCTGACACTTGTCAAAATTCAATTGGGAAAACTCATTGATGAGAACCCGTCCAATCAACGTCTTCATGATTCCCGCGAGTTTTTACATAAAGCATTACAAGATCTACGATCTCTTACCAAAGGACTAAACTCCGAAGCGGTTCTTCAAGAAGGTTTGGTCAAGGCCATTCAGTTTGAACTCGAACGCGTTCGAAAAGTAGGTATTTTGCAAATTGAATTTGACTCCTCCGTGGAAACCTATCAACTCGACCGCAACAAAGAAGTCCTCGTTTTCCGAATTTTCCAAGAGCTTCTACAAAACGTCTTGAAACACGCCCAAGCAAGGAACTTATACGTTCATTTGCTGATTCAAGGAGAAGGACTTAAATTAGATTTTGTAGACGATGGGATAGGATTTTCAGTCGAAAAAACCCAAGAAAAAAAGGGATTCGAAGCTGGGTCCGGGATCCCTAATTTAATTCACCGAGCTAAACTAATGCATGGTACCCTTCAATTCCAATCTCCGGAAGCCGGTGGTACCCGTGCCCTATTATTTATTCCTTTTAAAACCACTACATGACAACGGTTGCACTCGCCGACGATCATAAATTAGTTCGCCAGGCTTTGGTTGAGTTGGTCAATAGCATTGATGGCTTTGAAGTCATTTTCGATGTCAATAATGGCCAAGAATTACTCGAGCAGCTTTCAAAAGGAAGTATGCCTGATGTCATTTTAATCGACATCAACATGCCAATTATGGACGGCTACCGCACCATGGAATACCTGTCCATGCATTTTCCCCAAGTAAAGTGTCTTGCACTCTCTGTTGAAGATAGTGAAGAAGCCATTATTCGGATGCTTCGTTTGGGGGCTAAAGGTTACTTGCTCAAAGACACCGATACCCCACAATTCAAAACGGCTTTAGAGGAGGTTATTTTACGTGGATTTTACCATAGTGAATTGGTTTCCTCTACCCTATTGCGGTCAATCAAACGGCCTCTAAAAGCAAGAACAGGCCCCCCAATTCAATTCATGTCACGGGAACTCGAGTTTTTAGAACTCGTTTGTACTGAACTTACATACAAAGAAATTGCCGACCACATGACTCTGTCCCCTCGGACAGTCGATGGATACCGAGATAGCCTTTTCGAAAAACTTGGCGTAAAAAGTAGAACAGGCTTAGTGATGTATGCCATCAAAAATGGCTTAGTGAAAGTTTAATATCGATACTTTCTACCCTGAAAGTCAAATAAGATCCGTTCTGTACCATCGGGTTTTCGAAGGATGACCCGATGAGGTTCCTTGGGATCTATCCGTTGCCAGTACTGAGCATCTTGCGGCAAGTAGGCATTGATGTATTGCGCATCGTCGATGGTGATCCGCTCCGTTTCCTCGACATAATCGGCATACACATGCCCGCTAAAAGACGGATACACAATCGTGTCGCCGGGTTGATATACCTCTTGAATTTTTAGAGCCACAGCCCGATGTGGATTAGGAATGCGCGGTTGCTCAAAATAACTATACTTGCCCGACTGATCCCGGTAAATGGCTGCGTGAATCTGAAAAACAAAGTAGGCTTGACTCAGTAAGACCAAGAAAAAAATCACCTGAAAGACTTGTGGTAATCTTCGAATTTGAAATAGGAGAAATGAAAGCCATCCCGCCACAAAGGGTAAAGCATACGCCCCATACCGTTGGGTGATGTTTCCGGTATGTCCACTTTTGAACGCATCAAACAACAAATAAGACAGGGGCAAGACAACAAAAAAACTAAGCCAAAGAAAGCCCTTTTTCTCTTGAGCCGTATACCCAGACCAACCTGATACCCCCCAAAACAATAAAATTAAATTGACCTCAAAAACCGCATAATGAAGGTGAGAATGCGTCAAAAATGCATACCCGAGTCCATGCACTATCAGGATACCCACCGATTGATATTTCCATCGATTCCCAAAAAACAGGCTAGCCCACGTCAAGATTGACAAAAACACTACTATGGCTGCATTCTTAAGCCCATGCAACACATAGACCAAGTGATTGGACGTCACAAAAGAATCAAAAAGTACACCTGAGTATTGCCGATACACATTCTTTAAGGTCGATCGCGACAATGCCTCTCCCATTGGACTTTCCTCTGGATTCGATTGCACAATTTGAAGCATCAATTCATTTTTATCCGCCAAAAATTGAAAAGTGTACTGTCCCCCTCCTACAGTCAACCATGCCACCAAACTTAAGGTAATTAACCCAGCCGCTACCGAAATACGCCACCACCGTACCCATGGCCTGAGGTAAATCAACACGTAAATTCCGTGAATCAAGAGCACCATGCCATTCAGGAAATGAGTCAACACGGCCGTGGAAGTAACCAAAACATACACTAGATACCGCCAAGCTGTTTCACGGTCCTCCATCAATTTAAGAAACAAGTAACTCGACCATACACACAGAAATAGGCTCATTGAATAACTTCGAGCCAAATGATTGAGCGCCAAAAAGAGTGGTTCAAACAAAGCAAGACCCATGGCGATTAAACCAATCGTTTCAGATTGAAACAACTGGTAAAGTAATGCATACAACATCACCATCATGGTAAGGCCGAACAAAACCGACAAAAACCGAAGGGAGGCATCACTTGAACCAAAGACACTCCGCCAAGCATATAAAACGTAGTTATAGGGCAAATGAGCCCCGATATCGCTCCTCGCGGTGGATTCTTCAAAATCGGCATACGACTTTTCACGCCAAAATTCTTGGGGTGTGAAATACGTTTTGTCGAAAAAAATATCTCGTTGATTGGCCCCACCGACACAAACTCCGATGCTCGTCAGTAAGGTGAATTTTTCATCGACAAACAACCCATAAGCATCCAGTTTGTATACTCGTGATCCCAAAGCTGAAACAAGTAAAAGACAAAAAAGGAGTCGATTTCGATATGAAGATGGCCAAAAAGAGGATATCATACTAAGTAAGGTAGCTGGAAATTCAATTCTAAAGATGCACTGATGCAAAATTAGAACAATTACACAGAAAACTGGCTTGGAAACTCATGAAGAAACAAAAAGGGCTCCTTTCCCAAAAGAAAGAAGCCCTTTTTGACAAAATAGAATCCTTATCTAGGTCCGGACCCACCGCCTTGATTGGCACCTTGAGCCGCATCTCCGCCACCTTCTTTCAAGTCATTATTATTGACTGACTTGGTGCGCTTGCGTGTCATTCCCATTCCTTCCACGCCCATTTTACCAATTTTGTAACTGAAGGTCAAACGAACCCCCTGATTCAACAAGGTCATGAGCATATTTTGTGAGAATGTAGGGGATTGAAGTTCGGTTCGAATTTTCAATCCGTTCGTCAAGAAGTTGTCACCAGCCAATCCAATACTACCTTTTTTGTTGGCAAAGTCTTTTCGAACTCCCACGGAGTAAAACCCGAAACCACCTTGGCGACCTTGTAATTGAACAGTTGATCCACGCAAGAAGCTAAATCCTTGGACTTGCCAACCTTTGTTTAGGGTGATCATGGTCATCAACCGACCGTTGACGTTCCAACCTTGGTTGCTGATCGGAACCGAAAGTCCATCCAAACCTGGGGTAAATCCTTCTAAGTAATTGTAGAAAGCCTCAATTCCCCCATTGACACTCCATTTAGGGGTGATACTGAAATTTCCGAATAAGTTAACCCCAGTTGCTTTTTCTTGGCCAATATTTTGAAAGGTAGTTAAGACGGCACCTTGCAAGGTATCCAAGGGAATACGCACTTGCGAGATCGCATTATTGGTTTGACGACCGAACATCGACAGGTTCAAGTACAATTTTTTGATGGAGGCACTCAGTCCCAATTCGATGTTATCCGTTAATTCAGGTTCTAGGAATGGATTACCCACCGAAATACTTTGTGGGTTGGCTGCATTGACGTTGGGATTAAGCTGTTGGATACCCGGACGTTGAATCCGACGATTATACCCTGCTTTGGCCGTGTATTTTCCAGCATTGAACGATTTCGATAGATTTATACTTGGTACAAAATTTCCGTAATCTGGGATATCAACTACTTGATTATTATTGATTGTAGCCGCAATGCCTGTGTATTCGTACCGTGCACCCAATTTAAAGGTGTACTTACTTTCTGTACTGTATGTATAAGCTGCATACGCGGAAGCTACGTTTTGCGTGTAATCCAATGAACCTGCTGGGCGGGTGGGATCAAACACAAAGTTGGTGCTATTGCCCGATGCTGCCAAATAACTAAAGTCTGAATTTACCCATCGGAAGATACCTTTGATTCCCGTTTCAAAAATTTGATTTTTGCTGATAGGTGTAGTGTAATCGGTTTGAATAGTGAATTCTTGATTGGTATTGAAGTTTTCGTTTCGCTGGCGATTGAGTGTTTCACCACTAGCGTTCAACAAAGCAGACGTAAAGTTATTGGTCAGTCCTGTTCTGGAATAAAGTGAAGAAATCGTCCACTCCTTACCTGGCTTGATGATATTAACGTAGTCCAAGTTAAAATCCCAGTTACCCGATAAATCACGCGTATTTACCTCCCGCGCAATGGAATTTATCGGATTGTTATTCAAAAATGAATTGATGGTTAAATCCTGTGTCCGGATGAAATTACGGGTACCGTACCGAACACCCGCAGCCAAGGATTGAGATTTGGTGATGTCATAATCCCATCCCAAAGAGTAGCGACCAAACGCCCCTGTATCTTGTGCATCGGCTTTTTGAACAGTTTTAACTTCATTGGCTCCTTGACGTGTCACTTGTTCCATATCCAACAAAGAACCATTATAAAAGGCTCGGCCAAATCCACTTAGATTGAAGCCCATTTTTCCTTGACGATAAGAACCAAACAAACCTAAGTTGGAAGCTCTGTTTCCTACACCTGCATCCACGTTCAAGGTCATTCCTTCCAAATTATTTTTCTTGGTGATGATGTTGATAATCCCACCTGAACCTTCTGCATCGTATTTTGCCGATGGCGACGTAATTACCTCGACCGTCTTGATTTGATCAGCCGGAATTTGTTTTAAGGCATCTGCTATACTAGAGGCAATAATCGTGGAAGGTTTATTGTTAATCAAAACCCGAATATTCGAATTTCCCCGCAGCGACACATTTCCTTCAATATCTACGGTTAAAAGAGGGACTTTTCGGAGGATTTCAGTGGCATCACCACCTTTTGACGATAGATCTTTATCGGCATTGTAAACCAGCCGATCTACTTTTTCTTCAATAACAGCCTTCTGAGCGGTTACCGTCACTTCAGCCAATTGCTTCGCTGAGGTCGACAAAAGCACTTTTTTCAAGTTAAGTGCATTATCTTTTAGGGCAGGAAGAGCCACCCACGTGTCTTCATAGCCAATAAAAGAGACTTTAAGTAAAAATTGACCCGTAGGTACATTTTTTAATGTGAATTGACCTTTTTCGTCCGAAATAGTACCATCGATGGGTTTCTTGGTATCGTTTTTGGCGAATAATGCCACCGTAGCAAACTCAACGGGTTCGTTGGATGTACTGTCGATGATTTGTCCGGTGATTTTTCCGTAACCGGTGGTTGTAGCAGCAGCAGGCGCTCCCATTTGGGCTACTGACGGAACAGTGGCTAGGAGACTTAAACAAAAGAGAACGAATAACTTTTTCATTAGGAATGTTTTCGAATGAATCATGTGTCAAAATTAACGCCTGCCCATAGAATTACCTGAGAGGAATAGATTAGGATGCAAGAATCGAGGATGAAAGGAAGTTTTTGACCGATAAGCTGTAAAATGGTAAAAAAAGAGGCAAAATTGACTTAAAAACTGAAAATTAGGTCTAATAACGATCTAATTACCCCTTAGATCGCCCGTATTTCGGACTTGGTCGGCAAACTTGGAGTCAATCCATGGAATCCCCGTACATTTGGACTTACATTAACCTCATTCTATATGCTGAGAGGTCGCTTTTCATCTCCCACTTTTATCCGTTGGTTCTTCTCCATCGCTTTTTGGTTTTTTTTATTGGTTCTCCCTTTTCTTAATGCCTACACAGATGGAGATATGGAGCGAATTGAATTTCTAAAAAAGACGTTTCCTGCCTCTTTGGTGTCAGTCCCATTTTTTTATGCTAATACCTTATGGTTAGCCAGAAAGTACCTGAATAATAGTCGGATGGCTCACTATTTCGTTGGTGTCCTTATCTTGTTTGTTCTACATTGGCTGATTCAATGGAAAATTAAATCGTTTATCATCACCGAATTTAAAGTCAACCTCTTTGACTTCCGGACCTTGATCCCCGTCCTTTTCATCACATCGATGTCAACGCTTTCCAGTATATTATTGTATCTTCAACAACAAGATGAATTTTACAAAGAACTGAAAGCCGAAAAGACGGTTTCGGAACTGGCCTTTTTGCGTTCCCAAATCAGTCCGCACTTTATTTTCAATGTTTTGAATGGACTAGTTTATTTGATCCGGACCAACAGCCAGTTGGCGGAGGAAACAACCATCAAACTTTCCAAGATGATTCGGTATGTTTTATATGAATCGGATAGCCGGCAAGTGGTTCTTTCCCAAGAGGTAGAATATCTTCGAAACTACATCGAATTACAAACGGTTCGATTTGGGGAAGATGTGGCCATCGACTTTAAGACAGAAGGCCTTTTACAAGATCAGATCATTGAACCTATGCTCCTGATTCCTTTTGTTGAAAATGCTTTCAAACACGGGGTAGGCATGATTGAGGATCCTTTTATTTCGATCAAACTAGCTTGTGAGAACAATATTTTATCATTTGAAGTGCAAAATAAAATCACACCCGAGAAGCCCGAAAATCGAGATCGACAATCGGGTATTGGACTCAAAAACGTGAAGCGACGACTGGAGTTACTTTATCCTCAGCTTCATCAGTTGGTCATTGATCAGCAAAATCAGTTGTTCACTGTCCAATTGCAACTTACTTTAAAACTAAAATCATGATGGAACCTTTGCGTTGTTTAGCCGTTGACGATGAAAGTCTGGCGAGAAAGTTGATTGAAGAAAACATCCGGCAGATTCCTTTTTTGGAACTTGTGAAATCATGTAAAAATCCGTTCGAGGCTATGGAAGTCATGGAAAAGGAGCCTATTGACCTACTTTTCCTTGATATCCAAATGCCCGGTATGTTGGGAACAAAGTTTTTAGAAAGCCTACGGGAACCTCCCATGGTGATCTTTGTGACAGCCTACGATCATTACGCCGTAGAAAGCTATGACCTGGAGGTGATTGACTATCTCATGAAACCTGTTAGTCTTGAACGATTCACTAAAGCCGCCTACAAGGCATTGGATACCCACCGCAAGAAACATAAATTACAAAGTGTGCCAACTCCTTCACCCCAACCGGACACCAAGCCGTTGGATTACATGTTTGTCAATGTGGAATATTCACTGGTGAAAATCGTATTCAATGAAATTACTCACATTGAAGGGTTAAAGGATTATATCAAAATCCATTTAGAAAACGTAACACGACCTATCCTGACCAAAGCTACGTTGAAAAGTATGGAAGAACGATTACCGGGTCAACAATTCCGGCGTGTTCAAAAATCATTTATTGTGAATTTAGATAAAATCGAATCCATCCGAAATCACCGAATTTCGATCGGGAAATTTGAAATACCCGTTAGTGAATCCTATATGGAGGAGCTTCTTCAGGCCATACAATACACAAAACCCAGTTGATGAAGAAGACGCGTATTAGGCTTTGACCAGCCAAGTTGGTTATATCGATTGATCAAACCTGGTTTAAAATTGATAGGAAAGGCCCATTTGACCTCCAATTTGGGTCGGGTTCATGCGCACGGATGACTCCGAAATCCAAGAACTCAAAGAATGCTGACCAAAAATACCTCCAACAAGTGCCCATTGGTTGGATAAAGCCCGGCTCACTCGCAAACCAGCCACCGCACTCAGGGCAAGGGGGCGATACGCCGAGTTGGAGGGCGTATAATTTTGCTCGGTGGCAAAGGAGGACCACCGGTTGGAAATCAATTTGTCCACGGAAAGTCCTACCGATCCCGCCGCGTTCCATTTCGATCCTATGGGGATGGAATAGACTCCTTGAACTGGGATGGAGAGCCAATGGTACCGTGTATCTGTTGTCTCCTTCGGGCCAATCAAAGAAGATTCTGCTTTTGATTGGCGTAGCACCGAGCTTTCAAAAAATGTCTGAAGACTCATTTCTTGTCCTTCCCAGGTAAATACATTGCTCTCGGTGGAGTTGGTTCCCTGAACGTACCGAAGACCTATCTCCACTCCCCATTGTTCCGAAAGTTGGATTCCGGCTTGCGCTGCCATTTGGACAGCCCAGCCCCGAGCGAAACGTTGTTCAGGCTCCCAAGCATTCGGATCATACAAGGAGGAGATTGTTCGATCTCCCTCCGACAAAATACCATCAGGAAAACGACCAGAGGACGTCGTAAACAAAGGCTGGTCATTTTGTACCGTTTCCCTAACCGCCGCAAACGCCTGTTGTGCCATTCCGGGCCATTGCACCCCTGGTGCAAACGGAGCCGCATGGGATTGTAAAGCTAAAAAACGGGTTTTGGATTGACGGCTGCTTTTTTTCTCTGGGTCGAATTCTGGAACCGCCAATCGAGGCCGATTCCACTGAAATCGATTGGCCATTGGCATAAAAGATCGTGGAGAAAGAAAAGAAACCTCTTCCCCAATTGGTGAGGTTGAGGTAACGTCCATGGCTACAAAGTTTTCTAAGTTTACCAAAGGCTGAGCTGTTGGATCCATCCAAGAGTGTTCTTTATGGACATCGGCATGACGACGAACGGAGGGGCGTTTTGTTTGGGAGAGTTGCACACCCAGTTCAGCCAATTCCTCTTTCGGGGATTGATTTGCCGACGAAATCGCGTGAGAAGAGTTTGGAGAGGTTCTACTAACCATGGATTTTGGGGTGTCGGCTGGCTGAATCAATCCTACCCAAACACCAAAACCGATAAGTAGCAAAGCAGCTGCCAAACCGCCCACCGAATACCAGGGAAGCCACACAACGAACCGTTTCTTTTTCGTTTGATCTAATTCCGCTTCGATGGCAGCCCAAACCGAATCTGGAGGCGTCACATCCTCCTCAAGCAATCGCTTTTTCCATATTTCTTCCTCGGATGCCATGCTTTATTTGATTTGAATTTCTTTAACTTCCTTTTGTAACATCGCTTTTGCTCGAAAATATTGCGATTTTGAGGTTCCTTCGGTTATCCCCAATAATTCGGCAATCTCATGATGCTTGTACCCTTCAATAGCATACAAATTGAATATCGTTCGACAACCATCGGGTAATTGCCGGATCAGGTGGTGTAACTCAGCTAAAGTCAGTTGATCCAAAGCCGACATGGAGTCTTCCAGTCCTATTTCAAGCCCATCGGTATCGAGCATACCTTTCCATTGAGGTTGTTTTTGTAACGCCCGAATCGAGGTATTGATCGCGATTCGTTTCAACCACGCTTCCAAAGGACAATCAAAGCGAAATGAACCTAAATTGGTAAAAATGCGGATCCATACCTCCTGTAAAATATCTTCTGCTTCTTCCCGATGCTTTAAATACCGTAAGATGATGGCAAAAAGCTTCCCTCCATACAGCTCATAGAGCTGACGTTGTGCTTTTCGATCTTGTTGCAAACAAGCCTGAACAAGGGCCTGGTCACGATTCATACCCTAGGTAATTCATCAGGATGAGAGATTCATATTCAAATAGAGTCAGTCGACCAACGAAAGGTTGGAATGAGTACGAAAAATTCGCCAAGTATCGTCTCCCCACGTTCGGGTTTCAATGCATTCGGCATGTGAGGGTACCGATAACGCCGGCCAGCCATGACCCAAAACTCGTTGATTTATACCGATTCGATATTCATCAACCCAACCGGCCTCTTGGAAAGCGCGTTGTATGGTAGGGCCACCCTCCACTAAAATGGATCGAATATTTCGTCGAAATGCATCTTGGAGCACGTCTTCTAAAAAATGTGTGTGACGAACCTGAATTTTTCCAGGTTGATTCCATTCGGTGTACACCCAGGTTTCTCCATCCATCAAGGGGTGATCCGTGGGGATTCGGCCAGAGGGGTCGAGAACGATTCGTTGGGGATTTCGACCGGGCCAAGCGCGAGTGGTTAGAGAAGGGTTGTCTTGAAGAGCTGTTTGAGAACCGATCAAAATGGCATCTTCTTGGCCGCGCCATTGATGAGTTAATTTTTGAGAAAGCCGTCCAGTAATGGCCAAGGGGCGCCGGTCGGTGGTACCCACGAAGCCATCTCGACTTTGCGCCCATTTGAGAATCACGAATGGACGGTTGGTCTGAAGGGCATGAAAAAATCGCCGATTAATCCATTTACCTTCATCTGATAAGCAGCCAACCTCAACTTGGCATCCGGCCTCTCTGAGTTTTTGAATCCCTCGCCCGGCCACTTGGGGAAATGGGTCTTCGTTTGAAATTACCACGCGAGGCACACCCACTCGAATCAGTAAATCGGCACATGGTGGAGTTTTTCCTACGTGGGCGCAGGGTTCTAGGGTGACATAGGCGGTAGCTTTTTTCAATAAAAGAGGATCTGACACCGAGGCAACGGCATTCACCTCCGCATGGGCTTGACCGTACTGTTGATGGTAACCTTCGCCAATAATACATCCATCCACTACCAAGACGCATCCGACAAGAGGATTGGGGCTAACAGCGCCAGCCCCAAGCAGTGCCAAGTCGAGGGCACGTCTCATGAACCTGTGGTCTTCAACACTAAACATCGGCGATGCGGAAGGGATAAATTTCGTAAGTCGCCCATACCTGTCCGGCGATGTAAGGCTCCCGATCCAGCCAAGCCTGTAGTTCCTCTGGTGTGTTAAATGATACCACCATCGCCGATCCTTTCATTGTCCCGTCGTCGGAGAGCATAGCACCTCCTAAAATGAATTGACCTTTTTCCTTCAACTCTTTAGCTCCTGCTAAATGATTTTCGCGGTTTGACATCCGGCGATCGAGAGCATGTTCATCTTGTCCGTCTCGACCAATGACTAAATAATGGGCCATGTTGATTCCGTTTAAATAAAATGGGCAACTTCCAGTTAGAGGAAGTTGCCCAAAAATACCCAAATAATTTGGTATTATGCCATTTCAGCAGTGCGCTCCATGCGCTTACGCTCGTTTTCATCCAAGTAAATCTTCCGCATCCGGAGCGACTTGGGTGTGATTTCGAGGTATTCGTCTTTTTGGATATACTCCATACATTCTTCTAGCGAAAAATTAATCTTTGGTGCGATCTTCACGTTATCGTCTGAACCAGAAGCTCGCATATTCGTTAATTTTTTGGAAGTTTGGAGGTTCACCACAATGTCATTTTGGCGGTTGTGTTCACCGACTACCATACCCATGTAGATATCCTCGCCTGGATCGATGAAGAAAACACCTCGATCCTGCAATTTGTCAATGGCATAAGGCGTAGCAGGACCATTGGCCATGGAGATCATGGAACCATTGATCCGGCCTGGAATTGACCCTTTGAAAGGTTCATAAGCGATAAAGCGGTGGTTCATGATCGCTTCCCCTTGTGTGGCTGTCAAAACATTGGAGCGAAGTCCGATCAAGCCTCTCGAAGGAATTTTGAATTCCAAATGTTGTAAATCACCTTTGGGTTCCATGATCAAAAGTTCCCCTTTACGTTGGGTAGCTAATTCGATTACTTTACCGGCGCTTTCTTCAGGAACATCCACCACGAGAGACTCGATTGGCTCCAGTTTTTCACCAGCCTCGGAGGTTTTGAACAATACTTGCGGCTGTCCTACTTGAAGCTCATATCCTTCGCGGCGCATGGTTTCGATCAAAACCGACAAGTGGAGAATACCCCGTCCGTAGACCAAAAACTTATCTTCTGTATCCCCCTGTTCTACGCGGAGAGCCAAGTTTTTCTCGGTTTCTTTCGTCAAACGGTCCCGAATATGGCGTGAGGTAACGAATTTACCTTCTTTTCCAAAGAAAGGTGAGTTATTGATTGTGAACAACATGTTCATGGTTGGCTCATCGATGGCAATCCGTGGCAATGCCTCTGGATTTTCTGCATCGGCGATGGTGTCACCGATTTCGAAGTCCTCAATACCCATAACGGCACAGATTTCTCCTGAGTGAACGGACTCAACCCGCACTTTTCCAAGACCTTCAAATACATGAAGTTCTTTAATTTTCATTTTTTTGATAGAACCATCAGCCTTACAAAGGGCAACCTGCATGCCTTCCTTTAAAGTACCTCGGTGGACCCGCCCAATGGCAATTCGGCCTACGAAAGAGGAATAATCCAAGGAAGTGATTTGCATTTGAGCGGAGCCCTCAAATACCGGAGAAGCAGGGATGTGTTGGATGATTGCATCCAAAAGTGGAATGATGTCGGTGGTTGGTTTTTTATAGTCCGTCGACATCCATCCTTGTTTGGAAGAACCGTATAGAGCTGGAAAATCCAATTGGTCTTCAGTGGCTTCCAGGTTAAACATCAAATCAAAAACTTGCTCGTGGACCTCTTCAGGACGACAGTTTTCTTTATCAACTTTATTGATAACCACAATAGGCTTTAAACCCAAAGACAAGGCTTTACCCAATACAAATCGAGTTTGTGGCATGGGTCCTTCAAATGCATCCACCAACAAGATGACCCCGTCAGCTAATTTAAGGACACGCTCAACTTCACCACCGAAATCGGCGTGACCAGGCGTATCAATGATGTTGATTTTAACGCCATTGTATCGTACCGACACATTCTTGGAAACGATGGTAATACCTCGTTCCCGTTCTAGGTCGTTGTTATCAAGAATAAGCTCTCCAAACTCTTGATTTTCCCGAAAGATCTTGGACGCATGAATGATTTTGTCCACCAAAGTGGTTTTGCCATGGTCAACGTGTGCGATGATGGCAATGTTTCTAATTTCCTGCATAAAACGGATGATTGTGCCCCTTCCCAAGAGATTTTGACGTGGTGTTGAATGGAAAAGGCCCGCAAAATTAGGAAGAAATCACCGAATTCACTAGGATTGGTTCTTTATTAATTCGTAAAATAGTAATTTTCAGGGAGTTGTCCAGTTATGCCTTCCATTTGTCCTGAAATTCAACCGATAAACGAATTGCCTTCCGATTATCTAAAATTCTGGATGTACTTTTGGTTTCTGAATTACCTAGAAAGGCATGCGTAAACTCTTATTTCAAACTTGGGAATCGATTCGATTTGCTTCTGCTTCCCTCCGTTCTAATGTACTCCGCACCGTTTTATCCCTTTTGGGAGTAACGGTCGGGATTTTTTCCATCATTGGAGTTTATACCATGGTTGACTCGCTGGAGGCGTCCGTCCAGAAGTCGCTTAGTAGCATTGGAGATAAAACCATATATGTCGATAAGTGGCCTTGGCAGTTTTCGGAGGGTGAATATCCTTGGTGGAAGTACTTTCAACGCCCGGAACCCAAATATAAAGAATACCGCTACCTAAAGGAAAACAGCCAGGAAGCGGTGGCGGTAACGATATTGGATTGGTCTAGAACCACGGCGAAATATCAGAACAATAGCTTGAGTGCCTTGTGCCAGGGCATTACCTACGATTTTAATTTAATCACCGACATCCCACTGAGTCAGGGTCGGTATTTTCTGCCTCAAGAAATGGAGTCAGGGAGCAATGTCGCCATCATCGGAGCGACAATTGCCGAGACTTTATTTGGGGAACAAGATCCCATTAACAAGCGAATCAAAATTCGAGGCCAAAACTTTGTGGTGATTGGTGTGCAACAACTCCAAGGGAAAGAGCTGGTTCAAATTGGCGGTGTGACGGATGAAAAAGTATTCATTCCGTTTCTAAAACACAAACGGTTATTTTCATCTGGTAACATGGAAGGGACTATCGTTCTTCAAGCCCGAGACAATGAATTGGGTATGGTGGAATTGGAAGCCGAAACACGAGGCCTCATGCGGACTCGGCGGGGACTTCGCCCTGCTCAAGACGATGACTTCGCACTCAATCGACCGGATGCCTTGGCTGGAGCTGTCTCAGGAATTTTCTCCAGTATTCGGACGGGCGGTTTTTTCATTGGCCTGTTTGCTTTACTTATTGGAGGATTCGGAATAGCCAATATCATGTTTGTATCGGTCAAAGAAAGAACCAATATTATCGGAATCCAAAAATCATTGGGGGCCCGAAATTATGTGATCCTTCTGCAATTCTTGTTCGAATCTGTCTTTCTCTGCCTTTTTGGTGGCCTATTTGGAATTCTCCTCGTTTACCTCGCTAGCTTCATCGAAATTGGCTCCTTTGATATTGTCTTAACCACCTCCAATATCCTAACAGGCTTGATGATTGCCTCCTTCATTGGGGTTATTTCTGGGATTGTCCCGGCCCTTCAAGCCGCCCGCTTGGATCCTGTCATCGCCATTCGAGCTAAATAGCATAAAGTTCTTTCATTTCGATCTATAGGGGTGATTTTCGGAAAGAAACCCCTATATTTCGAAGTTTTAAAGAAAATCATGCTATGATTGACCTAGACCCAACAGATTTAAAAATATTACAGCTTTTGCAAAAAGATGGTCTCATGACCAACAAAGAGATTGCGGCTGAGCTCAATCTGACCACCACACCTGTTCACGAACGAATAAAACGTCTTCGGCGAGATGGGATCATTGAAAAATACACCATTCAGGTAAATAAACGCAAACTGAACAAAAACCTCATCGTTTTTTGTAACGTTTCGTTAAAGGAACATGCACAGGAATTTCTCACCCGCTTTGAGCGTGATGTTCAAACCTTGCCCGAGGTTGTGGAATGTTACTGTATTTCTGGAGGATCCGATTTTCTACTGAAAATCATTGTTTCTGACATCGAAGAATACAAGCATTTTATCTTGAATAAATTAGCCGCCTTAGCCAACATTGGCAATGCGCAATCTCATTTTGTCGTTACAGAAGTAAAACAATCTACGATTTTACCCGAATGATCACCCGAATTTCTGCCCTCCTAGTGACTTGTCTTTTTTTATCCTTTTCCACTTGGGCTCAAAAACCAGAGGAAACTCAAAAACGATTGGGCAAGGATTTATATGAAAAGGTGAAGGGCCAGCTCTCCTTTTTTCCGTATGACAGCAGCTTTCGAGTAAAGGCCCTCTATGATCCCTCCATTACGAAGAATGAGCCCCTACAATTTCTTACTTCGGAGGGTTCAAGCACCTACTTCATGGAATTTGGTACGCTTCGATTTACCTTGAAAGAGAAATCGTATCAATTAAAGCTTTACCGCCCTTGGCCGATTCAATTGATCAATCGATATCAAATTTTTCTACCTTTTCGGGATGAAAGTGCCAAGCAAGAGACCTACCCAGCTGGGCGGTATTTACCCTTAACTATGGATGAGTTTCAAGAAGACGGGATTTGGCTTGACTTCAATCAAGCGGTCAATCCATTGTGTGCCTATGATTCTTCCTATGCTTGTCCGTTACCCCCTCAAGACAACCACCTGAAAGTTAAAATATTAGCTGGGGAGAAAAGACCTATTTCGACGCCTTAAAGGGCAAAGGATAGGCATGGGTCATAAGCCTCCATTTGACCTCAAGGAGTTCTTTCAGGGTTAAAAAGTAGCCCTTAACTCCCACTGTGCTTTGGCCAGAGTCTTCCCAGGTAATCGCTATTTCCCGAATGGAAAATCCGACTTTTTTAGCTAGAGCCAAGATCTCAAAATCACCTCCCCATCGAAAAGCCTGGATATGCGGCAAAATCTGATCCACCACCTCGGCAGAGAATACTTTAAATCCACATTGGGTATCCAAGATCCCCTGTAAGCCCAAGGAATGTTGGACGAGGATATTTCCTGCATCCCCTAGCCATACTTTCCATTTAGGTTGATTTTTAATAATATTGGACTGGGCTAGATCACGTGACCCAATGAGAATGGACTCACCAGCCTCCATAAATTCCCAGAAAAGATCCAGATTCTGAATGGGGGTAGCGCCGTCGGCATCTGTAAACAATCGGTACTTTCCGTGAGCAGCCAGTAGGCCTTCACGAACGGAAAACAATTTACCTTTATTTTGGGAACGATCGATCACCACCAGGGTTGGAAAAAGCCCCCGGTATTGTTCAATCACGTTCAGGGTATCGTCTTTCGAGCCATCGTTGACAATGATGAGCTCATAAGGGACCTCACGTGATTGAAAATACGCATGAATGCTTTTTAAATGCTCTTGAATACCAGGTCCTTTTCGACTTGCCTCGTTGTAGACTGGTATGACAAGAGAAAGAAAGGGGGTTTCCATGTCAATACAGATTAGCTAAACTGAACACTTGGTCGGGAGGTCAATTTTATGACAACCACGCCTCCACTTCTTCTTTTGAGGGCATTCTCTCCTCAATTTTCAGTTTTTTACGCAACCCGCCTAGGTCATTAAATACCTTATTCGGATTGGCTTCTTTCAGTGCTTCTATCGTCAAAAAGCCCATTTTCTGTAAGGCAGGTATCCAAACGGCGGGAATACCCTTGGCCAGGTAATCCGCTTCAGTGGCCATTTCTACACGCTTCTCAGGGCGCATTTGCGGGAAGAAGAGCACTTCTTGAATGCTTGATTGATCGGTTAATAACATAGTCAGACGATCGATCCCGATACCAATTCCTGCGGTGGGTGGCATCCCATATTCCAATGAACGGATAAAATCCTCGTCCATGGCCATGGCTTCCTCATCGCCACGCTCTGCCAAACGAAGTTGTTCTTCAAAGCGCTCTCTCTGATCGATGGGATCATTTAATTCAGAATAGGCATTGGCAACTTCTTTTCCATTGACAAAAAGCTCAAAGCGTTCAACCAAACCAGGTTTTGAACGGTGTTTCTTGGTCAAAGGCGACATTTCAACGGGATAATCAATAATAAAAGTGGGTTGGTTCAAATGATGCTCCACCTTTTCCCCAAAAATCTCATCAATCAACTTGGCTTTGCCCATGGAGTCGTCTACTTCCATTCCCCAGGCCAGACATTGGCTTCTCGTTTCTTCCTCAGACAAGGGTCCCAAATCAACACCTGTGTACTTTTCGATGGCCTCCAAAATGGAGAGGCGTTCGAAGGGCCCAGCAAATTGCAAGGTTTTTTCGCCAACCTTAAATTGCGTCGATCCATGTACCGCCAAAGCCACTTTTTCAAAGATTTCCTCGGTGATTTTCATCATCCACTCGTAATCTTTATAGGCTACGTAGAATTCTAACGATGTAAATTCAGGATTATGGGTGCGGTCCATTCCTTCGTTTCGGAACATCTTTCCAAACTCATAGACACCCTCAAATCCACCAACAATAAGACGCTTGAGGTACAATTCGTTAGCAATTCGAAGGTACAAAGGCATATCAAGCGTATTGTGATGGGTTTTAAACGGGCGTGCCGCGGCTCCCCCATGGATAGGCTGGAGAATGGGTGTTTCGACTTCCAACCACCCCCGGTCATCAAAAATTCGTCGCATGGTCTGTATGACCTTCGCTCTTGCCAAGAAAATCTGTTTAACTTCTGGATTGACAATTAGGTCAACATACCGCTGGCGATACCGCATTTCGGGATCTGTAAAACCATCGTATACACGGCCTTCATCATCTCGCTTAACGACTGGAAGTGGACGAAGTGCCTTGTTGAGTAGTTTGAAGGAAGTAACATGGACTGAGATCTCCCCCGTTTGGGTGGTAAAGCAGTAGCCAGTTACACCCAAAATATCACCAATGTCCAATAACTTTTTAAATACGGTATTGTACAGGGTTTTATCCTCTCCCGGACAAAGGTCATCCCGCCGGAAGTACAGTTGGATTCTTCCAGTAGAATCTTGCAATTCCACAAAAGAGGCGCTTCCCATGATTCGGAAGCTCATTAACCGACCTGCCAACGAAATATTTTTGTAGTCCAGCTTATTATTTTCGTAATTCTGCACTATATCGGCGGCATAGGCATTTACCTCAAATGCCTCAGCTGGGTAGGGATCAATCCCCATACGCAGGAGTTCTTCTCTTTTTTGCCGACGTAACTGTTCTTGTTCGCTCAAAATCATCTGATCTATCTTCAGTTTGAAACCACAAAGGTAGCCAAAAGATTGATTCGCCTCCAATAGAAATAAAGCTATCCCTCAAGAGAAGAATAGCTTTGATCGTTCGCTCAACCGATGAAATATCCTATTTTCTAAAGTACACTTGGAGAGCCGGCCTTTTTTGGATCCATTTCTTCACCCATCTTGGGGTTAAGGAGAGGAAGATCAGGGCTAGGCCGGTCGTCATTAATACAGGAATATGGGCAAAGAAAGTACCGGTAGATAAAATGCCCAAGATCAACAACGTAGAAAACGGCAATGAAAGTGCCAAAACCAAGACCGCTAAGGACATGTCAAATGTATGCCGTTCCTTAGGCAGTTCCTTCTGCTCTTCAAGCAAATGGAAGGTCGAAATGTGGGCAAATGGCCAAAAACTAGCCGAGGAAAGGGGAATGACGATTGCCAGTAAGATCATACTTGGATCATGCAAACCGGTCAGCCAAATCAATAAAGAAGAAAAAAGCATGGTGAGTCCGGCTCTAAAAACCAACATACTAAGGACCAATCGTTTTTTTCCCTCTTTCCATTGAACCGCCAAGCCTATGAAAAGGAGGACGAGGGGTGTCATCATGGCAGCCGTCTTATCAAAAAACTCTTGTACGATACCCGGCATGTGCTGGTAGTCGAGTCCAACGGAAATTAACCCCAAGGCAATAAACATAATGAGGTTGATCGGTTCTTGAATCATATTCAAAAGAAGACTCTTGATTTTCTGGGTTACGGGAGTTCGTTTGGAATGCGTATTGGCTAAGTAGAGGTTCAATGCAAAAAGGTACAAGAAGATCAATACAAAAAACTTATTTCCAACATCTGCCATGGCTGCCATGGCCAGGCTGTCCTCACCGAGAAACTCGGAAATCAAGGGAAAACAACTTAATCCGGGTGCCAGGGAGGGAAGTAGCATCTGTAGGGTGCGGGCTGTTTTACCCTCTTTGCGTATTCCAAACCAACCAAATGCTACCGGAGAAAGCGTATACATAAAGAAATTAAAGGCCAAGGCCGCGATGGGCACCAGAATCAAGGTGATGTCCAAATGAATTTTCATCAAAGCAATGAAAATTGTCGCAGGTAAGGCTACTGATAGAACGATTTCTTTCAAACCGTTCACTTTTTCTTTGTGGCCAAACTTGCTTTTCAAAGCAACTCCCAGGACGATCAGGAGGATTAGGGTGATGGATTTTTCGATAGCTTCGTTCATTGCGACAAAAAATAGTGGGAGGGAAATTCTCTTGATGTTACATCAGGAACTTCCCCCACCGTGATTAGGAAATGGTTTGGAAGGCACGCACGAACATTTTCATTTCGTCCATGGTACCTATACTGACCCGGCAATACGTTTTTCCTGCGATATCAAACGCCCGGACACCCACTCCTTGGGCACTCATACGGGCTAGGAGTTCTTTACCACCGATCTTGATCGGAAAAAGAATGAAATTGGTATACGACGGAATGTAGGTATAGCCCATTTGAGTCAATTCAGCATACACGTACTTTTTGGCCTCATCGTTTAGCTTCCGCGTCATGCCTTGGAAATTCTGATCATCCAAAGCGGCACTAGCTGCGGCAATCGAGGTAAACGAAATACCCATTCCTCCTCGGGTAATTTTATTGATTTGCTCCAAGAAGGAAGGCAAGGCGGCAATGTAACCAACCCGAATACCCGCCATACCCATGATTTTGGAAAAAGTACGAGCCACAATGACATTTTTCTTTTGGCTCAATAAAGAGACCATAGACGGGGCGTCGGCACCGACGGCTAATTCGATATAGGCCTCATCCACAAATACAGGAACCTTTTCGGATACCCGACTACAAAAATCAAATAAATCTTTACCTGCTGTCAAACTTCCCGTTGGATTGTTTGGATTGCAGATGTACACTAATTTGGTTTGGGAATCGATGGCCGCTTCCATGGCTTTAAGGTCATGCGACCAGTCTGACTTACATGGAACCGCCTTCCACGTCGCGCCAACCGATTCGGCGACACGAATCAACGACATATACGTCGGATCGGCTGAAACAATATTACCCCCGTTTTGGAATAAAACTATGGCTACTTTTTCAAGCAAGTCCGAAGACCCTGGCCCCATCATGAGGTGATCTGCCGTCACACCTTCTTTTTTAGCTATTTTGGCCACCAAGTCAAACATTTCCTTCCAAGCGTACCGATTCCCTCCCGAAACGGCCATTTTCACAGCCTCCATAGCGGAAGCTGGAGGTCCATAGGGATTTTCGTTGGCATTCAACTTGGCTGTAATCACCGGCGCTGTGGCAGCTTCCTCTAAAAAGTATTCTCGCATAAATGGGCTATACATGATGCGATTTTGCGCATCTAATGCCAATGGGGCACCCGAAAAAGCTCCTTGAGCCAAATGAGGAGCGAGGGCCAATCCTCCTAGTCCTAAAAATCCTTTGCGTAATAATTCTCTGCGGTCCATAGTAGTAGAAAATAGGTGTTTAGAAAATAGTTATATACCCGATACTCGAAATAATTTGGTGTAGGCTGTACCCTCCCAAGACCCCGACACTTGCAAGGCGGCCGCCGACCCCACTCTGGGTTGGGAGACGCCTATAGAAGCCCAAGGGATCGATATTTTAGCTCGACCTGCCGCATCGGTTGTGAAAGTACCTAAAGATACCCCTGACCGAAGGGCTAAATTGATTGTCTGCCCCGTTGCTGGGATCGAGTCGATCCCAACTTTGTAATCCAACAGACCCGATTTATCGAGTTTAACCAACCGAACTGAAAAAGTAGCGGGGCCCGAGACCGCGGCCGTGACGGTTGGTTCTGTGGTCATGCCATTGCTTGCCACTCCTTGTGTCGACTCCACCAACACCAATAAAGGTGCTTCAATGCGATCCACAAATGGATCGGCTACTTCACAGCTAGCCAAACCCATGACGGCTAGAAGGATACTGAATAAGGTTCCGTATTTTTTCATAATTTCTTGCGTTTAGTTATTCGACCCACCATAATTTTGATTTCATATTGTCTTGTCCGATCATTTTGACACCCTCCTCCATTTTCGCTTTATTCAATGAATATTCGGTTGTGGGATAGGGCAAACGAGTAGGAAGTAATCCATCGTTTTCAAAGACAGCCCGGGCATCTCGAGTGGGCATCGCCGGAAGTCCTGTTCGGCGGTATTCTGCCCAAGCCTCAACCCCTTGTCCGAATAAGGCAATCCATTTTTGCAATAAGATGGATTCTTTTGTCGCGGGCCCAGCCAAGGCAAGATACCCGGCGGGCATCGTCACATTGTATTGTGCCATGGAGGCTTGAATCCCCTGCTCATAGTAAGTTTGGGCTGAACCTGAGATATCGCCATCCAGTGCAGCTTCAGCCAATGAAAAGAGGAGTTCGGAATAGGTCATGATCACACTCGGCGTTGAGGCACGTGTAAAGTAACTTCCCAACGTAGCGGCTGAACTTAGGTAAGTGGTCGCTATTGCATCGGGTAGCCCATTCGGAATTCCTTCAAATTTGCCACCTACAGGTGTTCCATAAACCGCTAGACGAGGGTCTTGAAGAGCTTGAAGTCGATCCACCAGAGTTTTGCTCAAATTCCAGTCAGTACGTCCTCCTTGGATCATCACCTCATGCCATTCGTTATTGGATGGACGCACTTCGGTATGAACTAAGGCTGCATTGTCGGCTACAGAAGTGAAAATGGGGAATTTAGCCGGATCTGACAGAATTTCACGCAGGATCGCGCGTGACTCCGTTGGCTTTTTAGCCGCTTGACGATTCGCTAGACGAATTCGAAGGGAATTGGCTAATTTTTTCCATTTCAAAATATTCCCTTGGTAAAGAATATCACCAGATACACTGGGACCGCCCACGATTAGCTTTTCATTCGCTAATTTGAGGTCAGCTAATATTCCAGCATACACCGCTTCTTGGGTATCGTACGTTGGGGTAAAAATGGGTGATTCAGCACTTCCTTTAATGGCTTCCTGATATGGAATAGGGCCATATAGGTCGGTCAAGAGCGAAAAAACCCAAGACCGCATAACCAACGCGACACCTTCGTAATTGGTATGAGGAGAAACTCCATCGGGTTTCGACTGGGTAATGATTCGTTGAAAATTAACCAAGCCATCATTGTAAAAGGATTTCCATGTGTTATTGTAAAACGTGGGGGTAATCCCATAGTTATCCCCTTCGCTGGAGTAGATGTTCCGAGACAAATACTGCATCCAAAGCATGGTTCCGTCTAAATTCAACCGTTCAAAGCGGATGTTTCCGCCCCAGTATCGATCCACAGAACGTTCAGTGGCATAAGGAAGCAAATATTGTGGCCCGATATTGACCGGATTATTGGGGTCCAGGTTTAATTCATCAAAAGAATCGGTACAACCCAATGTCGACACCAATAAAATACTATAGAGTAATTTTTTCATGAGATTCGTCGATTACGATTAAAGTCCAAGAGACAAGTTGACACCAATACTGCGTGAGTTGGGAAGTTCCCCGTAGGCAAAACCTTGAGAATTCCCCCCAAAGCGATCGACCTCTGGATCAATGTGTGGATTATTGCTAAACAATAACAACACATTTCGACCGACAAGAGAAAGCTTCGCTTTTTGGATATGCATGCGTTTTAAAAATGCCTCAGGAATGCGAAGCCCCACCGAAACCTCTCTTAATTTTACATAAGAACCGTCAAATATAGCTGCTTCATGATACCGTCTCGGGTTGTTGAAGGCATACAATTGATTGGCTGCCACGATGACATCATTGGGTACAAATTGGGGGTTTTCGGTGGTTCCGATATTCTTCACTCCAACACCAATGATACCCTCTTCACGCCCGACGGCAGTTTCTTCATATTGCCCCGTCCAACGGGCAGTACCTGTCCCCTCATCAAAAAAGTCGCCTCCCACTTTTGCATCGACTAAAACACTCAATACCAGTCGCTTGTAGGTAAAAGTGTTATTAAATCCACCCATCCATTTGGGTTGCACATTTCCGAGCACCTTTGGGGTATTATCCACCAAGGGTAGTCCATTTTGATAAATGATTTGTCCGTCTGGTGATTTTTGAAATCCAATGCCAAACAAAGCCCCATACGGCTGACCAACTTGGGCCATGGAGATGAGACCTCGACGTTCTTGCAGGGTATATGTACTTAAACCTTCGGCTAATTCAAGGACTAGGTTTCGGTTTTTCGCATAATTAAAACCCACCTCCCAGCTAAATCCACCTTTATTTTCGATGACTTTTCCAGACAAGGTTATCTCGATACCACGGTTATTGATTTTACCTGCGTTAAGAATTCGACGATCATAACCGGAGGCTTTGGATACTTCAACACCTAAGATTTGGTTCCGGGTGGTTTGATCGTAAAAAGTAGCATCCAAGGTAATTTTATTTCGTAAAAAGCGCATGTCCAAACCAAGCTCTGTGCCTGTTGTAATTTCAGGCTTCAATGTTGCATTGGCAAGCGTCAAACTTTCAAAGTATTGAGGGACCGAACCATTCCAAGAACCTGAGGCACGAAACGTTTGAGCCAATTGATAAGGATCGGCGTCATTTCCAACTTGTGCCCAGCTGGCTCGGATTTTCCCAAAGCTCAAAATTGAGGAAGAGTAATTAAACAAATCGGTCAAGACCGCACTTCCTGAAACGGAGGGATAAAAATAGGAACGGTCGTTGGATGGTAAGGTACTTGACCAATCGTTTCGAGCGGTTAGATCCAAAAACAAGGCATTCTTATACCCTAATTGTGTGGAACCATACAAAGACTGAACCTGGGAGCGCAAAATGGAACTAGCTACCGTATTTTGACTTGGGTTTGAATTCCCTAGGTTGTAAACTCCGTCCACAACCAACTCACCCACATTCGTAAAATTCCGTTTGTAGAAATTGGATCGGCGGGCTCCACCGACTTGGGTGACGATGGAAAAGTCGGGTCCAAAGGAATTATCGTAGGTCAACAAGAAATCGTGGTTGGTCTCTTGGCTACGCATGACTTCTTCGGAGTATCGACCAGGGGTTCTATTCCCATTTCGAACCCGATCAAAATTGATAATGTTAATCCGTGTATCCGTCCACATATCGGTTCCCGAACGTAGCATGAGCTTCAGATGATCTGTCAACGTAATTTGGGCAGACAACGAACCTAGGAGACGATCTTTATCATTGGAATTAGGCAATAATTCATTGATATAAAAAGGGTTTGTAAAAAACGTATGCTGCCAGTTGGGTGGATCATTATCTGGAAGTCGGCCAGGGAGCGCTCTTTGGATATGTACATCGGTGTAATTTCGCCAGTCGGCTAATTGATCCCACGAAATGTGGCGATGTGACCAGATGAACTGATCTCCTCCGGTGAAGTTTCGATTTCCTCCCGATTTGATGTATTCTCCCGATGCCGTCACATTGACGAATCGATTGAGTTGACTTGTTGCATTTAACCGAAAATTATCTCGTTGAAAATCATTGAAGGCAGCTATCCCCTTTTGATCGACCCGGGCATAGGCAAGTCGAAAAGAATTTCCATCTTTCCCTCCGGACAAGGCGAGTGAGTTTGATAATGTGGTGCCAGTATCCCAGAATTCTTCCCAGTTATTGGGTTGTGGAAGCAAGGGGGCGACATCGGTACCCGTCCACCATTGCCGAACCAATCGGCCGTCCATGGGGGCACCCCACGATTCATCTGTACCGTCAGTACCGGTGGTTCTACCAGGGATGACAGATCCATACGCTGCACGGTATTGGTCGTAAGCATCCGGCTGAATCACCCCGCTCCAACCATCTGAATACCAGGTCCTATAACCGTTCCCTCCTCCATATACGTTTTGAAAGCGTGGTTTAACAAACGGTCGTTCGGCGGTCATGTTCACGTTGTATTCGATGCCCAACCCTTTGGAGCCTTTGCCTGTTTTGGTGGTGATTAAAATGACGCCATTGGCAGCCCGGGAGCCATACAGGGCGGCCGCGTTGGGGCCCTTCAGGACTGAAATTTCTTGGATATCGTCGGGATTGATCTCGGAGATCCCACCCCCAAATTGTTTGTCGAATTGTTGTTGCATAGGCACCCCATCCACAACAATAAGAGGTTGGTTGTTTCCAGATACCGAGGAAGCTCCTCTAATTTGAATGGTCGAACCGGACCCTGGGCCTCCGTTCGCGCTGATTCGCACCCCGGCTACTTTCCCCGAAAGTCCATTGACTACGTTGGTTGATCGGGCTTCCGTCAAACTCTCTCCTTTCACCTCTTGTTGCGAAAACCCCAAGGACTTTTTTTCTCGTGAAATCCCCAATGCGGTCACCACCACTTCATTGAGGGTGCGGGCATCGGTTTCTAACGAAATCATAACAGAGGATTCAGAGCCGATTGCCACTTCCTTTCCCGCAAATCCGATGGCACTAAATACCAAGGTAGTTGGGCCATCGGAAGGAAGTTTTAACGAAAATTTTCCATCGACATCCGATAACGTTCCAACGGTAGTGCCTTTCACAAGCACCGAAACACCAGGAAGAGTGCCCTCTGTAGGATGCGAAACCACCCCAGTAATCGTACGTTGTGCCCAACCCGCCAACGAGCCTAGGAGACAACAAAAGAATAAAATGTGCTTCATACAACAGACAGTTTAGTTTAGGTAGTTTGGATGGGCGCTACCCGACCGACCGACCTACATGTCCCGAACGCCCGACCGCTCAGTATCAGGTCATGCAAGCCAAGTCGGTGGTAGCATCTAGAGGATATCAACATCCAGTAAAAAAGAGTAAACACATATCAGTTGGGTTATCCCCAGCTGGACCGCCCTTTCCCGGAAGAAAGGATTCGGATGAACGAATTATATCGGGGCGGTCGGGGATATAATTCGAGGCAGCTTCTTGTACAAAACCTATAATTCTGTACGATCTTGATTCAATTTTATGGATTAAAAGCTAATTCTCAAAATATTTTTGCACAATTCCATCAAATTGGCCAAATTTTATTCATTTTATTGCATATTTTAACAAAATGATCCAATTTTTTGCCCATTCGACGGATAATATTCGATTCACTTAGAAATAGTACCCAGTTTCAAAAAACACATTTTTCATTCAGATTTTTAATTTTTAGCCGATTGTTAGTTTAAAAATTTTAATTTATTTTCAATTTTTTTATTTTTTTACTGATTTTAGATTAATTTTGAAACCAAGTCAACAATTGCACTTTTTAAATACAATCTAAATACCCACCCTTCTATTGAACCATGAAGAACCCCTGGTACCACAGGGGTTTCTTTTTATTCTTGTATCTTTGTCAAAATAGTGAAGAAGCATATGTTGGCAGTTGGGCAAGTCAATCGATTAACCATTCTACGCGGAACAAGCGTTGGATTTTATTTAGGAAATGAGGAAGGGGAAGACGTCCTTCTCCCACACAAGTATATACCCGAGGAAGCGCAGATTGGAGACGAAATCGACGTTTTTATTTACCGAGATTCGGAAGACCGGATCATCGCCACAAATCTACGACCGCAGGTAGCTTTGCATGAAATGGGCTGTTTGGAGGTAACTCACGTTTCGTCCTTTGGGGCTTTTTTAGATTGGGGACTCGAAAAAGATCTGTTTGTGCCATTCCGAGAGCAAAATCAAAAACTTCGGGCAGGCGATTGGGCCATTGTGTATGTCTACTTGGATGAAAAAACAGACCGATTGGTCGGCACCTGTAAAATCCAAAAACACCTTCACCCAGCCGATGCACATCTTCAAGAAGGCCAGGAAGTCTCCTTACTTATTTATGAACGTACGGATCTAGGATACAAAGCGGTGATTAATCACCGATACGGTGGATTATTGTATCACAATGAGATATTTCGGCGGGTGGCTTGGGGCGATACCCTTCCAGGTTACATCAAGGCCATTCGGGAAGATGGTAAAATAGATCTTGTACTTGACCGACCGGGTGTCAATCGTTTAGGGACGGATGCAGAGCGAATTTGGAATCATCTGCAACAAGCAGGAGGCCGCCTACCCTTCTCCGATTCGAGCGATCCCATCGATATCCAAACTCAATTCGAAATGAGTAAAAAAGCCTTTAAACGAGCAATTGGCACCTTATATAGAGAACAGAAAATCGATATTCTGCCAGATCAAATTCAAATAAGAACTACTTAAAAAAGAATCCCCCGTTCAACAATGAACGGGGGATTCTTTTTTGGACGGAAAATACTTACAAGTGAATTACCTCGTCATAAGCCGCAGCAGTAGCTTCCATGATGGCCTCCGACATGGTTGGGTGTGGGTGCACCGACTTGAGAATTTCCATTCCCGTTGTCTCCAAATTCCGAGCGACTACGGCCTCCGCGATCATCTCGGTTACGTTGGCTCCAATCATGTGGCACCCTAACCATTCTCCGTACTTGGCGTCAAAGATCACTTTAACAAAACCTTCCGGCACTCCACCTGCCTTTGCTTTTCCGGAAGCTGTGAATGGGAATTTACCAACTTTTATTTCATATCCTGCTTCCTTAGCCGCCTTTTCAGTATATCCAACCGAGGCGATTTCAGGAGAACAATACGTACATCCTGGAATATTTTGGTAGTTCAGTGGTTGTGGATGGTGTCCTGCGATTTTTTCCACGCAAATGATTCCCTCGGCAGAAGCTACATGGGCCAAAGCTTGGCCAGGTGTAACGTCCCCAATAGCATAGTAACCCGGCATGTTGGTTTCATACCAGCTATTCACTAAAATTTTACCACGATCGGTGGCGATTCCGACATCTTCCAAACCGATATTTTCGATGTTGGCCTGGATACCCGCCGCCGACAATACAATGTCGGTTTCAATAGTAATCTCGCCTTTAGCTGTCTTTACCGTCGAAACACAACCTGTACCCGAGGTATCCACTTTCTCTACACTAGCATTGGTGTAGATTTCAATACCCATTTTTTTGTATTGTTTCGCTAATTCTTTCGACACGTCTTCATCTTCCACGGGAACGATGTTTGGCATGAATTCCACAATGGTCACTTTGGTTCCCATGCTGGCGTAAACATACGCAAACTCTACGCCAATCGCACCCGAGCCGATGACTAGTAGCGACTTGGGTTGCTTCTCCAAACTCATGGCCTTCCGGTACTCAATCACCTTTTCTCCATCAATGGGCACATTGGGTAATTGCCGAGCCCGAGCACCCGTAGCAATGATAATATGTTTCCCAGTGAGGGTCGACACTTGTCCGTCGGAGGCAGTTACGGCCACTTGTTTACCTGGCTGGACCTTACCATAACCGAAAATGACGTCAATCTTGTTTTTCTTCATCAAAAACTGCACGCCTTTGCTCATTCCATCCGCTACCCCCCGAGAACGTTGGATCACGGCTGAGAAATCTGCTTGGGCATCAGACACGGTAATTCCGTAATCACTCGCGTGTTGGATATACTGGAAAACTTGAGCTGATTTCAAAAGAGCTTTGGTGGGAATACAACCCCAGTTTAGGCAAATGCCCCCTAGGTTTTCTTTTTCCACGACTGCTACTTTCATCCCCAATTGTGAAGCCCGAATGGCGGTTACATATCCTCCCGGACCGCTTCCCAGAATCACGACGTCGTATTGTGCCATAAATTTTAATTTTTGCTTAGATGATGACACAAAGTTAGTAATAAAACCCTTTGGCCCGTCGGATTTTCGACCCACTCCCTAAAAATTCCAACCTTAATGCGTAGGCTTGTCGGGGGCTGGTGCCGAAGCATGATATCCTAAAGCATGAACTTGATGCGCGAGGTCATCCATCAATTCTAATACACGAGCCCGATCTGGCGATTGCACGATCAATCCCACGTGGTACTCCTCGGCCATGGTCCAGACAACCTCTGGTCTATGAAAAGGAGTATAGTCTGGCTTTTCAAAGGAGGATAATGTAATCAAAATGCCCGAATATTGTTTTTTCACCTCCGGCAATTGATATGTCGTCCCATGAGCATGAGCCGTTTCAAGTTTGGCCCATTCTCGCCAAAGATTGATTCCTGACGATGCCTCCACCATCTCGGCCAAATGTGCCCCCCCTACCCGAGAGGCCGTTTCTAGAAAGTAATATTGACCATCTTCATGGCACTGGATGATTTCGGTATGCGAAGCACTCAATTGCAATCCGAAAGCCTGCAACACCCGAGCATTCAATTCTAGTAAGTCTTTCTCCTCCTCGGAGTTCTCTTGTACCGTAACGGATCGAAAAATCCCTCCCCCATGCGCTACTTCAAAAGGGGTCGACAGGTATTGGCTGCACCGACTAAACAGCTGAACTCCGTCTTGACTCAATGAATCGACATGAAATACATGACCTGGCTTAAATTGCTCGATCAAAAAATGGTGTCGATGTTCCCCTAAACTATGAATCACCTCCCAGGCCTCCTCCAAACTATATACTTTGCGAATACCTGTAGCCGAGGCCTCAGAACGAGGTTTGATCACCCAAGGGGCCGATGTAGACTGGAGATATTCGGTGATATCAATGTCCGTAAACAAAGGAGAAAAAGGGGGAACAGGTAATCCGTGATTTTGGGCCTGAATGCGCATCGCCAACTTGTCTCGAAAGTACCGAGCGGTGGTTTGCCCCATGCCTGGGATTCGGAAATGCTCTCGAACCAACGCCGCTTTTTCGACATCAAAATCGTCCAACGCTACCACCACATCAATTTTTCGATCCCGCATCACATGGGCTACGCCATCCAATAGCTTTTGGTAAGTAGAGAATGTATTGTCGACTTCATCTAGATAGAATACCTCGTCGATAGCCTCCCATGGCCAAGGCTTTTCGGCTAATTTTTGATCAGTCAATAAATAGACTCGATTGCCCGCCTCTTTAGCGGCTTCTAGAAAGGCCGAGCCTTTGAAAAAAGTACAAATACAAAATATGGTCATGAGAGTCGTTAGGTTAAGTCGAAGAGGTAAGATGCGCTTTTTTAGGGGAAAATGCAAAAAAACAAAATTAAAACTATACAATTTATATAGCCACACCTTACTAAATGTATATTAAAAACCCAATTCTTTGAACAAAATAATAGTTAATTTGCAAACTAAAATTATCTAAATCAACAAAAATGTTAAATTTTATTATACCACACTTCAATGAAAATATTACTAGATTTAAAAACACTTGTAATGTAGCTATAAAAGTCAGTAAAAAATTGAATTTAGAATATAAGTTACTAATTGGAGATGGTGGTTCTAAGATCCAATATATAAATGAAATTTTGAAATTTATAGAAACTATTGAAAAAGATAAATTAAAATTTATTTTCCCATTGCCAGTGACAAGACAAAATAAAAATAACATAATTAAATGCTTAAGTAATGAAACAAATACTGGATTGGTAATAATTTTAGACTCTGATATACCAAATTTAAATGAAAAATTTTTAATAAGGTTAATCGATGAATTTAAAAATAAAGAATCATCAATTCTAATTCCTCAATCCAACTTTCAGCCAGGAAGATCAAATAAGCTTATAGGTGGCCCAATTTTAAGAGTATTATTTCCAAGTATATACAAAATAATCAAACATCCTTTCCCGGGGATAATGCTAATTGACTCAAGACTACTAAAGAAAATAGTAAATCACAATTACTTTATTGATTGGGGTGGAGAACTGTCAATTTTAATCAATTCTTCAGAATTAGACTTAGCAAATTTTCATTCTATTAATGTAAATATAAAAGAAGAAAAGCATCGAGAATTAAATAGCAAAAAACTAGACTCCTATCAAATATATAGAGCAGCAATTTACCATTTCTTAAATAAAGAAAATAGCATTCAAAGTGTAAAGGTTAAATACAATCCAAAAAAACACTCTAGACTTTTAAGAAAAACACAAATTAAGCTTCGAAACGATGGTTTAAATTATGATGATATAACTATATTTATAAACGAAAAAAATCTACAAGAATTATATGACTATTTAATTGGCATTTACAAAAGGAAAAATAAAGTAGAGTATTTTTTAGTCGCTTCTTTAGTTATTGTCCCACTAGCTAAAATTTGCTGCGACTTAAACATTAATGAGTTTAAAATTGAAAGTAACTCACTAAATGATACAAACTTTGACCTTAATGACTTAGGAATAATTTGTGATTTAATACTAGTCAAATCCATAAATTTACTTCTTGAAAAAAATTTCATTACAATTAAAAAAGAAATTCTTGATTCAATATCACCTATGTATTCATGTGTATCATCGAAAAATTTTAATACTATAAACTTTAACCAAAATGGCATAAATATATCTGATCTTAATCAAAACGAAATCATAAATATAATTAATTCATTTTCAAATTCTAATTAAAAATGAAAAACATATATCTAATTAGACATACCGAGTCAGAAAAGAATTTAAGCTTAGAATTTGGATCTATACATAAAAACTTTAAACTTACTAAAAATGGAATAAATGATGCAAAACAAATAGGTCAATCAATAATTAAAAAATTAGAATACAAAAACTTAGAACTATATAGTTCAAAATCCTTAAGAACAATAGAGACAGCAAATATTATTGGAAAAATTATTGGCATTCAACCCCACAAAGCTAACTTTTATTCTGTTAATTCAGGCAATTTTGGTGGTAAATCTATGGAAGAACAAAGTAGACTATTCTCAGAATTTAACGAAATTGAGAAAAAATATTGTATGGGTGAGGAATGCGGCTTTAATCTTCATTATCCAAATGGGGAAAGTATAATAGATTTTCAAAAAAGAATTATTAAAACTTTTGAATCGATAATATTAATTAGTAAATTTAAGAATATTATTTTCTGTTGCAACCAATCTGTTATTGGTGCAATCTTAAACAGATATATTAAAAATAAAAAATTCAACTACGACTATATCAAATCAGACCTAGGTTATACTTCCAAAATAACTTTCTCAAATAATTACTTTGAAGTAATTTATCAAAATTCAAGTCTTTTAAAATAAATTTAAACTGTTCTATTGATATTTATTTTGTAACTTCTTAAAATTGAAAATTATCATTTCAATTTACCATATGGTCACTCAGTATCCGATCCAACATACCCGCTTGATTGAAACATCCGTGGAAAACCTTTGGGAGGCCCTCACCAACCCCGCCATCGTGAAACGCTATTTTTTTGGAACCGATCTGGTTACTAGCTGGGAAGTGGGCAGTCCAATCGTATTTAAAGGAGAATGGGAAAATCAGGGGTATGAGGATAAGGGAACCATTCTAGCCTATGAACCACGGGTAAAGTTGGCTTTTTCGTATTTGAGTAATTGGAGTGGGAAGGACGATGTGCCAGAAAATTATTTGTTTGTTCAATACGAGGTAGAAGCAGTTGGGCCCCATACGCGTTTAACGATTACTCAAACCAATTACGACGAAGAACGAGCACAGCATTCCGAACAAAACTGGGCCTCAGTCGTGGATGAATTGATCAAAGTGGTTGCATAAAATTTTACTTACAGCAAATAAAATGCTTCAGATTCAGGAAGTCATCCACTCCATGATCACTATTTCCGATCAAGACCTGTCCTCCTTCCTAACCCAGACCCGTGTTCGGGTATTCAAAAAAAATGAGATTCTATCCCCTCCTGGACAAGTGCCACCCTCTATCTTTTTTATCAACCGGGGTTTGATTCGTGTGTTTATCACCGATTCCCAGGGAAACGAACACACAGTTCACTTTGCATTGGAAGGCCAATTCATCGCCGACTACACGCATTTTTTACAACAAACCCCATCGGTTTATTGTCTCCAGGCCTTGGAGGAACTAGAGGTCGTGGAAATCCCACGAAAAACCATTGAATGGGGTTATGCCCATCTACCCAACGGCCAAAAGTTGGGTAGGCTCATTGCGGAATATTACTTCATCTACCACGACCAACGAATTCAAAATCAATACCTACGAACACCTAGAGAACGGTATGAGTCCATCACTCAAACTTTTCCAAATCTCCATCAACGAGTCCCTCAACATCTGATCGCTTCGTACTTAGGCATTACACCCATTCATCTGAGTCGAATAAAAAAACAGACCACTCCAAAAACCTAAACATTTGTTATCGTTTTTATCCGAACCAGTGCGTCACTTTTGTCAAAAAAAAGATGAAAGAATACATACTGATTACGGGGGCAAGCTCTGGTATTGGCCTAGAAATGACTCGGCTTTTGGCTGAAAAAAATCACAACCTAATCCTCATTGCCCGAAATGCGGAAAAGTTACAATCGATTCAATCTGAATTAATGAAAATCCATCCCGTTGACATAGACTTTTTTCCGTTTGATCTAGCAGAACCTGGGGCGGCCGTCGAAATCCATCGGGCGATGAAGGAAAAGGGCTATCAAATTACTGGATTGATCAACAACGCTGGTTTTGGGGAATATGGACCCTTTTGGATGATGCCACTTGCCACATTAGAGCAAATGGTGGCGATCAATATCACCGCTTTGATGGGTTTAACTCGACTCTTCGGGGAGGATATGGTCCAAAAACAGAAAGGGCGAATCCTGCATGTTGCGTCATTGCTCTCCTTTTTGCCATTTCCCTATTATTCTGTTTACTCCTCGACCAAAGCATTTGTACTTGACTTTTCCGAGACCATTGCAGCTGAGATGGAGTCCAAGGGTGTTGTGGTAACAACGCTTTGCCCCGGCACCGTCGAAACACCCTTTCATACCGATTCCATGCGCAAAACCCATGCCATGCGGGCGAATCGACCCATGTCGGCACATGCCGTGGCCCAAGCAGGCGTACGACTTTTTTTATCGGGTCACGGGAAAAAAGTAGTAGGTACCCAAAACTGGTTCCTCAGTAATTTACCTCGATTGACTCCAGACCGGTGGATGATGCGAGTCAAAATACATTTAGCTAGTTTGGTCACTTCCTAGCCAAAAAAAGAGGAGAAATCAGTTGCCTGATTTCTCCTCTTTTTTTGGTTGGGTATTACATTAAACCCCAGGCTTGTTCTCAACAGATCCTTTGATCGTTAATACCTCGCGTGCGTTTTCCGCGTTACTTGTCACGGTAATGGTTTTATTAAATGCACCTGGACGGCCTTGGGTACTGTAACCAACTTTGATCGTAGTTTTGGCGCCTGGCATGATAGGATCTTTCTTCCACTCGGGCGTGGTACATCCACATGATGCTTGCACATTGGAAAGAACCACCGGTACATTTCCTGTATTTTTCACTTCAAATGAATAGGTAGCGATGGGCCCTTCGTTTAATTTACCGAAGTCATGTACCATTTTGTTGAATTCTAATTTTCCTTGGGCAGAAGCTGCTACCGAAATTGCTAGAACCCCAACGAGGGTTAAAAATAAATTTCTCATAAGATTGTGAACAGGTTTTTTTAATTTTAAATCCAATTTCAAAGATTTTACATCACAAAGAAATATTTTTTTTAGGTTCTGAACAAAAATTTAACAAGGCATTAACAATCCTTCCCGACCGACCCATATTTGAAAAATCAAATTTTACATTGTAACTTTACAAAAAAAGTTGTCATGCTAATTAATTTTCATCAACCGGCATGGCAATGCATCTAGATAAGACGCTATGGCAATAACCAAACAACGTATCGCATCGGATGTACACATTACCCGCGAGGAGGTGTTGGCCGACTACCGATTGGCCTGTGAGAGCCGGGAAGTTAGTTTGTTAGGAAGAAAAGATGTCTTCATGGGTCGAGCCAAATTTGGCATTTTTGGAGATGGGAAAGAGATCGCCCAGATCGCCATGGCCAAGGTTTTCAGACCCGGGGACTTTCGTTCAGGTTACTACCGCGATCAGACTTTTGTTGCGGCAGTAGGTGGACTCACTTGGCAACAGTTTTTTGCCCAACTCTATGCCGATGCCGAGGCCGGCCATGATCCATTCTCGGGTGGTAGATCCATGAATGGCCATTATGGAAATCCTTGGGTAGACGACCAAGGCCAGTGGCTTCCTCAAACGGAAATGAAAAACCACATCATGGATGTATCCTCCACCGCAGGCCAAATGCCCCGAGGCATTGGCATTGGGTATGCTTCCAAGTTATATCGTCAGAACAAAGACTTACATCACCTGACGCAGTTTTCAAAACATGGAAATGAAGTTTGTTTTTTAACCATAGGAGACGCCTCCACATCGCAGGGTATGTTTTTTGAAAGCATCAATGCAGCAGGTGTCCTTCAAATTCCGGTGATTTTTTCCATTTGGGATGATGGCTATGGTATTTCGGTTCCCATTTCTTACCAAACCACCAAATCGTCGATTTCGGAAGCCTTGGCGGGATTTCAGATTGAACAAGGGACCAACGGACTTGAAATCATCAAAGTGAAAGGATGGGACTACCCTGCCTTGCTTCAAGCGTACCGAAAAGCAGCGATTGCGGCTCGAGATCACCATATTCCGGTTCTTGTTCACGTAGAAGAGCTTACCCAACCCCAAGGACATTCGGCTTCCGGCTCGCATGAGCGCTATAAATCAGCTGAGCGTTTGAAATGGGAAGAGGACCACGATGCCAATGTTCGCTTCCGAGCTTGGATAATTTCCCAAGAGCTAGCCTCTGAGGCTGAGCTCGAATCGATCGAAACAGAGGCCAAAGAAGTAGCTAAGAAAGCTCGAAATGCCGCATGGCAAGAATTTCGAGGAAGCATTGATCGGGAAAATAAAGAAGGATTAGGACTGATTAAGCCCTTAATTCAACAGCACCCCCTGGCACAAGACTGGGTCAAGGGTGTCGAGCAAAACACGCAAGCCCTCCGCCGGGACGTGATTTCACTCGGACAAAAAGTTCTTTACCTTACCCGTAAAGAAGCAACTCCTGCCCGGAAAAAACTGGAGGATTGGATACATGCCATCACGCAGATTAATGCCCAACGTTATAGCTCCCATTTGTATAGTGAGTATCCCACATCTCCCATGCATGTTCCTGCTGTGGCAGCGCACTTTGCCCCCAACGCCCCAATGGTGGAAGGCAGAGAGATCATCAATTCGTACTTTAAACATCTGTTCGAATCCAATCCTCTTGTTTTCGCTTTAGGTGAAGATGTGGGTAAGATCGGGGATGTCAATCAAGGTTTCGCCGGACTTCAAGATACTTTCGGTGAATTACGCATTACCGACACAGGCATTCGGGAAACCACCATTATTGGCCAGGGCATTGGTGCCGCCATGCGCGGGCTTCGGCCAATCGTCGAAATTCAATATTTTGACTACATATACTACGCTCTCCCGACCTTGACCGATGATTTAGCCTGCCTACGCTACCGTACTGTCGGGAAACAGGCAGCTCCTCTGATTGTTCGCACGCGTGGTCATCGTTTGGAGGGAATCTGGCATTCTGGCTCCCACATGGGTGTCATGCTACATGCTTTACGGGGTATGCATGTTTGTGTCCCTCGCAATTTTGTGCAAGCTGCTGGCATGTACAACACCTTACTCAAAGGGGATGACCCCGCTTTAGTGATCGAATGTTTGAACGGATATCGGGTGAAAGAGAAGAAACCTGAGAATTTGGCGGACGTTCACGTACCACTCGGGGTGCCTGAGGTCATCAGAGAAGGAAGCGACATCACGTTAGTCACCTATGGATCGATGTGCAGGATCGCTTTGGAAGCAGCCGAACAGTTGCATCAATTCCTGGGGATTTCGATGGAAGTTATTGACGTGCAGACACTCTTACCTTTTGATGTTCACCAGTCAATTGTGCGGTCTATTCAAAAAACCAATCGAGTGATATTTGCAGACGAGGACATGCCCGGAGGAGCTTCTGCCTACATGATGCAACAGGTTGTAGAAGGCCAAGGGGCTTACCGTTGGTTGGATAGTGCTCCAGCCACGATTTCGGCACAAGCACATCGACCTGCATATAGCTCAGATGGCGATTATTTCTCGAAACCCAACGTCGAAACCATAGTGCATAAGGCTTGGGAAATCATGAAAGAAGCGCATCCTCAACGGTTTTAAGTACAACACAGTTTGCATTCATAATAAAAAAAGAGCGGGTCGGTGGGATTACCACTGACCCGCTCTTTTTTTACTTTTGGTCTTTTTATTTCTTAGGACAGAAGTAGAAGTGGTTTCCACAAGTCTTCATGAAATAAATGTCACAGCCATTCTTCGAGGTAAACTTAAAGGCCGCCTGATCCACAGGTTTCAAGTTCAATTTACTGTATTGAGACTTGTGTTGTTTCGAGAACCCGATGTTACCTTCTGAACCATACGGAATGGTAGCATTGGAGATATCCGATACTTTTACGTCGGCAAATCCAGTGTATCCCATACCACGGAAAAGTTCATCTAAGAATTTTTTACTGGAAGCTGAAGCTGTGTACGCTTTTTTCAATTTGGCCAAGAATTGAGTGGGAGAAAGATTCGCCGAATAGCCAAACTCTGGATTGGTCCCCAGCTGAGTCACCACTTTGGGTGCTTCGTTCGTCGGAATTTCAAATATAGATCCTGTACAATTACAAACATCAGGGCAGCCTTTATTTTCAATCGGGCCAGCCTCGTCAGGACAAGCATCTACATGATCAGCAAGACCATCGCCATCCCGATCCGGACAACCTTTCAAGGCAGCCAAACCAGCGACCTGAGGACATTCATCCTCTTTATCGATTATACCGTCTCCGTCGCTATCTGGACAGCCCTTATTAGCTGCGGTTCCTGCTTCATTTGGACACGCATCTTCTTGATCCGGAATTCCGTCACCATCAGTATCAGGGCAACCTTTCAATTCTTTTTTACCTGGAACATCTGGGCAAGCATCGTCTTTATCTGCCACACCATCTCCATCTCGGTCGGGACAACCTTTTAGGGATGCTAAGCCCGGAACTGTAGGACATTCATCATCTTTATCTGGAATACCATCGCCATCTGTATCAGGACAACCTTTTAAAGCAATGGGGCCTGGTACATCGGGACATGCATCGTCTTTATCTGGGGTTCCGTCGTTGTCACGATCCGGACATCCTTGGAATTTCCGAAGTCCTGGCTCGTTTGGACAAGCATCACAGTTATCCACCACACCATCTTTATCCGAGTCTTTTGAACCAAAGCGATAGGAAACCATGACCTGGCCAAGGAAATAACCGTCATCTCGACCGTTGTTTCCAGCCAAACTAACGCCATCGATGTAATCGGTGAAGGCAATACGATATCCGGCCTCAGCACCCACTGTCCAACGCTCTGATACATTGTACTTTAAACCAAGGCCAAAAGGCAATACAACACCCCATTTTTTTAGATTCTCGACATCGGCATCGAGGTCACGTTGCAAAGGTGGGGCCGTAGCACCCGGTTGAATAGTAACGGTTGGGTTGGTGTAAAGTAATCCAACTCCACCAAAGAGATAGGGAGTTAAGGTCTTTTTAAAGACCCCATCACATGTATATTTTCGTTCCCGAAAAGGGTATAATTCACCGATTAAAGCGGTTTCGACAAAAGGAGAGGTAAATTTCAATCGACGGTAGTCCCAACGTCCATCGGGCGCATCTAGGTCATTTCCTGCGATTCGACCCACCAAAACTTGTGGACGCAACGCGAAATAGTCGTTTAAATGACGACGTAGAAAAACACCCGTGAGCAAACTATTGGCCGACGCATAAGGGCGGCTACAATGCATATCCCCGAAATACTGATTCAACCCGATCGGAAGTCCTACTTCCCAAGGATAGGGTTTACATACTCGGCAGGTGTCTGATTGAGCCTGGGCCTGTCCCCATGTTAAGGACAAAAGGACAGCCGTTACAAATAAAATCCTCCTCATTGTGGATACTTGGTTAAAAACGTGAATAAGGTTTAAACGGGACAATTCCTTAAAAAAACGGATTAGTGCCTAAAATTGTGTATTTTTGTAGCGCTAGAAGCAAAAATAAAAACAATTCTTTATTTTAACGGTAGTTGCCGGTAAATATTCGGGTGCATCGTCCCTCTTCCACTTTACGACGGATCAGATACCAGAACGTCTCATTTTTTTTATCTCCATGACATCATTCGCAGATTTTGCCCTCAATAAACAGCTGTTAACGGCCATTGAAGAACAGGGTTACACACAACCCACTCAAATTCAATCTCAAGCCATTCCCATGATCCTTCAAGGACATGATGTGCTGGGCATAGCTCAAACAGGAACAGGGAAAACAGCCGCCTATCTTTTGCCTTTGTTGATGAAAATCAAATACGCCCAAGGCCATTTACCTCGATGTTTAATTTTGGCGCCTACCCGGGAGTTGATCATGCAAATTCATGAGGAATTGATCAAGCTTTCCAAATACACCGACATCCGGTCCGTTGCCATATATGGTGGTCTCGGACCCAAAACCCAGATAGAAGCCATTGAGAAAGGTGTCGATATCATCTTGGCTACGCCGGGTCGTTTCACCGATTTGTACAGCCGCGGTGTCATCGTCCCCAAAAACCTCCAATACATGATCTTGGATGAAGCGGATAAAATGATGGATATGGGCTTCTTTCCTCAAATTCGGAAAATACTGGAGGTCATTCCTAGAAAACGAAAGAACTTACTTTTCTCTGCTACGTTTCCTCCGAAGGTCGAGGTGCTTTCCGAAGAATTCTTGGAGGCTCCTGTCCGGATCGAGGTGACACCACAAGCCACTACCGCCGAAACGATTACGCAGTCCTTGTACCGAGTACCCAATTTCCGTACCAAGATCAACTTATTGGCGCATATTTTTGAAACCGAGAAACCCGAGCGCGCATTAATCTTCACCCGATCCAAAAGTATGGCAGATAATGTCTTTCATTTTTTGGAGCGAAAAGTGGTTGGGGCAGGGAAAATCCGGGTCATTCACGCCAATAAAGGCCAAAATACAAGAATAAATGCCATGGAGGCCTTCAAATCTGGTGATTTAGAGGTCTTGGTTTCTACCGATGTAGCCGCCCGTGGTATTGATGTCCGCGGGGTATCTCATGTCATTAATTTTGATGTACCGTTGATCTACGAAGATTATGTACACCGCATTGGTCGAACCGGCCGAGCTAATCTTTCTGGTATTGCCATTACGTTTGTGACAATGGCAGAGGAATACCATGTGAAAAAAATCGAAAAGATCATTCAAATGGAAATCCCAGAAGCGCCATTTCCTACCGACGTGCAAATCACCGAAACACCTTTTGACGAACGGCAGGAAATGTTAAAAGAGATAGATAACCAACGTAAAAAAGAAGACCCTACTTTCTTAGGAGCCTTCCATGAGAAAAAGAAGCGCCCGGCTGCCAAACCCAAGGCAAAAAAAGCAACCGCTCAACCACGTAAAAAACGCTAATTACAACCAAATCTGGGGCAATAATCCTGCATAATGAGGAGGGTTATTGCCTGTCCAATACGATTTTAACCACCCTTGAATGGCTGGATATAGAGCTGCGTTTTCAATTTCCTCCACCGGAATCCAATCCACTGCCTCGGCTGTGGTTTCTTCAGGCTGGAGGGACGGAATCCCATGAACGATTCGACCTTCAAATACCATATGCAGAGTTCGTTGTCCCGAGCGATCGGTCTCGCCCACGACCAACAAGTGACCAACCTCGACCTCGACGTTTAATTCCTCTTTCCATTCTCTCTTTAAAGCGGGAACGACCGACTCCCCGAATTCTAAATTTCCTCCGGGTAAATTCCATCGAATTCCTCCTGAATAAGAGTATCGCATGACTAAAAGCTTATTGTCCTCAATAACTAAAAGTGCGGGTCTAATTTTCATGTGGATCTATTTTATTGACCAATCTATCAAAATATTTGGTCATTCCATCGGATATTTAAGGAAGACTCCATCCTAAGTGCTCTGAACATCCTAAATTGGGTCAAAAATTTTTCCCAAGGATGGATTTTTCAAACGAACAACGTCTCGAACTTTGGCACCACCTAATCGATCAGATTGAGAGGTGGAATCAACAAGTCAGTCTAAATCCAGTGACTCCCCCTCTGGATGTCCACCTCATTCGGCAATTTATTGAAAAGGGAAAGGCACATCAGGGCCAACCAAAGGCTGTATTAGATCATGTGGTGGAAGGCTTATCGACCTTGATTGTGCAGACGGGTCACCCGGCTTATTTTGGGTTATTTAATCCGAAAGGGTCCTTTGCCGGAATTCTGGCAGATGCGTTATTGGCTGCATTTAATCCTCAATTAGCTGCATGGAGCCATGCACCGTGGGCCAATGAAATAGAACGGGATGTCATTCAACGTTTGGGGGAACGATTCGGATTTGACCCAATCGATGGTACCGTGGCCAGTGGCGGGCAGGAAGCCAATTTAACCGCAGTTTTGTGCGCCCTCCATGCGAAATTCCCTTCTTTTGGACAAGACGGAGTACAGGGCCAACCTGTTTTATACACTTCGGCAGAGAGCCATCATTCCGTCTTAAAGTCGGCCGCTTGTACAGGGCTTGGGCGATCCTCGGTACGAAATGTACCTACAATCGACTTGAAAATGGATGTTGATGCCCTGGATCGTATGCTTCAGGAAGATGTAGCGGCGGGCCGAACTCCCTTTTTGGTGGTTGCCACGATGGGTACAACTGGAACTGGAGTCATTGACCCCATTGAAAAAATCCATACACTCACCCAAAAATATGGTTGTTGGCTCCACGCAGATGCGGCCTGGGGAGGTGGACTGGTGATCCATCCCCAATATAAGGAATGGTTACAGGGAATTGAGCGAGCAGACTCGATTACATTTGATGCACACAAATGGTGGTCAGTACCCATGGGAACCAGCGTTTGGATCACCCGACATCCTGAAATTCTTGGAAAAACCTTTCGAATTTCAGCCGAGTACATGCCGAAAGAAGGCGCTGGGCAACCCGATCCTTTTGCACATTCACTCCCATGGTCCCGGCGATTTTTAGGTCTCCGTATTTACTTAGCTTGGCAAATCTACGGAGATGACGGGTTGGCTAAGCTCATAGAACACCATATTGAATTAGGTCATTATCTTCGAGAGAGGTTGATAGCAACAGGTTGGGAAATTACAAATCCAACAAATCTGCCTGTTGTATGCTTCAAACGTCCCCATTGGACACCGAATCGTGGCATTCAAGCCGCTCAGGAAGCCATTTCCTCCGGTAAAGTCTGGATCTCGGCCTACCCTATTGAAGGTACCTACAGCCTACGAGCCTGTATGACCAATTTTAATACCCAAAAAGATCACATTGATGAACTAATACAATTATTGGAGGCCGTGGATTGATCAATGATCGGCTGCCCCTATTAGAACAAGTATGAATCCATAATTCATAATTCAATGTCGTTTAGTTTAGTGGATTCTTTCAGGAAGTAGCCCATGATTACGGCCCTTCAGGCCTTTTTTGGCTAGGGTTTGTGCCATTTTCCTAGCCTTCGCAGGCTAGGTTATTGATTAAGCACCGTTGGTGCTGGATTAAAGCAGCTAGGTAAAACTCCTTAATTAAACGACATTGATTCATAATTCATAATTCAATATCGTTAAGTTCAGGTGAGCAACCCGTTTGCAGGATACATGAAGATGGAACCAAAGCTCCTTCGGAGCAGCTCGTTGAAATCAGGTACCTTGGTAATTCTTTCTGCGGGGTAGAGGTGTACCTTAAGGCTAGGTCTCTGCCAAGAAAATGGCACCAATTCAAGGGTAAACAAGGCCTGAGAAACCTTTCTTGGGAGCTGGTCACGAGTAGCTCCTTACTTAAACAACAAGGGAACTTACCTCCTACTTCATCAGTAAATTTCCCCGTACTTCCCTCCTCATTCAATTAACCCAAGGAAAATTTGCATTTTTCGGGGCAACTAGTATCTTTGCAATGTTATGCAAGCATACTATTTGACACATATCCAAGTCCAAAAAGGCAAAAAAAAACCACGCAAATTGCGTGGTTGTGGTGATGGACGGAATCGAACCGCCGACACAAGGATTTTCAGTCCTTTGCTCTACCAACTGAGCTACATCACCGAAGGGACTGCAAAGTACAGCAATCATTTTTAAAAATGCAACACTCTAAAGCAAAAAAAAATTAAAATTTTAGTAATAACTTCATTTACAACCCTTTATACACTATGGCATCTTTATTAGGCCCTTTGGTTTTTATTACAGCGCTTGGCATTACAGCCTACTGGGTCGGGCGACGGATTATGTTGATTAAGAAAACCATCCAGCTGGGTCGGGCGGAAGATCGCACCGATCAGCCGGCTCTCCGGTGGCAAACAATGCTACGAATCGCGTTCGGGCAAAAGAAAATGTTTGACCGCCCATTGGTAGGCTTCTTGCATTTTGTGGTCTATGCTGGTTTTATTTTGATCAATATCGAGATCGTAGAAATTCTTCTGGATGGTCTCTTAGGAACCCATCGTATTCTAGCTCCAGCACTTGGGTCGTTCTACCCTTTCCTGATTTCCTTCTTTGAGCTTCTTGCTTTAGCCGTCATTGTGGCCTGTGTGGTATTCATTACCCGACGCGTGGTGGCAAAAGTGGGGCGTTTCCAAGCTGACCAACACAGGGAAATGAAATCATGGCCCACTCGTGATGCTTTGATCATTTTGGGCGTTGAAATCGTTTTGATGTGGGCCTTTTTATCGATGAATGCCACAGATCGCCTCCTGCAACTTCGAGGTGAAGGCCATTATGCAGAGGTTCTGACAGGGAATTTGTGGATCAGCCAATGGCTTATGCCTCTTTTCACCTCATGGTCTACCGAGGCGCTCATCGCGTACGAACGCGTGGCGTGGTGGCTTCATATTCTGGGTATTTTTGCTTTTTCCATTTATGTGACGCACTCCAAGCATTTGCACATTGCCCTGGCATTTCCCAATACCTATTTTGCCAACTTAGCGCCCAAAGGTACCATGTCCAATATGCCAGCCGTGACGAAGGAAGTGAAAATCATGTTGGGCTTGGAGTCTGACGGTGGCACCCCCGCCGAAACGGGTCGATTTGGTGCCAAAGATGTGGCTGATTTAAGCTGGAAAAATCTCATGGACGCCTATTCATGTACCGAATGTGGCCGCTGTACTTCCTCTTGCCCGGCCAACCTCACTGGCAAATCGCTCTCACCTCGGAAGATCATGATGGATACCCGGGATCGACTTGAAGACATTCAGAAAGGATGGCTGGCCCATGGGTTTGACCACCAAGATGACAAAACCTTGTTGGGCGACTATATCTCGCAAGAAGAATTATTGGCCTGTACCACTTGCCAAGCTTGTGTAGAAGCCTGCCCGATTTTGATTAATCCATTGGATATTATTTTACAACTTCGTCGCTACCAAGTGATGGAAGAAAGTCAAGCCCCGCAGTCTTGGAACATGATGTTTCAGAACCTAGAAACCAACATGGCTCCTTGGAAATTCTCGGCCAATGACCGAATGAAATGGGCGGAAGAGGCCTAATATTTGGAGAGACGCTTCGGCGTCTCTTTTTGTTTTATCTGCGCTTTACTTTACGGGTCTGGGCAGGAATTTGTAGGGAATCGAGACAACATATTTCGGTGATGACTTCAATTTCCAGACAACCCTCTGCCGGACAGGTTTGATTGGACGCTCGAACCGAGTATCTGCCCGATTCTCGCGCAGCGAATGTTGGGCCTGAACCCACCAAAACTCCATCTCGAAACCACCTGACGTCCAACCAACCTTCGGGGACCGATAATTGGGTTTCTTCCTCCTCACATTGCACAACTCGCGTAGTAGGTGGACCACTACCCCGTACCACCACCGTAGCGGTATCACATTGGGTAGGTTCGGAAACCAAACAAACCTCATACTGGAACGAAAACGAAGGAACACTTCCCGCAGGGGATTGGTATTGAATTTGTTGGTTCGGCGTAACTGTCAAGTTGCCATGTGTGGATGGTTGAAGAATCCGCAACCTGGTATCTCGAACCGCAACCGGAATTCGATTTTTATCGTCATTGAACAGCACGTTGAATTGTGCAGACGTCTGGCCTTGAGCTACTTGAAACGTGTCCGACTTCGCCACAAGCTCGGTTTGAAGAAAGCAACTGGCGTTTGGGCCCACATTACTAAAAAAATGATTATCCAGTGGCCGCGGTGGGGAAAAAGTAGTCCGAGAGGCCGAGGAAGCAACAAAATAGTTTTCGATATTTAATTGATAGTCGCCCTCCGAAGCCACCTGGATGATGGGATCTTCCTTCTCAACAATTCGAATATCACCGAAGCACCCATTCCCTTTGAAACGAAAGGATGGAATGGGAATTCCGGATAAGAAAGGGGCATAGGTACTAAAGGGAACTATGCCGTAAGAATAATAATTTACGTGGGGCGGTAGTAGTTCCAATGGCCACAGGTCTTGTCCGGGCACACGTGGCCCAAGCTTAAAATTTTTATCGCGTTGGCTATCCCAATTGGCCACTAGCCCTGTAAAGCGCTCAATCGTAAACGCCTCAGGCACCATCAACGTTACACCTATCCCCACACCTGACTCTTGTGCATTGGAGTTCACTACGTTTGGGGTCGAATAGTTGGGAATAAGCCAAAAGGTGTATTCTTCTGTTGTGCGATCGTAGGTCAACTGAAACGAGGCATGATAAGGTGTGGAAGGCGTGTGGGATTGCCCTTGTACCACCGAAATTCCCCAGCAGCAAAGCATTAAAATACACGAAAAAAATCGAATCATGGACTAAAGTAAGATATTCTTAGGAAAATAGGACAAAAATCTAGCCAAAGTAAACCATAAAGAAACTTTTTGATGCTAATTAAAAACCAAGATGATTCAAAAATTGACTTAAGGCCTCCTTTTAACTGTTTTCAAAGCTTTAGAGGGAATTAGGACTTCGGAATCACAACAGATTATGCGAACAACTTCAATCGAGCAGCAACCATTGGATGAACAATTTTGATTATTGGCTTTCACCGTATATCGCCCGGGTTCTTGCACAGTCAAGGTATTTCCTTGACCTACAAGAACGTCATTTTTAAACCATTGAACACCTGTCCAATTACTTGGAACGGTCAAAATACTTTCTTCTGAATCGCATTGAGTAATAGGAATGGTTAAACAAAATGAGTTGGATTGTTTAAATGTCACCTGATCCCTTTCCGTGACGGCAGAAATATCTACTTGAGTAAACAAAAAGGGGATTTCTTTGGATATGTTCAGTTGCTTTGAAAATGAAACAAAACCTCTTTTTGGTAGAGCTTTTATATTCACTTTAACTAAATCCGGGCTGATTTCACCTTGAGAGCTATAAAAATGAACTTGCTCAATTCGATCGTGATGTGTTACACGTACCTCTACATCCTTAAAATTAAATCGATTCGAATTGAAGATATTAAGAGTTTGAAAAACTTGATTGTTGGATGTATCGGGCAAAGAACCTAGTAAATTCTGCGAGATGTAAACCCCGAATAGGGAATCAGAAACCGAATAGCCTGTTACAAATACCGAGGCCGTATCGCATTGCAATGGTTCTGATTTTAAACAAACTTGGTATTGAAAAGTAAAGTTGGGAACGTGATTAGAGGAACTATAATATTCAATTTGATTGGTTGGCAAAACTGATAAACTGCCTATTGGTGGGGACTGTAGAAGTCGGACGTTGGCGTCTAGAGACAACACAGGAAGGTTGTTTTTAGAGTCATTTGTTAGAATCGGGAAAAGAGAAACTGAATTTTTTGGATCTAATCGAATAGTATCTGGTTTAGCTTGTACTTCGGTTTGTGAGGAACAACTCACCTCTTTTGAGTCTCCTGCTAGGTAATGATTACTAAAAGACTGGGGAGCCTGTGAACTAGCCATTATACTTGAATACGACTGAAAAGAGTTTCCCCACCAGGGAAAAATGTAATCCGATTCGATAATTGGGCCGATATCATCCTCTAAGTCAAAGATGCGGACGTCACCAAAACACCCATTTCCCCTAAACTTAAAACAAGGTATAGGTACTCCCTTTTGAAACGGTGCAAAAAATTGCCCATTTCCCGCCAAATTACTAAGAACGTAGAAATAGGTATCTGGTAATAATGAATAAGAGTTCCAGAAAATCGTGTTCAACCCCGGACCCAATTTGGTTAGGTTATTATTTCCATCCCATTTCCCAACCAAGTTTTGAAATTGGGTAATGACAAAATCTTTGGGCACTAAGAGAATGGCAAACGCAGCTACGTCTGACTCAGCCAAATTGAAATTAACTTCATTAGGAGTTGAGTAATTCGGGATGAGCCAAAAGGTATATTCTTGAGTCGTACGGTCGTAGGTCAACTGAAACGAAGCATGATACGGCGTTGAGGGCTTTGGAACTTGTCCTGAAGCAGAAAATGAACCGCTAAAAACAATAAATAAGCTAATGGAAAGAGTGATAAGGCATTTCATGCTGACGAAATTGGGTATTCATCTCATTTTCAACTTTCATGCCATTACCCATTTAATTTTTACTTAATTGTACTAAAATAAGTTTTTAAACAATCAAAGTTGATATTAATCACTTGAAATACATAGCAAGTCACAACTTCTCCGCCACCCGAGTGGTGTAGTTCGGATTGGTACAGATCGAAAAATAGGATTCGGAGTTTTGTTGAATAAAATCTAAATTTTGGAGGTTTTCGAGCATGAGACGTGTTAAACCGATATTCTTTATCTCACCTTGCCAATGCTCTCGGATATAGTCAAACTTATTTTGAGGGGAGGCTTGAAATGAAAGCTGAAAATTAATTATTCCCGGAAGTATGGTGGCAAGCCAAAACGAATAACGAGTGATTTCATTGGATTTAAGTTTTTGAACTGCATCGAAACTTGCTTGCACTCTAGCTGAATAATAAGATTCAACTTTTAAAGGGGACTGGTCCAGTGAAATCTCTTGGTTGGAGAACGGACTGATCAAAAAATCCATCCATTTAAATTGTATGGCCTGATCGAGGATATTAAAAAACGTTGGGGAAATTCTCTCTTTAACGTTCTGCAAAATAGACATTCGCATTTCCCGATTCATATTTGCATTTTGAAAAGCTAAGTGGATGGAGTCTTTCCAAGAAACCTCGTTTCCATCATACTTTGAATGTAGATTTAGCCCCTTGTTTTGAAACTTTTGCATAATATCCATTTCTTTTGGAAAAAATCGGCTTTGAATAGTCCAATTTCCAAGAGAATCTGCTAAAATTTGAATTGAATCGCCTGGAATAGAGAAAAAATGATGAAATGTATTCCTATTATAATCAAAAAAATAAAGGAAATGATATCCGTTCACCACATGCTCTATCCACTTTTTTTCTTTACGCCAAATCTCTCGTTCAGAAATTCGAACTAGCTCTCCAAATTCATTCACTTCATTCAAAACGACTGATTCGTCCATCCAAAGAACACACAGATTTTCTTGGCAAAAGGAATGATAGGATGGTAAACTAAATCCCAAGACGAATAAAACTACTGCATATTTCATTATACATTTCAAACAATGGTTCAATTATTCTTCACTTGGCTGATCACATAAGTCATCTCTTTTAATAGTTTCTCCTTGGTAGAAAAGCCCGTGCTGCGGTACCTCAACCTCCCCTCTCGATCGATCACTAACTTTTCCGGAATGGCCTCTACATTCAAGTTGCTATGCACCTGAAATCCGATAGCCTCCTTTTTATCTAGCAATACATCAAAATTTGGTACTTTTTGAAGGTCCAAAATTTTCTTGATCTTTTGAATTCGGACGGCCTCTGAGTTTTCTTGGGTGATGTCGATGAATAAAAACTGTACTTCGTCTTTGGGATAACTTTGGACCAATTCATTCATCCCTCCAAAAGATTCGATGCAGGGTTTACACCACACGGCCCAAAAGTCTAGCACGACGATTTTCCCTTTAAAGTCAGACAACGAAACCGGCTTTCCCGTCAAATCTACCAATCGGAAGTCAGAAATGGCCTCCAGCAACATTTTATCGTCCAAGGCTTTATAAAAGTTTCGGTCCGCTTCCGTAAATGCGGTAGCATACTGTTGTTGCTTTTCTTTGGGCAGAACCAGCAGGGCCGCGGCGTACAAAGAGTCTATTTGTTTGTTGGAGGAGTTGGTGGTGATAAACTGCTGACCATACCGGGCTACCTCTTCAAAGCGTTTGGCATGAGCGAGATATTCAAGCAACACGACATTTTGATCAGGGAAAATGGTGGAGGTTAACCGTAGCGCCTTCTTTTTAAGTTCAATGGCTTCATCTACCTTCCCGAGTTCAAAATGGAGGGCCGCTTTGGTTTCCAGTGCATAGCCATAATACCTGGAGAGCGGATCGTACTGCAGGAAATATTCCTCTGCTAAATTGGTAAAGCGTAGTGCATCTGCCAGCTTATTTTGAGACTTTAGGGTGACAGCTAGTTGATGCGTCGTGGTTGCGGAAATGATTTGATTCATTTTCCTTTTATCTAGTTCATTATAAAGTCTAAGATTTTTTAAAAAAGAGGTCGTATCGCCCAAATGAGCGTAAGTATTTAGCAGAACATTGTAGGGTAATCGCAATTTAGTTGTTAAACTATCGGGGAAATTCAAAATTTGATCATAAACCTTAAGCGCTGAATCCGGCTTGTATGAGGATAAAATACTCATCAAATTTATTTTATTTGCGAGAGAAGTTTTACCTAGCGGATACTTTAGCAGGATAGGCTGAATCAATGAATCCCGAACTTTAAAGTCCCAATTAGCGAGAACCCCTGCATAAAAGTAACCTCTTTTTTCACCTTCACCTGTCGTTAAAATTTTCTCTATCTTATCTTTTGCCAAAGCATACCCTTTACTTTTAGTAGAGGTATTTTGTGCTAAAAATTCGATGTAAAAGGATTCACCTATTTCCTTCATTTCAGGGTTCATCTCAAATTCCTTTTCCATTAGCTGAATGCCTTTTTCAGGATCGTTTTTAACATTGTAGAAATAACTTAACCATTTCATGGAATATCCTTGTGCCAAAAGAGTTCCAGGAATGAGCTTTTTATCCTTATATAAATTAAAGCCATATCCCTGATCATTGTTTGTTTCGATTTCTTTATTATTAGAGATTCGAATAAAAAAATAGGTGGAAGTATCTGGTGGAGTGAATTTCCCAATGATTTTATTATTCACTATGGAAAATGGCACACCAAATATTGGCATATAGGTATTTGGTACGTGAAAATACATACAATCCACCACCGAATTTTCATTCACCAGCCTACCCTCATACGTAAACGTAATTTCTTGGCCCGGCTCAGGAAATTCTGTACTCAAGGTCAGTTTGGGTGTTTGGGAGATCGTTTGGAAACAAACGAAAAGGAAACACCAAGTGAAAAGATTTTTCATGGAGATTGGATGTAAATAGGTAAGAAATTGAGGTAGATGAAAGGGGTAAATCCTTACAGCCTATTTAGCTGTTGAGAATAAAAGTACTTTTTTTATTCTATTTTCCAAATAAACTAGGTAAAAAAAGTATACAAAAAAGGTTAATAAAGCTTTCTACCAGGATAGTAAGTTAAAAGCCCAAAAAAAACAATCACCCAAACTAAAATTTAAAATTGATATAGCCTAGAAATTGGCTGGATCGGACAGGCAATACGGAAACCGTCTGAAACGATGTACTCCGGTCTAAAATGACGTAGTTTTTGGCATTGAGGACATTCTGCCATTCGATTTCAAAACTCAGCTTTTTGTTCTTGGTAGGAATTGAAAGTCGGAGATCTATGAAGAAATTATCAAAATTCTGATCAGCAAAATTGAAGGCTGCGTATCGGTTATTCAGTCGTACATTCCATTTGTTAGGAACACTGTAGTTAAAACCCGCCGTTTGGGACGTGGTTACAAAAGAATAAGGAGCCACCGCACCGCCAAATTCAGAAATGCTCCGGTTAAACGCAAACGCGTAATCCACATAAAAACGCTTCGAAAACGCTTTGGTAAGGTTGAAATTGGTGGTAAAATTATCCTGAATAATGGACGACAACTCCCTGTTGATCAATACATTTTGGCGATCACTCGTGAAGAAAGTTCGTAGCCTGACATCTAGTTTTATTTTGTGAAAATTCTTTTCAAAAGAAGAAAACCATTGCCGTCGGTCCGACCTATTCTTCTGCTCTAGCGTAATGTTTTCTAAGTTTCCCTCTACCGAAAACTGGGTGCTGTTTACCAGCTCATTGGCATTTAGGGAAAAAACGAAGCCCACGTTGGCATAAAATGAGTTGATGACATCCGCGTATTTAACCCGACTATTAAAGCTCCACTGTTCATAAGCACCTAACCGACCCACATTTCTGCTGAGCTGGCTACTTCGAACTAAAATATACCCCGGGAAAATACTCTGGATGGTCCCAAAATCATTTCGCTTGATGATGTTGGCCTCAACATTAAACTTGGATTGAAATCGACTGAAAAAATAAAGGGATGGGTTCAATACCATTACGTTGCGAGTAAAACGTAAGTCATTGAACCGTTCTGTCACGTTGAAATGATAATTATTCGCAGCAAGCACGCCCCGCAAGACGTATTTTGGTGCGTTGTAGCTGATCTCGGAAGAATACTCGAGGTTATTCTTCTCCCAATTCACCGCGTTTTTAAATTCATCTCCCAACAGATCCTGTTGTTGTACCTCCATCTCACTTTCCAGGCGATTTCGATCATATACCCACACAAGGCGATTTAACCATTTTACCTTTTGTTTACCCAAGGTATAGGACAATGAATTGACTGTAGAAAAATTGGTATTGGCATACCCTTGACGAAGGTCATTCACCGAGGTTTGCAGCGTATCAAAAAATAGGGGCAGAGGACTGGTTTGGGCTACCTGACTATTTTGGGAATAGGACACCAAGGAGTAAATACTCAACGAACGTTTCTTTGCGGTGGGTATAACCGTAAATACCGTATTGCTTAGGTGGGTATACTGGCTGTTCAGCGCAATGGAAGTCAGGGGCAAATTAGTCTCTTCGTTGGTCCCGTTGTTCCGTTCGTTATGGGTGTTAACTAAAAGCTGATTTTTAAAATACAGCTTCTTGGTATTTTTTTCGATATCCACGGTTCCATCGATGTTTCCGAGATGACGACGCAAGGCTTGATTACCTCGGCGGTCAAGGTTTTCAAATCCCGTGAGGTAAAACTGCGTCACATAATCATAGGCATTGTTCTCTCGGTTGGTGTACGCGTTGATATTGGTTTTTATCTGAAAATCCTTGGGAAGTTTTTTTAATAAATTAAAACTTTGGGCAAATGTTTGATTGAACCGCAAAAGGTCATTATCAAAACTTGGTGCCGGGCGATTGGTGTACGATAGAATCCCTCGCCTATTATCGGGTATTTTTTCTAAAAAAGCATACGCATTCACATCAAAAGACCGAAATTGCCGCAATAAGTCTCTGCCGGAATTATTAAATTGTGAGGTTGAAAGTAGTTGCAGTTTCTCTGAGAAAAAAAGTGGCGAAAAATTAACATCTCCTATTTTTAGATTAGGCGAAACCCCCGCCCTACCGTTGCCAATAAGAATATTTTTCTTACTCAGCTTTATATTCATCGCCGGGGATTCACTGAACTCCGAATCCTGCAGGGCTTTGATTGGCTGGTGGTTTTTGAATACATTGATTTCAGCTATATCCTCTTTACTAATATTTTTGGTGGCTAGGTTATATTTCCCATCCAACAAATTGAGTCCTTCAATATAAAACTTATTGATTTGCTGTCCGTTGTATGAAATTTTTCCGTCCTTCCCAACTTCTACACCAGGCAGTCTTTTTAACACATCTTCCAAGGAGGTATCATTCGCCTTTTCAAACTTTGTCGGGTTGAACGTCAAGGTATCACCCTCTTGCCTTACAGCGAGTGGTTTTATAGCGACTTCGTTCAGGATAAACTCTTGAGGCATAAGGTGAAAATTAACCACCGTTTCGGTTTTTGATATGGTTTTTGACGCCGTGGCATAGCCCAAATATTTCACCGTGACTTGTAAAGAATCGGCATCTCCTACCGGAATATCCAGCGAAAACCGACCTTCTTTGTCTGTAAAAGCAAACTTGATAAGTTTCTTCGTTTTCCATGCATAGGCAACCACACTACTCCTTTCCAATGGCTTTTGTGAGAGCGAATCCGACACCACCCCTTTGAGGGATGTTTGACCTTGAATTTTGTTACAAAACAAGATAATTAGAATAATAACTACTACGTATCTCAAAATATCTCCAATTTAAATTTAGATCTTTTGGCGTCTGTTTCGGCCTGCATCCTATTAATAAAAGCCTCTTCCTCCTGATCGTTTGTTGGAGAGACTAATGATATGCGTCCTGTTTTAAAGGAATTTCTTACCTCGTTTTTCTCCCAATCATCGTACAGTGCCAGAAACTTTTCCCGGTTATCACTCAATGCAAACAATTTCTTTTTACCATATTCCATTAGAGGTAAGGCATTTTCGATCCCGAGAAACTCAAATCGATACCCTCGTCCGGGGCAAGTTACCTCCAAAATCAAACCGGGTAATCCATGAAAAAAGTAGGGTCCGTCAAAAACTGGAACTTCGTCGGTAAACCAAGCCTCGTAGGTATTTCCAAGGTGTTGCAAGGTGGCTTTTCTGCACGTAAATCCATTCACTGTTTTCGTTGTATCCATCACCTCCCAGGCGTAGGTGGTGCCTACCTGTTGATACGCAATGTTCGCCGAAAAATTTTGTGCAAACAAAACCGTCTTGGTATTGTACTGTTTGGTCAGAAAAAACTCAAACTTTGTTTTGGGCATTGCTTTAAGAGTAGCGAATTTGCTGCCTACATCATTTTTGTCAAACTTAACGACCGAATCACTTTTCATTTTCAGAACACTTACAAATTCGCTGTGGTCCTGGTCGGTATATAAATAAAAGTCTTCTTGTTGATTGCCCGTGCGCTCAACCGGATTTTCAAAATAGTGCAACCGATAGGCCACTTTGTAATTTTGCCCGAACAGAGCCGTTGCAAGAAATAATAAGGCAAATGTGAGGGGAATATTATACATTGAGTTCATGGCTTTAGGAGTTCATTTAGCATCAGCTTACCATAAAAATACACCATTGAGATTAAAAATAAAACAGAAAAGATCACAAATACGTATATCAGAATATCTCTAATTTGAATTTAGGTCTCTGGGCGTCTTCCTCAGCTTGTATTTTGTTGATATAAGCATCTTTATCTTCAACTGAAGGATCCAACCATCCTAATTTGTATAAATTTCTGTATCTGTTTTTCTCCCAATCATCGTACAGAACCAGAAACTTTTCTCGGTTATCACTCAATGCAGTCAGTTTCTTTTTACCATATTCCATTAGAGGAACAGCATTTTCGATCCCAAGAAACTCAAATCGATACCCTCGTTCCGGGCAAGATACCTCCAAAATCAAACCGGGTAATCCCTGAAAAAAATAGGGTCCGTCAAAAACTGGAACTTCGTCGGTAAACCAGGCTTCGTAGGTATTTCCAAGGTGTTGCAAGGTGGCTTTTCTACATGTAAATCCGTTCACTGTTTTCGTTGTATCCACCACCTCCCAGTTGTAGGTGGTGCCTACCTGTTGATAACCAATGTTCACCGAAAACTTTTGTGCAAACAATACCGTCTTGGTATTGTACTGCTTCGTCAGAAAAAACTCAAACTTTGTTCTGGGTATTGCTTTGTAGGCAGCCATTTGACGGCCCACATCGGACTTATCAAATTTCATGACCGAATCCTTTTTCATTTTCAGAACGCTCACAAATTCGCTGTGGTCCTGGTCGATATATAAATAAAAGTCTTCTTGTTGACTACCGGTACGCTCAACCGGATTTTCAAAATAATGCAACCGATAGGCCACTTTGTAATTTTGCCCGGACAGAGCCGTTGCAAGAAATAACAAGGCAAATGTGAGAGGGTATCTTGTTTGCATGGGGTTATTACGATTAAAATGGTTTGCCCCTAATTTAACTAGAGGGCAAACCATTATTAACTGGATTTTTTTATTTTTGGATAATCTGTTATTGGTCGCAGTAACGTTCTTCCCAAAACTTTCTATCCTCTGCATCACAAACCACTGCAATATTCCCACAGATATTCTCGACTACACACCCAGAAAAAGACACATTGGTGGTAGTAGTTTGAGTCTGAACTGAACTTGAGTTCAATTCTACCTTGGACTTGGCTAAGTCTACATCGTTGGTGTTTGCAAAGCTGGCCGTAGCACAAAACGCAAAAAACAGGGTGACAACAAATTTTTTCATAAAAGTTAAAATTTAAAGTTAATTATTGATTGATTACCGGAAATCCGAACTAAAAACGACCAACGAATCGATTTTTTATAAATCAAATAAATCGCTGTTCATTTGAATAATGAATCAAAACTGCAACCTTCCTGCCAAACCTCCAAAAATAACGCTGATAAAAAATATCAGTTTGGCTGATAATTTATCAGGATTTTATCAGAAATATACATTTGCGAAGACAAGTAAAAAATGTAATCAATTAATAATCAACTATTTACCCCCCCCATGAAATAATAAAGATAAGAAAAAACTTGCCCCTTGAAAATATCAGACTTATTTTCGAAGCATCAACTCATACCTTAAATCGTGAATCTTTGGAATCTTTTTTCCAACTAAAGCCTGATCACCATGAAAAAAATTCCTTTACATGAGGCTCTACGAAAATATCGTACAGAGAATAACCTCACCCAAGCACAATTGGCCGCAAAACTGAAGGTAAGTCAACCCAGCATCAATGCCTGGGAGGCTGGCAAAAGTATGCCATCGAAGAAAATACACCAAGAAATTGTTAAATTAATACAAGAGGGGGAAGAAGAGCTGGTTTGTCCGAAAGAAATATCCGTACTCACGCGTCTGCTCGAACATTTCAAGCCTGAGGAAATTCCATTACTTTCAAGGATAATCGAGAAAGTCAGAAAGAGGAAGTGAGCTATTTTAAGAATATACGATAAGGGAATGAGTGGCGACGTAATATGGCACTCCTGTACCATGTAAATTATTTGTAAAAAGATGACATCCTATTGAAGTCCAAGCATATTCCCTCGATGCGGCTTGTTTAAGATCATCAACGGGTTTTGTGTAGGCTGATTAACCCGCGAAAAGAAAAATGAATATCCGAATCGGTAACCGTTGCCTTTTTACGGGCCGCTCCGATGGAGCTTGATTATTCACGGGCGTATGATGAGGCTACAAACGGTTGGCTCCGATGGAGCCGTTTGTTGTTAAATCACCTTATGAATTATGAATCAATGTCGTTTAGTTAGGGAATTTTACCTAGTTCACCTATTCCAGCACCAACGGTGCTTAATCAATAACCTAGCCTGCTAAGGCTAGGGAAATGACACAAACCCTAGCAAAAAAAGGCCTGAAGGGCCGTAATCATGGGCTACTTCATGGAAGAGTCCACTAACTAAACGACATTGAATTATGAATTATGAGTGAGGAGAGATGAGTGTTTCAAATTGCCCATGATTACAGCCTGATCAACCAAATCCATAACCGTTCGATACCCTTGCCCCAGCGGGGCAACCTGTTTGTAGCCCAGGAATTCCCCACCCAATTTCTCCGTCGGTGCGGCCTATCAAGTATATAAGACCTAGCAACCAAGAAGCAGGCCGCACCGACGGTATGGGGCGGGGTAGCGAATTCGGCACCGAAGGTGCTAGACAGTATTTACCAAAGGCTGTGGCCTGTTCATACCTTGTGCGTTGGCGATTTCGGAAAGAAGCGTCGGAGCTACCGAAGGAAATTCAGGTATGCGAAACGTTTTAAACTTTAATCAATTATATCTTCAAGAAGCTTTTCCAAAACAGGCAACTGAGCTGAAAAATCCTTTTCCTCCTCGCGAGAGTAAGCTATTCTTCCTTCTTTATCGACAAGGAATATCTGTGGAATTCCCAAAACGCCAAATGTTTTGATCAATGGTTTATTCCCGAAGATATGACTCCACCTCAAATCCCATTTCTTTACTGCCTGCTCAAATAGGGTAACCTCTTCATCCAATGTCACGTAGATTATTGTCAAATCATCCTCTGAAAACTTCGAACGTAGGGTTTTTATTTGAGGAATTTCAGCCAAACAGGGTTTGCACCAAGAAGCCCAAAAAACCAATAAAGTGTAGTTCTTATTCTGAAGGGATAGCTTATCTTTTGAGTAGTAGTCTGCTGCCTCGATAATCGGAGCCATCGCCTTCTTTCTCAGTGCCTTACCTTTCAGAAATAGCTCCAATTCATTCCCCTCAAAACTTTCTTTCCATTCATTTGAAAAAAGATGGAATACCGACAATAAAGTATCCGGATGCGCGGTGTGATCGGTAGCTAAAGTTCGTCTAAAATAATCAAAAGCGAAATAATCAGTAGGCCGGCTTTTGATGAACTCAATTTCTTTATCCCGAAGACTTGCAAAAATTGAATCAAAAACCCGAGCCAAGGAATCCGTGTACTCCCCTTCAAAGGTCGGACTAAGGTAGTGTCGATAAAATGCTTGGTAGGCATTTAATTCAGCTCGCGTAAAATCCTGAAGTTCTTTTCCGACCACATCCAGGCGATAGGCGTTTTTCAAACTACTTTGATTGAAAATATTCTCGTTGGAGCCTTTCGAAGTAAAGGTGATGGAAGCATTCGTTCCATCGACCCAAAAATAATGCATATCCACAAAACTCTCTTTTTCTTCATCCAACATCGAAAGCGTTACATACCTAGAAAAATAGGTTCCGGATACCGTCATCTTGTTATTAACAAACTGACCAGGAACGGCGATGCGCTCTCGACCATTATCATACCCCATTCGGATATGTTGGGTATCCACCTCTTTAGGAAACTGGATGGTTACAGAAAAGGATTTTTGGGCTACACTTATGACAGAAATCAAAAGAAATACGACCGAAAGGGTTAGCTTCTTCATCATTCACATTTTATGAATTCATAATTCATAATTCAATGTCGTTTAGTTGGGGAATTTTACCTAGCTGCTTTAATCCAGCACCAACGGTGCTTAATCAATAACCTAGCCTGCTAAGGCTAGGGAAATGGCACAAACCCTAGCAAAAAAAGGCCTGAAGGGCCGTAATCATGGGCTACTTCGTGGAAGAGTCCACTAACTAAACGACATTGATTCATAATTATTCATCTTTCTTACTTGAATCCAAATTTCTTCAAAGACGCATGGCTGATTTTCATGGCATCTAGGGGTTGCAGGCCATCGAAGGTTTGATCTTGTTCCACAAGATAATATCGCATACCTGCTTTTTTGGCTTGTTTTTGAATTTTGGCAAAATCGATGGATCCAGTTCCCACTGGGGCAAATCGGCCCTGGCTATCCATATCTTTCAAATGCCAAATGGGGAAACGCTTTGGATATTTATCGAAATAGGCTAGTGGATCTGCTCCGGCTTTGGTCACCCAATAAAGATCCATCTGGAAGTTCACCACGCTGGGATCTAGGTTTTCCAACATGTACTCGATGGGTACAATACCGGCTTTGTTTTTTTCGAACTCGAAACCATGGTTATGATAAAGGAAGGTAAGACCTGCGGCTTTGCACTTCTCCCCCATTGTCTTGAGAACGCTGGTAAGGTAGGCTACATCGTCTGTCATGGACAAGCTTTTGGTTTCAGGATTGTATTTGAACATTCCCATGGGGGGCACGGGGGCTACAAAATATTGAAATCCAGCGGCTTTGGTATCGGCGATTTGCTGATCGATATTGTCCAAGGTGGCAGACCCCATGTGTGCGCTTAGGGGTGTGAGACCAATCTCTTGTAGAGCTTTTTTGAACTCTTCGGGTTTCATGCCGTAAAACGTACCATTTTTATAGTCTGCGGCCTCGATGAACTTGTAACCAGCCTCAGAGACTTTCTTCAGGGTACCGATGGCATCTTTGCCCATGTCGGTCCGGACAGTGTACAGGCTCAAGCCACCAAAGTTTCCTTGTGCCCACGTGGAAAGGTTGAGGAATAGTAGGACAGCGACTGTTAGCCAAGGAGCTACGTTCGATTTTTTCATTGTTATTCGGTGTGTTGGGTTAAATGATGTGGGAAGGAATTTCTTCCGAACAAATATACTACGCTTCTTTCGAATTGTCCTATTTTTCTAGTAGACTAAAGATCCGAATCATTTTCTGGCACACGGTGTTTCAATTTTATGTTTCTTTGAAAAAAAAATGATATGTCCAATATCCAACTGATCATCGAGGAGCGGGCTGCCTCCATTGGCCATTTTATGGTGGGCCGTTTGTTACCCTTTCGCCAAAAACGGTCGGTGGGGCCGTTTGTCTTCATCGATCACATGGGACCCGTTCAGCTGAAAGCACGTGAAGCGCTCGATGTGTTGCCTCATCCACACATCGGACTTTCCACGCTCACTTTCCTTTTTGACGGCGCTATCATGCACCGCGATAGCTTAGGAAGTGAACTGGAGATTCAGCCAGGGGCTGTCAACTGGATGACCGCTGGCCGGGGTGTGGTACATTCAGAACGGACACCCGAAGCCCTGCGAGAAACTGAAACGGTCTTGCACGGACTTCAAATTTGGGTGGCACTTCCTACTCACCTCGAAGAAATGGAGCCCTCATTCACCCACATTCCAGCCGCCAACATCCCAACGTGGGAGGAGCATGGACTTTCCTTTAAACTCATCGCTGGGGCCTTCAGAGGCCATCAATCTCCCGTGCCGACCTACAGCCCTTTGTATTTCATTGAAATCAAATGCCACCAAACGCAAAAACTTGACCTAGGGGAACATCTGTTTGGAGAAAGTGCCCTGTATATTTTGGAGGGGTCGATTGTGGACGACGGCCATGCGTTTGGTCCGAAACAAATCTTGATCGCCCAAGAAGCTACCTTATGCTCGTTTGAGGTGACTGCTGGCTCAACCCTCTACATTTTCGGGGGTGACCCATTCCCAGAGCCTCGGTACATCGACTGGAACTTTGTTTCTTCCCGAAAAGAGCGCTTGAAACAGGCCAAAGAAGATTGGATCGCTCGGCGTTTTCCGGAAATTCCGGGTGAAACGGGCTTTGTGCCGTATCCAGGCACTGGAGCTTGAGGACAGATACCCTAGACGATTAGCAAAACGACCACATGGCATTGTTTTACTCTTTTGGCCTCCATCTTTTAGGCCTTTTCTACCGATGGGCGGCTTGGTTTCACCCCAAAGCCAAACAGTGGGTCCAGGGCCGCACCCAGATCCACCGTTTTATGCAGAACCCACGACCGGAAGGTCCTTGGGTTTGGTTCCATTGTGCTTCCTTGGGTGAATTCGAGCAAGGCCGCCCTTTGATGGAAGCTTTTCGAGAAGCATATCCGCGGTATCAAATCCTATTGACTTTTTTTTCGCCGTCAGGTTATGAAGTGCGGAGCCAAACCCCGGTGGCAGATGGGGTGTCGTATCTTCCGTTGGACACGTACCGCGACATGAAAAAATTTGTGGAGCACGTTCGTCCGACAGCCGTATTTTTTGTCAAATATGAATTTTGGCCCAACTTATTGCAGATTTTACGCCAAAAAAACATACCTACCTTTGCTTATTCGGTAATTCTACGCCCCAATCAGGTCTATTTCAGATTGGGAATGGGCTTCTTTCGCCGGGCTCTCACTTCCTTCACCCACCTATTTGTTCAGAATAAAGCCTCGCAAGTGCTGTTGGATTCGATCGGCTTCCCACACCATACCTTGGCCGGAGATACCCGTTTTGACCGGGTACAGCGCATCAAAGAGACGGGTGTGCTTCCCAATGCTTTAGCGACATGGAAGGGAGCACATCAAGTATTGGTGGCGGGAAGTATTTGGCCGGAAGATTTTGAGGTTCTACAGCCATATATTGAACAACACCCCGAGATGAAGTTCATTTTGGCTCCACATGAATGGGGTTCCGCTTGGGAGGAGCATGCTCATTTGGTGGGGGTCCGGTGGTCTCAATGGGACCAGCAGGCACCACCTACCGACGGAGTTCTTTGGGTAGATACCATGGGCCAGCTATCCAAATTGTATCGCCTTGCCGAGGTGGCGTACATTGGCGGTGCGTTTGGGAAAGGATTGCACAATACATTGGAGGCGGCGGTTTTTGAGATTCCGATCCTTTTTGGAAATAAACGGTACCATAAATTTCAAGAAGCATTGGATCTGATCGAATCGGGGGCGGCTTTTCCGGTATCGAATGCCTCGGAATTTCGTCAAAAAATGGACGAATTGAGATCGCCCGAAGCTTACCGAACGGCACAACGAGGAGCTAAATATGTGGTGGAGCTGGGGCTTGGATCGACACAACGCATCATGGATCAACTTAAACACTTTATCCCACATGATTGACATCGCCTTGATTGGTGCCGGTAACCTGGCTTGGCACCTTGGACATGCCCTGGAAAGCGCGGGTTTCTCTGTCCGTGAGGTCTACAGCCGGTCGTTTCAACGAGCTGCAGACTTGGCTGAGACATTTTATGCTGCGCGGCCTACTGATGAACTTGACTTTCGAGATAGCGTGGCCGAGGTCTTTTTTTTAGTCGTCACTGACCACGCCCTACCTGAAGTTTGCCAGCAGATCCAACTACCGGAGGATGCCTTGGTGGTGCATACTTCGGGCGCCCTACCACTTTCCATTTTGTCCGATATCCTACATGATCAACGGGGATTGGACGTAGAAATTGGCGTGTTTTATCCTTGTATGACCTTTACTCGAGGGAAATCCTTGGATTTTAAAAAGGTACCCGTCTTGATTGAGGCTGAAAGCGAGGAAGAATTGGCTTTCTTAAAAAAGATAGGCGACCAACTGGGGAAAGAGGCTCGAGAGGTATCGTCGGAGGACCGGAAAACCTTGCATGTAGCGGCTGTTTTTGCTTGCAATTTCACGAATCATTTGTGGGCTGTGAGCCAGTCCTTGGTCGAATCCGAGAACCTATCTTTTGATTTATTGAAGCCCCTCATAGCCGAGACCACCCGTAAAGCATTAGCTGCGGCTCATCCGGCTGAGGTACAGACAGGGCCGGCGGTCCGGGGAGATGAGTCAACCCTCCAAGCGCACCGGCAGTTATTACAAGATGATCCTGATTTTTTAGCACTCTACATCACCTTGACGGAGAGTATTCAGGCTTGGCATGAAGGGTAATTTAGGTTTTGAGTTTCTTTTTCTTGGCGGCTGGGAATAATACATTATTCAAGATCAAGCGATATCCGGCCGAATTGGGATGCAAGTTGAGGTCAGTGGGTTCTTCGTTCACGAAATGTTGATAGTCCTCCGGATCGTGTCCGCCATAAAATGTCCAAAATCCTTTGCCCGCGGTACCATGCAAGTACCGAGCCTCTTGCAACGACTTATTTTCGGCCAGCACCACGACTTCGGGTTTGATGAATTTCTTCTTGAAGGCGGTCGTTTGGCCCATAAATCCTTTGATCAAATTGGCGTGATTTTGGGTTAGCATCGTAGGAATGGGGTCGTATTTGGCCGAAAACTCGAAGAGTGAGAAATAGTCATTATTTTCCTCTACAAATCGTTCATTGGCTGTTTGGTCGATGTTTGAAAATTCGACTTCATATGGATCCCGGACGAGTTGAAAATTTTGGAAGGCGAAGGTTTGATCATAATCTAGCTTTTTGTCTGCCTGATCGTCCATGCCATCGCCATCGTAGGGCGACTCCACGATGTCGATCCCTTGAGCAGCCAAGGCGATATCAAATGTATCGGTGGCATTGCACATGGCAAACATGTATCCTCCTCCCAAAACAAAAGCTTGAATTTTTTTGGCTACGGCACCTTTGAGGTCGGTGACTTTAGATAGTCCGAATTTCCGTGCTGTTTGCTCTGCCACCATTTTTTGCTGTTGAAACCAGGCGGTACCGCGCATCCGGAGAAATTTTCCGAATTGCCCTGTAAAATCTTCGTGATGAAGGTGTAACCAATCGTATTCAGGTAGTTTATCGGACATGACCTCGTCGTCAAAAACTTTGTCGTAGGGAATTTCGGCGTAGGTTAGAGCTAAGGTCACGGCGTCGTCCCAAGGTTGAGCATAAGTGGGAGTATACACCGCAATCTTAGGGGCTTTTTGAAGTTTGACGGCATCGGTATTGGTTTGGGGCGCCTTGACCTGAGCAAGAATTTGATCAGCCTCCGCCTCCGAGATCACTTCATAAGAAACACCTCGAATGATGCATTCATTGATGTAGGCCTGGGTAACCGGACTTAAAAAACTTCCCCCACGGTAATTCAGCAACCAGTCCATCTCAACCCCATGTTTATCCAGCAACCAAAAGGCAATGCCGTAGGCTTTGAGGTGGTTGGACTGCTGACTATCCATCGGAATAAGGAGTCGATTGGCCAGGATAGGTCCAGAAAGTAGAAAAAATAGGATGAACGGTGCGAGTGCAAATCCCATCGGTTTGGGAATCAAGGCACTCTTTTGGAACTTTGTGGACATATTAATGATAGGATTTGATTCCTAGGTTTTTAACGCATGAATTTAAGAGAAAATTTTGCAGAAGGGATACGTTCCATCAAAGGAAATATGTTGCGGACCGTTTTAACGGCCATGATTATTGCTTTTGGGATCACGGCATTGGTAGGAATTTTGACGACCATCGACGGTATGCAAGCCTCTGTTAACAGTAGTTTTGCCGACTTGGGAGCCAATACATTTGATATTCGGGTCGAAAACATCCGTTCCCGACGAGGAGGTGTATCTACCAAACAGCTGCCCCCCATTTCTTATTTCGAGGCCCGAGATTTTAAAACTTTATTTGAGCAAAAAGCCAATGGAGTTGTGAGTATTTCGGCGATGCTTCAAGGAAGTGCTGAGGCAAAGTTTGGTTCGATTCGCACCAACCCCAACGTGCAACTTATGGGTGTGGATGAGTCCTATCAAGCCATTAAAGGGTATAAAATAGAAGAAGGACGGGCGCTCACTCCGTCTGATTTGGAGATTTCAGCACGTGTAGTCGTGATCGGGAACGAATTATCGACCAAACTCTTTAAAGATGTTCGACCAATCAATCAATTCATTACCATTGGCAATGACCGCTTCAAGGTGGTGGGTGTCTTAGAGAAAAAAGGGAGCATTGGCGGTGGTGGAGACGACCGAATGGCGATGATTCCCCTTACAACCGGCCGCCAGTTGGCCGCAGACCAGCAACTTACCTACAACCTGACGGCCTCTGCTCCAGGTACTCAACAAGCCGATTATGTTTTGGCTGAAGCTACGGCGTTGATGCGGCAAATCCGGCGCGATCCCATTGGGGCCGACGACTCGTTTATATTAGAGCGTGCCGATGCCGTCGCGAAAGACTTTGAAGAAGTGACGGGTTACCTACGCATCGGTGGTTTTGGCATTAGTTTTATCACTTTGTTGGGTGCATCCATAGCCTTGATGAACATCATGATGGTTTCTGTCACCGAAAGAACCCGCGAAATTGGCATACGAAAGGCACTTGGAGCCTCCCCTTTCAAGATTCGCTTTCAATTCTTGATGGAAGCTGTGGTGATTTGTTTGTTAGGCGGCTTGGGAGGAATTATTTTGGGTCTCTCCGTTGGTAACCTCATCGCTTACTTCGTCAATCAAGACGGCGGATTTATTGTACCTTGGGCATGGATTTTCCTAGGTTTGATCATCTCGGTTTCCGTGGGAATTTTATCCGGCTACTATCCAGCCTACAAGGCGTCAAAATTGGATCCGATCGAGTCGCTTCGATATGAATAAACCAACTTTAAAATGCCTGAAAAAGGGTGTATGCATCCAAAAGAAATGGGATGAATACACCCTTTTTATCGACTAAAAAAAACATAGTACCGATTTTTTCTTGAACGGATAATTTTCTTTAGCAAATTTTAAGGTTTCCATACGCGAATGAACCCTATGAAAATTACTCTGTATTTTTTGTGCTTTTTAAGTTTGGTGGCAAGTACACCGAGCCATTCCCAAGAAAAAAAGACACCTCCTATTCCCATCGAGGTCTTGGTGGGCCATCGGGCGATTCAGTTTCAAGCCATTGTCAGCCGCCCTTTGTCGGCCTCATCACCCAAATGGTCTTATTTCGGATTGACAACTTACTCCTCAGAATACACCAATCGAGCCGACCGAAATGAATTTGTCGCTTTATCTTTTCTAAATTACGGACTTTCAAAACACTGGAAACTAGCAGCGGGTGGGAGTATCAATCACAAAACAGGATTTTTCCCTTCGATGGGCGTAAATTTCACATGGGCCAATCCCACTTGGTTGGTGGTGGCCTTTCCACGAGCCGATCTCACGGGAGATCATAATCTTGAAATGTTTGGACTGACTGAATTCAAACCTCAAGTAAAACTCAATTGGCGGCTTTACAATCGAGTCCAGTGGATGTATCTGCACAATCCAACGGAGGGGCATCATGCCCGGAGTTTTCTACAACTACGATCGGGATTACAATACAAAAATTTTCAGGTCGGTGCCGGATATACCGCAGACTGGTACGGCCCATCGAGGGAGTTTTTAGGTAATGCCGGACTGTTTGGTCGTGTAGAAATACCCTAACCTCGACGCTTTCCCCCAACTTCCACCAACGATTACCCTACTTTCGAGGAATTGTGTATATTTGACACAATAAACCTATCCTTTATTTAATTTATGAAGCCTAGCTTACTCCTCGTCATGCTAGGGTTGATGTTCTGGTGGCCAGGCCTGGGTCAGGAAAAATCCTCCCATCGCCTGTGGTACCAGCAGCCCGCGCAGTATTTTGAAGAAACGTTGGTATTGGGAAATGGGAAAACCGGTGCTACCTTATACGGTGGGATTCAGTCTGAAAAAATTGATTTGAATGACGCGACCTTATGGTCGGGCGGGCCGGTGAATCCTATGAATAATCCAACTGCCAGCCGATACATTCAACCTATTCGAGAAGCATTGGCCCGAGAGGATTACCGCGCGGCTGATTCACTTCAAAGGTTTGTACAAGGCCAATTTACTCAATCCTACATGCCCTTGGGAACCTTGAAGTTGACAATGCTACACGGCCCTGAAGGTAAACAATACCAAAGAGAATTAGATTTAACTCAGGCCATGTCGACTACCCGGTATGAGATCGGAGGAGTTTTGTACAGGAGAGACTATTTCGTTTCCTACCCAGATAAAGTTATGATGATCCGATTGACGGCTAGCCGCCCGGGCGCATTGTCTTTTTCGGTCGGATTTGAGAGTCAACTTCCCTATGAAAATCGAGTGGAGGGAAATCAGTTCTATGCTACTGGGTATGCGCCTTACCACGTAGAGCCAAATTATCGGGGGAAAATTCCGAATCCCGTTCGGTTCGACCCAAACAAAGGCACTCGATTTGCCATGGCTTTGCAAGTGAATCAAAAGGGCGGAACTCTGGCCTCCGAAAACGGCCAGTTGAAGGTGGTTGGTGCACAAGAAGTCTGGATAGCACTTACTACAGAGACTAGTTTCAACGGATTTCAGCAAGATCCTGTTACCCAAGGAAAGCCGTACCTAGCTCCTGCACGAGATCGAGTAGCTTTGGCATCCCGCCAAAACTTTGCTGAGATGAGCAAACGGCATATTCAGGATTACCAATCCCTGTACAATCGACTAAAGCTGGATCTTGGAACCAGTTCTGGCCCCGAGCTACCAACCGACCAACGATTGCTCCGATTCGGTGAGGGCGCGCAAGACCCTAGTTTGGAGGAGCTTTATTTTAATTTTGGTCGGTACCTACTTATTTCTTCGTCCCGAACCCCCGAGGTTCCAGCCAACTTACAGGGTATTTGGAATCCTTACATTCGACCACCGTGGAGTAGTAATTACACCTTGAATATCAATGCACAGGAAAACTATTGGCCAGCCGAAACCGGAAACTTGGCCGAATTGCATCGACCCCTATTGGGTTTCATCAAAAATGTAGCGCAAACGGGACAAGCAACGGCCTCTTCTTATTATGGTAGTCGGGGTTGGGCTGTAGGGCACAACTCGGATATTTGGGCCATTTCCAATCCTGTGGGTGACTTTGGACAAGGCGATCCCAGCTGGGCCAATTGGAACATGGGCGGTGTTTGGCTGGCTGCCCATCTTTGGGAGCATTTTGCGTTTAGCCGGGACATTACCTACTTGAAACAGGAAGCTTTTCCCTTGATGGAAGGAGCTGTCCAGTTTTGTTTAGACTGGATGGTTCAGGATAAAAATGGCCGTTGGATGACATCGCCGGGCACCTCGCCTGAAAATATTTACATTACCTCAACCGGATACCAAGGTGCAACTTTATACGGGGCAACGGCCGATATGGCGATGATCCGGGAATTATTCTTGGATTATCAGAAGGCAGCACAGGTCCTTTCCATAGAGAATGAGTATACCAAGCGGGTCAAGGAAATATTTCCCCACCTTTTACCTTACCAAGTTGGGGCCAAGGGCCAATTGCAAGAATGGTATCACGATTGGGAAGATAAAGAACCCCAACACCGACATCAATCGCATTTATATGGCTTGTATCCAGGATCTCATATTACCCCTTGGGCTACTCCGGAGCTAGCAAAGGCAAGCCGAACCACCTTGGAGATCAAAGGCGATGAAACAACGGGTTGGTCAAAAGGGTGGCGAATCAATTTATGGGCACGGCTGTGGGATGGAAATCGGGCCTACAAAATGTACCGAGAGCTCCTACGGTATGTAGATCCTGATCTATCGGGTGGAACCCGCCGGCGGGGAGGAACCTATCCAAACTTAATGGATGCGCACCCTCCCTTTCAAATTGATGGAAACTTCGGTGGGACGGCAGCTGTGATGGAAATGTTGGTGCAGTCGACCGACGAAGTCATTTACCTCGTACCCGCCCTTCCAGATGCGTGGAAAACGGGTTCAATTCAAGGAATAAGAGCTCGAGGAGGTTATACCTTGGATTTAAAATGGAAGAATGGCAAGCCGTTGGAAGTCGTCATTCAGGCCGTAGAGAATGGCCAAGTGACCTTGATTTCGGCAGCGGATGCATCACAAAAGAAAGTAATGCTTCGAGCAGGAGAAAAGAAGGTAATTACTTGGTAAAAATGACACATTTGGGGTAACGAAAATGCCCCCCGTCCTAGTGGGCGGGGGGCATTTTCATGAAGGACCTTATTTACACGCGTTGCTTAATGTTTTCATACATTTGGGCCAACGTTGTTTTAAGATCATAATGCCAGTCCCAACCAGGATAATGCGATTTAAACTTGCTCAAGTCAGAGATATACCAAATGTGGTCACCGATCCGATTGGTTTCTGAGTAGGAATAATTCATTTTATTTCCTGTAATTTCCTCACAGAGTGTGATCCCTTCCAACATCGAACAATTGGAGAAACGTCCGCCACCGGCATTATACACTTCGCCTGGACGGGGATTCTGATAGAAATGCCAGAACATATTGACTAAATCCCAGGAGTGTATATTATCTCGCACTTGTTTTCCATTGTATCCGAAAATGGTGTAGTGAGTGCCCGAGATGGCACATTTCATGAGGTAAGCTAAGAAACCATGTAACTGAGCGCCTGAGTGGTTCGGGCCAGTCAAGCATCCACCCCGAAAGACCCCGGTTTTCATGCCAAAATAACGTCCATATTCTTGAACTAGTACATCGGCCGCGACCTTGGAGGCTCCAAACAAAGAGTGTTTGGTATGGTCGATGGACATGTTCTCATCGATACCATGCTCAAAATAAGGATGGGTAGCATCAATTTCCCAACGAGTCTCCGTTTCAATCAGGGGCAAGAAATTGGGATTGTCTCCATACACTTTGTTGGTGGAGGTAAAGATAAAAACAGCCTCAGGGCAATGCTTTCGTGTCATTTCCAACATCACCAAGGTCCCGTTGGCATTGACAGTAAAATCGGTGAAGGGTTCGCGGGCAGCCCAATCGTGGCTTGGTTGAGCAGCGGTATGAACGATCATTTTGATATCGGTACCATATTCGGCGAAGATAGCGCCGATTTGCTCTTCAGACCGAATATCAGCAGTGTAGTGTTTGTAGTTGGAATAAGCGTCTTGAATTCGGCTTTTATTCCAAGCAGTGGAGGCTTCAGGCCCAAAGAAATATTGCCGAAGGTCATTATCGATTCCAATGACGAGGTCAAACTTTTCCGAAAGAAAAGCGACGGATTCACTACCAATAAGTCCAGCAGAGCCTGTTACGAGTGCGATGTTCATGTATAAAATGGGGAAAGTTGAGTTAAAATAAAAAAAAGAGAATTCGCCCAATAAAGGGGACAAACTCTCTTTATAAAAAGTTGAATTAGGCAGAATTAAGCACCTTCAGCCGATTTACCGTTTGCGCCAAAAAGTTTCTCACGAATTTCAGCTGCCTTTTTCTCAAGTTCTGGCTTTTCAGTATATACATTCTTCAACTGAGCCGCTGAAGAATCAGGATGCACGCCATACACCCACTCATCACCTTCCCGAGCATCCGGTTGGTCGATGGTATTATTTACTTGATAATCACATGATGCCAATGAGATTGACAAGAATGCAAATAAATAGAAAATATTTTTTTTCATGTCCGATGAATGGTCTGTAAATTTGCACAAATTTAAGTTTGCGATTCCAAATCGCCAAAATTTATGGTACTTAATTATGACAAATGATGTAGTGATTGTGGGTGCTGGCATTGTGGGCTTGGCAACAGCGTACCAAATGATTCAAAAACGGCCTGGTCTTCAGATTACGATCTTGGAGAAGGAATCGCATGTAGCAGCCCATCAAACGGGGCATAACAGTGGGGTAATCCACTCAGGTTTGTATTATAAACCCGGAAGTCTCAAGGCCACCAACTGCATTCGAGGGTATCATTTGCTTATCGATTTTTGTGAACAAGAGTCTATCCCCTTTGAGAAGTGTGGAAAAATTGTGGTAGCCACCCGCCCTGAACAAATCCCCATGCTTCAAACGCTCCATGAGCGTGGTGTACAAAATGGTTTGGACGGATTACGCTCCTTGACCTTAGAGGAGATGAAGGAAATTGAACCCCATGTGCATGGAGTGGCTGGCCTTCGAGTACCTCAAACGGGGATTGTAAATTATGCGACGGTTTGTATTAAATTGGCTGAAAAACTAACAAAACTGGGGGTGGACATTCGATTCAATGAACGGGTGAGTTCCGTTTCTCAGTCGATCCGTCATTCAACGGTCGTGACCACAGGAGGAAGTTATGATACCCAATTGGTCATCAACTGTGCGGGTTTGTATTCGGATAAAGTAGCCCAGCTGACCGAGAAAGAAGATTTAGATATTCGAATCACACCTTTCCGCGGGGAATATTATGAGTTAGTGAAAGAAAAAGAATATTTGGTTAAACATCTGATTTATCCTGTTCCAGACCCTAACTTCCCTTTTTTGGGTGTTCATTTCACCCGAATGATCGACGGTGGCGTAGAGGCTGGTCCCAATGCGGTCATGGCCTTTGGGCGCGAATCCTACAAAAAATCCCAGGTTAACTGGAAGGAATTGGGTGAGACATTGGCCTGGCCTGGTTTTCAAAAAGTAGCGGCCAAATATTGGAAAACGGGACTTGGTGAATTTTATCGTTCGTTCTCGAAAGCAGCCTTTACCCGTGCTTTACAGGAATTGATCCCCGAAATCCAAGAGAAAAATCTAAAACCCGGCGGTGCAGGTGTTCGGGCTCAAGCCTGTGACCGGATTGGCGGACTATTAGACGACTTTGCAATATTCGAAAACGCCCAGGCGATCAATGTGGTCAACGCGCCTTCTCCGGCTGCGACTTCCTCACTGTCGATTGGAGTGACCATCGCCGAAAAAGCATTGACTCGACTTGCTTGATCGGTGATGGAACTGTTGGGAGTCTATAAATGTATATCACTCTAGTTAATTTGTAGATTTATAGACTCCTTTTCTCTAGGATAATCGTACTTTTGCATTCCAATCACGAACGAAAGCCTTCATGTTGACAGACCAAACCATTGTCTACGCGTTCATCTTTTACCTTTTTTCGGCAGGAATCTTGTTTCTTTTTCGAAAGAAAATAGATGACTCATTGGCGGGTATGGTTTCGATTTTCATCAATTTCTTGGGATTACTCTTCACCCTCGAAATAATGGCACGGTACGATGGCCCTACCCTAACCTCAGTTCCTTGGTTTAGTGTTGGTCAACATCAAATCACATTGGACATTTGGATCAATCCCCTTACGTTGGCAATGCTTTTTATCGTCCAATTCATTGGTTTACTGGTTCAAATCTACTCCTATGCCTACATGAAGGGAGAACTCAGTTACATTCGATTTTTTGTGTACCTGAATCTTTTTTTGGCAGCGATGTTGGGCATTGTCACCTCCGGAAATTTATGGCAAACCTTCCTGTTTTGGGAGTTGGTGGGCTTAGCTTCGTATCTGCTCATTGGTTTTTGGTACCACCGCCCGAGCGCGAATCAAGCTGCCTTGAAAGCCTTTTTGATTAACCGAATCGGGGACATCGGTTTCTTGGTGGGCATATTTTGGGTATTCGGCCTAACCGGTACTTGGCAATACGAAAGTTTGGAATCTTGGTGGACCAATCCGGAAAACGAAGTATCCCCCATCGTCCAACAAGGGATTGGGTTTTGTTTTTTATGGGCAGCCATCGGGAAGTCAGCCCAATTTCCGCTTCAGACTTGGCTTCCAGATGCCATGGAGGGTCCAACACCCGCATCGGCGTTGATCCACGCAGCTACGATGGTGGTGGCGGGTATCTTTTTATTGGCACGTGTCGACTTTCTACTTACTCCCCTGATCCAGTTTTTGGCTATTCTGATCGGTCTATTCACAGCTTTAATCGCTGCGCTCACGGCTACTGTTCAATGGGAAGTGAAAAAAGTCTTGGCCTATTCCACCATTTCTCAACTGGGCTTAATGCTCGTGGGTATTGGTACTGGTCATACCGCAGCGGCGCTCTTCCACATGGTTACTCACGCTTTCTTTAAGGCGGGATTATTCCTGGCCGCCGGACAAATAATCCACCATTTTCATCATCAAGATATGCGAAAAATGGGAGGTTTGCTGAGCAAGAGGCCTAACCTGTTTTTATTTTTTGGAATTTGCGCCGCGGGCCTAGCTGGACTGCCCCTCACCGCTGGTTTTCTTTCCAAAGATACACTCCTTCTAGCCTTGTATGATTGGGCCAAACAAGAAAATGATCCCTTGTATCTCTCGTTACCTGGCCTCTTTCTACTGGTATCTTCCCTGACCGCCTATTATTCTGCCCGGCAGGTATACTTGATTTTTTTAAATCGAACCAATCAGAGTTTACGAACAGACATTTATCATTTGTTTCGCCGAACCACCTCCGGAGTGATGGGCCGAATTGACTTACTATTGGCCTCACAAAAAGCAGATGAGTTCTTAGACGATGATGAATCGTGGTTACAGCGGATGCGAAAAATGGGAATACAGGATTTTACAGTGGGTATATTGGCCTTGGGCTCCTTCTTTTTCTTTTTCTCAACTTCGCCCATTCACCCCGAGTCCAGTTGGTTTTTTACCTATTTTCCGATCCATGAACTCACCCACCCCTACCTAGCGCTATTGGCGGGGGGAGTCAGTATTTTAAGTGCATTGATTGGCTATGAAGTATCCAAGAAATTAGCTCAAAACCCACCCGATTCCTTTCTACATCGACTTCTAAGAGAACATTTTTATTGGGATCGACTTTGGTCCATTCTCTGGATTAATCCTTGGCTTCGGTTGGTCGCTTGGACAAAGGGTTTGGAGGATGAAGAACCACATTGGCAACCCGATGGAGGCATTAGGATCTTTCGCTGGATTGATACCAAGGCCCTCGATGGTTTTTTACATCAATTCAGTCAATTTATTCTTCATTTTGGCACAGCCATGGCGTGGATCGAGCACTGGGTAGTGGACGGGATGATCCGAGTCTTGTATCAAAGTGCCCAATGGATCGGCTCCTACACAAGGCAAATACAAGGTGGACAAATTCAGGCCTACTTTGCCGCCATGATTTTGCTAATTTTAGCCTTACTGGGTCTATTGGTTTTGGTTTAAAGCACGTACAATATGAATACCTACACGCTATCCCTATTAATTGCCTTGCCGTTATTGGCTGCATTTTTGATTATTTTATTACCCAAGACCTACCAGAAGTCTTTCAAGTGGATTTCTGTCATTGCCCTTGCCCTTAATTTTTTGAGCTTGGTGAATCTCTACACCGGTTTTGACCCCCAAGTTTCGACTTACCAATGGGTAGAGGAGTATCCATGGATTTTCCTCACACTTTCCTCCTCGGAATCCTTGCTTATCAAGTATGCCCTCGGTATGGATGGCCTTAATTTTCCAATGGTCCTTTTGGCTAGTGGAGTCTTACTGATCGGGGTTATCTCCTCTTTCTCTATCCAGAAGAAAGAGCGCATGTATTACTTTCTTTTCTTGGTATTGGCAGCTTCAATAATGGGCTGTTTCCTAGCGATTGACTTCTTTTTATTCTTCCTCTTTTTTGAATTCATGCTGCTCCCCATGTACTTCTTGATCGCTATTTGGGGAGGTGAAAACCGGACGTATGCATCCATCAAGTTTTTCTTGTACACATTGGTAGGATCTATTTTCATTCTGGTCGCCATGATTATCTTCGGACTTTCTTCCAGCGATCCCCTGTATGCCAGCAGTGGAATCAAAGAAATAGTCCATACCTTCGACTTTCGGACGTTAAAAGATTCTGGCAACTTTTTATCGGATTCACTCCTATCGATCAATCAAACTGAAACCATTTGGGGATTGGCACCCCGAACGTTTGTATTTCTTTTATTATTTGTGGGCTTTGGAATCAAACTACCGATGGTACCACTTCACACCTGGTTACCCGATGCCCACGTGGAGGCACCCACACCGGTATCGGTTGTGTTGGCGGGAATCCTTTTAAAAGTTGGAGGGTATGGATTGCTACGAACAGGGTATGAATTTTTGCCAGAGGCCGCCTATCAATTTACCTACTGGGTCATGGGGGCCGGCGTACTCTCTATTTTATACGGGGCATTCAATGCCTTGGCGCAAACCGATCTGAAAAAACTAATTGCCTATTCTTCCATTTCTCACATGGGTTTTGTCTTTTTGGGATTTGCCTCACTTAATTCCGAGGGAGTCCAGGGAGCGATCTACCAAATGTTTAGTCATGGAATATTATCCGCCATGCTCTTTTTGGTTGTAGGGGTATTGTATGATCGAACCCACGACCGACAAATTGCTCACTACCGGGGTTTAGCCCAGCAGATGCCTGTCTTTACTTCGATGGTGGCTGTTGCCTTTTTCGCCTCTCTGGGTTTGCCATTGTTTTCCGGATTTATTGGGGAATTTTTTGTGCTTCTTGGTGCATTCAACACCCCCTTGTTTTCCTTTTGGTGGGCCATTGCTTCCTCTTTAGGGATTATTCTAGCGGCGGTTTATTTCTTATGGACACTCCAACGCATGTTCATGGGGGAGTTTCGGGTGGCCGAATCCATCACCGCCGATTTACCCGACCTAACTTGGCGTGAAAAATTGATGCTGTACCCACTCGCCGTGGCCGCTCTTGTTTTCGGTGTGTACCCTGCTTTTCTATTGGAGTTTACTCAAACGACCGTTCAAGCCCTCCTGCTTAAATTTTAATGTGTTATGCAAGCCATACTAGATCATATCATCCGGAGTTTACCCTATTTCCAAACTGAATGGGCGCTATTTGTGGCTATTTGTGTGTACACATTGCTGATCGTGTCGCGGTCTGGCTGGATGGAGAAAAAAGAGCAACCTTTTCTTATTCTTCTGACAAGTCTGCTTTTGATAGGGCTTTATATTTGGCTTGATTATTTAAAAAGTCCTGAAAAAGTCGTTTTTTTTCAGGGCCTTTTCGTCTGGGAGCCCTCCGTACTGGTTTTCAAAAAAGCACTCGTTTTGGGGGCATTGGCCATTTTAGTTCACCTTTATGTCATGCGCTATGCGTTAGTAGGTGAATTTTTTGTTTTGTATTTGGGTGCCTTAACCGGATTGTTCTTATTGACAATGGCCAACCACTGGCTTTCTCTTTATGTGACGTTGGAATTCGTTTCCATCACTTCCTATCTATTGGTCGCTTTATTCAGACAAAAACAACAGGTTGAGGCAGCCATTAAATATGTCTTGGTAGGGACCCTGAGCTCTGCTATTATGCTCTTTGGTATCTCGTTTTTATATGGTCTGACAGGCCAACTAACCTTTGATGCGCTTGCTCAAGGGCTGGCAGCCGTACCGAATCCCGACTGGGTTGGTCAAGTAGCCTTTTTTATGGCTTTAGCTGGCCTATTTTTTAAACTTTCGGCCGTACCCTTCCATACCTACACACCCGATGTCTATGAAGCTGCTCCTACACCCGTGGTTTCTTTTCTAGCAATCTTACCTAAACTCAGTTCCATTCTTGTTTTGCATCGCATTGTCTCGATCGTCAATGGCCCGATTCCTATCTTACTGGGTGCGATCGTCTTGCTATCTTGGTTGATTGGGAACTTCTCGGCACTGGCCCAACAAAATACCAAACGCTTATTGGGGTATTCAGCCATTGCCCAGTCAGGATTTATTTTGGTAGCTTTGACGGCACGGCAGTCGGAGGCGGCTTTTCAAGCTCTACAATTCTATGTTTTCACCTATGGAATTATTTCAATTGCTGCCTTTGTGTTGATCGATATCATGGCGCGGTACCAAAACTCATATCAACTGGACGCAATACAAGGGCTTGGAGCACATCAAAAACTGCTTGGTTTTTTAGCTGTTATGATTGCGGTGGCTTTGGTTGGTCTTCCCCCAACAGTTGGTTTTACCGGAAAATTAGTTGTATTCTCGGCACTTTGGAACGAGTATGTTGTTACGCAAGACAAAAGCTTCCTCGTGTTGGTATTGGTTGGGTTACTCAATGCCGTAGTTTCCCTTTTTTATTACCTCAAGATTCCTTATTTCTTATTGGTTTCTGAAAAAGAAAATGCCGATAAGTCTTTACCCTCTTCCCTACAACTTGCCCAAGCATTTTGTCTGGTTCTCACATTATTGGTCATGGGCCTTTTCTTTGCTCCCCAGTGGGTCAGCCAGTGGCTTGGCTATTAAGTTCGTCGATACAACCATTGACTTGATCGCCTTTTAGCTTCATTCTTTGCTGACCAAGTAACCTTTTTAGGATAAATGATGTCATACCTCCGTACACATCTCCCACTGACTTTTATCCTATTTAGCTTATGCGTTTTTTAACGAGTACTTTCCTGATAGTGTTTGGCATAACTTTCTCGGTTATGGGACAAACTGCCCCGATCGAAATAAAAGGGGTCATCGTCGATTCAGTTAGCCAACAACCGGTTGAATTTGCAGCCGTCGGCTTATGGATTGATAATAAACCGGTTGATGGAACACTAACGGATGAAAAGGGGCAATTTAGTTTTAAAAATGTCAATCGCACCAATACCTATCGACTGGTGGTTTCTTATGTTGGATATAAAGCCATGAATCTGAATGGCCTTAAATACACAGGATCGGGATCCACCTGGGACCTTGGAAATGTCAAACTAACAGGTGAGGGAATGCAACTTCAAGAGGTGACCGTCACGGGCCAAGCTTCCCTCATCGAAGATCGTATCGATAAATTGGTTTACAATGCCGACAAAGACCTAACCAACCGAGGTGGAAGTGCCGAAGATGTCCTTCGAAAAGTACCCATGTTGGCTGTGGATATCGATGGGAACGTGAGTTTACGAGGAAGTCAGAATGTCCGGGTGTTAATTGATGGAAAGCCCTCCTCCATTTTTGCTGCCAGTGTGGCCGATGCTTTACAGCAAATTCCGTCCGATCAAATCAAGAGTGTAGAGGTGATCACCTCCCCCGGTGCAAAATATGATGCAGAAGGAACAGCCGGCATAATCAACATCATCACCAAAAAGAATCGATTGTCGGGGGTAACCGGATTTGTTTCCGGTGGCATAGGCGTATTGGGCTCTTTTGGTTTTGGTAACGTGAACCTTCGAAATAATAAATGGGGATTGTCCCTCAACGGGGGTGGTCGATTCTCGTATAATGTACGAAACGATGGATTTACCGACCGTACAAGTTTTGTGGGCGATGTCCCAACGTACTTATACCAAACCGACGATAACCGCTCCTTCCGGAATTCAGGTAACTACCAAGCTACCTTTGATTACGATTTCAACGATAAAAATTCCCTCACCGTGGGTTTTCGAATCAACCAAGGTAACAATGGGTCCATTGGATCACAAGCCACTACCCTACGAAATGCTAACCAAGATATTACCAGTGAATTTACCCGGTTCATTGATCAATACCGCATTAACATGACGTACAATGCTGACTTAACCTACACGAAAAAATATAGTAAACCAGACCAAGAATTAAGCATTTTAGCGCAAATCAGCTCCAACAATCGCCGCGAAAACTTTGATGCGCTTCGGAACGGCTTACCCTCTGAGCTGAGCCGAAACTCTGGGGTCGATCAAGAGTCCACTTTGCAGCTGGACTATACCCAACCGTGGAATAAGGTCAAATGGGAGGTGGGTGCCAAGGCCATTTTGCGTAATGTCACCTCGGATGGGACATTCTCTTTATTCAATCAAGCCACTCAACAGTACGTTGACGTACCGGCTAGGGCCAATTTCCTGGATTACAGCCAAGATGTTCTTTCCTTGTATTCTGCCTTTACATTTGAGCTTCCCAATCGTTGGGGACTTCAAGCAGGTGGCCGATTGGAGCGTACCATCATTGGGGCCGACTTCAAAGATGTACCCAATGCCGATATTCCTGATTACAACAATTTCTTGCCCAATATTAACGTTTCCAAAGCCGTTGGGAAAGCACATAAATTTCGTCTTAGCTTTAGTCAGCGAATCGAGCGCCCTTCCATTCGGTTCTTGAATCCATTCGTTAACTTTTCTAATGCCAACGATGTTTCGTTCGGTAATCCAGTCTTGGCTCCCGAATTGGTGGACCAGTTTGAGTTGACCTACAGTACGTTCATTAAAGCCAATTCCATTAATATCTCGATTTTCAATCGCAGTACCGACAATAGCATCACCTCCGTCCGGAACATCCGTCGGATTGGAAATGAAGACATCACCGAGACCACTTTTGATAACATTGGACTGAATCAAAGTTACGGGATCAACGTCTCCACCTCCTTGCAACCCACTAAAAATTTACGACTTGGTGGCGGAGTAAATGCCTTTTATGTTTATTTGGACAACCGCATCATCAACAATGCGGGATGGAATTTCAGCTACAACGGAAACGCTTCGTACACCTTTAAAAAAGGATGGGGCGCTCAATTTTTCGGATTCTACCGCACACCGAGTATTGAATTGCAAGGTTTGCGAGGAGCCTTCAACTTTCATAGCTTGTCTGTCAAGAAAGATCTTGCCAATAAAAAAGGTAGCTTTGGTTTAGGGATTGAAAATCCATTTACCCGGGCTATTGTAATCGAGTCGACGTTTAACGATACCAGCAACCCTTCCTTCTCGTTCAATCAGGAAAACGTACGGAATATATACCGGCAATCGATCCGAATCGACTTCCAATATCGATTTGGAAAAATGGATGCCACCGGACAATCCGGATTGTTCAAACGCCGAAAAACAGTGAATAACAACGACTTGAAGTCGGGTGATGAAGGCGGCGGTGGAGAAAGTGGTGGTGGTATGCCTGGTGGAGCCCCCGGTGGTGGCCGGCCAGGTGGAAAATAACGGATCCCATTAGAAAGCCCCTTCCAACAACCGAAGGGGCTTTTTTATGGATTTTGCTTCCAAATTTTATCCGAAATAGGTAAATATTCCGGTAGGGCCGCCGAACCATACCACGTGTAAAGATCATACGCCAAAATACCATTTTTGATCGCCAAATCTTGCATCAAAAGTTGCTCCGCCTCCTTTTCATCAGCTACTTCATTCAAAATAAAAATACCTCTGTACCCCTTTTCATTCTTGGCTAAAGGACCCGCTACCACCATTTTCCCCGCTTTGACCAAGGCCTGAATATTGCGCATATGTCCCTCGAAACTCGTCTTCACGACATCAGGCGTGGCCGATAAGTTGGGTCCCGACTTAAGGATTACCAAATAATAATTTTTCATACCATAGGCATCCGCCTTTAATTTCAAGGCCAATGCTGCATCATATTGGGGGTTCTGAGGGACGCTCTGCGCTTGAACCATGGGACCTCCAACCAGGAGAATCCAAAAAAAGAGGTGATATTTCATTAATTCTAAAGTTTTGAGGAAAGTACATATTCTTATCCATTTTTCATTCATTGGATATGAAATTCTATTTTTCGATAATTATTTATTGTTTTTCAATAAATAATTATCGAATATTGTGTCATTAATCTACTATTCGTATGGTCACTCTTTCACCTAAAAATGTATTTAAAGGCTTACAGTTTATTTTCTGGGTAATTTTCATCGGATTGTGTGTCAAGACGGGAATTCTTTTGGTTTCTACCTTGGTTAGCTTACAAATGGATCCTGAAAACCTCCGCCGTTTATGGATATTTTCACCCAACAGCAGTGAACCAACTTTTCACCAAGTTTTGCAACTGGATTTGGTGGATTATGTTCAATTGATGGGATTGTACATCTTTTTATATGCTTCTAAAGCATTCGTTGCCTATTTGGTAATTAAGCTATGTCTTGACTTTCCGTTGGATAAACCGTTTACGATTCCAATTGCGATTCAATTCAAGAATATCAGTCGGTCTGCACTAGTCACGGGATTCATTGCCTTCATTGGGTCGGCATATTCCAAATGGTTGACCGAGGCAGGCTTTTCGATTCCGATCGCTTGGGGTACAGAGGAAATATTGTTTTTTGCTGCGATACTATATGTGATCGCTTATATTTTTCAAAAAGGCATGGATCTTCAACAAGAAAACGATTTAACAATTTAAGGGATGGGGATTGTGGTGAATTTGGATGTTGTGATGGCTCAACGCAAAATGTCGTTGAATGAACTTTCGGAAAAAGTTGACATTACGTTGGCCAACCTGTCTATACTAAAAACGGGAAAAGCCAAGGCGATTCGTTTCAGCACCCTAGAAGCGATCTGCGCTGCTTTGGATTGTCAACCCGGGGATATTTTGGCTTTTGAGCCGGAGGAATAAGAAAGAGTGATTGTCAAAATCAGATGAGAACTGGCTGCTTTTACGCGTTATTTTCACTTAAGGTGGAATTTGCGTGGCTTCCCATGCCTCCTACATCTGGACTACGATAATAGCTTACTCAAATTGTACCCTTTGCACAAAAGCATGTAGTCCAATTTCTTGAAAGAAGCGCTGCCAATATAATTGCTGATTCGAGAGGTGATCGGTGGGCGATTTTACTTCCACCCACGCTACGTCGTTTTCTCTCCAAATCATCAGGTCGGGAAAACCCCGTGAATTTTCAGTCGGATTTTCAGCCATCTTAGCCAATACCTTTTTCCAAACCTCCAAAGGAACTCGTTCTAAGATTACCCGGCATAAACCCCACATTTCCTCGATCCAGGTGACAAAAGGATTAACCTGACCAAAATGCTCCTGAAATGCTAAAAAAAGTTCGTGCATTACCTCGGCGGAATCCACCAAACCGGCCAATCGGTTTTGAATATCCACTGCTCGTTTCTGATAAAAATCTGGCAAATGGAGATCGGAGGGGCGCCTTTGGAAGGGATGATGAAAAGCGATGTACCGAGGATCAAATAAAATTTCCCAAAAGACTAGTCCAAACAAACTACGCCAAACATGATTTTCCACATGAACGGCCTCCCAACCCTGCGAAATAAAATACAAAGCCACCCCTTGCTCCACTTGGCCGCGGTGTTCGGCCGAAATCTGAATTTGGGGAGAGTCGGAAAGCCACTGGGTGGTAGCATTTTTAATGCGCTTTTTCGTGTGCTCATACGAGGCTAAGCGATCTTGGACAAAAATATGTTCATCCGCATTTTGAGGTTGCTCTTGCATCCAAAGACACAGTGCTTTAGCGGCATCCAGGTCTTTTTGTTTTTCTAAAATCCGGACTCGGCGTTCTCGTGAAGGTACTTGATCGGTCAAGGAAAACACTTCTAGTGCTTGATCCAAGCATTTTTTTCGTTCCAGGAATGCCCCCACTTTTAAGGTGAGTCGCTCAAACGACCGTCGGGCGATATCTTCCATGGTGTGGGCTTCCTCTGCGGCTTGGAGAAACCAATCGAAGATCACGCCTGGGTCGGCATCGGATTGAGAGAGTTGTTGGAAGATCTCAAAGTAATCGGAAACTCGCCATTTATCTTCTGCCTCTTTCCGGGTCTGAAATCGAGCCACCAAGTCGTCCTGATGATAGGTTGCATAAGATTGCAGGCCTAGATCCCGAAGAACAAATTCGGTCATGTCCATAGCCCGATTTCCAAAAAATAAAAATTTAAGGAAGGCGACTCGTTCTTGGTATGCTACTCGAATACAGGGTTGTTGTTGAAGCTTTTCAAGCAAATCTTCCATTGGGATAGCTTGCAAAATGGCCTCTAGGTAGTCTCCTTTTTTTAACCCTTTTTTTCCGGGTAGTGGGAATATCCCTTTCAGTTCATCTTTCGAGAACAAGGCTAATACACCGGGGACATCTTCGGGTTTTTCCGGTGCGGTACACGCAAAGCCACGATCCGCTAATTCTTGAAGGGCGTCTGTCAGTGATGGAATTTCGGGATACACCAAGGCATGGGTTCTAAAATACAAACCCCGCCGATTACTAAACCGAACGAATAGACACTGAGCAGCTTCCGAGAGGCAGTAGAACTTCCGGAGAAACTGCCACTCGTCCGCCACCAGTAATGGTTTATACTTTTCTTGCACAAACGACAAGAGAAACAAAAAGTTGGTGTGGTAATAGGTGGGTGGCAGTACAATGGGTTGCTCCATAGTATTCGATTATGACACAAAGATAACCGAATTGGGCTATGGGCAAATCTAGTAGAGCAGTTCTAGCAACTTCCTTGGTAATTCACATGGATTTCATCAGTTGATCGATCCACTCGGTTAGGATGTCCAACAGGAATATCATCAAATTATACATCATGTGCATGCCTACCGCATACCAAAAACCATAGGTAATGCGAATGAATCCATATACCAATCCAGCAAAAATGAAGGGAAGGCTAATCAGAGGCATAAAGAAAGTATGGGAAGGACCTAATTCGAAATTGAATAAATGAATTGCCCCAAATAGACAAGAGGACACATAATATAGGATAGGAAAAAACGAATGAGAACGGTACTTCCCCAAGAAATACCGGAATATACCTTCCTCAATGATTGGTCCGAGTGCAACATATAGGATAAAAACTAAGATCAACGATTCCTCAAAATCATAGGAGTGAGCTTCAATAGGATCATATAACCCTGCTAGTTCCCCCAAAATCAAGAAAAATAGGATTAAAAACGTCCCCGCCAGTTTAACTTTAAAAAAGTAGCCCAATATTTGTTGCCACCTCTCTTGAGTGCTCACCTGCGGGTAGATAGGTTCGCTTGGATTTCGAACAAAGACTAGAAAAGATTGCCACGGATCACGCATTAGATTTTCGTTTGAGATTCCAAAATCTGATTACCTCAACAAACGACCACACCCAAAGAAAGTCGACGAAGGAGATATCATTTATTTTTTCTACCAGAGCCACCATTCCTTCGTTTTCACCTAAAAAATAATTGACCAAAACCAGGCAAAGGTGAAACCAAAAGCAGGTGAAAATTGTCTGATAGCGTTCAAATACCACTTTCTCCCGCAAGGCGATGTAGATTGAACAACACACGATTGAAGATACTAAAACAAGGGTTCCCATCTAGATTTAATCGTCCGTTTCAAATATTCTATCCTAATCAAATTCCCCTAATCAAAGACAATAAAAAAGAGGACACGACAGCACCCCGTGATAAACTTTAGGAAGGATTTCACTCCCAAAATCATACAGTTGAATGGCGAGGAAGATAACCCAAAATGCAGGTCTCACTTCCTCTCGGGTTGGGAACAATGGAATACGTTCTTCGCTGTTTGGATCTTGGATGTATAGATTCATGGTTCGGGGTTTTGAGTAGAAAATTGATCCAAATAGGACAATTACTTTTTAAATCACAAAAAAATCCACGACTAATTTATTCATGGATTTGATCTATCTCGCTTGGAAAGTTGAATTGAAATATTCAGGCGATTTCGTGTGGTAGAGACATCGTCCTGCTAGGCCTCTTCAAGGTAAAAATCACCAAAATTGGTATCAATGGGTCGCACCTACGGCGCTTGTCCGGTCATGGAATTATTACTTGTTGGCTACAAACTGAGCGCTCCGATGGAGCTGTTTGTCGTCGAATCATTTTATGAATTATGAATCAATCTCGTTTAGTTAGTGGATTCTTCCATGAAGTAGCCCCTGATTACGGCCCTTCAGGCCTTTTTTTGCTAGGGTTTGTGCCATTTCCCTAGCCTTCGCAGGCTAGGTTATTGATTAAGCACCGTTGGTGCTGGATTAAAGCAGCTAGATAAAATTCCCCAACTAAACGGCATTGATTCATAATTCAATGTCGTTTAGTTAGTGGATTCTTCCATGAAGTAGCCCATGATTACGGCCCTTCAGGCCTTTTTTTGCTAGGGTTTGTGCCATTTCCCTAGACTTAGCAGGCTAGGTTATTGATTAAGCACCGTTGGTGCTGGATTAAAGCAGCTAGGTAAAATTCCCCAACTAAACGACCTTAATTCATAATTAACTCAGCTCTCCTCACTCCTCACTCATCTCTCCCTCACGCCCAACTTATACACCGTAGTACTCCGGTAGGTTTGGCCAGGCCGTAGGGTGGTAGTAGGAAACGTTTTTTGATTGGGTGAATCTGGATAATGCTGCGTTTCGAGGCAAAATCCAGAGCGAAACGTATACGGTTTTCCTGATTTACCCAGTGCTTTTCCATCCAAGAAATTTCCAGTATAAAATTGGACAGCGGGCTCAGTAGTGAGAACTTCGAGGGTTCGGCCCGAGCTAGGTTCAACGACGAGAGCCACCGACTTGAGCGTTTGGGTAGTATCGTCAAATATCCAACAATGATCATACCCCCCACCTCGTTTGATTTGCACGTGCGTGGTATCGTTGATAGCCTCCCCGATTCGGCGGGACGTGCGAAAATCGAATGGCGTCCCCTTCACCTCTGCTGGGCCACCCTCGGGAATTAGACCAATGTCAACGGGTAGATAGCGACTGGCTTTCATCTCCAATTCGTGATCAACTATATCCCCATTTCCTTCTCCTTTTAGGTTGAAGTAAGCGTGATTTGTCAGGTTGACCACCGTGGGTTGATCGGTCGTCGCCCGGTAGTCGATTCGTAAGGCATTATCTGCTTGCAAGGTATAAATGACCTCCACAGACAGATTACCTGGATACCCCTCTTCCCCATCCACCGAGGTATAGGTCAATTTTAAGGCGGGGTCTGGACCTTCCAAAGGTTCGACTTGCCAGATTTTGGCATCGAAACCCTCTTCCCCACCATGTAACGCATTGGGTCCGTTATTCTTCGCCAAAGTATAGGTTTTCCCATCCAAGGTAAAAGAACCGTGGGCGATTCGATTTCCAAAACGACCGATCAACGCCCCAAGGTACTTAGCGGCGCCACGGTAATCCTGAGGATTCGTTACACCGAGTGTGATATCGGCAAATTCTCCTTGGGCGTCTGGGGCCGTCCATCGAGAAATGATGCCTCCTAAATTTAGAATCTCAACTTCCATACCGGCTTTATTTTTCAGGACATACGCCGTAATGGAATCACCCGAAGCCATCACCCCAAACGGGTGGCTGGTTATATTTTCTTGTTTTTCTTCCGTGGAGTCAGAAGAACAAGCCACTAGACCGAACCAGGCAACCAAAAACAATAATTTTTTCATAGAAGGTAAGGTTAAATTATCCAGCAAAACTGATCATGACATACACGACGATCAATATTACAAATAATGATGACGCAATATCAATCCAATTGTAGGTATTTTTAGCTGAGGCCTTTTGTGCGGGTGTTAGGGTATCAAAGGTTAAGCCTGCCACCTGCTCGATTGGTTGCGCGGGAGTCAATAAACTCACGACCACCGTTACACCTACACAAAAAAGGAAGAACCAAGAACCGAAGGTGAGGAAATTCATTTGCCCAAACTGGTACCAGAAACTATCCGATGGTAAACCCTTGCCAGTAAGTTCCAAAACCAACCGAACCACCACCACCAGCAAACCGATCAATAGGGTGGCAAAGGCTCCTTGGCCGTTGATTCGCTTAAAAAATATCCCTAGCAAGAATACCGCTGTAATGGGCGGCGCGATGTAAGATTGTACAGACTGCAAATATTCATACAGAACACCCGAAATGTTTTGCATGATCGGAATCCAAATGATTCCGAAAACAACCACGACTCCGGTGGCGATGCGACCAATTTTCAGCATGCGTTCCTCGGTGGCTGAGGGATATAATTTTTGGTAAATATCGATGGTAAACAAAGTAGAACAGGAGTTGAAAACAGAGGCAAGTGAACTCATCAAGGCGGCCAAGAGACCAGCAGCCACTAAACCGCGCAACCCGGCAGGGAGCGTATTCATTAACAAGGTAGCGAACGCTTGATCGGCACTTTCCCAGGCCAATTTCCCTTGGATTTTTAAGGCCAGGGCCACGACTCCCGGAATCAAAAATAAGAATACAGGAAGCAATTTAAGAAAACCTCCAAAAATAGCGCCACGACGTCCTTCTTGAATGCCATTGGCCGACAAAGCACGCTGAATGATGTACTGATCAGTACACCAGTACCATGTCCCGACGATGGTACTGGTAATCACCAAAGATGGCCACGGAAACTGGGGATCGTCGATGGATCGCCAAATGTTTAGGTATCCCTTAGGCAAGGACGCTTTGGTGGCTTCCCAACCCCCTGCGGCCTCTAAACCGAAATAACACAAAGCACTTGCACCGATCACCAAGACAATGGTTTGTAACGTTTCTGTATAGACCACAGCCCGCATTCCACCTAATACGGTGTAAAGTCCGGTTAAAATGACGGTAGAAAGTGCTCCTGTCCAAAAATCAATATGAAGCAAGGAGGAAATCACAATCCCACCCGCATAGACCGTCACAGAGACTTTGGTCAAGACATAGGCGAGTAAGGAAAAAATAGATAAAAACCATCGGGATCGAGCATCAAATCGCTTCTCTAGAAATTCTGGCATAGTAAAAACACCACTTCGCATGTAAAACGGTAGGAATACCCACCCCATGGTCACGACCAACCAGCCTTGAATTTCGTAAATCAACATCGGAATTTTATTTCCTGCCCCAGCTCCGGCCAATCCAACAACATGTTCGGAGCCAATATTAGAGGCGAATATAGAGGCCCCTACCACAAACCAACCCATGTTTCGGCCGGCTAGAAAATAATCTTCCGTTGTATCGGATTTTTGAGAAACCACCCAAAAGGCAACCGCCAATAAAATAGCAAAATACCCCCCAATGACAATCCAATCCAATAATGTAAATGTCTGAATCATCCTAAAAATAAGTTAAAATGTAACATTAATCCCAAATTCATAATTCATAATTCATAATTCTCAACACTGCCCATAATAGGCATTACTTCCATGCTTTCGCTCGTAATGTTTTTGCCGAAGTGTCTCTTTTAAGGGAGAAACGAGGGGATTAATTTGTTTGGTCAAGAAAGCCATTTTGGCTACTTCCTCCAGAACGGCGGCATTGTAGACACTTTTGAAGGCATCTTTACCCCAAGTAAACGGGCCGTGGTTTTGTAAAAGGACCATTTCTACTTCTTTTGGCGATAGCCCTTTCTCTGCGAACACCTGCATAATTTGATGTCCTGTTTCGTGCTCGTAGTCACCTTGAATCATTTCATCCGAAAGTACAGGCGCACAAGGTATATCTTGGTGGGTGTGATCAGCGTGGGTAGTTCCTAAAATCGGGATATCCATGCCGGCTTGTGCCCAAGCCACGGCATACGTACTATGGGTATGGGTAATTCCCCCAATGTGATCCCAGGATTTATAGAGCAGGGCATGTGTTTTGGTGTCAGAAGAAGGTCGCATAGAACCGTCCACAACTTTGGCCTCGTAATCCAAGATTACGATATCTTCCGGCCGCAATTGGGCATACGGAACGCCACTTGGTTTGATGGCAAACACGGCTTGATCACGATCCACGGCACTGACATTTCCGAAGGTGAACAGGACAAGGCCCAATTCGGGCAATTGCATATTGGCCTCATAACAGGCCTCGCGTAGGCTTTGATACGTCATTTGGAGAGAAATTGAGCTTGGACGCAGCGTAACGCCCAAGCTATTACAACTTATTGGATGACAACTAATTCAAGGTCCAGCATCTCGGCGAAATCCTCAAGGTATTCGACCGTTAAATTTTGGGAATAGACAGTATGATGGGCTCCACCGGCCATTAACCACTGCTTTAATCCTTCTTTCATGTTTGGTAGGGGTTTCCACAATACCCTAGCGGTTGGTAATTTGGGGAATGGCTCGGTGATTTCAACCCCTTGTACGGCGTTGACAATCAAGCGGAAACGATCACCTAAATCGACCAAAGATACGTTCAGTGCGGGGCCTGGATCTCCGTTAAAAACCAATCGAACTGGATCTTCCTTACCCCCAATTCCGAGCGGATGTACCTCACAAGAAACCGTTCCTGAGGTAATGGAAGGACAAATTTCCAGCATATGAGAACCCAAAACCATTTCGTTGGCTGGATCAAAATGGTAAGTATAATCCTCCATGAACGAATTTCCACCCGGCATACCGGTCGCCATCACTTTCATGGCCCGGACCATCGCGGCAGTCTTCCAGTCACCCTCTCCTCCATAGCCAAAACCCTGGGCCATCAAACGCTGAGAGGCAATCCCCGGAAGCTGGCGCATCCCATGGAGATCCTCAAAGGTATTGGTATAGGCTTGGAACCCACCTTCCTCTAAAAACTGAGTAATTCCAGCCTCGATTCGAGCGGCTTCAATCAACGATTCTTTTCGGTCTTGTAGTAATTCAGGGGCCATTTGATAGCTTTCCTGGTAGGTTTGTATCAAGGCTTGAATTTGTTTGTCTGAAACTCGCTGAATAAATTGAACCAAGTCACCCACCGGATGGGTATTAACAGAAAATCCGAACTTCATTTGGGCCGCTACTTTATCTCCATCCGTTACGGCTACTTCCCGCATATTGTCACCAAATCGAGCAATTTTCATGCCTTGCCATGTCGCCTTGGCCACAGCCACCCGTGACCAAACATTGATGCGCTCGTGGACCTCAGGATCTTGCCAATGGCCTACGACTGTTTTTCGAGGAAACTTCATTTTCGTCAACATATGGGCAAACTCCCGGTCGCCATGAGCCGACTGATTCAGGTTCATAAAATCCATGTCAATCTTGGCAAATGGGATATCCCGATTGAACTGCGTATGCCAATGCAACATCGGCTTTTGCAATAAACTTAATCCTTGAATCCACATTTTGGAGGGGGAAAACGTATGCATCCAGGTAATGATGCCTACACATTGCTCAGAGGCATTGGCTGCTTTGCAAACTTGTGTGATTTCATCTGGTGTTTTAACGACCGGCTGATAGCGTACCCGAACCGGAATGACATCCGATCGATCTAAAATTGTAGCCAATTGCTCCGCGTGCTCCGCGACTTGTCTCAATGTTTCTTCTCCGTAAAGATGTTGGCTACCAGTCACCAACCAAATTTCATAGGTTTCTAAGTGTTTCATAGTGTTTGGATTTAGGACAGGTTATTCGCTAGAAAACCTCCCAATGATTCATATTTTGTATACAAGACTTGATAGACGTCTACTTTGTCGGGTTCCGGTAAATAGGTAGCATCAAAACCAGATCCCATGTTTTTTTGGGCTTCGGCTATGGTAGCATACAATCTCGACGCTACGGCTGCATTCATCGCTGCCCCTAAGGCACAAGCTTGTTCAGAGGAAACCACCTGAATGGGTCGATTCAACACATTGGCGAGTGTTTGCATCACAAACTTGGATTTTTTGGCTACACCACCTATCGCGATAATTTCCCGGATGGGAATTCCCTCCGACTCAAATCGATCGACAATCGCTTTCGAACCAAAAGCAGTGGCCTCCACCAAAGCTTTGAATACAGTGGCGGCATCGCTTCCCAAATTCAAACCGGTAATGGCCCCTTTCAGCAGATGGTTGGCGTCGGGTGTACGTCGGCCATTGAACCAATCGACAGCAACAGGATCTTGTGAGGTCACCGGCAGCAAAGCTGCCTGCGCACTGAGGTGAGGAATAAGTTGATCTTGCATTTGTTGGACTTGCTGCGCATCTAGAAGATCGGTTAAGGGTCCTAAAAGCAGCTTTTGAAACCAAGCATACACATCCCCAAATGCCGACTGTCCGGCCTCCATTCCCAACATGCCCGGTACAATCGAGCCTTCTACTTGGCCACAGATTCCACGTATTAATTTCCCTTGGACCTCTTCACTGGGGGCAATCAGCATATCACAAGTTGAGGTACCCATGACACGAACTAAAGCATAGGGCTTGATTTCAGCTCCAACTCCCCCCATGTGCGCATCAAATGCACCAACCCCAATGACTACCTGCTCCGAAAGACCTAATTTGAGGGCCCATTCTGCACTGATCGTTCCCATCGCGGTATCGGATGTGTACGTTTCAGAAAACAGGCGCGAGCGAAGGCCAGTCAAGAGCGGATCCAAAGCAATCCAAAATTCTTCGGCTGGGAGACCGCCATAAGCCTCATGCCACATGGCTTTATGCCCTGCTGCACACCGGCTTCTTTTTAGAGTCAGGGGATTGGTATTTCCGGTCAAGACAGCCGATATCCAATCGCAATGTTCCACCCAGGAAAAGGCAGCTTGGCGAACTTCAGGATCCACACGCAAGGTTCGAAGAATTTTGGCCCAGAACCATTCGGAAGAGTAAATTCCTCCGACATATTGGGTGTAGTCCACTTCCCATGTGCGAGCCAAGGCATTGATTTCCTCGGCTTCTTGGTTGGCGGTATGGTCTTTCCAAAGGATAAACATGGCGTTGGGATTTTCCGCAAACTCCGGCAACAAAGCTAACGGGGTCCCCTGGGCATTTACTGCCACCGGGGTAGACCCCGTGGTATCCACCGAGATACCTATGACATTCATCCGTACCTCCTCTGAGACCTGTGAAAGGGCTCCCACAATCGCTTGTTCGAGTCCCTCCAAGTAATCCAACGGATGCTGTCTAAATTGAGAGTCGGAGGGTTTACAATATAATCCTTGTTTCCAACGTGCGTAGTAATGTACATGGGTTGCTATTTCAACGCCTTGCGCATTTACGATTAAAGCCCGTACGGAGTCTGTTCCGTAATCCAAGCCGATAGTATATTTCATTGTCATATCCATGTATCTTAGGGTCAAGCCCTTATTTTTTAATCCGAATCACCTGGAAGGTTAGAGGGGAGATGGAATACGAGCCATTTTTTACCTCCCAAACCGAAGAAGCTGGTTTTACTTGTCCGGGCCGATCGATGGAATTAAATTGCGTAATCTGATCTGCCTTTAGGGTTTGAACAGAGGCCGTAGATTTCTTTGAGATACCTCTGATATCCAAAATCATGTTTTTGTTTTCGGTTGAGGTATTCACGATTTTCAAAATCACTTCCTGGGTTTTGGCATCCCAAGCCGCTGAAGCATACAGACCCGATTGGCCAGCAATGACTTGGCCATTGGACGAAATAGGCAAAGTATGTGTCCCGGCATTGGTCGCATACAGCTGTTGCACATAGTAGCTCGGGGTTGCGATGGATTCTAGGTTATCAAACCAAATCAAATCGGGGTTCCATTGCCACTTGTTTACATGGGCAAAGAGGGGGGCATAGGAGGTCATGAATACCACATCGGCATTGCGTTCCAAACCCGTCATAAACGCGGCTTCGGCCAAGGCACCTTCCCAATTGTTTCGACTTTCAGGTCGATCTGAGCCCTTCGGGTGAGCGGCATATTCTCCTGCAAATATTTTATACCGTTGACGGTCATACGTATCATATCGTTTGGCATTATCCAAAAACCACTGAGGTGGCTTGTAATAATGTTCATCCACTAAGGCAGGCTTCAGGCGCGTCAGTTCTTTCTCGGCCATGTCAAAAAGTTCTCCCTCGGCAAATGGGCCAGTGCCTGAAATTAATTGAATCTCAGGGTACCGAACCTGGATCGCCTTGGCAATCAGTTCATATCGTTCGAAATATTCCTCTCCCCATTGTTCATTGCCTATTCCAATCATTTTCATGCCGAAAGGTTCCGGATGCCCCATCGAGGCCCGAACACTCCCCCAAGGGCTATCTGCAGGGCCATTGGCAAACTCGATCAGATCAAGTGCATCCTGAATGTAGGGTTCCATGTCCTCCAATGGTTGCATTTCAGAGGAATTAAATTGACACGCCAAGCCACAGGACAAAATTGGTACGGGTTGAGCGCCAATGTCTTCACATAATTGGAAATATTCAAAAAAACCGAGGCCATTGGATTGGAAATAGTCGGGCGCAGGGCGGTGACTAAACTCTTTGTTCCAACGGTTGAACAGAATTTCCCGGTTCTCCACTACCCCCAAGGTTTTTTTCCACTGGTATCGCTCGGCGAGGGTTCGGCCCTCCACAATACATCCTCCGGGAAACCGAACAAATCCAGGCTTTAGATCAGCCAATTTTTGCACCAAATCCTTTCTCAACCCTCCTTTACGCCCCTTCCAGGTATCTTGTGGAAAAAGAGAAACCACGTCGATATCCAATTGGCCTTCTCCTAAAAATAATACTTGTAATTTGCCTTTTTGAACCGTTTCAGACGCCGTCAAAACACCCGATATCGGAGACCAGCTGGCGCTAGTGGCTGGAATATCCACAGACCCAATCACATCACCTTGGGTATTGAGCAATTGAACTCTCAACGTGAGATTTCCACGATTTAAGCGGACTTTCGCCGAGAAATCATACCGGGAACCGGCTTTGAATCCCATCCCATCAAATCCTTCATTCTGAAACCCAATGGACTTCGAGGCATCGCGTTTATCGACCCGAACGACTTTCGGATTGGTCGGACTCGTCTTGGCATTGCTGTAAATGGTTAATTCATTTCGAATATTATACCTTGTTTCCGATTCCGGGACGTGCTTCCATCCCATCCAGGGGTATTCGAATTCGAAGGATCGGTTCTTGACCAACTCCGCATACAAACCACCATCGGCAGCAAAATTGATGTCCTCAAAAAAAATTCCGTACATCGTGGGCTGGATTGGAATCAAGGGACGGTTGGCATCTACCTCCACTTTCATCTGCCCATTGGAAGAAAAACTCGCCAGCCAAAAAAGGCAAAGTACCGCTATTTTTTTCATACGATTGAAAATAGAAAACTCCTCCGGTGGATGAGCCGGAGGAATTCAAAAGAGAAAAGTTATTTTTTTAATCGAACCATCACCACAGAAAAAGCAGGGACTGTCAAGCGTAGGGTTCCCTTTTCAAATTTCGCGCCTTGAAATGGCTTGGTAGTCACTTTATTGGGTGCGTCGAAGGTGTTGTGGTCATTGACATCCGAAGAACTGATGATCTCACTCGAGATCTTTGAAAATTCTTCTCCACGCAATTGAATCACGACCTCATGGGGTTTGGAATAATCCACGTTTGTCAAAGAAATATTCACTGTCCCATCGGCACTTTTGGAGGCAGATCCTGAGATCGCATCTAGCTTTTTGCCTTCGTATTCGTATTTAGGTGACTCAAATGACATCGGGATCAACGTCGCATCTTGGTGCACGTTGTACATTTTCATCACGTGATACGTAGGTGTCAAGATCATTTTTTCCTCTTTGGTCAAAATAACCGCTTGCAATACATTGACAATTTGGGCGAGGTTTGCCCCGCGTACCCGATCGGCGTGATTATTGAAGATATTCAGGGTTAAACCGGCAATGACGGCGTCCCGCATGGTGTTTTGTTGATATAAAAATCCGGGGTTCGTCCCTTTTTCGACCTCATACCATCCACCCCATTCGTCCACGATCAAGGCCACTTTCTTTTTAGGATCGTATTTGTCCATGATGGTACTGTGGCGACGGACAAGCTCATCCATTTTCCAGGCCTCTTCGATGATACGGAAATAGTGGAATTGGTTGAATCCGGTGGAAGGTCCTTTTTCGTTCCAGTTGATGACAGAGTAGTGGTGCAGGGCAACCCCATCCATCAAGTTGTGGGGGATGTTTTTCATGAGGGTTTCAGTCCAATGGTAATCATCCCCGCTTGCCCCGGAGGCGATCCGGAATAGTTTGGATTCGTTGGTCCAGCCTGTCATGAAGGTGGCATATTGACGGTAGATATTGGCATAGAACTCAGCGGTCATGTTACCGCCACATCCCCAGGCTTCGTTTCCTACGCCCCACATTTTTACATTCCATGGTTTTTCACGGCCGTTTTGCTTCCGCCAGTCGGCCATCGGGCTGCCGCCGGGGTGGTTCACGTAGGTGACCCAGTCGGACAAATCTTTGACGGTGCCGGATCCCACATTCCCAGCCAAATAAGGCTCTGCGCCAATTTTTTCACACAGGTTTAAAAAGTCATGAGTACCGAAGCTATTGTCTTCTGTTACCCCACCCCACCATACGTTCACCATTTTAGGTCGATTTTCTTTCGGGCCAACGCCATCTTTCCATTGGTAGGCATCGGCAAAGCAACCACCCGGCCAACGGAGGTTGGGTACCTTGAGTTCTTTCAGGGCTTGAATGATATCATTCCGTACCCCATCTGTATTGGGAATTTTGGTGTTTTTCTCCCCGATGTACATGCCATCGTAGATGCATCGACCGAGGTGCTCGGCAAAATGGCCATAAATATGTTTATTGATTTGGGTAGTACCCAAATCGGTATTCAAGGTAATTTTTGTCTGGGCTACGCCTTGGGAAAGGAATGCCGCCGACAGGAGGGTTAGAATGACTTTTTTCATGAGTACCGGGTAGAATTTAAAAAAATAAAGGGTCAATGGATCGATGAATCTTCATCCAAAAAATCTAATTGCGTCAATTTGACACAAATATATTTAAATTTTGGTTTCAGTCAAGGGACTTGAAATAATTTTATTTAAACTTTCATTATTTCAATATGCTGATCGGATCGCTAAGTCATTCTACCTCAAAATGATATGGGACTACCCATCGCAAAAACGGGAAGCTAGGGAACTACAGAAGGGTTGCCAGTCCCATGACCTTCGAGCCTTGGAAGTAATACAAAGGAGTCGAGTACCCAAGGAAACAAATCCCGGTGAGCCCGGCAAAAGACCCCAAAAAAGAATGCCTCACCCGGAAGGGCATCCAAAAGAGAATCAAGCTAGATGTAAAAAAATCCATTGGGCGACCTATATGCTTGGGAATAGGACCGATAAACGGTAGATTCAAAGTTAATTGGGTAATGAAAGTTCAAAAACCACTGAAACGCTTGGATCAATTGGAGATCCAAGGCAATTTTGATACATTTGGATGGGTTTGGCGGAGGGCTACGTTTGGGTTGAACCCCCTTTATCCAATTCGGAAATAGACGCCATTAGGTTGAATTTATGGCGTCTATCGATTCGTTATGCCTCACCCTAAAAAGACGACACGACAGACAATAAACGAACAGAAAAGTGAAAGACAATACGCCAACGCTTCTGAAAAATCATAAGAGCTGCATCCTAATGCTCAAAGCCAACGCAATGCAGCACATTTGCTTTTGCCCTAACTCACACAATGACCTGAAGGAATGAATGGACGATTAAAACTCATTGAACAACAACTCTTAGGTATTGATAGCGCTGCGTTTCAAAACCTTTGCGACATTTATTTAGCTTTTAGAGAACAAGAGTTAGCAAGTATCAATAGGACAGGAAGCCAATTTGGTAAACAGAAAACTGTAAAAGGCACGCCTGACACTTTCTTTCGACTTGCAGATGGAAGTTTACGATACGTTGAATTCACAACTAAAGCTGAAGGATTGGTCGCCAAAATTATAGAAGACATTGATAAATGTTTAGATCCAACAAAGACAGGAGTTTCAGCAAATCAAGTCCATAAAATTATTATCTGCTTTAACTTACGACTAGATGTTTCCGAAGAAACAGCAATCACCCAATATGCCGTTTCAAAAAACATTCGTATTGAATTGATAGGACTTGATTGGCTAGCGTTAGAAATTTACTCCAAATATTTAATCCTTGCTAAAGATATTTTAGGTATTCCACTTGATACTGGACAACTCCTTCCACTTCAAAATTTCATAGACGAATACAACAACAAAGCAGGGAAGCTTTCTACACCATTAGATAATATCTTTTTACATCGCAAGACTGAGTTAGCCGACATAGAAAATATACTGGCAACAAAAGATTTGCTCATTATTTCAGGATTTCCTGGTGTTGGAAAAACGAAGATTGCACTTGAGGCACTTAATAATTTTTTATCAGACAACAAAGATTATTCAGCTTTCGCAGTTTCTAAAAAGGACCAAGATATTTCAGAAGACCTAAAAATCCACTTACAGCAAGAAAAGAACTATATACTGTTAGTTGATGATGCGAATCGTCAACTTACCAACTTCAAACAAATTTTGGGGGTATTTCGTGAAAATCGAAAAGGAAACATAAAAATAGTAATTACAGTTAGAGACTATGCTTTAAGCGATATTGAGAATGAGTGCATGGATTTTATGCATCATACTGTCACTTTGAAAAAATTTTCTGATGAGGAGATAACACAGTTAATCAGCAGTGATTCATTTGAAATTAAAAACCCGAAATACCAAAAGAGAATTGTAGAAATCGCTGATGGAAATGCACGACTAGCAATCATGGCATCAAGATTAGCAAATCAAGAGCAAGTTGGATTTTTATATGGAGATGGCTATAGAATTTTTGAGCTATACGATTATTACTTTAGGACATTCATAAAAGATTTTGAAAAACTCGGTAACAATGTTCTCCTAAAAACACTTGGCATAATTTCATTCTTCTTTACAGTTGATAGAAGCAATAAGGAGTTTATAGAAAATATTCTTAAAACATTTGAACTTGACTATTATGAATTCAATGAGGCTATTGATGTTTTGCATGAGAAAGAGCTTTTAGAAGTAAAATACAATCATGCAAGGGTTTCAGAGCAGGTAATGGCAACGTATTTCTTTTACAAAGTATTTATTAAAGACGAAATCCTATCATTCAAAACATTACTGTTTACATTTTTTCCTGTTTGGAAAAAAAGATTCTCAGATACGATAATCCCTTCTAATAATTCTTTTGGTTATGATAATGTGCTCAAAAAAATAAATGGCTCGTTGGATGAATATCTTTATTCGATCTATTCGGAGGAAGAAAAAGTATTAGAATTCTTTTCGCTTTTTTGGTTCTACAAAAGAGAGGAAACCCTCAACTATTTCCATGAAAAAATCAAACAACTTCCAGAACCCGAAAATCCTGTCTATGATTCGAAATATGAAACAAATGATTTTGTGTGGGACAGAGACAAAACTTTAGACTTTCTTTCCGACCTTTTTAATCACTTTACTGAAAGCTTTGTTCCAGCTTTGGAATTAGCATTTGAATATTGTCGAAAGAAACCCGAATCACTTCCTGAACTTATTAGGCGCATCAGAGAAAAGTTGCTATTTGATGATGATGACCACCGATATGACTTTCAAAGACAAGTAGAATTGTTCAATCTTTTAATTGCAAAATTTAATGCTAAACAACCTCACTATGTTGAAGTTTTTTTTGCTTTGGCTGGAACATTCCTTTCACATCATTACCAAATAACAAAAGGGGGAAGAAATCACTCTATTACTTTTTACCAATACCCCTTGCCATTCTATGAAGTAACAAAAGACTTTAGAAAATCTATTTGGACAACTCTGTTTGAAAATTTTAAAACTTACCCGAAAGAAGTATTAGCTATACTTAAAAACTTTCGACCTGGATACAAAGAGGCAATTTCCGAAATACTTGAATTTGATTTATCTCTTTTACTTCCTTTCATTGAAGTTAATCTTGACCCAACAAGCTTTGAACACATTCATTTCATTCATGATTTTGTTTCAATGCTTAATAGAAAAAATATTGCTGACAAAAGTTATCAAAACTTAAAATCAAAATTCAATAGTAAGGAGTATGAATATTTCCGAAAATTAGATTGGAACACAGTAAGAGGGAAGCAGGATTATGACTTTGACAGATATGATGATTTCCAAAAGTTGAAAGAACAAGATATTCGGACTTTCTTTCTATTTAAAAGCGAAACAGAGTTCGCTGCTCTTCATACAGCAACAAAAAACACCCTGTCACTCGAAGGAAATAACAGTTTGGGAATTGACCAATCATTAAACATCATTATAGAAGAGAATTTTCTGCGAGACGATGAAATAGGATTTAAACTTCTAATTAGTATTTTAGACAATTACCCAAAAGGAGTAAATCCACTTTATAAAGCAATTAAAGTTATTGTCAACAAATCAAACCAATGGGCATTACGCCTTTGGAATCTAATCAATAATTGGAAGCATGAATACAAGTTGTTTTGGCAACTTTCATTCTTTGATTACTTGCCCGCTGAACATGCAAATTATTTTTACAAAACTGCGTTGCTTGAAACTATCAAATCAATAGATAAGGGATGCTACTTGCAGTTTGAAAGCTTTGAAAAATTTATTCCGATTAAGTCAGACAAATTTAAAGACAAAGCAGGAAGGTTCCTTATGACACTTCCAGTTATAAAGAACCTTGTTAATTACAAAGAAAAAAATATCATTGAAGAAATACTTTCAATAGTTTATAATAAAATCGAAGTTCAAAACTTTAGAATCAATTTATCCTTTCATTTCTTTGAAAAGTATTCAGCAATGCTCGCAGACAATTTTGAGCTTCTAAAAAAGTCCTATATCCAGCAAGAGAAAAAAGTAAGTAATCATTTTGATCTTCAACATGCCGGTTTAAAAGCACTTCTTCAAATTAACCCCGATTTCCTTTTAGAATACATTGACTCGTTTTATACAGACAAAGAGAACCGACACAATCGTAATACTGATAACCAACTTTCCTTTGTTTGGGACTTAGAACATTACAATGAATTAATCAGGAAAGCAGTCGACCTAATTATTGAAAACAATTATTACTTTGGAATTGGGGGACATCCATTGATAATCTTCTTCCATAACCTTAACGAAGAACAGAAAGTAAAAGCAAAGGCTTTCATTCTAAGATTCATTTCCGAATACCATGCTGACGATAAAAAAATGAACCCTGTTTTTGATGTTTTAAGGCACACACTTAAAGAATTCTTTGAAGAAGCGTTTTTACATTATCTAAATTTAAATACAGACATTGATAACTTCAAAAAAATAAGGTGGAGAGGAAACGGTGGAACTTACAGCGGTGATGTTATTATTGGAGAAATTCATGCCAAGGAATGGCAAAATATTCTTGCGATGGTTGTTAAGTCAAAAAACCAACTTGACTTAATTCCTATCAAGACATACATCAAAAAGCAAATTGAATACGAGTTAAAAAGTGGTGAGGAAGAACGAAAAAGAAAATTTATTAACCCAGATAGATGGTAAGCCAAGTCCATTTGGTGGCACATTTGCAAAACCGCACAAGCCGAACCACAATCCAAAGTTTTGCAAAAGAGCCGCCAAGCCAACGCTCGTCAAAAACCGACACAAAATGACAATAAAACATATGACAAAAAAAGAAGGGCGAAGGCATAACAGGCGTTTGGCTCAATGGCGGGTGACGTGGTTAATCGAACATTCTACCTCCCATCAACTTTTGTGGTATATTGACAGTTTTGTGCCGCGTCGGCGGTCCGATCCGAAATCCGCCACTGCGCCAAGCGCCAAAACGTTATAGGGCATTTAGAACAACCGAATAAAATTCAAACAATGATAGATGAGTGAACTTGAAACAATCATAATATCAAACAAGGACGTGAGTTGTTATTCTCAATTGATAGAAAGAATTCAAAATTCTAAGACGTTGACAATAAACGATATTAATGCGTTTGACAATATTTGGAAAACTGCAATTGACTTTAATAACTGGAGTGATTCGGATTTGGTTTTAGGTTGTAAAATAACGCATCAACGACTAATGGACACCTTTGAATTAAATGACGAGAGTATCTCTATTATTGTTCGAGTGGCGTCATATGATTGGAAATAAAAAATTTATAATTATGACTAATTCACAAACTGAAATATTTGAAGCGTTTAAAAGAAATATATTAGGAAAAGTTAATCCGTATTTATCTAACCTTGGATTTATAACCGAAAATGTAATTAAAGAAGAACAACAATGGATAACTGCAAAATTCATAAATAGAGAAACAATTATTTCATTTAATTTGAGTCTACATCATTTAGATTATTCAGATGGTATTCTTGTTTCTTTAAAATCAAAATATGGAGACAAGTTTCTTAGAAATGAAGTGCTCAAAAATTCAAATAAAGATATATCAGTTTACCTGTATGGACTGGATATAATTGATTCTGAATTTGACAAAATTCTTAACGACATCATAATTCACTTTGAAAAATATCTGAATGAATAAAACGCCCTATAACAGCACCTACCCAAAAGTGGCGGTTCAGTGGTTAAATCAAGCTTTGTGCCGCATCGGCGGTCCGATTCTATCAAAGTTTGTACTTGACGGACAGTGAATCGCTTCTAAATCGCCACCTTCGGGTAGCTGCAAACCGTTAGTTGTCACCTTAAAAACGACTAAGTAGAAAAGTATGAACGAACTAATTTCACCAAAATATCAAATGAAACTTGCAGCTGAGGTTGAAAAAGCTGTTTGGGACGAATATGGTTCATCTAAAAATGTAAGATATTACATTGAAAAATGGCACGAATATGACGATAAATATAATAATTGGGAAAACTTTAGTGTCGTAATAAAAGACGACAAAAATATTGACTTGAATGCTACAATTCATTCAATGCCAGGTGATATTTTACTAAAAGTAGCAATTGATTTAGGAGTTGATACACCTGATTTTATTCCATCAATACCGACTTTCAAAAATGAGATAAAATCAGAATACAAAACAGCTTATGATATCTTTACTAAAGCATTCAAGCAAATAGAATCTGACCCAAGCACGGCAATTGGACTTGCTAATTCTGCACTCGAAAGCATAATAAAGGAAATACTAAAAGATGAAAGAATAAAATCAAAAATAAAAAGAAACGAAACTCTTTATCAACTCAGTTCTATAATACTTAAGGAATTTAACTTTACAAGCACTGAACATCCAAAGGAAATCAAAACGATTGGAAATTCCCTTTTGACTGCAAATCAGGCAATTGAAAAATTAAGAAGCGAGAAGACCAATTTCCACGGTAAGACAAGTGATGACTTTTTAATTGAAGATACAATTTATGCTTACTTTATAGTGAATTCAGTAGCGACAGTTGGGCAATTTTTAATTAAGTTTTACAAGACTAAATATCCGAAACCTGAACCAGAAGTAGCTGAAGATGATGAATTACCATTTTAAAATAAAAGTCGAACAGCTAACAGCGGGTGAAGTGGTAAATCGAAAGTCTATGCTTCTAAAAAACTTTGTGCTAAACGGAAAGGAAAGCACTTATAATCCGCTACATCTCTTACGCGCCAAACGTTGGCAGTGATTTTTGAAGACAACTTAACCCAAATTTTAACATACAAAAAACAAAAATAAAGTTGCCCATTCGGACAATATTTTGTGAAGCTCGCAACGTATGAGTTAAATAAAACTGAGGACTGTTACATTGTGTAAAAACTACTTTACCGACTTCTTTGAAAAACAGTAGCAGAAAGTAAAAGACAAAATATTATGGACTTTTAGATTCATTGAAACTCGACAACATGTCCCAACTGACTATTTTGAACATATGACCGGGACGGATGGACTATATGAAATCTAAATAAAGCAAGGAAGTGACATTTTTCGCATCTTCTACTTCTTTGACGAAGGTAAACTAATAGTTTTAGCTAACGGTTTTCAAAAGAAAACGCAAAAGACACCAAAATCTGAAATTGAAAAAGCATTAAAAATTAAAAAGGAATATGAGCATCAAAAATAATTTAAAGACACTTAACCAATTTGTTGAAGAACAATACGGCAAGAAAGGAACAGCCAAACGTGACAAGTTTGAAAAAGGTTATGAAGCCTTTCAACTTGGTTTTCTTATTCAGCAAGCACGACTTGAGAAAGGAATGACTCAAGAAGAACTTGCAGAAAAATGTGGAACAAATAAAGGTTACATTTCAAAAATTGAAAACAATATAAAGGAAGTGCGTATTTCAACACTACAAAAAATTGTAGAACTTGGACTTGGTGGACACCTTGATCTTTCAATTAAATTGTAACAACAGATTGACGAGCGGAGAAAGAAAAACCCCTGCTAACATATAAGACCTAAACGCGTGCAACCAAGCAAAACACCAATAGACCCCTGTGTTGATCAAAGCTTCCGTTCAATGTAAATTTCCACTGCTTGGTAAATCCGCTCCAACGGTACGTTATCCATAAACCTAGCCCAGCCAGGCTAGGAAAGTAGCACCGCCCCACAAGCCAGCGAGGGCTGAAGGACCTTCATCAAAAGCTGGTTTAAAAGCCATTTTTTTAGCTATACGACCTAGACTTCGATTTACAGCAAGTCCTTGATGATCATCGAATTACTTCATACTCATAAAATAATGAAAGGCATTGAACTGCTTTTCATATTTTTCTTGGTCAAGCTTGTACATGACCGCCTTTTTGGTGGAGGAATTCTCGTTTTTCTCCCCGGTGTCAATCAAGAGGTTGGTTGATAGAATTTTACGCCGGAAGTTCCGCCGATCTAACGTAAAACCATAAATGGCCTCGTATAGGTTTTGAAGTTGTGGAATCGTAAATCGCTCGGGAAGTAACTCAAAACCAATCGGATGAAGCGCCGCCTTGTACCGAATTTGCGCCAACGCTTTGTCTACAATTTCCTTGTGGTCAAAAATCAAGGGCGGAACTTTCGCTAACGTAAACCAATACCCATTTTGCGATTTGGCTAACTCTTGGTCGTGGTCATGGATATTGATCAAGGCAAAAAAACAAATGGAAACCGTTCGCTCCACCGGATCTCGCTTGACGTTACCAAAGGTGTAGAGCTGTTCCATATACACATTTTTTAGTCCTGTCAATTCACCCAAAATCCGCTGCGCACCGGCGTCTAAATCTTCATCGGCACGCAAGAACCCACCCATCAACGACCATTTCCCCTGCTCTGGCTCAAAGTTTCGTTTGATCAACAGAATCTTCAAATTCTCTCCATCAAAACCAAAAATACAACAATCAACCGCCAGCATGATTCTGGACTCCGCAGGGTACTGCATACTATTTACCGAAATAATGAATCCGTAAAATTACTCGGAAATTTCGAAATAATCAGTGCGATCTCGCTTTCCGCCCTAATTTAAAAACCTCCTTTATCTTCCAAAGTGACAATTTGGTAAAACTCTGTTCATGAATAATTTACATTGGATCAGCACCTTTGTTTCACGTTTACCAAGCTGACATCCCTTGAAAAATCAAACGCATTTTCGGACCATCGTTCTCTCTGACCTTCATTTGGGTAGCTCCGGTTCCAAAGCCAAAGAGGTAACAGCCTTCCTCAAGCAACATTCCTGTGACCGCCTCATCCTGAATGGCGATATCATTGATGGGTGGTCTCTGCAGAAATATGGTTCTTGGCAAAAAAAGCACACGGCGTTTTTTCGAACCATCCTGAAGATGATGGATAAACAAGACACCAAAGTGATTTACATTCGAGGAAACCACGACGACTTCCTAGATCAAGTTATGCCCTTGGTGATCGGAAAAAACTTTCAAATTCGGCCCAATTACATCCTACATTCCAAAGGAAAAAAATACTTTGTCACACATGGGGATATTTTTGATTCCATCACCACCAACATGCGGTGGTTGGCCCATGCCGGCGATTTAGGATATACGTTTCTACTTTGGTTGAATAAAAAATACAATCAATACCGCACATGGCGGGGTTTGCCGTATTATTCTCTTTCTCAAACCATCAAACAGAAGGTCAAGGTGGCCGTCAATTATGTATCCGATTTCGAGGAAAACCTCGCAGAACTTGCACGAGCAAGAGGCTGTGATGGCATTATATGCGGCCATATTCACCAGCCTGCCAATCGGATGATCGGCAACATTCACTACCTCAATTCAGGCGATTGGGTTGAAACGCTATCTGCCTTAACCGAAGACCACGAAGGGAACTGGGATCTTGTGTATTTTCACATGGAGGGCGCAACAGGTGAACCCGCCCTTCCTTCGAATCCGCAGCCACCAAACCACCTGCCAACTCCAACCAAAAGATGGGCAGCTTCACTTTAATTGCAAACCTCCATGAAGCGGATTTTACTTGTCCTACAAGGTGAGGGACGTGGACATCAGACCCAAGCGCTCGCTTTTACCGAATTAGCCCGCCAAAAGGGTTACGAGATTGTAGGAGCCGTCGTTTCAACACCTGATGGAAACACCCTCCCTTCTTTATTGGCAGAACAAGCTACATTTCCGATTTTTCCAATTGCAAGTCCAGGACTTGGTTACACCCAATCGCATCGGCTCTCTTTATCAAAAACCTTCCTCCAAACCCTCCTTGGGGCGCCTAAACTAGTGCGAAGTTTGGATCAACTCCACCGGATTTTCCTTTCCCAAAAGCCGACGTGGGTCATCAACTTCTATGAACCCCTGTGGGGAATATATGCAGGTCTGTTTCGTCCTAAAGTTTTCACCACGGCCATTGCACACCAATACCTTCTCCTCGATCCAAAATTCCCTTTCCCTCCTCGGCGAACGTTTGAAAAATGGGTAGTTCAAGCGTTTACCCGTCTGACGGCCTATCGAGCCGATGAACTGTGGGGACTTAGCTTTACACCACTCACCACGACCGTCCCTCGCTTGAAAATTGTTCCGCCTTTGCTAAGGCAAATCATTCGACTTTCCCATCCGACAACGGGTAGGTACTGGCTAGCCTATTTTACACAACCAGCTTATGTACAAGAACTTATCGCGTGGAGTCGAAAAAATCCATCACAACCTATCCACCTGTTTGGAGCGTTACCGCCGGCAGCCCCCTTGCCAAAGCAACTTCAATGGCATCCCATTTCAGGAAAACATTTCTTAGAAAAACTCGTAGGATGTGAGGCATTAATCACTACGGCCGGTTTTGAATCCATTGCCGAAGCCCATTTTTTAGGCAAACCTGTGTATGCAATACCTCTTCCTGGCCATTATGAGCAAGCTTGTAATGCGTCGGACTGGGCCCGGACAGGGGGTGGACTTTCCGGCGATCGCCTTCTATTGGATGGTTTTCAAACCTGGTTAAATAATCGAGTTCCCTCTACGCAAGCACCCTGGGTGATGGCAGACCTTACATTTTGGAATTCTCCTAAGGAAAAGACAATCCGAAGGTAATTTCCCGCGTTATTCCCTTTAAAAAGTGCAAAATTTTGTAAATTTGTCGAACACCCCCCTGAATCGACAAACTTCATTGGCATGAGCAAGCAAAAGATCATCCACGATACGAACCTGACCACTAAACAAAAGGCCCTGCGGATCAATTTGGACAAGAACCTGTATGGGTCATTTGCCGAAATCGGCGCGGGACAAGACGTTGCCACCCAGTTTTTTAAAGCGGGAGGAGCCTCGGGTACAGTAGCCAAAACCATCTCGGCATACGATATGACTTTTTCTGATGCCATTTACGGTACGGTTGAAAGCGGTCGGTATGTTTGCGAGGAACGGTTGATGAGTATGTTGGACCATGAATACAACTTGTTGATCGAACGGTTGGATGAAAAACGCGGCCACACGACCCAATTTTTTTCGTTTGCCAACACGGTAGTCGCTTTAAATTACCATAAAAACAACGAGGCCCATGGATGGGTGGGCGTACGCTTTCAGTTAGCACCTCAGGGCCCTTTTCATGATGTGGTGATCCATATAGCGATGCTGGATAACGATAACCTGTTGCAGCAACAAGCGCTAGGAATTGTGGGGGTAAATCTAATCTATGGTTGTTTCTATTATTACCAAGATCCCGAGACGCTCCTTAAGTCGCTGATGGATAATCTATCGAAAGATCGTATTCAAATCGATATGATTCGCTTCGAAGGACCTGCATTCGAGAAGGTTGATGGCCGCTTGATGAGTTTGCATTTGGTCAAATATGGATTTTCGAATGTGGCGTTGTTTGGGCCGGACGGACAAAATCAACAACCTTCTGACACCCTCTACAAACGACATATTGTGGTGCTCCGCGGACGCTTCCGGCCTGTCATCAATGTGCATTTGGACATGTTGGAGAATGGGGTTCGGCAGTTCTTGCAAGAACCCGATGTGGATAAGAATCGCGTAATTGTCGTATCTGAACTAACCCTGCAGTCGCTAAAAGAAGAAGGCCAGGGAGAAGTCATCGATGAGAAAGACTTTTTGGATCGGGTGGACATTCTTTGTTCGCTAGGGCAAACGGTGATGATCACCAATTTTCATGAGTACTATAAACTGGTTGCCTACTTATCGAAAATCACAAAGTTGAAAATCGGATTGATCATCGGGTATCCGAATTTAGAGTATATCTTTGAAAATGAGCATTATGTCGATCTTCCTGGAGGAATCCTGGAATCCTTTGCCACATTATTCAGCCGAAAGGTTAAATTGTTTGTGTACCCGACGCTTCGAAATCAAACCATCCTCAACTGCATGAAGTTTACACCTCCTTTGCATTTGATTGATTTGTTCCGATTCTTGACGGCCAACAATAAAATTGAAGACATCTATCATTACAATAAAAATAACCTAAACGTGCAAACCGACAACATGTTGGATTTGATCAAACGCGGGGAGTCCGGTTGGGAACAGCATGTCCCCAACGAGGTTGTCTCGATGATCAAGGACCGATGCCTATTCGGTTTCCCATGTGTCGTGCTGCCAGAGCCCAGATCCGCCGATCATGAAGCATAACATCTTTTTCTTGTTTTTTTTATTTGTTCAGTTTTCAACTTGGGGGCAACAAATCAAGATACTAGCTCCCGAACAAGACGTACTGAACACCTTGAAAGAAGGCCAACCTTTTGGTTTTCCCCTTCAGGTAATGGGATATACTGGCCAAAAACCTCCACGATTCGAGATCATCCAAGGTAAACAAATTGGAATGAATATCGACACCACGGGTATGTTTACCTGGACACCTGCTTTTTCGGCCGTGGATCGGCTGGAGGGAAGTAAAATCTTTCAAATTCAAGTTCAGGTCTCCTTTGACTCGCTCGATGCCATCCTGAAAAACTTGGAGTTCAAGGTAGCCCACGCCAATCGTCCCCCTGAAATTGGGGAAATGCAACCATTTTATGTGCAATACAATACCACCAATAAGTACAGCATCGATCCCACCATTGTCTTTGATCCCGACAATGACCCCATCGTGTTGGTACCCTTATTGGAAGATCTCCCCGAGGGAATGAAGATCTCGTCCCAAGGGGAAATTACGTGGGCACCCTCGGTTACCCAGTTCAATAAATTAAAAAAAGAAGCTGTTTACGTCACGTTTTATGCCATCGACCAGCCCGCCAAAACCCAAACCAAGGGAAGAATTCGGCTCGTGGCCACCCAAATGGACCTACCTCCTAGCATTACTCTAGTTCCGAAAAACGAATACTATAAGATTCGAGAGAATGAGACCTTAAACTTGCGATTTTACCTCTCTGACCCCAACGGAGATGATGATGTGGCAACCTTCGATTTCTTGAGTCCCGGTGTGGATATTCCGAAGTCGGCGCTGGTAAAAAATACCTCCAATCAATACGAATTTGTTTGGCAACCCGGCTACGAATTCGTCAAGGATCCAAAAGATTCCCTCTCCTTTGTGCTCACCTTTTTTGTACTCGACAAAACCCAAAACAGAACCGAACTTCGGCTACGGGTCAATGTAGTTAACACCATCAACGAAGTGGAGACCGATGCGAAGCTCTTCAATCTATACCGCGCGACCTTGGTTCGAGGTTGGGAGTTGATGGAGCAACTTAAGGAGAAAGAAAATGAATTAAAACGGGCTTATAATCGGGCCAAGAAAGGAAAGAAAAATAGGTCCGTTGTCAATGCCTCGTTGGGAGCCACCACGAGCTTATCTTCGATCATTGTCAAGAATGACCCAACGACCCAACGAGCCATTTCCACCATTGGGGGCACTACTGTGCTCACCATTGGTACGCTGGAAGCCACCGAGGTCATCGGTCGTTCGATGAAAGACTTGGTGGATCGATTAAATTACGTCATTGAAAAGAAAAATGAGTTGCAAACCAAAGGGGATATTTTCGCCCGCGATTACTCCCTTAAATCCACCCGCCGACAAGGCGATTTTCTTCGAAAAGTGGATGACTTTATGAATGCACTCAACCTCAAAGGGCTCGTGGCATTGGAATTGGATTCTACCTGGGAAGCCAAAACGAAATCTAGCGACGAGAACATCAAACGTACATTCAAAGACTACAATCCCAACTTGTAAATTATACGAATTTACTTGACTGGTATTCCTGAAATCGGTACATTGAAACATGGAAGGTTCGTATATTTTACAATCCTCTCCTGATTTTTGTATCACCTATAAATGTGTGCGTTATGAAAGTTCATGTGAATGCCGTCCACTTTACTGTGGACAATGGATTAGTTGAATTCATTCAAAAGAAACTCAACAAATTGGAGACGTTTTACGACCGAATCATCAGTGGTGAAGTCTTTTTACGCCTCGATAAAGGTGACAAGGCAAACACACACATCAAACAAATCGAGATCAAGTTGAATGTACCGGGGACCACTTTATTCGTCAGCGAGAAAGGGTCCACATTCGAAGAAGCGACAGATCTTGCCATGGATGTTTTAAGTCGTCAAGTCAAACGTTTTAAAGAAAAGCAACAAGAAGTTTCGCACGATCGACCTAGTGTAACGGCACCCGCCGAAGTGGAGGAAGATTTCGAAGATTAACCAAGCCATGTACCAAGTGACCACCTTATCGGGTGGTCACTTTCTTTTTAGGCAACGGGGTAAAAAATTCTTTTAGATAATAGGGCTCAAACTGAACCAAATGTTCAGAGGCTGACATTTCAATTTTTTGATACCCCAATTCAGCATATAGCGCAGCATGTGGCGCAAGGGGTTCCTTCAGGTATTTTACATGGGACCGATGCTCCCACAAGGTTTGAACTTTGGCAGCCCCATCTCCAAAATACCAAATATCATGGGTATGCTCCCAAGACTGCCAAGTAGTTTCGTCCAAGATCAACGCTTCAAAATCACTGACACGATCTCCAGTGGCAGCATCGTACAGCGCAGTGTATACCTCCATCCGCCGTGCATCGATCATGGGGGCTAATAATATAGGTTTTGTAAAGCTCGATGGCATGCTTTTTCGAGCCCCGTGTGCCATGGCGGTTAGGCTATCGACAGCATACAGGGGGATGTCCAACCCAAAACATAGACCTTTGGCCGTGGATACCGCAATCCGCAATCCCGTGTACGATCCCGGCCCTTTGCCCACAATCACGCCGGAAAGATCAGAAAGCGTGAGATCGGCTAATCGAACGGCTTGATCAATTAAAAGAGTTAGCTTGGCGGAAGAGGTCCGTTCTTGTTGCATCGACAAGGAAATCAATACCTGATTTTCTTGCATCAACGTCACCGAACAACCACGTGTGGTGGCATCTAGAGCAAGGAAATAGCGCGGGGATTCAACTGACACGACTTATGGAAGTATTTTTCGGTACAAAGATACATCGGAAAGCACTCGAACTGCCTCCATCACCTCTGGATCTTTTTCGAAGGCCAGAAACTTCGCTGCTTTTTGGTAGTGGTACCGGCCCAGTATTTCTCTGGTCAATTCCGTCAAGATCACCTCTTTGTGTTTTTGCAAATCATTTTGTTTGGTTTGGGCGAATTTTTTCTCTAGCGATTTAAGTTCCTCCTGATACGCCACTCCCTCTTTTCCAGACAATTCAGCCCACTTGTACAATTGCTTTTCAGCGGCCGACTGGTAGGTGAACGATTGCATGACAAGCCATTGGACAAAATCCTCGTAAGGTGGGACAAATTGGCTACCCGGTATCTCTTTTGGATGGCGGTAAAAATAATGGGTGGCATAGTCAAAAACCTTCTTTTGCCGTATTAATTCCTGTAGAACCAACGGCTGAACTGGAGCTGGGGTAACCACATCCGGCGTGACACCTCCCCCATCGTAAACTGTCCGCCCTTTTTGGGTCTTGAATGCCACACGAAGCGAATCAGGAACTTTGGTGACTTCACCTGTTTCTGAACGCTGCCCGTAGTTAATCGCTTGAATACACCGCCCGGAAGGCGTATAGTATTTGGCGGTAGTGACCTTCAGCTTCGTATTAAACGACAAATCTCGGGTGGTTTGAACTAGCCCTTTCCCAAAGGATTGTTGGCCGATGATCACGGCCCGATCATAATCTTGCAAAGTTCCACTGACGATCTCCGAAGCCGAAGCACTACGTCCGTTGATCAATACGGCCAAAGGAATGTCCAAGTTCAAAGGATCATTGACAGCTTTATAAACCTTGTTCCATTCATCCAAACGACCTTTTGTTTCGACAATTACCTGGCCCTTCGGCAAGAAAAAATTACAAATATCTATGGCCATATTTAACAAACCACCTGGGTTCCCTCGGAGGTCCAAGATCAATTTTTTCATTCCTTGCGCAGCCAACTGCTCATAGGCGTCTTGAATCTCTCGGGCTGCGGTGGCGGAAAAATCAGTCAATTGAATATACCCCACGTCTGCCGTAACCATGCCAAAATGAGGTACATTAGGCGTTTTGACCACACCCCGGGTTACCTCAATTTGAATAGGCTTGGCTTGCCCATACCGTTGGATAGTTAATTTCACGCGGGAACCCGACTGACCTCGGACAAGCCGATTGACCTCCATTTCACTTCGGTTGGCCAACGAAACAGGCCCAATAGCCAAGACTTCATCGCCCACTTTGATCCCCGCGAGGTCAGCGGGTGACCCTTCAAAAACTTGGGAAATAAAGTATTTTTTTTGATAGTCCATGACCGAAGCACCAATACCATTGTATTTTCCTGTGGCCATGGTCCGAACTTCCTCAATATCATCCTCAGGATAAAAGTTCGTGTAGGGGTCCAATTCAGCCAACATGGCCTCTATTCCTTTCCGAATCAACCGGTTGGGATTGAGATCTTCTACATACAATGTATTCACTTCTTTGTAGAGAGAGGCAAAAATATCGAGGTTTCGTGCCATTTCGAAGTATCGATCGTCTGCACGGAAACCAACACCTAGCAAAATAATGCATGTGCCAACAACGAATAAGCCAATTTTTTTGATCATAGGAAACAAAGGTCGGGTGATCGAATAACGAGCAAAGTACAGACAGCGTTTCTAAAAGTAGGAGAAATTCTAAAAAAAACCGACCTTTGATTGAATATTCTCACATCCACTATGTCAATTGAATCTTGGGGAAAGGCACTGAGTCGTCAACCAATGGGCACGAAATTCGGAATCGTGTTTCTCGTCGCATGCTTGCAGGTAATCAACATCCACTTGTCCCCTTCCTTGTATTTATCTCAATTTCTCTTGGTTGCCACCAGTTTGGCTGGAGGGATGATAGAGCCCCAAAAAGGGTTTTGGTTGGCTTTTTTTCAAATGGGAGTTTTGTGGCTTGGGCATGTAGCCTATGAAGCGTTTGGTTGGTATCAAACGGTTCCTCAAGAAACTACATTTGCCACCTACACGGGATGGTTTAGTACGTTGGCTGGATCAGCTTTGGGCGCCTTCATTCGTCGCCTCTAGTAATTTGGTGAAGGCTTTCTTCATGCCTTTTTGGCATTCTTCAAAGGTAATCATCTCTTTTGCCACTAGAATAAATCCGAGATCAAGTGATTGCGGAAGAGGGGTCAAGGCCTTTTGTTTTCGATAGGCCTCGCGAAGAAGTCGTTTAATCCGATTACGGTCTACAGCTTTTTTAAATTTTTTTTTGGAGACGGTAAATAGCACCCGAGAATTGGTTTCTTGGTTGGGCATGAATATCACTTGGCAGGGATAAGCCAATAACGTTCCACCATCTGTTCGTTTTCGATCAAACAGACGCTCAATGGCTTTTTTTGAGGAAAGCCGCTCCGATTTGAGTAATGTTTCCCGCATAAACCTAAAAGAAAAGCCACCGAAAAAGGTGGCTTTGTAAACTTTCGTATAGACAAGTCTTATTTATGAGTCTTCTCGTCGGATACGGTCAATTTCCATCTACCTCTTGCACGACGCGCTTTGAGGACACGGCGACCGCCCGGAGTAGCTGAACGCTCCCGGAAACCATGCTTGTTACGGCGCTTTCTATTCGATGGTTGGAATGTACGTTTCATTTGTATTGATTATTTTAGTGCCAAATTCCAAAAGGGATTGCAAAAATACTTATATTTTCTGAAAATGCAAAACCCACATCACATGCACTTTACATTTTTTTCGAACGATCCGATGTCGTCTTGGATTGAGGTTCGTTGGGAGATTCCGATAAATCATGCCACATCCTTTGAAATTCAGTGGCCCGCATGGAGACCAGGCCGATACGAGCTCCAGAATTTTAGTCAACAAGTCGGAAAAGTTTGGTTGGAGGACACCCCAGGCAACTTAACAAAAATCAGTAAGGACCGTTGGTTCATTTCCAACCTTCAGCCAGGCCCTGTCATCATTCGTTACCGGTATTACGCACGGGAAATCAATGCAGGGAGCAGTTTTATTGGTCCCGATTTTTGGTATCTCAACCCCATCAATTGTACGCCCTACATCCCCGAAAGACGCTCCGAACCCATCATGGTATTTTTTCCCGGTACTTCTCATTGCCAGTATGCGGGTGGGTTACCCGCCAAGAAAATGGAGGACGGGTGGGTGCTTGAAGCCCAGGATTATGATCACTGGGTGGATTCACCTCTTCTGCTATCTCCCACCCTTCAACACCAAACCTACCTGGTTCAGGATATCCCATTCACCCTTTGGGTGGAGGGAAATTATACCCCAAATTGGGACCGACTCATCCCCGAATTCAAAGCCTTCACCGAACACCAAGTTGAACTTTTCGGGACATTTCCAGAGTCACAGTATCACTTTCTGCTTTGGGTAGTGGACTTTCCCTTTTACCATGGTGTAGAACACCGAAATAGCACGATGATGGTCTTGGGGCCTCCTGATCAAGACCCTGAAGAGTTCCGACGTGATGTACTGGGACTGGCCTCGCATGAGCTTTTCCATACCTGGAATGTCTGCAAAATAAGACCCAAAGAACTTCGTCCGTACGACTACAGCCAAGAGAACTATTTTAATACCTGTTTCATTGCTGAGGGAGTTACAACCTATTATGGAGATGAAATGCTCCGAAGATCGGGCGTATTTTCCGAGAAGGAGTATCGTCAAGAGCTCGAGACTATCTGCCGTCGGCATTTTGAAACAGCGGAGCCCGCCGAAATTTCGCTCTTGGACTCCTCCCTCGACTTATGGGTGGATGGATACAAAAAGGGGGTCCCCCATCGAAAAGTCTCGGTGTACCACAAAGGAGCCTTGGTCGCCATGCTACTGGATCAACTGATTCTTGAAAAAAGCCAGGGGACCGCCTCACTGGATACAGTCATGCAAGACCTTTGGAAGCAATTCGGTACGACAGAAATAGGATACACCTACCTAGACTACCAGACCATCGTAGAACACTATGTAGGAGAAGAAGCCACAATAGACTATTTTAATCGGTGGATTTCTGGGACAGAAAACCTGTGGGAAGCTTGGCAATGGGTACTTGAAAAAAAAGGGTATCCAGCCATGGTAAAGAACCAAGAAGGCCGAATCAGTTGGGGGGAATAATAAGATGTAGGCAAGGAAGCTTGGGATTTAATCGATTTTTTTTTATTATCTTTGCGAATTATTTTTTTCAAGCAAATGATTCGCATTTGCTCATCAAACCTCTCTTAATTTTAGTATGCGTCGATTACGAATCCTGTATGTGGCCAACGAGATTGATCCGTTTTTAGAAGTTTCCAACATTGCCACGTTTCTCAGGAAACTTCCACAGGAAATGCAAGAAAGAGGGATGGAAATTCGTATTTTAATTCCTCGTTTTGGCGTGATCAACGAACGAAAAAATCGACTTCATGAGGTCGTTCGGTTATCAGGAATTAACATCACGGTGGGAGAAGATGAAAAGCCTTTGATTATCAAGGTAGCTTCAATTCCAGCAGCTAGGTTGCAGGTGTATTTCCTAGACAATGAGGACTATTTTCAAAGAAAGTCGGTATTCACCGACAAGAAAGGCGCTTTTCATGAAGACAACGACGAACGTGCGATCTTTTTCTGCAAAGGAGCTTTGGAAACTGTTCGGAAGCTCGGCTGGGCGCCTGACATCGTGCATTGCACCGACTGGATGACCGCCTTGATTCCGTTATATCTCAAAACGACCTACAAGAACGATCCTATTTTCAAAGATACAAAAACCGTCTTTACCCTGTACAACAATGTATTTGACCAAACGTTTTCAAAAGACATTGTTCCAAAGGCCAAAATGATGGATATTGAGGATAACATGCTGTCAAGCCTGGAAACGGCTGATTTCATGGGTTTCATCAAAATTGCCTGTGAATATTCGGATGTGGTGATCAATGCCAATGACCAAGCCACAACCGAACTCACCAGTCTTTTGGATGCTCAATCAAGCCGTCGAATCGATGCCTTCATTGAGGATGAGAACTTTGCCGATACCTTTTTTAATCTATACAACGAACTCGCCGTATAAGCGTACTTTATGCAAAAATTGACTTACTGGAGACAGGTCTTGGCTATTTTCCTGGTCTCTTGGTTCTCTTTCGGTTGTGAAGACCCACAAGACATTCGGTTTGACCTTGGTTTGGGTGGAAATTTAACTACTTTTTTTACCGATACCTTGTCGATCCAATTAAGTTCCACACAGCTGGACTCAGTGGTTACATCAGGAACCTCTGAGGTATTTTTGGGAGGGTATCAGGATCCACTTCTAGGTTATGTACAAGCCGACATGTACGTACAGCCTTACTTTCAACAATCGCAAATTCAAGCCAATACGCTGATTCCGTTTGATTTACCGGCCACGGCCACCATTGATTCAGCTTTTTTGGTTTTGAACTACAATGGCTATTTCCAAGGAGATTCATTGGACCGGGTTCAAGTGGAAGTATTTCAGTTGAATGAACCTGTTTCCCAAAGTCGGCGATACACACGCCATGATGTCATTCCAACACGCGGTTCTCGTCTAGCTAATTTCGAGATCAATCGTTCTTTGGTGGCAAACGCCAAAGGAGATACTTCGTTTTCTTTGATTCGGAAATTACCAGAATCCATTTTAACCCAGTTGCGAGCGACACTCGGGCAAACCGCTTCGACCGATGTTTCTCAGTTTATCCAAGCTGTTCCGGGATTTGTGGTCAGGACGGTAGGGCAGCCTAAAGGCATTTATTCGTTTCGGGTTGGCTCAGATGCTACCTCGAGTAATCTTCGTGTATTTTACCGACTTGCTGGAGAAACCACCGCTCGTGCCTTCACGTTTCCCTTCACAGGAGGACGTTTCACCCGGTACCAGACCAATCGCTCAGGTACAGGTTTACAAAACTTAGGAGTAGGAAACCCTCCCATTCCGGCAAGATTGACGCAAAATCGTGCTTTTTTTCAATCAGGAACGGGTATCAGTGCTGTCTTAGAAATTCCATCCATTCAATCGATTTTACGCCGAAGAGAAGCCGCTATTAACCGTGCCGACCTGATTATTTCGCTTGACTCGACCATTTTAGCTCCCCGGTTGGTTGCACCCTCTGTTATCGTATTGGCTGAACTGGATGACTCCTATCAAATAGCTAAAACCAGTAATTTTACGCCGATTCTAGTTCCGATCAATGCATTCAATCCAACCATCGGTTTCGGGGCCGTTTTATTGAATACAACCAAGAGCTATTCAGTAAACCTAACGCCCTACCTTCAACGACTCATTACCGAAGGAAAAACCCGCGTTCGGTTGGGTGTGGTACCCGGGGGCTTGACAGGTTCCACGACCACGTCGGCAGTCATTAACCATAGCGGTGCTCGAAGGGCCGCTGTAAGGCAAGCACAACTACGAATGTACTACACTGTCACGCAGTAAAAAAAGCGCCAATAGGCGCTTTTTTTGTCTATACATGTCCAAATTAAAATTGGAATTTTAAAAGAAAGTAGGCATCACATAATTTTGCTAATTTAGATTAACTCATTACTTTTGAGGGTCATAATCAGCTATATATTTTAAATTTTTTAAATAATATAGTCAAAATAGGAAAAAGAATAGCCTAAAGATTTTTGTACTTTTCAAATATAAACAATATGTGTGGAATTGTAGCCTATGTGGGTCATCGTCAAGCCGCCCCTTTAATAATCAAAGGATTAAAGCGATTGGAGTATCGTGGGTATGACAGTGCAGGTTTAGCGATTTGGTTGGCGGATCAAATCCAAGTATTCAAGAAAAAAGGCAAGGTTTCAGCACTAGAGGCCGAAATTGACGGAAAAAACACCCAATCAAGTATTGGTATTGGTCATACTCGTTGGGCCACGCATGGGGAACCCAATGATGTAAATGCCCACCCCCATGTGGCACAAGGAGGACGCCTTGCACTTATTCATAATGGGATTATCGAAAACTACGCTGCAATCAAGCAGGTTTTGTTAAACAAAGGGTATCAATTCAAAAGTCAAACCGATACCGAAGTATTGGTCAATTTTATTGAGGATATACAAAATACCACTCAATGTTCTACAGAGGAGGCCGTTCGGTTGGCACTTCAAGAAGTTGTGGGTGCCTACGCAATTGTTATTCTTGATAAACAACAACCCGATCAATTGATTGCGGCCCGAAAAGGCAGCCCCTTGGTGATTGGTGTTGGGGAAGGTGAGTATTTTTTTGCTTCGGATGCTACTCCTATTATCGAATACACAAAAGAAGTAATTTATTTGGATGACTTCGAAATTGCAGTGGCAAGAGAAGGTGAATTAACCATTCGCAATTTGGAAAACGAAGAAAAGAGTGCCTTGATCCATACCGTTGAACTTGAGCTTGAAGCTATCGAGAAGGGGGGATTCGACCACTTCATGCTAAAAGAAATTTTTGAACAGCCCAAATCGATCGCGGACTGTATGCGGGGTCGAATTCAGTCAGAGGATGCCTTGATTCAACTGGGTGGTTTACGCGATCATTTGGGTAAATTAGCGAAGGCCAAACGAATTGTTTTTGTGGCATGTGGAACCTCCTGGCATGCAGGTTTGGTGGGAGAATATTTGTTTGAGGAATTGGCACGTATCAACGTCGAAGTGGAGTACGCATCCGAGTTCCGGTACCGAAATCCCATCATCAAAGAAGGTGATATTGTTATTGCCATTTCTCAGTCTGGAGAAACTGCCGATACACTGGCCGCACTTGAACTCGCCAAAAGTCGGGGTGCCATTATCCTTGGCGTTTGCAACGTAGTTGGCTCGTCTATTGCACGGCTCACAGATGCCGGTGTTTATACGCACGCAGGACCCGAAATTGGGGTGGCCTCCACCAAAGCCTTCACTGCTCAAGTTACTGTGTTAACCCTAATGGCCATTGCCACGGCCCATAAAAAAGGAACGATTGGGGAAGATTTGTACCGTCGGTTGTTGATTGAATTGGAGACAATCCCGACCAAAGTAGAGAAAATTTTGGGACAAGCGGATCAAATTAAAGATATCTCTAAGCTCTTCACCTTCGCTTCCAATTTCATTTTCCTTGGCCGGGGATTAAATTTCCCCGTCGCATTAGAAGGTGCATTGAAGTTAAAAGAGATTTCGTACATCCATGCCGAGGGATATCCAGCAGCTGAGATGAAACACGGTCCCATTGCCCTCATTGACGAAGACATGCCCGTGGTTTTCATTGCCACTCGAGACAGTTCCTACGAAAAGGTAGTCTCGAATATTCAGGAGGTAAAAGCTCGAAAAGGACGCGTGATTGCTATTGTTTCGGAAGGTGATCAAGAGGTGAAAAAAATGGTCGATTTCACCATCGAAGTCCCCAATACGCACGAAATCCTCATACCCCTTCTGAGTGTCATTCCACTTCAACTTTTATCCTATTATATCGCAGTACTCCGCGGGCGCAACGTAGATCAACCCCGCAATTTAGCTAAATCGGTAACCGTGGAGTAACCCGGATCTCCCATAAAAGGAAGGCCGCCCTTTGAGTAAAGGAGCGGCCTTTTTTCATAAGGTAGTCTCCATAGCAGAGACTGGGACAAACTATATAACCCACTAACGTGTTTTCGCTCTCTTGGCCTTCAGTAAGTCGGTACAATCAGAAATGTCAAGTAGATCGTACCCGTCAAAAATAAAAACCAAAGAAACCCGAAAGACCAACGTTTGAGACGGTCATGGGCAGCATGATGAGTGGTCGACATGTTTTTCATTGAGTAAGAAGGAGTTTTTTAGGTAGGTTATAAAAATATTTTTACGAAAATAACCAACAAATTTCTCAGGATGTTTATGCATATTGTCTTAATTTCGAAATTTCGGACAATAAACTACCCAAAAACCCAATATGCTGCTGTATTCAGCTATTTTAATTTTTCTTTTTTCTTTATTACTCTACCTTGGTTCGGCAGCACGAAAGCCAATTGTACTTTTGTTGATGTCGTATTTGTGTTGGACAAGCTTGTTTACTCTCACCCTTCACTTCCAGTTTGGGAGTCCAAGTGTTCAACCTGCCACGCTCTTATTGATTCATTTTTCACCCCTTTATTTATTAATCTCCCCAAGTCTCTTTTTATACTTTCAGCAACTTGACCCAGAAAGAGGCTGGAAACGGATCGACGGATTGCATGGGATCATTCCTTTTCTTCAGCTAGTGGGAATTCTACCTTGGATTTTCAAACCTTGGTCGGAGAAAGAAAGTGAGATAGCTAAATTATTAGCCGATCCAGCCTATTTTGGAGAAATGGAGACCAACTGGTTGTGGGCTCCATCTGTTTATTTATTGATCCGAACTTACATGAATTTAACTTATGTCGGTCTGATCATTCATTGGTATCGAAAAAAACAACATCTTCTTCAGGGAAATCAACGGCGGTGGGTGCAGTTCCTGCTCGGATTGTTCACCATTCAAATGCTGGCATTTGCCTATTTTAATTTCATATTTACTTTTCAAGTGGATATTTTCAAAGCAAATCTGGTAAAATACACGCATTGGTATGGGCTAGCCTTGACCACCTTGGCTTTATTAGGTCTTTTCATTTTTCAAGACCAAGCAGCTAAAAAAATCCCCAAACCGAATAAAACCACTCCGAGCCATCCGGGGTTAAAAGATCTGATTATCGAATGGTTTGACCAGGAACAGCCGTATCGAGAGGAAGATTTTTCACTTCAACGAATGGCCGAATGTCTTCACCAACCCGTATATAAAATTCAGCAATGCTTAAAAGAGGATTTTGCCACGACCTTTTCGGAGTTCCGAAATCAACAACGGGTTCTTTATGCCCAAGTTTTACTAGAGGATGATACCCACCGTCATCTAAAAATTGAAACCATTGCACATATGGCGGGATTTAAAAATAGATCCACTTTCTATAAAGTATTTCGGGAGTATACCGGCCGCACACCTAGTGAGTTCCTGGGAAAAGTTAACGAAGAATAAAGTGCTGCTTGGTTTGTTGGGGACGTTTGAAGAGAATTCCCATCTCAAATACATCGATACTAACCGAAACCCTTGGATCTTGAATGATTTCAGACCAAGCCTGATCCATTTCCCTGGACCAATGAATATCATCCAGTATCAAGCAACCGTGAGGGGGCAAATGATTCAACAAATCCTGTACATACCGTATCGTTGGTTCATACCGGTGATTGGCATCCAGAAGTATCAAATCGAAAGGAAGCATCGAGTTTAACAGGGCTGGCAGAACATTGTCTAGGTTACCTTCAACAAAGTCGACCTCCAGGCCAAGGCGCTTCCAATTGGCAAGGGCTTTTTTGCCAATATTTGGGCACCCCTCAACCGAGACAACCTGGGCATGTCTGGCCAAATAACTGGTGGTTAGACCCAGAGAAGATCCTAAGTCCAAAACTCGAGTGTACGAATAATGTTGAAGAATCCGGAGAATCCGTTGTACCCAAAAGGGTGACTTGGAGGAAAAACGGGCAATATCGGATACCTTTCTTAAACGCCCCGGGGTGCGATTCGAACCAGCCCCCAAATCCGTTACAGAAAGCGTGGAATGATCTTGTATCAACTCCCGACGCAGGCGTTCTATCTCCGGATCAAGCACCGGAGGGACAGTGGATTTCCAAACGTGTTGATAAAAATCAAAAACAAAAGGGGAATGAATACCATGGGCATTTTTTGCCTGAAACCAATACTGCAGGTAGGCTCGTACACGAGTCAAATTACCCATTGCTTAATTTAATCGATACGGAACAATCAGTGTAAAATCAGGAATACCCACCCGAACAAGTTGGCCATTGGAGATACGTTGCATGGTATAATAACCACCCATTTTACCAATTTCGGTTGATAAATTACAACCTGACACATAGGTATGTTGGTCACCTGGCTCTAAAGTAGGCTGAACACCGACAACCCCTTCGCCTTCAACTTCCCGAATCGTGGCATCTGAATCAACAATATGCCAAAATCTACGTAAAAGCTGAAGCGTATGCTCGCTTTGATTTTCTATGGTAATTTTGTAAGAAAATACAAAGTGATCCTGGAGAGGACTTGAATAAAATGATTGATATTCAGTCTCTACAGTTACTTTAACACCATGGGTGATGGAGGATACGGTTCTTGCAACCATGATTTATATGGGTAAGTGGTAAAACAACTCCAAGTTTTTCGGGATTGTTCTTACCAAAATTAGTTAAATTGTTTATAAAACAAAGAAATTGGTCAATATGTCCGTCAAAATTGAAAAAAGTTGGGGAAATCAATTGAGTGCTGAGTTCGACAAACCTTATTTTCAAACTCTCACTCAATTTGTACGGGACTCCTATCAAGAAGGTCCGTGTTATCCTCCGGGAAGCCAAATCTTTAATGCTTTCAATCGTTGCCCTTGGGATCAGGTTCGGGTGGTGATCTTGGGGCAAGATCCTTACCATGGCCCGGGGCAAGCGAATGGCCTTTGTTTTTCGGTTAACGATGGTGTAGCTATGCCACCTTCCCTGCTGAACATTTTCAAAGAGATCCAAGATGACCTTGGCATTCCCATTCCTGCTTCGGGAAATTTGGAGCGTTGGGCGGACCAAGGTGTCTTGCTGTTAAATTCAACCTTAACGGTCGCCCATGCTCAGCCCGGTTCACATCAAAGACGAGGTTGGGAGACTTTTACAGATGCTGTCATTCAACATATCAACGAAGAAAAGGAAAAAATCGTTTTTATGCTCTGGGGAAAATATGCACAAGACAAAGGACGTTTAATCGATATAAACAAACATTTTGTTTTGAAGGCGAAGCACCCTTCACCTTTATCTGCCAATTTTGGTGGATGGTTTGGGACCAAGCACTTTAGTCAAACGAACCATTACCTTCAAGCACACGGTTTTAACCCCATCCAGTGGTAATATGCGGTGGATCTTTTTATTCTTTTTGCCTTTCGTTGCATGGGGACAACCCGATATGGATACCACCGGTCGAGCGGTACCCACTATATCCTGGGACCCCCGAATCTCCTTGGTCGATAACAAACGGGTGACCGTCTGGGGAGTCAGCTCCGGGGTAATTTTTGGAAAAAAACGCCATCATGTTTCCTTGGGTTATTATTGGATGAACCTTAATTCCACCACCCGTTTGATCAACCTTCGTAAAGAAGAGGCCAAACTCATAAATCTAGATTACTATACAAAAACAGATCTTTTTTATTTTAATCTGATTTATTGGCCTAATGTCATCAATAGCCGCCGCTTTCGGTTGAGTACGCCGGTGGAAGTGGGTATCGGAGCCACCAACAATGAGGGAACTAGCCTGGTAAATGACCTTCAAATCTGGAGAAACAAGCAATTTTTCATACCTGTTCAGGCGGGGCTATACGCCGAATGGAAAGCTACTCGGTATGTTGGGTTTAGCATACAAGGGGGGTACCGCTACAGTTTATTCGAGCAGAACCTTTCCAAGGATTACAGTGGTCTTTATTACAACTTTGGTTATAATTTGTATACACTGCAGATGTATGAGGATTTCCGAAAATGGTACCTTAAACGACGGACTGTTCGACGACAAAAGACAACTCTTGAATAGCCATCCAGGCCATTAAACCGGGACCTATTTTCAGAGCATCTTCATCGATGTCAAAGGTGGGCGTATGGACTCCGGAAACAATTCCTTTTTCTTCATTTCGGACACCCAACCGGTAGAAACAAGCGTCCACAACCTGGGAATAATAAGCAAAATCTTCTCCTCCCATCCACAGATCCAAATCCACGATATTGTCAGAGCCAACATACGCAGCGGCCGCAGAGCGAAGTCGTCTTGTTAGTTCAGGATTATTCTTAAGAAACGGGTATCCCTTTACGATCGTTACCTCGCAACTACCTCCCATGGCCTCCGCCATTGTCTCGGCCATATGGGTTATTTTACGGAGTCCCTCCTCTCGCCATACTTCATCTAAGCAACGGAACGTCCCTTCGATGGTGACTTCATTTGGAATGACGTTCGTCACGCCATCGGCAATGAAGCGGCCAAAGGATAATACCGAAGGATTCGCAGGTCGTCTGTTCCGGGAAATAATCTGTTGCAAAGCGACGATGATGTGGGAGGCAATCAGGACAGGGTCAATTAATTGATCAGGCGCGGCACCATGTCCTCCCTTTCCTCGGACTGTCAGATAAATTTCATCCGTACTGGCCATGTACATTCCCTCGCGAAAACCAATTTTACCCACCGGTATTTGTGGCGCTACATGTTGACCCAGCATGCGGGACGGAGCTGGATTTTCAAGAACCCCTTCTTGAATTAAGATCGAAGCACCTCCCGGAGCTTTCTCTTCTGCTGGCTGGAAAATGAGTTTTACAGTACCCGAAAAGCTAGATTGAAATTCCGTCAATAATTTGGCCGTACCAAGCAACGAGGCTGTGTGTACATCATGGCCACAGGCATGCATAACACCCGGACTTTGCGAAGCATAGGATACCTCATTGCTTTCAAAAATGGGCAAGGCATCCATATCGGCTCGAAGCCCAAGCACGGCAGATTGGGGTTGATTCCCCTCGATCAAGACCACCACCCCTGTACCACCAACCCCCTCCTGTGGAGTAAGCCCCATGGATCGAAGCTCATTGGCAACAAAACGGGCTGTCTCAAACTCTTCAAAAGATAGTTCAGGATGAGCATGCAGATGCCTTCTCACGTGTTGAACATAGGGAAAAATCGCTTGACTGCGTTCTTGAAGTTCGTGTAACAATGCCATGAAAAGGAAAGAATGTACCTTGCAAAGGTACAGTGATTGCCTTTATTTTCCTATCATGTCCTGAGCGATTCGAAACCCGGATAAGAAAGCGGCCTCCACATGCCCCTCTCCGAAACCGTCTCCGCCAAGATATAAACCTGGAAGTTCAGGATGCGTGAAAAAGGACTCTTCTCTTTTTTGGGTGGCTAAACTATACCGCCAACGATGAATAGCGGACTCGATGCAAGTTGCTTGGCCAAGCCAAGGAGCTGCACTGCTCAATAGCTCCGCCTTTACATCGTCCAAAGGTCGCTCGAAATTGGAAGCTGAATACGCTTGGTTCGCTTGGATCGTAACGGTGGGAATCGGAGAAATACCTTTTTGAAGATTATCCGCGATCCAACCAATAGGGCCTGTGGGCAGTTCCATTCCACCAGGAGATGGCAAGAGAGTGGACCGATCCAATACAGCCATCACCGTAATACAGGGAGCATACTCAATGGACTTGAGCACCTCTTGATGCGGAATGCCCAATTGACTAGATTCCAACAACGTCAATGCCTGAGGAGCCGGAAATGTAAGTACCAAGGTATCGGCTACCCATGACCTACCAGACTCTGAAAAAGCTGTGTATTGGCCCGCATGGTACTTTATATTCACAATCCTCTCCTGCGTAATGACGGTCAATTGGGCGGCCAGTTTTTTAGGAATTGACGACATGCCTGCGTGGGCAATCAGACGAGGGTGCTCCGACTTGTAAAACCAAGGGCTTACCACACCTTCACTCAACCAAGTATCATTCCATTTGGTCCATTCGGCTGATCGTACTGAATAAAATTGGGCTCCGTGATCAGCCCGGCCCCCTTCTCCAAGTCGGCGAGTGGCCATTCTACCTCCTACCCCACGCCCTTTATCTACAACCGTTACTTCATATCCAGCCTCTTGGAGAAAAGTTGCCGCTGTTAAGCCTGCTAATCCCGCTCCCAAAACAATACATGATGCCATAAATAAATACTTCGTTACAATGGGTGAACTTCAAACAAGAAAAAATGTTTCCACTCCCACCAAGAATCCGTACTTTTAACTCACCAATTTTCTTCGTTCCACCATGATCTATTTTGTGATGGGTGTGTCTGGAAGCGGCAAGACCACCCTGGGTAAAGCGCTTGCCAAAGCACTCCGTATTCCCTTTTTGGATGCAGATGACTTTCATCCCATCGAAAACATTCAAAAAATGGCTAAGGGTATACCTCTTTCAGATACCGACCGCCGACCATGGCTTATGTCGTTGCACCAAGCGGCCTCTAGGTGGAAAGATCAGGCAGGAATTATTGCCTGCTCAGCGTTAAAAAAGCAATACCGAACCTTACTTTCCCAGGGTCTTCCCTGTCGATGGATATATTTAGATGGATCATTTGAGGAAATTAATCACCGGCTAGAAAAAAGGAAAGATCATTTCATGCCACCATCCCTTTTGAGATCCCAATTTCAAGCATTGGAAGTCCCCCAGTTAGCAATTAGAGTTCCCGTATCTTGGCCAATCCAAAAACAAATTGAGTACATCATGCAGCAATCAAACGTAAATTCATTTGGCCTAATGGGCCTTGGGGTCATGGGAACTAGCCTAGCTCGCAACCTAGCCCAAAAAGGAATTTCACTCTCTTTGTTTAACCGAGAAATCCCTGGCGTTGAAGAAGGAATAGTGGAGGACCGACTTCACCGATTTCCAGAATTACAAGTTGCTACTGGATTTACTGATATCCCTTCTTTCGTTGCCTCACTAGAAACACCTAGGAAGATTTTCCTGATGGTACCAGCCGGTGCCGCAACCGATGAGTTGCTAAAATCCATTTCTCCTTATCTTCAACCCGGCGATATTTTGATGGACGGCGGGAATACCTATTTTAAAGACACCAAAAGACGACAAGCTTGGTTTTCCAGTATGGGTATTCATTTTGTTGGCATCGGGGTGTCCGGAGGTGAAAAGGGCGCTCTCGAAGGCCCATCCATTATGCCCAGTGGCCCTTGGGAAGCTTACCTCCAAATTCAACCATTTTTGGATCAGATTGCCGCGAAAGATTTTGCCGGGAATCCTTGCTGCACCTACCTTGGGCCTGGGGCGGCTGGCCATTTTGTTAAGATGGTTCATAACGGCATCGAATATGCTGAAATGCAATTATTGGCTGAACTTTTTGGGGTACTTACCTACACCGCTGGCTGGAGCCAAGGGGAAATCGCGCAGCTCTTTGCCGAATGGACAAACACCGAAGCCAAAAGTTATTTACTCGAGATTACCACGCAAATTCTACAGTTTCAACAGCCCGACGGAAGCTATCTGTTACCGGAGATCCTGGATGAAGCAGGTAGCAAAGGTACTGGTGGCTGGACCACCCAGACAGCGGTGGAACTAGGTGTGCCCAGCACCATCATCACAGCTGCCTTAATGGCCCGATTTCAATCGTCATATCGAGAAAATCAGATCCATTGGCAAGAAGACATCAGCCCCAAAAAAGAGAAATCAGTGGATATTCAAGCACTATTTCATGCCTTTCAAGTAGCCCGCATCCTAAATCACCACCAAGGCTTCAGTTTGATTCGGGAGGCCCAACGGCAATATGGCTGGCAAATACCTTTTCAAGAATTAGCGAGAATTTGGACAAATGGCTGCATCATCCGTTCTCAGCTGATGGAAGACTTTTCGAATAAACTTCAGGATTTTGTTTTGGATATTCCTGAAACTAGAAACTATGTCCAACAACATTTGAAAGATGTAAGCAGCCTCATCGAATTAGGTCTTTCTGGACCGTTTCCATTACCCTGTTTTTCCGCGGCATATCAAGCCGCTGTTCAGGCCTTTTTTCATCCCCCAACCGCGCATCTGATTCAAGCCCAACGCGATTACTTTGGAGCCCATACCTACCAACGTCGCGATGATCCGAATCGAAACAAAATCCATACTAATTGGGAAATTTGAACCCACAAAAACCTATTTTCATGCGAAAAAACAAGTAGTTTGTGCCATTACTGCAAAAAAATCTCCAATCCTATATTAGGATCAATTACCTTTGAAATGAGTATGACAACTAGATGATTAAAAGTTTGCTTAATTTCTATAAATAAGTTTGATTCCTAGAAAGAAATCTCGTAGTGGTAAATTGTCCTGAAGGGAGCTGTTCATCAGCTCCTTTTTTTATTAAAGAATTGTCATTTACTTTACTCCATTCTTTTACTTTCCAACACCGAATTCAATGAAACCTGTGTTTTCTACTCTCCTCCTTTTATGTTTTTGTTTTTCTATTGAAAGCAAGGCCCAAGTAAACTGGATGACCATCGAGGAGGCGTTTGCCAAATCACAGGAAACCCCAAAAAAAATCTTTATTGATGTGTATACTGACTGGTGTGGATGGTGTAAGGTGATGGATAAAAATACTTTTTCACATCCTGAAGTTGCCTCCTATCTGAATACCCATTTTTATCCAGTTAAACTAAACGCAGAAGGGAAGGCTCCCATCAAATTGGGAGAGCAAACATTTGAATTCAATGCGCAACAGGGTACGCATCAAATTGCAATCGCCTTACTCCAAGGCAAATTGAGTTATCCTACAGTTGTGTACTTGGATGAAAAATTCCAAATGATTCAACCTTTACCAGGCTACATGGATGCTCCGACGTTTCATCCAATTGTCACGTTCATTGGAGAGGATCATTACAAAAAAGAGCCGTTTGACCAATACAAAGCTCAAACATATCCTAGTTTATATCAAGAGTTAAAGAAAAAGTCGTCCCTAAAATAGAGACGACCTTTTGTTAGATTAAGACATTTCCAGTCATTTCGGAAGGAATGTCAATTTCCATGATCTTCAAGACCGTAGGCGCTACATCACCTAATTTTCCATGGGCTGGTGTCCCATGGTAGGCATCATCGACCACAATGAACGGCACCAAGTTTAGAGAGTGGGCCGTATTGACTGTCCGATCATCATTCAGCATGTAATCTGCATTTCCGTGATCGGCGATCACTAAAGAGGTATAGCCATGGGCTTTCCCTGTCTCGACAACCTCTTTTAAACAAGCATCTACAGTTTCCACAGCTGATTTTACAGCTTCGAAGACCCCTGTATGCCCAACCATATCCGGATTGGCAAAGTTTAAACACACAAAATCCACCGACTCCGCCTCTAAGTGCGGGACAAGATTCTTCACCAAGTCACGGGCCGACATATCGGGTTTCAAATCGTAGGTAGCCACATCTTTTGGGGAGGGCGATAAAAGCCTAGTTTCTCCGGCAAATGGCTCTTCACGCCCACCCGAGAAGAAGAACGTCACGTGGGGGTACTTCTCGGTTTCGGCCGTTCTAATTTGCGTTTTACCTGCATTGGCTATCACTTCACCGAGTGTCAGGGTGAGATTATCTTTGTCATAGATCACCTTGACATTCCGAAATGTCTCGTCGTAGTTGGTCAGGGTAACATAATACAAATCCAACGCTTTCATGTCTTGCTCTGGAAAATCTTGCTGGGTGAGCACCTCGGTGATTTCACGACCTCGGTCCGTCCGGAAATTAAAGCAAATCACCACATCGCCCGATTCGATTTGGGCTACTGGCTGCCCACCCTTAGTCACTACGATGGGTTTTAAAAACTCATCAGTTACCTCTGCATCATACGAGGATTGGATCGCTTCTAAAATACCGTTTGACTCCACATACACTTCTCCTTTTCCTTTCACGAGGGCATCATAGGCCAGTCGAACCCGATCCCATCGCTTGTCGCGATCCATGGCAAAATACCGACCCGTCAGAGAGGCAATTTGAGCCCCTGTTTCATCCAAAGTAGGTTGCAAAGACGCAATGAAACCCTTTCCTGACTTCGGGTCACAATCCCGACCGTCCATGAAAGCATGAATGTAGGTTTGGTCAATTCCCGCCGCATGGGCAAGTTTTAACATACCTGTGAGGTGGTTGATATGAGCATGAACCCCTCCATCGGAAACAAGACCTATAAAATGGACTTTTTTATGATTCTCCTTCGCATAGGCCAAGGCGTTCGTCCAAGTGGATTCGTTGGCAAACTGACCTTCCTCGAGGGCTACATTGATTTTTTCTAATTCTTGGTACACCACCCGGCCGGCCCCTAGGTTGGTATGGCCTACCTCCGAATTACCCATTTGGCCCGGAGGTAACCCCACGGCACGTCCGCAGGCTTCCAATGTACTATTCGGATACGTGGCCATTAAATGACGAAAATAAGGAACATCGGCAGCCTCTATGGCAGACCGCCATTCTTCTCCTGGCTTAGGCAAACCCCAACCATCTAAAATGACGAGGATAACTTTCTTATTCAAGGTTTTTGGTAATTTTGGTTCCGTTGACAAAGATACACTTTTTCCAAAGTTTGATGGAAATTAACCCAAATTTGAACCTTCCCTTATGCTACCTGACATGACTTGGCTACAAGATTATTCTTTGGATATCCGTCAAATTCGATCCTTTGGGGGAGGACTCATCAACCAGACCTTTCAAATCGAGACCGAACAAGGCATCTACATAGGCCAACAGTTGAATACCCACGTCTTTCCATTTCCGGACCGGATCGCCACGAATGTCCGTACCGCAGCTAATTTTTTAGCCCATCAGGACGAGGAATATCTTTTTTTGGCACCCATTCTGACAAAGGCTGGAAAGGATTGGTCGGTTTGGGATGGGAGATACTGGCGGCTCACGCCATTTGTGCCTCAATCATATACCGTGTCGGTGGTCGATTCTCCTTCCATGGCTTATGCGGCCGCACAAGGATTTGGGACGTTGACCCAAAAATTAGATGGGTTGGACCTCCATTCCCTCCAAGAAACTATTCCGCAGTTCCATTACCTACCCCTTCGGATCGAACAAGCGCAAGAGGCGCTACGCGAGACGACACAAGAAAGGCGACAATTAGCCAATTCGCTGGAAAAGCTTTTTGACAAGTACCGAGTGATCGGAGACCAATTTGATCGTTTCTGGCAACATGCGGATATCCCTCGCCGACTTTTGCACCACGACACGAAAATCAGCAATATCTTATTTAAAGAGGGGACCGAGGATGTCTTGGCGGTATGCGATTTGGATACGTTGATGCCCGGTATCATTCTCTCGGACCTCGGCGACATGGTCCGGACATACGCCTGTAACCTAAACGAGGAAAGCACTGACTGGACACACCTTCAAATTCGACCTGACACCTATGCTGCTTTGCATCAAGGGTATGTACAACAACTGAATGATGTCTTGACCTCCACCGAACGGGAGGCCTTATTTTGGGCCGGACCTTGTTTGCTGTACATGCAGGCGGTTCGGTTTCTGACCGATTACTGGATGGGAGATCCCTATTACAAAACCACCCACGCCCTGCATAACCTCCACCGGGCTCAAAATCAATTCATATTGCTACAGCAACTCATGGATCAACCAGGGTATTGGAGGGGGTTAATTTTGTCGTAATTGCCTGTATTTTTTTTGAAAATGGTAGGTCATGGTCAGATTCCACATAAAATTTTGGTTGTTGGGGATATTGGATTTTAGGGTTTGATTTATCGTCCCTTGAAAACTAATTGGAAGTTTCACGTGCGAGATTCGGGCTGTACCTGATAGGTAGGTTCCCCGATTCCCGTCTATGTGTAGAAAAAAAAGAGATGGGAATACGCTGAGATGAAGTCCATGTCGATTCAATGGAAGGTGGGTAATCGATGAATTCAAAAATAATACTCGGCTGGCTTGAGGACCATGGGGCTGCAATCCATGACCTTCCAAATACATCGCACTCAATTCAAGATGAGGTGAAATCGTGTAATGTGGAACCACCTCAAAAGCTAAAAATCGAAGCATTTCGGTTATTTCTTTGCTTTTTCCGGAAATAATTTCATCCCGCCGGATCAACGAAAATGCTGGATGGGCTCCCGCACGAATACCCCACGTTGGTTTGTGAATGACACGGTACCTCAACCACCAAATTAACGACCCCTTGGATAGGTTGGGTACCAGCCGAATGTCCGGTTCAAAGCTAAGTTTTTCCTTTCGCCAAGCAAAGTTCATCATAGTGGCGGGACTATTTAATGAAAAGGTCGGAATAATCGAAAAGCCATTGGTGGTGATACCAATTGAGCCTGAAAAATGCAAGGTTGAGTCCTGACCACAGGCCGAATGCGAGATCGAATGTAAACTTGCCGCAAGGCAAATCCAATAAATGTATTTCATCTACCCACAAATGTTAGAAAGTGAAACACAAAAATAGGAGGCTAATTTTCTTGAATTTGTACACAAATTACGGATTCAGATACCCATTTTACTTGATGGTTTGTACACATTCCTAAAAACCTGTAGTTTTCTTTAAATCAATATCCCTATGTTGAATTTTGAGACCATCCATCAATACAGTTCCTATTTTGGACAGTCCACTCTGCATCCATTAATCAATTGGATCGACTTATCCTTATCTGCTCCAAAACAGCGAAAAACCATTCGGTTGAATTTTTATGGCATTTTTTTGAAAGAAACGCGCTGTGGGGATATTCGCTATGGGAATCAATGGTATGATTACGCCGAGGGAACCATGGTTTTTATTGCCCCTTTTCAAGTCTATCGGCTGGAACCTGAGGACGAGTGGCATCAACCTTATGGAAAAGCCCTTGTCTTTCACCCTGACTTATTGAAGGGTACGCCCTTATCAAGGCACATGGGAGATTATACGTTTTTTCAATACCAATCTCATGAGGCCCTGCATCTGTCTGAGCGAGAGCGAGGGCAAATTCAACTATGTTTGGATCAGATCTTGATTGAGCTCAATCAGAATACGGATAAGTTTAGTAAAAAACTCATTGTTAATACGTTAGAGCTTTTACTAAACTACATTCATCGTTTTTATGACCGTCAGTTTTTGACACGTTCCCAAGCACAGATGGGCGGCCTCCTTCGGTTTGAAAGATTAGTCTTCGACTATTTCGAGCAATCCAAGACGCAGTCCCTGGGATTACCTTCCGTAGCCTTTTTTGCTGACCAGATGCACTTATCACCTAATTATTTAGGGGATATGGTGAAGCGGGATATTGGAATATCCGCCTCTGAATACATTCAACTCAAATTAATTGAACGAGCGAAGGATAAAATTCTTGATCCTGAGAAGTCGATCAGCGAGGTTGCTTATGAGCTGGGCTTTCGGTACCCACAACATTTTTCAAGATACTTCAAAGAGCGTGTTGGGGTTACACCCAAACAATTCAGAGAGAACGGATTAGATTCAAATGGAACCTACACCAATATAGGTACCTGATCCTAGTCGACTCAATGACCATATTTCAACACCAAGGCCAATTGGCCTGCATGATAAGCGGTATGCGACACAATTCGGCCAAGTGCTTGGGCTTTGGATTTCGTACCGAATTCCTGAGTCGAAATGAGTTCGAACCAGTCCTCCTCCGTTTGTTTTAAGATGGCATCAGAAAGTGATTTCGTGGCGTATTGATTTAATTCCTGAAGGCTAATTAAGTCCGTCCATTCTCCCGTATCTTTTTTCGAAATCACCGTTTTGGCGACAATTTGTACCTCTGGATTTCGAAATACGTTTTTAGCAAAAAGTAATTCAACCTCCAAAATATGGCGAACTAGGAAACCTGCGGAGTTAGGAGATTGACCGTTCTTTTTGGTCAAATCATTTTCTGTCAATTGACTAAGCAAATTGGTGAAGCGCGTTCTAGCCTCACTCCATTCAGCAAAAAAGAGTTGCGTTAACATGATTGCAAGAAATTAAAAAAGTCTGAACCTCTCGATCCAGACTTTTTGTGTTACAAAAATAATATCAACCGTAGCCTCCCCGGAACTTGTAGGAGCTAGACACTTTATCGATGGCCAAAATATAAGCGGCTAAACGAAGGGACACATTGTATTTTTGTGAAATGTCGAATACATTATGGAAAGCATCTTTCATGGCCCGGTCACACCGGCGATTGATCCGATCGAGGGTCCATTTGTATCCGATCCGGTTTTGTACCCATTCAAAATAAGAAACGGTCACCCCACCCGCATTGGCTAGGATATCCGGCACGACCATGATACCCTTCTCGTTGATAATATCGTCTGCTTTGGCAGAAGTAGGCCCGTTGGCGCCCTCTACGATCAATTTAGCCTGAATTTTACCAGCATTATCCTTGGTAATTACATCCTCCTTGGCGGCAGGTACTAGGACATCGACTGGAAGGAATAGCAGATCTTCGGCAGGAATTTTCTCGGCGCCGTCAAAGCCTTCCAACGTACCCCCGTTGCTGTTACGGTAGGCAATGGCCTTTTCGATGTCAATGCCCTTGTCGTTGTAATAAGCCCCCGAAATGTCGGAGATACCGTGAATACTCACCCCTTTTTCGGCCAGCAACTGGGCAGCATGAGAGCCCACATTTCCAAATCCTTGCACGGCGGCTGTGGCACGATACGGGTTGATTTTTAATTTATCCATACCCGCTAAAGCCGAAACCATAACGCCCCGACCAGTGGCTTCCGTACGGCCCAGCGACCCACCCAAAACCAAGGGTTTTCCAGTCACAACTGCTTGGGTGGTCATGCCTTTGGCTTTGGAGTACTCGTCCATCAACCAAGCCATTTCCCGAGGTCCCGTTCCCATGTCTGGAGCTGGGATGTCTTTATCAGGTCCAAAAATATCCAACATCGCTAAGGTGTAGGCGCGCATCAAACGCTCCATTTCACCTGCCGACATTTCACGGGGATTACAAGCGATTCCGCCTTTGGCACCACCATAGGGAATATCCACCACCGCACATTTCCATGTCATCCAGGCCGCCAAGGCGCGTACTTCATCTAATGTTACATCCGGGTCGAAGCGTATTCCCCCTTTTCCGGGGCCCAGAATCGTGGAGTGAATCACGCGATATCCTTCGAAAACCTTCACTTGGCCGTTATCCATGGTTACCGGAAGACCCACAATGACTTGGCGGGCAGGTACCTTTAGAATATGGTACATTTCATCACTAATACCTAAGATTTTGACTGCCGCATCAAAGCGCGACATCATGGACTCCAACGGATTTTCCTTGTCCTTAATGGGAGCGGGTTCTATGTACGTCATATGTTTATTATCTGGTCATGTCTGAATGAAAACGCAAACTTAGCCAAAAAGAATATATTCTTAAAATTGTGAAATTTAATACCTTCATAATCCTATTGCTAACTGTAAGCATTACCAAATTATATTTGGGCTATTTGGAAAGTAAACCTAACATTAATCCGTTTGCAAACCGATTGGAGGGGGAATATTTTTTTTGTTCAGGTAATTTACCGTCGTTTAAAATTGTGCATCCCGAGGTAACTTGTATATTTGTGTCCGAACCGGGTTTAATAGTTGATGAACACCCTTATTTTGTGTTGCTATGAGTGAAACGACAGAGAAAAACAAACGGTATTCGGAAGCTGACTTGCAGGAATTTGAGCGTATCATCCACAGGAAGTTAGAAGACACCTACAACGAATTGAATTTTATTAAAGAGACCCTCAGTCGTCGAAATGACAACGGCACAGACAACACGGCAGTGGGGACTAAGACACTGGAAGATGGGGCGGATGTTCGGGAAAAAGAACAACTAAGCCAATCGGCTGCCCGGCTGCAGAAGTTTGCTTCCCAACTAGAAGCGGCTTTGATCCGAATCAAAAACGGCACGTATGGGGTTTGCAAAGACACCGGAGAGCTGATTCCAAAAGAAAGATTGCGTGCAGTACCGCATACCCAGCAAACCATCGAGGCGAAACGCCGTCAAGGTTAATCTTATGGTCTGGTAGCGAAATATTTTCATTTTGTCGAAGAGCGCGTGATACCACGCGCTCTTTTTGTATTTTTAGGCACATCAACTGCCAAACTTGGCAAAACCGATCCAAAACTATATGAAAAAACGATTATTATCCTACTTCTTCGTGGGATGTTTGGGTCTGGCGATACCTGCGGTCTCTCAGGTACCCGACTCGTACTATTTCCCTCAAAACGTTCAGTACGACAAGTCCATTCCAACCCCTCAGCAGTTTTTGGGCTACCAAGTGGGAGAATGGCATACCAATCCATTGGAGACAGCTCAATACATGAAAAAATTGGCAGAACTGAGCCCCCGGATCTCCATAGAGACGTATGGTCGGTCGTTCGAAAACCGGGAATTATTGCTTTTGACCGTTACGGCTCCAGAAAATCATCAAAATTTGGAGAAAATTCGTCAGGATCACTTGAAGCTTACCGACGGCGATCAATCCAAAAACTTGAATTTGAACACCATGCCCCTGGTCCTTTGGATGGGCTATACCGTTCACGGAAATGAACAAAGTGGGGCCCACGCAGCTATCTTGGCTGCTTATTATTTGGCTGCTGCGCAAGGTCCAGAGATCGACAACCTCCTTAAAAATACTGTAATCCTTCTGGATCCCTGCATGAATCCCGATGGTTCCAATCGTTTTACCACTTGGGTAAATCAGAACAAAAGCAAAAATTTGGTAAGCGACCCCAACAGTCGTGAATTTAGAGAAACGTGGCCGGGCGGTCGTAGCAACCATTATTGGTTTGACCTAAACCGTGATTGGCTCTACCAACAGCTTCCTGAGTCCAAAGCTCGTCTCGCAAAATTCTATTCTTGGAGACCCAATATTTTGACCGACCACCACGAAATGGGTGGCAACTCGACATTCTTCTTCCAACCGGGTATTCCGTCTAGAACTCACCCAATGACACCCAAGAAAAACATTGAACTAACCAATAAGATTGGTGAATTCCATGCGGCAGGGCTTGATCAAGCGGGTTCGTTCTACTATACCCAAGAGAACTTCGATGACTTTTACTACGGAAAGGGATCTACCCTCCCCGATGCCAACGGAGCGGTAGGTATCCTATTTGAACAAGGATCTTCTCGCGGGCATTTGCAAGAAACCGTTAATGGTGATTTGTCTTTCCCTTTCACCATCCGGAATCAATTCATTGCCACGCAAACAACCATGAAGGCAGCTGTTTCCATGCGGGTAGAAATGCTGGAATACATGCGCTCATTTTATGCAGAAAAATCAAATGACCCCGTTAAAGCCTATGTATTTGGTGGTCAGGAGGATGCCGTCCGGACGTGGGAAATGATCAATATGTTGCAGCGGAATCAAATCGATGTGTATCGTTTGAGTAAAAATGAAAAAATTGATGGAATCGACTTCACCAAGGAGAATGCTTTTGTGGTGCCGATGAGTCAGGCGCAACATCGTTTAGTAAAGTCGATGTTTGAAAAGCGTACTACCTTCTCTGACTCAGCATTTTATGATGTTTCTGCCTGGACCATCCCCTTGTGTATGAATGTTCCCTACGCCGAGGCGAAAGTCCCTGTGGCTTTAGGAGAAAAAGTGAATACCAATGCTTTCCCAACCGGGGCCGTTATTGGTCAAAGCAATTTCTCTTATCTAATGGAGTGGGATGCCTATTTTGCACCAAGAGCCTTGTATGAGCTGTTGGCCAAAGGAATGCAAATCAAAGTGGCTACAGAGCCCTTCACCATGACGGTTCAAGGTAAATCAAAGGAGTTTGGATATGGAACCATTCAAATTCAAACCAAAGGCCAAGATGTTTCGGCTTTGCTTGAAACATTAGCCCGCCGAGATGCCGTTACTTTTTATGGAGTTACGACAGGTTTGACGATGCAAGGAATTGACCTTGGAAGTGAAAAATTCAGAAAAGTGGCCCAACCCAAAGTTCTATTGGTTACAGGTCCTGGAGTAGACAACCTAGGTGCCGGAGAGGTTTGGCATTTGCTGGATCAGCGAATGAATATTCCTGTTACCATGGCGGATATCGATGCCGTGAATCGCCTGGATCTAACCAAATATACACATGTGGTTTTGGCTGAGGGACGATACAACGAACTCTCGGAAGAACGCATCAAGCGTTTCCTCTCTGGGGGTGGAAATGTCATTGCCTTGGGCAGTGCGACAGAATGGATAGCCGCCAAAAAACTCATCCCATTGGCCTTGAAACCCGAGGTAGATAATGATGGCCCGGCGAAACGTCCATTTGCATCGCAAAGCTTATACGACGGCGCTATGGAAACGGCCGGAACGATTTTTGAAACCACACTGGACATCAGCAATCCGGTTGCGTATGGTTACAAACAAAGTAAACTGGCCATCTTCAAAATCAACAATATTGCGTTTGAAGACACCAAAAACCCATACAATACACCCCTAATTTTCACCAGTAATCCTTTGGTGGCTGGGTATGTACATCCTAAAAACGCCGCACGCTTTAAAAACAGTCCTGCCGTCGTAACCGGTCGTTCAGGTGCTGGCCGGGTCGTGGCGATCTCGGATAATCCTAATTTCCGTGCCTTTTGGTATGGAACCAATAAATTATTCTTGAACACCCTATTCTTCAGCCAAATTATTGGAGCTGGACGATTTGGTGAAGAATAAGTTTATTTGACCCAAATTCATAAAAAAGCTCGAGAGTTCTACCTCTCGAGCTTTTTTTATCCCCTTGAAATTTTATTGACTCGCGACAGAAACTCCTGAATTTTATCCACCGATATGGGTAACTCAGCCCCTCCTTTCATGTACACAATCCCTCCTTCCGACTTACTGTATCGATCCATGTGATGCAAATTGATCAAATAAGATTTATGGATTCTCAGAAAATACCCGGTAAAAGCTAATCCCTCCTCGAAGTTTTTAATCGACTTGCTGACAACCATCTTATTTCCCGCTTGCCGATGCACCTCGGAATACGAATTATCAGCTTTTACAAATAATATGTCCATAGGTTCTAAAAAGTGTAAAACGCTGCCTTCTGGCACAGCAATGGTAGGCATTTTTTGCTGATGCCAAATACTCTTTAAGGAGGCAAAACTAGCTTGTTGATAGGCTTTTTTCTGGATGACTCGATCCATTGCATCGCGCAAGTCTTGAGATGACAGCGGCTTTAGTAAATAATCCACCGCCGACATTTTAAGCGCCTCAATGGCGTAATGATCGTAAGCCGTGGTGAATACAATACTAAAATGAACTTGTTCATCCGGAAAAAACTCCAGGATCTCCAACCCTGAAAATTGAGGCATTTCGATATCCAAAAAAACGACATCGGGTTGTAGTTTGTGAATAAGCTTGACGCCCGAGGGCAAATCGTCGGCCATCCCGACAATGGTAACCTCCGGACAGGCTTCTTGCATGCGAGACTCCCAAAGGATCTGAGCCCGTTTTTCGTCTTCAATCAAGAGTGCTTTCATGGTGAAAATAAGGATAAGGAATGTGAATATGAACCCGAGTGCCAGGTTGAGGTAAATCCTCGATGTGTATTTGCAAGTGGTCTTGGTGGCTTAAGGCAATGCGTTCCAAACTTGCTTGGGTAGCAAATGATTTATGTTTTCGACGACTAGATAACTGAATTTGAGCCGCCTTTTGACGTCCAATACCATTATCCTCAATTTCAATTTTCAACAGATTTTCATGTCTTGTAAATCGCAAAAAAAGCCTCTTTTCTTTTAATGAATGCCCTAGTCCATGCAAAAGCGCATTTTCCACATAAGGCTGCAGGAGCATGGTGGGTAAAAATGTTTCCTCAGGGATCAAGGATTGCTCCACTTCAATGGCATAGGTGAAGTCTTTCAGTCGCACGCGTTGTAAATCGAGGTAGGTACGCTGCATAGCCAACTCTTCAGACAGAGAGATCACCGATTTATCTGTCATGTCCAAAATCATTCGAGTTAATTGAGAAAATTGCTGAAGGTAATTTTCCGCCAATTTATTTTCGTGAGTCGCGATAAACGACTGAATTGTATTCAACGCATTAAAGAAGAAATGAGGGTTCATTTGAGCTTTAATGAGCTGAATCCGACTTTCTTTCAATCGGTTCTCGAGATGTAGTTTATCCACAATCAACTGATTTGCCTCTGCTAGACGGCGTAACCGAATTCGATGAAAAAGGTAATACCCCAAAAATAGGAGAATCAAGCAGGTAAGCCATGTGATGGGATGCTTAAACCATGGCAGTGGTACGTGAAAGGTTCGAATTTCTCGGATATCGTCATCCACCTTAAACCGTACTTGGTAGTTTCCGGGAGCTAAAGCCGACAAGCGAACTTGATTGGCCTTGGGATCTAGATCCACCCAAGGGGCTTGATTTACTTGAAAAGCAACTTTACCACGCTGTCTTTGGAAGTCGATCAAGGAATAAGGAATTTCAACCAACTCTCCATCCAAGAGTGGCGTCTGTTTAGGTCGATGCACCAATAAGGTGGATTGTCGATTTTGGGAATTCCATTGCATGGGAAATCGGATGATCTGGTTTTTAACCAGACAATACATGTCGGATTGAAGAAGGACAAAATCAATCAATCGGTCGTGTACAGCGATCGACCGAACGACTTGCCAAGAGCCTTGGATCCATTCATAAATTTGTTGATCGGAGCTCGCAAATAATCGTCCCTCCATCACTTTAACTCGGTAAAATGGAGCTGGAAGTTCGGCTTGCTTCCGCCAACCTTGGACTTCACGACACCACATTTGATGATCCGTTGTGACAACCCAAACTTTATCTTGGTACCAAAATAAATACTGAACGAATATTTTTTTTCTTGAATCCCACCGAATTTCCCTGAGCTGATTTTTCCGAAGTCCAAACAATCCCATATTCCCTGCAAAATACAGATCGCCTGTTGCGGGGTCTTGGACGAGCCATTTCCCACGTACTTGACTGAGCCACTTTCCATCAAAATCAGATTGTTGGAGCTTTTTCCGTTCATTCCTACTTTTCCAAAAATTAAAATACCCAAAAAAGCCGGTAGCCGCGACTCCTACATTTCCATTCCCTAAATTCACTACATCTTTGGCGGCCATCGAAACAGACATGCGCTCTTGATACTTCGTATCCAAAAGGTATAGTTGGTCGGAACCAAGAGCCAGTTGATTTTTTCCAATACTTTTGATCCACGCGATTTCGTGTTGAGTCTGAAAGACTTGGATCGGCTTGCGGTTGAATTCAGGAGAGACTTCCCATAATCGACCTTGTTCTGTTCCGATGAGCAGCTTGTTCTCATGCGAGGAAAGAACCAGTGGGAACTCGCTTGCAGGTAAAGTTTGCAACCGCATGTTCAGGTCATCCAGACGAAAAATCCCTTGATTCCGGGTACCGATCCACACACCTCCATTGGGATGGTGGTAAATGGCCGTGACATTTAAGCCGGGGATGTTCCATCGTATTTTACCCGAAGTGTCGACAACATATATTCCCTGGGCTGTCCCGATCCAAAAAGCTCCTTGGTAATATTTGAACGATTGAATGGCTTGTTGAAAAGGAAGCTTGCAAATTTTGAAGGAGGTTTGGGAGGAAAAAGCATAGATGGATCGATCGGTCCGATCAAATTTGGATGTCACATAAACAAGGCCTTTTTCACCTGGGGTAAATATAGGAGCCAGGTGGTACAGGGGTTCATCCAGCCGTCGTCTAAACTGTTGCCCGTGGCTCAGTGTATGAATCCAATTACCTCCTTGAATTGCGATGGTGGTATCGGAAGATTGAAACAGATGATCGGGTTCAAAATCCGCAATCGGCACCCGAAATCTGCGATTTAGCCGGTTCAAGGGTATGTATTCCAATCCCTGTGGGGTAACATAGACTATATGCTGTCGATTCACGACAAAGGAAATATACCCTAATGGAAAAGACTGAGACAATGAACGTACGGTATCGTTTTGGATAAAGAGTAAATACCCATCGAAGGATTCATACCATATTCTGCCCATGTGATCTTCGACCAACAGGGATCCCGGCTTGCTTTGGGTGTGTTGTTGAACAGGCGTCAAGAAGTTTTCTCCATCAAACCGAACCGGCCCTGCCTCCGTGACCAACCAAATGTAGCCACGCTTGTCGGATACGATGTCATAAACTGTGGGGGAAGGAAGCCCTTCTGAAGTGGAGTAGGACCGTAAATATACCTCCTGTGCCCCGACTTTGTGCCGTCCTACACAGGTTACAAAGAGACATACTAAGTAGAAAAGGCCCTTTTTCATCACTTGGTAAAATTGCATGAATCCAGTGAAAGGAAAAAAGGATTAGCAAAACCAAAGGAAAAATTTACAAACTTTCCTAGGACAAATAGGTCATTTTCAAGTGGGAGGCCACCTCAGAGACCACTTGCATGACTTCACGAGTCAGCTTCTCGAGTTCCGCCTGGCTTCCAGAGGCCAAATCGTATTTTTCCAATCGGCGAATCGGATCATACATCGACGTAACTCCCAATTGATCGAGACTCGGCTTAATTTTGTGGGCGGTTCGTTGCAGTGTGGTGAGATCCCGACTCACCAAGGCAAGATCCATCTTCTCCACTGACTCCTGAGCCAACCCAACAAAGATCTGGACCATGGTTTGTATAAATTGAGCATCTCCGCGGGCCATGTTCTCTAAGGGAGTAAGGTCATACAATTGAGCGACTTCACGAACTTCCTGGCTAGGGTAGCTAGGCAAAGGCTCTTGTGAGAGCTCTTTGGAAACGTGGAGCGTTAAGGCATGCTCAATTTTAAAGAACAAATCTTGTTCATCGTAAGGCTTGGTGATGAAGTCATTCATTCCCTGATTCAAATACAGGTCGATATCGTGGCGGAAAGCATTGGCTGTTAAGGCAATGATAGGAATGGTCGAATTTAATTCATTTCGAATCACTTGAGTCGCCTCCAGACCATTCATTTCCGGCATTTGAATATCCATCAAAATGAGGTCAAAATCTGTCTCTTTAACAGCATTGACAGCAATTAGACCGTTTTCTGCTTCTGTAATATCAAATCCAAGGAATTCGAGACTTCGGCAGGCGATAAAACGGTTCATCATATTGTCCTCCACAAGCAAAACCTTTTTCCCTTTAAACGAGTTGGGCTTCAATTGTTCACTCTTGGTGACAAGGCGGGTAGGATCTCCCAATTCAAAATCAATTTCAAACCAAAACTTAGTTCCTACTCCTTTTTCACTTGAGACATACAGTCTTGAGCCCATCAATTTCAATAAATCATTGGAGATGGCCATCCCCAAACCGGTACCCTCATATTTTCTGTTCGCTGTATTTTGCTCTTGCGAGAATTTGTCAAAAATCTTCGCTACAAATTCTTCCGACATACCAATTCCGGTATCAGTGACTTCAAAATGCACTTTTTGCCGTCGCAGGTCGGTGTCTTTTACCTCGACAGTCAAGGCAATTCGGCCTTTTTCGGTGAATTTAATGGCATTTCCGATCAGGTTGATTAATACCTGCCGAAGCCTTGTCTCGTCTCCCAAGAGTGCCGGTTTAATGTCTGGACTTACATGCAAACTAAAATCAAGGTTTTTCTCTTGCGTCTGCGAGTACATGATCGAGTGCACATTGTAGGCCAAGGCGCTCAGACTCATTTCTTGTTTGATCACCTCAAGCTCTCCCGACTCAATCTTGGCAATATCCAAAATATTATTCAGGATGGTCAGCAAGTGCTTGGCCGAGGTCTCCGACTGCTTGATATAAAATACTTGTTGGGCGGTTAGGTTTTCTTTACCAAATTGGCGGATCATGCCAATGATTACATTCAATGGCGTCCGAATTTCATGGCTCATATTGGCCAAAAACAGTTCCTTGGCTTTAGCTGCTGCCTCTGCATAGGTTTTCGCTTCTGCTAATTCAATTTCTAGCAGTTTCTGATTCGTAATATCCAAGAAAATACCAATGGTACCCGTCCAGACCCCTCGATCGTTGTAATTGGGTGCCCCTGTTACAAGCCACCAACGTTTTTCCTGCCGGTTATTAATTACTTCTACAACCATCGACTCCGTGAGGTCACGCGCCATGGTATCAATCAACTTGAGTTGGTAATCGATCGGAACATGTTTTACAAACAATTCACTCAACGCGTGGCCTTTGAGTTCATCCAAATGGTAGCCGGCCATATCACAAACTGACTGGTTGGCGAGGATGATTCTTCCTTGGAGATCCACCTCTAAAAGGCCGAGATTCATGTTGGCTATCGTATTCCGGAACTTTTCTTCTTGAAGACGAAGGGCCTTTTCCCATTTTTGTCGGTTTCGGATATTAATCAACATTTGACCGAACAAGAATAAGAGATTCCGCTCCATTTCGGAATACGTATGGAATTTCTCCACAGAGTCAAACCCAACAAATCCAATCAACTCGTCGCCATCCACCATGGGGACGGTGATGAGGCTTTTGATATCCTGCGGAGCCAATATGTCCAGCAAGGCCGCATCTTCGATGGGGTCTAGCTGGCGAATATCATGTACGAAGAAAGCTTCACCTTTGCGGTGTTTATTCACCCAATACGGAATGGCATCGATCGGAACTTCTTGAAGGTTATCGATTTCGGGTAAGATCCCTTCTTTACACCATTCGTAGGTATTACTGCAATTATTCTCGTAAAAATCGTAGTCGAAGATATAGGCTCGGTCAGCTTCGACAAATCGACCCATTTTTTCCAGCGACTCTTGAATGATTTCACCGACCTCCTCAACTTCAATGTTGATGTATTGAGAGGCGATTTCGATCAGAGTCTCTTGCAAACGAACCTCACTTTGAAGGTTTTTTTCTAGTAATTTTTCCTCTGTATTGTCTAAGATCGTACCATAGCGAACATCCCCTTGGCCAAAACAAGTAAGTTTTGCCCATTGCATACCCAAGAAAACTTCTGTGAATGAAATGGAAATCGATAAAGGTTCAGGCGACGGATCGTCAAACCAGGAGGCTATCGCGTCTCTATCTTTGACCAACTCCAAGCATGAGGCTAACGATTGTTCTAAAATATGACCATTAAAATATACCTCCCCGGTATGAGAATTTACCTCCCAATAATGGAGATGGGGTAAGGTCGGGATTGGGGAGGGAGCTTGGACCAATCCACGCCACATGACCTCGGAACGTCCATCAAAGTCAGTTACCTTGATTTCTTGGGTTTCAAACCAAACAAAACCGTCCGATCGATGCCGTCCTCTCCAATGATCCCCATCTTGAATCAATACTTGGGATGGTGAAATGTCTGCTTCATCATCCCAACCGAGTGCTCGGTATCCTTGTTCGCTCAGCCATTGATAGGTAGGTTCTTGCGGATCAAAAATCCAAAGACCATGACTTGCATGTTGCCACAAAAAAGCCAGCAGATCTAAATTCTCCTGGGCCTTTTGGTAGATCATGGAATTGAAAGACGACATTCGTTATGGAGATGGGGAGGTTTAGGGATATTTTTGTGAGAAAAATAGATATAAAAGCTGAACTTTCAAAGTAATCAACCGCCTCATTCTTTTGTTTTTCTAATTAATCCAACTTCCTGTCGTATTTTTTAGTTAATTTTTTTTATTCTTGGTAAAACCTTGTAAAATTAAGTTTTGAAGTTCGCGCGATAGGTATGCCTTTATCCGATATCCATAGTCCAGCCATCCTCCCCCCCCCCATTCTTGATACCTATTTGGCTCATGGTTGGTTTCGGATGGGACAACAACTGTTTACCACTCAGTTTTTATATTTTGACGATCAATTTTACAGCGCTTTTTGGCTGCGCATTGAACTCCCTCGGTGGTCGCCATCCAAATCGCAGGAGCACATCCTAAAACGAGTCTACCAGCGCTTTCAGGTATCCATTGAACTCTATCAATACAACCAAGAGGATGATGCTCTTTTCGAGGAATACCGTAAATCCATTCCTTTTGAACACTCCCATTCCATCCAACAATTATTATATGGAAATGCAGAATTTCAAATTTTTCAAACCTATTCGATTCGCATTTGGGAGGGTGATAAATTAATAGGATTGGGGTTTTTTGATGAGGGTCGGCAAAGTATGGCCGGAATTAGTTGCTTGTATCACCCCGACTACCGTAAATACAGTCTGGGGAAATTCATGATGCTTCAAAAAATGATTCGGGCCAAGGAGCAAGGAAAGCGTTTTTTTTATCCTGGATATTGCGCGCCAGGCTATCCGGTTTTCGACTATAAGTTGGATTTGGCCCCCAATGCCACGTTCTTCTATAAAATCACCAGCCAGCGTTGGAATAAATGGCAGGACAAACTCACGCTACCCATTGGGGTCATCAAAAAACGCCTGGCCCAACTAAGCGAAATCTTGTCGGAACACGGAGTCGCACATTCGATTCAAGCCTATCCATATTACGACACCAATACAGCGGCTCATTTACGGAGGTTCAATTTACTCGATCAACCCTACTTTATCGCCCTACATTCCACCCAGACCCATCAGTTTCCCATTGTGTACTTCGATTTCCTCCAAGGTTGCTTCCAACTACGAAAAGCCCAAAAGTTTTTTACACTCAATACAGAGCAAGCTACCCCGCCTCAGACCTTTACCGAGGCACTCCTGAAGGCTCATATCGTCTTTTTAGTCCATCCCGACCCTATGGTCATGACAAACTATATCCTACAAAATATTCGCTTTACCTTGGATCGATTTGAATTTCTTTCTATGGGATTCTTGGACAAAGGAGAATAAAAAAGAGCCTATGACTAGGCTCTTCTTGAATTGACAGTTGGAGGCAATCTACACCAAACAAATCAAATGATTTTTCTTTCCTTTCCCTACCAACAAGTATTTTCCTTGGATCAGGCTAAACGATTGAACAGGTGTTTTTTCGTCTGTATATTTTTGGCGATTGACACTTACCGCTTGGCCTTGCAAAGCACGACGTGCTTCACTTTTGGACGGATAAATTTCGGATCTAGTAGCCGTTGAAATCAAGTCCAATAAAGTTTCTGTGGCTTCGTATTCTGCTCTAGTTAACGTGGTTTGTGGCACTCCTTTGAAAACAGAAGTAAACATCACCTCATCAAACGTGTTGAGCACGTCCAAGGTCCCCTTTCCAAACAATACCTCCGATGCCTGAACAGCCTGTTCAAAGGCTAATTCCCCATGAACGCGGATGGTCACATCCTTGGCCAACGCCTTTTGAAGCAAACGAAGGTGAGGTGCCTCTTGATGAGCAGTCTCCAAAGCTTCGATTTCCTCTTTGGGGAGCAAGGTAAATACCCGAATGAGGCGAGGACAGTCGGAATCCGCTTGATTCAACCAGAATTGGTAGAACTCATAAGGAGAGGTCATGGCGGGATCCAACCAAATATTCCCTCCTTCCGACTTCCCAAATTTTGTTCCATCCGACTTAGTCACCAACGGTGTTGTTAGCGCAAATGCTTCATGAACTGCCTGTTCGTCTTCAATGAATCCAATTCGGCGAATAAGCTCTGTTCCGGTGGTGATGTTCCCCCACTGGTCGGACCCTCCCATTTGAAGGCGAACATTTTTATTTTTATACAACCAATAAAAATCATACCCTTGCAGGAGTTGGTAGGAGAACTCAGTAAATGAAATACCGGTTTGAAGCCGATTCTTGACCGAGTCCTTGCTCATCATATAGTTTACCGACAGGTACTTCCCAACTTCTCGTAAGAATTGAAGGAAGCCCATTTCTTTAAACCAATCGTAATTATTAACCATTTCGGCGGAGTTCGGGCCACAATCAAAATCGAGGAATCGTTCTAGTTGAGCGCGTATTCCGGCTTGATTTTCTTGTAGGACTTCTTCGGATAAAAATTGTCGCTCCGCTGCTTTGAACGAAGGATCACCGATCATTCCAGTGGCACCGCCGACCAAGGCTAGGGGCTTATGCCCTGCTAGTTGGAGATGTTTTAGGAGCATGATGGTGGCTAAGTTTCCGATGTGGAGTGATTTGGCCGTCGGGTCAAAACCAATGTAACCGGACGTCATTTCTTTGGCAAGTTGTTCTTGCAGGCCGGGCATGGCGTCATGCAACATGCCACGCCATGTTAGTTCAGCTAAAAAATCCATGTGTTACTTTTTCTTGAAAGGTGTCAACTTATTTCCCTGTTTGCGCCACCATTTATAGTATTCGGAGAAAGTGTAGGTAACAGAGAGTTGAAGTGTGCGATTACGAAAATCGAGAGGTGTGGTATTGGAGAACCGCATGGTGGTATTTTCCAATCCTTGGGTATATCGGATATTGAGACTTACTAGGGAGAAAGCATCCAACATATTGATTCGTGTCCCAACCGTAATACCCATATCTCGGTTGCGCTCAGGGCCATACACGGAAGTCGTTTCATTGACCTTACCGGCATTCAACGCCCATCCAAATTCGGGCCCTGCTTCAAAATAGACCCCTTTGATCGGTGTATAGCCCAATAAAACGGGGGTAGTTAGATACGAATAATTGTGGGTTTGGGCGGGAGTTGTGAACCGGCCACCCTTTTGATCATAGACAAATTCAGGCTGAAGACTAAATTTTCCTACGTTGAATCGGGTAAAGATTCCCCCTTGTAAACGGAATCGATTGGAGGATTCAATTTCTGTTGGGTTATCGATGATCTGGACTTTGGTCATTTGTACCCCAATTTTGGGACCATATTGGAAAAATGTGGGGGTAATTTGACCGTAAGTTACCACGGATCCCAAAAGGCTAAACCCAAGCAGAAAACGTTTCATGCAATCTATTTTTTCTTTAATCAACGCCAAACCTTTGAACGGGCGTGTACAAAAGTACAGAAGAAATAGCAAACATTGCCGACAGTTGGGCAAATTATCAATTCCAAGCTTCCAACCTTTTCCTTTTTTCAGGATATAAATCCCAAGAGAGGCCGGCATGAATACCCAATCGTCTGGGTACCGTGTTGCCTAATGTGGAAGATCGGAAAGGAAAATCAAAATACGGCATAAATTGTCCGACCAATCGCCCACGCTGATACTGCAGACCCATGCCGTATGTCAAGGAATGAAATGTTCGGGGGGTTTGTTTGGCATCAAACTGCCGACGTCGCACATCACCCATCAGGCCATCTAAAAAGGTTATTTCTTGAAGTACACGGTAGTCTAACTTAGTACCGGCCATAAATTGAAACGAAAAGGCCGAGGGGGTAGGTACCAAGTATTTCAACTGAATGGGGACTTGGAGGAAAGAGGACTTGATTTCGATGTTTTGAATGCGAACAGGTCGAATATTATTGATTTGATTTTTGTATTTGTCCTCAAACGATATGCCATTGGATAGATTGAAATCCATCGGTCGAGCGTGTACTGTACTTTGTTGGCCTGACACGAGAATTCCGGTTTGGATACTTAAATTTCGAGCCAAGAATACTTCAAATTGAGGCCCGATGGTAGCCACCTTCAAACCGGCATAATCGACGGCCAGACCAATGCGGGTGTGCGGAACTTTCCAACGTTTAATCCGGTAGGCTCCGGTTTCAGGTGTTATGGGAGCTGGACTGGATGCTGGTTCTTTGGCTAGAGGCTCTTCCTCGGCTACCGAAGCGTCTTCTTCTACGACAGACGTTTCAGAGGGAGTCGTTGGGGTTATGGGGGAGTCGACCACCGGAACTGAAGGAGTCACAGGCAAAGTCAAGGCCATCCTTTCCGGAGAGGAATCGATCTGTTTTTCGCTGGGTGCTACCCATTTTTGATACACGATCGTCCTTTTTTCAATGACTAACGTATCATATCGCACCTGATAAACGGTATCCACCCGTGTCTGGGTCATCTGCTGACGAAGCCATTCGTTTTCTTTGGATAATGTTTGGGTTTGAAAATAGGTATACACCATAGACCCTAGGCCTAACAGCAAAGCTCCATGCGATAAACGTAAGGATTGCCATAAAAGGACATACCACGGCACTGGCATGAGCGCCTTGAATCGGTCCCAAGCTTGGGGGGTATAGGGCGGCTGAATTTGATTCAGCTTTTGTCGTATTTTATCATCAAAATGTTCTTCAGACATGATGTTAGATGAGTTTTTCAGATGGATTGGCTTGTAGCCATTCTTGTAATTTCATGCGAGCCTTCGCTAGATTGGAGCGAGAGGTCCCTTCTTGTATTCCGAGCATTTCGGCAATTTCGGCATGGGCATAGCCCTCCACAACAAACAGAGAAAATACTGTACGGTAGGCGGGAGGTAACTTTTGAACCAGTGCCAAAATATCCTCAGCGGCCAACTGATCCAGGGTAGATTCTGCGTATCCAATGGGCACCTCGTGAACATCTAAGTAGACGTTTGCATCTCGATGTTTCCGGTAGTAATCAATGCACGTTCGGATCATCACCGTACGAAACCAAGCCTCAAAGGGCTGATCAGGAGAATACATATTGACTTTAGAAAAGACCTTCAAGAAGCCATCATTGACCATCTCCTCTGCCTCTTCACGGCTGGCGGCATACCTAAGGGCAATACTTTTTCCAAGGCTGTAGAACTGCTGAAAAAGCAGCTTTTGAGCCGAAGCTTTGCCTTCCCGGCAGCCATTCAGGATGTCAGGTAAAGATGTAGTTGATTTTTTCCTAAAAAACACAGGCCTTGAAATTGTTTTTCATGATGGAATACGATTTTTTGAGGGAAGACGTTGCTCAAAAAAAAATAATTTCTCAGGCAACGTCCCGAATACTTCCCTCGTTTTGGTCAATAAGTTACACAAACTACTGACTTTATGTTCTTTTTTTACTCGTCAAAGTGACGCTCGTTCTTAAACCATTTAACACGTAAAGTTCTATGAAAAATCTGCTTTTGGCCCTGTCTTTTTTGGCGGTTGTTGGATTGGCAAGTTGTGAGTCCGACTCCATTGAGCCTTCTGGTGAAACTTCGTTGGTGGATCTCTTCAGCCTAGCGACGGTGGGTGACTCGACAGGTCGACCCATGAAAAAACTAACCCAAGTGCCGGTGAGTGAACTCGCTGCTGCTATCACAAGCTACATCGAAACTACCTATCCAGGATCAACGATCCAAGGGGCAGCCAAAGGTGAAAATGGTTTCACGATGGTCAAAATCCAGACCAGTGACAACAAGCCTTTGGTTTTGGTATTCGACACCAACCAAGCATTTGTGAAGGCCCTTAATCCGAAATCGCACCATGGCACGCCCATCGCGATTGCTGACCTTCCGGCGGCGATTACCGCGTACATCACCCAAAACTACCCTGGAAGCACCATTCTTCATGCAAGAACCGGACCAGAAGGCCGATTTGGTGTTTTGATTCGGAAAGCCGATGAGACAGTCGTGGTGGCTGGTTTCCAAGCTGATGGCACCTTCATTGCCGAGGTAAAACCCGGAGAACACGGGCGCAAGAGAAAGCGCAAATAAGGCATTAACCAGGAGTAGGCCATCACAAGGCTTACTCCTTCCTTTTTTCACCTCACCTAATTGAGACCACATGATACGTATCTTCATTCGGAATCAGCACCACGAGGTACTTCACACCTTAGCTTTACCCCATCCTCTTTTAAATTTTGCCAACCTACCGAAAGGCGGGTATATTGAACACATTTTTCCGGACGGAAAAACCTGGACCATTCGGCTCTTGGGTTGAATTAATCAATTTTTACAATCGCGAGTTGGTTCATCAATTCCTTTCGTCCTTGTTGGGGGATGGGTATTGGAAAATCAAGGGAATCCAACCACACCACATCCTGGTCAAATCGCTTTAGATAGTTCAAATTAATCACATGTTTTCTTGACAATCTATAGAAATTGGCTGTGGGTAAAAAGGTGGTCATTTTTTTCAAATGCAAGGTCAACAAAACGGGTTTAGCTTGACCCTTTAAAAAAATTCGGGAATACGACGTCTCGGCCTCAATCAATACGATTTCACTTTTTTGTATTCGTAGATGCGCATGTTCGCAATAAACATAGAAGGTATCGGCATGCACAGGGCTTTTGATTGAATCACGTCTTCTTCGTATCTCCTCAACAGCTAATTCGATTTGGAAAATGACATCCTTCGCGCGATACGGTTTCGTTAAAAATGCGATCGGAGCCAAGGGTTTTACGGCTTCGAAGGTGGAAACATCATCATGACCTGTTAAAAATAAATACGGAATCTTTTGAGGTTTAAGTAATATCTCGGCCACCTCAATTCCTGACTGACCTGAACCTCTCAAGGATATATCCAATAATACCATATCAGGAACTTTCTGAAGCAATATTTGCTGACATTCTGTGTAACTTTTGGCAATATCTAACACAAAATATCTATGCTCCTGAAGAAGGTCTTTCAGATCATGGGCTGTCAAAAGGTCATCTTCTACGATCAAAATCGATGTGGGTTTCATGTTTAGGTAGGTATAGTAAAAAAGTTGAGCCATTTTCGTACCGATATTCCCAACGGCCTCCAAGTTGGTCAAGTAACAAGGAGATCATACGAAATCCAAACGTTTGTTTTTGATGAATCAAATCCGGATTGGATATAGGTCTCATTCCATTATCCTGAACCATCACCTGCCAGTTCCCTTCTTCTTGGATGAGACGAATCAGCAATTCGGGATTTGAATGTTGATTAAAGGCGTATTTGCAGGCGTTGGTGATCAGTTCATTCAAGATCAGGATGACCAATAATCCTTGATCAAATTCAAACTCATCTTCCCAATCTTCGATAGACCATGAAAGATTGGAAATCCCAAAGCTAACCTGAGCGGCTTCGATCAGACGAACGACCAACTCGCGAAAGTTAGTTTTCAAAAGTTCCTGGTTGGAATATACTTGTTTATGAAGCAAAACCATGGTCTCTAAACGCAACTTAACTTCATCAATCATAGTCACCATACGAGGGTCTCCAGCCATTCTGGCCTGCATACTTAACAAACTCGAAACCATTTGAAGGTTATTCTTCATTCGATGGCTTTGTTCTCTAACTAATAGATCGTTTTGCTGACTAAGTTTTCGATAGCGCGTCGATAACTTAATTAAATAAAGGATCAATCCTGCCAACAAAAGCAAGAATGTCAGTAAAATAAACAAGGCGATTTGTTGCCAGTACCGTAGTTTCTTTTCGACCTGAATTTTTTCTTTGGCGATATCAAGTTCCACTCGGTTGGCTTGTAAATTTCGTTGGCTATTCGCCAAGGCTTGGTTCTTTATATTCTCTTGGACGGTAAATTCTTGGATTAAATTTTTCCATATTTTAAGGTGATGGAGTGCCGAGTCAGGTTGATTAACACGGGTAAAATACTGGGAAACCACTTCATGATACCGAATACGGGGAGAATAATCTGGATAATGAGAATCATCGACTATTTTTCTGACTGGAGTGAGATATTCGTATGCTTTATTGGGCATTTGAAGTGCCAAGTAGGCATCCGCGGTATTCAGGTAGTAAATCAATTTAGGTTGTTGGAACGGTTGTGTGTCATAGAATTTTTTCAGACGTAAGTACAGCTCCAAGGCCAATTCAGGATGATGTAGGGTAAGGAACATCCCGGCAAAACCTAGATTCATGTCCGCTAAAAATGCCTCATCCTCAAGTGAGGTTCCAACTTGTTTTGCCTTTTTGAAATCAGAAAAAACACGATTAAACAAACCCGTCGTATCCCGTTTAGCGATCGACCATTCCACATCGCTCATACTTTTGGACACCAGCCCTATGGCCAATAGACGTGTATCCTTAATTTCAGCGGAAACTTCAATCATTTGAAAGATCAATTGTCGAGCTTCCATATGATTTTTTTCTTTGTAGGCGATGCTTGAAAGTCGGTTCAGAACACGCGCCAAATTCTTCTTATCTTGTTGTTTCAGGTAAAGCAATCTTGCTTTTTGGAACCAGCTTTTGGCCTGCTGGAAATCGCCGATACCATCCGCTAATTTTCCTAATCGAAAATAACCTTCGGCCAAAGTTTGTGGTCGGTTCCATCGGTGCCCTTGAGCAATTAATTCCTCGGCTTCCTGTTTTCTGAGCTCATACGTCTGGGGCTGTGCCCACCCAGCCTGGTACATGAAACACCCAACTAGTAGACACAAACGGTTTATTAACTTCATGGGAATAGGCTAAAATACACCACAAATTAAACTTAATTTTCTAATAATCAGAAGCTTAATTTATTGGTTAAGTAATTGATGGAATTCCTTAAGGTTTACTTTAGGTTGGTGAAGGATGAGGCTTCATAAAGATTCAAAACTGATTTATTTGTTCTCAAATGAATTAAACATGAAGATCAAATTTTTATCTACACGATTAGCCATTCCGACGTATTTACAATTGCTTTTTTACCTAGGAAAACTGATGGCTTTTTCAGCTGGCTGTACGGGGGTGATTGCCGAACCTCCAAAGAGTTCAGACAAAAATATAAGCAATCCAAGTCTTTCGGTAGCGGATGCTATACAAAACTACGATCCGAGCACAAACACCTACACTTTTTCTGTACCAGCTAATATCAGTCTCAACTCGATCGCTTTTTCGTTTGACTTGCCAAAAGGTGCCACTTCAGTCCCTACTTCCGGAACTATCCATAATTTTACAAATCCAGTTAGGTTTACAATAACAGCAGAAGATGGAAGCAAAAGTGTGATGACGGTAATCGTACAAAATCGAAAACTTTCTGATAAGTTTTTTCGGTTTTTTGATTTTATAATTAATGGGATTAGGTATGTAGGGAAAATAGATGAGGCAAACTCAAAGGTCTTAGTTATCGTACCTAGAAATACAGACTTGACTAGATTATCACCTCTTATCGGTTTATCGGATCGAACAACCATTTCACCTATCGAAACTGTATCTGATTTCTCTAAGCCAAAAACATATACACTAACTGCAGAAGATGGAACTACAAGGCAATATGAAGTAACAGCACAAATAGATAACTCAATCGTAAATTATGCACCCGAAAAATACCTAGGGAGTTTTGAAAAAAATCTTGAAGGTATACGTGCTAAAATTGAGGAAGTTCTAAAAGTGCCCATACCCAAAATTAATGTAATTTATATGTGGAATAGAGGAATTAATGATACCGATATTGGTGAGCTAATCAATGATAAAACAGTAAATGATCTTTATTCGTTAAAAGATTTAAAATCGAATGGATCATCAGGTGAGAACGAGGAATTATTTTTTCAAAGTAAGACGGATTTTACCTATCCTACAAAGCCTGTTTTTTCTTATGCCGAACCTGCAGATAGCTGGTTTTGGACCTTCTCAAAGAAAACGCTTTTTATTTACGACGACAATCAACTAATCACAAAATATGTAGGAAAAAATGTGACTACATCCTTTGGAGTTAAGTTAGGTAGAGGAAAGCTGGGCACAAATTCTTCAGGAAGTACTCAACCCTATGTTGACTATTTTATTTCAATTGGTTGGAATGGAAAATAATGACTTTTATTTCCCATCATTGATTAATTAGAATACCAAATCAACCCTTTCAATTTTAGAAATTGTACAAATTTTTAAGGTTAGATTAAAATCAAAAACACCTTATGTCCCTTCCCATCATTCAACTGCACGATGTCGTATTCAATTATCCGGGTGAAAAACAACCCTTATTGGATGGAGTGAACTTGACGATTCATGAAGGCCAGAAGATTGGAATTTGGGGGCCGAATGGATGTGGGAAATCGACACTTACCAAACTCATTCTCGGACTATTTTCGCCCCAAAAAGGAAGCATATCTCTGTTTGGGCAAAAGATCCGGTGGCGACATCATCATCCTTCGATCGGATATATCGGTGACCCAGGGTACAGTACAGAACAAATGGGACTTCCCCATGATTGGACGGTCCAGGAAATGTTGGAGGTAATTCAGCAACTGTATCCATCCTCCAAAGCAGATCGGGAAAAGCTCATTGAAAATCTAGGATTGACTACTTTTTTACACCGTAGAGTAGATCAACTCTCCAAAGGCCAGCGAAAACGGCTCATGGCGACCCTTACCTTTCTCCGAAAACCTCAGATTCTTTTACTGGATGAACCCCTCGATGGTTTGGATCAGGTTACCAGTTCATTTATAATGAACCTACTTACCCAATTTTATCAAAATTCAACGAATACATTGCTCTTAATTTCACATGATTTAGGCGAGATTGATACACTTACTGACGATGTTTGGGCATTTAATGAACAAAAGCTAATTAAGTCACCCTCCCCCCAATTTAAGTTATCGACATGCATTCAAGGCAGGGACAATCAAGAAGTTGAATTAAAAATGGGGATCGTTAAAAATCGTTTTTCAGAACTTCTAAAAGATTCCCTGCAATCCAAAGAATCAGTGAATTTAACTATCAATGCCCTATGAACATGCTGACTCATGTGTACATACTTAATAAAATTTGGCTGAAACAGACCTTCAGAGGACCCTCGTCTTGGCTTATTTATCTTCTATTTGTTTGTATCAGTTTTATTTTTCAATGGGACGAAAAATACAATTCCTTACGAGCCTTTGGGAGTCTACTAGAATACGACGATCCCAGATCAACCGTACTGAAGGTTTTATTTCATCGAACTTTTATTAACTTTTGGATCATCTTTCTTTTCTTTTTTTGGATCCCAAAGATTCAGTTTAAATTGGCCAATAGCTTCAGCATTAGTCAAACGCTTTGGTTGAAACTCAATCGAACTTCGCATCTATCCTTAGCCCTAAGCCGTGTTGTTTTTTTACTTTGGGTTGCAGGTTCATTCGCCTTACTTTCCGTCTTTTGGTCCTTTCTATTTTCAACCTATCATCAACTGACCATTTCATCTTTTCAACCATCGATCCTTGGCTTTTTAGGCTTTTTACTTTTATCTGGTAGTTTAACGTTAACCTTCACCTCCTTTCATCGATTGAGTAGGGATATGTCCTTGGTATTAGCGACAACCTTTTCATTTTTCCCCATTCTATTGGGCTTTTTTAAAGAGCATACCAAAAAAATCTGGACGTATTTCCCCCACAATCAACCCATATTAAATTTTGAAGAGATTAGCCCCTCCATTGTCCGGAGTTATGAATCTTCTATTTGGGTGGCTTTAGTTCTACTAGGCATCTATTTGATCAAAAATTCTATTCTTGAACTAATTTACTCCAAGGTAAGATGAGAACTAAACTACTTTCATTGTATGTCGGCGTGGCTTTATTTTGCCAGTCTTGTTCGTTAATTAATGGATACAATGCTTTCTTATTTGTCAAAACTATCACCTTAGCTGGACAAGCTTTAGTAATTCTTTCGGAAGATCCAAGCGTTCAGTTAATTATACAAAAGTTGGACAATTTCTTCAAGAATGCCACAGATGCCACACCCCAACAAACTACCATTCAGCCTTTAGCCTCCAATCCCCTAGTAGGACGTTCCATTCGCGATTTTGATTATTTAGTAGAATCACAGGATGGCAAGACAACCATGACCCTATACATTCCAAAGGAGCAAGTATTGTTTCACCGAACAGACGCATCCTCCACGACTTGGGAGATGGAATTGAAATCAAAGGTTATGGTAGAGGAACGACTTCTCTTAGCTAGTCTACAACTGGCTTTGGCTGAGTATGGGTATTATCGAGGAAACATAGATGGTATTTGTGGGAAAAGTACAGAAAGAGCCATACGTAAGTTCCAAAAAGATCATTCCATTCAACCCGCGTATGGCTTGTATTCTTGCCGTATTCCAATTGATTCCCAAACAAAAGAGCAAATTCTACAAAAATAAACCGATGAGAAAAGTATCCCTAACCCTTGGTATTGTTTGCCTCATTTTTGCGATTATCACCGCATTTTATGGCATCACTAGAATTCAGACATCCAAACAAGGAAGTACTTCTGTTGAATGCCCTACCTGTCCCGTAGAAGTAAACTATGAGGATCAAGAAGCCGGACAAAAAGCATTAACCACCACATTCTTTCTGTTAGTCGTAGGTATTGGTGCTTTGTTTTTAGGTCGAAAAAGTAAATAAACCCATTCCATTCATTACGTTTTTCCAATTAAATTATATATACTTAAACTAATCAAACAATGACCTCAAAAATCTCTTTTCTATCCATTACCTATATCATTGCAGGTACCTTAATTTCCATTATTTCAGGAATCACCGATGGAATGGCTTCTGTACTTTTCAGTATTTTCGGATTCATTATTTTATTCAGTGGTTACAACCGGCTTAGCAAAGAGTCCGACTTTCAAATCAAAAAAGGTGCTTCCAAACTTCGTATTGCAGCGATCATTGGTTTGATTGGTTCGGCCATCGATTTAATCCCCGTCTTAGGAGCATTTTCTTATATTTTCTATGTCATCAGTTTTGTATATCAAATTTTTGGAATGTTGGATATTCGAAAATCTGATGTGTTGACATCATTCGGAAAATCAGGCGTAACGTATATTTTCGTGGCCATGGGTTTCGCGATTCTAGTCGGCCTCGTTGATTTCATTCCCCTCATTGGTGGCGCTATGGCGGAATATATCGCCTACACCTCTATTGCTCTCATGTTTTTTGGTTGGACTAAAATTCAAGAAAGTGCATGTTGAGGAGTATCGAAGTGGCTAGCTTTGCTGAGTTGGAGACCAAATGTTTGTATTTTCAAACCAAGGGGTTTGATCTAATTGAGAAAAATCAAACAAAAGCTGTACTACGTAAGGATAAAGAATTGAATCCGATTCTTGTCGCCCTTGGTTTTCTGTTTTTTATTATTCCCCTTTTTATCTATTTAATTTATCATGGGACTCGAGATAAAATTCATATCGTAGAAATCAAACTAATCACTTAATAATCAATATGATGGATTGGCCTAATACGTCGATCCATTTTTTTATTTTTTGAAAATTCTTCCCTAAATTCCTTAACTAAACTTTCTAGCTCAAAAATTGAAAATCATACCCAAAGGAATTTTGGTCGGCTTGTTCTGGATATACTCTTCACTAGGTCGAGCTCAGGAGCCCGCCCAACTCATTGTTACCCTTCAATCCGCTGAAACAAAATCCACCCTAATGGATTGCACTGTTCAACTTTATCCTACCCTTCAGACCCGTCATTCTGACTCCACAGGCCGGTGTGTTTTTTCAGACATTCCCTTTGGACGGTATTTTGTCGTGGCCAGAAAAGATGGATATAAGGCCACAGTCTCAGAATCTATGCTGATTGAAAGTGAGCGGGTGTATCATGTACCTATGTTTCTTTCGGAGGCTACTATTCAACTTCCAACTCTTCAGGTGTTCGGGCAAGCTCAACTCACTGCCAACGAACCCCATAATCCATTTGCCTTTTTAAGTGCTCGTTCGTTTACTCCAGAGGAGACAGATCGCTACCCCGTCGCGCTTCAGGATCCTGCACGGGCAGCCCTTAGCTTTGCGGGTGTTCAAGGTGGACGAAATGACCTAGAGAATCCCATCATTGTACGTGGAAATTCCCCTTTTGGTGTGTCGTGGCGAATTGAAGGTGTGGATGTCCCCAACCCCAATCATTTTGCCAAACATGGAGCCAGTGGTGGGGGTGTTTCTATTTTTAGCTCGTACGTTACAGGGAAGTCCGACTTTTATTCCGGCGCCATGCCCGCCGAATTTGGCAACGCTCTTTCGGCCTCTTTCGATATGAAACTGAGGGAAGGAAACGATCAGCATACCAACTATCGTTTCCGCTCAAGCTTCATTGGTGTAGATGTCTCAGCCGAAGGACCCATCCAAAAGTCTAAATCATCCTTCCTTTTGAATTATCGATACTCCACTTTAGGAATGCTTCAATGGCTCCTTTTTTATATAGCCGACAACCGAAAAATTAATACGTTCTCGGATTTTTCTTTTCATGTCAGTTCAAAAGGAAAATCCACCAGAAACCAAACGTCTTTCTGGGGTGTTTCAGGAAAAAGTTTGGACCGGGCCTTACCTTTGCAGCCTCCTCTAGAACGTACCATAGGGGAAATAGACGATTGGGAAGACCGAATTCGGCGATCAGCCACCCACATCCTAGGTCTGGTCCATCGTCGTCACCCGAGCCACAATTCTAATCTGACTTATTCCTTAGCTTATACCCAAAGTACCATTCGAAGAACATCTGATACTCTATCCATGAAGAATGAGCGATTCCGGTATAATTCGGAACGTTACATCGATCATCGATTGATTGGCCAAATAAGCGTCATTCAAAAAATAGGGACGAGGACTACATTTAAATCTGGAATTCAATGGCAAGGCATGTATTTTGATTTCAATAAAGAAGTATTGCCCAAAAAATGGGCTTTCTATCCTGACTCCCCAAAAAACCTGGGATTGTGGTGGTTCAACGGAAAAGGAGTTTCATCCTTACTCAATGCGTATTTCACCGTCCTGTATCGACTCAGTGACCGTCTGCACATGCAAGCAGGAGGTCATTACATGCACTTTTTCTTCAATCAGTCCAAATCGCTTGAGCCACGCATTGCACTTAAATTTACCCCTCTCCCCACCCATATTGTAGCTATATCCTATGGCCAACATGCTCAATTGCTTCCATTAAGTACCTACTTTGTTAGTGAACGAACCAACCAGGAGAATGGCTCCATGTATCGGTACCCAAACCAAACGTTACCTTTTCCCAAAAGCACCCACTGGGTACTCAGCCATCGCTTTCTCCTAAAAAACCAACTTAAACTAACCACCGAAGTTTACTACCAAACGCAAAGCCGAGTACTGGTACAAACTGAACGAGAAAACCCTTTTTGGATGCTCAACTATTCCGACGGATATCCGGAGGCCACCAATCTTTCCGCAACGGGTCGTGGTTATACCCAAGGTGTGGATTTTACAATTGAAAAAATTTTTCTAAAAAACTTCTACTTTCTGGCTACGGGAAGTATTGCTAAAGCTCGTTTTCAAGATTTTTCAGGAAGACAATTTCCAACACAATTTGATGATCGTTTCTCATCTGCCTTTACGCTGGGAAGAGAAATACCGATTGGGGAAAACAAACGATGGCAATTTGGACTTCGGGGACTTCTCAACGGCGGGGTTCGGTATTCTCCCCCGAATCTTGAGAAAACAAATCAACTAGGCCTTTTTATCCCGGATTATGACCAATTCAATTCGCTCTGGGCACCCAATTACCGCCGACTGGATGGGCGAGTCAGCTTTTTCCTACAAAATAAAAATAGGACACATCAATGGGCACTGGATGTTCAAAACGTAACCCATCATCAAAACATTAGCCGAATTCAATACAACCCTGTACTTCAACAAATCCAATTCATCCGAAAGGGCTCGGGACTGACCCCTATTCTATCTTATCAAATATCCTTCTAAAACAAAAGATATTCTAAAAGAATAGTTATTTGATTAGATCAAACTATATATTTTTCAAAATTAACTGGATAAAATTTTGTCAATTAGCAATTCGCCCAAAATCTCGCTAATTTTGTGACCGTTCTTGAAAGTTCGTTCACATCCATATCCACTCGTCTGAACATGTCCGCTACATTTATTGCTGACCGCATCCACGCCTTGGAAGAATCTGCGACCTTGGCCATGTCAAAAAAATCCAGAGAATTAGCCGCTCAAGGGCATAAAGTCATCAACCTTTCCATCGGTGAGCCTGATTTTAAAACACCCAAGCACATTTGTGAAGCCGCCAAAGAAGCCATCGATGCTGGATTCCATGCCTATACGCCCGTTGCCGGAATTCCAGAATTAAGAAAAGTAATCGCTGAAAAATTTCAGCGCGAAAATAACCTTCCCTGGAAACCCGAAAACGTGATCGTCTCGACAGGTGCCAAACACTCCTTGGCCAATGTCATTTCTTGCCTCGTTAATCCTGGAGAGGAAGTGATCATTTTTGCGCCCTACTGGGTAAGCTACTCCGAAATGGTCAAACTTGCCGAAGGCAAATCTGTCGTCTTGGAAGGAGCCTTTGAAAATAACTTCAAAGTAACGCCCGAGCAACTCGAAGCCGCCATCACCGACAAAACCAAGGTCATCATGTACTCCTCCCCGAACAATCCGACCGGGACGGTATATAGTGAGGCTGAACTTCGAGCCCTTGCTTCGGTTATCGAAAAACATCCCCATGTTTTTGTACTGTCAGACGAAATTTACGAGTACATCAACTTCACCCCCAACGGCCATTTCAGCATCGGTTCCATCCCATCCATTCAAGACCGTGTCATCACCGTGAACGGCTTTGCGAAAGGATTTGCCATGACCGGTTGGCGTCTTGGCTACATTGGCGCCGCCAAATGGATCGTCGATGCCGTGGATAAATTGCAAGGACAAGTTACCTCAGGCACCAACCACATCGCCCAACGTGCTGCACTTGTGGCTTGGGACGACATGGCAGCCCCTGCCGAAATGAAAGAAGCCTACCTTCGTCGGCGTGACCTGGTGGTCAATGCGCTGAGAGACATACCAGGTATCAAGGTGAATGTTCCCGAGGGTGCTTTCTATGCCTTTCCTGACGTCTCGGCATTTTATGGAAAAACAGACGGGACCACCTCCATTGCCAATGGAGACGATTTGTCCATGTGGCTTCTCGAAAAAGCTCATATTGCCACGGTGGCAGGCTCCGGTTTTGGTGCCCCCAACTGCCTACGTATCTCCACCGCTGCCGCTGATAGCCAACTCTTGGAGGCCATCCATCGAATGAAAACCGCTTTGGCTACTTTGCACGACTAAGTTTGCTAATCCCATTTTTCGGCTCATATCCTTTGGTTATGAGCCGTTTTTTTTTGATTTTTAGGATATCTCAACTAAATTTAGAATATACCTGTAACTTTGTCTTCCGATCTACGTCCCAAAACTACCCACAGAACCTGAACAACGAACATGACCAAAATACTTGTTATTGACGACGAAAAGAGCATTAGGGAAGCCTTAAAAGATGTTTTGGAGTATGAAGGCTACACCGTGGATGTTGCTGTAGATGGGCAACAGGGCCTCGACATGCTGCTCGACAAACCTTATAAAGTCGCACTATGTGATATCAAAATGCCTCAGATGGATGGCCTTTCGCTGCTTCAAAAAGCCAAAGAGGAGGGTGTTTCTGCCCAATTCATCATGATTTCGGCTTATGGTAATGTAGAAAATGCCGTGGAAGCAACCAAACGCGGGGCATTCGATTTTCTGGTTAAACCGCCAGATCTTAACCGATTGCTCGTCACCGTTCGAAACGCCGTAGAGCACACCCAAGCCAAAGAAGTGATCAAAACCTTAGAGAAAAAAGTGCTTAAAATCCATGAAATGGTGGGTGAGTCAGAGGCCATTCAACGGGTCAAGGAAAATATCGCACGGGTAGCACCTACCGAGGCGCGAGTACTCATCACGGGGCCTAATGGAAGTGGAAAAGAGATGGTTGCTAAACAAATTCACGAACAAAGTCCGCGGGCTAGACAACCGCTGATCGAGGTCAACTGCGCCGCTATACCGGCTGAACTCATTGAAAGTGAATTGTTTGGGCATGAAAAAGGCGCTTTTACCTCGGCAATGAAACAACGGATCGGTAAATTTGAGCAAGCCGATGGAGGAACGTTATTCCTGGATGAAATCGGCGATATGAGCCTCTCGGCCCAAGCCAAAGTTCTACGCGCCCTACAAGAAAAAAAGATCACCCGGGTGGGAGGCGATAAAGAAATCAAAGTAAATGTTCGGGTGGTAGCTGCCACTAATAAAGACCTGATCAAAGAGATTCAGGCCGGTAATTTCAGAGAAGATTTATACCACCGTCTGAATGTGATTCCTATTCATGTTCCTCCTCTTTCGGAAAGACGAGAGGATATTCCGATGCTTATTGATAAGTTTTTCCACGATTTTGGCTCTGAATATGAAGGAGGATACCGCCAAATTCAACCTGATGCGGTGCAATATCTAGCTAATTTACCTTGGACAGGAAATGTACGGGAATTACGAAATGTGGTGGAGCGATTGTATATTATGTGTGGCCAGGAGATTACCCTTCAAGACGTAAAATCCTTTACATAACCCCAAGCAATCGCCAAATCGCCGATACCAAAAAAAGCAGGATGGACAGAGGTGTGAGTACTTTCCAGCACAAATACATGAGTTGATCTACCCGAAGGCGCGGGAATGTCCACCGAACCCACATTTGGATCAGGATCAAGGTATAAGCTTTGATGAGAAGCCAGAATCCGCCCCACAGGTCAGCTGACCAATGTCCGAGTTGACCTGTGGTCCAATCGGCTAATCGAACCGAACCTATATTTGGAAAAGGAGTATTCCAGCCTCCAAAGAAAAGGACGGCCCCGACCAGCGAAACGAGGAGCATCATGCCATATTCCGCCAAGAAAAGGATGGCCCAGCGGAACCCAGAGTATTCCGTATGAAAGCCAGCGATCAGCTCCGATTCCGCCTCGGGTAAGTCAAAAGGGGCTCGATTGGCCTCTGCAAGGGAGGCAATAAAGAACACCACAAAGGCAATCAAAAGAAATGGATTTCGAAAGACGTTCCAGGTAAGAAATCCACCCACGTCTGTTAAGTTAATCCCCGTAATCGGTAATCCAAACAAATAATTTTCTTGGGGAGAAAAGATCCCTTGTTGTAAGCTCATTACCTGTAAATCAAGTGTTTGCGTGGTAATAGCAACACAAAGAACACTCAATCCCAATGGAATTTCATAGGATATGATTTGGGCCACAGACCGCATAGACCCCAGGAGTGCATACTTATTGTGGGAAGACCAACCGGCCATCAGAATACCGAAAATATCCAAGGAAACAATGGCTAACAGCAAGTATATACCGGTTGGTGTTCCCGATCCTTGAAGATCAGACGATATAGGAATCACAGCAAATCCAGCAAAAATAGCCGCAAAAATAAAAGCGGGAGCCAGTTTAAATAAAAAGCGCTGGGCTTTAGAGGGTATAATATCTTCCTTTTGAAAAAGCTTCAGTAAGTCGGCAAAAAGCTGTAGCAACCCCCATTTCCCTACTTCCATGGGGCCCAAGCGATCTTGCATAAAGCCCGAGAGCTTTCGTTCCAAATAAACACTTACGATCACGTTGGCACCGATCAAGGCTAGGAAAATAAGTAAAGGAATGATCATGCTTTGAAAGAAATATCGGGTTGATGAATGTCATCAACCCGAAAATGAAATTAAAATTCAGCGTTTTGGGGGGTTCTCGGGAACGGAATCACGTCCCGAATATTGGTCATCCCCGTTACAAATAGAACAAGACGCTCAAAACCAAGGCCAAAGCCAGCATGGGGCGCCGAGCCAAACTTGCGGGTTTCAAGATACCACCAGATATTTTCTGGATCAATCCCTACCTCTTGCACGCGAGCCAGCAGTTTCTCATAGTCGTCTTCTCGCTGGGATCCCCCGATGATTTCACCAATTCCCGGGAATAAGACATCCATCGCTCGCACGGTTTTTCCATCCTCATCTTGTTTCATATAGAACGCTTTGATGGCTTTGGGGTAGTTGGTTAGAATCACCGGTTTTTTGAAGTGTTTCTCCACTAAATACCGCTCATGTTCGGACTGGAGATCGATTCCCCATGCCACCGGAAATTGAAACTGTCCTTTTTTATGGGGTTTAGACTCCTGAAGGATGTCAATCGCCTTGGTGTAGGTCAACCGAACATATTCATTATCGACCACAAACTGAAGTTTTTCACGAAGGCTCATTGGGCTACGTTCTGCCTGAGGTTTGTTTTTTTCTTCCTCTGCCAATCGATTTTCTAGGAAAGCAAGATCATCTGCACAATGCTCCAAAGCATATTGAATAACATACTTGGTAAATTCCTCGGCCAAGTTCATGTTATCCTCCAACTCATAAAACGCCATTTCGGGTTCGATCATCCAAAACTCAGCCAAATGACGAGTGGTATTGGAGTTTTCAGCCCGAAATGTCGGCCCAAATGTATAAATTTTGGATAAGGACAAAGCCCCAAGCTCTCCCTCCAATTGCCCAGAAACCGTCAAGGAGGTTTGACGACCAAAGAAGTCTTGTTTATAATCCACCTCTCCTTCGGGAGTTAACGGGGCTTGATTGGCCGGAAACGTGGTAACATGAAACATTTCACCTGCTCCTTCTGCATCCGATGCCGTAATGATGGGTGTGTGAAGATTAAAAAATCCACGCTCATGAAAAAACTGATGTACAGCAAACGAAAGGGCATGACGAACCCGAAACACCGCTCCAAATACGTTGGTCCTGAATCTTAAATGTGCTTTTTCCCGAAGAAACTCCAAACTATGGCGTTTAGGTTGCATGGGATACGTTTCGTCGGCAAGGCCGTACACATGAATGGACTGAACCAAGACCTCCACGGCTTGGCCTGAACCTGTCGATGGAACTAACGTACCCGTTACGGCCACACAGGCGCCTGTTGTTACCTTTTTGAGTGTGGTCTCATCTACCGCACCTTCCTCCACAACGGCTTGAATCGTATGTATAGTCGAACCATCATTGATGGCAATGAACGATATGGTAGCTTGGCCTCGTTTGGTTCGTACCCATCCTTTGACCGTCACAATTTGTCCTGTTGGGGTGCAACCCAGTAATTCTTTGATCTGCATAGTGATCTGCGTGGTTTAGTCGGAAGCGTTTTCGTTAAAAAAGAATGCAAAAATAACCAAATTACCCTAAATTCCACTGAGTTTATGGGTTATTCCAAACGATGTAGGCGTTCAGTGACGTGGCAATCACCAACCACACCAAATAGGGCACGAGTGTAAGGCTTCGAAACGAAAGTACTCTCCAGAAAGTAAAGAACCCAATCCACAACCCAAGCGTTAAGGCCACGATCAGAACTAGGGCAAAACGGGTGGCATGAAAATGGAAAAACGTTGGGTTCCAAGCTACATTAAGGACCCATTGAAGTCCATAAAAAACCCAGAAAGTTCGACTTCCTTGGGTTTCTTGCCACAACCAGGCAGCATAAAAAGAAAAAGCGATCATGATCGTTGTCCATGCAGCCCCAAACACCCAACCAGGTGGTGTCCAGGGAGCCTTTTGAAGCGTCTGGTACCATTCGGAGGGGACGCCAGAACCTGTAAAAAATCCGCCGAGGCCTAAGGCAGCAAAATTGAACACCAAAAAAAGTAAGATCCGTAGATAAATTGACATGGACATCCGAATTTTTTATCTAATTTAACCAAAACGATAAAAGGTAAACATGAAATTTTCCTTACCTGTTCTCATCTTTCTCTCTTTCTTTTCTATGCCACTTTCAGCCCAAACCAAATCATTTGAGATTCAAGGCCACCGAGGCTGTAGGGGCTTGCGTCCTGAGAACTCCATTCCAGCCTTTCAACATGCCCTTTCATTGGGTATAAAGACATTGGAAATGGATGTCGTGATCTCAAAAGACCACCAAGTTGTTGTGTCGCATGAACCGTATTTTCATCCGGACATTAGCACAGACCCCAACGGAAATCCGGTTACCCGTCCGGTACCGATGTATCAACTTCCCTATTCGGTTATTCAAACGTACGATGTCGGAATTCGGGGCAATCCGAGGTTTCCAGAACAAAAGCCTGTCCCGACCGTCAAGCCACTTTTGTCGGATGTTTTACGCCAAACCTCCTCCACAGGAGTGGTCTATTCAATCGAAATAAAAAGTGTATCTTCCGAAGTCGGGACCTCACAACCCGATATACCCACGTTTTGCACTTTGGTAGCTACCGTTTGGAAATCCTCTGGAATTCCAGATTCTCAGTTGGTGATCCAAAGCTTTGATGCCGAGGTTCTAAAATACTGGTATGAGGGCAAGAAAAAGGGATTTCTTCCCAAGGCTACACTCGCTTGGCTTATCGAGCCGGAAGACGATAATTCCTTGGAGCTTCAATGGAAAAGACTTGGTTTTTTACCAGACATTTGGAGTCCTCACTATTCACAAGTGACTCAAGACCGGGTGAAGATATGTCATCAACTCGGCCTTCGGGTCATCCCTTGGACGGTCAATCAGCCCCAGGATATGGAACGCATCCAAAAACTAGGTTGTGATGGTTTGATCACCGATTACCCCGACCGAGCCAAGGCCCTCGGTTACTTTTGAGAAATAACTGTAATTTTACACCATCAACTTCTTTTGTCAGTGGGTATTTTAAATGAAGTATTAGGTTTTTTTATTAAACGACGTATGGAGCGGATTGCGCATTTTCGGGCGAATCCGATCGAAACTCAACTAGACGTATTCAAGACCTTGATGACCTCGGCACGCCATACCGAATGGGGGAAAAAATACGGCTATCAAAGCATTCAGACCGTCCAAGATTTTCAATCACGCGTGCCGATCTCCAATTATGAAGATATCTACCCTTTTATTGAACGAAACCTACGAGGTGAACAAAATATCCTTTGGCCTACCGACATCCAATGGTTTTCAAAGTCTTCCGGAACTACCAATGCCCGCAGTAAATTCATCCCCGTTTCTCCAGAATCTCTAGAGGAGGGCCATTTTCGAGGGGGGAAGGATGTCATGACATTGATTTTCGAAAATGATCCGGAATCCAAAATATATGATGGCAAAGGGTTATCCATTGGAGGGGCACTGCATGAAAACCCATTCAATCCTGAAACACAGGTTGGGGACGTTTCTGCCGTGATTATGAAAAACCTTCCCACCTGGGCCGATTACATTCGAACTCCCCCGATCGAAGTCGCCTTGCTAGATAAGTGGGAGGATAAAATGGACCAAATGATTGAAATCTGCTCGCGCGAGAATGTAACCAGTATCTTAGGTGTACCCACTTGGACCGTCGTGTTATTGGAAAATATTCTCCAACGAACAGGTGCCCAAAATCTGTTGGAAATTTGGCCTCAATTTGAAATCTTCGTTCATGGTGCTGTCAATTTTCAACCCTACCGAGAGTTATTTCAAACCAAATTATTCCCCTCTTCGGCCGTGAAGTACATGGAGACCTACAATGCCTCAGAGGGTTTTTTTGGTATACAGGACGACCTCTCCAAAGTTGGTGAGATGCTTCTGATGCTGGATTACGGTATTTTTTATGAATTCATTCCGATGGATGAAAACCAGGAAGAAATGCCAACCGTCCTGACACTTGACCAAGTTGAAATAGGGAAAAATTATGCACTCCTCATTTCCACCAACAGTGGACTTTGGCGATATCGTATTGGCGATACCATCCGATTTACCTCACGGTATCCGTTTCGATTGAAAGTGAGTGGCCGAACCAAGCATTTTATCAATGCGTTTGGAGAAGAGGTCATCATCGAAAATGCCGAAAGTGCCATCACCCAAGCTTGCTCAGCTACCGGAGCCATGATTTCGGATTATACGGCAGGACCCGTTTACATGGACAATAAAACCAAGGGCCGACACGAATGGGTGATTGAATGCCTGGTTCCGCCATCAGATCCCGAGGTGTTCATACAAACGTTGGATCAGACCATTCGAAATGTTAACTCCGACTACGATGCTAAGCGGTATTTGGACATGGCACTGCTTCGCCCCATAGTCCACTTTGTCCCGTCCGGCACTTTTTACCGGTGGATGGAAAAACGTGGAAAACTGGGAGGCCAAAACAAAGTACCCCGGCTGGCAAATTCACGCGAGTACTTAGATGACCTCTTGCCGCTTATTCGTTAGGAGACCTCCGCAGTTTCTTCAAATAGAATGGCTAAAACTGTTTGTCCAACCGCTTGAAGTGTGGATTTATCGATCACGGGCATCGAGTCACCATGTGTGTGGTGTTCGTCAAAGAAAAACTTATCATTTTTTCGAAGATCAATTATATCAATCATGGGGATCTTGGCCTCTCGAATGACCGGGATGTGGTCGTCGATTAGTCCACCGGCTTCTTCGAAGATAAAATAGCGACCGAAGCCTAAAGACGCCCCTTTATCCCAAACCCGACGAACGACCGAAGGAGCCGCCTGCATGGATTCGGTATCATACCGAAACTGGGCTCCTTTCGCACCAACCATGTCCAACAAAATACCAAAATAGGCCGAATAACCCGGTTTGTGTGGATTTTTTGCCCAATAGTCAGAGCCTAAACAATAACCACCATACGCATTAATGGGCGGTGCGGTGGATGAGCTAGGCGCCCCCCAATCCTCAGCATCAAAGAAAATCATATCGATTCCCACCTGCGGTTTTACCGAACTCGCTTGGATCGAACGGGCAATTTCAAGTAAAACCCCGACCCCACTACCGCCATCATTGGCTCCATCAATGGCCTCATTTACCCGGGCTACATCTTTATCGGCCATAGGGCGAGTATCCCAATGGGCCCCTAACAAAATACGTTTAGCAACTTGTGGCTGATAGGAGGCAATGATATTTCTTGATTTCAGTTTAACTCCATCGTACGTTACGGCGGTGAAAGGCTGCTCTTGAACTTCCCATCCCCAAGCTTTGAGCTGTTGGATGATCCAATCTCCCGTTTGCCGATGTGCTTTGGAGTTGGGGACTCGAGGTCCAAATGCCACTTGTTTGGCAACGTAGGCATAGGCAGAGTCCGCTTGAAATAAAGGAACCTGCACGGATGGCGTTTCAACAACAGCGGCTTCTTGTTTATTTGATTCGGACTGACAAGCGAGTAAACTCCAAATCATGAAGGTGATAAACCCGATTCTTTTCATATCAATTTTTCAACTTTACTTGTAAAATTAAACCCAATTCTTCCAAGGTAAGTCGTTTCATTAGGAAATTATCTCGTTTTTTTTGATTTTTGACTAATGCGGTCTATTCATCTTCTATTTTTTCTTTTGTGCGTATCAAACCGTTTGATCGCGCAAAGTCCACAACTTCGGCAAGGGCCAACCAAAAAAGCAGTCAAAGGATTTCGATACGACATTTTTGGTGACACTTATGCGGATACACCGATCGAAGGAAAATCCTTACAAGGACAGGTGTTCTACTTGATTTCCGGTCATGGAGGCCCCGACCCTGGCGCTATGGCCAAGGTAAAAGAGGGTTGGTTATGTGAAGATGAATATGCTTACGATATTACGCTGCGCTTAGCTCGTAATCTAATTAGTCAAAGTGCCAAAGTCTACCTAATTGTGCGTGATGAAAACGACGGAATTCGAAATGCCCAATTTTTAGAACCCGACAAAGACGAGCGAGTATGGGGGGATCAAAAAATTCCCCTCGATCAACGCGCCCGCCTGAGACAACGTGCCGAGATCGTGAATGAACTATACACCGAAAACAAAAAGAAAGGCTACACCCACCAGCGTTGTGTCGAAATCCACGTAGATTCCCGCTATGAAGGCCAAAAAGTGGATGTATTTTTTTACTTTAAGGAGGGCAGTTCGATTGGAGAAGAATTAGCTACCGCCATGCAACAAAAACTAAAAGAAAAATACGATGCTTTTCAAAAGAATCGTGGATATACCGGATCGGTAACCGCTCGTGACTTGTTTATGCTGCGGGAAACCATTCCCCCGATGGTCTACATAGAGGTTGGTAACATTGCCAATCCGTTTGACCAACGACGTTTATTAATTCCCAACAACCGCCAAGCGCTAGCCAATTGGTTGGCATTAGGCATTCAATCCCATGCCTCAAAATGATCACACTTTCACTCTGGCTCTTTTTCTTGCAAATCTTTCCAGGATTCGACATCTCCCACCTCATTGCTCCGGGTGCACAACTCACCTTGGTAGCCAACCAATTTTCCTTTACTGAAGGACCCGCCAGGCACCCCAATGGTGATATCTATTTTACAGATCAACCTAACGACCGCATTTGGGTGTATACCACATCGGAGCAGCTTTTGCTGTACAAAGAAGGTACCGGCCGTGCTAATGGCCTCTATTTTCATCCCAACGGCACGTTATGGGCATGTTCAGATGAGTTAAATGAGATAAGGGCCTACGATGTAGCAAGCCTATCCTACCAGTTGATCATGCCCGGTAGGTACCAAGGAAAACGATTCAATGGCCCAAATGACTTATGGATTCACCCCACAACAAAAACGGTCTATTTCACGGATCCCTTCTACGTACGCCCGTACTGGCAACATAAAACCCCCGATTTAGACAAAAAAGGGGTTTATCGACTAATGGAGGGTAAACAAGTACCCGAACTACTCGAAGAAGGTCTCGTTCAACCCAATGGAATAATTGGTAGTCCAGATGGACGTTTTTTGTATGTCGCTGACATCAAAGATCAAAAAACCTACCGCTATTCCATTCTGGCCGATGGAACCCTTTCACAACGTATGCTCTTTGCCGAAATGGGCTCCGATGGCATGACCATAGATGCACTAGGCAATATTTATTTGACCGGAAAGGGGGTTACGATATTCAATCCCAAGGGAGAGAAAATTGGTCATATCCCCGTTCCAGAACCTTGGACTGCCAATGTAACGTTTGGCGGGAAAGACCAAAAGACTTTGTTTATAACAGCAAGTAAATCCGTTTATACCTTAAAAATGCAAGTGGCAGGCCGTTAAAATCCATACCATTTATTGGCGCTTTGATACCAAAGTGCCTTTTTTTCTCCTTTACTTAAAGTAGCTAACCAATCCTCAACCACGTGCATTTGTTCAGGATAGGAGGCTGCCATCAAACAAACAGGCCAATCAGAGCCAATCATAAGACGATCTGGACCAAAGTGCGTGAGGAGGAAATCAAAATAAGGAATAATTTCGGTCGCTTTCCAAAGGAAACCAGGCGCCTCGGTGGTAAAACCTGACAGCTTAACCGCTAAATTGGGGATTTCAGCAAGTTTTTTCATCGATTTCTCCCAAAAAGACCGGTCAGGTTGCCCAACCATCGGTTTGGCCATATGGTCCAAGATCATTCGGGTATCTCCACATTGAGGAAGAAGTCTCTCAGCCCAGACAAGTTGGGATTGGGTCAGGAGTACATCATAGGAAAATCCAGCATCTCCCAAGGTGCGAATTCCTCGAGCTACCTTATTTTGATTCCACCATTCCTCTGGTTCTGCCTGCATAATATGCCGAAAACCAACCACACGATGGCCAGGTGGTAAACGATGCAGATCTTCGTGCAAAGAATGCGACAGCAGGTCGATCCACCCCACTACCCCAGCGATTCGATCCGTCTGGATGGACAGGTCATTCATCCAAACCGTTTCATCCCATGTCTGATGTACCTGGACCAAGATGGATCGATCAATACCCGCTGCATCCATAGTTTGTATCCAATCCGACAGATGGAAATCCCGACGAATGGACTCGTCCGGAATCCACTCCATGGTGGCTGGGTGGTATTCCCACAAGTGGTGATGGGCATCCCATTTAGGAAAATCATCAACTGAATTCATTCAAAATCGTTTTTTACTTGATCTTCGAGCCAAAATACTTAGTAAGTTTACAGTATTCTTATGGCTTTCTAATGATATAACCTGTAATTTTCCATTCTAAAGTCCTAAACTTCGACGGATCGATTTATGAATTTACCTAGACAAACCCGAATTTTATTAATCATTTTCTTCTTTTCGGGTTTCGCCGCCTTAATGTATCAAGTTATCTGGCAAAGATGGCTCGTTTTTTATACCGGTATCAGTTCTTTGAGTATTAGTTTGATTGTTTCCGCATTTATGGCGGGTCTAGGATTGGGGTATTGGTTTGGAGGCCAATGGGCTGACAAAACCCGAAGACCTTTGTATTTATTTATGCTCGCTGAATTAGGTATTGGGGCATTTGCTCTTGCCAGCAAATACCTGCTCTACGACTGGCTTTATGTGCAACAAGGAATAACGGCCACTAGTACTTGGGCAATTTACAGTTGTTTGTTTGCTCTACTTTTGTTTCCCACCTTTTTGATGGGCCTTTCATTGCCACTCTTGTCCAAAACTTTTAAACTAGCCAATGCCACCGACCAGGCGCATCACATCAGCCGTTTGTATTTTATTAATACACTTGGGGCAGCGATTGGAGCCATTCTCACCTCCTTCTTTTTTATTCGTGGGCTTGGATTTGCACAAACTATCTGGCTAGGCGCCTCCCTCAATGCACTTTGTGCTCTATTGGCTTGGATATTGTTTCGAAATATTACCCAAAGCCAGCCTTCCCATTCGATGGAGTCGAGCAATTCGGCCTCTTTCTCCATTCAAAAACTGGCTCCGTGGATGGTGCACTATTTCCTTTCCGGATTTATGGCCATTAGCCTAGAAATTGTCTGGTTCCGGATTATCGAGACCCTCATGAAGCCCCTTGCCTTAACATTCTCACTTATCTTGGGTATATATCTAGCCACCATGGCGATTGGGACCTGGCTGGGAATTCAGACAACCCCTCGGTGGATCCACCAAAAAATGAGAATATTTCTCCGTTTGCAGTATGCTTTGTATGGTTATGCTTTGGTCTCTGTAGTAACACTGTGGTTTGCGCTACCGCACATGACCACACTTTTTGATTTCCTAAGAGGCTATGACTTTTCCCTATCACCTTCCATTCTGATCTACACCGTTGTTATCATTCCGCTGTTTTTAATGGCCGTGCCCACATTTTTGATGGGGTTTAGTTTCACCGTAAGCCAGGTCATCATTCAAGATGAGTATGAAGCTGTCGGTCGAAAAGTAGGCTGGTTACAAGGCGTCAATATCATTGGTTCTACCGCTGGGTCTTGGTTCGTTAGTTTGGTCGGCTTTAACTACCTAGGTACCGCCTTGACGCTTCAGATCATAGGTTCCACCATTTTGTTGTATGCCTTGGTAGGTTGGAAAACACAGGAGACCCGCCGGATAACTTTGGGAATTCTTGGACTCTTTTTTGTTTGTGTCGTCTCGGTTTTTCCAACCAATCATCGCCTCTGGATGGTTTTTAGTGGTATGCAGGACCCCGACCGATTCATCCTTCAAGAAAATGACACGGCCTTATCGATCATAAAAATCAATGAGGACAAAACCGCCTGGGTATTCATCAACGGCTTAGGCCAGAGCCTATTTCCTTATCATTTGGACGAAAATCACGTTATTCTTGGCGCATTTCCGTCTTTATTCCATCCAAATCCTGAACGGATTGCCATCATTGGCTTGGGCTCGGCGAGCACTTTGTTCAATGCCTCAGGCCGAATCGAGACGAAGCATATTGATTGTTATGAAGTAATCGAAAATCAGCCAAAGGTACTTGAGAAATACATGGCAATGTCGGGTTATACGATTCCTGCCGTTGCTTTGAACGACCCTCGTGGCCACATTCAATTGCAGGATGGCCGGTATGCATTGCATCACTCAACAGAACAATATGATATCATTGAAGCCGATGCACTTCGTCCTAGATCTTCTTTTTCTGGGAATTTGTATTCGGTGGAGTACTTTCAATTGGTGAAATCCAAACTTAAACCTGGAGGTCTTGCCATTACCTGGGGGGCAACCGATCGGATCGTCAATAGCATCAAAGAAGTTTTCCCGTATGTGTATCGGGTAAATGGATTTATGGTGATGGGAAGTACCACGCCCGTGCAACGAAATTGGTCCGACATCCAAACCTCTTTGTCACATTCATTTACAAAAAACCATTTTCAAAAAGCACAAATTCCCATCGACACCCTGATTCAAAAAGGATATGAAAGTATCGAAATTTTGCAAAATGGGCAGGTTACTCAGCATCGTCGTAAAAACACAGATATGTGGCCGCGAGATGAGTATGATTTGGGTAGAATATGGAGTTTCTTGGGAGATTAAGCTCCCAAGAAATTACCAAATATTTTTTAAGTCTTTCGCCTCATACGTGTGATTCCGTTCTTCGAATACGGAATTCCCAGAAACTTTTTTCAATCGAAGCGCATCCACACCTTTTACAATACGCATCAATAAGGCTACGGGCGTTAGAAAGACAAAAAAGATCAACGATAAGAGGATGGTCGCATTGATTTTACCCAAGACGTGGGCCAAACCCATCCAACCTTTGACAATCCATTGCGTGAGCCATGTAGAGAATAGTCCGATACAACCTACCACCACAGACAAAGTGAGAAACCACCGGATATCAAAAATAAGATACAACACCAAGAAGCCAACCACAATACCCAACATGGCTGACATTGACTTTTCTTTCGCTTCCATGAGATTAGAATAAGGTATAGATGAAAGGAGCAATAGCAGATCCTCCTCCAACAACGATGAGTACACCTACCAATAAAAGTACTAAAATAACGGGCATCAACCACCACTTTTTACGCTCTTTCAAAAAGCTCAGAATGTCCTGCAAAAAATCCATATTAATCAATCAGTTTTAAATCTTGAAGTATTCTTTTAATCAACACCTCATTGGCGAGAGGTGTCGGGTGTTCGTCAAAAGGAATGGCAAAGGTACGATCTTTTGGATTAAATAGGGTAGAGTAATCTAGTACCTTGACCCCCTTTTTCACGAGTCTTGTCTTTATTTCTGTATTATCCGTAGTTGTGGGATATAAAATGACATAAAAAGGGCTTCCTGGAAATTGAGCCTCAAAGGTCGCAGCGGCTTGATGCAATACCTCGGCAGTGAGTTCAGTATGTTCAGACGTTAATCGGAAGGGTAAACCGATCTGAAAAAGTTTCATTAAATTACTTTGCAACAAAAGTTCATAAAGGCGATTAACCTGAACCCGATGCGTTTTAAAAAGTCCTTTTCGAACGAGTTGGCCATTTTCCAGTACATAATAGGGTGCATTCCCTTCATTATAAACATAATGACTCATGGTGCTGACAACCCGATTGATATGATCTGGGATATAAACAAAGAAACCAATCCCGCTTTTCTCTTCAATCATCTGAGGCAAGTTCCCACTCTCCAGTCGAGCTAAAGCTTGGGCAGGACTGTAGCCACTGTAGGCCAAATTATACGGTTGGTACTTCGGTATCAATTTGCCAAAGTAATACGGCATGGTTTGATGGCTTTCAACCCCTTCTCCGAAGGTCATGGAGCATCCAAAGAACTGAACAAATTGTGTTCGCTTGCGGGTAGTATCGTCTAGTGGTGTGATCCGTAAACTATGGGCGTTGGTGGCGTAGCGAATGGCATACAGGGTATCTTGCCCCCGAGTTTTAATGCCTTCTAATTGGCGATTTGCCTCGGGCTTATACCCTAGTGTACTATCCAGCTGCATGGAATGCGTTGGTCCTTTAATCGCAGGACCAGCTTGAGTAGCTTTGACTTGGAGAATTACGCCACAAACAAACTCCACCAAATAGCCAACCAGCACAAGGCTTAAAATCGAGAGAGCCAAATTGGGGATCCAACGTATTTTGGAGGAAAATCCGATTCCCAAAAGAATAATAAAACTGACCCATCGAAGGATCGACCACAGCCTAGTATCCATCGAAAAACCGGCGACCACTCCATTGGCATCCCCGTAAAAAAAATCAAAAAAGAGACCCGCCAGTGACCCCAGAAGAAGGCACGTAGAAAGTAGCAATAAGCTGGTTCTGAGCACAGATTTATTTTTCACAAACTCGATTAATCCAAGGTGAATTCCTCTTTCCACTTATCTGATTCTTGCCAAGCCGGTTGGTCTTTTTTGGCAAAAATAAAGTTACCTACCACAAGATAATCCATTTCAGTACGCATCAAACAACGATACGCGTCTTCGGGTGTACACACAATGGGTTCACCCCGCACGTTGAAACTGGTATTCACAATAACGCCATATCCTGTTTGTTTTTTAAATGCCTGAATAAGTTCATAATACCGAGGATTGGTTTCTTGATGAACACTTTGAATCCGGGCTGAGTAGTCGATATGGGTAATGGAAGGTAGATCGGAGCGAAGGAAATACAATTTTTCCATCATGGGAAGTTCCTCATAATTTGCTGGATAAACATTCCGTCGACTTTCTTGGACGGGATGTACCAATAACATGTAGGGAGAGTGAGTCGGACAGTCAAAATAGGTTTGAACATCCTCTGCCAACACCGAGGGCGCAAAGGGCCGGAAACCTTCCCGGTATTTGATTTTCAAGTTTAATTTTTTCTGCATTTCCGGATTACGGGCGTCCCCCAAAATACTACGCCCTCCCAGTGCTCGCGGACCAAACTCCATGCGTCCCTGAAACCAACCCACCACATTTCCTTCGGCTAAATAGGCTGCTGTTTCGGACGCAACCTCCTCAAAATTGGGAAGGTAGGTAAACTGTGCCTGGTATTTTCGAGCCATCTTTCGAATGTCTAAATCGCTAAACTCAGGCCCGAGGTATGATCCTTTCATGCCATCCAAGGCAGTGGGATCCAAGGTGCGGGGTTGATTGAAATAAATATGAAACGCAGCCTGGGCAGCTCCTAATGCCCCTCCAGCATCTCCGGCGGCAGGCTGAATGAACAGATTCTTAAAGATACCTGCCTTTTGAAGTTTTCCGTTTGCCACACAGTTCAATGCCACACCACCAGCCAAGCAAACATTGGGAGACCCTGTAAGACGCTGGGCTTCTTGGGCCATTTTCAAAACGATTTTCTCAGTAACCTCTTGGATAGCCAGCGCAAAATCACAGTGTATCTGCTCTAGTTGGCTTTCGGCTTCTCTTCGTGGAAATCCGAGTAAGGCTGCCCATTTGTCATCATGTACCATCCGGAGTCCCGTGGCATAATTAAAATAGTCCTGATTTAACCAAATCGAACCATCGGGTTTGATTTCGATCAGGGAAGACTCAATCGCTTCAACCAATCGGGCCACTTGTGCGGATCCATGGGCCCCGTAGGGAGCTAGTCCCATTAACTTATATTCTCCAGAGTTTACCTTGAATCCACAGTAATAAGTAACCGCCGAATACAGTAATCCCAAAGAATGAGGGAATTTTAATTCTTTGAGTATGGTGATGTCTTTTCCTTTTCCATGGCAGATGGAGGCTGTGGCCCATTCACCTACGCCATCCAAGGTTAAAATAGCCGCTTCCTCAAAAGGAGAGGGATAAAAAGCACTGGCAGCATGAGATAAATGGTGTTCAGGAAAAAGCAAGGGAACCTTCTTTGCATCAAACGCACCTATTTTGTTCAATTCCTCTTTGAGCATTCGCTTGAGAAACATTTTTTCCTTCAACCAAACGGGAATCGCCTTTAAAAAAGAGGTCAGTCCTTTCGGAGAAAAAGCGTAATAGGTTTCCAAAAGTCGCTCAAACTTGAGCAAGGGCTTATCGTAAAAGACAACAGCATCGAGTTGCTCCAAAGTCAGTCCGGCTTCCTCTAAACAATAGCGTACTGCATGGGTTGGGAAGGCGGGATCATGTTTAATTCGGGTGAATCGTTCTTCTTGTGCCGCGGCTACAATGGTGCCATTTTGAATAAGCGCTGCGGCGGAATCGTGATAAAATGCAGAAATACCGAGAATATTCATCCAGTTATGCTGGTTACCTTTTGAGTAACGTTTTCGTTTAAAAAGAGAACAAATTTAGCAAAAATATCCTCAATCCGTGGCCCGGAACTTCAAAATTATCTTTTCGGTTTGCCAAGATTGGGTCCATAAAATCTTCCTTATTTTACTTTAACTTCATCCAGGAATAACCAACTAGGTTGCCCTGCGGCAGGGTGGTTGGGAGGTAATTTTCCAGCGTGTTCTGCCTTGAAGCGAATGTACCTCGTTCTGGTTTTGGGGAAGGTTAAATTAACTTCTTCTACGAAATAGTCCTGGCGATCGGTGGGTAAGATATTTTGACCTGCCAGGGTCCTAAAATACTTTCCGTCGGTGGATACTTCTACTTGAACACGCCGAGGGGCTAAAATCCAGCTAGCCCAAGCTTGTTGGTAACTCACTTGCACCTGAGAGATGTCGATAGACTGCCCTAAATCAAAAGTCATTACGGCATCTTCCCCATTCCAGCCAATCCATGTGGCCGTGTTTTGAAGAGTTCCTGTAACCCCGTTAGTTAAAGCAAACTCTTCTCCCCCTGTGTACACTTTAGGTGCTTTTTCCAGCACATAGGGAATCCCCGTAGCCAAATGAAGATGAAAAAATCGTTGAAACGATACCCCCACAGGCTCTCCTTTCGAATTGACCACCCTCGCTTCAAGAAGGCGGCTCTCCGTAACAGGATAGCCTGACTCTGGGTAATTAACCCAGGAATCATTGGCTTTGACTTGAATTTTCAATTGTGGATCTGATGTCTTGAGCTCAACTATAACTTGCTCTTGTTCTTTTTTGGTTTTAGCCTGGATATCATACACACGTCTTGATGCCCGTACGCCTACGTTTTCCAATCGTTCGAAATGAGTGGCTAATCGCCGAATAAAATCAGGATAGCTTTTATTCTCGGGTAAGGTCCAGGCCACCTCTGCCAAGGCGCTAGCCCGGGGGAAAACCATGTAGTCTAAATACCCGGGAGTAGCGATGTATTCCGTCCAAACATTTCCTTGGGTACCCAAGATCCGTTTCGATTCATCGGGGGTTAGTCCCGCCGGCACGGGGTCGTACCCATACACTTTTTCTACAGGTAAATAGCCGCCAATGGCCAAGGGCTCGGTGGTTGGATCCCCTTGGTAATAGTCAAAATAGACATGAGAGGTAGGTGTCATGATGGTCTGGTGTCCTTGTTGGACAGCCGCAATGCCACCCTCCACACCTCGCCAAGACATGATCGTTGCATTTGGCGAAATGCCCCCTTCCAAGATTTCATCCCAACCAATTAACTTTCGTCCTTTGCTGCTGAGGAAGGCATCTATTCGTTTGATGAAATAACTTTGCAGACCGTGCTCATCTTTTAGATTTTCCTTTTTGATGAGATCCTGACAGAAAGCCGAGTTCTTCCAAGTCGTCTTAGGACACTCATCTCCTCCAATGTGGATGTAAGGACTTGGAAACAAATCCATCACCTCCGTTAACACATCCTCCAGAAAGGTAAATGTTTTTTCGTATGGGCAAAACACGTTTTCTTCTACTCCCCAGGTCGTTCCTACTTGGTAAGGCCCTCCGGTACACCCATACTCTGGATAAGCCGCCAAAGCGGCTAAGGCATGACCCGGCATTTCAATCTCAGGAATGATGGTTATGTACCGAGATTGCGCATAAGCCACGATATCCCTAATTTGTTCTTGGGTGTAAAATCCTCCATACGGTGTTCCATCCCACTGTTGGTCTCTATAATGCCCTTTCATGGTTTCCTTCCGAATCGAACCCACCTCGGTCAGTTTAGGATATTTCTTTATTTCAATGCGCCAGCCCTGATCTTCTGTCAGATGCCAATGAAAGGTATTGAACTTATGAAGAGCCAATAGATCAATGAAGCGTTTCACCATATCGACCGAATAAAAATGCCGGCCGACATCCAGCATCATACCCCGGTAGGCAAATCGGGGGGCATCCTGGATTGAAACGGAAGGGATAGTCCAGATACCTTGATTTCCTGATCCTGAAAAAACGGTAGGCGGCATCACTTGAAGTAAGGTCTGAATCCCATAAAAATGACCTTTCCCTGTGGCCGATGTAATTTTTATCCCCTCGGGAGCGACGTCCAATGCATATTCTTCGGACGACATGGTAGGGTCAACTATCAAGTGTATCGAAGGCGAAGTGGCTACCGAAGTGATTTCAAGCAATATTCCGGAAGAAAGCCGAAGTCGCTGCTGTAACCATTGTGCGGCATCCAGACTCGTCTTGGCCTCGGGTGGTAACACGATTTTGACTCGTTTCGAAAGCAAGAAAGCCCCCGGATTTTGGGTGACTCGCTGGGGTTGAGGAATGATCGAAAGGGGGGTGTTTTGAGCCGTCGTGATGAAGGCCATTAAAAAGCAACCCATCCAAGTTAGGAAGCGCATGTCATGTCTTTTTTGAGGATACACATCGGAATACGTACGATTAAAAGTAATCCTATTTTTTAATAACTCCAGTTGCTTGTCCAAAATTGCCTGGGTTTTTTTGAGAAAAAAGTGGGTGTTTAATTAAAATTTCAGCCGCCATACGTTCACCTGCTTCATTCCAATGTCCATCACAAAGGACATACAACGATTCGGGCGACCGATGTTGGGCAAATGCAGGCAATGTATTAATAAACAAAAGGGAATGTTTTTGGCAAAGGGCTTGAATCCGATCGGCCAATCGCATGGATTTGTTTTTTTGGTACGTTTTGATGTCGGACAACGTCGGGTACATGGCCACCAAGATGGGTTTTCCATTTGCCTCCTCTTTCAATTTGACCAAAGATCGTTCAAAATCTTGCCACGCTTTAGGATTGATTTCTTGGTCGAATGAATTGGTCTCCTCATACGTATGCCGTGCGTTTTGCAAGGCAAGTCCTTTGATCAACGCCCAAACATAGGAATTTGAAGTGATTTCAACCTGTAGCTTTTCCGGCAAAGAGAGCGACCGGTACAAAGAATCACGGGTTTGGTAAACAAGGTCAGGGCGATTGTAGCGGGTCAATGATCCAAAAGCCTGGTCCACACGATTCAACGAATACTTTATTTGTCCGGATTCATCCCAATACGGACGGTAGATAGGATATTCTAAGATGTTTATTTTTTTTTCAGGTTGGTAGTCTTCTAAATCATTGGCGGGTAAAACACCCAACACAATGGCATCGTGGGTATAGTTGGACTTCAACTTGCGGTAAATCAAATAATGATTCAGGGTAGAGGAGGATCGAATTCCCATGTTGATTTGGGGAATTTTAGTCCATTTTTGAATCCAGGAGGAAGCACGGTCGTTCACATTCACCATGGCTCCTTCCGTAAAGGAATCTCCGAGCCAGATCACCCGAGGAACAACCGAGGTGGCGGTATGTTCCATATCTCGAAGTCCCAAGTGATTGGTTTTATATTTGATTTCTTTCTGGTCGCTACAACGGGCGATGGTCACAGAATCGTTTGGGCGTCGCCAAAAATCAAAATCGGGATCGTAGTGGCCATACAAGGGCGGACGATCCAAACTGACTGGCGGACTGTACTTGAAAAGCAAATGAGAAGGCTTTTCAAAGGAAGGCCACACCCAGTGTAGCATCATCCAAGAAATGACCTCTAATAAAAACCAAAGTACAGAAAAAAGTAAAAACTGCGCGCGAAGCACGGAGGCCCTGGAAGATCGATACCAAATAAAATAGATTATAATCAGGAGTGCGAGCATACCAGCTCGTAGGAGTACTGGATACCACCTTGGATCTTGTAAGGTTATCATGGAAGGGAGTTTGGATACTAAATCTGAAAACGACTCCCAAAACTAATTATTTTAAAGTATTAAATAAATCTCTTTTTAAGATATTCTACTTTTTAAAAAGAGATTCTACGAATGCGGCTTTGTTAAAGACTTGGAGGTGTTCCATTTGCTCCCCTACGCCGATGTATTTAACGGGGATTTTGAATTCGTCGGAAATCCCGATGACAACCCCCCCTTTGGCCGTTCCATCTAATTTGGTGACCGCTAAGGCGGTAATATCGGTCACTCGGGTAAACTCACGGGCTTGTATGACCGCATTTTGACCGGTGGAACCATCCAATACGAGAAGCACTTCATGGGGTGATTCAGGAATCAACTTTTGCATGACTCGTTTAATCTTTCCCAATTCGTTCATTAAGTTCACTTTGGTATGTAAGCGGCCTGCGGTATCGATGATGATTACGTCGGCTTTTTGTTCCAAACCCGCCTTCAAGGCATCATAGGCCACGGAGGATGGGTCGGTGTTCATGCCATGATCCACTACGGTTACGCCCACACGCGAGCCCCACAATTTGAGTTGGTCCACTGCGGCGGCCCGGAATGTATCGGCTGCTCCCAACACGACTTTTTTTCCATTCTTTTGAAAATTGTGGGCCAATTTACCGATGGTAGTGGTTTTCCCAACGCCATTGACACCTACAACCATGATGACGTATGGAGAAGGTAAATGATCCGTTTCAAAACTATTTTCTACATCGGAGGAATTGTTTTCCGTCAACAGTGCTGCAATCTCCTCTCTTAAGATGCGATCGAGTTCTTCGACATTCACATATTTATCTTGAGCTACGCGTTTTTCGATGCGTCGAATGATTTTCAATGTTGTTTCCACACCTACATCGGAACTGATCAAAATCTCCTCTAGCTCATCCAAAACTTCCTCGTCCACAGTAGACTTTCCTACAACGGCCTTGGTTAGTTTATCAAAAAAGCTTTGATTGGTTTTTTCAAGCCCCTTTTCTAGCGACTCCTTTTTTTGTTTGGTGAAAAAGTCAAAGATACCCATACCCCGATTAAAAATGTTGAGCAAAAATACGGCTTTACTTTGAGTTTTTAACGTTTTTTCCCTTGTAAAACCAGATAGGGAGAGCCTATTTTTGAATCAAAAGGGAACAATCGGGTGATTATTTTCCCCATCAACCAGATGGCCTTGACCAATCCACGGACAAAAATGGGATGTTGATTTTCTTTTTCAAGCCATACACTGAACTTCCGAAAATAAAATACTTGAACTTCCTCCATGCCCATTTTCATTGCAGAAGCTCGGAGGACCTCTCGATCCATGATGCGTACATTGTGTTTATCGTAATTGTCGCGGTCAAAGGTTTTTTGAATCCAGCCATTGATCCCCCGAAAATTGGGGAGTGTGATCAGCACATGTCCGCCGGAGGGAACAAACTGCAAGTGCCGAAACAGAATATCATCTAAATCTTCAAAATGTTCAATGAGCCCACATGAAATGACTAGGTCATAAGTTTGGCTCGGCACATGAGTAAACAAGTCGGCCTCAATAACCTGAATGGCGTCTGGTTTCAGATCATTGGCCCTCAATAAGTCCTCTACGAGAGGGGGATGTACGAAATAATCCAACAGGGTCGACGAAATCCCATAGTGTTTGTGGAGCAAAGTGGCATAATAACCTGGAAATCCACCCAGCTCAATGGCTGTTTTGATTTTTTTACCTTGAAGGAAGGCCTCTACAAGGTCTCCTAACTCATAGTATCGATCCAGTCTCCGAGCTAAGTCGGTCTTGGATTCCCAATAAGTTTGCCAGAATGCGCGGGTAGTCAATTGATTTTCCATTTGTTACAGGCGTTTAACCACGCAAACTACCAAAAAATATGGGAATGACCCAAAAAGAAACGGAAAGCCATTTGGTGACTTTCAATTGTTGACCGTATATTTGGTTGCTTGATTTTAAGCCTATCTTCTTATAACCAAACCCCCTGAGCGATCATGGAAAAAATTAAAGTGGCGGTTGTCGGGACCGGCTTCATTGGACCGGCTCACATCGAAGCCCTACGTCGACTCCCCAATGTGGAAGTTGCCGCACTTTGTGAATTCTCTCAAGAACTTGCGGAACAAAAAGCGCAACAGCTTGGCATTCCTCGAGCTTATGTATTTGAGGAATTATTGAAACAAGAGGATATTGCCTGTATCCACATCTGTACACCTAACTTTTTGCACTATTCTCAATCGAAAGCCGCTTTGCTTGCTGGGAAACATGTAGTTTGTGAAAAACCATTGGCTACTAAAATTGAGGAGGCGGAGGAGCTCGTTGCGTTAGCGAAGGAGACCGGCCTAGTCAATGCAGTTCATTTCAATCTCCGTTATTACCCATTAGTTCGGCAGATGAAGACCATGCGTGAGAAAGGTGACCTCGGGCAGATTTATTCCATAATGGGTTCGTATCTTCAGGATTGGTTGTACCTAAATACAGATTATAACTGGCGTCTGGAGCCTGACAAATCGGGTGATTCACGGGCTATCGCCGATATTGGATCGCACCTATTGGATTTAACGGAATATGTCACAGGTTTGCGGATCACCGAGGTGATGGCCGACTTCTCTACCGTTCACCCAACTCGGTTGAAACCATTGAAGGCCATCGAAACCTACTCGGGCAAAATGTTACAAGCGTCGGATTATGAGGAGGTACCCATTCATACCGAAGACCATGCGAACGTGTTGCTTCGTTTTGAAAACGGACAGCGTGGGGTCGTTACGGTTTCACAAGTCGCCGCAGGCCGGAAAAATCGATTGAATATTGAAATTTCTGGATCGAAAGCCAATTTTGAGTGGTGTTCTGAAAAGCCAAATGAGCTTTGGATTGGAAAACGGGAAACGGCCAATCAGACCCTCATGAAAGATCCCTCCTTATTTTATCCGGAGGCAGGAAGTTTAATTTCCTTCCCGGGAGGCCACAATGAGGGTTTCCCCGACACCTCAAAACAAATGTTTAAAGAAGTGTATGCAGCGGTGGCAGAAGGCAAACAGCCCGAAAATCCAACTTACCCAACGTTTGCAGATGGCCTTCGGGAATTGTTGATTTGTGAGCGAATCGTGGAAAGTCACCGGAAGCAAGCTTGGGTGACCGTGTAAGTATTTCCTTGGGTACCGATAACCAGCGGAGTCGGTACCCTTTTTTTTCACCCTTTAACCCTCCAATTCCCATGTTAAAACTAGGATTTGTAAGTGCCATTTTAGCCGATTTCGGATTTGAGCATGTCATTAATTTTGCTCAAAAACACGGCTTTGAGTCGGTCGAAATCATGTGTTGGCCGGGAAACAACCAAGATGCCCGTCGGTATGCTGGGGTTACGCACATTGACGTCGACTCCCTGGATGCCGCCTACATCAAACACTTCGTCAAAGAAAGAAACATCACCATATCTGGACTCGGGTACTACCCAAATCCATTAGACCCAGATCCTGCCAAGTCTGAATTTTATGTTGAGCATATCAAAAAAATCATTCGGGCGTGCAACCAGCTAGGAGTTCCGGTCATGAACACATTCATTGGCCGAAATCAACATTTGAACATGCAAGAAAACTTGGCGCTCTTCCAAAAAGTTTGGGAACCCATCATTGCCACAGCCGAACAAGAGGGCGTGAAAATCGGGATTGAAAACTGCCCCATGTTCTTTACCAACGATGAATGGCCTGGTGGAAAAAACCTCGCCATTAGTCCTGCCATTTGGGACCACATGTTCTCGGTTTTCCCTACCAAACTCTTTGGCTTGAATTATGACCCAAGCCATATGATTTTCCAGATGATGGACGAAATCAAACCCATTTATCAGTACAAAGACCGGCTACATCACATCCATATCAAAGATGTGAAAGTATACCGCGACAAATTAGATCGAGTGGGAATATTGGCCAATCCACTTGAATACCATTCGCCCAAACTTCCTGGCTTGGGAGATGTCAACTGGCGCGCTTTCTTTGCCGCTTTGACGGATGTCCGTTACCGAGGTCCTGTCGTGATCGAAGTCGAAGACAAGGCTTATGAGGGAAGTATGCAAGATGTGGTGGACGCAATCCTTACCTCTAGAAACTATGTCCGTCAATTCTTACCCCATTAATTTTTTATTAAATACTATTATTTATTAAAAAATTACTATATTTGTCTAACTATTCAACCCTACCTTTTAAGAAATTCAATACACCCGACCTATTTACACCTAAAAGCGAAGAAATTCTTCGCTTTTTTTATATTCTTCTGAACTTAGAACGTTATTTGGACGTCTAAACCACTACTATCTACAACCACAACATGAATTTACGTGATCAATGGATTTCAAATAAGCCGTGGGAGGCTTGGCAAGACTGGACATTATTACTTATTCGGGTATTGAGCGGTCTGGGCATGTTTGCTTTACATGGGGTTCGAAAATGGAATCGGCTTTTTACTTCCGAAGGCCCAATTGACTTTGCCGATCCTTTATTTTTAGGGCCTGAGTTCACCCTTTATATCGCCATCTTCGCGGAGGTCATTTGTGCCTTATTGCTGGTTTTTGGCTTTCGAACTCGATTCGTAACCCTCCCATTGCTCGCCACCATGCTCGTAATTATCTTTAGGGTACATTGGGCTGACCCGATCGCCGATCAAGAGACCCCGATTTTATACCTACTTTCCTACCTTGTCTTATTGGTTTGGGGTGGTGGAAAATACAGTGTAGATCACTGGTTTGCCAAAAGAACCGACAATAATGTTTCGGCATAAGCACGAATTCGCCAAGACATAGCACAAATACGGGATTATGATGGAGGTCATTCTCCCTGCTTTTTTTCATTGTTTACTTTGAATCCACAAACCACAGGATTCGATGAAACAAAAAAAATGCAGTGGTCGATGCCCTTGAAAGGAAACACCATCTTTCAAGTTGACTATCCTTTAAATTTCAAATTCCGTATTCCAATGAAGATCGAACAAATTTACACTGGCTGCATTGCACATGCCGCCTACTATATTGAAAGCCAAGGCGAAGCAGCTATTTTTGATCCCCTCCGCGAAGTAGCACCTTACCTATATAAAGCTGAAAAAGACGGAGCAAAAATTCGCTACGTATTCGAAACCCATTTCCATGCCGACTTTGTCTCCGGGCATCTAGATCTTGCGCAAAAAACCGGTGCTCATATCGTATACGGTCCTACGGCCAAACCTGCTTTTGAAGCCATTATTGCCGAAGACGGACAGATTTTTCAGATAGGTGCCTGCCAAGTCAAAGCCATTCATACCCCCGGCCATACCATGGAAAGTACGACCTATCTTTTGATTGATGAGGACGGGAAAGAACAAGGACTCATCACTGGAGATACCCTGTTTATTGGGGATGTGGGTCGGCCTGACCTCGCACAACATGTGATTGCCGACCTGACGGAAGAAAAACTAGCTGGTTATTTATATGATTCGCTTCGAACTAAAATCATGCCGTTGTCCGATGACCTCATTGTCTATCCAAACCACGGGGCAGGAAGTGCTTGTGGAAAAATGATGAGTAAGGAAACTACGGATACCTTGGGTAATCAGAAACGAACAAATTACGCACTACAACCAGACCTCACCAAAGAAGCTTTTATCCAAGCAGTATTGACCGGACTAACAGCTCCTCCTGGGTACTTCCCAAAAAATGTATTGATGAACATTCAAGGATACGAAAGTTTGGATACCGTTCTGGAACGGGGCTCTCGTGCCTTGGGACCAGAGGCGTTTGAAACAGCGGCCAACGAGACCCTAGCGCTTATTTTGGACAGCCGGGATGCCGAGGAATTCGCCAAAGGTTTCATTCCGAACTCCATCAATATTGGACTAGATAGCAATTTTGCAATGTGGGTGGGTGAACTCATTCCCGACATCCAGCAGGAAATTCTGTTGGTTACTGCACCGGGAAAAGAAGAAGAAACCATCACCCGCCTAGCCCGTGTCGGCTACGACCATGCCATTGGTTACCTAGAAGGTGGAATCGATGCTTGGGCAAAGTCCGGCAAGGAACTGGATCAGGTAGGAAGAATTAGTCCAGAGGAGTTTGAAATTCAATACCAAGCGGGTGACTTACTTTTCTTTGATGTCCGTAAGACCAGTGAATTCCAATCAGAACACCTCGTAGGAGCCATCAATACACCCTTAGGAAGCCTCAATGAGTTTCTATCTGAATTTCCCAAAAACAAACCTTTTGTCCTTCATTGTGCCGGTGGATATCGAAGCATGATTGCCGCCTCCATCTTGAAGCAAAGGGGATGGGATAATTTGGTGGATGTACGGGGGGGATTTGCTGCCTTGAAAAATACCCGCGTGCCCAAAACAGATTACGTTTGCCCAACCACCTTGTTGTAAAGGAAGGTCTACGGCCAAAACCGAGATCCCACCACCCATGTGGTGGGATTTTTTTGTGGTTTACTTAAAAAATTAGAAACCATTGAGAATTACCACTTATACCTATAATTGCCGAATTTAATTCGTCAATTTATTAATTTCTCCTAAAATAAAGAAAGTACTCCTAATTTTATTCCGAACAAATACCCATAGATGAAATCTATAAAAAAAGGACAATATCGTTAATTTCTGAATTTTACTTTCTTTGCAAACAAAACTATTTTAATAGTAAACTAAACCTAATTCTATGAGAGTAGATCGACAAATTCCACAGCGGATTTGGCGTGGAACTTGGCTTGTTTTAAGCCTTGTTTTCACCCAACTTGCCGCGTTTGCCCAATACACGATATCGGGCAAAGTTTCGGACGCCAGCGGTCCGATCCCAGGAGCCAGTGTGGTCGTGCAAGGCACGTCCCAAGGTACTGCCACCGGAGCCGATGGTACGTACAGCATCCGGATTTCAAGCAACGGCAAAGCGACCCTTATCTTTTCATCGGTTGGGTATGTGAGCCAGAGTGTCGCGGTAACGGGTGCACGTGAGCTGAACATCACTTTATCGGAGGACGAGAATCGTTTGGAAGAAGTGGTGGTTACGGGTCTTGCCACGTCCATCAAACGGTCCAACCTCGCCAATGCAGTCGGGACCATTTCAGCCAAAGAATTGATGGGGACTACCCAGATTCAGACCGTTGATAATGCCTTTTACGGAAAAGTAGCGGGTGTAAACATCAATGCCAACGGAGGAGCACCTGGAGGAGGGGCTTCGGTTCAGTTGCGTGGTATTTCATCCCTGACGGGCGCCTCTCAACCACTCTACATTGTCGACGGGGTGTATGTGAACAACAATACCAACCGGACAGGTCGTGGGTCTGTTACCGGGGCATCGGGTGTAGAAACCCAGGACGATGCCTCCAATCGGATCTCGGACTTGAACCCGAACGACATCGAGTCAGTGGAAATTTTAAAAGGACCTTCTGCCGCTGCCATTTACGGTACACGTGCGAATGCCGGGGTAATTATCATTACCACTAAAAAAGGATCTGCGGGTAAAACCAAGGTGTCTCTTTCTCAAGATTATGGAATGGCTACTCCACAACGACTATTAGGAGTTGATGACTGGAGTGAAGAGAAAATTCGGTTCTTCTTCCCAGCTTCGCGTCAAGCGGTGGAGTTGGAGCGTTTCCGTCAAGCGGCAGGTCGTACCTACAATTATGAGGATTATTTCTACAACAACACAGCTCCGCTATCCAATACCCGTGTGAGTGTTTCAGGTGGAAATGATAAGACCAAGTTTTTTGTTTCCGGTTCCATGACCGATGAAAAAGGGATAATCAAAAATACCGGATTTCAGCGCTACAGCATTCGGACGAACATCGATCATAAGATCACCAATGACGTAACATTGAGTGTCGGATCAAACTACATGAATACCATATCTGAGCGTGGATTTACTGGAAACCAAAACAACTCAGGTGCCAGTATTGGTTACAACATCGCGTATGTTCCGAACTACTTCAACTTATTTCCGGATGCCAACGGGGTATATCCCAACAACCCATACTTTGCAGAGAATCCAGTGGCTGTAACGGATAAAGGTGAAAATATCTCCAATGTCAATCGTTTCATCCAATCTTTTGCTTTGAATGCCAATTTATTCAAAACAGAGAAGGCTTTGGTGAAATTTGTATTGCAAGGAGGGGCCGACTTCACCCAGAACAATACACGCGTGTATCTTCCAGAAGATCTTCAGTTTCAGCGTGCGCAAGCCAACCCTGGAGATATCATCGCAGGTAAAACAGAAAACGTGAATACCAACATTCAAGCCGCATTGGTGTACAATCAGAGCTTCGGTAAGGTCAACTTCACGACCCAAGGGGGGATTGTTCGCTTGGATTTTAAAGAGGATCGTCTTCTTAACCGTGCCCGCGGATTGGCCCCTGGACAGAAAAACTTGAACCAAGGAACCGTGCAAGAGATTTTCCAACAACGGTACTTGAAAGTGACCGATGTGGGCGCTTTCATCCAAGAAGAAGTAAACTGGGATGATAAAATCATTGCCACCGCCGGGGTTCGTTGGGACAAGTCGACTTTAATTGGAAATGCCAATGAATTCTACGCCTTCCCGAAAGCTTCCATGGCAATCAACCTCGCCAATTTTGCTTTTTTCCAAAATAGTGGATTAACCTCTGTATTTTCTTCCTTAAAGCCCCGAGCAGCGTACGGACAAACCGCTGGGGTTCCCACTTTTGGACAGACTTTCACACCCCTTCTTCCAGCCAACATCGGGGGGATCCTGGGCTCAGTCGTAACAGCTGGTGCTGGGAACACCAATATCGAACCCGAAAGAGCAGCTGAATTGGAATTTGGGGTTGACATGGGCTTATTCAAAAATCGCTTGAACTTGGAAGTAACTTATTACGACAAGCAAACGCGGAATAACATCCAAAACCTTTCTTTATCTCCATCAACCGGATATTCGTCCATTCCAAGTAATTTGGCTCAATTGCAAAACCGTGGTTGGGAATTGAGTTTGTCTGGAACGGTGGTACAAAAAGAAAATATCCGTTGGACAAGCCGTGTGATGTGGTGGAGAAACAACCTCCTCCTGAAAGAATTGGGTATCCCCGCGTACAATGCCGGCGGTTTTGGCGCAACGTTGGGAACATTCTTGTACCAGGCCGGATTCTCCCCTACCACTATTGTTGGAACACGCCCGCGCCGCTTATTGCCTGACGGCTCGCAAGATCCAAACGACACCCCAGCCAACGAAGGTGTTCTCACGGGAGCTTATATCCTAGGAAATGGCCAACCTGACTTTCAAATGTCGTGGTTTAATGAAATCAATTTCTTAAAACACTTTGACTTAAACTTCTTGTGGCATTGGAAACAAGGCGGTGATAACATCAACTTGTCGCAATTCCTAACAGACTCCGGTGGTACCACACCCGGTTGGTTTGGTGATGATGACGGAGACGGAAAACCAAACGGCCGTGACCGAGGCATCGACCCCAACAACGGAGCAGATCGCTGGGTACAAGATGCTTCTTACATTCGTTTACGCGAGGCCGCTTTGTATTACAACTTCCCTCAAACCAAAGTGAACAATTGGTTCAACAACAAAGTATCCCGGATCCGAATTGGTTTCTCCGCTCAAAACCCATTGACGTTCTCAAAGTACTTTGGCTATGACCCCGAAACCTCAACATTCGGTATTCAAGCGGTTCAGTCTGGAGTTGATATTAGTCCATACCCAACCCAGCGTCGTTATTTTGGTCATTTGGTATTTGAGTTTTAAGCCCTTAATCGAATTTTTATGAAAACATCATTGAAATTGTGGAGTTTAGCGGTGGGCTTTGGCTTATCCCTTACATCCTGCTCCTTTTTTGAGCTGGAATCTCCCATAGATCCGAACAACCCCTCACTTGGGAGTGTTTCGACCAACGCCACGCGCAACCAAATTCAGAACCTTGTCACAGGTTTGGAAAGCCGTCATCGAAATTATGTCTTCACTGTGTCCACGCTTTTTGGTAGTATGGGCCGTGAGATTTGGTACTTGAATGGATCCGACCCTCGTTGGCAAACCGACTGGTTAGGTATGAATGGCCGTACTGCCAACGTGAATATGTTTGGCTATCTGGATACCTACATTTCACCCTATCAAGCAATTTTGCAAGGAAATGTCTTGATCGATGCCGCCTCCAATACCTCGGTACTTACCGATGCAGAGAAAAAGGCGATTTTAGGCTTTGCCAAAACCATCCAAGGGTATCAATTCATGATCCTAGCCAATGGTCAGTTTGAAAACGGCATCCGGATTGATGTGAAAAACCCACAGAACCCAGGTCCGTTTGTCTCCTACAATGAGTCGCTGGCCTACATTCAACGTCTTTTGGATGAAGGATACGCCGACCTAACCGCCGCGGGAACTGGCAATTTCCCCATGCGCTTAACCTCAGGCTTTACAGGAACTGGGTTTGGCACCAATTCAGCCCTCGCCCAGTTAAACCGGGCATTAGCCGCTCGTTTGGCGGCCTATCGCCGAGATTGGAATGGGGTTCTTACGGCACTGGGTAATTCCTTCTATTCCTTGGAAGGAAACCTGAATCAGGGCCCAGCCCATACCTACGGTGCCCCGCCTGACTCTTTCAATCCGCTCTTCTTTGTTCCTAATGCGGCTACCAATACCATGGTGGTGGTTCATCCCTCGGTATTACGGGATACATTGGCCGGCGACATGAGAGTGCGGACCAAGTTCTTCCAACGGACAAGTGCCGTTTTGGTTACGTCGGATGGAACTCCGTTGTCAGGTAATTACCAAGACCGTCGTTTTGCAGCCAATACCGATCAGATTCGTTTCATCCGAAATGAAGAATTGATCTTATTGGCAGCCGAAGCACATGCTCAGTTGGGGAATACCGCACAGGCCGTGGCAGCCATCAACCGTGTCCGGACAGCCGCCAACATCGGTGCTTACACTGGCGCAACCACCCAAACGGCTTTAATCAATGAAATCTTATTCCAGCGTCGTTACTCTCTTTGGTTTGAACCATGGGGACACCGTTGGGTGGATCTTCGTCGCTACAACCGATTGAACACCGCCAATGTAGATGTTTCGTTTGACCGTGGAAGTGTCTTTGTACAATTGCCCCGTCCTCAGGCCGAAATCAACTGGGATCTGTACGTAGGTCGTTGATCCTACCTTCTTCATCTTGCTAAAAGAGCCCCTTTCCCGGGGCTCTTTTTATTTTACTGTAGCAACTCGCCTGACCAGGCGGCCACCCACCAAGCCAATCACAATACCTGGAACAATCCAAGCTGCTAAATACACCCACATCGGTGTTTGGTCTGGCAAATACCGTGGTACCACATTCACACAAAATGCCGTCACAGCTGCCGAATATCCACCGACCATCTTGCCACCATGACTGACCAACCAGGCAAAGGGTCGGCGTCCTGTAAAAACCTGCCAGTCGCCCCAAACATTGGAGAGAGAAACTCCTCCAAATACCAAAAATAAAGGCGCATAGTTGGGTACGTTCCAGCTACCTAAATAGTGTCCTGCCCCATAAGCCAGCATCAAAATGCCCGAAATCGCGAGCATCCCCCAACGAATCCAATCACCCCATGTGATCTGGATTCCTTTTTTCCATCCCAATACGCGCTTACCCGTGAAAACAGGATAATAACTAATGGCCGCGATACCCATAAAGAAATGGTATTTTATCTGAAATGGATCCAACAGAAAAAACAAAACAGTTGTCCAGAAAACAATGGTCATGGCCGCAAAAAACCATTTACCGGCCAAATGGTGTACAATTTGCCCCTTACGGGCAATCATGGCGACCAGACCAGCCGTCAAGGAAATGAACCCGGCTATGACATGTAAATAAAGAGACCATTGATACAAGAACGACGTGATCATGCGAATAAAAGGGTGAGGTGAATACTGGCTCAAAACTACAGTGGTAACAGGGTAGTGGTCAAAAAAAAGGGATGCATGGATAGATTTTGGGGAAATTGACAAGGAAGCAGGGGTCAGCGGGACGTTTGACAAAGCGAGAAACATCCCCAAAGTCCCAAGTTTTCTTTGTAACTTTGCAGCCGCTTAGGGGAAATCCCTACTCCGAATTATCTGATTACCACGCATGTTAACTGTATCCAATATCTCGCTTGCATTTGGCAAGCGTACCTTGTTTGAGGAAGTAAACCTCAAGTTTGTACCCGGCAACGTGTACGGCTTAATTGGCGCCAATGGAGCTGGAAAGTCGACTTTTGTGAAAATTCTCTCAGGAGAAATTGATCCAACCACCGGAACCGTGAGTCTTGATCCAGGCGAACGGATGTCGGTACTCAAGCAAAATCAAAATGCCTACGATAGCTTTTCGGTTTTAGAAACCGTACTTCGTGGGAATGAACGCTTGTTCGAGATCATGAAAGAAAAGGATGAGATTTACCTGAAGCCTGACTTTTCAGAGGAAGATGGTAATCGCGCCGCCGAATTAGAAGCCGAGTTTGCGGAGATGAACGGATGGGAGGCTGAGTCCGACGCGGCCTCTTTGCTTTCTGGTTTGGGTATCAAAGAAGATCTCCATTATCAATTGATGTCCGACATCAATCCTGCCGAAAAAGTGAAGGTCCTATTAGCTCAAGCTTTGTTCGGAAATCCAGACGTTTTACTCCTCGATGAGCCAACCAACAACTTAGACATTGAGTCGATTTTATGGTTGGAGAATTTCTTGATGAACTTCAAGAATACCGTCATCGTTGTGTCGCATGACCGCCACTTCTTGGACAATGTGTGTACTTACATAGCGGACTTGGATTTTAAAAAGATTACCCTGTATGGGGGTAATTATTCCTTCTGGTATGAGTCCAGCCAACTAGCTGCCCGCCAAAAAGCCGATCAGAATAAAAAGGCAGAAGAAAAGAAAAAGGAATTGGAAGAATTCATTCGTCGTTTCTCTGCTAACGTGGCCAAGTCGAAGCAAGCAACTGCTCGTCAAAAAATGTTGGAGAAGTTGGACGTTTCTGCCATTCAGCCGTCATCCCGTCGGTATCCTTACATCGGCTTTAAACCCGAGCGTGAGGTGGGCGATCAAATTTTGATCGTAGAAAATTTGAGTTACAAAACGGAAGATGGGTATTTGTTTAAAGACGTGTCGTTCTCGGTTGGTAAAAAAGAGAAAATCGCCTTTTTAAGCAAAGATGGTTTGGCCGTCACCGCCTTGTTTGATGTCTTGATGGGACTTAAACAACCTACAGAAGGAACATTTAAGTGGGGCGTAACCATTACCAAAGATTATTTACCCAACGACAACGGTTCGTACTTCAGTGACGATTCCTTCAATTTAGTGGACTGGCTTCGGCAATTTTCCACCGAAAAAGACGAAACGTTCATTCGTGGTTTCTTGGGGCGGATGTTATTTTCTGGTGAAGAGGCCTTGAAAAAATGTACCGTTCTGTCGGGTGGTGAAAAACAGCGCTGTATGTTTTCCAAAATGATGCTCTCCAATGCCAATGTTTTGTTGTTTGATGAGCCAACCAACCACTTGGATTTGGAATCCATCCAAGCACTCAACAAAGGTATGGAGGAATACGATAGCAATATTTTATTCACCTGCCATGACCACCAGTTGACCAATACCGTTGCTAACCGAATCATCGAACTAGGACCTAAAGGTTTCCTTGACAAGCTCATGTCGTTTGATGATTACTTGACCGACGAACGTGTCAAAGAACAAAAGAAAGCCTTGTACTAATCAAGGACCGTTTCTTTGCCAATTCAATTAATTTACCCCTCGGTCGGTGTCTTCACCGACCGAAACAAAATACCCCCTCGGTCGGTGTCCTAATCAACCGAAACAAAATACACCCTCGATCGGTGTCCTCACCAACCGAAACAAAATACCCCCTCGGTCGGTGTCCTAACCAACCGAAACACCGCAAAGCCGCTCTTACGAAAAGGAGCGGCTTTGTTGTGTGTATTGAGTAGATTAAGAAACCAGTGGATTTCCAATGGACAAATTTAACTTGACTTATTCATCTCAAAATCATACATTTATCTAATTGAATCGAAAAAAGTCACCTACCCATCTTCCATTTCAAATACCTAAACAACACCTGAACATGCTACCCAATATTTTCTCTCAATCCGTTGCGGATGAAATCATAGAGCGTATTCAGCAACTCAAACCCACCACACCCGCACAGTGGGGAAAAATGAACGTTTCGCAAATGTTGGCCCATTGCAATGTGACGTACGAAATGGCTTATGAGGATAAACACCCCAAGCCAAATTTTCTGATGCGTCTAATCCTGAAAACATTTGTCAAGAACCTAGTTGTCAACGAGATCCCATACAAAAAAAATGCCCAAACGGCCCCCGCGTTTTTGATTACTGACGAAAAGGAATTTGACATGGAGAAAAATCGATTGATCCAATATATTCAAAAAACCGTCGATTTAGGAGCTGAAAGTTTCGAACAAAAAGAATCCCATTCCTTCGGTCCACTTTCCATAACCGAATGGAATAATATGTTTTACAAACACCTGGACCATCACCTACGGCAGTTTGGTGTGTAAATATTCAAGTAAACGATTTAGGACATGACACTTGTACTTTGGCAACTATTTAATATACTTTTATTCATCGGAGGGGTCTATTTGGTATTCCGAGTAGGTAAGCGTCTGCTTAACCGATAATCCCTTGTCTTCTTTCTACCGAATGATCAAAAAAATAAATTTCCAGAGACTTCCTATTTATTTAGGGTTCCTGGTCCTTTCCCTGACAACCCAAGCACAACTCATTCGAAGGATCGATGGTAGTCGAATTTCAGTGGATAGCTTGGAAGCAAAAATCAATCACTTAATGAACGCGGCTCAGGTTTCTGGGGTGGCAATTTCCGTTTTTAATGCCAATCAACCTGTGTACAGCCAAACCTTTGGCCTCGCTGATGTTCCGAATCAGAAACGCTTTTTGCCGACATCCGTCATGTACGCTGCCTCCTTTGCCAAGACTTTATTTGCTTACATTGTCATGCAACATGTACAGGAAAAGACTTTGGATCTGGATCGACCACTAGTAACCTATCTTTCCAAACCCTTGCCCGACTATCAAATACCCGGTTGGCGACGTGGCTATCAGGACCTAAAGGACGATCCCCGGTATGAAAAGATCACTGCCCGCATGTGCCTGACACATACCACGGGCTTTCCGAATTGGAGGTGGTTTGAAGCGGATAAGAAAATAAAATTTAAATTCGATCCAGGATCTCGCTACAGCTATTCTGGTGAAGGATTGTATTTACTCCAATTTGTTTTAGAACAAATCACAGGAGTCGACCTAGAGACCATGGCACAAAACCGGGTATTTAAGCCGCTTGGCATGAAGTCCACCAGTTTTGTTTGGCAACCTCGATTTGAGGAAGATGTATGTCTGGGCCATTCTTCTGAGGGAATCCCGTACGAATTAGTCAAATGGCCAGATGCCAGTGCCGGCGGATCGATGAGTACCACCTTGGAGGATTATACCCGATTTTATACTCATCTCATTCAAGGAAAAGGGTTATCTAGAAAGTCCTTTCGCGACATGACCCAAACTCAAATTCGAATTCGATCGAAACGACAATTTGGCCCATTAGCTTTGGTGGACGGACCCGACCAAGATGCTATACAACTTGGCTATGGGTTAGGTGTAGGCACGTTACAATCTCCCCACGGACCTGCCTTTTTCAAAGAAGGCCATGACGACGGGTGGGGCCATTATTGTATTTCTTTCCCGAAACAAAAAGTAGCGTTGATTATCATGACGAATAACGACACAGGGGAAAGTATTTTTAAAGAATTACTCGCATTTGCCATAGGGGATATTTATACGCCTTGGGAATGGGAGAATTATATTCCGTTCGACTCACCAAAGGATTAGGTCCAACGAAATTCCACACAAATTAATCCTATCCTAAAGGATCCCTCCACCAAGCGAACTCCATCAAAAATTTGTAGGGATCTCTGAAATAGGAAGCCCCAAATATCGGTTAATTAGAAAATTACATTTGATAACCCGAATGAAACTCCTCACAACATTCTTTTGGATTTGTCTATTCACCAACGCCCTCCCAATAGCAGCACAGAGCCTAAGTGCCAAAGATAAATCTATTCAGATATCCGAACTTCCCGAATATTTAGTCATTAATTGTGATAACCAAGCGTCGATCTTAGGTCGGTCGATCCGAATTTCAGTCCAATCTCGAAATTCCCCCATGGAAAAGTCTCTCCATCTTTTACAAGAGCTACTTGAGGAGGCTAATTACCTGAAAATAAGCAATCAAACCGATTTGCTAACAACCTTATCCGCCTTGGGGTATGATTTCATCGATGCGTTTCCACAAAATACAGGGGAATCCGCAAGTTTCAATCGATCCGGTTTTGTCTTTCGAAAAAAAGAAAAGTATAGAAATTAAATCCATCTATCTTTATTTACTCTACATTGAACGGCCTACATCATCGAGTCACGCAATACCTTCTGGGAGCCACACTAGTCATTTTGATTGGTTTGGCTTCGGGTGGGTGCGGGAGACACCGTGACCTCCCGAAAGAGGAAAAATCTTTAAAATCGGACACCCTCTCCTCTCATCCGGTTGTGTATTTTGAAATACCCGTCCAAAATATGGACCGAGCCATCCGTTTCTATGAAGGCGTGTTTCAATTTACCTTTAAAAAGGAATATATTGATGGCTATTCCATGGCACTCTTTCCATTTGAAGATACCCAGTCGGGTATAACAGGAGCTTTGGCCAAGGGAGATGTTTATCAACCGACTAAAAATGGCGTCCTTCTCTACTTTGCCACCGACTCGATTCAGGTAACTTTGCGAAAAGCCACCGATCATGGAGGTAAAGTACTTTATCCCATTCAAGATAATGGAGTGGGTTTGGTAGCCGAATTCGAAGATTCAGAGGGCAATCGAATCGCTTTATTTCAAGCTAGGTAAGCCTAGGTAGGGTCATCAGAAGCATGTCGATTCATTTAGCAATGATCCAACAACCTATGAACAATCCTTTTGGGATAAAATTTTACAGTATTTGCTCTAATTCCCATTGAGTTGGATCTAACTGAATGAAGTTTATAGGTTGTGTAAGTATTGGAGGGAAATCATTGACCAAAACTTTTTCCTTTTTTCCGTTTAGCGGCCATTACGATTTTAACTAAATGGGCTAAATTTATAATTTTAGAAAAAAACGAATAGAGAATGTATGAAAAATTCAATTATTGAACCACATGTCCCACCGAAGATTCACCCTAACCACTTGGTGCAGGTTGCACTTGTAGGACTTTTGTTCGGAATAAAACAAACATCCCTACCCTATGCGTTTCAGATGTTTTGTTCCGTTGGCTTTATCGGCTATTCGATCGTGAATCATTTAAAATTCCTTCAAGGTTGGCATACGGCGGGACGTCCATCTAACTCAGAGCTATCTCATTTTGGGATCTCCGTGATGCTCAGTCTAGTTTTACTTTATTTCAGTTTTTAAGAATGGGAGAATGATTCTTGACAAAATTCGTTTTTTAGATAGGTAGGGACTTTCGTAATTTTCCCAAACTCAACGAGACATGAAACCACACCGCCCCGTCATTTTATACATTGCCATGAGCTTGGATGGCTACATTGCCCAACCCAATGATGATCTTAGTTTTTTATCGTTAGTCGAAAAAGAAGGGGAAGATTATGGATATGGAGAACTTATTTCCCAAGTCGATACGGTCCTGATGGGACGAAAAACCTACGATTGGGTCATGGGCCAAGTGGACGAATTTCCTCATGCCGACAAACAAACGTTTATTCTGACCCGAACCGCCCGGCCAGCCATCGGAAATATTACATTTTACACAGGCAATTTAACAGACTTGGTCAATCAATTAAAATCTACTGAGGGTGGATCCATATTTTGTGACGGAGGTTCGGAAATAGTCACGGAACTACTACATTGTGACCTGATCGATGAAATCAGACTTTCGATTATTCCCGTCTTGGTTGGAAATGGAATACGACTATTCCAAGACCACCGACCTTTTCAAACCCTCAAGTTAATTCAATCACGTACCTACGAGTCAGGATTGACCCAACTGCACTATATCCGAACTAGATAAGCTAAACGACTGTGTCTTTGCTTCAGGAGTGTTTTTAAATGATGAGCTGAAACATCGAAAATGTGAGGATAGCCCTTAAAAAAGCCAGCCTCCATGGGGGCCAGACGATCCGTGGATATTCAAATGTGCGGTATGGTCTGAGAAGACTCAGGGCTATGGTCTGAGAAGACTCAGACCATGGGGTGAGAGGACTTTCGGGTATGGTCTGAGAAGACTCAGGGGTATGGTCTGAGAGGACTCAGACCATGGGGTGAAGGGACTCTCGGGTATGGTCTGAGAAGACTCTCGGGTATGGTCTGAGAGGACTCAGACCATGGGGTGAATAAAGTCGTGTTGACTTGCTCGTTTTTTGCCTAATCTTGTTAAATTATCCGTTAAATTGACTCAAGTTTTAACACATGGATAAAAACATCCTAGAAATTGGTGCAGATGCATTACGAAAAGTAGCGCTCAATGAGGACGCTAAGACGTTCCTTTTGGAAAATGAACGGCTATATTCAGTCATAAAAAAAGCCGCCAACCGATATATTGGAGGCGAGACTCTCAAGGAAGCTATTGCAACTATTCAGGACCTCAATCAAAAAGGCTATGGCGTGACCACAGATTTCATGGGAGAAAGCGTTCGTATGGAATCAGAAGCCTATCAAGCAGCAGAGGAATTCCTCCGGTTGGCGCAGGCCATCAATACCTATTCGATCAACTCATCCATTTCTTTGGACTTATCACATATCGGCTTGTTGATTTCCCACGAGATGGCTGCTCACCACCTAGATCGTATCTGCGAAGTCGCAGCACAAAGTAACCAAGAGGTGATCATCAGTATGGAAGGTCATGACCGTATCGATGCTATTCTTGACATTTACAAGAAGACCCTCAAACGACATACCAATCTGGGGATCACCTTACAAGCCTATCTTTACCGAACCCATGATGATTTTAAGGATCTGATCCAATTACCAGGTAGTATTCGAATTGTGAAAGGGGCATATGATACGCCTAAGTCGATATCCATGGAACGGGGGGATACATTAGACGCCCAATACATGAATTATGTAGAACAATTGATCTCCAAGAATCATCCATGCTCTATTGCCACACACGATGAAAAGATCCATAAAGCTACGAGTGAGCTCATTCGTCAATATCAGCCATCAAACTTTGTTTTGGAACGATTACTCGGGATTCGCAATGAATCATTGGATGAGTACAAAGACCGTGGTCTCCCTTGCCGTATTTATGTTGTATACGGAAAAGAATGGTATCTATATTTGTGCAATCGCATAGCAGAATATCCTTTAGCTATTTTCCAAGCTGTTTCGGATATAGCATCCTAGGTAATGATCAGGAGCACATTTTGATCGAACCCAGACCCAGTCTTGATTTGCTCAAAACTCTGGCTAAAATACCAAATTCAGGATGATCTTTTCTTTTCCCCGTTGCACCTCAATTTCGGTCGTTTGGCCTTTTTCAAATTTTCCCAATGCACCCATATAGTCGTATATTGTTTGCAGAGGGTATGCTCCCAATCTCAATATTAGATCGCCCTCTTGTACACCGGCTTTTTGGGCGGGTCGATTAGCCGTAACGCCATCCACTTTGATGCCCGGGCCTTGAAAAGAATAGTCTAAAAGTACGCCCATAGTGACTTTAAAACTCATACTTTGGCTTACAGGCAAAGGGGTCTCTTTAAAAGGCAAAACACCTGGAACTTGATCCAAGGCCATGACGATTTGATTCACCACCTCGAGTACCTTTGCTTGCCCTTCAAATTGAATCCATTCGATATCATCCGAAGGTTTATGGTAGTCGCCGTGTACCCCTGTAAAGAAATACAAAACGGGTATTTTCTTGGTGTAAAATGAAGTATGGTCTGATGCTCCTGCTCCAGAAGAATCCACGTTCACTTTCATATTGGCTTTTGCCAAAACAGGAGGTAAAATAGAACTCCAAGTCGAACTCGTCCCCCATCCGCCAATGGTTACACCACGCTTTTCTTCAAACCGACCTATCATATCAAAGTTAATCATGGCCTTGACCTTCGATAGATCAATGGTTGGGTGATTCACAAAATACTTTGATCCGATCAGACCCATTTCTTCAGCAGAAAAACAGATGAATAGGTAATTATGCTTTTCTTTGATTTTATTGGTGGATAGCAACCTAGCCATTTCCAATACCCCAGCAGTTCCCGAGGCATTGTCATCGGCTCCATTGTGTATTTTTCCGCGGCCGCTCGGATCCAAAGATCCTCGTTGAAAACCTTCACCCAAATGGTCATAATGCGCACCAATGACAATGGTTTGTTCCGCTTGATTATCTAAAAAGGCGACCACATTAAGTGCATTCAACACATGAACTGTATCCAAAGGAGCTTGAAATGCTTGAAAATACCCCTCGGTTCCCTTGGGCTTTAATCCTAATTTCTTAAAGTATTCAGCTAAATAGGTAGCCGCTTTCCTCTCTTCAGGCGTTCCGGTTCCACGACCTTTCAATTCGTCGGAGGCTAAAAAGCCAATATGTGTTTTTAACTCGCTTACCGAAACCTTCTGAGCGGAAGTTGTGCAACTCACCATCACCACCAAGCCCAACCAAATCCATTTTTTCATAACCCGTAATTCAAATAAATTCATTAAGATATTTCTAAAAAAACAACTCAACGTCCATTCTCCTGAAAATTACATCCCGATTTTTGGAATTTCCATGAGCTTGAATCGACACAAACCCTCGCCTTACCATCGGTGTGCCCGGCATCCATATCACCACATCATTTTTTCTGAAAGGCCTCACTGTCGGGAAGACTTCCCAGAAATTCATGCACCTTCACTACCAACGGGTTACCCTGCTGGGGTAAGTGTACCGAACTGTTGTGGATTTAGTAGCTCATACGGTTCATCGGTCGTACCTCTTAACCAAATGACATAAGAAATCGTATTCTATTTTTTAACCTGAACATTCGAATTTATGATTCGAGATACCTCTTTCAACTTATTTTCATCAAAAAGCTTCCCCATAGATTCTACCGAGAGCGAGAGATCCTCTGAACCATAATTGATATAATTACAATACCTCAGGCCATTTTGTTCTTGGGAGTCAATAGCTTGACGAAATCGAACGCCACCCCCATTGGTTTGGTATGCATAAGCGAGGTAGTCAATAAAATGTGTTTTTTTCGCTATCCAGTACACAAAGACATCCTGGTGATCTTCGCCTCCTCCTTCGGCTTGAAAGGTAACACGAACTTTGTCATAGGCCTTGCCGCGAATGGACTCCTCTCCCAAAAATTCGGCCTGAACGGCGGGATCGACCAGAGGACCTGGTAGCAGAAAGAAATAGGCCACAGAATTGACAGAGCTGCTATACTTCTGTTTCATGCTATCGGGTAGGGCCACCTCCTTACCATTGATTTGACGAGTCAAGCCCGAATTACTTAATATGTCGGTCGTAACAGTCCCTGTTGAATCCGTCTGTTTTCGAGTGTATCGGAAATTTCCACCGGTTTTCTCAATGCGGTAATGCATTTCACGAAAATCAAAGGAAACATCCAAATCTTGGTACTTTTCTCCCCCATGAGCCTCCACGGCAAGTTCAATTAATTCTTGCGCATCGGGCTGGCAGGAGGAAAAAATCGTCATTCCAACAAGGTATATACAGAGCAGTTTTGTTTTCATACCCGATTATTTTCGTTTTGTAGCTAAATATAGGACCTAAGTCCCGTAAATTTTAGTTTATCTTAGGTTACACTTAAATTTCGTGTAAATTCGTCACATACCCTACGAACGAACTATGAAAAAAATCATTTTACTTCTTTGTCTCACCACTTGGGTGGCCACTGGGCAGGATCTCTCGTTGGAAGAAATGTCGATCTCAGATCTCCAAGCAGCCTATAAGTCTGGGAAAATGACCATTCCCCAAGCTACATCATGGTACTTGAAACGTATCCAGACGGTGGACCCTCAATTGCGGTCGGTCCTCTCGGTCAATCCAGATGCTTTGGCCATTGCTGAGCAACTGGAACAAGAGCGGAAAGCTGGGAAAATTCGTGGCCCATTGCATGGAGTACCTGTTTTGTTAAAAGATAATATTGATACCCGGGATCAAATGCCAACCACGGCGGGGTCACGCGCCTTGCAGTATTCTTTTCCGCCGGAGGATAGCTGGGTAACGCAGAAACTTCGGGAGGCGGGTGCCGTGATTTTAGGCAAAGCTAACTTATCAGAATGGGCGAACTTCCGCAGTGAGCGTTCATCATCAGGATGGAGTGGCATGAATGGACAAACGAATAACCCCTATGTTTTAACCAAAAATCCTTGTGGCTCTTCCTCGGGCTCCGGCGTGGCTGTATCCGCTAATTTATGCATGTTGGCCATCGGAACCGAGACCAATGGGTCGATCGTCTGTCCGTCCAACGCCAATGGGGTAGTCGGTATCAAGCCGACCGTCGGACTGATCAGCCGGCGAGGCATTATTCCCATTTCCTTTACTCAGGATACCTCAGGCCCTATGGCACGATCAGTAAAAGACGCGGCCATTGCCCTAGGTACCATGACCGGGGTAGATCCTCGAGATGAAAAAACACTGGCCTCCTCCGGAAAAAGTCAGACCGATTATACTGCATTTTTAAAAGCCAATGCCCTAAAAGGAAAACGAATCGGGATTTACAAGCGTCCGTTGGGACGTTTAAAGGAAGTGGATGAACTCTTTTGGAAAGCAGTAGAGGAAATGAAAAAGAAAGGTGCCACGTTTGTTGAATTGGAGGACGTCACCAATGTCCCAGGGCTTAATGCCGCTTCTTTTCAGGTCTTACTTTACGAATTTAAAGATGGCTTGAATAACTATTTGACCAGCTTAGGGAGCAAAGCACCGATCAAAGATCTCGAAGCGCTAATTGAATTTAATATCCAAGACTCTGTAGAAGTCCGTGAATTTGACCAAAAGTTATTGGTGGCGGCTCAACAAAAGGGTGATCTGACCTCCGAGGAATATGTAAAAGCCTTGTCACTGATGCAAGAAGGCATTCGCCAACGTGGTATCGACAGCGTCATGGCCGTTCATAAACTTGATGCCATTGTCGCTCCTACCGGCGGTCCAGCTTGGAGCACAGATCCCAAGGCTGGTGACCGATTTGGCATTGGTTCTTCCAGTCCAGCAGCCATGGCGGGTTATCCTAATATTTCCGTCCCAATGGGCTTTGTGGGTGAATTGCCGGTGGGCATTTCGTTTTTTGGAAAAGCGTGGTCCGAACCAACTCTACTGGGTATCGCCTACAGTTATGAGCAGGCCACCCGACATCGCCGTGCGCCGAAGTTTTTACCTGAATAAATATGATTTTACTTGATTTCTTTTCACTGGATACCCCCTTCTTCACTGTTTGGGGGTATGCCATGAGCCATCTGGAATGGTGGGCCACAGTACTAGGGGCTGTCGCAGTATGGCTTTCTGTGAAAGAAAATGTATGGTCTTGGATCATCGGGCTAGGTAATGTTTGCCTAGCCTTCCTCTTGTTTTATCAGATTCAGTTGTACCCCGACATGCTTTTGCAGGTCTTCTTCTTTGTCACCAATGTCATTGGCTTTTGGCAATGGAAGTTTCCTAAAGTGACCGAACAAAATGCAAATAACGAGCTTAGAATTAGCCGTCTTAGCAACCAACTCCGTATCTTTTGGGGAATCAGCGCCCTACTCGGCACTTTGGTGATGGGTACATTTGCCGGAAATTTACATCACTGGTTTCCCACGATCTTTTCACTTCCCAGCGCCTACCCTTATATTGATTCATTTACCACCTTACTGAGCATTGGGGCTACTTTCCTTTTGATCCGCAAAAAAGTAGAAGCATGGTGGGTTTGGCTCGCTGTGGATATATTGAGTACATACATGTACTACACCAAGGATGTTAAATTCTACGCCCTATTGTATGCTATTTTTTGTTTTATTGCCATTCAAGGGGCTTGGGAATGGACCAAAAAATTCAAAATACATCGTTAACCTATGTGCTACTCCGTTCAAACGTATATGGCCGGGGGTGAGGTGGGTAACAAAACACCGGTGCATACAAGCCGGTACGACCTCCCCCGCTTACCAAGGATTCGGGTATCCGGTTTTTCATATCCCCTTCTCCCGACTCAGAATTCGTCTACCGACCGAATTGACTGGGTTTCGTGGGGATTAATCCCGCCATGGGCACCCAATGAGGATATTCGACAACATACCTTGAATGCACGGGTGGAAACATTAGGTGAAAAACCGAGTTTTCGGGATATTCAAAAGCAACGTTGCCTTGTCTTTGTGGCTGGATTTTATGAATGGCAATGGTTGGATCCCAAAGGAAAGCGAAAACAACCCTTTTACATACATACAGATTCCTCGGCTCCTCTTGTGATGGGTGGATTGGTCAGTCAGTGGATCGACCCCAAAACAGGATTATCCAGATCGACCTGCACCATTGTGACGCGGGAGGCTGTTGGGATCATGGAAGAAATTCATAATTCGAAGAAACGGATGCCTGTTATGCTGGAACCGCATCAGGAGCTCACGTGGCTGCAAGGACACCTACCCGAACCCTCCCTAACGTTGCGGGCGGAAGCGCTAGTAGAACCCGGACAATTGACTTTATTTTAAAAAAGCGCCGCCTCAGCCAAAAACTGCGGCGGCGCTTTCATGAAAAAATCAACTTATCTTATTTCCCATTGCTACTTTGAGTAGCGGTAGGTTGATTTTTCTTCGCTTCTTGCATTGGATTGGGCGCTGGCGTAAATCCACGTTGCTTAAACAACTGGAACTTGGTTGGCTGCTCAGGCTCACGCGGATAGGCGTTGTTTGACGTATCAATATCCGCCGTCTCGAAGTAAGGATCCAAGACAAATTTCTTTACCTTTTTAGTGGTAGAAATGGTTTTGGAGATCTGCTGGTCGTTCAAGCGCCAAATTTCGGCAGGGAATCGAACCACCTCAGACGTACCATCTTCGTATTGAAGTTCCACAATGACTGGCATGACCAACCCACCTTTGTTTTTCAATTTCAATACATAGAAGTTTTTACCCGACTCCATCAGTTCTTTCTCCTCCGGGGTTAGGGTTTCCAAAAACTTTTGGTACCGATCTTTTTCTGCCTGGGTCACGGCAAAGGGATCATAGGAATTATAAAAATCCTTCATGGTAGGATCTTCTTCCACTACGGTTTTCGGAATATCGGTTTTGTTTCGCATATTGGAAACCGTCTTGGCGCGGGCTTCAGCCTCTTTTCTGGCCTCAGCTTTAGCAACCTCCGGATTCTGGGTATCCAACGAGTACCATTCGACCTCCGTTAGGTCTTGATCCACGGGCTCAACTCCATAAAACCACCCTTTCCAAAACCAGTCAAGGTCTACACCCGAGGCGTCTTCCATGGTCCGGAAGAAGTCGGCAGGTTGTGGATGTTTGAATGCCCAACGTTTTGCATATTCTTTGAATGCATGATCGAAAAGCTCACGGCCCATGATGGTTTCACGAAGAATATTGAGTGCAGTGGCTGGCTTCGAGTAAGCGTTTGGCCCGAACTGCATGATGTTGTCTGAGCTACTCATGATGGGCATTTGCTGGGTAGGATCTGTCCGCATATAGTCCACAATCTTGGCTGCTTCTCCGCGGCGAGAAGGAAAATCGCGATCCCATTCTTGCTCGGCAAGGTATTGTACAAACGAGTTTAAGCCTTCGTCCATCCAGCTCCATTGGCGTTCATCGGAGTTGATGATCATGGGGAAGAAATTATGCCCTACTTCGTGAATAATGACCCCGATCATTCCGGCTTTCACACGGTCGGAGTAGGTTCCATCGGGTTCAGGACGGCCACCGTTGAACGAAATCATCGGATATTCCATGCCACCACCGGCTGTTGCATGAACCGAAATAGCGACAGGGTAAGGATAGTCGATGGAATATTTACCATACACCTTCAACGTATGTTCTACTACCCGCGTCGAGTATTGCTCCCATAGCGGATTCCCTTCTTTGGAATAGAACGACATGCTCCAGATTTTCTTTCCGTTTCCATACACATCGGTTTGCATGGCATCCCAGATAAACCGGCGGGAAGAGGCAAAAGCAAAATCGCGTACATTTTGGGCAGTATATACCCATGTTTGTTTTTGCGTCGACTTGTTTTTCAACTTCGCCTCGGCATCCGCTTGCGAAACAATAATGACAGGCTTGGTGCTTTTGGATGCTTGCGTCATCCGGGCGATCTGGTCTTTGGTCAAGACTTTTGCATAGTTTTGGCACTCGCCAGTGGCCGCCACCACGTGGTCTGTTGGAACGGTAATCTCTACTTTGTAGTTTCCGAACGGCAAGGTAAATTCTCCCTGACCAAGGAATTGTTTATGCTGCCAACCGTTGACGTCATCGTAGACACACATCCGGGGAAACCAGTGGGCAATAAAATAGTTGTAGTTGTCGTCGGCAGGGAAATATTCATACCCAGAACGACCATAGTAGGGGAAGATATTGTAATCCCAATCCACACGGAACGAGTAGGACATCCCTGGCTTCAATGGCGCTGGGAGGTCTACACGCATCATGGTTCCATTGATGGTGTAAGGAAGATTCGCCCCCTTGAGGTCTTTAACCAACTTAATGTTGTGACCATATTCTTTTTTGGATTTTTTATCTCCCAATTGAGGTAAACTACCCAATTGCCCTTCTGTCATACGCTCCCCAATTCCACCTGTTTTGGTGATATTGCTGGTCGATTGCGAATTGTGAAGGTTTTGATCCAGCTGCAACCAAAGGTACTTAAGATCATCAGGTGATTGATTGGTGTAGGTGATCACCTCGGTTCCGATAATCCGCTGTTCGGTATCGTTGAGCTCCACTTTAATATCGTAGCTCGCGGTATTTTGGAAATAGTCTTTTCCTGGCGTTCCGGCCGCAGTACGGTAGGTGTTGGGTGTGGGCAATTGGGGCCCTAACTGTTCAAAACGGTTGTTGGCATTGAAGTTCCCACCTGCTCCTCGCTGGGCAAGCGAAAGAAATGGAAGCAGGGAAAGACAAATCAGCCATTGGAGTCTTTTTCTCATCATAATGGGTAGAAGTTACCTAGTTTAGTTGACGGATGGATACGTATAAAGGCGGAAATTACAAGAATTAACGGAAGATTCCCACAACTTGCGATCAAGGGAAAAGGAATGTCGATCAATGCGATTGCTTCGGTGGTTCTCGGTAAAAAAGTTTAACCAAGAACCACCGAAGCAATCCGAAAATAAACCGAGTTGTCCACCCGACCAAGACCAGACCAAAAAAGATGCCTGGGTATAATAACCAAGTGGGCCAATCGAGTGGTGACATCATTGAAGTTTATGCTTTAGCATGTGCTTTAGCCTTGGGTGGGAAGGCCAAAGAGGCTAAAATACTGATAGCCAGAATACCTACGATAACCAAAAGGGAATGAACATTGGTAAAACCCCACTCTTCTAAGTACGTATGGGCCAACATTTTCACCCCAATAAAACTTAACAATACTCCTAAGCCATATTTTAAGTAGGCAAACATGTCGATGATATTCACCAAGAAAAAGAACATCGAACGTAAACCCATGATGGCAAATACGTTGGAGAAAAACACAATGTAAGGGTCCTTGGTAATGGAAAAAATCGCCGGAATCGAGTCTACCGCGAAAATAACATCGGTGAAGGCAATGACCACAATAACCATGAACAATGGCGTGACAAACAGTTTGTTCCCTTTGTATTTGTGACGAATGAAAAATCGGTCCGCCACAAATTTCTCATATACGTTGAAGAAACGAGATGTTACCTTCACCGCCGCATGATTTTTGGTATCAATGTTTTCCTCTTCTTCTCCGGAAAATAAGATTTTAAGTCCAGTAAAGACCAAAAAGGCCCCAAATACCAACAAGATCCAATCAAATTTTTGGATAAGCGCCGCGCCCAAGAAAATAAAAACAAAACGCAATACAATGGACCCCAAGATACCCCAAACCAATACCTTTTTGTAGTGTTTTTGACGGACACCAAAGGAGTTGAAGATCAGAATAAACACGAAAATATTATCCACGGATAGCGAATACTCCACCAAATAACCCGTTAGATATTCCAAGGCCATGTTGCTTTGGAATTTTTCAAGGGCCAAGGCATAATCGGTGGGTAACTTCAATGACTTATAATAGGTATTCACCACCTCTTGCAGCAAAGCAGGCTCGTGGACATCGTGAATCAAATACCCAAATTCCTTTAAGAAAAAGTAAAACAAAATCGCTAATAAAAGCCAAACGGCACTCCACCCCGCCGCTTCTTTGAACTTGACAATATGACTCTCCCCTTTGCTAAATGCTCCCAAATCAAGAAGCATCACAAAAACTACAAAAACGGCGAAGCCACTGAAAAAAATTAATTCATTTGACATGTGTATCTACAGGATTCTATGGATTTAGTAAACAGATTTTCTACTACACAAATATGGTGATAAATCCCGAATTTTCGAGGAACTCCCATTTTTTGACCGAATTTGGCCATTCCAATTTTTCTTCTTATTATTGTCACAATGTGAGACAATAACCAAAATAGACGAATGAAAAACTGGATAGCCACCTTGGCTTTGGGTATGATGGGCTTTTCGAGCCTACAAGCTCAACATACCAACGGATTTGACGTGCAGACCCGCATTCAATCGGGCATTATTGAAGGAATATACGACACCCATACGGGCGTTCAAAAATACTTGGGCATTCCCTTCGCCCAGCCTCCTGTGGGAGAATTGCGGTGGAAAGCCCCTCAGCCTGTGAAACCTTGGACCGGAGTAAAAAAGACTCAGGCCTTTGGCCCTCGACCCATGCAAACCATGGTTTTTGGGGATATGAAGTCCCGCTCCAATGGCGTGAGTGAGGATTGTCTTTATTTGAATGTCTGGACACCTACGAAGCGAAATACCCCTCCCCTTCCTGTTTTGGTCTATTTTTATGGTGGAGGAAATGTGGCAGGCGATGGCTCTGAGCCTCGATACGATGGAGAAGCCATGGCCAAAAAAGGCATCGTAGTGGTTACTTGCAATTACCGCCTAAATATCTTTGGCAACTTTGCACATCCCGAATTATCCGCCGAGTCGCCGACGAAATCGTCCGGAAACTACGGATATCTCGACCAATTGGCTGCTTTGCAGTGGGTAAAGGCGAATATTGCACAATTTGGGGGTGATCCCAATCAAGTTACCATCGCGGGTGAGTCGGCGGGATCCATCTCGGTCAGTTATCATGTGGCCTCACCGAAATCCAAAGGTCTTTTTCATCGGGCTATCGGGGAAAGTGGCGCGGGAATCCACCCTACCATGGCACCCATCACTTTGCCAGAAGCCGAAAAACAAGGGGCTGAGTTTGTGAAACAGGCAGGCATTCCTTCTCTAGCAGCCCTGCGAAAAATGTCGACCCGCGAAATCTATGAAGTCTACAATGATGCCAAACGCTTTGGCTTCCCCGTGGTGATTGATGGTTCGTTTATTCCCCGTACTCTACCCGAGCAGTACGCTCGGAAAGAACACAATGCCGTACCTCTATTGGTTGGCTGGAATTCGGCCGAAATTCCCGGTATGGCCTTCATGCAAGGAAAACCCTACACGCCTGAAGCCTTCCGGGAGCGGATCCAAAAAGAATATCCACAACATGCCGAAACGGTCGCTAAATTGTACCCTCATGCCGATGCCAAGGAAGTGGAGTATTCCGCGACTGACCTCGCCTCTGACCGTTTCATTGTTTATGCTACTTGGAAATGGGCCGATTTACATAAATCCTCTGCCCCTGTGTACCGCTACCTTTACAGCCATCCACGGCCACCGTTGGTGGATGCCAACTTGACGTCCGGATTTGCGGGCGGAACCCAAGTTCGAACAGAAAAAGCTCCGGAACCCATCGGCGCTCCTCATGCCTGCGAAATCGAGTATTGCATGGGGAACTTGCATTTGGTGAAGGATTATGCCTGGACACCCGCCGACTACCAGGTATCCCAAGTTATGTCCGACTATTTTGCTAATTTTATTAAAACCGGTAATCCGAACGGTGGCAAGTTACCTGACTGGCCTGCGATGGACCCGAAGTCAAGCCAACCTGCTGAGATGATTCTCAAAGTAAACTCCCAAGCACGTCCTGCACCCAACGAAGCACGCTATCAATTTTTAGATACCCAATACCTTCCTGCCAAGTAATCACCTAATAACCTAAATCCACCCAAGGCAGTCGATGAACCAATCGACTGCCTTTTTTTGTACTTTCATTAGTCAAACCCCAAAATTTATATTCATCATGACACCTTTAGAAGTTGTTCAACACTATTACTCCTACTTCAACACCCAAAATTGGATGGGTATGCTTTCCTTGGTATCCGACGACATCCGTCATGAACCCAATCAGGGTGATCCTCGCATTGGAAAGGATCTATTTCAGGAATTTCTCCAAAAAATGGATACCGCCTATCAGGAAGAGTTGCGTGATTTGACCTTCTTTACTAGCTCTGTAGAGGGCCGAATTGCGGTTGAATTTACCGTGCATGGCATTTATAAAGAGGCTGAAGAGGGCTTACCTCCCGCTCACGGACAAACCTATGTGTTGCCTGCCGCCGCTTTTTTGGAGGTGAAGGAAGAGAAAATAGTACGGGTCACGACCTATTATAACCTACCCTTGTGGATTCAATGCGTGACGGTTTGATTTTAAAAATCCACCAAGGAACGGACATCCTGGAGGTGATTCGTCCCCTGGCTCACCTCCGAATGACGATTTTTCGAGAATACCCTTATCTGTATGAGGGCTCTGAGGACTATGAACAAGCATACCTCACCCGGTATGCACAGCAACCCGCCGCATTGGTGGGAACGGCCTGGTATCAGGATACCCTCGTAGGAGCTACCACAGCCCAGCCATTGGCCAACGAAATGTCGGCCATTCAAGCGCCCTTTCTAGCGCTTGATTTGGCCGTGGAATCCTTTCTTTACTTGGGTGAAAGTTTGGTGTTACAGGATTTCCGAGGCAAAGGACTGGGGCACGCATTCTTTGATATGCGAGAGCAACATGCCCAAGCTTTGGGACTTTCCAGAACCACCTTCTGTGCCGTCGATCGCCCAGAGGGCCATCCACTAAAACCCCGAGATTATCGGTCCAATGATCTTTTTTGGACGAAAAGAGGCTATGTCCGACAACCCCATGTAACCTGCCAACTGACCTGGCAGGATGTCGATCAATCCACCGAAACCCAACACCCCTTGACTTTCTGGATCAAATGAACGTTGCTTTAGCCAATTATCCCATTTCTTCGTTTTCTTCTTTTTCCGCTTGGCAATCCCATTTCTCAGCGTGGGTACAAGAGGCGGTGAACCAAGGGTCTCAGGTCTTGGTATTTCCTGAATACGGGGCCATGGAACTGGTGAGCTGGGCCCCATGGGCTGTTCAGCAGAATGTGGTAGACCAGATCCATTGGATGCAACCCTATTTTCCTGACTTTCAACGCCACATTCAACATCTCGCCCAACAACACCAAGTCCTGATCATAGCCCCTTCCTTTCCTGTCGTGGAAAGCAGCCGAGCCATCAATCGTGTCTTGGTGTGTGGGCCGGCAGGCCAAGTCAGCTACCAAGATAAAGCCCACATGACCCGATTTGAAAACGAAGTTTGGGGGGTTACTTCGGGAGATCCCACCTTGCGTGTGTTTGAAACACCCTGGGGAAAAATTGGTATCCAGATTTGCTACGATATTGAATTCCCGATTGGGAGCGCCCTGTTAGCTCGTGCAGGAGCCCAAGCCATTTTGGCGCCAAGTTGTACCGAGACCCTCCGGGGGGCTACCCGGGTGCATGTGGGTGCTCGAGCCCGAGCTTTAGAGAATCAGATTTGGGTGGGTGTTTCCCAAACGACAGGGGAGGCGGCCTGGTCGGAGGCTGTCGATATCAACTATGGGTATACGGCGATCTACACCACACCGGACAAAGATTTACCGGAAACAGGAATACTACAAGTGGGGCCTCCGCAAGAAAAAGGATGGCTTATCGACACCTTGGATTTTCAGGCCACCGAACGAGTGCAACAAGATGGCCAGGTATTCAACGCCCGCGACAGCCAGCTTTTTTGGGAGGATGCCCTAGCTGCCCGACCGGTGGAGTACGTGCGCATGTTGATGCCATAACGAATATTCCATTTGCAAAGCCAGGCCATTGGCTGGGGATGTCCAATGTAGATTTGCCCAAGGTTTGGTTGCCCAATAAGTCCCGAAAGGCGCCAACAAATGACCAAGAAATAAGGGAAAGGTCTCCCAGAGAGGTGACGGAATTTCCAACCCTGGGCGGGGATCCCCACCCAGTTTGTAATGGGCGATATGCAACAAAAGCTGATCGGGGGTGGGGTCGTTCGTCAGTTGGTTGAGCAATAGTTTCTGGAATGGCGTTACCTCGAGAATTATCCCATTTTTTTGGCAAGCCAGTATCCATCTCGCGGCATAATAGGCGATCCAAGCGGGGCGGCCATAATGGCGGGCTACTTGGGGAGCCTGATCGATCCATTCGGGGGAGTGAAGGACGGCCAGTAGAAACCGCGTGGTGGCCTCGTCGGAGGGTGATTGTCCATAAAAACCTTGTTCCACGACCCAGCACATCCAATTGCACAATGCGCATACATCAAATTCCAAGGGCATTCGAACCCCAAACCAAGTTTGGTAGATCCATTCTTGGTTGGGGACAGACCGATAGAAGGTCGGGCGGATGGGCCAACCTTGCGCACGACGAGCCCGCTCGGTGTGCTCTTGGGCCGTTTGGTACACCAGGAGGTGGTGGCTGGGTGGAAAATGGCCTGTGGACAAAATCAAGGCCGTATCGTCAATGTCGGCGGGCAATCGAAAATGCCGAAGCCGGTGCAAGAGATACCCGTTAGGAAAGGCCTTTTGCCAAAAATTAAAAGTTCCGGGGCGGCTGGGATGGTGGTAAGGAAGATACCGCTGGGCGATGTGCTGTTGCACTTGGGACGCAAGCGGGGCGTCGGTCTCCGAAAAAAGAGGCTGGAGGTCTTGAAGAATTCGGGCGATGGACGCCGCACCGAAAATACAGGTGTCGGGCCGTTGATAAGGCACCGACTGCAGGTGCCGGGTGATGGGAAACAGACCCTTTTGGATTTGGTGAAGCAACAGAATCAGGGTTTCGTTCGGGGACATCCGGCAAAAATTGGTATTTTTGTAAAGTTATATTTTAAAAAAACAGACACGCATGGAAATCGCCGGAAAAATCATTCAGCTTTTGCCTTTACAGACGGGAGAAGGAAAGAATGGTCCTTGGAAGAAACAGGATTTTGTACTGGAAACCGACGCGCAGTACCCAAAGAAAGTATGTATTGCGGTGTGGGGAGATAAAATTGAGGCCGAGAAGCTACAAGTGGGCAACCAAGTGAATGTATTTTTCGATGTGGAAAGTCGGGAATACAATGGCCGTTGGTACACCGATGTAAAAGCTTGGCGGATCGACATGATGACGGCAGGTGGCCAAGAGGGTGCCTCAGCCCCTATGGCGGCTCCGGCGCCACCGGCATTTACCTCGGAATTCACAGGAGATGATGATTTGCCGTTTTAATTGAAAATTCATTTTGACTTGGTAGAGACGTAGCCATGCTACGTCTCCACTAGTACCCCGTGGTTTGTGGGCGATGCCATTTGCATACAGCATCCAATCACGGTAACGATTTTTCCAGCCAGACCTCTTTATTTTAGTGGGGCGTCATTTCATTGTAGCCATCAAAGAGAACAGCCCAATCCACGCAGCTCCCAGCCTAGTCATTTTACCTGAGTTCGGTAGCGATTCAGAAAAAATATCCCCCACCATCCAACGGATCTCAGCCGAGCTCGATAAAGTCGAAGCGGATGATATGGTTTGAACTTCCTTATTCTTACGTCGCTGATAGTCAAAATTCACCTCCGGAATTCCGTGCCACTCACAGTGAAGACTGCACACCAGCTTAGCTTGAGGCCTTATTGACAACGAATGATTCCCAATCTTTGTCTTTGACCCTATCTTTTTCATAGGCGAAGATCTCACTCCGTGAGATTACAAGGCACTATGTACTTGCTTGGGGGATACCAAAAAACTTAAATCTGCTGTAAAAAATACACCCCAAAATATTAACGATCCGAATTAAAACCCCATAACCCCCGAAGCTTCGTTCAAGACAAGAGTATATCTCTGGTTTGCTTTGCTACGGGTGTTTAAGGCTTATGTGTTACCAGCTGCCCTTCTTTTCTGTGGTGTTTGTTCATTGTCATTTCGTGTCTGTCTTAGTGCGTTGGCTTGGTGGCTCATTTGCAAAACTTGGCTTTAGCATTGGGCTTGTGCGGTTTTGCAAATGTGCCACCAATAGCGTAGGCTTATTCCTTTGTAAAGAAGTCTGCCATTAATTCTGCTTGTTTTAAAACTGTTTCAATTGCTTTGGCTTGTTTGTCTGGCGGATAACCCCACTTTGTCAATGTCCGCTTAACAATAACCATAAGTCTTGCCCTTGCACTTTCTCTTATTGTCCAGTCAATTGTAGCGTTCGCTTTTACTTTTTCAGTTATCTCTCTTGCTATTTCTCTTAGTTGGTCGTCACCCAATACCATAACTGCACTGTCATTTACTTCTAAAGCGTTGTAAAAAGCAACTTCGTCTTTTGTAAGTCCAAGTCGCTCACCTTCTTTGTCAGATTCTTTAATTTCTTTGGCAATGTTGATGAGTTCTTGAATTATTTCGGCAGTTGTCAATAAGTTATTTTGGTAACGTTTTATTGCACCTTCCAACATTTCCAATAATTTTTTACTCTTGACTAGGTTGGTTTTTGAACGAGTTTTTATTTCGTCATTCAGTAATTTCTTTAAAAGTTCTAAAGCCAAATTTTGATGCTTCATTCCTTTTACTTCCAAAAGAAATTCATCAGATAAAATTGAAATGTCTGGTTTTTCCATACCAGCCGCTTCAAATATATCCATCACTTTATCTGAACTTATAGCTTCATCCACTATTTGCTTGATGGCTGTTTCAATTTCAATGTCTGATTTACCACCTCCTGTACCTTCAAATTTTACAAGTCGAGCTTTAACAGCTTGAAAAAACGCAATGTCGTCTTTGATTTCCATTGCTCTTGGATGCGGAATAGATAAGGCAAAGGCTTGACTTAACAAGGTTACTTCTCTTATGAATCTAGCTTTCCCGTCTTCTAAGCCTAAAATGTGTTCTTCTGATTGCAGAATGATTGACATTTTTTCTTTTGATTCAACATTGAAAAAACGCTTGTAATTAAATTTAAAACTATTGGCATAATACGCCTCGGGTTCTTCTGCTACTATGTCTTTTTGTGTTTTGGCTTCTTCATTAAAGAATTGCTGAACTACCTCATATTTTTCATTCATCAATTCAATTGCCTTTTCTAAATCTAAAGTTGGGTCGCCTTTACCTCCTGCGTCTGAATAAAAAGATAACGCTTTTTTAAGGTCTGTTGCTATTCCTAAATAATCAACGACTAAACCGCCTGGCTTGTCTTTGAAAACACGGTTAACCCTTGCAATAGCTTGCATTAAATTATGACCTCTCATTGGTTTGTCAATGTAAAGGGTATGCAAACAAGGTGCATCAAAACCTGTTAGCCACATATCACGAACAATCACCAAACGTAGAGAGTCGGCAGGGTCTTTCATTCGTTCAGCTAAATTTTTACGCTGCTGTTTGGTGGTATTATGACGTTGCATTTCAGGTCCATCAGCACTTGTTGAAGTCATTACAACTTTAATAACACCTTTACTTAAATCATCACTGTGCCATTCTGGTCTTAAAGCAATAATTTCTTTGTATAAATTGGCTGCAATTCTTCTGCTCATTGCTACAATCATTCCTTTACCGTCAAACACTTGTTGGCGTTGTTCAGAATGGTTTACAATGTCTTTCGCTAAATTTTTGATGCGTTCTTCATTTCCAACAATCGCTTCCAATTTGGTGTATTTAGCTTTTGCCTTTTGTTGGTCTGTGATTTCTTCGTCTTGTTCCAACTCTGCATCAAATTCTTCAATCAAGCGTTTGCCTTCTTCATCTAAATTTACTTTTGCTAAACGGCTCTCGTAATAAATTCGAACTGTTGCACCATCTGCAACGGCTTGTGAAATATCATATACATCCACATACTGTCCGAAAACTTGCGGAGTATTTACATCTGTTCCTTCAATGGGTGTTCCTGTAAAACCTATGTAAGTTGCATTGGGTAAAGCATCCCGCATATATTTGGCAAAACCATACGCAATGCGTTCTCCGATTTTTTCTTTGGTTTCTTTGTCTTTTACTTCTTTTATGGATGCTTCAAAACCGTATTGTGTTCTGTGTGCTTCATCTGCTATTACAACTACATTTCTTCTGTCAGTAAGTTTTTCGAATGCAGAGCTTGTCGAAGCATCGGGTAAAAATTTTTGAATAGTAGTAAAAATTATACCACCACTTGATACCTTTAACAAATCCTTTAAATGTTCTCTGTCTTTTGCTTGAACGGGTTCTTGCCTTAATAGTTGTTTGGAGTTTGCAAAGGTGTCAAATAATTGGTCGTCCAAATCATTACGGTCAGTAATGACTAAAAGGGTTGGGTTTTGCATTTCGGGTGCTGTAATCAGTTTGCCTGAGTAAAAAACCATACTCAAACTTTTTCCCGAACCTTGTGTATGCCAAACAACACCACCTCTTTTATCTCCGTTTACACCCGATGCTACAATGGAAGATTGGACAGCTTTGTTTACAGCATAATATTGATGATAAGCCGCTAATTTCTTAACGGTTTCTATTTGTGTGATGCCAGTTTTAGCATCCTCTTTTTTGCTTTTTTCAAATACAATGAAATTGCGAACCAAATCTAAAAGAGTAGAAGGGTTCAACATTCCTTTCAGTAGAATTTCTAGCTGTGGAATAAATCGTGATGCTTCTTTTTTACCATCGTAAGACTTCCATGTCATATACCTACTAAAACCTGCCGAAACACTTCCTGCTTTACATTCCATTCCGTCAGATATGACGCAAATGGCGTTGTAAGTAAATAAACTTGGAATCGTGGCTTTGTAGGTTTGTATCTGTTCAAATGCTTTTCGTATGGTGGCGTTTTCGTCTGCTGCGTTTTTTAGTTCAATAACCACTAAAGGCAAGCCATTTACAAACAGCAATACATCAGGCCTTTTGTTTTGCGGAAGGCCGCCCCGATTTTTCTCAACAATGGTGTATTGGTTGATACATAAAAACTCATTATTTAATGGATTTTGAAAATCAATTAAAGCCACCTCATAACTACGTTCAAAACCGTCTTGCTGATAAGGAATTTTTACCTTTTCAATGAGTAACCGATGAAAGGTTTCGTTGTTGTCCAACAATTCAGGAGAATAGATACGCAATACCTTTTGAATTGCTTGTTCCTGTGCCTCTTTTGGAATGGTTGGATTAAAAATAGCAACCGATTTGCGTAACCGCTCAATTAAGACTATTTGCTCAAAATTTTCTCTTTCGGCTTGCTCTGCACCAGGAGCCAACATTAAACCGTGAACAGACTCCCAACCCATAGATTGAAGCACTTCAATGGCAAAGGTTTCTATTCTATCTTCTGTTATTGGTTTACTCACTTCTTTTATATTTTAATTTGGTGTTCGTGATTGCTTTGCAATTCATTTATGCAACAAGTTTTTCCTTCATAATTGGTTGATGTCTTTGATCCCAAAGTATAATTTTTGCTCCTTTGCTTTCTAAAGCATCCAAATATTCTTGCTTTGTTTCTTTGTCAACATTATTAACAATAGCCAAACCCATCAATTCTTTACCAGATATTTTCTCTCTTGCTGGTTTAATATCATCCCACCCAAAAAGAAAATTCGGAACATTTATTTTAGTTAAAGAATTGAAAGATTTTATCACTAGTTCTTTATTTCGGCCTGCTATTTGAAAATCAAAATTAAATTCAATTCCAGTAGATCCTTTGGCTATAAATTGTGGTGTATAAATAATGTTTTGTTCGTCCAAATATGCTTTTACATCTTCTCTAAATAAAGAAGATACTGTGTGTTTAGCCATCATTGCCATATCTGAAATTTCAGAAATAGCACAAATTAAATTATGTTTCTTTTGTGGAAAATCTTTTTCATTACCAGATGTTTGTAATTCATTGTCAATTAGAGATACTCCATAATTTAACAAAACCATTTCCATCCATTCCTTCCTTTTTGAAGAACGTGTAATAGGGGATCCCGCTAATTCAAGGTTGTTCAGCGTCAAACCATCATCAGATAATATGATTTTGCCATTCTCCAGTTTAGCATATATTTCTATACTATCATTAAACAATCCTAAAAAAGGAGTAGAAATAGCACTCCACCCAGTTCTTTCATCTTTTGTTACAAAGGTTTTTTCTCTTAACCAATTGTAATATTCTTTAATACTGTTGTCTATCCAATTCACAATAGTAGAGTATTTACTTGAATGCTTGTTTTAATATTTATAGTTTTAGCAAACGACTTTATAATATTTGCAAAAGTACTATTGAAGTTTGCATCATCATTTATTTCTTTTATTTCAAACTCATCAACAGTTAAAGGAATAGCCCAAGCCAATGACTTATACCCCTGAATATGGTAATGTATATGATGCTCATTATTGTCAAAATATTTACCTGCATAAGGATGAAATTTTTCGGGTAAAAATTCATTTATATTTTCAGGATTTTTATGTCCACTATTATAATCAACTCTTAACAAACCCGTTTTACTATCATTTTCTTGATGATGAAAACTGATGCGAATAGTACTCTTTTTACTTTGCTGTATCTCTAACAAAAATGTGAATTCATCATCCTGTTCTGAAACGAGTTCATAACGGAGATTGAAAGGAAAAACTTGATTGATAGTTAAATTATTAAGTAATACTTCCTTCTCCACAATTTTCTTAGGGAGTTTGAGCAAATATTCGGCTTGTTCGTTTGATATTTTCATTTTGATTATCTTCTGTGATTTGTTTCACTTATTCTTAAATGCTAATAATTGAATTTGCAACTCTTTTATCTCCCCCAATTGGAGTTGTGTAAAAGCGTTGCTCTATGCCCCACAATACAAATTTCAAATCATTATCAGATTCTATTTTAAACTTGCCATTCTCATATGTTACTTGACCGTATTGATTTGTGTAATTATATATAGCTTGTTTTTCATCATCTGAAAAATTACTCAATATTTCGTTTACTAATGCAATTCTTTTCCTATTAGGTATTGTAACATTCCCAGTTTGAAAGTTTTCATCAACTTCGAGGAAATCATTTTCTAAGAAGTTTTGTGTTTCAGCATCTGTAGCAGCACGATATAACTGATCCAATCCTTTAAATATTTTTTGGGCAGATGCTAACTTTTTGAAATATAGCGTGTCAGTTTCCTTATTGTAGATTGCGTCCGCAAATGGATTTATTGTTATTATAGGTCTATTGGTTTCAAGTGTCAACTCATCAATTGAAAACCATTTTTTACTAATGAAAAAACTAGAGTTTATGATTTGAAAAAAATAAAGATTGCCTTGTACAGTACAAATAAAGGACAATTTTTTTAAGTCTTCATTTGTAATCTGGTCATAATTGACAGAATCTAAATCATCTTGAAGAAAATCTAAAACAAATTCTGATTCTGAAAAATATGTTATTTGATAAAGCTCTTCATCTTCAATTAGAGTTGCAGGATTATAATCAACGCCAGTTAGTACTAAATCTGCTGTTTCATAAATTTCAGATTCAGTCTCAATTACTCTGAAAATATTCTGCTTTCTTTTCACTTTTCCATATATATAATTTGCCATATTTAAAATTTTTATAAATCAATGAATGTGTAATTGTTAATCCTTCTTAGTTTTTCAAATCCAATCTCCCCAGGTGTTTTTAATTGCTTTCTAGTAATTAAAAATATTTTCACATTACCTGATGTTTTTATGAAATAAAAATGATATCCAAAAAGTAAAAAAATAGGATTGAAGTACAATGTTTGAGACAAGAAAGTGAAAACATAAATAATTAGAAATACTACTATTAAAGTAGGAACATCATTTACTCCAAGTGAAACAAAAAAATAGCCTAAATAAGTTGGTAGGAAATTATTATTAGCCAATTCAATTTCTCTTACAGAACTACTTTTTAAGCTATCCTTGGGCAATTTTATTGCAACCAAGAAACTTAAAGCAGTTAAAATTATTGGGGTTAACACAAATAATATCCAAGAATAATAAATGCTATAATTATTCAAGAAATTGAAACTGTATTTTTCCTTTACAAGAAATACCACAACTATCAACCAAGTTGAATTAAAAGCTAAGAATAGTTGATATAAGTATTTCATCATAATTCTGTATTATTACCCTCCTCTTTAGGTATCATATTAAAGGCTCTTAATTCATTCTTATACGCTTTCGGATCGTTGCTAAACAATACCTCACTTGCAAAAAATGAATAATCGCCCATTTCAAACTCTCCATATTGGTCATCCCAAAAATCATTGAAGTCATCATTGTCATTGTATCTTATTTCTTTTTCAACTGCTTTTAACGGTTGGTCTGTTTCAAATGCTTCAATTAAAAAGCAACAAACTATTGAAGTTGCTTCAATCAAGAAATTACCAGTCAAATCGTGAATTGAGCTTTGTCTTTTCTGTAGTTCTTCAATGGTTTTTCCGTGTGCAGTTGTTCCAATTTCATTTCTGAAATTGCCCATTTGTTGCCCCACGTTTGCAATGGATGTACCTATTTGTAAAATCGTTGAATTAGAAGGATAACCTAATGATTTAAAAGCGGTTTTTAATAAACCGCTCATTTTTGAATTTTTGTCTAGGGGTATACCTTTCTTTACACAAACTTCCTTTGAAATGCCCTCCAATAGTGCTTTAGCATTTTCAATACACAAGGTAAAATCTGTAGAAGCGTAACCCTCAATCCTTACAATATATTCATTGTATGGCTCCCAATTACTGTGTTTGGCTAATATGGATTTTAGTCTTTCCATTAAATTAACGAAAATAATTTGTTGGCATCAGCCGCATTTATAATTGGTTTTTGTAAAGGAGTGGAAGCGTAGGTTTTTTGTTCAAAGTGTGCAGTATAGCCAGTAAAATTATAGATAGCAGTATGAGTACCTCCTGAAGTTCTGCAAACACAAATACAAACATCACATTTTGCATTAATTAAATCCGTCAATCTATCGTGAACCAAATCATAAGTGTCACCTGAACTTGTTATACCAACTCTCTGTTTGCCATTTTCAAAGACATCCAAAAAGTCACCACCGTGCTTCTGATACATTCCTGCAACACGGCTGTAGCTGTTTGCTAATAAAATGTTTGGCAACATATTTATAGTGATTGTCTTTCCTGAATTTCATCTGCCTTTAAGTGCTATTATTGTGCTCATAGTAATTTGTTTTAGATTGATACAGATACTTCTCTATTAATAATCTTTGGCAACAAAGTATTTCTTGATTGAGTTAGTGTTCGAATTTGGATTTGATTTGATTTTATTTTATTAAATAACGGTTTGATATCGCCTTCAAATTCGCTTATTCGTTTTATTGGATAGTTTAATATTTCCAACTCCATTATATGCCTTGGATAAATATGGGGCTGAGCACTTCCTTCCTGTTTATCAAATAGTAGTAGTTGTTTTGATTTCAATAACAAGTAGCTGAAAAATACAAAAGGAGTAATTGTTTCATCTATATATGACGAATCAGATGACCATATTGGTGTATGATAAAGTCTTACATATCCCGCATTTGCACCTGATGCACTAATAGTAACTACTGGGGATTGGGTATTTGCTTCATTATGATAACAAGATGGTTCTAGTCCTCCCGCAACTACTGGATAATCCCCTTCGATTGCTTCAGATTTGGTTAAGTTCTTTCCTTTTTTAGGCTGAACCAAATCGCCAAATTTAATTTCTGCAAGACCTAAATCTTCGTTATCTAAACACCATTTTCTAAACAAAGTTTCTACTAACTGTTCTATGGTCTTATTTTGCTGCTCTAACAACTCAATTTTTCTATATAAAGAAAATAAAGTGTCAGCAATTGCTTTCTGTTCTTCTATTGGTGGTACGTCAATTGTCAATTGAGCCAGCATACTGTTATTTAAGCTTGCTCTTGTGGTAATGGATGACATACCAGAAACAGTACCACGAAATTTTGGAGAACGAAAATAAAATCCAGCATATTCAGGCAATATTTCAACATTTCCTTTTGGTCTCAATCTCTTTGTAAATCCATTGAATGTTGCTTTAGGGTAATCCTTCAAAGCCACGCAACTCATACCTAAATCTTCATCTGTTTCGCTTGTTCTTGTCAGAAAAACATCACCTCTTTTTATAGAGCAACTTTCCTGTTCTTTTTCTGTTGAGTTAACCAAACTGGTAAGTTCATCAGGAGCAAAGAAGTTATGAAACACATCTTTAAAGCCCAGAAATCCGTGGCCAAAACCAAATTCGGAAGCTCCTTTTGAAAGCCCCGAAGCAAAGTCATACACTTCATTTAGATTATATTCTTTCCACTCACTCATTCTGTAATTTTGATTTTAGAAAGATTAGAAATTATAGCGGAGTTCAATGCTTCTTCTTCTGCAATCTGTTTTTCCAATTCAGCTTTCAAGAATAAAAATCGTTCTTCAAAATTGAAGTCGTCTTCTTCATCAGCTAAGCCAACGTATCTGCCAGGAGTTAGGGTGTAGTTCAATTTCCTAACTTCTTCAATAGTTGCTGATTTGCAAAAGCCTGCCACATCTTCATAACTTCCTTCCTTATTTCTCCAATTGTGATAAGTTCCTGCTATCAAGTCAACATCTTCATCAGTTAAGTCTCGATTTCTTTTATTAACCAAAAAGCCAAGATTTCGGGCATCAATAAACAGAATTTCATTTTCACGATTTCTAAAACCTCCATTAGTTTTGTTTCTGGATAAAAACCATAAGCAGGCTGGTATTTGTGTATTCAAAAACAATTTGGTTGGCAGATTTACAATACAGTCAACCAAACCTTTTTCCACTAAAGCCTTTCTAATATCTCCTTCGCCTGTGGTGTTGCTTGTAAGAGAACCTTTGGATAAAACAAAACCTGCTTGCCCTGTAGGTGCTAAATGATACAAGAAGTGTTGAATCCAAGCATAGTTCGCATTTCCTGTTGGTGGTGTTAGCTTTTCGCCTAATACTTTCCACCTTGCATCATCACGCAATAATTCGCCACTCCAATCACTATCGTTAAACGGTGGATTGGCTATGATATAATCAGCCTTTAAATCTTTGTGAGCATTATTTAAAAATGAACCTTCGTTGTTCCATTTTACATTACTGCTATCAATGCCACGAATAGACAAGTTCATTTTTGCCAATCGCCAAGTTGTTTGATTGCTCTCTTGTCCGTAAATTGAGATTCGGTCAACAGGATTTAAACTTAAACCTGTTTTTCCTTTTTTCTTGTAGTAGTCTTGATGTTTATTGATGAATTTTTCGCTTTGCACAAACATTCCACCGCTACCGCAACAAGGGTCAAAAACTCTTCCCTCATAAGGTTCGAGCATTTCAACCAATAATTTTACAACGCTTTGGGGCGTATAAAACTGTCCGCCTTTTTTGCCTTCTGCCAAAGCAAATTCGCCTAGGAAGTATTCAAAAACTTGTCCTAAAATGTCTTTGCTTTGTGCCTCTTTTGTTCCAATAGTTGCAGAACCTACGAGGTTTACAAGTCCTCCCAAGCTTGTCTTGTCCAATTTTTCTTGAGCAAATACTTTCGGTAAAACTCCACGCAAAGAAGGATTGTCTTTTTCAATGGCATCCATTGCATCATCAATGTCTTTACCAATAGTAGGTTGTGTTGCTCTGCCTTGAATGTATGACCAACGAGCCGTTGCAGGAACAAAAAACACTTTCTCCGCTACATACTCGTTTTTGTCTTCTGGGTCTGCACCCTCACTTTTTTGAGCAACTAATTTTTGATATTGTTCTTCAAATGCGTCTGATATATACTTCAAGAAGATTAAACCTAAAGCAACATGCTTATATTCGGCAGCATCCATATTCTTACGGAGCTTGTCGGCTGCTTTCCAGAGTTTTTTCTCTAGTGGTTCTTCTTGTTCTGTCTTTGCTGATTTAGCCATTATATTATCTTAAAATTTAATTCTTTAATTGGGGGGTAAAGTTAGTTTTTATAATCCTATGAATGTCAAAAGTTGTCTTCAAACTGTCCATTGTCCACTTGTCGGGTGGTGGGTGGGCTTGGATGCGTTGGGGCAAAAGCAAATGTGCTGCATTACATTGGCTTTGAGCGTTGAGATGCAGCTCTTTTGATTTTGCTAAAGCGTTGGCATATTGTCTTTCATTTTTCTGTTCGTTTATTGTCGGTCGTGTCGTCTTTTAGGGTTGCACACAACGAGTCAATAGACGCCACAATTTCACCTTATAGCGTCTATTTCCCAATTGGATGGAGGCGGCGTTCCCAATAAATGCACCAACCATTCCTATCCAAATGTATCTAAAATGCCTTATATCTCCAATTGATCCAACGGACTTTTTAATTGGTTAAAACCTTTGTTGTAATGTGGGTATTTATTTCAGTCGTTTTCGAGCTCTCAAGACCAAGTAAGTTTTGGATATACCAAATATCTGTCCCATGCGCAAGTACATGTGTCGCAAAACTATGTCGTAATGTATGGACACTGACTTTTTTTCGAATACCAGCCTCAGAAGGAGGTGCCTTGACTTTATTTTGTATGCCCACCCCATCTTAATGGTCTCCCGCATACTTTTCACCGGCGGGAATGGCGATGGGTAGGGTATTTTCTTTAGTAGGCAGAGGGCACGTGGCGAAGGGCGTAAAGGCGCAGGGGGGATTGTAGGCTTTGTTGAAGTCCAAGTATATCATGCCGTTTTCATCCGGTTTTTCGGCTTCTAGGTACCGTCCAGCTCCGTAGGTTTCTTTTTTATTGGAGGCGTCGGCAAAGATGACACTGAGCCGCTCCATGGGGCCCGTTGTCTCTAGGGCATATTCTTTCCCGTTGATCGTAAAGGCAAGTTTGCCAAGGGAAGGTTGCTGGAAGGTACGTCCTGTAATATCCAGAATCGTCAGCATTCTGCCGGGGGTTGGAATGAATCGGGTCTTCAACCGCCAACGGGAGTCGATTGGGTAAGTTGGGATTCCGGTAAAGTTTTTTAGGTATTCGCTTTCAAGATCTCGAAGTCGGACCGCATATTTTTCGCCCCGCTGAATCACAAACCACCGCAACGAACCATGGCGCAACACCGTAGGTTTTCCGTCATAGGGAAATAAGACCGTTTCTTGGATGGCCTGGTCTCCGGCGAAAACTAGTCCCTCTCGCTTGGATACAAACGTAACCTTTCCTTTATCTAGGATGATTTTACCCAGAAAATCGGCCGATTGCTGGGACGGAAAAACCAAGTCGTTTTGATTATCTCCACCCACGGTATTCTCACCTTCTTCCAGCCAAAACAGTCCGGCCAGATTTAACCAGCCTTCCTCCGACTTTAGGTTTTCCACCCGCTTTTTCTGCCAAGTCCGAATCGTTGTTTCATACGGTGTGTCCTGAATAAATCCAAGACTGAACATCAGCACACTAAGGAACATCCAAAAATGAATCGGCTTTTTCATCGCAACAGTAGGGGAAAATGGGTAATCCAAAAGGAATTTGGATGTAAAATAAACCATTTTTCACCAAATTTTCATCCCTGGTATGTAACCTATCAGGTTTTGCAAGATTCGGGTGGTTTAGGGTATAATTTACGTGTGAAGTCGAATGGTTTGGATGGTAGGGTCAGGGCATGCCCTGACTTGGGGTAGGCCATGGGGGGCTAAAACCCGACTAATTTGTCAGGACACAAAAGTAGGGTCAGCATGCACGGCGGATGGGTAGGGTCAGGGCATATAAGTAGGGTCAGGGCATGCCCTGACCCTACGGTGGCGATTTCGTAAATAATCTCTTGATCTATCTCACTTGCAGCACCATTTTACCGGTATTAGCTCCTGCGAATAGTTTTTGGAGGGTATCGTGGAAAGCTGGAATTCCGCCGGTTTCGACATGGTATTGGGCATTGAGTTTACCCTGCAAAATCCATTGTGCCATTTCTTGTGCGGCCTCCCCGTATTTGGGAATGTTGTCAAACACCACAATACCCTCCATTTTGGCACGATTGACCAGCAACGACAGGTAGTTTCGAGGTCCTTCCGGACGGGAGGTATTGTATTGAGAAATGGCTCCACAAATCACAATACGAGCTTTTTTATTAATCAACGTCAAGACCGTATCTAAGATTTCTCCCCCTACGTTATCGAAGAAAACATCTACGCCATTTGGACAGGCTTCCGACAAACGTTTGCGCAAAGCTCCTTCCTTATAGTCAATGCAGGCATCAAATCCGAGAGTTTCCACCACGTACCGGCATTTGTCGGCCCCACCTGCTATCCCAACAACCCGGCAACCTTTAAGCTTGGCGATTTGTCCGGCCACGCTGCCTACAGCCCCGGCTGCTCCCGAAACGACGACAGTTTCGCCTTCTTTGGGTTGGCCGGTGTCCAACATACCGAAGTAGGCGGTCATGCCCGACATGCCGAGTGTCCCTAAATAAACAGGAAGGGCCATAAAAGAGGGATCAACAGGTACCAGATCTTTCCCAGACAAGATGGCATATTCTTGAACACCCACCGAGCCACTGACAAATGTACCTACCGCCAGGCGATCGTCTTGGGAGGCAATGATTTTTCCAACCCCGAGCGCTCGAAAAACCTCCCCGAGTTCCACCGGCCGGATGTAGGATTTCCCGGCATTCATCCAGCCCCGCATGGCAGGATCGATGGACAAATAATGAACCTCGACTAAAACCTGTCCCTTTTCTAGTTCAGGCACATCTACTGATTTATACTCCCAACAATCCGGTGTGATCTCTCCCAATGGGCGTTTGGCTAATAAGACTTGGGTATTTTTCATTATTTTATTTGGTTTTTATTGAACAAAACAAAGGTACAACCAGAATACTCCCTAAAAAAGCTAGGGAGGCTGTTTCCCCTATCCAACCCCTAAGTCCATAAATTAATTTAGGTTTTTTACAGCAATATATTGTTACTAAGGAAATTACTCTCTATCTTTGCAGTCCGAATTTTTATAGAAAGAATAAGCATTATAATAGTAAATAGAAATGGCTAAGAAAGGAAACCGCGTGCAAGTCATCTTAGAATGTACGGAGCACAAAGCAAGTGGTCAGCCAGGTATGTCCCGGTACATCACGACTAAAAACCGGAAAAACACCACTGCCCGTTTGGAATTGAAAAAATACAATCCTGTATTACGGAAAGTGACTGTACACAAAGAAATTAAGTAATTTTGGTAGAATATTCTGCCCCCAATTCATAACAGAATAACGACATGGCAAAGAAAGTAGTAGCAACGCTGCGTGACAAGTCGGCGACCAAAAACTTCGCAAAAGTCATCAAGGCGGTTAAGTCCCCAAAAACAGGTGCCTATAGCTTCAAAGAAGAAATGGTATCTATGGAGCAATTGCAAGACGCCCTTAAAGCGTAAGGTAAATCTCCTTCCAAGTAAGCTGTCTTTCGTTCTTCACCGAATGTAAGACAGCTTTTTTATTTTTATCTATGAAGCCATCTGTATTTAAACTACCGATCCTGGTTCTGGCCACCGACCTAGACGAGCTACACCATGTCAACAACATCGTGTACCTTCGGTATCTTCAAGAGGCAGCCATCGCGCATTGGTACAGCCGAGCTCCCCAACACATCGCAGAAGCCTATCGATGGGTAGTCAGACAGCACCAAATTACCTATTTTCAACCTGCTTTTTTGGGGGAAGAGTTGACCGTTTCCACTTGGGTGGAGGAATTCAAAGGGGTTACCTCCTTGCGCCGATACGAAATACACCGAGGAGAAACTCGACTCGTTGAGGCTTCGACAACCTGGATATCACTCGATGCCCAATCCCTTCGCCCCAAGCGCATTGCCGAAGACCTTATGCCCTATTTTCAAGACCAGTCATCGTGAGTCAAGGCACCCCAAATCACATCATAGACCTCGATCGCCTCGATTGATTTTTTGGGAGCAACTGGCGACATCAAGACAGGGTGATACATCGGGTCGCCAAAGGGGGTTCCGTGTGAACCTTTCACCAAAGAAGGATCGGTGGGAATGACATCCATCAAGTACCGAAATCCTAGTTTTTTCTTCAGCAACTGATATCCAGCACGGAGCTTAATCAACGGATTTTTAGGATCCATGAACATCTCCACGGGGTCGTAGCCTGGTTTTCTGTGGATATCCACCGTATGGGCAAAGTCAGGCTCCTTCTTTGTGTCCAACCAATAATAATATGTAAACCAAGCATCGGGTGATGAAAGGCATACCAAATCGCCCGAGCGTTCATGGGCCAAATTCCCCTGCTCCTCTTTAGTCCAGACCTGATCAACCCCATCCAGCGTTTCTAAAAAGGCCTTCACTTCCGGAATTCGACTTGGATCTTGGATATGGACATGAGCAATTTGATGGTCGGCTACCGCGAAAACCTCCGAGGCACCCGCATCAAGCAACTCACGACCTGACTCTTCCCGTACCTTCAACCATCCTTTTTCCCGAAATCGAAGATTGATATCCACCCATTTGGACACCGGTTGAATGCCATATTCGGACAAAATAAGGATGCGAGCTCCTTGGGATTCGTAATATGAATAGAGATCTCGAACTACCTCATCAATTTCATTCAATTCCTTGGAAATCAATTCAGGATGAGGCCCAACTTTTTGCTGGCAATAATCCAGATGCGGAAGATAGACCAAGGTCAAGGTCGGGTTATAAAGTCGATCCACCTCTAAAGTGGCGTCGGCAATCCAACGCGTCGATACAATATTGGCATTGGGTCCCCAAAAATGAAAAAGAGGAAACGTCCCTAATTTTTCTTGCAGGTGATCCCGTAGGTCGGCTGGGTGGGAATAGCAATCGGGGAGTTTCAATCCGTTTGCATGGTATTGTGGGCGAGGTGTAACTGAAAAATCGGCCGTTGAGTACATATTATACCACCAAAACATATTGGCCACCGTAAAGGATGGATCTTCTCGTTTAGCACGCTCCCAAATTTTTTCGGCTCCCACTAACGGATTCGCTTGTTTCCAAAATTTGATCTCGCAGTCGCGGGCATCGTACCAGCCATTGGCTACTATTCCATGGTCTTTGGGCCATTTTCCAGTTACATAACAACTTTGTGCGGTGGTCGTGACGGCCGGAACAGCCGGCCGGATGGGGGTTATGGGCCAGGGCAGGCTATTTAAAAAGGGTGTATGGGGACCCATCAAAGCAGGACTGAGTCCAACGACATTGATAACAACCGTTTTATGCATGACGAATTTGAGTTTGTAACCAAGAGATTTCACGGGCGATCGAGGTGTGGATGGGTTCTTGCAACGCCTCAGGTAATACACCCCAAGTATAGGTTTCGATCTCCAATTGGTGGGTGGGTTGGTGGGTATTCCAGTAATCCATGCATTCGATAATCACCGACTGCGTGGATTCCAACAAACCAAAAGAAGGTAAAAAGATGGGGACATGAAAATGAATTCTCCATTCCAAGTACTCTTCGGGATCGGCTTGAGCCAATGCTTGATCTAGGTCGAGAAAACGAATGATTTCACCTGATTTTTTCAAACCCACCACTTGATGTAAATAGGTTGGTTCAACAAAAGCCTTGAGTTGTTCCTGTTTTTCAGCGATAAGCGAATCCCACACCACCCGGAGGGCGGAGCTTACTTGGTATTTCCCAATGGGTATCCTGCGTTTTTTGAGTTCCATCAATCGATCGGTAGCGGGCTCAAAACCGACGGCCACATGGCAAATATCGAAACACAATTGAATATGTTCCGTGAGTTGTTGGTCCGAAAATCCAGCTGCATAGGCGGCAGGGCGAAGGGACCGATCATACCAATCCATAAACTCCTCGACGGTTTCGAGTAGTCCATCAGGCTCGGGTTCTATATCGAGATGTAGGGATTTTCCAGTTTTTTCTTTTAGTTCGATCAAAAAAGACAATACCACGAGGATGGGCTGGGTGGTTTGTTGAATGGCGGTGTCTCGATCGGGCCACCAGTGGCGGTAGGATAACGGGGAGGTAGACACCCCGGCAGACGAAATCCAATCGGGCAGGGTTTCGGCTAGGTGAGCAAACAAAGCTTGGGTGTATTCCAAACGTTCGGGAGTCGACCAATCGGGGGCATGTACGCGGTCTTTCACGACAGACTCATGAAATTGCCCATACGGAAACCCATTGATCGTAAAGACAAAAGAGCCTTGTTGATTCAGCCAATCCCGGAAATCGGATCCTGAAAATGAGGCTACTGCGGGGTGTGCCAGGCGGAGTCCAAGACCCACCGTATAGGCTGCAAAGTGTGTCAAAACAGAAGGAAAGTGTTCATGTAATTGCTTCTCATGGGAGGCCCAGTCTTCTCCGGGATGAATATTTGAACAATACCCAAGTTGATACATCATGCCAATACCTTTTTTCCCAAAGATACATAGAACAGCCGAATGGATAGCGTTTCTGGAGGGTTTGATCTAAATCTTTGGGAATATAGACTGGGTTGATTAAATTCGTTGTTTGAACTCTTCCCAATTATACCTTGGCCTAGGCTCCTATGAAAGTTTCTACCCAACAGCCCTATTCGCTGGTGTATGCTCTTTTTGAGCATCAATACTTGGGTCCTTTGTTTGAATCCTTCGTGGTACAGGTCAATACCAAAGGCGACCTAACCTACACCTATCAAAACATCTCCCATAAAAATATGGAAGAGTTTCAAAAGGGACTCACCGAAGACGACCGAAAGTTGATCCGGTGGATGGATGATATGCAACAGGAAATGGTTTTGAAGAAATTCAATCCGAAAAAATTGAAGCCGGTTGATTTTTTTCTAAAAGTTTATGAAAAGGATAAGTCTTTGCAGGAGGCCATACAAAGTTATATGGATAACCTGCGGAGTCTTATATTGCCCAATTTGATCCACAAACGTTTGTTCTTGATGGGGAAAGATGGGAACCCCATTTGGCGTAAGGTGGAAATTGCGGAAGAACCCGCCAAAGTTTATTTTCATTTCGACCGACAAGCTGAACAGACCTATTATTTCCCCAATATTTTATATAAAGGCAACCGGGTAAAGCTTCAAACCCCCGGAGCCCGGATTTTGTCTGACCATCCGGCCTTTTTACTGATCGATCAGTTTCTTTATTACTTTGAACCTCACACCGACGGAAAAAAGTTGCGACCATTCTTGGATAAATTTCATATTCAGATTCCCAAGAAGTTGGAAGATACCTATTACCACAAGTTCATCACGTCGTTGATCGGGCAGTTTAAGGTATTTGCCAAAGGATTTACGATTGAAACTCATGAACTGCCCATTCAACCCGTGTTGACGCTCACTCCAATTTCGGCGACCAAGACCGAAGCACTTTTTGAGTCGCAACCAGGGGGAGCACCAGGGGAGGAATCCATGAAGATAGAATTAAAGTTTAAGTATGGGGATCAGGAGTTCCCCTTTGATCACTTCACGACGCACGCGCATGTTGAGGCAAAAAAGGAGGAGGATCAATGGACGTTTATACGCATCAAGCGAAAAATATCAGAGGAAAAGTACTGGGTAAAGACACTTGTTCAGTGGGATCTTCCCATTAAAAATGGGAAAATTAAATGGTCTAGAAGCCAAGCCCTGCAATGGTGCCAGGCACACCAGAATCAACTAAAGGAAGCTGGTATTCAGGTGGTACAAACGGATCCCGGAAAAACCTACTTTCTAGGATATGCGCAAATTCGAGTGACCATCCACGAATCCGAAGACTGGTTCGACATCCGTACGCATGTGCAGTTTGGCGAATTTACGATTCCCTTCTTGAGTATTCGAAAATGGATGCTGGCCGGAAAAAGAGAATTCGTCTTACCCAATGGGGAGGTGGCTGTCATCCCAGAAGAATGGTTCGCTCAATACTACGAATTATGGTCATTGAGTGAAATACAAGATGAGGAAGCTCACTTGGCTAAATTTCACTTAGCTCTAGTGGAAGATTTGTCTGCTCAAGGATGGGTTGAAGCCAACCTTTCCAAAAAACTGTTGGCCTTACAGCAGTTTCAATCGATCAGTGCTGAACCCTTACCGTCCGGATTTGAGGGTACCCTTCGACCTTACCAAAAAGCGGGGTATGACTGGATGCATTTTTTACATCAATACCGTTTGGGTGGTTGTTTAGCGGACGACATGGGATTGGGAAAAACCGTCATGACACTGGCGTTTCTCCAATCCATCCATGAAAAATCCGAACTAAAAAACCCTTCTTTAATTGCTCTTCCCACCTCGTTGATTTACAACTGGCAAAAAGAGGCCGAGCGATTTACCCCCAAGCTGCGTATTTATGTTCATGCGGGGACATATCGACCCAAAGATGCTAGCTTATTTTCGTCTTATGATTTGATCTTGATGTCGTATTCCGTTTTACGGTTGGACATCGATTTTATTAAGAAATTCAAGTTCACGTACGTCATCCTCGATGAATCGCAAGCCATAAAAAACCCGACTTCCAATATATCCCAAGCCGTACGGGAATTACAAAGCGAAAATCGCTTAATTCTAACCGGAACACCCCTCGAAAACTCGACGATGGACTTATGGAGCCAGATGAGTTTTGCCAATCCTGGCCTCTTAGGATCCCAGTCGTTTTTTAAAACAACGTATCAATTACCCATCGAGAAGCATCAAGATGAGGGGGCAACCCAGCGCTTATTTCGAAAGATTAAACCTTTCATGTTGCGTCGTCATAAATCCCAAGTAGCCACCGAGCTGCCCGAAAAAATTCAAACGGTCCATTATTCGGATATGGCAGAGGAGCAATGGAAACGCTACGAGGAAACCAAGTCACATTATCGAAATTTGATTTTAGAACAAATCGAAAAAAAGGGAATTCAGCGTTCCCAAATGATTGTTCTGGAAGGTTTAACCAAACTTCGACAAATTGCCAATGACCCGGTACTGATCGATCCTACCTTTACAGAGGTATCCGGTAAACGTCGTGATGTACTGCACAAGTTAGAAAGCACCTTAAAGAACAATCATAAGGTTTTGATATTCAGCCAGTTTGTAAAACACTTACAGGTTTACAAACACCAATTTGACCAAGATGGTATTTCGTATTGTTATTTAGATGGTGCCACTCAAAATCGTCAAGAAGTGGTCGATCGTTTTCAGACGGATCCCGCCATTCAAGTCTTTTTAATTTCTTTGAAAGCGGGTGGTGTTGGTTTAAATCTAACCGCGGCGGAATATGTTTTTATCCTCGATCCTTGGTGGAACCCGGCCATTGAGGCACAAGCCATCGACCGCGCGCATCGCATTGGGCAACAGAACAAAGTCTTTACCTACAAGTTTATTACCCGAAATTCAGTAGAGGAAAAGATATTGGTACTCCAACAAAACAAAAAACGGTTGTTTGATGAGCTCATCACGACGGAGGAATCCTTTTTCAAAAACCTATCGACTCAAGACATGCTCGCCTTACTTGACTAAACAATCCAGATTTCTCTTTTCCTAGGCGATTGAAATTGTGTATTTTTGCCTTCCCTTTAGGCAAAGGCTTGACTATTTTTTCGCATCATGGAAATTTCAAAGACATACAACCCCAAAGACATTGAAGACAAGTGGTACCAGTATTGGTTGGACCAAGGCTTCTTTCGCTCCACTCCCAATCCGGAAAAAGAGCCATACACCATCGTCATTCCCCCTCCCAATGTAACGGGTGTATTGCACATGGGGCACATGCTTAACAATACCATTCAAGATGTATTGGTGCGCAAGGCTCGTATGGAAGGGAAAGAGGCCTGCTGGGTTCCAGGTACCGACCACGCCTCGATCGCAACGGAGGCCAAAGTGGTCGCGATGTTGAAAGAAAAAGGAATTGACAAGTCAAGTCTAAGCCGAGACGAATTCCTTGCTTACTGCTGGGAATGGACCGAAAAGTACGGGGGGATTATCTTGTCCCAGTTGCGAAAGTTAGGTGCATCCTGTGATTGGGATCGGACTCGCTTTACCATGGAGGATTCCCTGTATGACGCCGTTATTTCCGTGTTTGTTGACCTTTACAACAAAGGCGACATTTACCGGGGGCACCGAATGGTCAATTGGGATCCACAAGCCAAAACAACCGTATCGGATGAGGAAGTCATTGCCAAAGAAGTTCAACAAAAACTAGTCTATATTCGGTATTTATTAGCGGAAGATCCTTCCCAAACTATTACGATTGCGACGGTTCGTCCTGAAACCATCATGGCCGATGCCGCCATTTGTGTGCATCCAGATGACCCGCGCTATCAGCATTTAATCGGACAAAAAGCGTTGATTCCTTTGATTAACAAAGAAATTCCGATCATCGCTGATGACTATGTTACCATGGATTTCGGTACCGGTTGCTTAAAAGTGACCCCCGCCCATGATCCCAACGATTTTGCCTTAGGTGAAAAACATGGCCTACCCGTGTTGGACATCCTAACGGAGGAAGGGAAACTCAACGAAAAAGCTCAAATTTTGGTTGGGGAAGATCGATTCGCTGCGCGCAAAAAGATCTTGGGGCTTTTGGAGGAAGCAGGCCATATTGAAAAAATTGAAGACATTAAGTCCAATGTGGGAACGTCAGAACGTACCGGGGCTGTCATCGAACCCCGGGTTTCTCTGCAATGGTTTTTGCGGATGAAACGCGTATCGGAACCGGCACTTGAGAACGTCATGAACGATACCATTCAGCTGATTCCGTCGAAGTTCAAAAATACGTACAAACATTGGATGGAAAATGTACGGGATTGGTGTATCAGCCGTCAGCTTTGGTGGGGACATCGGATACCGGCCTATTACTTACTCGATGGAACCTGCATTGTCGCGAAGTCCAAAAAAGAAGCACTCAAAATTGCACGAGAAAAGTACCAGCTTTTTGCACTCAGCGAGCAGGATCTAACCCAAGATGAAGATGTACTCGACACGTGGTTTTCTTCTTGGTTATGGCCTATATCTGTGTTTGATGGTTTCAAAGATCCTGACAATGCCGACATCAACTATTACTATCCCACTCAGGATTTGGTTACGGCTCCCGAAATTTTATTCTTCTGGGTGGCTCGGATGATCATTGCAGGATATGAATATAAGGGTCAATATCCATTCAAAAATGTGTATTTGACCGGCATTGTGCGAGATAAACAAGGTCGAAAAATGTCGAAGTCCCTTGGGAATTCGCCAGATCCTTTGGATTTGATTGAAAAATATGGTGCCGATGGCGTCCGAACGGGTATGTTATTCAGCTCCCCTGCCGGAAATGACCTTCCGTTTGACGAAAAGCTCTGTGAGCAAGGTCGAAATTTCTCCAACAAAATTTGGAATGCATTCCGGTTGGTGAAAGGTTGGGAGGTTGAGAATCAGGCCATTTCGATTGGAAATCAAACCGCCATCCAGTGGTTTGAATCCAAGCTGGCTTCCGTTATAACCGAGGTACACGAACATTATGCTAAATTCCGGATGTCGGATGCGCTTTTGGCTACCTACAACTTGATCTGGAACGACTTCTGTTCTCAGTACCTGGAAATGGTAAAACCAGCGTACTTGGATGGCAAAGCCCAACCCATCGATCAAGCTACCTATGAGGCAACCCTTGCGTTTTTTGATACTCTCATGCGATTGGTACATCCTTGGACCCCGTTTATTTCGGAGGAGATTTGGCAACAACTTCGGGAGCGGCCCGCGGGCTCTTCAATTTGTGTGGCAGAATTCCCCAAAGCAGGGAGTATCCAATCTCACTTACTGAGCGACATGGATATGGTTTTAGAACTTGTATCGTGGGTCCGAAATACCCGAAACGCCAAACAAATTTCACCAAAAGAATCTCTGCCCTTGTGGATAAAAACGCTTCAGCCGGATCGCTATGTGTCCCTAATTCCATTGATTCAAAAGTTGGCCAATGTAGCACCTGTCACTCTAGCAGATGAAACCAAAGGAATTAGTTTGGTGATTAAAGCCGATGAGTTTAGTTTGGACCTTGGCGAAAACTTGGATTTGGAAGCCGAGCGTGAAAACATTCAAAAGGAACTTGAATACACCCGCGGTTTCCGCCAGTCGGTTTTAGGTAAATTAAGCAACGAACGTTTCGTTCAAAATGCCAAACCGGATGTCGTACAACGTGAAAAAGATAAATTAGCCGATGCTGAGGCCAAGATAACGGCTTTGGAGGAGGCTCTGGCCAAATTAAACTAAATGGTTGACCCATGCCTGATCCCCATTCCGGAAGCTGAATTGCAACGACACTCGCTTCCGGAAGGGTTTACCTATCCGTTTTTTTATACCCCACACCCATTGACGAAATGGGCAGCAGAGGACCTGCAGCGGTATTTAACCCATCAAACGGATTTTTTTCATAATTTCGGACTAGAATCTGATGCGGCTGGCCTTCCTATTGGAAAGATGTTTGGGGTATTGTTGGTTCAAACTCCTCAACTTCAGGTAGGATATTTAGCGGCATTTTCAGGTAAATTGGCCAATTCCAATCAACATGAGCGCTTTGTTCCTCCCGTTTTTGATATGCTAACGGAGGACTCTTTTTTTCGACGAGAGGAAGTGCTAATCAATCAATTAAACATTCGACTTGCCGAATTAGAGCAAGACCCGGCCTACTGGGAGGCAAAATCGCAAAGGGCCGACTTGGAAGAGGCTTGTCGACATGACCTCCTACAGCTCAAGGACCAACATCGCCAAAATAAAGCCCTTAGACAACAGCAACGGGAAGAGTCCTCGCTGGAAGGTGTAGAGCAAGAGGCATTTCTGAAGGAATTAGCCCGTCAAAGTGTGGCGGATCGACGAGCATACGATGCCCGGGTCAAAGATTGGAAAGAACGTATTGCTCCTTATCAACAAACTGTAGAGGCGTTTGAGACCGAAATGGAAGCGTTAAAACAACGCCGAAAAAATGATTCAGCTACTCTACAGGGGCAACTTTTTGATCAATATGTATTTTTAAATCAGTACCAACAGACCAAGTCCGTCGGGGCTATTTTTGCTGAGACTGTCTTCGAAAAGCCCCCCGCAGGAGCTGGAGAATGTGCAACGCCCAAGCTGCTTCAGTATGCGTTTCAAAAGCAGTATCGTCCTTTAGCTATGGCCGAGTTTTGGTGGGGAGCATCACCAAAGTCGGAGCTTCGAATCCATGGACATTATTATCCCGCATGCTCGGGGAAATGCAAACCGATCCTGAAGCATATGCTGGTGGATATTCCGCTGGAGCCCAACCCTATGCAACAAACCTTGGGGCAAAACAAACAAGTCGACATCGTGTACCAGGATGCAGACCTTTTGGTGGTGAACAAACCAGCGGAGCTTCTATCTGTCCCAGGTATCGTATCCGAAGACTCCGTGTATTCTCGCCTACAAGCTCTATTATTGGATGAGGAACCGATCATGATTCATCGATTAGACATGTCTACCTCAGGCTTATTGGTGGTAGCCAAGAATAAAGAGGCTCACAAACGCATTCAAAAACAATTCATCGACAGAACCGTCAAAAAACGGTACACGGCCTTACTTTCTAAGCCTATCGAAGGAGAATCAGGTGAAATCCAACTTCCTTTGATTGGAGATCCATTGGATCGGCCAAGACAAAAAGTATGTCTCGAGTCAGGTAAACATGCCGTAACTCGATGGCAAGTGGTGGACAGGACAGATACATATACCAAAGTTCATTTTTGGCCTCTTACCGGCCGAACCCACCAACTACGTGTCCATGCCGCCCATCCCAACGGACTACACGCACCGATTGTAGGGGACGATTTGTACGGGACCATCGACCAACGCCTTCATTTACATGCCGCTTTTTTAGGATTTGAACACCCTACTACCGGCGACTGGATGACCTTTCAAGCACCCGACCCATTTTAATTCATCGTAAGATTATCCATCTTTTCCCGAAAATGTGCTAGGTTTTTTGGTCAAAATTTCGTGAATTTTGTTCAATCAATTCTTCCTATAGTTCAATAATGCGGTAAGAATTGAAATTTTCAGGATAAATTTTGATTCAACCCATGACCCAAACATTTCAGAAAATCGCCGTAGGTATTGGCCTTGTTGTAATCGCGGTTGGTACTTGGACGTGGATTCGATCTTCGCGGCCAACAATCGATTTCAGTACCCAGGTTAAACCCATCTTGAACAAGCACTGCATTTCTTGCCATGGTGGTGTGAAGAAAAATGGGAATTTCAGCTTATTATTTAAAGAGGAGGCATTTGCCCCGACCAAGTCAGGTAAGCCTGCCATCATACCGGGTGATCCAGATGCAAGTTCCTTAATTACTCGCTTGCATGAAAAAGACCCTGAACTTCGAATGCCTTACAAACGAGCACCATTAGCTGAGGAGGAAGTTGAAATTCTACGACAATGGATCAAAGAAGGCGCTCAATGGGGAGAACATTGGGCCTATCAACCGGTTCAAAAAATAGAGAATCCAGATCCAACTCAAAATCCAGTGGATGTTTGGGTAAAAGAAAAGCAGGAAGACTTGGGTCTTAAAATGGCTCCTAGAGAAGATAAATTGCGGTTATTACGCCGATTATCCTTGGACATCACTGGCTTACCTCCATCACCCGCACTGGTGAAGGCGTGGAAAGAAGATAAAATCACGTACGAAAAAACGGTTGACCAGCTATTGGCTTCTTCGGCCTATGGCGAGAAATGGGCTGCATGGTGGCTAGATTTGGCGCGTTATGCCGACACCAAAGGATATGAACGTGATGTCTCCCGTACCATGTGGCCGTACCGGGATTGGGTTATTCAGTCTTTGAATCAGGATCTTTCTTTTCAGGATTTTACACGCTACCAGTTGGCAGGTGACCTACTGCCAAACCGAAAAGAAGAACACCTCATCGCGACGGCTTTTCATCGAAATACCATGAATAACGATGAAGGAGGTACCGATGACGAAGAATTTCGGGTAGCCGCGGTGCTCGATCGAGTCAATACCACCTATGAGGTCTGGCAAAGCACAACGATGGCCTGTGTACAATGCCATAGCCACCCGTACGATCCGTTTCGACATGAGGAATTTTACCGATCGTATGCGTTTTTTAATAATTCAAGGGATGAGGATACCCATGATGAAGAACCTAAACTACGCTTTTACTCCGACGTACAAAAAAAGCAGATAGCTCAAGTGACCCAATGGGTACAGCGGGAGGTAAGTCCCACCAAAGCCAAGGAAATAACCGAATTTCTTCAAGTACGTGAACCCAAATACCATGCGCATTTATGTACCGATTTCCATTTAGGGGAACTCATCGACACCAAATGGCTCGGCTTGTGGTCGGGGGGATCGGCCCGGCTTCCTAAAGTCAATACTCGGGGGAGTCAACAAATTTTAATTCACTATTGGGCCGATGTGCCAGGGACCACCCTAACAATCAAAAAAGGTAATGCCCAAGGTGAGGTTTTGATGCGTGGCAACTTACCCGTAACCCAAGGAAGACGAACGTTGGCGTTGCCTTTAAAATCCATCCAAGGCATTCATGATTTACATATTGAAGCCCGAAATCCCAAAACCGCACCACAACAGTCCACAGCCGGAATCGTTTGGTTTGCTTTCCAAGACCCGCTACCTGGCGCTGGAAAGCCCGGATTTGAGGAAGTAGCCTCCCAGTATGCCCAATTACTGGACGCCCCCGTTCAGTCATTGCCTGTAATGTATGAAAATCCGGATTACATGGCGCGCCCTTCTTTTGTCTTCGAGCGTGGAAATTGGATGTTGGCTGGGGCAACCGTAAAACCAGAAACGCCCAAAATTTTAAATCCCTGGAAAAAGGAATGGCCCTCCAATCGATTAGGATTGGCAAATTGGTTGGTAGATCCTCAAAATCCATTAACGGCCCGTACAATGGTCAATCGAATCTGGGATCAGTTATTCGGTCGTGGGTTGGTACCAACCTTGGAAGATATGGGCACCCAGGCCGAACTCCCATCGCATCCCAAGCTTTTGGATCATCTGGCCTATGAATGGATGCATTCTCAAGGTTGGAGCCTTAAAAAATTAATCAAGACTTTGGTTTTGTCGGAGACTTACCAGCAATCTTCCCAATTAACCCCCGAACTCTTTGCCGTTGACCCAGATAACAAATGGTATGCCCGTGGGCCGCGTCGTCGACTTTCAGCTGAACAGATTCGTGACCAAGCTTTGGCTGTATCGGGTTTATTGAAAACCCAGATTGGTGGGGCCCCTGTTATGCCTTGGCAACCGGAGGGCATTTGGCAAACTGTTTATAATGGTGAAAGTTGGCAAACCAGCACAGAAGGTAACCAACATCGGCGTGCTCTGTATACTTTTTTAAAGCGGACGAGCCCGTACCCTTCTTTCATCAGCTTTGATGCAGGCAGCCGAGAGGTTTGTTTGAGCAAGCGAACGGTCACGAATACACCATTGCAAGCTTTGGTGACGCTGAATGATCCTGTCTATTGGGAGGTAGCGAAGCAATTGGCCCTTCAAATGAAGAAACAGGCCGATCCTCTCGCTTTTGGCTATGAACGTTGTGTTTTGATTCCGTTATCCGATGCCAAACGGGCAGCTCTACAAAAAGTCCATCGAGAGGCCTTGGCCGAATTGAAGAAGAAACCGGGAGCGTGTCAAAAGCTAGTAGGAAAAGTAGATCCAGACTGGGCTGCGTACACCGTGGTAGCGAATACAATTTTAAACTTAGATGAATTTCTAACCAAACCTTAACAAGTCCATGGAAAAATTATGGGCCGAATTAAGTCGGCAGCGCATTGAAGCCCAAACACGCCGACACTTTTTACGCGATTGCATGACCAAAATGGGCGGTTTAGCCTTGGCACCTTTATTGTTCGGTTGCGACACGAATGGAAAAGGGGGATTGGCATTGAGCGATCGGGATTTAAATCCATTAGCGCCTTTAGCTCCTCCGATGGCGCCCAAAGCCAAATCTGTCATTTACTTACACATGGCGGGCTCTCCTTCTCAATTGGAGTTGTTTGACTATAAACCCATGTTGCAAAAATACCACGACCAACCTTGTCCGGAATCGTTGCTGGAGGGCAAAAAGTTTGCGTTTATTCGTGGTACCCCGAATATCTTGGGTCCGCAAGCTCAATTTAATCAATACGGACAGTCAGGGGCTTGGATATCTGACTTGCTCCCCCATTTCAAGCAAGTGGTTGACGACGTGGCATTCCTAAAAGCTGTGCACACCGATCAATTTAATCATGGACCTGCTCAGTTGTTCATGCAAACGGGAAGCCCACGCTTGGGAAGACCTAGTTTGGGCAGTTGGGTGACGTATGGTTTGGGAACCGAAAATCAAAATTTACCTGGATTTGTCGTCCTTACCTCAGGCGGAAAAACCCCCGATGCGGGAAAAAGTGTTTGGGGAAGTGGATTTTTACCCTCTGTCTATCAAGGTGTTCAGTGCCGATCCAAAGGAGATCCTGTTTTGTATTTGGACGACCCAGACGGCATGAGTCGCAATCTGAAAAAGTCGGTGATACGAGCGATCAACGAAGTGAACGAGGAGGAGTTTGATACGTACGGCGATCCAGAAACGTTGGCGCGGATCAACCAGTATGAAATGGCCTACAAAATGCAGATTGAGGTTCCGGAGGTCATGCAAATCAACGATGAACCCGAAACTATTCATGCCTTGTATGGAACTCAACCCGGACAGGAATCTTTCGCAAACAATTGTCTATTGGCTCGAAAATTGGTGGAAAAGGGGGTTCGATTTGTCCAATTATATGATTGGGGGTGGGATAGCCACGGGACCGATCACGACAATGCCCTTGATCTTGGATTTCGAAACAAATGCCGTGAAATAGATCGCCCTATCACGGCTTTATTACTCGACCTAAAGCAACGTGGTCTATTGGAAGATACACTGGTCGTTTGGGGAGGAGAATTTGGCCGAACTCCCATGCAAGAAAATAGAGAGGGCAAAAAACAGGGATTCAAAGGACGAGATCATCATGTCGAAGCCTTCACGATGTGGATGGCCGGCGGGGGCGTTCGACCAGGCACCTCCTATGGTTTAACAGATGAATTTGGTTTTGCTGGGGTCGAAGGGCGCGTATCCGTGCATGATATCCATGCGACCATTTTACACATTTTAGGATTCGATCACGAAAAATTCACCTTTGATTTTCAAGGCCGTCCGTTTCGTTTAACCGATGTTGCCGGAGAAATAATTCGACCCATACTAGCTTAATACCTTTCCTCATGCGTAAATTGATCTTTATTTTAACCCTATTGACGACCATGTCATCCAATGCCCAAGTCCTCTTTTTTCAAACGGATTGGGGGAACGAACTCCCCTACCCTATGTTTCTGGATAAAGTAAAAAAAGAGGGTTATGATGGAATTGAAACTTGGCTCCCAGGAACGTCAGAAAGACGAAAGGAGCTTCAAGCCGAACTCCAAAAAGCTCAACTAAAGCTGGTATTTTTATGCGGAACCCGGCAGGATATTCCTTTTGACGAATCCTTAAAACGATATCGTCAAGATTTAGAGGATGCTGCCAGTTTTCGCCCTGTAGCCATCAATAGCCATACCGGGAGTGATTTTTGGACGTTGGAACAGAATCTCGCGTTTGTCAAAATAGCCCATGAAGTCAGTCAAAAATCTGGAATTGGCATCTACCATGAAACCCACCGGGGGCGATTCACCTATACCCTCCCCAATACTTTGGCTATGGCTCAGGCATTTCCAGCCATGGGACTCACCCTAGATGTCAGCCATTGGATGGTTGTGCACGAGCGATTGCTCCCTGCCAATCACCCGGGACTTACTTCTTTATACAATCAAATTGGCCATATCCATGCCCGGATTGGACATGCGGAAGGTCCACAAGTAGCCGATCCATCTGCGCCTGAATGGAAAGACGCCTTGGCCACGCATGTTGCGATCTGGAAAGAAATTGCCAAGAAGCGACATGGAAAACTATTAACCATCACCACGGAATTTGGTCCACCAACCTACATGCCAACCGTTCCTTTTACCATGGTACCATTGGCGGATCAGTGGAAAGTGAATGTTGAGATGATGAAAACTGTAAGAAAGGCATTATCTGATGAATGATCTTGGTTTTTTGGGTCGATTCCACCCACTTTTCGTCCACCTTCCGATCGGATTTGCCTTTTTATTGGTCGGAGCTCTATGGTTTGCTAAAGCGATTCCTGCTCGATGGATTCGACAAGGCATGCTCTGGAGTACGGTTGTTGCCTTGTTTTCATGCCTCAGTGGTACCCTACTTTACACCAGTGAAGGATACACCTGGGAAAGCATCCAATCACACCTGATTGGAGGTTGGGCCGTTACGATCTTTTCGAGCCTCTTAACTTGGATTTTATGGAAAACGGACTCTACTACTTTTTGGGGGACTCGCCTGAGTAGTTTGGGGCTACTACTCGCCTTGACTTTAACTGGGCATTGGGGTGGAAATCTAACCCATGGCGAAACTTACTTAACTGAAAACTTACCGGATGCATTTCCTGATTGGTTAAAAGATGAGCCCAAACGGTCGTCTGCGTGGAATCTACATGAGGGAAATTGGGAAGACACCCTTTTTTATGCAGGAGCTATTGCCCCGATTTTGGAGGATCATTGCCGCGGATGCCATAATCCTAAGAATAGCAAAGGCGAGCTGGATATGTCCACTTGGGAGAAGCTTTTGAAAGGAGGAAAAAATGGCCCAGCCTTGGTGGTGGGTCATCCGGATAAGAGTCAAATTCTCCAGCGCATGACACTCCCTTTGGAGCATGAAGAACATATGCCACCACGAGATAAAAAGCAACCCAAAAAAGAGGAATTGGCCTTAATTAAGTTATGGCTGGCATCAAACAAACCTCTGGAGGTAACTCCGAAAGAGGCAAAAGTGACCCTGGCGATCATGCAACCTTTGTTGATCTCGCAGGCCAAATCCCTATATCCGGAAGCTGATTTAACCCCTTTGTCTGATGATGTGGTAAAGAAAATTCGGCAAGCCGGATTTTTTGTAGAACGCATAAGCCAAACTAGCCCATTGCTCCATGTGAGTTGTGTGAACAAACCCACTTTTTCCAGTCAGGATCAAAAAGTTTTAGATCCCATCCTATCCCATATTGCCTATTTAGACTTGGCACGAACCAACGTCCAGGATGACATTTGGGATTGGATTGAGAAGATGCCGTTTTTGACCGTTTTGAATCTTCGTCAGACACAAGTGACAGGCAAGACATCCTTGACAAAATCGAGTTTAACTCATCTGAAACGAATTAACTGCACAGATACCCCGTTGACTTCGGAAGGATTAGAGGCTATGAAGCGGTACACGAAAGTTCAAAAATTATATGTGGCCAATACGACGGCCGCTCAAAATGGGAATGCGAATCAGACGTATACCTTCCAGGTTGATTGGGGTCAAATTTCGTTACCTGCCTTACCTAGTGATCAGGTGATTTACTGATAGGGTATATGAAATGCCCAATGAAAATTGGAGTTCAACCACACACACAACCAAGAGCCACAGAAGATAAATTCTTAGGTGGCTCTTAGTCATTTCAGTGTTATCCTTGTCGAAATTCCGGTACCTTTTGCGTATTGATGAAGATACCATCAATTTGGAGAAGTTGCCCTGTTTTTTTGTCGGACAGATTATCTCCTTCCAAAGCATAAAGCCTAAAGTGGAGGGAGTGTAGAAAATTCAGCATATCCCGAAAAAGGGTTTCGCCAGAGTACAATTGAAAAAGTGACATTTCGAGTTGCAGCAGGGTAATCTGTTGAATCGAGTTTAGACCTCCAAGAAGCACCTCTTTTTCATACCCCTGGGTATCTATTTTAAGTAAAACGGTTTCGCTGGGTTCCACCAAGTCTGAAAACACCTGATCCAATTTACGAACTAGAATGGATTCTGTTTTAACGGTTTGAATGTGATGAACATTGGCCGCATGCAATTCCGTCATCGGTAAAATGGAACTACTAAAAGAATTTTGGGTGATATGTATATTGGCATTTTCCTCATTTTGGCCAAGAGCAAAGGGATAAACATCCCAATTGGGGTCATGGGCTGCTTTTTGCTGAAGTTTTAGGAATGCCTCGGATTGAGGCTCAAAAGAGGATATTTTACCCGTATATCCCAACTCACGTAATCCAGAGGCATACTGTCCACAATTAGCCCCAACATCGATCACATGGGTAATTTGGTGAAAGGCTAATGCATTCATTCTATTTTTTACATCGGCATTGGGGTATCGCTTGATTTGAAAACCAAACCACTTGGTTAGTTTCCAAATATGATAGTTTAGATTCATGTGGCTATTTTTTTTGTTGTGAGCAATCGTTTAACCCTTCAAAATTTTAGGGGAAGACGAAACCTTATTCATCCTTTTCGACATAAAGTACCCTTCCCTCAAGTGTATTTTAAATATATTAAATAAAAATATATTTTTAACACATATTAATAATTTCAATAAGATAAGCCTTGTTTTTGTAGTTCAAATCATTGGCGAGTATACTCTCTCTAATGCTACTATTACTTATTCATTATTTCAAAGGTTAAATCTTCAAATGCCTCTATGGGTTCGCTCTTTTCAGAGTCAAATGTAGAATTCTACTCCGACTGTTGTAAATGAAAAATGGTCTGTGAAGACACAGACCATGGAACACAAACGAAAGAAAAGGATACCTTTAATTCGTTACGAATATTTAGGAAATTTCTCATATTCGGGACGACGCTTTTCCAAGAACGCATCACGGCCCTCCCGGGCTTCGTCTGTCATGTAACCGAGCCGGGTCGCTTCACCAGCAAAAATCTGCTGACCAACCAAACCATCGTCGATCATGTTGAAGGCAAATTTCAGCATCCGAATCGCCATTGGACTTTTCTCCAAAATCTCTTGAGCCCACTGAAAAGCTGTTTCCTCCAATTCATCGTGAGGTACCACGGCATTGACCATTCCCATGTCAAATGCCTCTTGAGCCGAGTAATTACGCCCGAGGAAGAAAATTTCACGCGCTCTTTTTTGACCCACCTGGCGAGCTAAGTAGGCCGATCCATACCCCGCATCATAGCTGGCAACATTGGCGTCTGTTTGTTTGAAGATGGCATGTTCCTGGCTTGCCAATGTCATGTCACAAACTACATGAAGGCTATGCCCACCTCCCACTGCCCAACCCGGCACCACCGCAATCACGGGTTTGGTCATGAAACGAATTTGACGTTGCACATCCAGAATGTTCAATCGTCCAACACCTACCTCATCTTTATAGCCATCGTTTCCACGAGCGCGTTGATCGCCTCCACTACAAAATGCCCAACCACCGTCCTTGGGAGAAGGACCCTCACCTGATAGTAGGACCACGCCGATCGAACCATCATTTCGGGCATCTTCAAAAGCATCAATCAGTTCAAATACAGTTTTTGGTCGAAATGCATTCCGAACCTCAGGACGATTGAAAGCAATTCGAGCAACACCTTGTCGCTTCTTATAGGTTATATCTTCGTACTCTTTGGCTGTCTGCCAATCGGGATGTAACATACTGTTTTAAGTTTAAAGTGAATGTATCGGGGGGCCATAAGCCTGAATGCGCGCCATGATTTGTGCGGCGTGCGCTCTAGAATTTTCAATGAAAAGTCGATGGGTATTCATTCCACCACAAATAACACCAGCCAGGTATATACGCGGTAGAGTTGTTTCGTGAGTCTCCTCGTCAATTTTTGGCTTTCTAACTTCATCATCCGAAAGCTGTATACCCAATCGAGCTAGGAAATCAAGATTGGGTTGATATCCTGTCATGGCGATTACCCAATCATTTGGAATAGAGACAATTCCCTCTTGAGTTTGAATGTGAACGTGCGTAGGAGTAATTTCACTGATTTCAGACGAAAAAAAAGCCTGAATACTGCCTTCTTTGATCCGATTCTCAATATCGGGCTTGGCCCAATATTTAACTCGTTCTCCAATACCTTCTCCTCGAATAACCATGGTGACCTCAGCTCCTTTTCGCCATGTTTCCAAAGCAGCATCCACCGCCGAGTTATTGGCACCTACGATGACTACTTTTTGGAATGCATAAAAATGCGGATCTTGATAATAATGCTTTACTTTGGGCAAATCCTCGCCTGGTACATCCAAGGTAATCGGTAGATCATAAAAACCTGTGGCTAAAATAACATGCCGAGCCTGGTACCCTTGTTTGTTGGTTTGAACCTCATGTAAGGCCTCCCCCACCTGCACCGACACAACCTCCTCAAACAAATGCAAGGATAACTTCCACTGTTGGACCACACGTCGATAATACTCCAGAGCTTCCAACCGAGTGGGTTTGGGCTGAATTGACATAAATGGCACATCCCCTATTTCCAACCGATCAGAAGTACTAAAAAAAGTCATGTGCGTGGGATACTGGTAAATGGAATTGACCAAACATCCTTTTTCCAAAATCACATAGGAATAACCCGCCTTTTGAGCCTCAATACCACATGCCAATCCAATGGGGCCTCCTCCTACAATGACAATATCTACTTGCATGCTCGATTGTTTGTGAATTCTTGGTTAATAACCCGAATTTGACCAGGATAATTCGGTGAACCATCCTCGAAAATACGCTATTCAACGAAACAATTCATTAGGAAACCAAATTGTTCGGCAAATTGTCCTTAAATTTGAGAAAAACTGGCTAGCAACGAATAAAATTGAACATAGATTCAAGATCTGTCGTTTGTCAGACAAAATGAATTAATTTTTTGGAATGGAAATACTGATTATGGCAGGTCAACTCCTATTAGGATTGACGATTTTGGTTGGACTACACGAGTTTGGACACTTTATTACGGCTCGGATGTTTGGAATCCGGGTTAATAAATTCTACATCTTTTTCGACTTTCTTTTTCCCATGCCTAATGTGCTCAATTTTGCCTTATGGAAAAAGAAAAAAGGCGATACTGAGTACGGTTTAGGTTGGTTCCCAATGGGTGGTTATGTCGATATTGAAGGCATGATCGATGAAACAAAAGACGCCTCTCAACTTGCCTCTACCCCCCAACCGTATGAGTTTCGTGCAAAGCCAGCTTGGCAACGCCTCATCGTGATGTTAGGAGGAATCATTATCAATGTCATCACAGGGGTTGTTATTTTCTGGATTCTTACCTTCCAGTCTGGTTATACCTACCTTTCCAAAGATGAAGTCAATAAATTGGGTATCGTTGCCTACCCCATTGCTGAACAAATCGGGCTCAAAACGGGTGATAAGATCTTAAATATAACAGGAAAGGATTTTACCGACTTCAACGACATCCGCAGTTCGGATGTCATGTTGGGTGAAAATAATTATTACACCGTCGATCGCGCTGGAAAAACCATTGAAGTTCCTATACCCAATGATTTGGTTAATACTTTATCCGAGGATGAATACGACGGAAAATTCATTGAGCCTATCCAAGAGTTTTTTATAGCCAACGTGGCACCTGATACGCCGGCCTCTGAAGTTGGGTTAAAAGAACAGGATAAAATCATTGGTTTCAATAACCAACCGATTCAATATTACCATGAATTTGTGCAAAAAGCCAATGCACAGGCCGGGAAACCGATTTCTCTTCAGATTCTACGGGGAACCGATACCCTGGTGGTTAAACCTACCCTGACTCCGGAAGGTAAACTAGGTTTTAATGCCGGTTTCAAAATGAATTTTGAACATTTGGACTATACCCTCGGACAGTCGTTCGTGGAGGGATCTGGCCGCGCTTTTGGTGTCATTACCGATAACATCAAAGGTTTCAAGAAAATTTTCAGTGGCCAAGTCGATGCCGGCAAAGCCATGAGTGGTCCCATTGGCATCGCGCGAAAAATGTACGGCGGCGTATGGGATTGGAGCCGGTTTTGGATGATTACCGGTATTCTATCCATGGCCTTGGCCTTCATGAATTTACTTCCTATTCCAGCATTGGATGGTGGACATGCGGTATTGCTAATCTACGAAATGATTTCAGGACGCAAACCCTCCGAAAAATTCATGGAACGAACTCAGCAAGTCGGTACACTTATCTTATTGACTCTTCTCGTAGTGATCATGTTCAATGATGCGATTAAAGCGATATTCTAATTCCGTCCTCTTTTTTTTCATGGCGTGGTTTTGCCTTGCAGCACAACCACGCCATGACTTTCATACTTCCCTGACCGAAATCCAGTACAACCCCAAGTCTGGTTCCTTGGAGGTGACCATTCGTGTCTTCACCGATGACTTGGAAGCAGCGCTGACGGGACTTAATCAAGGAAAAAAGGTTAGCCTTGAGCTAAATCCCAAAGGAGCTGATGCCCTTATCCAACAATATCTTCAAAAACACTGGGGGCTCATCAATCCCCAACGACAATTAAAGGGATTTGACTATATTGGAAAAGAACCTGAACTGGATGCTACTTGGCTTTACGTTGAAGTGCCTCAAGCCCAAAACCTAAAAGGATACACGTTATTTAATACGATTTTCTTGGAGTTATTTGATGATCAAACAAATTTGACCAATGTTTTGTATCCTAATCAACGGAAAACGATTTTATTCAATCAAAAAGTAAAATCAGCACCATACCCGTTTTAACTATATTTTGCCATGAAACTCTATGAAAACCCCACTTTCTGGGAACATCTTCAACAGATTTTGTTCCTAGACATTGAAACTGTACCCTGCGTAGCACATTTTGATGATCTAACCCCTACTTTTCAAGCCTTATGGCTGAAAAAGGCAGCTTCTTTACGCAACCCCCAAGAGCTCCCACTAGAAGAATTATTCGCTGAACGGGCAGGTGTCTTTGCCGAATTTGGCCGGGTAATTTGCATTGGCCTTGGTTCATTTTATGGTCACCCCGAAAATCCGCAATGGCATCAGAAAATCTTAATCGAAAATCCAGGGGAACCTGAGCTTCTACTCCAACTCCAAGAACAATTCAACCAACATCGAGCTGGAAAAAACCTCAAGATCTGTGCCCACAACGGAAAAGAATTTGACTTTCCTTTTCTTGCCCGTCGAATGCTCATTCAGGGAATTACCCCCCTCCCAACCGTTCTACAAATGCAAGGAAAAAAACCATGGGAGATTCCTTGGTTAGATACCTTAGACGAATGGAAATTTGGAGATTATAAACATTACACCTCCTTGGATTTACTGACCGCACTTTTTGACATTCCTAGTCCCAAATCCGATATCACAGGCGCTGATGTTGCAAACGTGTATTACCAACAAAAAGATTTGGAACGAATCGGACGATATTGCTTAGGAGATGTTCATGCCTTGGCTCACCTGTATATAAAGATGAAGGGCTTTACCCTCGCCGAGTAAAATTTCAGGATTTTACATGGAAAAATTGGAAAAATTAGAAGAATCCTCTATTATTGTCTCACGATGTGACAATAACCAACCTAATCTTATCCAACTTTCTATGCGACCTATTTTTTATTCAACCTTTGCCATCGCCGCACTGAGTGTTGGTACAGCTTTTGGACAGCTTCAAACAGGAGCGGCCGTAGCTGTTGCCAACACCGATGCTGGCCAAGTACGTGGCTATATTCACAATAAGATTTACACCTACAAGGGCATTCCTTACGCAGAGGCCAAACGTTTCGAGGCCCCTCAGAAGCCCAAGCCTTGGTCCAACGTACGGAGTTCGATGACCTACGGGCCTGTAGCCCCTCTTTTAGATCCAACAACCACCGTTCAGGATGAAAGTGAATTCGTTTTCAACCATAGCTGGGGGTATACATCGGAGGATTGCCTACGGTTGAACGTCTGGTCACCAGGCATAAAAGATGGCAAAAAACGTCCAGTTTTGTTTTGGATTCATGGGGGCGGATTTACCGCTGGTTCTTCTCAAGAACTTCCTTCCTATGATGGAGAAGCCTTGGCAAAAAAAGGGGATGTGGTCGTAGTTTCCATCAATCACCGTCTTAATATTCTCGGATTCTTAGATTTATCTGCCTACGGAGAAAAGTATAAGCACTCGGCCAACAACAGCATTGTGGATATCGTGGCGGCGTTGGAATGGGTAAAAACAAATATTTCTGAATTTGGTGGAGACCCCAATAACGTAACCATCTTCGGCCAATCGGGTGGTGGGGCCAAGGTCAATACCTTGATGGCAACTCCCAGTGCCCAAGGTCTGTTCCATAAAGCGATCAATCAATCAGGTGCTTTCCGGACAACCTTCCTGGAGAAATCAGATACCCAGCGTATCACCGCCGAAGTCATGAAGGAACTAAAACTTCGTCCAGACCAAGCAGATTCACTCCAAAAGATACCATTTCCTTTACTGAGCGCCGCAGGGAAAAAAGCGCTCCAAATCGTGGCTGCTCAGATGAAAGCGGAGGGTCGAGATGTGGGGGGCTTTGGATTAAGCTGGGGCCCTTCTCGTGATGGAAGCTTTTTACCTTACCAAATGCACGATGCGAAAGTGGCCGAGATGTCCAAAAACATTCCTTTGCTAATTGGTACCGTGAAAAACGAATTCATGGCTTCACTTTTTGGAGGAATGTCCAATGCCACGCAAGCACAAGTGGACGAATATATACAAAAAACCTATGGAGAACGCGCTGCCAGTTATGTGGCGGCAGTCAAAAAGGCTTACCCAAAAGATACAAAACCGACCGATTTGATCGACGTGGATACTCGTTTCCGTCCTGGTGCGGTGGCCCAAGCTAATGCGAAATCAAAACAAGGTGGCGCTCCCGTATACATGTACCTGTTTACCTGGCAATCTCCTGTCATGGATGGCAAATACAAAGCCTTCCATTGCATGGAACTACCCTTCATGTTCAATAATATCGCACGATGTGAGGAGATGACTGGTGGTACGCCTGAAGCCTATGCACTAGCTGATAAAATGAGTCAATCCTGGATTCAATTTGCCAAAACAGGCAATCCGGGTCACAAAGGGTTACCCAACTGGGAGCCTTACTCCGAATCTAAAGGTACCACCATGTTTTTCGACAATACCTGCACCATTGGCTACAATCACGATGCCGATTTGATGAAGTGGATGAATACGAAATAAAGTATTTTGTATGAAATGAAAATAGGTACAGTAGATTTCTGTACCTATTTTTTTAAGTAAGATTCAGCCTTTTGCTTTCCAATAAGGCTAAAAATCCATGGAATGGTTCTTGTACCATCTACTCATTTTCTCTCCAAACCAACTCTATTTTTTCTCTTTCATCCAACCGTGATACCGATCCGTCTTGATACAGGGCCTGAATCAGATAATGGTATCGTTGCCCAGCCATCAATCCCACATCTTCAAATACACCGTATTTCCCATCTAGTTTCCTGTAAGGTACTAAAAAAGTGTCGTTTGGCCCCTGTCGATATACTTGATAGGATCGAACAGGCCGTAAGGGAATTTCCCAAGAAATCTCCACCGCACCAACATCAACCCGTTCATGAACGTTGAGACCACTCAAGGCTGGACGCGCACCCGTGAATATTCTCCCTAATTGGATCGAAACAGGTAAAGAAGATAACCCCACTTGATCGATGGCCATCAGACTATATTGGTAGGTAGTCCCTTCCTCTCCTGTCGAATCGATCCACTCGGTGGGAAAATCGTTTTCAAACAGGACCAACAAGCATGGAAGTGAGTCAGAAGAACTTTGACGTAGTATCTGAACCCAGGCCACATCCGAACTGGATGAGGGATTCCATTGCAGTAAGACCGACTCCTCGCTTTGTTGAAATGACCGAATAGATAAAGCTGCTGGAGGAATATGGTCCGGGCGAATGACTAGTAGTGTGTCATTGCTTACCGAACCATTCAACCGGGTATCAAAAGCGCGAAGAGTGTAGTAAACTTTTGAATTCAACAACGCCAATGAAAGCGTATCTGTCCAGGTGGAATCTTGACAAATTTCGGGCGTCAGAAGTACAAAATCCGCTTTGGGTGAATCGCTCCTGAATACCCGGTAGCCTAGAAAATCAGGTGCAGAAACCTTTGGCCAGGACAGTCGGACAATCCCCTCAGCCGACACACGAGCAACCAGACCTTTTACATCGGCAGGAGGGATTGAGTCGGGCCATGTGATAAATAATCGAGATGATCGGTGCTCGCCCCCACCCCAATCCACTAAGGCAATATGGGAATAGCTATCCAAAACAGCCGCTGTATCCAGCCAAGCTCGGGTTTGGGGTGATAAAAAAGCGATTGTTTGACCTTCATGGTCAATTTTTCGTGAGGAATACACCTTGAAACCCTTGATTTCGGCCGTTAAGGAATCTGGAAAATTCCATTGATACTGAATGCCCCGTTGGGTAGTTTGAATGGTTGGCTCCAAGGCTGGAAAACGTTGGCGGTGGCCCGTTACTTGGATTCGGCGCGAAGGAATACTCATTTCCCCAAATGGGGTATAAGCCAACACCCGAAAAAAATACGGTTTATAGAACTTAGGAATCCGGTATTCTTTGGCGAGGTATTCATTTCCAAATTCATCAACAGCTGGAAGAATAAGTAAATCATCCACCGGACGCCATTTTTCCCCATCCTCCGAGGTCTCCAAACGATAAGCCCAATTCAATAGGGTGTCTCCGGGCAACCATCGAAAAGTGAAAAGACTATCTTGTTGTTGGACTTTCAGATCCAATGGCCGATAAAGTGTTGTAATTTGATCCAGCCTAACGGTTTTTTCAGTTAATACTTTACCATGAGGATAGGCTAATTGATAGGTTATTTTTTTCACACCCATTGGCGGCACATCTACCCAACGCATACCAAGCCCTGAGCTCATTTTGGGGTGGATGGTGGAATGAGCCATCACTAAACCAAAGAGAATGTCGAGGTCTGTCCCAGTGCTTCGAGGAACTTGTTCGAGGAGGCCTGCCATCAAGTCGGCTTTAGGTAAACTATCATGTTGAGAAATAAAATAATCCGGACCTTGGGGTCTCACCTCCACCGTCTTTAGGATTGTTTTTTCTCCCTGATATCGAATCGTGATCTGAAATCCCTTTTCATTTCCTTCAACCCAACTGGCAGGATCCAAAGGTACCCATCGAACCACGACTTGATGGGCATCCACTTTGGTCAGCAGATGCCAAGATTGGGCGACTGTATTTTGCGATAAAAATAAAAGTACACAACAACGTGTGAGGAATGAGAATCGATTAATCATCAAAGTCATCTTGGTTAAAAGCTTGGTCAAATTCTTCCGATTGGTCTTGTAGCATACGAGCAATAGAGGAAAGATCCATCACCGATGGCCCATTTTCTAAAATGGCTCGTACTTGAGATTCTGCCTCCGACATGATGTTTTGTGCGGTTTGGCGTGCTCGGTTCATGGCTTCCACACTCTGGGCCGCGGCCTCGTCCATAATTTGCTGTGCCCGGGCACGAGCGTGCGCTAAAATGGCATCCATCTGTTGCTTGGCCATTTCCTTGATTTGTTCCTGCTCCCGCATGCTTTGGGCAGGTAGTACCTCAATTAGTTGATTGAACGAACGGGAAGCAGCATTGGCCATCAAATTATACTTTTGCCGAATTTCCGTCCGCTTTTTCTTCCGATTAGGCCATTTTACACCATCCAACTCGGCTTTCATTTGGCGGTTCAAAACATTAAGTTGTGCTTGTTTCCTCCAAGCTAACTCCTGAATCTGATGTTCGTACGAAGTAGCTACTTGTTGGACTTGACTGACCGAGTTATCCCGAACCTGCTGCACCTCTTGTTTGGCCATTGCTGTCGTATGCAGCACTTCTGCTGTGGCTTGGTCGACGAGCCGTTGTACAAAAGCTTGGGCCTGCCGAACCGCTTCATCCGCAGCTTCTTTCGCCACGCGGGCGGCTTCTTCCGCAGCGGCTATGGATTCATCCGGCGCATCCGAATTTTCGATGATCGTGTTGAGATTATTAAAAGAATTGGTATTTTCCTTGAATATAGTATTGGCTACCTGATGGGCATTATCTATGATTTCCTCCCCGCGCGCGACAGCCTCGTTGTACACCTCGGTAAGCGCCGCGTTCGTTTGTTGGACATGCTGATCGATTTGCCCAACCACAAATTGTGATGCTTCATTCAACCTCCGTATATCCTCCAGATGAGCCAAAAGAGCTTTCCGTTTAGCCTCTTCATCTTGTCGGATTCGATTTAATTCAGCTTCCTGGGCTTGTCTAAGATACCATTCCCTAGCGCGCTGCTCTTGTAATGCAGCCCACTGCTCCGGGGTCATTCGCGTTTTAAACTGAAACGCATATTTTTTTAATCCTGAGCCACTTTCAATATAAGGTACCCAAGAGCCCCCTTGTTTGTATTCGAGTTGCACGTGCGCCTCTCCGGTGATGTTTTCGTTACCTGGTAAAGGCTTTTTCGGATGAAATTCCCATCGGTTCGATTTATCCTTTCCTTTTCCTTCAATTTCTCTTCCACTTTGGTCCCGAAGAATGAATGAAACGGGCCGAATCCGATACTCCCCGATTTGATCCTCTGGGGTAAATTTTTGGTCAACCGGATACGGAAATTCCAGGTGAGGTTCGGTATTGAAATCGATGTCGGTAGTCCCCCGAGTTGGAAATTGTTTTTCTTCCCAAGCCAAAGCCTCCTCTTTGATATCCGAGACGGCCAGTCGACATTCATCCCCCACTTCAAAGCCAAGGTTGATATCAAATTTCTTCGTTAGTACTTTAAATCGAACCGCGACTTGCCCTTGAGCCGAGGTTGGATTTGGCGCAGTACCGCGTAAAATAGCGCCCAACTGGATGGATAAAACCGGAATACGGTCGAGGGCAGTCACAGCAACCTCACCGACGGCATAAGCTTGTCCAGACCCCAGCCAACCATTCATCCCAACCGGACCGGGAAATCCGATACAGGATACTCCTGGAGGGAACTTAACAGCTAGCATATCCATTCCTATACGTGCCCCTACGTTCCATTGGACAATTCGCCCCAATCGGCCATTAGAACCCAAAGATGCGGAAACCCCCAGAGCAAAGCCTTTTCCATCAACGCCTTGGTCTACTTGTATACCTTTACGATCTTTGTTTGCACTCGGATTCAGGGTGAAAGGATTGGGATCGGGATCAGGAAGGGCCACCAAACCATGCCCTAGCATGATATAACCTTCAAAGGTAACGCCAGGGAAAGACGGTAGGCGCAACTTCATGCGGTTGGCAATCGGTGGCTGCCCAAGATGGATATGCCACCGCTGAGGAGAAAAATAAAACTCCCCTAAAAAGGCAAATTGGAAATTGGTTTGGGTAATATTGAACCCCGCTCGGCCAAAGAAACTTTCCTCATCGTAATTAAATCGCAACAGGATCGATCCATAGAATCCATCTGAGGAAGAGGGAGGAAACCGTTTCACTGCTTTATTTTGGAGGACCGTATCCTGTGGGGATGGTGCACTAGCTGATGTAAATTCACCGACCACAAATTGCCCCGCACACATTTGTTGATAGGCTAGCCGAACACTCGCCGGAGTCACTTGGTTGGATTGACCTCCTACTCCCACCATCCCCATAATTCCGAAAGATTGTACGCTACCGTCCTTTCGTGCCACCACTTCCAAACCTCCCGCTGCGGAGGCTGCCGAAGAGCCGGAACCTAGACTAAGTCCGACGCCAAATCGAGCTCCCCAACCGACACTATTATCTGGGATATAACTCATACCGGTAATGGAAGGAAACCGCGTACTACTGGATTGCCCAGATGGTTTCATCCGTTTGTACACGGTTCCGGACAAAAAGGTGATTTGCATGCCCTTTGGCTCCTGGTTACCCAACTCGAGGTCAGCATCAACAAACCAATAGGGTTCCTCTAGAGGTTTTCGGCCAAAAATACCGACCGCAGTCGTTTTTGCACAATTGGGAAGGCAGGTTTCCAATTCAATGCGACCATAAAAACCACGACCATACTGGGGGTCTTCACGAAAAAACTCAGCCCCTCCTCTAAATTTAAATCGATTCAGATCGGCTGAAAGGAACAGTGATTGAATCCCAATATCTTTGTTTCTCCAAAATTGTCGGCCCTCCTCTTGTACCATCTGGCCTTCCACAAAAAATCCACCTTTTGCCGAAATCCCCATTTTATCCAAATCTAAATTAGCTCCGAGCGACAATTTGAATGACGTACTATTTGCTAGAATGACGGGGCCATTCAACGAAATGGGAAAGTTTCCAATTTCGTAGGTTCTACCGGACCCTCCACCTAAATAGCCAATACGAAGGAAGGGAGCTTGATTCGAGACCACTAAATCCTGAAATTCAAACCGATCCAAGGTCAATCCCAATTCTTTCGATTGGATATCCAATTGTCCATGCAAACGCGCTTGGGCTGTGAATTGCCGATTGGCTAGTGTTAATTGGACATTGGAATTTGACGTTAATGATACCTGCGTTGCCTTTAAAAAGGGAAAAGACAGAGAATCCGGAGTTTGGATGGAAAATTGATAAAAGTCTTGGGTGGGATCGATGACCGCACGATAGGCCAAAGGTTGATTCTCCTCCGTGATCGACAACCGCATTTGACCGGCCATTCGGCCTTCCTTGACCTTGTTTTTTAGCAAAACGAGATAAAACTCTTCCATCGAGAAGTCCCATCCATTCAAATCACCGGCTTTGAGTGGAAAGAGGTCTCGACCCTTCAGCACTCCGGAAAAACCCTGCCGATCTATCAGCAGGTTTTGTACCCCTAGTCCGACACGGCTTGATACGGTGGAGCCTTGACGAAGTTTAAACTCAGGGGGAAAACGCATCGACAACTCGGCCATGGAAACTCCTAGCCAACCGGGGCCCATGTCGGCGGCCATGTAACCTTCCGGAAACAGTAGGGCCGGGTTATTGCGTCCTCGACTGACATCCACCACCACCCGTTGAGCCGTGAATCCATAGCCGGGCATATTAGTGATCTGAAAGGGAGGTAAACTAACTTCCAACAGCCAGTCGTTCCAATCCTTCACGCGTTCCATTTGAAAAGAGGCCGTTACTTGGCCCGCTAATATCGTTGCATGGATTGGGTTTTCGGGAACCATCAGATCTCGATCAAAGATCACACGTCCTCCGATCGAAAAGCTTTCATAACCCTTACAATCAAAATGAAAGGCCCCCTCTAAAATCTCTAGATCCACCCGCGGCAATACGTTGATTTTCAAGCCCTCTTTCCCCGAGGTAATGAGTCGAAGCGAACCCGACTGGATCCCTCCAGCTCCAGTAAACTGGCCTTGTTCCCCAAAAAAGCAAAGTTTGGTTCCATCATCTGTCGTCATCATCGCCAAGATGTCCAATACATTCCCTTGGGGGGTCAAACGAAGTTGCTGTAATCCTATTTCATAGGTAATACCATTCATTTGTTTTCGAATGGCTATTGGAAACTGCGTATTTTGATCTAAAGCCAAAATACCTTGTGACCATTGCCCAAGCCGTTCGATGCCATCAAAAAATCGGATGACTTGTTCCTCGGTGACTGGCTCACGCACGGTACCGGAATTAGCTTGGGCTTGTAGGAAAAAAACAATACCTAGCAGGATGATAATTATACTACGCCATTTCATGGTTTAGGTGGAATAAGGGTGAGGCTCCATTGATATTGATAAGAAAGTGTTACAGTTTGTTCTGTCAATTGCCCCCATTCCAAACCCTTTTGGTGCATCCATCGACTTTGAAGAGAAAGCCGGTGTTGGTTACCTACTTTAGCTGTACAGCTCAATAGACCTGTCCAAAGATGGCGTGTGGAATGCCCCGCTGACCAAAATTGATTTTGGGCGAATTGTCCCATGAGTTCCCAAGAATCTCGATTTCCAAGGGTCTTTTTCCAATGAACTTGGGGCCCCATCATCCACTCTGATCGTTCTCCCAGAGTGGTTTGAATGGCCTGAATACTAGCCTGAAACGAACTTTTATGCTTCGTGTTGGTACGAGAAAAAGAGGCCTGATTCGAAAAGATTCGAGTAATTTGTTGTTGTTCTCCTTGGCTATCTCGCCCTTGTTGCCATTGTCCTTGGTAGCTCAAGGCCGTAGACAGGTCTTTTGACCCTGTGGGCACTTGGTACCCCACCTGGCTGGTCCATTGTTGATTCACTTGCCGAAAATTCAGGGTATCTACAAAATTCCAGGACTCCAGGGCTTGGAGATAGAGTAATTCCGGACGAAGATTAGCGATGGAGGTAAAATTGGACCAAATAATCTCTATAGACCAACCCGATTCCCATTGCCCTTGTGCCTGCCACCGATGTACCCACCTTGTTTCTCTTGACAGGCGTTGGGACTGGCGAGTGGATTGTTCAACCCCCATTTCTCCCCGAATTCCTCCCCAATCTTGTTGCCAATGCCCATGACCCGAATAAAGATTTAGATCTTGATTGATCATGTATGCGCCATGTGTCCGAAATTGAGGATCGGTATGTGCGTACGCCATGCCTCCTTCCCAAGCTCCTGTTTGATACAGCGCTTCCAATTTCCAAGCCTGACGGACTTTTTGTTTCTGCCACTCCTCTCCTTCAAATCGAGAAATAACAGAACGTCCATAAACGGTATTCAATCGCCAAAATTCGGTGATTTTTTGTTGAACCGATACCGAGCTAGCTTGATTCTGCTCCGGAATGAATCGATCCCATATTTCACCTCTCCATACATCCGTGGAACCCAAATGAGAAACCTCCACAAATCCTTGCTTATGTTGATACCCTAGTTTGACCGAACCACCCCACCTCGCATACGCCGGGCGACTGACTCCTCCACTATCTGGAAGTACTCTTTGTAACAATTGTCCCCCTTGGATACCGCCGTAGATTGGACTTTTCGATGACCTATATACGTACCCAAGTCCTTGTGCCCGATGTCCTGCCAACGTATAGGGAGAAAATGTGAGGGCATGTGTACCCACATAAAACTGATGATCCTTCCACTTAGGTTGAAAACTAAGCCGATTAAAGGATTGCGCCCACCGTTTCGGCACTTGCAAAGAAGGAACGCCCACAATAACTCGTTGATTCGTTAAACTGAAGGTGACAGGAATTTTGATTTTATCTGCCCACTGCCAAACCATCTTTCCCGAAAGAAAATAGGCATTGGGAGGAATACGTGATTCTTGGCCCCAAGCTTGGTATCTTCGCCATTGGCTATCTACAGAACCTTGTACAGCTAACTGAGCCTGAGCTTGGATTGAAAGGACTAGAGACAAGCCTATCCAATGTATTAGTTTCATCACGCTTACCTTTGAATAATGAATCGTTGCGTTACTTGTTGTCCTTCAGCTTGAACAACCCAAAGGTAAATGCCCGATGGAACTTGCCAATCAAATGTCCAGACGTACACAGCTTGGCCATTCCCCTGTTGAGTCGTGATGACCTGCCCACCTACTTGTCGGATTCCTCGAATTTCCACCGAGGCGGGGCGGCGTAAGGTTACTTCGAGCTGAAATCGTCCTGAGGAAGGATTAGGGCGAAGATGAACCGATTGAATCAGCGGTAAATCCTCCAACATGACGGCTCGTGACATGACGCGTACCACTTGTTCTTTTTCATACCAACAGCTCCCATCCGAAACTGATAAAATATAACGGCCCTCCCCCGGCTCATTTAGTTGCGTAACCAACCGTTTTCCATCATTCGCTAGTACAAATGCCTGGTTCGGATATGTCCAACGCCATTGGGTGGGAATAGGCCTTGTGATATCCAAACAAACGAGTGTATCGCCGGCAAATACTTCGGAAGGCATCAAGAAATCGACCGCCAAGGTAGTGGGCCCATGGACCACCTGAAGGGTTTGTTGAAGCGTACAACCCGACTCGTTAGCGATTCGAACCGTGTACATTCCCGGCTCTTGGGTTCGAAGAATCGATGACTGCTCAGAGAGAGTCTGCCCATTGTGGGTCCAAGAAAAACGTTGTCCTGGATTTCCAGCATTCAATGTCACCCATTCTTTGGCACAAACAAGGATCGAATCCAATCCACTGGCGTGCAAAACAGGGCGAACCAACGGAGAAGGTGCCGGAATTCGGGTTGAAAGGTTCACCTCACATCCTAGTACATCCTGAATCCGTACCGAATAAATACCTGCCTGTAAACCTTGAATGGTATCCTTCAACCAAACTTTTTTGAGGTCCGGAAAGTCGCTTGGCCACCAAGTTGCTTGGTATCCACCCGCTCCTCCTGTTGGAAAAATAGCCATGGTGCCATCGACATCACCGACACACGTGGGCGATTGTATCGCGATTTGGGCCACGATAGGACTGGGCCGAACCAGCGAAATAATAGGTAATGAGGCTTGACATCCTTTCCAATCCCGTCCCTGAAAAGCATATGACCCGGCCGCTAGACCTCTATAGTGTGGTTCGGATTGAAAGGCTTGCTGATCCCGTGAATACAGCGTAAATCCATTTCCCCCTTGAGAACCTAAGGTTATCTCACCCGAATCTTCGTCAATACAGCGAGGATTCATTTGGTGTTGCACGGAAAGCTCCAATCGATTCGGCTGACCCAAGCGAATGCTGTCGAGTTGGGTGGTGCATTGATTGAAATCTCGTACCTCCACCGAGTACAATCCTGCCCCCAGCCGGTCAAAAGTAGGTGTATTTTGAATTCGGTTTTTTCCAATGCTAAACTGATATCCCGCCACGCCCCCCTGGGCCAAAACTGTCAATTGCCCATTGGTCTCACCGAAACATCGAACGGAATCTAGCTTCGCCAGTGTCAGTCGCAAAGGTGGTGGCTGGGGCATCTGAACCGCTTGAGAATGCTGGCAGCCTTGGGAATCCCGAACCCAAACTTCATACATTTGGGCAGATAAGGCAGCGAATATCCCTTGGGTTTGAAAAACAGGGCCGGTTGTTCGAATCGGCTCTAGTGCAAAGGTATAGGGCGGCGTGGCCCCTTGACCCAGCACTTGGATTTGGCCCGTTGCCCCACCGAAACATAGGACAGGCGTAATAACAGTCTTTAAATTGATAGCCGTAGGTTGGGACACACCTATTGTTCCAAACCATTCACATTGTTGCGCATCTTGGACACGGTAACTATATTGTCCCGCTGCCACTTGGTCCAAATCAAATCGGGTTTCTCGAATTCCGAGAGATTGGCCCTCCACCTCCAACCGATACGGCCCAATACCTCCCTTGATTTCCCATGCTAAAGCTCCATTGGCCTCTCCAAAACAACGGGGTTCTTGTTTCAACACACGTACCTGTACCGCAGATGGATGGGTGAGCGTAGCAACCCCTGTTTGAGCAAAACACCCCTTCCCATCCCGAACGTCAATTTGAAAGGTCCCTTGTCCAAGGTCTGCGAATCGAGGTTCAAATCGCCAAGGTTGGTTGCCCATCCGATATTGATATCCACTGTTCCCTCCCTTCGCTTGTACCTCAATAAAACCGTCTCGACCTTCAAAACATCGAGGAGAAACTTGTGCTGTAAGATCAATCTCAAGCTGAGTGGGTTGTGAAATTTCAACTTCCACCATCTGCTGGCATTGATTTGCATCCCGTACTTCAAAGGTATACTGCCCAATCCCAAATCCGGCAAATTGGCCGCTTGATTGCCAGGCGTCTCCTAATCGCCGAAATTGATACCCAGGTGTGCCTCCATTTGCCAAAACGTTGACTTCCCCATTAAATTCCCCATAACACCGAACCGGGACTTGTGTGGTTGTCAAACGCACCGGAGAAGGTTCCAGGATCTGAGCAAGGAGAGGCGTTTGGCAACCATTTTGATCTTGAAGGTACACCGTGTAATTTCCTGCTTTCAATTGGTCAAATTGAGCTATACTTTGCCAAGATTGCTCTCCCAACCTGTATTGATACGAGCCAACACCTCCAGTTGCAAAAACTTGAATGCGTCCTGTTGCATCACCATGACAAACATTCGGCGTAATCACGGACTCACCCTGTAAAAGAGGAGGCTGATGTAACGTGGCTTGAATGCTATCCTGACAACCGAGTTGATTTTGCGAGAAAAGTTGATATACCCCCGCCAATAAAGAAGAAAAACGGGGGGATTCTCCCCAGGAACCCGTTCCTAAACGGAATTGTAAATTCCTATCCCCCCGTACTTCCAAAACTCCTGTTGGGTGCCCATGGCAAACCAAGGAGATTCGCTCTACCCAATTCAAATTCCCCTTGTTTTGAGGTGTTATCTCCAATGCCAAATGAGATAAACAGCCAGAAGTCTCCGCTCGTACCTGGATTTCCGTGATCCCAGGAGGAACAGGACGAAAAGAAGAAGCCGCACCAAAGACTTGTCCTGGCCATTGGACCGAATAGGATTCTCCCACTGTGGGCTCAATGAACAATGAAACCTCCGCCTCTGCTGTTGAACAGGCAATAGGTAGGGCGGTATAGGTAACTTTCGGAGTACCCGGGGCCTCCAAACGAATTTCCTGCCTGAACTCACACAAACTATCTCGAACCGTGACTTGGTAAACTCCGGAAGAAAGCCCCGAAAATTGGTCAGTACCTTGAGTTCGATTCAGGAAAAACGAATAGTTTCCTCTACCGCCTGTAACATCTTGGATTTGGATTGTTCCGTCGGATTGCTGACAGTGAGTTGGGGAAGTCGAGTGCACCTTAAATCGAATCGATGTATTTTGAGCCATTACCCGAACGGGCTGTTCGAATGAACATCCTTTTTGGTCGATGGCTGTGACTCGAAACTCTCCAACGGGCACTTCGTCAAAAATTCCGTTGGTAGAGAACTGTCCAGCATACGGGTTACCTGATACAGAATGTCCTGTTAACTGATATCCGAAACCTGCATGAGACCCACTGGCCACCACATGAAGTTTTCCACGACGGTAGTCTTCACAATCAACAGATCGAACCTCTTGCCATGTCAGTTGAATGGGGGCGGGCTGACCAACCGACACCTCTGATAAGGTAAACCGACAACCCCGTGCATCTTGGCTCTCGACTTGATAACTTGCAGCATGTAATCCCAAAAATCGAGCCTGCACTTGCCGAAGTGTATCGCTTAAAATCCAAGCTTTATAGGGAGCAGTTCCCCCTCGGTGTTGAACGGCGATTTGACCGGTCGCCTCCCCAAAGCAGGTCGCTGGTTGAATGTCTTGTATGCTCAACTCATAGGCCTCAGGTTGTGTCAAGGTAACGGCTAAACTTTGCATACATCCATTTCTATCACGACCCGCCAACTTATACTCTTTTGCCGATAGGTGCTTGAATATAGCGTATTCAGTAAAGATCTGCCCCTCCAAGGCAAATTCATATGGGGCCACCCCACCAACCGCCCGCAGGCGAATTTGGCCATCTTGACCACCAAAACAGCGTACCTCGTCCAATCCATCCACCGAAATAACCAAAGGAGCTGGTTGTTGTATCTGTTTTTCGGGTGACTGAAACGCACACCCTTGGGCATCCTTCCCCAAGATTTGGTAGGTTCCCTCACGAAGTGTATCCAATGAGAAAAATGAGTGATACGTGCTACCTGAAAGAGCAAAAGTATACGGGGCCGTACCTCCCTTGACTTGCCAACTTAATTTCCCAGTAGCTCCCCCATGGCAGCGGACGTCCTCCACCATCCATTCCACAAACTGCAATGGATCCGGCTCGGTAAGGATCACGGATTGCTGATGCGAACAACTCGCTTGGTCTCGTATCCAAACGGTGTAAGTTCCTCCTCGTTTATTTTCAAAGATTCCTGAATCTTTAAATTGTATTCCGTCTTCTGCATATTGATATCCCCCTTGTCCTCCACTGCCAATGACCACCCAACCTCCATCTTGTCCACCAGGACAGGTAACCGGTTGAGCCTCAATAGTAGCAGTTACTCGGGTGGGTTGGTCCAAGGCAAACAGTACAGGTGCTATCTGCAAACAACCTCGGCTATCTTGGACTCGAAGCGTATAACTTCCTGCCCTCAAACCTGAAAACAAGGAAGATCCTTGAAACTCCCCTCCTAAACTGTATTGATACGGAGGGGTGCCCCCTTCTCCTTGCAAGGATATCCCACCGGTTGACAGCCCAAAACAAGCAATTGGATCCACCATATTGGCTCCCACACGAAGAGCCGGGGGCTCGGTCACTTCCGTTTGAAACGAAGCTTGACAACCGAGTTGGTCCTGTACCTGTACCGTGTACATACCGGCGGTCAGATTTTCCCACTGAGGTGTGTGGGAGGATTGGGTATTTAAAAAATAAGTGAACCCTCCATTTCCACCCGAGGCTGCTGCGACCACCCGTCCGGTGGATGCCCCGGGGCAGGAAATGGCTACTTGCTCTGTGAGATCCCATTGAAGCGGTGTGGGTTGTGCAATAGCTTGCAAAGCCTCCTGCAAACAACCGTTGGCATCACGCACCCAAACTTTGTAGGTGCCTGCGGCCAAGTTGGCAAAACGAAAGTCGTTGGAAGCTGTAAACTGAGTGCCATTAGTCGAAAACTGATAAGGCCCCACCCCACCCGAGGCATTCACTTGCCATGAGCCAGATGACTCACCAAAACAACGAGCATTCTCTACTAGCTGGGTGACAAGGGAGACAGGGGTGGGTTGCGAAATAACCAGATCTGTTAAATGAATCTGACAACCCGCATCCTCGGCCCACACTTGGTAGGTTCCAGCAGCCAGTTGGCTAAACATGGGACTTGACTGGTAATCGAGCTGATTCAGCGAAAACCGGGGTGTCCCTGAACTAGGCCGTAGTGATTCCAATATCAACTGCCCCGTGGCAGTTCCATGGCAAGTAGCGGGAGTGAGTTGGGGTTGAATCGTCCAGGCACTACGAAATCCAATCGTGGCCGTAGCGTGGCTCGTACAGCCTGCTTGATCCCGTGCCTCAAATACTAAAGTACCCGCCGGAAGTGCGATGATTTGATTATCCTCCTGAAAATCACGACCTAAAAGTCGGTATTGAAACATTCCTTGTCCCCCTTGTGCCGCCAAAGTAACCTGACCGGTGGCTTGGCCCAAACAACTGGTAGCGACCGAGTCCGTGACTACTAACTGTACGGCATGGGGAGACGACACCTGCGCTTGCACATCGGCCACACAACCGGACGCGTCTTGCACCCGAAAGACGTATGTCCCGGCCGACAATCCGCCAAATTGAGCCGAGGACTGATCAATGCCACCCTCCATTCGATACATAAACGGCGCCAATCCGCCGGTGGGAAGGAGAGCCACTTGCCCATTTGATTCGCCAGCACAACGCACTCCCTGAATATTGGGTACCAGGGAAAGAGGATCGGCAATCTGCAATCGCTGCCGGACGGTCACGGCGCCATCAATCAAAACCCCCACCGTTTGGGCGCCCGCCTTTTGGGGGTGAAACGTCACCGAACTACCATACGGCAAAGGATCTCGGCTGGATAATTCTCCTGCTTCCGTGTAAAAAACGATAAAACGATCCAGAGACGAGATGAGTTGCCCATTCAACCAAACTTGATACTGGTTTTCTGTGAAAGTAATTCGGAATGTCGCCTCGGTAAAATCCCCTTCGTAACGCTCCTCCACCAAATCACCCAAATAATTTCGCTTAATGACTTGAAATGAATGATTTTTGATTTCCTTCACGCCAATTCCACCGAGAAACATCCAAAAATCCGTTATATCGGCCATCCCATTGTGTTTATACTCCAATTCGAATGGACTTTTTCCATCAAATACCGGAATGGTTTCGAGGCGGAGGTATCCATCAGCAGTTAAGTTCCCAGAAGCTCCCCATTGAAATTGCGTCGGATCTCCCGAGGTATACACTTGCATGGGCACTGTTCCAAGGGACTGACCATTAAGTCGAAACGCCCCTGTGGTCCGCTCGGCCCCCACATCTGTCGCCATGCCAATCACGACCGGAAATAGTACATGGGAATTCAATGTAAGAGAAGCACATTGGCCGATCAACATGGGTTGATTCAAATTGGCATACGGGGGATTTTGACTTCCTGGATGCAGTCCATTCCCGGCATGTCCGGGGCCAGCCGGAATCGTGAGGTAGGCATAGTCATCCTGAACGATCATCGGAGCTGACTGCTCACCGCGGCACCGATCTTCTACTTGAAGCACATCCCCTGGTTGCCAATAGCCAAAGTCAACTTCGATATGAAAAACTCCTCCGCGGCTATCAGGCGGTGCATAAAAAAAGATCTCGCGGTAGTCCCGACCAACGACCTGAGGCTGCCCGTTTTTTAATAAGACAAAACAAGACGGGTCATTGGACCGCATCTGACGTATGCTGATGCGCCGATCTGTGAATTTCTTAGGGTCCAATACGGGGGCGGTTTGAGCTAGAGCCTCACCTACCAGCAGAAATAGCCCAATCCAGGCATACCATCGATTCATGTTCATAAAGTTGGGCTATTGAAAATAAAATAGGGTATTGGCTAAAAATTCGATTGGATATTGATCTTTAAAAAAAATGAATCGAGCCTTCATCTCACCTAATGGACCCGTTGAGGGTAATGGGTAAATGACTTGATGGGTGCTTGTACGGTACCCAGCCACTACCACCATCCCCCGAGCATGCTCTAATTGCAGATGCGTTCGCGACCCTGCCCAAGACCGAACATCCCACCTGAGGGTATCACCCCAAGCCTTTTGTTGTTTTCCTACAGGATTCGGAAAAATATGAGGTGACCGTACATCCCCGACCCTCCAGCTCACTGCTTGCCAAGAGGTGGATTTCGCTAATGTCTGGTTGACAATCCGTATGTCATACACGCCAGGATCAAGGTTCTTTGGCAGAACCAATGGCCCCGTGTGCCAATCCCATTGCCATTCTTTTTCCGATTGTCGCAGAAATCCACGGTAGTCATACCCCCCGCCCGAATAGTAATCGCCGTCCAAAACTAGGGTATCACCACCAAAATAGGTCGTACCCTCCCATTGCCTGACCACCGGTGCCGGATACTGCAAATGCACCGTGGGGGTATTCGACACTTTTATTCCTCGAAACTCCAATTCCAACGTATATTTTCCTGGCACTAAAACACGGGGAACACGTGCCGCATAAAGGGTATCTTGAATCCGGTGTACCTCTGAATAAACCACCTGACCCTCCTCAGGTCGCCATCCTATTCTGGAAATCCCCCCCACTAATGTTTTACCCCAAAATCGCAGGGTATCGTTTAGGGATACTACCGGACTTGAATATCCACTCAGGACAGGCTCCGGTAAAGGCCCTTCTTGAACCGTAACTTGATACACTTGTTTTCCTCCAGACGGATGAATCACTGTGTACACCACAGGCTGCAAAAAATCCTGCATTTGACCCGATGAGGGCACTACGGTTCCAGGCCCCACTTGCCGAAAAACAGGCGTAAGGCGAGAGCGATCTGTTCCCCAGGGAACCACTACCTTCGCTTGGTTTCCGGCCCACTCCATTCGTACATCCTCCACCCCTTCCCATCGCCAAGAGGTAAGATCCAAGGTACTGGTTTCGACGTCCAAAGGTCGACAACTTATACAATGAACCCCAAATACAATACTAATTCCTATGGCGAAAACTTTCATCAGAAAAATAAATCGATGGTAAGAATGAATTCATGCTCATTTTGGCCCTTTACTTCGCACTATTTTCAAATACCTTTTAAGGAATACAAAGCCCCTTGAGCAAAGCATACTTTCATTCTACAAACCTACTTTTTATTTTATTTTTCTATGCAATTTAAAAGATTATAACCGTTTATAACCTTTTAATACCCATTTCACCATTAAAAAGTGCATAACCGGCCATTTGCCGAGAAAGAAAACTCGACGTCACATACCCTGAAATAATAATGGAATTTGATCGCCTAAACTACACGATCCTGTATAAAATGGTGGTGGGTGAACACCCACCAATGAAAAAAGTGTGAAGGAAAAATATCTTGGACACTATAGCTTCTTTATACCTCAAACCTAAGTATTCCCGTCAATTTCATCGCTGAAATCACCAAGTCATCCAACTAGTCCAGCCCATTTTTTGGGAGAGAATAACAAGAGAAGTGTCCAACCCAGTCGGTTTTAATTCAACCACCGCCGAATCCCCACAAATACCAGTATAAGCAGCGAAGAATAAATAAAAAAGGGCAAAATATAGTTTGGGAAACCCGAGACAAGGAATATTCCGATCATCAATAACTGAAAACCCAACCCAAATACCGAAACCAACGTCATCAGCCACGAAGGAATCCGATTTTCATGCGCCGCCCGTGGATCTAGTCGGAAAATCAACCGATCAAAAAGTCCATAAAGCACTGTATAAGCCCGAAATAACCACCCCACCAGACGTTGACTTTCGCCCGGAAAGGCCGTCGGTACGGTATCCTCCACAATCCGGCTCGTTGTATCCCCCTGAAATTGATTTCGTAAAATCACATAGTAATAATTATATAAGGTTCCCTGGAGTTGCAAACCCAAAAAAGCCAAGGTTACTTCCCATATCCCCCCCGAACTAATGTAGCCCACCGCACCCAAAATCAAAGCATTCAGTAAAATATCCGAAACCGAATCCAAGTATCGGCCAACATAAGACGGCGTATTTTTAAGCCGAGCCAATTCCCCATCCGCCGCATCCAATACCGACTTCAAGACCAGCAAAATGGCTGCCAAATAAAAATGGTCTGTTAAAATGCATCCAATGGCCAACAACCCAGCCATCACAAATCCAAACGTCACATGAATCGGTGTAAAAGCTGTATTTTGTAATTTCGTCGCAATCCAACGAGCCATTCCTCGGCCGTAATCCGACACATCAACAAAGCGATATTCTTGGGGTAATTTCGACATAATTCTCTTGAATCTTTCGGAAAAGTAAGGCGGCATTTCTTCTCCAAAAGTCCAGCACATTCCTTTATTTAAAAAAGATAAGTCAGTTTTTATTCAGATTGTTTCATTTTTTTGGGCGTGCCCCTTCGGGTCGGGCTATCCGCTACAAGTCCTCGCTCGTTCCTCGCTGTGGGCTTTTCGCTCCTATCCCTCACGCAATCAAGGCCCAAATAATAAAAAAATCCCATCGACATCCGATGGGATTTCTATCATAACCGTTTATTTATTCTTCATCTATTGGAGCTTTCATTCGGCTGGAAAGATCAATTCGTAACGTCATCCGCCATGTATTCGCCAGTGGATTTCCTGAGTTAATCGGCACCAAATACGCCAGATCCAACACATAATTCTCCTTCAACCGCAACCCAACCCCAGTCGTGACATATTGACGTCCCCCACGGAACTGGTTCTCATAGAAAAATCCAGACCGAAGAGATAAAATCTGGTCATAGGTGTATTCAACCCCTAATGACCCTCTAAATTCCGCTAATTCCCCATTTTGCTCAGGTGAGTCGCTGAACGACGTCAAAATCGCTCGCATCGCCGACACCTGAGGAATGCTTCCATCAGCCTGTGGAGTAGGCACCAACGGCTTGTTGGCATCCAATAAAATTTGGAACACATTTCGCTGATCCGCCCGAATCTCCAAGGCCGTTCCAAATTTCAAATTGGCAGGCAAATAATAATCGAACTCCCGACCGTAATTCACCTTACCCCCAATATTTTGTAAAACCAACCCGAACGCTATATCCGTACCCTTCTCTTTGTTCTGAGTTGGTCGGTCTTTCTTGTAGAAGAAACTGATGTCTCCCGCCACCGACGTCCCCGGCTTACTGGCCTGGTTATTCACCAACAAATCCCCAATCAAATTGGAATTGATGTACTTCAAATTCAAACCCATGGAAAAATCCTGCCCCAACCGACGGGTGTATCCTCCCGTAAGAGCAAATTCACGGGATTGGAAATTCCCCATCGAGGTCCCTTGCTGGTTCGTAAATTCAATCTGTCCTTGGTTAAAATACGTCAATCCTGCCGTTAATGCCTGATTCTTTCCAATTTTCTTGTAGTACGATCCATTGATCAAACCCATGTCCCCTACTAAGTCACGCAACCAAGGCGCATAGGACAACGAAACACCCGCCGATTTATCCATGAATGCCAACTTGGCCGTATTCCAAAATATAGCATTGGCATCCGGTGACGACGCAACCCCCGCATCCCCCAAGGCAGCCGACCGGGAATCCGGCGAAATGAGTAAAAACGGTACGGCAGATGACTCGACTCGATACCGGTTGGTGATTGCCTGCCCAAACACCGATACCACTGCAAAATAGGCTAAAGGAAATGTAATGAGCGAACGGAAGGTTTTTTTCATATATAAAAGATAACTAGTCAATTCAACGCGCAAAGTAAACTCTGCCTTGGGTTTGATAGGTTTGTTGATTCCACGGATTCACTACCCTGACGCGGTACAATACCATGCCCTGCCTCGGGAAAGTGTCCGGCAGCCTAAACTCCCAAATGGGAGTACAAATATAACAACTTTCTGTACGTACATATAATGGAGTTCCCGTTGGATCAAAAAATTCAATGATCACTTCCCCATCTAGTGGCCCTTCATCCAGCAATATCTGTACAGTCAATGGCCCCACAACCGGATTTGGATACAGTTTAACTTGCCAATCGGGTTCTTTTTGAGTTTCTCCCCATAAAAACGATCCACTCGCTCGGTTGGTATGTACATCCGACACCCGCAAGTAGATTTCACCCCTAGGACTCGGCGGAAATCGCAAAGTTTGTCGATACACACCCGGGCTCTCGACTTCCCACACTCCCAACGGTTGCCAGACCAGTCCATCCCACGAGAATTGCCCTGCGTGCGGGTCAGGTAAATTACCTTGATATATCCCACTCGAATCACGGGCTACCAAAGTCAATGCGCCTGATGCCTCCGTGATCACCTCCAAGCGTGGAGGGATTCGATCAACAAAAGCCGTGGTCTTTTTCCAAACAGAAACTCCCGTTCGATTTTCCCAACTCCACCGAATTCGTCCTTCACCTGCCGGAAATACATCAGGGAAATCGGCTCGAAATCGACCTCTCTCCACCGGAAATGCAAAACTGGGACCCGGCACCTCCATCCGAATCGACATCTGACTTTGTCCCTCCCGAAGAACCGTACGCTGCTCCGGCAAAAACACCTGGGCCACAATCGTGCCAGTTCCGGTCGTATCCCCAACAAATCCTTCCCACCGGAACCCCTCTTCATCCAATGATTGGGTTGCAATCGTAGGCCGTGACCACGGGAGACGCAAGGTTGGGTCCCCCAGCAAAGTGAAATTCCGATTCAAGACTCCAACAATCGACAAATTTTTGGTTCGGCGAAAGATTTCACCCACGGTCAACCCCTCCTCCTCCAACATCACCTGATAAAGCGCATAATTCAAGACAAAATTGGTATTCGAAAAAACCGGCCGGGTGGTTGTCAACAACCCAATCGCCCCGCCATTTGGTGCCAAAACCAACGATTCTCCTGCCGATACCAAGGCCGGATTATCAAATCGACCAAACTCACACGTGGCCGTCACCCACAACGGAGGACGAGGAACATTCCGCCAAGCCGAAATCATCTCTCCCTCAAATAAACGTTCCTCCGCCAATACCAACTCACTCCCATGGCCTGTGTAATTTATGAGCATCGGACTGTCTTCCAGCATTCGGAAAAAAGTCTGGGTGGCCTCCGGTACTCTCCCATTGACTCGGTTGGGAAAAGCACCCAAAAATACTTTTTGTTGAACGATATCGGGCCGACGCTGGCTTACATAGTCCGACAGCCCCTCGGCATCCTCGGCATGCAAAAGGCCATCCCCATCGTCAGCGGCCCAAACGAGTCGAGAAGGTCCTTCCGGCGACTCCTGGTACCGGATGAGCTTATTTACCACCACTCGCGCTTGTTCCTGATTTTGGACAGGAAGCCGGCCAACCGAAATATCCAAGGTATGGTTTCCCGCCGGATCAGAAAGCCAAAAACTACCTTGCCTTCCACCTTCTGCCCATTCGCCTTCCCCCTCCTCCAAAATACCGAAATAATCATCTGAATTGAAGGAATAAATGGGCTCCAAACTCTCGCGACTTATGTACGTAGGCACCCAGTAATCTGGATGAAAAGTTGAAAAACCTAAGTAGTTTTTGGTATCATACGTAGCATCGCCAAACAACAAAAGACTGTAGGGTACCTCCTCCCGACCTCGAAAGTACCCAAGCATCAGGTTGCGAATGGCCGTCGGATCGGGCATTCCAGCCGAGTACCGAGCGTATATTTGTTCGGTCGACCATACCTCCACACGCAACGATGCATGATCCAGCTTCCATTGTGCATACCGTTGCGCTTGCTCTACGAAGGCCGGTGCCGCCACAATCACCAAATCCACCGGACGAAAAGCGCTAGTTTGCCTTAAATTGACCGGTCGACCCCGACCCGCTCGCCTAGCTTGGCTCTCTTGCCAAATAACCCATGGTGAATTTGACGCCGGTAGTGCCTGTTTTCCTACCGAAATTCTCCGCAATTCGCCTGTTGTTTGTGACCAAGCCCACCCCGTCTGAGAAGCTTCCATCACACCCGCTCCCGACCACACAAAGGGCTGTTCGGCCACATCCAAAGGTCGATCATACGTCCATATAATTCGATCCAAATAAAATCCTCCCGATCCTCCCGCACTCGATTGCAGAGTCAAGCGAATGGGCCCGTCCTCGGTTCGACTTTCCTGCCATTGGACCCACTGCCCTTTCCGATCGTACCGATCCGTTCCTATCCTGGGTAAGGGAATCTGCCGCTGAGGAGATTGAAGCGTACTGGCCACCGATACCGTACTGACCCCCTGAAAGTCCAGACGTATCGCAGAGCCAGGTATGCGTTGTGGGGTAGTCAAAGAAAAAGAACGTGTCGGAATCCCGGCGGAAAAATACTCACCCAGCCAGGATCGGCCCGACCGTACCAAACTATGTTCTTCGACTTCCCACCGCTGAACATGTGTTCGGATGGACACCGCGTCATTTGAAGGGGATAACCCAGAAGAGGGCAAGATCCGTCGGCCTGTTTCGACGGTCCAGGTGAGATACACATAGCTTGAGTCGCTGTACGGATGGCGCTCGCCCTCCGGTAAAAAAGCAGGAGGAACATAAAAATACAACCGCCCCTGTCGACTCCACCGGTTCTGAGCAAAGGTGGACCAAACGGGCTGCTCCATCAACGACTTATCGGGAAGCACAGGTTGAATGGTTTGGGGTAAAACCGACGGATCTCCCCCCCAGACCCGTACTTGGTCCGGTTGAAATGTCTGCCATGGGAGTCCATTCGCTTGAAACCATGCCTGATCAACGAAATAAACACCTCCACCCAAAAATCCAACTTTATACCAGTTGCCTGCATTAAAATTTGGCTCCGGCGAAGCGGCATGCACCACCTGCCCAAGGCATACCCAAATCCAAATCCATAGCCGTCGTATCATCTTTTGTTGGAAACTTACCTAACATAACGAAAAACCAAGGCGTTACGTCGAATTTGATTGTAATTTCTGGGAAAAATACGCAATTTTGTTCAATTCAATCCTTAAAAAAACCACGGACAATCCATGTTGAAGAATGTAGGTTTTATCGCCGCAGCATCCTTATTTGTTTGGAATTTCTGCACCCAGTCATCCACTCATACCGCCGAAGTTACTCAGATCGTTTTGAACGAAGAAGCACCCGAGGCGTTGTACAAACAATATTGTGCCAGCTGTCATGGCGAAAAAGTTGAGATGTTTGTCGACCGTTCTTGGAAGTACGGCAACGCCAAACCTCAGTTGATCAAAAGCATCACCCAAGGCTCCTTAGATAATGGGATGCCTGCCTGGGGAGAGGTCCTTTCGGCTCAAGAAATCGATGCCTTGGCCGGCTTAATCGTTGAAAAATTGGCGACTGTTTCACAATATCAGTTCAATAACAAACCCCTAACGGCTATCTTCGAAAGCTCTGCTGGAACCTTGCGCATGGATACGCTTGCCACAGGCTTGACAAGCCCGTGGGGAATCGAGCAACTCCCCGATCGCTCGCTGTTGGTCACCGATCGCTCCGGAAAATTGTACCACGTCAGCACCAACGGCCAGAAGAAAGAAGTGTCGGGTGTGCCTGAGGTAGTCGCAGAGGGCCAAGGTGGTTTGCTTGATATCACGCTTCACCCGCAATTCGAAAAAAACAACTGGGTATATCTCTCCTACTCCAAAGGCAAAATGGAGGGAGGGCAGAAATTAGCCACTACCGCTATTTACCGCGCCAAATGGAGCAATGGCCAGTTAGTAGAAGGGCAAGATATTTTTGTAGGAGAGCCTTGGTCTCGCACCCGCTACCATTTCGGTTCTCGGATCGTATTTGATAAAAAGGGGTATTTGTTTTTTACCATGGGCGACCGTGGAAATCAACAGGACAACCCACAAAATCTGAGCTCCGATGCCGGAAAAGTACACCGCATTCATGAAGATGGGAAGATCCCGGTCGATAACCCATTCCTAAAAACCAAAGGAGCCCGCCCGACGATTTATTCGTACGGACACCGCAATCCCCAAGGCCTCGTCTACCTGGCCGAGCGGGATGAGCTTTGGGCCCATGAACATGGCCCTCGGGGAGGGGATGAAATCAACATCGTCAAAAAAGGGCATAACTACGGTTGGCCGGTGATTTCCTACGGGATCAACTACGACGGAAAGGCCTTCACCAACCTAACGGCCAAAGAAGGGATGGATCAGCCCGTGATTTACTGGATTCCATCCATCGCGCCGAGCGGCATGACGTTTGTGACGTCAGACAAATACCCAACCTGGAAGGGAGATCTGTTCTCAGGTTCGTTGCGTTTCAAGTACCTGAATCGCAGTGTCATGTCGGGACAGAAAGTCAAAGAAGAAATCAAAGAATTACCGAATGTTGGCCGTATGCGCGAGGTATTTCAGGGCCGTGATGGCTACCTCTACCTCGGCTTGGAAGAACCCGGCCTAGTCGTTCGGGTGAATTCAGGAAAATAAATAGAACATCCCATCCCAAAAAAAGGAGTTGCCTACGAGCAACTCCTTTTTTGTATTGAGGTATTTTAAGTAGCATTGGATAGGTTGGATACATGTGTTCAGAAATGCTCTTTTTCAGGTAAGCAAGGAATAGATGGTATAGAGTGATTTTGTGGTGTCTATGCAATCGCTACCCGCCATTTTCAAAAACCTAAAGCTTGACGTTAGGAACCTATTGGTATTTTAACTTTCCATCTGACTTATTCAAGTTTGACTTTTTATTGACTGAAGAAGTTGAAAACACGGTGAGCTTTGAAAATAAAATAGAAAGGATAGTAAAAGCGAACAGTGCAAAAGTTGGACCTATGTGTGGACATGAATTTTATTCTCAAAATGGACCCAAAATCGAAAAAAATAATTGAACAAGAATTTATATTTTGATAATAAAAATGGCAGGCAACACGTGTTCGGCTCAATGTCGGGTGAAGTGGTTCGTTGAACATGCTACTCTGCATCTACTTTTGTGAAATAATGACCATGTTTGAAATAAAAAAAGTAACGCTGGACGACATCCACCCTCTACAAAAAATTGGCAGACAAACGTTCTATGAAACGTTTGCAATGGGGAACACCGAGGAAAATATGACAAAATACTTGGACGAAGGATTTTCAGCCGATAGACTTTCGACTCAACTCCAAGACAGTAACACCGAGTTTTATTTTGTAACCCACTGCAACCAAGCAATTGGTTACCTGAAACTAAACTTTGGACCATCCCAAACCGAGCTGAAAGAAAATAATGGAATAGAAATTGAACGAATCTATGTATTGAAAGACTTCCATGGCCAAGGGGTTGGGTTGGTCAACTTCTACACAACAAAGCCGTTGAAATCGCCAAACTGAAAAAGGTTGACTATGTGTGGTTAGGCGTTTGGGAAGAAAATCCAAGGGCCATTAACTTCTAAAAGAAAAATGGGTTCGTCGAGTTTGACAAACCTATTTTTACTTTGGGACAGGATGAGCAAACGGATATCCTGATGAAATTAATGCTGAATAAATTACCCCAAGACCAAGTGGCCTAGAAACTACCCTTAAAGGCGCAAACACAAGTTCCCTCTTCTATGTACATTCAAATTTCATTTTTTGGCGACATGCACTTAAAAAACTATTCGATGTTCTTGTCAGAAATGGGGTGGGTGCTTTCACCATTCTATGACTTACTCAATGTCAAAATGATCGTTCCAAAAGACAAGGAAGATAGCGCTTTACTGCTGGGAGGCCAAAAGGTAAACCTCAATAAAGGCTATTTCGACCGCCTAGGGGCTGTCTTGAAGCTAAATGATAAACAGATCAACGGTGTCTATAAAAGGCTAATCAAATGGCTACCCGAAGCCATTCGGCTTATAGACCAATCTTTTCTTGATGTAGACCGACAAAAAGTCTACCAGGAGCTAATCACGAATCGTGTGGAAGTGTTCTCCGGAAATGAGTAGGCATTGGATGCAAAGTTCTGCGAAACTAGCCCACTCGAACGATCCCCTCCCGCTCCTTTTTGCGTTTAGAACATCGGAAGATGCACCCGAACACCCCAGGCAGCCGGCGCTTGGGCCGTCCAACTCCGATATCCCTCCAATCGAATTCGAGAAGTGGCCAATTGCCAACCATACCCTACCTCCACATGGTAGGGAAGCTCCCGGGTACGAAGCCCATTGATGAATACAGTTTCTTCGATACCTCGTTTTTGTAAGAATTTCCACTGTGTCAGCCATAATTTACCCGACTGCGCCTCCAAGTGCCCCTCTCCATATCCACCTGCAGTACTGTATTGGTACACGGGCAGAGACCGAAAACCTGTATGCGTTTGAAATAGCAATTCATTCCCCCGAAAATGACGGTAGTCTAGGAAATAGGTCGGCTGTCGACCAAAAAAAGTTCCGATTGTACCTGATGCCTGCACTCGCGTAGATCCCCACTGTAGTTTTTGCTCGGTCATGAACTCCAACCGATGAAAATCCTCCGATCCTAAACCGGTTTGAAAAACCATCCGATACACTGGTCCCCGATTCTGGCTGAATGTTCTTCCGTTTTGGCGGTATTGAACCACCCCCGGTTGGTAGCTTACAATACCCGTTAAACGAGTTAGGTTGTGGGTCGAGAAATTGGTTCCAGCAGGCCCCAACATGACGTGGTCTGGGTGATTGGACGGAAGGGGTACCTCGGCTCGGGGATACAAAATACTCCGATCCAAAACATTCTCCAATGAATTTCGTCGCCCAATGTATAAATTCCATGAAGCTTGCCAGCGGGGTGAAATTTGATAGGAAAGCTCTAGGTCTTGAAATGTTTCTTGAAAGAAATGACTTTCTACCCGATTCAATGCCAACAGGTAAAAACTAGCCAGTCCGTCGGGCACAACAGGATTTATTTGCCTAATTTGCCGACCTACCTTCCATGATATCCTCCAGTCAGACAACGTGGCTTGTGTACTCAAAAAACCATTCCATTGCCTCCGACCAAAAGCATAAGAGGCTTGTGCTTGAGTTGTCCAGGTATGGGTTGAATCAAAGAAACGTCGGTATGTCAAGGTTGGAATCACCCAATTCACCCCCTCCACCGCACTGTACCGGGCATCGGTGAGGAGACTACCGAACTGATAGGTATGTCGAAACGGAGAGTTTTTAGCACTTGGATACACTTTTCCTCGTTTAAAGGTATGTCCCGACAAAATTTCGGACCATTTAAATGGAGCCTTCCCTTCCCGAACCAAAGAATCCTCTTTTATCTTTTTTTGAATCTTTTCCTCCTGCACGACATACAAACTATCTGCTTCGCGGTATCCTCGCACCTCATGGGCCGTCAGCGGGACCATACGTTCTGCCTCCCAAAATAAACTATCCCGTTTTCTAGCCAAACTATCCTCCGACGACCAATTTTCAACGACCGGAACGCCAGCCGACTTCTTTTCTTTTTTGATTTGTTGTTGGATCTCTCTCTTAAATTCTTTCACTGCTACTGTCCCCTTTTCCAACGACTGTGTTTTTTCGTCCACCAGTTTGGGTTTTTTTCGGGTGTAGGCTGGGTCCAGGGTTACCTCGTAGTTCCGATACGAAGTCACCGCTTGAGTGAGAAGCCGAAAACCCATGTAATCGACTTCCGACTTCACATCGGTCTGTGCTGGTAGCCAAACACCTTGTATAGGCTGAAAGACCGACTTTAAATGCACTTTCCCCGCAGGATTCGGAATGTCCACATCCAATCCATGTACATACCAACTATCCTCCATAATGTGGATAATCCCTTCCCAGAATCCCTTTCCTTGTACTTTGGGTGTAATTTTAATTTGATTGATCACCTGGCCTTGATCCTCAAAATATCCGACATATTCGTATCGGTAATTTCGGGCCCCTAGCTCGGTGATGGGCGACTGGCTATTTTGAGGGTCATACAAACTTCGTAATCCCACCGACACCCCCTCCGAACCCCGCAAATGAGGCGGTATATTGGACCGCACCGACAGGACTTTTTCAGTATACGTTCGGGGTTGTCGAAAACCCAACTGCTTTACACTTTCTAAAATATAAGTCTGGCCTAACGTAACGAAATTTTCCTTCAGCTGCTTTTTAATCAGAAACGGCACTTTATCGACTTTTACACCCACCCGTACATAATTCTTTACCTGAGAGGCCTGAATCTCCCGAAAATGGATGGGGGACATCGCGATGGTCTTTCGGATAATCGACAATGCGGGATCTTCTTTGGCTTTATTCACCCGTATCTCCCCTAATTGAATCACCGACTTGCGCAGTACAATGTCCAACCGATCGGTACTAGCTTGTGAGACCACCAAGTCCTGGCGAAAACTCTGATAACCAATGTACTGTACCACCAAAACGTAAGCACCTGGCGACAACGACAATTCAAACTTTCCCTCCTCGTTGGTCATGGTTGTCAAGCCAGTGGGCTCCACACGCAAGGTGGCAAACGGCAACACCTCTCCGTCCTCCGAAGAAACCGTTCCTTGTAGCTGAATCCCAAATCCATCAAAAGTATTTAAAAGTAGTATTAGTAATATAAAAATACGCATAAAGATCGAATTAGATGAGGTAATTTGTCTACTAACGTATGGAATGGAATTCTCTTGTAGAAATGGAAAGAAAATGGATTAAATGAACGAATTACATGAATATAAGCACAAAAAATGCCTAGGAGGGGAATCCTAGGCATTCATTCGATGTACGAATCAAAAATTAATATTGGAACAACGGATAATTTTGCATCCAGTCATTTACCTCGGAACGGACTGAAGCTATTACCGCATCGTCGTCTTGGTGCGTTAATACTCGGTCGATGAGCTCTACGATGCGCGTCATGTCAGATTCCACCAGTCCGCGGGTTGTCATCGCGGCTGTACCCACCCGCATACCCGAGGTAGTCATGGCTGGTTGCTCGTCAAAGGGCACCATGTTTTTGTTGACGGTGATATCCGCTTTGATTAGCGTATTTTCGGCCATTTTACCTGTCCATCCTTTGGAGGATAAGTCGATGAGCATCAAATGGTTATCGGTTCCACCTGAAATAACCTGATATCCTTTGGAAAGGAATGCATCGGCCATGACTTTGGCGTTCTTTTGAACTTGTTCTGCATAGGTTTGGAAGGAATCCGAGAGGGCTTCTCCAAAAGCGACCGCTTTGGCAGCAATGATATGTTCTAGTGGGCCACCTTGTGTTCCGGGGAAAACGCCGGAATCCAACAAAGAAGACATCGTCCGGACTTTACCTTTAGGGGTTGTCACACCAAAAGGATTTTCAAAGTCGTTCCGCATCATGATTACCCCACCCCGAGTTCCACGAAGGGTTTTGTGCGTGGTAGTGGTTACGATATGGCAATGGTCAAAGGGATCGTTCAATAAACCTTTGGCAATCAATCCGGCAGGGTGTGAAATATCCGCCAAGAGGATGGCCCCTACTTCATCCGCAATGTAGCGAAGGCGGGCATAGTCCCAGTCCCGAGAATAGGCCGAGGCCCCACAGATGATCAATTTTGGTTTTTCACGACGGGCCGTTTCTTCGACGGTATCCCAGTTGATCAAGCCCGTTTCTTTTTCTACACCGTAGAAAAAAGGCTGGAAATATTTACCTGAGATATTCACCGGAGAACCATGTGAAAGGTGTCCTCCATGTGCCAAGTTGAATCCTAAAATTTTATCACCAGGCTGTAGGCAAGCTAAGAAAACAGCCATGTTGGCCTGAGCACCGGAATGGGGCTGTACATTGGCCCATGTCAGGTTAAAAAGCGACTTCAATCGATCTATGGCCAATTGTTCGACCACATCCACCACTTCACAACCTCCATAATAACGCTTTCCGGGAAGACCCTCGGCGTACTTGTTGGTTAACACACTGCCTGCTGCTTCCATTACCTGAGGAGAGGTAAAGTTTTCAGAGGCAATCAACTCAATACCATGTAATTGGCGTTGATGTTCTTTCTCGATCAGGGAAAATACTTCTGTATCTCGGTGTTGTGCCGTAACTACTGACATAAAGGAAATAATAAGGTGATTGAACCGGGGCAAAATTAGGAGAAAGCGGGGGGAAATCAAAAAGATAGTTGGGAATCCATCTCTTTACCTCAGGTTGTACCACCAAATCTCCATTCTGTCTTATTTTCCCCCGATTGATCAGTCTGTCAAGGTAAAGACAATGGACGTGGCATAGGTCTTGGAGGGCAATAACACCGAGATACCCTCCACCCGGAATTGGACGGGCACGTTGGATCTCGTTCCAGAAAGCCCCAACGAACCATTGATAAAATTTTGAGGTAACGTAGAGACCTGTTGGTAATTGGTCCCTCCGTTAATGGTACCCAATGTTCCTCCTGTACCCGTACCCGTTCGGCGGACAAATATGGTGAGTTGATTGGACCAATCGGAATCCACTCGACTGACCTGAACATTGTAATTTACCAATGTCCCACCAGTTATCGAAAATACGACCTGGTTGCTGGAGCTTTCAAAAATGGGCGTACTATAATTGATCCCTGCATCTCGAATTTCAGAACTTGGCACTGTCGTTGTCCAATTGGCTTGTCCCCAGAGTTGCCACGTGCAAAGGAAAAAGCCTAGGGTTAGAATATTTTTCATACTTAATTATCCATGATGGTGTACACGACCGAGATCGTGGCCGTTTGCGCCCTCAATTGAGCAAAATCTTGAACTTGTAGCTGGAAGGATAAATTATATCCATTATTTACCCCATTTCCCGTAAAGGCCCCTCCAATATTTTGGATGAGTGTCTGGGCGGTGGTGGTGAGTGTAATGGGAGAAACGCGGCTACCGAGGGCCCCTGCCCCTGAACCTCCATAGGCTGAGGTAGTAAGTCGCAAAGACAAACCCATGGGCAAAGAATTGGAAAGCTGAATCATAATCCGTCGGTTTCGATTAGGAGCTACGGCCGATGTAAAATTCAACCATTTGGAGTTATCGGCCGAAACCGTAGATAACGTATTTCCAGCCTCTGTGGGTGCTCGAAAGGTAAAGTTGATCGCCGTCCCCGCGGGCTCGACATCGACCATGCTAATGGACGGAAGCGTTAAGGTTACGGGGACACTCAAGCTCCTTTGTGCTAGGCTCGGTGTGCCAAATACCAAACCCATCCAAACTATTATTCCATATCGTATCATGGTCTTGCCGTCACTTTAAAGTCTTTTCCATTAAATAATATTTGACGAGTGGCTCGCGAAAGTGAAAAGTTAAACGTTACGTCCTGCCCAGCCACTACATCCAAAGTTCGCTCCATCTCGGCTACATTGAATCGTTCCCCATACTCAGGAAGTAGAAGTTGGACTGTCCAGGTACCCGGCTTCAACTCTTTGAAAGAATACGCTGTATTTGCTTCCACTTTGGTGAGATAGGATTCCTCATCATTGAAAATTTTAATTAAAAACGGAGGTGTTGGTTTTAATGGTTGAGAGGGATCTACATCCAAGGTAAGTTTACCCACCACACCGCCCGTCCGGATCATCTTAATTTCCACTTCCTCTGTTTGTTGAGGCTGAACCTTGACAGGAATGGAAGATCCCTTATTTTCGGTTTTGAATCCCGCCAAAGCACTCGATCGGTCAAATGTAAGCAGGTACTGCTCAGGGGGGATATTGGAAAAATAGAAGTTGCCATACACATCCGTCACCGTTCGGTACGGCCCCAATTTAACCATAACCCCATCCTTACGCGCTACTTGGTTGGGTGTACTCAGTTTTCCAATCACATGGCCTACATTCCGATTTCGACGAATGGGCGCATTCACAGAAAAGGTGTATCGAAAGGAGAAATACCGAGTTCCTTGTAAATTATCCACTCCATTCCCAATAAACGCCCGGCCTGCATTCAAAGAAAAGCGATGCACACCTGTCTGATAATTGATACTGATATCCGAAAAGCTCCGGCGCTCCACAAATGCATCTGGCGTATAATTGTTTCGGAACATAATCTGATAGCTCAAGCGTTTGTCTAACTCGCCACGCAAAGTACCCCCATAAAAGAACAATCCCTCTTGAACGTTCTTGGCCGAAAACTTGCTGGTATATTGATATTCTGCATACCCTCCAAGCCACATCCACTTCGTTATCTTTTTGAAGGGTTGTAGCAATCCAGAGTAGGAATCTTTGGGTAAAAGATCATCTGTCGACAACAAATTAACCGCTTGTCCACCACGTGCCTGCGCCGTGATTTGCCAACCCGTTGTATTGAGCGAATAATTTAAATTGGCAAAATTCTCCTTAAAATGAAAAGAGGCAGGCTTGATGCGATCTTCACGCTCCAAAAAGGTATAATTCAGGAAAATGATTTGATGTATGGAAGGCTGCCAATTCAGAAATGCTGTGTATATTTTGTTAAAAGGTGCCGTGTTGAAGACCGATAAGTCCAAGCTCGGATTCAACCGGGTAAAGTTACTTGACCCCCCCAATGAAAATTTAGAGGATAGCTGATAAGAAACGGAGTTGACAAGGTATCGGCTGTTGGTATAAAAGCCAAAGTAGTTTTTTCCGGCATAAATGGCCTCTGAATTGATATTCCAGCGCCCTTTCTGATATAGGATACGATTATACCCTCCTAGGTCTACTGAATTTCCAGACTGACTCATCGACACCTCCGTGTCAATTTGAGTATGTTTACCAGTATATTGACCCGACACACCGAACAGAGTAGTCCACATCAGGCCGTTGGGCATCACAAGTTCTTTTGTCACCAGATCAACGCCAATGCGTACCCGCTCATTGGGTTTCAGGTGCATAGAAGCCCCAAAGCTTCCCTTTTGGCCAGGGAAAAAACGCGCATTTTGATAAAAGATCGAGATATCTCCTTTCTGAAAGGATTGCTCAAATCGAAAGCCTCTACCAAACCGGCTAAATTCCATGAGGTTATTGACCCGGTTGACATAATCTCCCACCCAAAGTTTGGTTTTTTCTTTGTAGCGATAACTCAAAGAATACTCGTCATAACTTCCCAGGGCAGGAAAATTCAAATTGTTGGGGCCACGCACCTGAAATCCAACCACGTGGTGGCCAGCATGATCCGTACTTCCTTCACCAGACGCAATGTATTGATAGGCATGAAATGGCTTGCCTTGAATATCAAAAAATAAATAGGTCATGCCGGCTTCCACTGGAAATCGGAGGTAAGGATCTGTCTTTTTGGTTTTTGAACTGTACACAGGTACCGAAACCACCCGATAGGAAGGATTGCCGCCCCGAACCATCGGCTCCAATTTTAAATCCACACTTTGAGCCCAGGTGGGGGTTTCGGTCATGGGAATGGTTTGTTTTACGTACACCGTCGCACTACCATAAGCGGGGATGCTCAAGGTATCCCCCGACTCCACAACGCCTTGGCTAGTAGTAACCTTGAATTTTTCCAGGATATTCCCCATGTTTTGAACCAAAAATGCGGTTCGAACCGTGGTTCCTTCCCGAAAGTACTCGGGTATTTCCAACGGGGTGATGTCGATCTGCCGAATTTCCTCCACACCAATCGGAATAGTCAATTCAGCCACAGGCTCGGACTCCCCCAAAAGATAAAACGTAATCGGATGTGGCTTGGCGGGTGTATTTTGGTCAATGGATATGGTGTACATATACGACTGACCTTTGGATTTATCGGTGGTTTTGGAGGTAATCACATACCATCCCTTGGGTAGCTTTAGCTCCGCAATATAGGATTGATCAATCGACTTTTCTACATCAAAGAAAAGGGTCATGAATGAACCCGGTGTAAATTGTTTATTGTATCCTCTCACCGAGATCTTAGGCGCCTCTTCGGCCCAAACGGGCGACAAGCACCCCACCAAAAGGAGAAAGGTGAGTAACTTTTTCACGGGACATACGACGTTAGATGGTAAAGGAGGTGTTTATAATTCTAAATTTACATTGGACCCATACAGGTCCCGTCCGTTGTCTACCACGAGAATACATTCGTATTTCCCTTTTTTTAGATCAGATAAGTCAACCTCCATCTGATTGCAATTGCCCGGATAAATTCGCTTGGTGATACTCTGCAGAAGTTTTACTTTTTCCTGCTTTTCATTGTACACCTCCAACTGAATTTTCCCTAAGGTAGAAAACTTCCCCGTATTGCGTACCGTCACGCGAAGCATGACCGATTTGTCTTCTTTATCTGTATCCACTTTTTCGATGGATAAGGGTGGGTATTCCATCGTCCCCATTTCTCCGATCAATTGCACCGCATAGCGAATCACGGAATTTACCTGCACTCCTTGGGTTTGGTCCTCCTTCAGGGGATCGGCTGCCTCCAACATAAGCACAGACCAATAAGAGCCATTTTCGATTGTCTTATTGGGTACATCGATGGTGTAAAAAAGCGTATATTCTTCATTTGGTGCCAAGATACGCTCGTCTACAGCTGGCTTTACCCAGTCTGCCATGCTTTTAGCATGTGAATTGACCGGAAAATAACCCACTTGCTCGCCACATGGCGCCATTAAATCTTGCTTGTAAATGACGATGCGGGCCTCTTTGGTTGACTCATTCTTTAAAACTAATTTTCCTGAAATCTGCCTTCCCAACTGAAGCTTATGGATCTGGGTTAGGCCATTTAACACCGACACACGGGCAAATACAAAACTTGGGAACAACAAGAGAACGGAGAATCGAATGAACCAATTCATAGTGTTTTTGAAGGATTAGAGGGTGATGCTACCTACTACCACCCTCCGATATTTTTTAGTTATCAGACAAAGTGTACGTAACAGTCACAGTTGTATTATTGGCACGAAGATTCGCATAATTTGCATCTTCTGCAACAAAAGAGTAAACTAAATTATGTCCTTTTGCTGCACCAGTTTCAGTATACGCACTTCCGATTCCTTCGATAATCGGTTGATCAGCCGTGGATAAGGTAACCAAAGAGGTAGGCTTTCCTAGGGTTCCGAAACCCGTAGCCGAAGCTTTCGCTAGAACTTTCATCGTTACCCCTGGAATCAAAGCCGAAACTTTTACATTGACCTTTCTAGAAGTTACTCCCGAATTAGGAAGAATCGAGGAATAATTCAACCATAAATCCGAGTTATCTTCTGGCGCACTTAATTTCTGACCCGCCTCTAGTGGAGTTGGCTGTACAAACGAAGCCGTGAAGTTTCTTGTACCTCCAGTTTCCAAATCCAATAATGCCACATTCGGAATGCTGACCGTGATTTGGTGATTATCTGTATTGTTGTCTTGGGCAGATGCTGCCAATGTAGTTCCTAAGGCAATTGCAGTTGAAAAAACAAGTGTACGGAAGATGTTAGAAGTTGTCATTTTCTTTGAATGGTTAGATATGAATTATTTTTTTTGACTTAGAATTGCTTCGTTGTCTATCATAATTTCAATCCCTATACCACCTAAAATGACTGACACTGTTTTACCAATGAACGACTTTCCTCCCTATAACAATAAAAAAGGATCTATCTTTTTTAGAATAGATCCTTAGAATAATGACAAAATCAGCCTATTTACCTGATCAAAACTGCTCCTGTCTTCTCCAATTTTTGAGTATCATTTTCGGAAATTTTCCAATTTTTGGAATAGTGTCCAGTAATTTGAATTTTTCCAGAATCTTTTTCAAACAAAAAGAAGTCCCCTTTATTCCGAAGCAACCCGACGGGGCCTGGAATTGTCAAGCGGGCCAACAAGCCTGGTGTTGAAGTGGCTGGAGCCTCCCACCAAGGAAGTCCCGATTGAACCACCACATACTTGGCATATTTGGAGGGTACCCAAGCGGTGAGTCCGTAGTTTTGAACCTGATTTTCTTTCAACACAACTGGAAGTTGCTTGGCCACTGAATCGACCACACCGTTGGTGGTAGCCGTTCCAAACGCAACCAAGTTGGATCGTTTCCAATCACTCAACCGGAGATCACGATCGGCCACGACCCGAGGAAAAACCAAAACACGATTCAGAAAATCACCCCGATGAAAAGACCATTCCGCCGCCTTTAATGCCTCTTGGTATCGTTTCTCCGACGTCTTGGCATCAGGTTGATCTTTCGTACCAAATACATAGAGGTGCCGTCCCCCAAAAGCCTCAATGATAGGGCCCTCGACCTGCGAGGTTCTGGAGGCATTGGATCTACCTTCTCTCCATCGTCCATTTTCTTTGACTAGCTCGATTCGTCGGCGAGGATTGGCCACCTGAAGAGTTTGTCCATCCAGAACTAAATCTATTATGGCCACCTTCCCAATCCAACTTGGCTGGGTTAAGTCAAAGGCAATTCCCTCGACGTGGGAGGTGGTCACATGAAGCTGGTTTGAGCGCCAGGCAGCATGCAGTTGAGCGGTATCCCCGGCTGGAAAATCTGTAATCTCGGCCCAATAGCTTTTGCCGTATCGCAAGCGCAAAGTAGAAATCGATACCTCCGTGGGCTGTGCATTCCGTTTGAACGATGCAAACCAATTGAAAATCGCTCCATTGGCATAGGCATCAACCCAACTATCATGCTTAACACCGGGATATTCCGTGTAAGTCACATTCGCCCCGGCGGATTTAAGTGCCGAAACCAACACGCGAGAACTCTCTACTTTCACAACAGGGTCTTCATCACCATGGAATACCTTGACAGGCAGGCCCTTGGCTTGGGGATAGTACACATCTGTCATGGCGGGAATCGCCGGGCAAACAGGCGCAATGGCTGCCCAATAATCAGGTCGCGTTAACCCAATCCAAAGGGTTCCTCCACCGCCCATCGACAATCCGGTAAGATACCGTCGGTCGGGATCCACCGAGTACTTGGCCTCCACATCCGCCAACATATCCCAAACATCTTTTTCAGCAACTCCCTGATAACCCATGGTCCCGCGGGCTAACGGCGTTACGACAATCATTTCGACCGGTGGCCATTCTGGGAAATACAAGCTCGCCTCAATATCACTCTCGCCTGGAAAATTACTCTTCCCAAAAACACGACGCATCGATAACCGATGGTTCGATCCCGCACCGTGGAGCATCACTACCAAGGGATACTTCTTTTTGGGGGTGTATTTGGGGGGGAGGTACAATCCATACGGTTGCTCCGTGTCGTCCACATCGGAGTGAAATGTCGAAATCTGAACTTGCGACATCGCTACACTCCCCCCCAAAAAAATCATGCATAGGGTGAAAAAGTAGGTCATGCGAGAGATTCTCTGCATATGTGTATAGAAGTAGGTTGAATAAATGATCGCTATTGTATCATTGTGATACAATATTACTAAGTCTCCATGAAAAAAGAAAATTTTTCCTTACTTTTATCCAACCTATCGCTTTTTTAACCAGATGAATCTACGGAATGACCCCTACAGCGCGACCAAAAAGTCACGGCATATCACGCAGGTATCGATTGACTGTGTGATTTTCGGATTTCACGATCAACAATTGAAGGTTTTGGTCTTGAAATTCAAAAATGCGGATGTATTTGCCCTGCCGGGTGGCTTCATTCGTCAAGAAGAAGATATCGACACGGCTGCTCGTCGAATTTTGGCTGAACGGACGGGCGTCACCAATATTTATTTGGAACAATTCGCGACTTTTGGGAAGGTCAACCGAAACAATCCGGAACTCAATCGAGAATTATTAATTAAAGCGGGTAAACCCCTAAGAGAAGACCATTGGTTGTTTCAGCGAACTATTTCGATCGGGTACTATGCATTAGTGGACTTCACCCAAGTTTGTCCTCAAGTAGACGACATTTCGGATTCATGTACCTGGTACGATATTCAGCAAGTCCCCCCCCTGTTCATCGACCACCGCGAAATCATGGATAAGGCGCTGGAAACCCTCCGGCGAGACCTTCCTCATCAAGCGGTGAGCTCCAACCTTCTGCCCCAACAATTTACAATGCACGACCTCCAGGTTCTATACCAGACTATTTTAGGTAGGCCTTTGGTGCGCACGAACTTTCAGCGGAAAATGCTATCTAGCGGTCTTTTGGAACGCATAGAAAAAAAATATACAGGAGGGGCACATCGGGCGCCCTACCTGTATCGCTTCAAACAAGTTACTCGTTTTGTTGATGAAATATAAAGCCTGTCGTTTGGCATGCCTATTCTTCCGAATGCATCAAAAGAAAGGTGAAACCAAACGACATCCTCACTAGAGGCATTATAAGTTTCCTCTCCGCTCTTGCTCGCGCTCAATGGCTTCGAACAAGGCCTTGAAATTTCCTTTTCCAAAGGAAGTGGCCCCTTTCCGCTGGATGATTTCAAAAAATAATGTCGGACGATCTTCTACAGGCTTGGTGAAAATCTGAAGTAAATACCCTTCTTCATCCCGATCCACCAGAATATTAAGTTCACGCAAGGGTGCCAAATCCTCATCAATTTGTCCGACACGATCCAGTAAATCGTCATAATACGTTCCAGGAACTTCTAAAAACTCGATGCCCCGCCGACGAAGCTCCCGCACCGTGTGCACGATATCGTCTGTCGCGACGGCCAAGTGCTGGACTCCAGGACCGTTGTAAAACTCTAAATATTCTTCTACTTGTGACTTCTTCAAACCATCCGCAGGCTCATTGATCGGAAATTTCACATATCCGTTACCGTTCGAAACAACCTTGGACATTAAAGCGGAGTATTCCGTCGAAATATCCTCATCATCAAACGTCATCAATAGTTTAAAGCCCATGACCTCGGAGTAGAAATCAACCCACTGGTTCATTTCACCCAAGGCAACATTGCCAACACAGTGGTCGATGTACTTCAAGCCAACCGACGATTCGAAGTGCCCTAATGTGCGGGGTTGATATCCAGGCATGAAAATACCTGTGTAGTTTTTTCTTTCCACAAAGGTATGAATCGTGTCTCCGTAGGTTTTGATACTCGCCACTACTACCTCACCAAAGGCATCCTGCAAACGTTGTGGGGCCGAAACAGCCACAGCACCCCGAGAAACTGTACCCTCAAAAGCCTCGGTCGCATTGTCTACCCAAAGAGCCAGTACTTTCACGCCATCTCCGTGCTGTTGTACATGGCGCGAAATATCAGAATCGGCATACAAGGAAGTCGTCAAAACCAAACGAATCTTACCTTGCTCAAGTACATAAGAAGCTCGATCACGAACACCCGTTTCAGGCCCAGCATACGCAACCACCTTGAATCCAAAGGCATGTTGATAAAAATAAGCCGATTGCTTGGCGTTTCCCACATAAAACTCAACGTGGTCGGTGCCCAATAAAGGCAAAATATCCTCTGCCGTGGTCGGCTGTGCGTGTGTTGATACTAATTCCATCGTTTTTGACTTTTTGACACCACAAATTTCCCCTATTTTCTCATGTAAATCCAATCATTTGTTTGAATGATTATATAAGCAATACTTATCTTAAAAGATACGAATTGATTAAATTTGCCCAATATTTGTCTTAATTTTAGCAATCTATTCTTAATTAGATAAGTAAACCTAATATGGAAATTCGGCAACTGAAGTATTTTGTCATGATCGCCGAGGAGCAGCATTACAGCCGTGCTGCGGATCGATTGTACGTTTCGCAGCCTGCCTTGAGCCAACAGATTCGGTTGCTGGAGGATAGCTTGCATACGGAGCTGTTCTCTCGGCAAAAACGGACGCAAAATCGGAAAGTAGAACTGACAGAGGCTGGGGCACTGTTGTATCCTGTTGCCAAACAAATTTTACAGTCTGTTCAGCAAGTTTCTGAGCAGATTCAAGGCCTAAATCGCCAAAAAAAAGTAATCCGTCTGGGTATTTACAAGATGTTGGTGAAAGAACGGATTGCCGAAGTATTGCCGCATTTTGCACCCTATCTAAGTGAAGTCGACATACGGCTGGTCGAATTTCCCACCTTTTGGCATGTCCAGCAAGCTTTAGTGACCGAACAAATCGATTTGGGAATCACGCTTTTTCCGTTGCGACATCCCGAGTTGGAAGGTATTTCATTGGCCCAGGCTCACCTGGACATCGCTTTACCTGCCGGTCATCCTCTGGCAGCTTATCCGAGTGTATCTCTACAGGATTTAACGAATGAAAACTGGATCGAAATGGAACGTTCGGGACATCCGATTTATCAGGAGATCGAAGATTTTTGCCTCTCCCAGGGCTATGACCGTACACCCCATATTGTCCAAGAGGTATCTTCATTGGACCTACTCTGCAACCTGGTGTCGCTCGCCATGGGCGTGGCCTTCATCCCCACATTTTATGATACCTCACGGTTCCCAAAGATCATCCGCCGTCCGCTCCAGTATCCCACCACACCCCTCGAAATCCACCAAGGACTCATGTACAAAACCACCCACGACTTCCCGTTCCGAAAGGAACTTTTGCAGTCGTTTGAGCGCGGAGAATAACCCAGAACCAGCTCCAAGTGAATGTCCTTCAGTCCTTGTTTTCCTCCAAATGGGTACCGTTTTACTAGCCTTGACAAACTAGGTGATAGATCATGCACCGTGGGGCAAAATTGAACTAAAGGTGACACCCTGACCCGTATTTGGCAACCACACGGCCCAATCGTCTAACCCGACCCCAAGGATTTAGATACAAATCTCCTCCTACCGACTGTGTAGCCTGCACTCATTCACCTTGGCCACATACGGGTTACCCCGCCTGGGCCCAACATGATCTACATAATTCATAATTCAATGTCGTTTAGTTAGTGGATTCTTCCACGAAGTAGCCCCTGATTACGGCCCTTCAGGCCTTTTTTTGCTAGGGTTTGTACCATTTTCCTAGCCTTCGCAGGCTAGGTTATTGATTAAGCACCGTTGGTGCTGGATTAAAGCAGCTAGGTAAAATCCCTTAACTAAACGACATTGATTCATAATTCATAATTCATAATTCATAATTCATAATTCATAATTCATCTATACATAACCTCGACATAAACACAAAAAGACCCAATTGCTTGGGTCTTTTTGTGAGATAATCAACTAAAACACTTAATTCCGTGGGCTTCCTTGGGTTGCCGCCGGCTGATTTTGCCGTGCCTCTTGCATCGGATTTGGTGCCGCACCACCTCCTCGCTGCTTAAACAACTGGAATTTGGTTGGTTTTTCAGGTTCCCGAGGGAAAACGTTATCCGACGTATCAATGTCTGGAATCTCAAAATAAGGATCTAATTTAAACTGTTTAACCTTCTTGGTTGTCGACAAGCTCTTCTTCACATCGACATCGTTCAAGCGCCATACTTCGGCCGGAATCCGAATCACTTCGTCGGTTCCGTCCTCATATACTACCTGAAGAATGATCGGCATGATTAATCCACCTTTGTTTTTGAAGCTCAATTCATAAAAATATTTTTTAGAACCAAGCAATTCTCTTTCCTCTGGTGAAAGTGAGTTCAAATAGGTTTGGTACCGCTGTTTATCTTGAGGCGTAACTGCGAAGGGATCATATGAGTTGTAGAAGTCTTTCATGGTTGGATCTTCTTCTACGACTGTTTTCGGAATATCTTTCTCATTCCGCATGTTGGATATGGTTTTGCTTCTGGCTTCGGCCTCTTGGCGAGCTTGCGCTTTGTTCACCTCAGGATCTTGGGAATCGAGCTCAAACCACTTCACTTCTGCAATGGCTTGGTCTGCAGCTTCAACACCATAGAACCATCCTTTCCAGAACCAATCTAGATCCATACCAGAAGCATCTTCCATGGTACGGAAGAAGTCGGCAGGCGTTGGGTGTTTGAACATCCAACGGCGAGAATATTCTTTGAACGCATGATCGAATAATTCCCGGCCCATGATGGTCTCCCGTAGGATATTCAAGCCCGTTGCCGGTTTTGAATAGGCATTGGGGCCAAAAGTGCCAGGTAAAATATTATCCGAGCTACTCATGATCGGATTTTGCTTGGTTGGATCCGTTTTCATGTATCCCGTGATGTACTGAGGCATGATGCCCGTCGCGGGGAAGTCACGATCCCATTCCAAACAGGCTAGGCCTTCCAAGAACGAGTTTAAGCCTTCGTCCATCCAGCTCCACTGGCGTTCGTCGGAATTCACGATCATAGGGAAGAAGTTATGTCCAACTTCGTGAATGATTACCAAAATCAAGAAGTTTTTAGTACCAACTGAGTAGGTACCGTCTTCCAATGGACGTGCCCCATTAAAACTCATCATTGGGTACTCCATCCCCCCCACCGGGCCATGAACCGAATAGGCTACTGGATAGGGATACGCGAATGTCCGTTTTGAATAGCTGGTTAGGGTATGCGCCACAACACGGGTAGAATATTGACCCCAAAGTGGATTGGCCTCTTTTGGGTAAAGCGACATCGCCCATACTTTTTTGCCTTCTACATCCACTTTCATTGCATCCCAGATAAACTTTCTGGAAGCTGCAAAGGCAAAATCCCGAACATTTTTAGCTTCAAAAATCCAGGTCTTAGTGCCCGTTGGCTTACCTTTTTCGGCGGCACGTGCTTCCTCTTCCGACACGATCAAAACAGGGGTTTTGGACGTTTCAGCGTCTTTCAAGCGCTTGCGTTGGGTGGCAGACAACACCTTATCAGCATTCATCAGCTCTCCTGTTGCCCCCACGACCATGTCATTGGGTGCGGTGATTTCAACTTTATAATCTCCAAAAACAAGAGCAAATTCACCTTGCCCTAAAAATTGCTTGTGTTGCCATCCATTGACATCGTCATATACGGCCATTCGAGGAAACCATTGGGCAATTTCATACAGGTAATTACCATCCTTTGGAAAAAACTCGTAACCACTCCGGCCACGCTCGGTCAATACATTGGTGATATTAAAAGACCAATCGATGGAGAAGGTTACGGATTGCCCTTTCAGCAGCGGAGTGGGCAGATCAATGCGCATCATCGTCTCGTTGACGGTTGTCTTTAACGGTTTTCCAAGAGCATCTTTCACCGCGCTTATTTCATATCCAAAAGGTCGATTGGTTTTTCCTTCCAGTCCTTTTAATTGGCCAGCCGACATACCCCGTTCAGCATTGATCTGGCTACCATTGGTGATTTGTGCAATGGAACCTTCCTTGAAATGGTTTTGATCCAATTGTACCCAAAGGTAGGTAAGTGCATCGGGTGAGTTGTTGAAGTACGTGATCCGCTCTGAGCCTGATAGACGCTGTTTTTCGTCATCTAATGTGACCTTAATCTGATAATCTGCTTTTTGCTGCCAATACTCTTTTCCGGGGCTGCCTGAAGCGGCGCGGTAGGTGTTGGGGGTAGGCAATGCAGTGCCCATTTGTTCAAATTTGTCATTCGCCTTAAAAGGAGACCCTCCCGGCTGTTGTGCTTGGCTCGCAAAAGCGACCAATAGGCCCAACCCAATAGACCTTTTTTTCATACTGTACGGTTTAGGATGAGTGAAATTACGTGCAAAGTAATCATTTCCCGAAATAATACCCAATACCTAGGTTTGTACGAAATAGACCTAGTGTGGCCTGTCGGTTGACATAAGGAGAAAATTCAAAGCCCACTTGTAGTCTTGGATAAGCAGGAAAAAGAGACGAACGAACGCCAAATGTCCCAAAATAGCCTTCCACAAAGCGAGAGGAGGTGGAAGTCAGTAAGGTTACGAAGTTAACCCGTGCCCCAGCCCCAACGTACATTCGGTATCGAGCGTCGGTCGAAATATTGATGTGTGGGGCTAGCTCGGTATTAAAATTGGAGAAAAAAGAATTGGTTTGCCATTTGGAATCAACCCACAACACCTTGGTTGGATTGGAACTCACCGATATTTGGGAAGTAAAAGGATAGTACATTAGCCCTTGACTATACGTAGTGGTTAAATAAAACATCAGGGCGAATGTGCAAACTGCTTTCATGACATATCCTCTTCAGGCAGCATTAAATTTTGAAGAATGGCACGTTGGCTAACGGTTTGTTCCTCGACAGTATCTTTGATTTGTTGGATCACCTCATAAAAAACCGCCAATTTTTCGGCTGGGATTACTTCTTGAATTCGGTTGTTGAATTCAATTACCCCTGCACGCGCAAAGTTCCGTCGGGCCTTCCCCTCCTCAGTCAAAAAAACATTGACGTACCGCTTATCTTCTTTATCGGTTTCTCGGTAAATCCATCCTTTTTCTTCTAAGGCTTTCAGCATTCGCGTTAAACTTCGTGGTTCCATGCCAATCGAGGGGCCAATCTTGGTGGCAGGTGTTCCTTTCTCGGTGTCAATATTCAACAATACGTATCCAATCGCCATCGACATATCGTTTTGGCTTGCGTACATGTTGTACATTCTGGATATTGCATGCCAGCACCATTTGATGTGAAAATCAATGGTCTTTTCTTTCTTCATCTTCGCCACGTAACTTGTATTCTAGAGTTCAACGCCCCCGGGATCAGCCCGTTAGAACCAACAAAGTTAATCAAACCTTAATATTATGCAAGCATACTATTAAAATTTCGTAGTAGAAGAAAACTTAGGCAACAGCTGGCTTCCGGAAGGACCGAAACAGAATGACCAAACCAAAAATGACCAACGGAATGCTCAACCATTGCCCCATATTGAGGGACATTTGATCTTCGAATGCCTCTTGATTTTCCTTTAGGAATTCATAGAAAAATCGAAGAGAAAAAATCCAAGCAAAAAAGATACCCGTAAGTGAGCCTGCCGGAGTTTTATCTTTCCATTTTAAGTAGAGACCTCCCAAAATCAAGAACAATACCAAACACGAGAGCGACTCATATAATTGGGCGGGGTGACGTGGAATTTGAGAAAATTCCATATTTCGGACAAATAAAAACGCCCAAGGCTCATCGCTAGCTTTGCCGACGATTTCAGAATTCATCAAATTTCCCAATCGAATAAACGCGCCTCCTAAAGCGGCCGTAATCACCAGTCGGTCGGTGGTCCAGAGATACGCTTGCTTGTGTTTATTGGCAAAAATGTAAAGCCCTAATAAAATCCCAAAGGAAGCTCCATGACTTGCCAGACCGGCATAGGGAGGTACCAACATTTCCCAAATGAACTTGAGAGGTGCCTCGGCGAAACGGTATCCCTCATAAAAAACATAATGCCCAACCCGTGCTCCTAGTACGGTGGATAAGATCATGGTGAGCAACAGGGCATCAAGAAGCTCTTCCGGTTTGTTTTCCCATTTGAAGATCCGGGCCATGATAAAATAACCACAGACAAATCCGGCAGCAAAAAGCAATCCGTACCAACGTAACTCAAACGAACCAATGGAGAACAAGGTGGGATCCATGTCCCAAACAATAAATGAAAGCATGCCGAAGCGATTAATTTGATGCAACGAATTTAGGGGAAAAAGACTGAAATTGAGTATTGTTATTAAAAATCAGTCAAACTGTCCCAAAATTGCTGTATAGATTCAAGTGTTTCCAAGGTAACTTTCTTATCAAAAAGACCTGACTCATCCAATCTTAAATACCCTTTTTCGAAAATAGCCAGGGTCATGTATTTTCCTAATCTGCCCGACTGAACGATTGATAAACCATGTTTTTGAGCATGGTCAAAGATGATTGGACGAATGTATTCTCTAACAACTTCGGCTTTCTCCCGATCTGGCACATGTAGTTTAATTGCTAATCGCTCTTGTTCTATTTGTAAGTAAATTTCATAGTGTGCCGACTGAAACTCACCTCGCTTCCAGCCCCACCAATAGCCAAAAAATCCACCATCTCGTTGGGCAACATATCCCCAGTCTCCTCCGGGCAAAAAGGGAAGTAGTGAATTTAAAAAGCCTTTCCAACTTTCCCCCGTCCAGTTTTGAGGGAAAAGAACTTGATAACTTTGGAAAGCTAATTCCCGATCAAGAAGAAAATCATAGAAATCTACTAAAATAGGATGATCCACCCCCTGTTTTTCAGCAAACTCCAATACATCCAAGAAGTCCCCTCGTAAAAATGGATAATAGCCTGCTTCCACCACATGAGAATAGTTTCCTTGATCTCCTGTTTTCAAATACACTAAAAAAATCGCCTCTGCTGGATATTCTTCTAAAATATGTTGATAATACCTCTCCAACTGACCTGAGTGGTGAATGGTATCCGTTTTGTCCTCAATTACGATGGCATACTGATTATTCACTCGGACCAAAACATCTATATTTTTATACTGTCTCTTTATTTCAACTTGCGAAACTTCAGATATTTTTCCTTGAGTTAACTTCTGCAAAAAATACTGGGCCGACTTCTTCAGGCCGGCATATTCTGGTTCTTCACAAGTTGCCCATGCCAAAAACCAACATAGAAAGGCATCTTGGGATAATTCAGATGTAGCAAAGTGAAAGAGATTGGGTTTATTATTTTTCATATCCTTCTAAATGATTTTTATTAAACTAATATAAATGTATTAAATTTATTAGTTTTTATAACTTTAAATAATGTCGGTACTTTCAAATACGAAACGACAGCGTGGTCAAACCCATCAAGATTGCCTGTTGCCTATTCCCATGGCGTCCTGAAAACAAAGGATCTGGATTGTGCCAAAGCTTTCCTTCCATACGCCAAAGGACCCGATCGAAAACTCGGCGATCCAAATTGATCGAAACACCTGAGATTCGTACTCCCCTACTGGTGTTGGTAGCGATGATCACCTTGGACGCATCCCGGTACTGTTCCAGTCGAGTGGCCAATGCCCATTGGGGGGTCAATTGGCACCGAAGTATCGCCACTGGAGCCATCCAGAAGGCAAAGTGGGATCTTGGAATGGATTCTCGTTGCCATCCGGTATCCAGTCCTACAATCGCTCCCCAACGTGATTTACCTTGCCAAATGGCATAAAAATTATGGAAAAACCGCAGGGAATTAGCTTGTGTGGTGGACTCACCCCCAACAAAGGAACTGCTATTCAAGGTCCAATCAGAGGACGGTTTCCAGACTACCTGGTGCCCCCCTGAGATTCCTCGGCTCCCTTCCGGCCGTTGAATGCGCTGCCATCCATTCAGAAGTAAGCCCGAAATCATCCATTTTTCGTGGGTGGATGTCCAAGTGAGTTTACCTCCTGTCTCAAAGTAAGGCGAATTATCAGCTAAAATACTGCGAGAAGCTGTCCAACAATCTGCCCCCATTGCACTTTCAAATCCAATATGGGATGGAAACAATCCCGCATCCAACCACACTTGCTTTTTCTTGGATAAACGAACCCCCACGTTGGCTTCCCAAATGTTTTGCAAGGCGGTTGGCTCGGCAGCCAGATTTCGCTGCACATACGTACCGGCCATCAACCCAATATTCGCCCGTACATGATCATGGTGGTAGGACGCCTTAACAAGGGCTAAATTGATACTTACTTCTCGCTCGCGGTGAAACGAATACACAAAAGAAGGTTGAGCGTTGGAAGCTGACCTGACTTGATTTACTCCAAAGTAACTTTCAACATAGCCTGACCATACAATGCTGCGTTGAAGTGAGTCGGACTGGGCATTCGCCTCAAACAAAACCAGACACGTAAAGGTAAACAGGATAGTAATGGATTGAACTTGTTTCAAGGAATCGTCTGTTAAAGATTTTCAAAACCCGAAAAGCGACATTTCATTTCATCAACCTAACGGCGATCCTCCCAATGAGGACTCAAAAAATAGCCTGGTAGGGTAGATTTCCAATGACAATCCTTTGTTATCTTGTAGAAGTCCTGTCAGAAGTAAAGTTTCTCCCTATGCCTACCGCAAATAACTCACTCGGAAATTCATCTCGCTTTTAAATCCTGCTTGCGTACTAAAAAATCGGACCGCTTGTACACGAGGTAAAAGGTCAGGCTGGTGTGCAAACCAATGTTCATACTCCTTCCAAGTGGTAAGTTTATGCAAAGGAAATCCCTGTTCCAGAGTATGCAAACTTACCGGCCAACTCTTTTTTGTTCCGTCTGAATAACTCAATTCAAGCCATAGCTTTGGGGGATGAAGGAAAAAACGACGAAATGACCCCCATAAAGTATATTCCACCTCTGCCTTCAACCAGGCAATTCCGGGACCTGCATCGGATACTCCGATCGCTTCACCAAATGGATGTGGACGCCATTCCCCCTCCGTTTCGTTAAATTCGATACCCCTAGTTTTTGCTAAAACAAACAAACTGTCTCCCCCTTGGGTGACGACTTGATCCACCTTCACATACCTTTCCAAAAGCGCACGCTGGGTAAAACTTTCATACAAGGGATTTCGAATACTGGCTGGTTCAAAAAGAACAACATCAGGAGCATTTTGACTCCGATAAAAGTCATAATTAAGCTGTTGCAATTTGGGCGAAAATCCCGTCGTGTAAGACTGAATACTGGGTCGTGATTTTCGTTTTAGATCATTGTAAATCGCTATATCCAAGTGGTCTGGAAAAACATCCACCGTCTTTCCTTTCAAAGAGGCCAATGCGCTGGGATCTAGGTTTCTCCCCGAAATATCAGGCCGCAAACCGGCTCGACTCACTTCATCATACACCACTCGATCCACATACGGCATATGCCAGGGTGCGCGGGTCCAGGTATGCAAAAGGGCAATGCCTAAAATACTGCATAGGGAAATTGAAATCCAAGCACGCTGGCCGTACCGAAGTACCCGCGGATTTTGGCAAAAGAGCAATCCAAGACCCACCAAGGCTGGTGCTGTCGAAAAAATCTCGTTGGCAGGCCCTTCTGTAAAATAAGTAAACGAATGTTTGTACACTACAAAAAATACAATACTTGTGCTGACCCAAACGAACCCATCAAAAGGTGATTTCCAATATTGCCGGATCAAAAACAATCCTCCAACCCAAAGTACACAGGCCATCGCCATTCCCAAAAGTAAAGGAGGTAATGCACGCCGGGTATGGGTGTCTAAGAAAAAATCAAACACCTGCATTCCGTCTTGGTAGCCCGAGATTATATGCAATCCATGTTGCAAATAACCTGGTAAATGGACGTTCAAAAACCAAGATAATCCGACGATCCCAACCACTTGAATACCTAAAAACCCCAAAACCCCTTGTTTGACTTTCGTGTCTTGTGATAAAATCAATTGAAAGACTACATACAACAAGTAGATAAATAGGTAGATAAAGGCCAGATTTAACTTAATGAAAAAGCCCAATATACCGATCGACGCCGCAATGGCCAACCATCTCGTTTGGTTGGTTTCGTGATGACGAAACAGGGCAAATTGAAAAACGACCATCATCATAATCAGCGGATCCGCCATGATCGCTAAAAAGTAGACCGCAAATAACGCAGAAATAAGTCCATAAGGAGAGGAGACAGACCGAACACGCTGAAAAACATGATACAATGCCACGCCCAATAGGGTGGCCACATACAGGTCAAATCCAAATAAGAAAAGATACGGAAGCTGGTAGTCCAGTCGAGTGATTAACCAGCCAAGCGGGCCGTAAGTAAACACCCAATCTTGACCAAATACACTTTGATCACGAAAAGCTCGATTCATATCAGCCATCCAAGACCAGTCCAATCCTTGATTAGGAAACACCACAAAACCAGAGGGTAAAACCCAAAAAATACACACTAAAACCAAACCAAGTAGGGTGAAATCAATCTTCTTTCCTGCCTTAGTAAACCAACTTTCTTTCATAGAATCTTTCTCTTAAGGGGCGTTGAGCGAAGGAGTTCGTGTCAATGATTTGCTCAATTCGCCTCCAAAAATAGAAAGACCCTTTAAATGTTTCCGATTTAAAGGGTCTTATTCTTTTGAAAACTTCTTACTTCTTCAATTTCATCGCCACAGGATCCCAATGGATGGCCTTTTTTTGGAAGTAACTGTCGTTACAGGCCAGTACCGGTGCTGCTGCCCGGAAGCCTACAATCGGGTCTTCAATTACATTCTGAGTTCCTTTCCGGATCGCATCAAAGAAATCCCCAAAATGCTTCTTATGCTCATCATCTCCTTGCGGAGGCGTAAATTTAATTTCCTTCACAGGCTCAGCCTTGCGATCTGCCTCAGAATACATGGCGTTGTACTCTTTTTCAAACTCTTTCTGTTGAGCGTCCGAGAACGTAAAATAAGCATCATATCCCCCGTAACCCGGAGCTTTAGGTAGCTTTTTCTTGCTTAGAGTCAAGCCATTGCCCGAAAACTCAATTTGCCCCTCCGTACCAATCAACCGGTAATTGTTATTGATCGTCCCGGCATTCGCAAAATTCACACGCAAGACCATTTGGAATGCACTGTGTTGCTCGGCTTGTGGATAATCCAAAATGGCAACCATCACATCGGGTACGTTTCGACCGTCTTTCCAGTAACTTAACCCTCCTGACGAATAAATTCGCTCGGGCCCCACTGAATTCGTGATATAGTGCATCCCGGTAATGAGGTGAACAAATAAATCACCCGCCACTCCCGTACCAAATTCCTTGTAATTGCGCCACCGGAAGAACTTCTTGGCATCAAAAGCCTGCTTCGGTACATTTCGTAGATACGTGTCCCAGTCGACGGTTTGAGTCGAGGCATCCGTGGGGATCGAGTAATTCCATGCGCCAATCGCGCTGAAGCGGTCGGAATTGGATTCCACATAATTCAAATCACCTATCTCTCCCGCGGCTAGGAGCCGCTTGGCCTCCCCGAAGACCGATCCGGATATCCGTTGACTTCCCACCTGCATGGTCTTCCCCGACTTTTTCCATGCATCAATGACCGCTTTCCCCTGCCCAATTTGATGCACCATGGGTTTCTCACAATACACATGCTTTCCGGCTTGGAGGGCGTCAATGGTGATTTTATCATGCCAGTGATCCGACGTCACCACCAAAACGGCATCCACATCCGAGCGTTGGAGAATCTCCCGGTAATCACGCGTGGTAAAGACGTTGGGACCATACGTTTGCTTGACTCGCTCCAAACGCCCCGTGTAAAGATCCGCCGCCGCAACCAATTCAATGCCTTCATTACGGAGGGCGGCACGGGTGTCCATATGCCCCTGAATTCCCATACCAATGGTGGCAATGCGAATTTTATCATTCGGACTCACCGATAAATCTTTGATGATATGAAATGGTTTGGCGAAGCTCTCGGTGGAAGCCAATACTCCGGCTGCCCCCAATGCGCCGATAAACTGACGTCTTGACTGACTCATAAGGATAGGTGGTAGGTTTGATTTCTGGTTGAACCCGAAAATACAATTTTTCCTAGGAATTACTCAACCTTCCCATTAAAAATCGACCAAAGAGGGGAAAACTCCCATTTTAGGCCCGAAGCGCTCTTGAAGCGATCTGCGCATGTAGAGAGGTAGCATTGCGTAGAGACGTAGCATTGCTACGTCTCTACTTGAACGAAAAACGCACCTTCACCAGAACCTGCGACGGGCGAAGCTGATACGTGGACTCCGCATACGCAAACGAACTCGCCGAGACGGTCGTCAAGGTCTGAATATTGAACACGTTGTTCCAATTGGCCTCTAAGTCCACTTTAGACTTGGTAAACGAATACCGAAAGATCAAATCCGTAAAAAGATTTTGTGAATTCTGATTGATGAATCGGTTGACATACAGTTCGTTCCGGATTCCCACATAGGTTTGCTCTGTTGGATACAAGCTAAAATCAGTTTGATGGGTCTGTTGGGTAGCCAGCTGAGGCCTCTGATTTTCCACACTGTTCCGAAAGTAAGAATACTGGTAGTTGTATTCCACTCCAAACCAACGCGCCACATCCATCGTCAGTTTTACATCAGGCCGAAGGCTCCGGTAATTCACCGCCGCCAATACGTCGTTGATCAGTTGCTGCCGCTCAGTTTGCGAAACACTCACCCCCACCGAGGCATTTAGCTTGGCCTGACTAAAGAATTTACCCAACCGGCTTGATATCATCTGATTGTACGACCGATTGCTTTGTTCAAAAGCCACCAATTCTATCGCCCCATTTTGATCAATTTGGCTGGAAATCAACAAGTTATTCTCGGTCACACTGTTGAGATAAAAGACATTAAAAAAGGTGGAAATCAGTGGATTACGGTAATTCAATCCTCCTGAAAATGAGTGAGACAGGGCGATCGGAATAGGAGAATTTCGCCGCTCGATGGTTCGGTAATTTTTCAGAATATATCCGTAATGCAAATCTTGCAATTCACCCAGATTGACCCCTCGTTTTACCGAGGCATTGGCTTTCCAAAATGCGTTCATTTCGTAACTCACACCCAGACTAGGCTCAAATGCCAAGCGACTCAAACGTTGCCCCTCGTCCAATGCCCGTTCTTGAATCGAGAAATGGTAGTAGGTCAGCGGCGTTTCGAGGGTATATCGCCAGTCTTTTTTTCGGTATTCCGACTTTAACTTCGCATAGGCATTCAGTTGCAACCACGACAAATTGTTACCAAAATCACGGCCAAATCGATTGGTATTTCCGGCCGAAACACCCGTTAGGTCCGACGTAAGCTGTTGGCGCTGCACCGTAAATCCAACCGTGGGTGAAAGGACAACACCGCGGTAACTTCGAGTTAAACTAGCGGTATTTTGGGTTTGAAACGTATTCAGCCTAATCTCTTGTTGTAGCGCCGAGAGCGGCCGCCCTTCCTGCACGAGCTCGGCAAAGGGCCCAGGCATCACCGAAAGCGACTGCGGGGTTTGGTTGAAATTCACGAAGGACCGTAATGTCACCAGCTGCTTACCTACCGTGTACATATTCTTGAATTTATTCGACACCGAGAAGTACGGATTGCTCAGTTCCTGGGTGAGGGCCTCGCCGTTGCGGGTTACATTTCCCCGCTGACTATCCCAAAAACCCCGAAATTTCAGTTCGTTGTCGAAGTATTTTTTTCGGTCGTTTTTTTGAAGTGTGAGCGTGGTCTCCAGCGAGTTGAAGAAGAGCTGATTGTACTTGTTCTCCACCATACCGATCGTATCCAGGGGAGTATAAAAAAGCGTGGTGGTGCTGCCTCTTTGCTGCTGATAATCGTTGGTGTAGGAAGTATTTAGCCGTAATTCATAGTCGTTCTTTAGCTTTTTCAATTGATTGATCGAGCCCAGATGGGCGTTATTATCCAGCCACCGCCGGTCGGAAAAGGGTGGTGGTGCGAGCTGCTGCACCTGCAACCAATCTTGTTTATCGTCGTTACTTTCGATGCCACCCATGATATCCTGGAGGGTCAGGACCTTGATTTGTTTGGCGATGTTGTTTCCGACATTATTGGCTTGGTACGAACCAATGAACTGATTCTTTTTCGTGAACATCATGGGTGTCACGTTGGCTTCCCAAAGCAGAGGCGAGGCCCCAACGCCAAGGTTGGCCGTTCCAGTCACGGTTACTTTATTCTTCAATTGGATATTGATGGCCGCATTCTCCGAAAACTCCAAGCTATCGAGCATTTTGATGGGTTGGTGATTCTCCACGATTTGCACGCCCGAGACGGCATCGACGGGTAGATTTTCGTTGGCTAAGTTGTATCGACCACCCAGTAAATCCAAGCCTTCGATGTAGTATTTGTTGATCGGTTTCCCTTGATACAAGATCCGTCCGGACGGTTCAACTTCGATACCGGGTAGTTTTTTGATGATGTCTACAATGGCCCGGTCGTTGGCATCTTTGAATGCGCCCACGTTGAAGGTGAGGGTATCTCCTCGCCTACTGATGGGGTCAGGTTTAACAATCACTTCTTTGAGGTCAATGTCTTGCTCCAAGACCGTGAAGTCATTCTCTTGTGATTGATTTCGTACAATCTTTTTTTGCGAGGCAAAGCCCAAGGCATACAAATTTAGCTGGAGCGAATCGAGGGAGGACGAATAGTCAATCTTGTAGTTTCCGCCCATGTCGGTAATGGAAAATGCCAGTATATTGGGCGCATTGGGCTGCGAGAGCGTCACGTTCACGCCCCGAACCGCCTTGCCGTTGCCGTCCGTCACCTTACCCTTGAAGGTGGCCTGAGCCATCACGAATTGGGGCAAGAGGAGAAGGAACAGAATTAATAGTTTAAAATTCATTCTGATTATTTCATCACTAGTTATGCGAAAAATGAACCGCCAAATCAACTACATCGAAAAGTACCTCTGATTACTTTAACTCGATCGGGTTATTGCGTTTGCTTTGATTCTTTTTGACGAGGTTGGTCATTTCTTTTTGCGACATCTCTTTTCCGTCATTTGTCTTCATGGTGATAGACGCCCCACTAGCGTTGATCATCTTAAACGGATTTTCGGTAAAATCGGCTTTCATTTCGACAAACTTCTCTTTACTCACTTTGAGCAGTTTGCTTTCATTGACCGCAATTTCACCCTTAGCCACTTTTTCTATGCCTGCCAAAGTAAAGTGGTAGTGCTTTTCCGCATCGTACATTTCGACAATCAGCCCGGGTAACCCACTGAATTTATACGGTCCGTCTTGAATCGGGATTTGGAAGGTAAACCACGCGTCGTAGGTTCTTCCTCCGTACGAGGTTGTGGCCTTCTGACACATGTAACCCACCTTGGTGGCTGTTTCGTTTGTGATATTCCACGTGACAGCCGGGAGTGGCTCGGTGTACGAAAGTTTGTCCATAAAGACACTTTCACGGAAAACGACTTGCTTTGCCTGGGTCCGTTTGATGATCTCGTACGAAAACATCGACTTAGGCGCCGTCTGCATGGCGGCCATCATGCGGGTCATATCCGGATTATCTCCTTGGAAAGTAGCCATGATGGAATCACGTAGAAAAGCATTCTGGCTATAGAACAACGAAATGGAGTCTCCGACCAAGAGCCTCATTTTCTCTTGCTGCTTGGCCGACGTGTCTTTACTGGGCTGGAAGGTCAGGTTATACGTAACTCGGTAATGGAGGTTATCCAAGACCGTTTTGGTATCCTGTGCCGAGCTTCCGCCGCTGCGGACAATGCTGATAGCCTGGGCGCGGGCATGTAAAACAAACAAACTGAAAACAAGAATCAAGTGTAGCTTTTTCATAAAGTAGGAAACGGTTCATTATACGGAGGCAAACATAACTAATTTTTTAGTTATAAATAAATGACCGTTCAAAAAAAATTAGCGGTGGGTTCGCTTCGCTAATCCACCCGAAGCTCCAGGGGGTTGTTGTCTGTCTTTTCATTTTGTTTGCGTTTTTGTTCCATTTCAGGGCTTACGATGATTTTCATTCCCATCTCGTTTTGCAAAACTTCTAAAAATTGGGTTCGCATTCGCTCTCTCGCTTTAAACAATTGTTCTCTTGTCGCGGAGATAACCTTTTTCCCAACATTGGGTGTTTTCAGAAAAGATGTACTTGTGGTTTGCTGTAACGAAACCAGGGTAAAATCGTAGTGGTTTTTAGTATCGTGTATCTTCACAATTAATCCCGGAAGCCCACAGAAAACATAGGGACCATCCTGTATTGGTATTTCATGAGTAAACCAGGCGATATAGGTTCGTCCTCCAAAATAACCCGTGGCCTTGTTACAAAGATACCCCTTGATCGTCAGGGTATCAGACTGCATTTCCCATTTAAAGTTGGGTTGAAACTCACATAAATAATTTGATGACAACAGATTTTCAAATAAAGTAATGGTATGTTTTGGCAAATACTTGACAATATGCTGATCAAATTGAGTGTGTCTGAGATTATTTTTATCGCTCATAATTTCATAGGGATTAATTTTGCCTGAATCAACAAGTTTTATTATCGAATCATTCAAAGCAAAATTATCGGTATAAAAGTAGGAATTTATTTGATTACTAATGAATAGTACAGCCATTTCCTCCGCTTTATAATCTGAATATGTAGAGTCGGATTGGGATTGTATTCGGTACTTTACTAAGTAGTCCTGACCTATTACTAAATCAGAGTTTAGAAAAGAAATAAAGAGTATAATATAAATTTTATAAATATGTAAAAAAAATCTATAACCCGTCCATTTAAAAAAACAAAGCATACGAAAAAAAATTATCATATATAAATTTAAATAAAAAAGAAATGAGATTTTTTTAATGAAAATCTCATTTCTAAAAAATTACATTAAACCGCTGCGCTTATTCCCACCACAAAATTTTTTTTCAAGTCGTTCCCAGAGTCTGACATACATAGAATTACCCCAATCTGAATCCTCATCGGGAGGAGCTAGCTCTAAACAAGCGGTTCCACAAGAGAGTCCAAAGCATTCAACCTCCAAACTCGGATGTATGTTATTATTGACGTTTTGCTCAACCGTTTCCTTCATTTTAGGACTTTCTTTTTTGTCCCCGTCATTCGCAAATGCAAACGTGACACTGCACATCAAGGCAAGGGTTAGACATAAATTTTTCATGTTGTAAAAAATTAAAGTGAAATAAATTGATTTTATCGAACACCGCCGCAACCGGTTAACGGCATCGTTCTGAACAAATATCAATACATTTTACCTCCCCCCTCAAATAAATTATGCAAAATAATTTGCATAACTTGCAATTAAACGCCATTCCTAACTCATAATAACATATTTACATGAGAACTCAAAACTATATCCGTGAACTACGGGAACGAAAGCGCATGACTCAAAAAGCCTTGGCTGAAGAATTGGACATAAGTATTGCTACACTCAACCGGATAGAAAATGGGATCATCAAACAATTCAAGCCGGAGTTTTTGGTCAAATTAAGTCACGCATTAGATTGTCCAATCGATCATTTTTTCAAAGAAACAAAACACAACGAAGAACTTTCTATATCCAAAGAACAACTGTATCTAGACCTTATTTCCACCCAAAACAAACGCATCCAAGATCTAGAAGAAAAAATAAAAACCAAGTTGTAGGATGCTAATCCACCCGAAGCTCCAGGGGGTTGTTGTCTGTCTTTTGTTTTTGTCTCAATTTCTCTTGAATATCCGGTGTTTTAACGATATCAAATCCCATTTCGCGCATTACATCGAGAGATTGAATTCGCATTCGTTCTCGTGCTTTAAAAACTTGCTCCCGGGAGGCTTTTATTATTTTTTCGCTAGTGCTAGGTACTTTTAGAAAAGAAGAGCTCGTGGTTTGTTCTAATGATGCAAGGGTAAAATCGTAGTGGTTTTTATCATCATGGACCTTGACAATCAGCCCAGGAAGCCCACAGAAAACATAGGGGCCATCAGCAACTGGAATTTCTTGGGTAAACCAAGCGATATACGTTCGTCCTCCAAAGTATCCCGTTGCCTTATAACAGAGATACCCCTTGATTGTCTGGGTGTCAGACTGTATTTCCCATTTAAAGCTAGGTTGAAACGAATAAGAGTAAACGGAGGTAAATATTTTTTCAAAAAAATGAATCCGGTTTTTCGATACATCTTTGGTAATGTGTTGATTGAACTGTGTAAGTTTGAGGTTTCCTTTGTCACTCATGACTTCATAAACACTCACTTTACCTGAATTAACAAGCTTCATCATCGAATCTTTGGCGGCAAAATGATCGGTATAAAAGTAGGAATTTGCCTTATTTTCTATGAATAAGGTGGCGGTTTCCTCTCTCTTGAAATCCGCATTAGTTGAATCTCTTTGGGATTGAACCTTGTATTTCACTTGGAAATTTTGTCCGAACATGGCCACAGAACCATTCAGCACGAGTACAAAGCAAACTAAACTTACCTGGATCCAAAAAAGACAAGACCTAGACATCATCGTATAAATAGGTTAATTAGTAATCAAGATAGGGAAAATTAACTAATTAAAAACCCTACTAATGCTACTTTTTTACCATACAATCTAAGAAACCCAAAAGCATTGGAACCCCAAAAGGATTTGCTTTCCCGATCCCAACAAGTAAAACCATTTTTTGAAAATATGGCCCTTTTCGTCCCAAAAGGCTTTTTCGCTCGATTATCTTAAATATCATTGAATAATCTAGAATCAACGACTAAAGATATACGGGTTAGTTTAACCGAAGCTCTAATGGGTTGTTATTCGCCGCTATTTTTTTCCTCATATTCTCTTTGTCAGCCGCTGACAAAATAGACGTCGCCCCAAACGATCGGTCCAGGCTTCCGATTGGGTCTTTTCGGGATTCTTCCCGGATTTTAAAGACCGTCTCACGATCTGTGACGATGATCTTCGCAGGATCTCTTGCTATCGTCTTGACAAATGGCCTCTCAAAAGACTCAAACCCAATCAACTCAAAAACATAGTGGGACTTCACATCTTGAACCTTAATAATCAGACCGGGCAATCCAGAAAAAATAAAAGGACCATCTGAAATTGGTATCTCTTTCGTAAACCAAGCTTCGTAGTCTCGACCCGCAAAGTGGGTTATCGCCTTGAAACAATCATATCCATTAACTACAGCCGTTGTACTTGAAATATTCCAAGTAAAAGGAATATCCATTTTGTACTGGTACACATCAATGTTGCAGTCTTCGTAAATGGTTAGTCCCGTTTGTGAATCTTTTTTAACAAAGTGAGTAAACTTTGTCGTAAAAAGATTCGACTTATTGGCCATGATTTCATACGCACTCACTTTTCCTGAGTTGACTAATTGAAAAATAGAATCTTTCTTGAGATAATTTTCAGTACCGTAGTACGAGGTTTGATTTTGAATAAACAGGTAGGCTTTCTCCTGCCACCTGCTATGAATATTATTTGAATCAGGTTGATAGGTTATGGAGTAAGTCGCTTTGTAGGTTTGGCTGAATAAATTGGTAACGTTCAAAAGAAGGAATCCCACTACAATTAAAAGGGATTTGCTACGTGTTTTGAGTTTCATGAATAGTCCTAATTTAAATGACACAATCGCTATAACGAACGAAATTTTACACATTACTCATCCCCCGGTCTGTGTCCTCACAGACCGGAACTCCTCACAGACCGAGAATCCACACAAACCGGAACTCTCTCCCCCCGGTCTGTGTCCTCACAGACCGGAACTCCCCACAGACCGTACACCGCATAGACTCTCCTAACAGAAAAACGATTGACTCTCCTTAGAAATTTGATTGCCGATCTGCTACGTCCATCAAAAAAATAATAGCCAAAATGAATCAAAACATGATTCTTCCTTCGATTTCACTATTTTTAACTTCCATATTTCTAACTCAACTTTATGACAAGCCTCCTATTTTCATTGATGTTTTATATCGGTTCAGCAACACCCTCAGATTCCACCGATCAAACAATTCAGCAGTTCCTATTAAAACACAGGTTCCCAACGAATACCCAGTTTGCAATCGCGCTTGTTTCAGATCAAGAGACCCGGTATTTGGGCTATAAAGTTCAAGGAGATTCTTGTTCGGCGGTATCTAATCATCAAGCAATATTCGAAATTGGCTCGATAACCAAAGTCCTGACTTCCTCAGTCTTAGCTCATTTTATTGAGCATCAATCTCTCGATTCCAAAGCGTCGATCCAATCGGCTTTTCCATATACTTTTCATAAAAACCAACGGATCACATGGGAAAAACTAGCCAATCATACCTCTGGCCTTCCTCGATTACCCAACAATATGGGTTTCGTTTCCACCCAAAATCCATACAGGAAATATGGGAAAGAAGCGCTCGACCAATACCTATCTCAGCTCATGCGATTACCTGCCGAATCGACGCCCACACTGCGCTACTCAAACCTTGGGGCTGGGGTCTTAGGCCATGCACTTTCGTTGCATGCCGGCAAATCGCTTTCCCAATTGTATGCCGAAATCATCTTTCAACCGCTGGGAATGACGCGCACCTACACCTCACCTCAAGCCATTCCAGGAGATTTGGTATTGGGACTTAATGAAAAAGGGGAGATTTTTCCCAACTGGGACTTTGATGTCTTATTAGGTGCCGGAGGGATTCTATCTTCGGTGGAAGACATAGCCCGTTTTGCCCAGGCCCAATGGAGCAACCAACATCCATTTCTACTCCGAACCCACCTACCCACCCACCGAATGAACGAAAAACAGGCCATTGGCTTGGGGTGGTTCATCAACTATCATCCGAAGGGGGAGGCTTTGCTCTGGCACAATGGCGGAACAGGAGGATACGGTTCGTTTATGGTGGTAAATCTCGAAAAGAAAAAAGCTGTGGTCATTTTGTCAAATGTATCGGGGCTTTCCTCGAAACGTGATTTAGTGGACCAGCTTGGCCTCACCTTATTGAATTAACCCCCCGGTCTGTGTCCTCACAGACCGGAATCCTCACAGACCACCCCCTGGTCTGTGTCCTCACAGACCGGAATCCTAACAGACCGGAGTCTTCACAGACCAGAAAACCCCACAGACTAAATCGTTTGCTTGGCACTGGCCATACATGCGATTACCAATCTAGACTTTTGACGGGTGTCAAACGGCGATATTTTAGTAAGTACACAAAAGCAACTGCGGCTAGTATCGCCGTACTTAAAAAAGCCATGGGTAAACGATCCAATCGATTTGAATAGATCCAGGAGGACAATAAAGCACCAAAGCCAATACCCGCTTCCAACGAAATGTACATAGTGGCGATCGCACGACCTCGGCTGGCCTCATCACATAAATCCACGGTCCAGGCTTGGGTAATGGGTGAAAGGATGCCCATGGCCACCCCATAAAGACTAGCCGCTAAGCCAAAAATCCATACATTAACCGCCAGAGCCGTTAGGATCATGGCCAATATTAAGGCTCCTGAACCTAAAATCAGTACTTCCACTCGGCCGTTTTTATCAGACCACCGGCCAGCGACAAACCGAATGACCAAAGAGGCTAGGGTATAGATCAAAAAGAATAATCCTTTGTTTTCAAGCCCAATGGATTTACTCAGATCCGGACTCAACGTCGCAATAGCCCCAAAACTAAACGAAGTGAAAAATACCACGACGACAACAGGGAGAACCGATTTATCAAACAAATCTGCCTTTTTCAATCGGATCGCTTGCCAACCCATCCTCATTTTTTGCTCCTCGGGCAAGGTCTCCTTCATGTTCACCAAAATCGCAATGGATAAAAACGCCAAGACCGAAGACGAATAAAACAAGGTATTGATCGTAAACGTTTGAGCAATCCAACTACCCATAAATGGGCCAAAAGCCATGCCTAGGCTTCCCACCAATCCATGAATGCCCATGGCCTCCCCTCTTCGATGCATCGGCATCAAATCGGCAATATAGGCCGACGTACCCGTGGGTTTAAAACCTGTCGAAAAACCATGGACCAAACGTAAAAATAAGAACGGGAAGACGGTGGTAACCACTGGATATAAAAATCCACAAACGAAGCAGACCAATGATCCAAAAGCCATAATGGGCACCCGACCAATCGTGTCGGTCAGCTTTCCCGAAAAAGGACGAGAAAGACCTGCTGTCAGAGTAAATAAACTGATAATCAACCCTTTGTACTCCTCTCCACCCATAGAACTCAGGTAGTCCGGCAGTTCAGCAATCAGCATATTAAAGCTACAAAAGAACAAAAAGGAACTCAGGCACAATAGCCAGAATTGAAGGGTGAAGATGGATTCAGTTTCTTTCAAGGAACAGCAGAAATAGAATGTAAAATTACGTATTTTTCCAACGCACCATACGAAATCCTTTTTAAGTATAACTTCCTATTTAAATCATCCAAATTCCTACATTTGTGTTTCCATCCATCACCAACCAACCTACCATCATGCGCATTCTCCTCGGAATATCCTTTCTATTTTTATTCACTCAATGTTCTCCCAACCTCGCCCCCTACCAGGAAAAAGCCAAATCGTGGGAAAAAGAGGTATCTCAGTTGGAAATCAAAGATAAAACAGAATCCTACCCCGAAAACGCACTTCTTTGCATTGGGTCATCCAGCTTTCGGCTATGGAAAAGTATTCAAGATGACATGGCCCCCTACACGTGCATCAACCGAGGCTACGGTGGGGCAAAATTCACAGATTTAGCCTTTTTTACCGATCGTCTCATTGCCCCACACACGTACCAAGGCGTGATGGTATTTGTGGCGAATGACATCACGGGTTCTGCCGATGACCTGACACCTAAAGAGGTAGTCACATGGTTTCAGCGGGTCGAAAAATCAATCCGAAAGAAATCGCCTACCACACCCATATTTTTAATCGAAATCACCCCAACCGAGAGCCGATGGAAGGTTTGGAACCAAATCCAGGAAGCTAATTCCCTTTTAAAGGCCTATTGCGCGAAAAAGAAGAATCTCCATTTTATATCAACCGCCACAGCTTTTTTAGGACCCGACGGAAATCCTCGAAGCGAACTATTCATTCAAGACAAGCTTCATTTGAATGCTGCGGGATATAAAATCTGGGCAAGTCAGCTCAAAGCCGGACTAGCCCCGGTCGTTAATCCGTAATCAATAGCCCTTGCTGGTATTGTCGGCCCGAGGATCAGATGCTCCCTCGAGCGTTCCATCGGGCCGGCGCATCACACAATCCATGCGACCCAATGTGCCACGCTGCGCCTCCATTATAAATCCTCGTTTTTGTAAATTCTGGAGGGTGGTGGGGGTGAAAGCATTCTGTTCATACACCGTTTTGTCTGGCAACCATTGATGATGAAATTTCAGTGCATTCACGGCCTGTTGCATTGTCATGCCATGTTCGATCACATTGAGGATGGTCTGAAAAACCGATGTAATGATCGTCGAACCTCCGGGAGTGCCAACGGCCATCAAAAATTTCCCATCTTTCTCCACAATCGCCGGGGTCATGGAGGACAACATGCGTTTTCCAGGCTGAATTTCATTCATTTTATTACCGGTTAATCCAAACATATTCGGAACTCCCGCTTTGGCTGAAAAATCATCCATTTCATTGTTCATCAAAAAACCAGCTCCTTTGACAACCACCTTTGAGCCGTACGCCCCATTCAAGGTAGTGGTGATCGAAACCGCGTTGCCTTCTTGATCCACCACCGAATAATGTGTCGTTTCGTCCGATTCATATCCCGGAATGGCACCACCTGACACCTCAGACGAAAGCGATGCTTTTTGAAAAGAAAAATCCTGCCAACGGGTCTTGAGGTATTTCGGGGACATCAATTCTTTCATGGGAACTGATACAAAATCCATATCACCCATCCATTTGGCCCGATCAGCATACACTCGACGCTCGGCCTCAATCATCACCTGTACCGTCGAATCTTGATTCCATCCCCATTTTTTGATAGGATAAGGTTCAACCAAGCGCATCAACTGAATCAACGCCACACCACCACTTGATGACGGCGGCATCGTGATGATATGGTAGTTTTTGTACGCCTCCCGTATTGGTTCTCGCCAAGCAGAATGGTACTGGTCTAGGTCTTTTTGGGTGATAATTCCGCCTCCACGCTGCATTTCCTGAATCAATAAGTCAGCCACAGCCCCTCGATAAAATCCATCCCGACCGTCCTTTTGTATCGCCCGGAGTGTTTTTCCTAGATCAGCCTGAACGAGTAAGTCACCCGTTTTCCACTCTCGTCCCTCTGGATGTTTAAAATAAGGAGATTCTGGCCCGTTGACTTCGGCAAAGGTGCTTCGAGTTCGATTTAACCCCAGAGCTTCTCGCTCGGTGAGAACAACACCCTTTTCAGCGAGATCAATCGCTGGTTGTATCACCTTTTCCCAAGGTAACTTGCCTAATTTTTTATGCAATTCCACCATACCATCCACGGACCCAGGCACACCACTCGCCAAATGTCCTAGCGTACTTAGACCGGGTTTGACATTCCCTTCTCCATCCAAATACATATCGCGAAAGGCTTTTAACGGGGCTTTTTCGCGGAAATCCAACGTGTAACTTTTTCCCTGTTTGGTGCGAACAACTGCAAAGCCCCCACCACCGAGATTTCCAGCGAACGGAAAAACAACCGCCAGGGCAAAGTGAGTCGCTACGGCCGCATCAATGGCATTTCCACCCGATTTCAATATCTCCACACCCACCGTCGAAGCATCTGCATGGGCCGAGGCAACCATACCGTTTTTCCCTAGTACTCCCTCTTTTTTTGCAAAAAATGCCGATTGAGTGGGACCTTCCACAAAAAGGGAAAATAAGCCATCGCCGACCTTCTCGGTTGTGGGTTGTGGCTGATTCTTACAGCCCAAGAGAACGCCAAGTGTAAGACCTAGGTAAATAATTTTTTTCATCGTAATGGATCGTTTAGGTTTGTGGAATCATCTAATTTTAAGCAATTAGACGCTGAAATACTTGATAGGCTTGGCCACTTTCCAAGGACTCTCGAGCTTGGGAAATTCCCTCTTCTAATGTAATCGAACGAGCCACCGACAAGGCTAGTCCCGCATTGGCCAAAACTGCGTTCGTTTGGGCTGAGGAACCTTGATTCTGCAATACTTGAATCAAAATACGAGCCGAATCCTCCACCGTAGCCCCACCATGTAAGGACTCCTGTGAACTGGAAATAAAACCGATATCTTCTGGCGTATAGGTAGATTTACCTCCAGATACCCCTACCCAAAACTCGCCTGTCAGCGAAATTTCATCATATCCGTCCACTGACCAAACGATTCCGAAGCTCCCCGAAAGTTGGGAAAAAACACCTCGGTATAATTCAAATATGGCGGGTGAATAAACGCCTGTGAGTTGCTTGGTTACGTGGGCTGGATTTAACAAGGGCCCCAAGAGATTAAAAACGGTTTTAATTCCCATCGCTTTCCGAACCGGTGCTACGAATCGCATGGCCGGATGAAACAAAGGAGCATGCAAATAAGCTATTCCAGCCGTTTCTAACTTGGATCGAAGTAGGTCGACATCCGCTGTGAAAGGGACACCCAAGTACTCCAGTACTGTACTCGATCCAACCGATGAAGATACCCCATGATTTCCATGTTTAGCCACTTTCTGTCCGGCCCCCGCCACAACAAATGCTGCTGTGGTGGATATATTAAAGGTATCTTTCCCATCTCCCCCTGTTCCACAAACATCCATGGCATCAAATTCAGCTAGGGGAACTGGGGTTGCCAAGGAAAGCATCGCTTCCCGAAACCCAATAATTTCCTCGACAGTTACTCCCTTCGATTGAATACCCATCAGAAAAGCGCCAATGGATGCCTCCGTCCACTTTCCCTCTCCTATTTGCAGCATGGCTTCTGAGGCCTCTTGACGGGTTAACGACTGGCCCTCTACCAAAGATTGAAGAATTGTTTTCATGACATCATCCAATTTTTAACCATGGTCACGCCATGCTCTGTTAAATACGCCTCTGGGTGAAATTGTACTCCTCGCACGTCAAACCGATCATGTGCCTCTGCCATGACAAATCCGTTTGGATCAACGGCTGTTACCTTCAAATCGCTCGGCATCGTCTCGGGCACGACGGTCCAGGAATGATAACGACAAACCTGAAATTTGGTGGGCAACCCTTGAAATAAGATCTCAGAAGGCTCTATAACTTCACACGATGTCGTGACACCATGCAATACTTCGCCCATGTTATGCAGTGAGGCACCAAATGCCTCCCCTATGGCTTGATGGCCTAAACAAACCCCAAAAATACTTTTAGTGGCATGGTATTCTTTGATCACATCCAATAAAATTCCAGCCTCCGAGGGAATCCCAGGACCAGGTGACAAAAGGATTTTGTCATATCTTTTTACCTCCTCAATATCGATTTTATCGTTCCGAAATACCTCCACATCGCCACCCAACTCACGGAGAATATAAACCAAATTGTATACAAAGGAGTCGTAGTTATCTAAAACTAAAATTTTCATGTCAATTGTAAATTAAATTTCTTGTGCCATCACAATGGCTTTTCGTAAAGCACCGAGTTTTAAATGGACTTCGTTCATCTCGGATTCGACATCCGACTTAGCTACCACACCCATCCCGGCTTGATAAAACAAAGTATTGTTTTTGCTTAAGAAGGTCCGAATAGCAATGGCATGGTTGAAGTTTCCGTTGAAATCCATAAAGCCAATCGCGCCCCCGTAAATGCTTCGGTTCGTCGGCTCCAAGCCATTGATCAACGACATGGCCATGTGCTTAGGTGCTCCCGAGAGCGTTCCGGCCGGAAACGTATCCGCTACCAATTGCAAGGGATTCGTACCCGGCAACATAGTGGCCGTTACCTTGGAAACCAAATGTATGACGTGAGAATAAAACTGAACTTCTTTAAAAACCTCCACCTCCACATGTTCTGAACTTCGTGAAAGATCATTTCGGGCCAGATCAACCAACATGACATGTTCCGCCGACTCCTTAGGATCTGCATGCAGGGCTTTCGCTAATTCTTGATCCCGAAGGTCATCACCCGTTCGACGGAAGGTCCCGGCAATCGGATGTATCTCAGCCCGACCATCCTGAATGTAAATTTGCTTCTCCGGTGACGACCCAAAAATATGGTAATCCCCCCCATCAAAATAAAATAAATAAGGTGACGGATTGATGCTCCGCAACGCCCTGTACACATTAAAATCATCTCCGTCAAAAGCAAGAGAAAACCGTCTAGACGGTACGATTTGAAATACATCGCCTCGCAAACAATGTTTTTGGCATTGCAAGATTATTTCCCGCATACGGTCATCCGTCAGATTGCTGGCTTCTTCCCCAACTACTGCAAATGATCCTGTAGAAAGGCGTGGGCTTTTGACAAATATCTCCAACGTCTCCAACCCATTCTCCAAAGGTTTAGGCACCTCTCCTTCTCGTGTATAGGTATGCTCAAACAGATGCATCTCCTCTTTGAAATGATTGATGGCAATGACATACCGATACACCCGATATAAGATTTGAGGAATCGCCGTCTCTGGCGACTTGGGTTGAAGTTGAATATCCTCAAAATAATTGACGGCATCATACGTCATGTGACCAAACAACCCATTGGAAATGAATCCATGACCTGAGGGCTCGCTCGCTTCAAATTGCTTAGCAAATGCCTGTAAAACACCCACAGCCTCTGTTGGATGATGGAGTGAAAACACTTCAGATTTTCCATCTGGAAATACTTGCTTTACACGATTCTCATTGATTTCAATGGAGGCAACTTCATCACATGCAATATAAGAAAAACTGTTCTGCATGGTGTGGTAGTCGGCACTTTCCAAGATCATGGAATGTGGGAATTGCTTTCGAAGCCGCATAAAAATCCCCACGGGGGTTAGAGTATCGGCAAGCAGTCGTTTACTTCGGGTCGAAATCGTGAACATAGGTAATGGGTCTAAAATCAAAAAAAAACGGCTTGCTGGTGTTGAACAGCAAGCCGTTGGCAATATTTTATACGCAAGGCATGAAATAACTGTTCAACTCTATTGAGGAGAACGCCACCACCAACCTTGGGAAAAATTGAATGCTAAAATCATGTCACAAATGTAAATAGGAATTTGAGATTACCAAAGTATTTCAAATTTATTCCTGTAAATCTTGCGGAGTTTTTGACCAGATAATAAATTGCCATACCATCACCAACCAAACCAGAAAACAAGGAAGTGCTTTTAAGGAAAAGGGCTTGATCCATTCTTCTCGCACCACACGTGGGAATACATCAGTGGGCGAAAAGCTAGTTAATAATAAGACAAAAAGTAATAAAAAAACTTGCCACGAAGGTCTTGGGCCTGTCTCCAACATATACCACCATCCTACCCCCACGACCGCAATTACGTACGTGGCACTCTCGGCTGAGGTACTGAATAACACGACACCAAGCAATAAAAATGCAAGAAAACGCTGCTGAAACTCCTTGTGAATCCAACGTTTTGAATTCAAAAAGAATGCAGTAGCATACACACTAGCCGCAGGTAAAAGTACCCAACCATCCCAAAATGTGTACCCACTAATTCGGCGAATCATGCCCTGTACAGATATATCCTGCATAAATGCATTGGCCAATGCATTTCGGTTTTTTTCATTTTTTGAAGCCAACCGAGCCATCCATTCACCATACGAATCCCACACAAATTCAGGGGACGACAAAACCATCGGGATCACAAATAACACCGCCAACCAAATGATAAACCAACCACCAAACACCAAGCGCCTTTTAGAAAAAAACCAGCAAACCAATGCGATCACCCCATAAATCTTGACCATAAATCCCAGCGCGACAAATAAGGCTGCCCATTTCTCTTTACCGTCGCGCGTCAAAACATAGGCCAATAGAATCCAAGAGGTTAGCATAGGATTAAATTGTAGATTTTGAATCGAGGTCAACATTTCAACAAGACCAATCAGCAAAATCCCAATCTTTTGAGGTTCTGTGATCGGTAAACGATGAATTGAATAGAGTAAAATTCCAGCATTGAGGATGCCCCAGAATAAACATCCAATCGGAGTGGGCAGGAGCGCCAACGGGGCAATGACCACACCAAATACCGGACCATACAAATTCGTATCGAAATACTCCAAAGGATACTCCAGGTACAGCGACTTTTCAGCCAAAGTATGCCAAAATACACCCCGGAAGATGAGGAAATTGTTGTATGACTGAGGTCCGCTTACCACTTTTCCGATCGTCCCCAAACAAGCCACAATCATCCAAATAATATATGCCCCAGGAATTTGGCCGATTCGCCAACTTGAAATTCTATGCCACATGCGGTAACTCTCAACATAAATGAGGGTCAAAAGTACAGGAAATTCATGAGCATAAAAAAGGACACTTTATAGATCAAATCAATTTAGGCTATATATACCACTGGATAATTTTAACGTTATTGAAAAAAAGTAAACTCTATGAAAAAGATAATCTTAGGTACACTTTTAGTCGGTGGGTTGACTAGCTGTGCCGTCATTCGACCCGGTGAAGTAGGTATTAAGCAGAATTTAGGCGTTTTGTCGAACGAAATCCATCCTCCAGGTGTGGTTGGTTTTATGCCTTTTTTTGGTCGGGTAGTGAAAGCATCCGTCCGTACCAACAACATGGAATTGTCTATGTCGCTCCCCTCAAAAGAGGGCCTAAGTGTGGTTTCTCAAATATCGATTTTATTTCGATTGAACCAGGATAAAGTACCACAGGTAATTCAAACACTCGGTTTGCAGTACGAACCTTTGATCGCCAATGTTTTCCGCTCTGCCGCGTCCGATGTATGTGCAAAGTTCTTTGCAAAGGACATGCACTCAGGTATGCGGGCCGAAATTGAGGCTGCCATTCAGCAAAAAATGAGTGAGTCGCTTACTCCCCAAGGGATAATAATTGAGGGGGTCCTGATGAAGAGCATTCAGTTGCCCGCAGGATTGGCTAGTTCCATTGAGCAAAAACTACAGGCAGAACAAGACGCCATGCGAATGGAATTTATCCTGAAACAAACCACCCTCGATGCCGAACGCCGGATTATTGAAGCCAAAGGGGTTCGAGATGCCCAAAAGATTCTCGCCGAAGGCTTAACTCCTGAAATTATTATGATTCGAAGTATCGAAGCTTTTCAGGAATTAGCCAAATCTCCAAATACCAAAGTGATCGTGACAGATGGAAAAACTCCTTTCTTGATCGATGGGGTGCAAAAACCCTAAAATACAAAGAGGCTACCCTATCAGGTAGCCTCTTTACATATGTGGATTTTGATCTTATTTTGCCGCGTCAAAACGTTCTGCAACAGCATTCCAATTGACAACATTCCAGAAGGTGTCAACAAAATCAGGGCGCTTATTTTGGAATTTTAAATAGTAGGCATGCTCCCACACATCCAAACCTAGTAAAGGAGTTCCCGGACACTCAGCTACGTCCATTAGAGGGTTGTCCTGATTTGGAGTTGAACACACACAAAGAGTACCATCCGCTTTCAGACATAACCAAGCCCAGCCTGACCCAAAACGCGTCATCGCCGCATTTTTAAATGCAGCTTTGAACTCATCAAAAGAACCAAAAGCAGCATTAATTGCGTCGGCTAAGGCACCTGTTGGGGCTCCGCCACCAGTGGGAGATAAAATATTCCAAAACAAATCGTGGTTAAAATGGCCACCACCGTTATTCCGTACGGCTGCTGGGTATTTACTGATATTGGCCAAGATGTCGGTCAATGCCATATTTTCTAGGTCAGTTCCTGCAATGGCATTGTTCAAATTAGTAACATACGCATTATGATGCCGATCATGGTGAATTTCCATAGTTAAGGCATCAAAATGAGGTTCTAACGCATCGTTTGCGTACGGTAATGGATCCAGCGTAAAAGCCATAATGTATTGTGTATTAAGTTCGTAAGAATTTGGGGAAATCCCATGTGTTGTCAAAATAACACAAGCCCGTCCAAGAATGTTCGCTTGGAGGCATGAACCTTGATTATTTTGATCTTTTTTCTTTAAAAAATGACTTTAATAATTGTTCAGCCTCTCGATCCAAGATTCCTGACACAATTTGGGTTTTGGGATGAAGAAGACTAGGTTGAAATCGAGTAAAGCCACGTTTGGGCTCAGAGGCCCCAAATACGAGGCGATCCAGCTGGGCCCAAGCCAAGGCACCTGCACACATAATGCAAGGCTCTAGCGTTACATACAATGTACAATCTGTTAAATATTTCCCCCCCAATGTCTGCGTAGCGGCCGTTAGGGCCAACATCTCGGCATGAGCCGTGACGTCTCCAAGTCGCTCCGTCTGATTATACCCTTTGCCAATAATCTGTCCCCGTTCTGTCACAACCAACGCACCCACCGGCACTTCGCCTTGGTCGGCCGCTTGTTGGGCTAATCGCAGTGCTTGATTCATAAAAAATTCATGCGAAAATCTTGGGAACATAGCATCAGTTTTTCGTAGTTTGGAATACTTTTTGCGAAATTAATTACGTTATATTAGAAAAGAACCACTTTCCTCTAGAATATGCTATTTGGCTCTCGTTTCTTTTGGGTTTCACTCTCCTTGCTTCAAGCACCTGCCGTGGCACTTGGACAGATGGAAATCCTATGGAGCGCCAAAACGACCTATTCGGTTCAAGAGCTTTCCGCACGTAAAGTACCAGAGGAACGCTTCCACGAAATAGATTATGTTCCGTATTTTGGATACAAACCCAAATCTTTGGAACGACAAGTTGAAGATCTACACTTTATTTCGTCCTGCGAAAAGACATTCGGCAATCGGGCAGAAGCCAGCCACTTCTTTAGTCAAATGGGTTGGGATTACCTCTCAGAAGGTCAGCGGGCCATGGCGACCCAACGATTCAACCTTGCCTGGATGCTCGATGCTCACAATGCCGATGCCTGGTGGGGACTCGGTGTAATCGAATTTCAAAGTGCCAACTTACCCGGTGCTATCCAGTCGCTTCGAAAAGCCGCTCAATTATTACCACACCACCAAACCCTGCAAACTGATCTTGCCACCCTGCTGATGGAGAAGTTCCAAGCTGATGGGGAGGTGAATGGATTGCTCGAAGCCCGTAGTATTTTAGAAAAAACCGTGCAAGAACACCCCGAATTTGTTTTTGGCTATATGAAATTAGCCTCCGCTCATTTATACAGTGGGGATCTTCAAAAGGCTTGGGATACATTCCATCAAGGCCATGCTCGTCAGCCCAATGAGATTGATCTCCAAATCCTCGAAAAACTCCTCCAGCATAGCCCCGATCCCCTGAATATTTTTAAGCTACAGCATTGATGGCGGCGTATCGCTAAAATATACTGTCAAAAAGAATAATCTCCTCGTTAGAAAGACCCCATTCCCCGATTTTCCTAGTATACAAAGCAATGCTATGCCTCTGTCATGCATGCGGAATCTCCAACACCCTTGTTTTAAACAAATTGCCCTGATGCAACAAGGCAACAGGAAACGAAATTCAAAATTCAATTTCGTTTCGTTAAGCGGTACATCCGATGATTAGCATAAGCAACTAAATCCTCAGCCGTACGAAACTCATGGCCCATAGGGGCAATCTGTTTGGAATTGAGATGTAGGAATCCGTAAGAAGTTAGTTACCCCGTCGGCGCAAACTGGTCCGTTAGGCCACTAAAGCATATCATGAGATAGGCCAGACCGCCGAGATGGAGAAAGTTTGTGCCGATCCCCCCCCTTATGGGCTAGATTAGAGGAAAAGGCACCGTAGGTGCCAAACAGAAGTAACTAAGACATATAAATTCATAATTCTACTCCATTATAAGAGAATTAAAAACTTGAATATTTAGTATTGTATTGACTCTATTCGAATTTACTTAATCTCAAATTTTATTATTCTATGCTATCAAAATCATTTTTTTAATATATTTAATCTAATTAATTTGTTTTTTTTCAAAGAAAATTCTTGCTTGCTTCTTCAAATAACCAAAACAAATGTTTCAACAAATAGCTAAAAGCCTATTTCAGCTCCTACGAAAAACATATTGGCTATGGATAATCGTCATTTGGAGTGGTTTTCAATTGATCTGCCGACATGACACTTTAGAGAAAAGAAACAGCGTCGCAGGTATCATCGGAGGATTAGGGTTCGGCACCTTGCTATTCGGCGTGATCTACAGCCACATCCGAATCAACAAAAAATCTTGATGACAAGAAGTCAAAAACAATCTAAGCACATTGAAAAATGTTTTCTTGGCTATTTAAAGTGGTATATTATCTATTTTTGGTCTTGTTTCTGACCAAAATGTTTGCGAAGTGGGGTTGGGTCGAAAGGGAATGGGTTCACGGAAATACTTTCAAAATAACCCTTTTCATCACATCTCAAATACTTAGTCTTTGGGGTCTTTACGGCATAATAAATCGCCCAAAGCCGTGGGTGAAACCCGCATTGCTGGGCATTCTGTTCTGGTCATTTATAACCATCATCATTGCCTGCGATATCTTTTTCAAAGCTCCAAGATCTTGGATTATTGGTTTGTTCTCCAGTCTATTTTTCTTGGAATTTGGAGTTTGGCTGCATTTTTTAATACAAAATCGGAGAGTAGAAGAATCCGAAGAAGGCGATTTTTAAATTACCCTTGGGTTAAATCACTACGGGCCACGATTTTTCGTGGCCCGTAGTGATTTATCGCTTCAAAAAGGATGAAGATAAATTATCCAATCACAACCCGCTTGAAGGAATTGATGGTCAAACCTTTCTGCGTTTTCTCCAACAATTGAGCGATGGTCAAGGAGTTATCTTTTACAAACTCTTGGTTCAATAAGGTATTTTCTTTGTAGAATTTACCCAATTTACCCATGGCGATTTTCTCCAACATGGCTTCTGGCTTACCTTCTTGGCGAGCCACTTCCATTCCAATTTCGATTTCTTTTTGAACGACAGCAGGGTCCACGTCGTCTTTGTCCAAACCAACTGGTTTCATGGACACGATCTGCATACCGATGTCCTTTCCTACTTCAGAAACGTCAATTCCTTGTACATTTCCGAAAGAAACAACACCTGCCGCTTTCGCGTTGCTGTGGATATAGGTGGCTACGCGTTCTCCTTCAACATGGAAGAATGAAGCGATTACGATTTTCTCACCGATTTTACCAACTAACTCTGTGATGTTTTCAGCTACCGACTGGCCATTGTCCATGGAAGCGGCTAATAATTCTTCTGACGACTTCACATCTTGAGCTACAGCAACTGCCAAAACAGCATCGGCCAAAGTCCGGAAGCTTTCTACTTTGGAAACTGGCTCAGTTTCACAAGCGATTGCCAAAACCTTAGCTACGCTTCCAGCTTCGTTAGTATGTACTAAAATAACGCCTTCAGACGTCTCATTATCTGCCCGCTTAGCTGCCACTTTTTGGCCAGCCTTACGAAGAATCTCGACTGCTTTTTCAAAATCACCTTCAGCTTCGGTAAGGGCTTTTTTACAGTCCATCATACCGGCTCCTGTCTGTTGACGTAGTTTGTTTACGTCTGCAGCTGTAATAGTCATTTTTTATCGTATTAAAAGTGTAAAAAAAATGTTCAAAATAAACAGCCCAAAGCAAGGCTTCGGGCTGCATACATGATCGATGGCTGCAAAGCCCTCCGATACAATTAGTTTTCAGCGTCAGCAGCTGGAGCTTCTTCTACGGCAGTACCTTTGTCGGCAGCGCGTTTCGCGTCTTCAGCTTTTTGCATCTCTTCTGATTCTTTGTCAGACTTACGTTCCATCAAACCTTCTTCGATTGCCCGGCCGATCGCCAAGGTAACCAATTCAACAGATTTGTAGGCATCGTCGTTGGCAGGAATTGGGAAGTCGACAGCTTCAGGATTTGAGTTGGTATCACACATAGCGATTACCGGAATACCCAAACGTTTTGCTTCTGCTATTGCCAAATGCTCACGCTTAATATCGACTACAAATAAAGCGGCAGGTAATTTAGCTAGATCTGCTACGCCACCTAACAAACGCTCTAATTTTACACGGTCACGCTCGAGCATCAACAACTCACGCTTGGCAAGGTTGCCCGCTGTGTTTTCGTCTTTCAACATACGCTCGATGTTGTTCAATTTCTTCAACGATTTTTTGATCGTCGCGAAGTTGGTCAACATACCTCCTAACCAACGCTCGGTTACGAAAGGCATTTTCAAACGTTTTGCTTCTTCAGAAACAATTTCTTGAGCTTGTTTCTTCGTTGCAACAAACATGATTTTACGGCCAGAGCGCGAGATGCTTTTCGCGTAGTTCTGCGCTTGCTCCAAGCTCACCAACGTTTTATTCAAATCGATGATGTGGATGCCATTCTTCTCCATGAAGATGTAAGGAGCCATGCGTGGATCCCATTTCCGGGTCAAGTGACCAAAGTGTACCCCGGCATCTAGGAGGTCTTTGTACTGAATTTGTGCCATTGAATTGTTTTAATAATAGATGAAAAAATAGGCAGCACAATACATCGGCAACGATTAAGTACTGTCTGGACCATATAAAGAAATTCAGGCGGCTGAATAGAGCCACCTGAACCTCGGAAAATTAACGTTTTGAGAACTGGAATCTCTTACGTGCTTTGGCGCGACCGTATTTCTTACGCTCAACCATACGTGAATCACGTGTTAAGAATCCTTCTTTCTTCAATACAGGACGGTTCGTCTCATCGGACTCACACAATGCCCGAGAAATAGCCATCCGGATTGCTTCCGCTTGACCGGCGATACCACCGCCGCGGACATTGACTTTGACATCAAACTTGCCCAAATTCTCGGAAATGGTGAACGGTTGGTTCAAAATGATTTGAAGTACTTCGGTAGGGAAATATTCCACTAGGGTCCGGCCGTTGATCGTCACATCTCCGTTTCCGGGCTTCATATAGATACGCGCGACGGCTGTCTTTCTTCTACCTAATGCGTTGATAACTTGCATAATATTGTAAACGAATTAAAGCAATGGAAAAATGAGATGATTTATCAAGACAACTCAATCGTCTTGGGTTGCTGTGCCGCATGCGGATGCTCAGATCCAGCGTACACATACAAGTTGGTAAACTGACGGCTACCTAAACGGCTTTTCGGCAACATACCTTTGATTGCAATCTCCAATACCCGACGAGGATCTTTGGCCATCAAAATCCGGGGAGTAGCAAAACGCTGTCCACCTGGATACCCTGTGTGACGTACATACTGCTTGTCCGTCATCTTTTTGCCCGTTAAACGGATCTTCTCCGCATTGATGATGATAACATTATCACCACAATCGGCATTCGGCGTAAAGGAAGGCTTATGCTTTCCACGAAGGATGTTGACAATCTGGCTCGATAAACGACCCAATACCTTGTCCGTCGCATCAATAACAACCCACTCCTTTTCAATCGTGCCTCTGTTGGCCGAAATTGTTTTGTAACTTAATTGATCCACAATGATTCAAATGTTAAGAAAGTGAAAACTTTGCTTCTGACATCACCAATGGCCGCTCCCCAACCAACAACCACAGCCTGCCAAATCTACTTTAAAGATGATGGAGCCAATCTGACCCAATAAAATTGTTCGGAATTACAATTTTACACCAACTTGATTATCAACTCTTTTGGCACGGGCGGCCAAAAGTTCATTCTTTGGGGCTGCAAAGTTAGGCATAAAGAACTAAAAAACAATAGGTTCACCTGCAAAATTATAGGGAAGTTTCACACTGGCAACGACTTGCCTCCACATACACTTTACGTCCTCCTTCAGCTCGATAAAAACACCCTCCCTCTGGACCTAAAAACAGAACTTTTCCTTGATACGTCTCACAAGGCGTAACTACCCGAACGGGTGACTGCCGGTAGTCCCACCAATCTCCATTCCAATAGTTCAGAAATCGAGAGTCCAACCCCTCTCCCAAGCGGCCAAAATTCCACCGTTTGGATAACTCTTCCCAGCTCGTTAAATACCGAACCCAGTCATACCCGCTCACCCGACTATCTGCGTTAGGAAAATCAGCCACCAAACGGACGGCCCGGACAGAAGCCCAGTTTTCCCCCTCAGGAATCGCCCAAATCATCTTGAAAAGCCGTCCAGGAACTTGAATTCCGGGGCCTATCGTTTTTTTCGTTCCCTGACTTCCCTCACCCCCTTCACCGTAAACTCCAACCCATTGATGCACTACATAACCTGCCCGTGCTAAATCGCGAGCATATTCCTCCAGATTAGCCCAAGCTCCCCGATTCAACTGCGGTGACTGGGGTACTATGTTGGTCATTAAAAAGGTTTCTTGATTGATCTCCTCGGTTGCCGTTCGATCCGCCGATGGACACAAATGACCACGATCCATGCCTGAACCCGTGTAGTCACTCGTCCGGACAATTGTCCAACCTTCCGGAAGTGTGAGATCAGGCCGAAATTGGTTCTGCCTTTCCGCAGATCCTATGTCCTGTTTGCGTAAAATCCACGAGGCAGAAATGGCTCGACGCAATCCCGCATGATAGGTCACGGTATAACTCGACTTTCGTAAAAGATAGGCGGACTCCTTTTCTCCTGCTTGTAATGGATTATTAAAAATGGCTTCCTCTGCTTGGGGTATGGGCATTTCAACGGCACATCCTACAAGCAACCAACCGCCCAAAACGGCACTAAATAGTCTTCTCACGTTTCAATTCCCTGGGTCCTACATCCTATAACTTGGCCATTCAGAAGTTGAAAAACCACCATCCACTCCTTTTGAATGTCCCCCTTTCGAACAACAAACCATTCCGCCGAGTTCTCCTCAAGACCAACTACCCACGTCCGATAACGCTCCGCCTGTGTTTTTTCCACCTCCTCATACCAATCCTGCTCCTCGGTCAAGGGCTTCCAAAACAACGCCCAATCAATTTCCTGGTAACCGCGAGCGATCCAATAGGAAACATCACAGGATTCGGGCGATAAATACATCATTTCCCACGGTTCATCGGTTTCTGTGATGAAATAAAGATCCTCCACCCAGGCTTTCAATTGCGCATCGACATTCATATGCTTTGTCTTTTGTATCTTTGATCCATTAACTTTAGATTAATCTTTTTATTCCCATGGGCTCTCTCTCTATCGGCTTACCTCCTAGTTCTGCGCGCATCCTTCAAGGTGATCAATGTACTACGTTACGCGACTTTTATGGCCACCTCGCTGAATTAGTTGAATACCCAGACGACTTTGGATTTACCCTCGAGGAAGTTGATGATCTGCTCAGCGACCTAAGCTGGTTACCCGATAGATCAATCCATATCCACATTTCTAACTCAGAATACTGGCTTCAAAAAGAGCGAAATCAACAAAAAATCTTCACCATTCTCGATCTACTAGAGGCAATTGCCGAGGACTGGAAATGGACTGATGAATCCGATGAGGATGCCAAAATACTCCAAATTTCATTCTCAGACAGCCCACGGATACGAGAATTATTTGAATTGGCGGGAATACACGGAGAATCTTGAACAAAAATCGGGGATTTTTTGTAAATTTAAAGCACGTTTTCCTTGTTAAAAGCGCCTTTAGCCAATCAAACTGACCGTTCCATGCATGATATCATTCACTTGCTATCCGATGCCATCGCCAATCAAATTGCCGCCGGTGAGGTGGTTCAAAGGCCTGCCTCGGTAGTGAAGGAATTATTGGAAAATGCCATTGATGCCCAAAGTACCTACATTCAATTGATCGTCAAAGATGCCGGGAGAACCCTCATTCAAGTCATCGACGATGGCATTGGCATGTCTCCCACCGATGCACGAATGAGTTTTGAGCGGCACGCCACCTCAAAAATCAGCAAATCTGAGGATTTGTTTTCGATCCGAACCATGGGTTTCCGTGGAGAAGCCCTTGCGTCCATCGCAGCCGTCGCCCAAGTGGAACTAAAGTCGGCTCGGTCCTTCGACGAAATGGGGACGTTCATTCGGATCGAAGGGTCTCAAGTGAAAGAACAAGAACCCATCGCCACTCGAACCGGCACATCCATCTCGGTTAAAAACTTGTTTTTTAATGTTCCAGCGCGACGCAACTTCTTAAAGACAAATGCGGTGGAAATGAAACATATCCTAGATGAATTCCAAAGGATAGCACTTGCCCACCCAGAAGTTCAATTTTCTTTGCATCATAATGAACACGAAATATTTGTTCTTCCTGCTGGCAAACTCAGCAAACGAATTGTGGATATCTTTGGTAAAAATTACCGAGAACAATTAGCCAAATGCCAAGAAGAAACACCCTTTGTATCGGTGAAGGGCTATGTGGGAAAGCCGGAATCTGCCAAAAAGACTCGGGGAGAACAATTCTTTTTTGTCAATAATCGCTACATCCGGCATGGTTACTTACACCACGCTGTGGTGAGTGCGTACGAGTCGACGATACCGGAGGGTGCTTCCCCTTTTTACGTGCTTTTTATCGAAATTGACCCTTCGCATATCGACATTAACATCCATCCAACCAAAACGGAAGTTAAATTTGATGATGAAAAAGCCATTTACGCCATCATTCGCTCGGCAGTCCGGCAAGCACTTGGGGTATACAATCTTTCTCCTTCGTTGGATTTCGAATCGGATATCAATTTTGGTAATTTGACTACCTCGGGTCCAGAAACGTCGTTTCAAACCCTTCCGTCTCGTGCCTCCATGGATTCCTTTGAAACCCGAGGTCCTTCTTCCGTTCAATTTCCCTCGAAGTCCAATCGTCCCGATGGATGGGAAGCCTTGTTTGAAGGCCTTCCCGACCCATCAGCGCCTGTGACCCTTGGCTCCAAAGCCAATCAGCGGCCTGCTGGCCAAATTGAACTCTCTGAGCTCGACCACATTCAAGGTTTTCAAATACAAAACCAAATCATTGCTGTTCCTCTTAAAAGCGGCCTATTGCTAGTCCATCAACGAGGTGCCTACGAACGAATTTTGTACGAAAAATATTACGCAAGCCTAAAAAACCACCAAGGTACCTCCCAGCAATTGTTGTTTCCCAAAGTACTGACTCTTCAGCCAGCCGACTTTACTTTTGCCTTTGAATTCCAAGAAATGCTCGGTGCACTCGGTTTTGATTTTGAAGAGTTTGGTCCTTACACCGTTAAGCTAAATGGTGTCCCCCCTGAAGTAAAGGAGGAAAATGAGGCCGAAATTTTTGAAGGTTTAATCCATCAGTTCAAAGAAAACGAGGCAACTCTTCGTTTAGATCAATGGGAGAACTTAGCTCGATCCTTCGCTCGACGATCCTCCCACAAATACATTGGACCTTTGTCGCCGATCGAAATAAATTTACTTGTTCATCAACTTTTCGAAACGCCCGTACCCAATTATACACCTGGTGGCGAACCCATCGTCTCGATGGTTGAAGCGAATCGATTAATTGCCCTCATCCAGGGCCTATAATATCATGATGTATTCCCTCGCATTAAATGTAAAACGCTTGCTGATTTTGAATATCGGCTTATTTTTCCTGACTTCTATCCTATCGGAAGATTTCTGGCTACAAACCTTCGCCTTTTTCAACCCGATCTTGATTGGAAATGAGGACTTATTAAATCCTAATTTTAAAATCTGGCAACCATTAACCTACATGTTCTTTCATGGCGGGTTTTCTCACCTTCTTGGAAACATGTTCGCCCTCTTTATTTTTGGTTCCAATATTGAATACTACATGGGATCCCAACGTTTTCTTCAATATTATCTCTTTACCGGAATCGGCGCCGCCCTGCTGTACGCCGGGATCAATTCCCTCGAAATGCAAACACTAGGGGTCGACTCCGAACCCTATTGGTACATGGCCAGTACACCAATGATTGGTGCCTCAGGTGCCGTTTTTGGGCTATTAATTGCCTTTGGAATGCTTTTCCCAAATATTGAACTCTATTTGCTCTTCATCCCTTTTCCAATAAAAGCAAAATACTTTGTAACGTTTTATGGTTTGTATGAGTTATATTTGGGGTCCACACAAACCCAATCTGGTGTTGCCCACTTTGCTCATGTCGGGGGGTTGATTGCTGGATTCATCCTATTGCAATTTTTTGGATTCAAAAAAAGGGATTTATACCGATAAATCTATTCGCGCATGCGTAATGTATTCGATGAAATGAAAGGTATTTTCTCCAATAAATCACAGGCCGTGACCCAAATCATCCTGGTGAATGTATTGGTATTTGCCTTCTTATTCTTCTTTCGCCTACTGGCTTCCTTCTCTGATGATGGACAAGCCAGCTATGCTTACATGCTTCGGTGGCTGGAACTTTCAGCTCCCATCCATGATTTTATTTTGAAGCCCTGGACTTTGGTGTCCTACATGTTTGTTCATACTGGGGTATTTCACATCCTGTTCAATCTCATTGCCTTATACTGGTTCGGGACTCTGCTGCAAGATTTCATCGGGGTCGGAAAATTTAAATCCATTTATTTCCTAGGTGGAATCATTAGCGGTGTTTTGTACCTATCTGTTTATAACTTGCTTCAATACAACGATATAGGACAAGTACAACCCCGCCTTATCGGATCGTCCGCTGCCATTTATGCGGTCATGTTTGCCGCCGCCACCTTGATTCCTGACTACGAGTTTTTCTTTTTCCAACGATTTGCCGTAAAACTTAAATACTTAGCTTGGGCAGCGCTTTTATTTTCTTTTTTGGATGCCAGCTCGGGACTTTCACATGCAGGTGGAGCGTTAGTTGGATTCGGGTATGTTAGCCTCCTTAAACGTGGCATCGATCTCGCCTATCCCTTTCATGCATTTTTACGTGTATTCAAGCGAAAACCTGCTACCCGAAAAACCGAAAAATCATTCGTTTCAAATCGCCGAATCAACAGTCTATTCAATGAAAAATCTCCTTTTCCTGATCAAGATGAAGTAGATTCCATACTGGATAAAATAAGTAAGTCAGGTTATGAAAGTCTTTCCAAAGACGAAAAACATAAGCTTTATCTCGCAAGTCAAAGAAAAGATTAATGGGTGAGTTTATCTGCTTTTTAGCTAGCTTCCCATCCTTTTACGTATATATCACAAATCCCTGTAAAATACAAGGAAACAATTTAAACCCTAAGATGTTTACTTAGGACAAACTAAAATCTACGTATGTCGCAATCGCTCATTACTCCTGGTGATCTTCTTCGTGATATTCATTTTCCCGAAGATCTGAAAAAGCTTTCCAATGAGCAACTTCCCGCTCTATGCGATCAATTAAGACAATATATTATTGATACAGTGTCGCTACATGGTGGTCATTTTGCCTCTAGCTTGGGGGTAGTGGAACTAACCGTAGCCTTGCATTATGTATTCAATACCCCGGACGATCAACTCATTTGGGATGTGGGTCATCAAGCTTATGGACATAAAATATTGACAGGGCGCCGTGACCAATTCCATACGAATCGGGTATACGGTGGTTTATCAGGTTTTCCCAAAAGAAAAGAAAGTCCTTATGATGCCTTTGGCGTTGGCCACTCGTCAACCTCAATATCAGCTGCTCTGGGTATGGCAATTGGCTCCCTGCATCATCAGGAAAAATCCAGACAACACATTGCCGTCATTGGGGATGGTGCCTTAACCGCCGGTTTAGCTTTCGAAGGTATGAATCACGCAGGTTCCCTCAAAGATGCTAATTTACTGATTGTCTTGAACGACAATTGCATGTCCATCGATCCCAATGTAGGTGCCTTAAAAGAATATTTGACCGACATCACCACATCACATACATACAATAAGGTCAAGGATGACGTGTGGAACCTCTTAGGTAAAATGAGCACCTTTGGTAAAAGTGCTCGTGAGGTGGTAGCCAAAGTCGAAAACGCTTTGAAGGGTGCCCTTTTATCCAATTCCAATTTCTTTGAAGCGCTACACTTACGTTATTTTGGTCCTATTGATGGTCATGATATTGATCATCTAGTGCACGTATTAAATGATTTGAAAGACATCCCAGGTCCTAAAATCCTTCACATTCTGACCAAAAAAGGCAAAGGCTATGCACCTGCTGAAAAAGACCAAACCAAGTGGCACGCACCCGGTTTATTCGATAAAGTAACAGGTGAAATTAAGAAAAGTCCATCCAACGGTCCAACTCCCCCTAAATACCAAGATGTATTTGGACATACCTTGGTGGAACTAGCTCAGCTAAATCAAGACGTTGTAGGTGTAACCCCTGCGATGCCGTCGGGCTCCTCGATGAACATTCTCATGAAAGCCATGCCAGAGCGAGCATTCGATGTAGGAATTGCTGAACAACATGCCGTTACATTCTCAGCCGGTATGGCTACCCGAGGTCTGGCTGTCTATTGCAATATCTATTCCACTTTCATGCAACGTGCCTATGATCAAGTCATTCATGATGTTTGTATGCAAGACCTCCCTGTAATCTTCTGCCTAGATCGTGCAGGATTTGCAGGTGCCGATGGACCCACCCATCACGGAGCATACGACGTGGCCTACATGCGTTGCATTCCCAATATGGTGGTAGCCGCTCCAATGAATGAACAAGAACTTCGGAACTTGATGTACACGTTCCAACTTCCCTCCTTCCAAAAGTCCAAGCAAGCTGCCACCATCCGGTACCCAAGGGGTAATGGAGTGATGGTCGATTGGCGGACACCTTTTGAAGCATTGGAAATCGGTAAAGGCCGGAAAATTCAAGATGGTGACGATTTAGCCATTCTCTCCCTCGGACATGTCGGAAACTACGTAACGGAAGCCTTAACGGCCCTCACAGATAAATCGATTGCTCATTACGACATTCGATTTGTCAAGCCATTGGACGAAGAAATGCTGCATGAGGTTTTCAGTCGATTCAAACGTGTTATCACCGTGGAGGATGGATGTGTTCAAGGTGGCATGGGAAGTGCTGTGCTTGAATTCATGGCCGACCACGGATACGCTGCTCAAGTCAAACGACTTGGAATACCCGACCGCTATGTTGAACATGGTGAACAAATTGAATTGCACCGAGAATGTGGCTTTGACCCCACCGGAATTGCCCAGGCAGTACGCGAAATGATGGATGCAAGTGTCCTGATCTAAGCCGATTACCCTTTCCCTAAAAAGGCCCAAGAAGTACATTACTTTTTGGGCCTTTTTTTGAAATTCAATAGAGCCGAACCATCAAAATCCTTGATTAATTTAGGGTTCGATGTCGATCTACCGTCATTTTACTCATTCGCTCCCTCAACTCAACGGCCTCTCAACATTTGCATCCAAAAGACATTAGGTAATCCCTACACTTCTTTGTTTTTTTGCCTAAAAGCACCCACATGATGGCGCATCCATCAAGCCATCAGGTACGAGGAAAACACATAAAAAATAAGTAAATACCGATAAAATTATCATTTACCTACCGCCCTAACAAAATAGGCCACCCGTTTGGATGGCCTATTTTTATGTGCAAGAAGATTTGGACGTTATACGTACTCTTTCTTTCTGAAAGGTGCATTTTCGATCATTTGCTTCTCGGATGTCGCTTTGAGTTCTCCTTTAGGTCCAACTACGTAGGACTGATACTCTTTGCGACCTGTTCCCGCTGGAATCAGGTGTCCAACAATCACGTTCTCTTTTAAGCCTTCGAGCATATCGCGTTTTCCACGTACGGCGGCTTCTGAAAGCACCTTGGTGGTCTCTTGGAAGGATGCAGCTGAAATGAAGGATTTGGTACCCAAAGACGCGGTGGTAATACCTTGTAAGATCGGTTGAGAAACCGCTGCTTTGGCATCACGTACTTGCATCAATGGTAAGTCCTCACGCTTCAAGCGGCTATTTTCCTCTTTGAACTCGCGATTGGTGATGATTTGACCTGGTTTGTATTTATCCGAGGCACCCGCATCTTCGACTACTTTTTTATCCAAGATCCGATCATTTTCTACTCGGAATGACCACTTATCTACCGATTGCATTTCAAGGAATAATGTGTCCCCTGCATCCAAGATTTCGACTTTCTGCATCATTTGACGCACGATCACCTCAATATGTTTGTCAGAAATTTTCACCCCTTGCTGGCGGTAAACAGCTTGTGTTTCGTTTACAAGATATTCTTGTACAGCGGTTGGTCCTTTGATCCGAAGGATGTCAGAAGGTGTAATGGCACCGTCGGATAAGGGTTCACCTGCCCGAACGAAGTCACCATCCTGTACCAAGATCAATTTAGAAAGCGATACCATGTATTTCATTTTGGTACCATCTTTTGCCTCGACCATAATCTCCCGGTTACCCCGTTTGATAGCACCGAAGGAAACAACACCATCAATTTCCGAAACAACGGCAGGATTGGATGGGTTACGTGCTTCGAAGAGCTCGGTTACCCGCGGCAAACCACCGGTAATATCTCGGTTCATATTGATCGCCCGTGGAATCTTGGCAAGGACTTGTCCTGCTTTGATCGACTGTCCATCTTCAACCATCACACGCGCACTAACCGGTAAGTTATACGCTTTTTCATCGTTGTTTGAACGAATGATGATGGATGGGTTCTTGGTCCGGTCTTTTGAATCGGTGATTACCTTATCTTTAAAGCCTGTTTGTTCATCGGCCTCTTCTTTGTAGGTAACACCTTCTTCGATACTATCGTACTGAACAGTACCGTCAAACTCAGACAAGATAACGGCGTTGAACTGATCCCAGTTACAGATTTCATCGTCTTTGGTAATGGCTTGTTGATCCATTACTTTCAAAGTTGCACCATATGGAATAATATTGCTAATCAACACTTGGTTGCTATCATCCAAAATCTGAACTTCACCTCGACGACCAATTACGACTTGAATTGGCTCTCCTTCTTTATCAACAGAATCAACTGTTTTAATATCGATGAATTTCGTTTTACCCGCAAATTTCGCCTTGATTTTGGCTTCAACGGAAACGTTCATCGCTGTACCCCCCGTGTGGAATGTACGTAGAGTAAGCTGTGTACCTGGCTCTCCGATGGATTGGGAGGCAATTACACCTACCGCCTCACCTTGCTCAACCATGCGACCGGTAGCTAAGTTACGACCGTAACATTTAGAACAAATGCCCACTTCGGTTTCACAGGTGAGAGCCGAGCGAATTTCAACCGTTTCAATCGCTGTATTATCAATTTGATACGCAATTTCCTCTGTGATTTCTTCACCCGCAGCCACGATCAACTCTTTGGTCAACGGGTCAATGATATCGTACACGGAGGTACGGCCTAGGATCCGCTCAGATAATGGCTCAATGATATCTTCGTTTTCTTTCAATGCAGAAACTTGAATTCCACGAAGAGTTCCACAATCCACCTCATTGATCACCACATCTTGAGCTACATCATGAAGACGACGTGTCAAGTACCCAGCATCGGCTGTTTTCAAAGCGGTATCGGCAAGACCTTTCCGGGCACCGTGGGTGGAGATAAAGTACTCCAATACGTCCAAACCTTCTTTGAAGTTCGATAAGATCGGGTTTTCGATGATTTCACCAACCGATCCTGCGATGTTCTTTTGTGGCTTGGCCATTAGACCCCGCATACCACCCAACTGACGAATCTGCTCTTGCGAACCACGGGCTCCTGAATGCATCATCATGTAGACTGGGTTAAATCCTTGGCGATCGTTTTCCAACTGGCGAAGCAAGGTTTCTCTCAAGCGCGTGTTTACGCGTGTCCAAACATCAATGGTTTGGTTGTAACGCTCCCGCTCGGTAATGATACCAAACATGTAATTGCTCTTGATTTCTTCTACTTCCAGACGAGCTTTTTCGATCAAGGCATCCTTTTCTTCAGGGATCATGATATCACCCAAACCAATGGATAGTCCACCTTTGAAGGCCGACTGATACCCTAAGGTTTTGATGTCATCCAAGAATTGCGCAGTCCGGGCAAAAGAAACCTCTTTGAACACCTGGCCAATAATTTTTTGCAACTCTTTTTTCGTCAACAACTTATTGATGTAACCCACCTGTTCTGGAACACACTCATTGAAGAGAATACGTCCGGCAACAGTTTCAATCAATTGTTCCTCCAACTCTCCTGATTCCGTCTTCACTTTAACCTTACACTTAATGTAGGCATGTTTGGAGATCGAACCTTCGTTCAACGCGATGATGACTTCTTCTGCCGAATAGAATACTTTTCCCTCGCCGGCAACAGGTTCCTCTGGCGTCGACCGTTTTCCTTTGGATACATAATACAAACCAAGTACCATGTCCTGAGAAGGAACCGTAATTGGGGCACCGTTGGCTGGGTTTAGAATATTGTGCGAAGCCAACATCAATACCGACGCCTCCATGATAGCCTCGTGGCCTAGCGGAACGTGCACCGCCATCTGGTCACCGTCAAAGTCAGCGTTAAAGGCAGTACACACCAACGGATGAAGCTGTATAGCCTTACCTTCCACCAATTTCGGCTGGAAGGCCTGGATACCTAAACGGTGAAGTGTTGGGGCACGGTTTAGAAGGACAGGATGGCCTTTCAAAACGTTTTCCAAAATATCCCAGATGACTGCGTCTTTGCGATCCACAATCTTCTTGGCTGACTTCACGGTTTTAACAATACCCCGCTCAATCAATTTCCGGATGATAAACGGCTTGAATAATTCAGCCGCCATGTCTTTTGGAAGTCCACACTCGTGTAGTTTCAATTCAGGACCTACGACGATAACCGAACGACCTGAATAGTCAACCCGCTTACCTAATAGGTTCTGGCGGAAACGTCCTTGCTTCCCTTTCAACATATCAGAAAGGGATTTTAAGGCCCGATTTCCATCCGAACGGACGGCATTTACTTTCCGAGAGTTATCGAATAAGGAATCGACAGCTTCCTGCAACATCCGTTTTTCGTTACGGAGGATTACTTCCGGAGCTTTGATCTCCAACAGACGCTTCAAACGGTTATTCCGGATGATCACCCGACGGTATAAATCATTCAAATCGGACGTGGCGAAACGACCTCCATCCAATGGAACAAGCGGGCGAAGTTCTGGTGGAATAACCGGCACCATTTTGATCACCATCCACTCAGGTTTATTCAACACCCGGGTATTGGCATCGCGGAAGGCCTCCACAACTTTCAGTCGCTTCAAGGCCTCCGCACGGCGTTGCTGCGCGTTATCTTTATGGGCTTGGTCGCGTAGCTCGTAGGATAAGGTATCTAGATCCAAACGTGAGAGCAACATTTCCAGGGCCTCGGCTCCCATTTTTGCGATGAACTTGTTGGGATCATCGTCTGGTAGCATTTGGTTTTCACGCGGTAATTTGTCGATAATATCGAGGTACTCTTCCTCGGTTAGGAAGTCCATGTACGAGATATTATCCTCTTTTTTGATCCCGGCGTTGATGACCACATACCGCTCGTAGTAGATGATCTGATCCAATTTTTTGGTCGATAAACCAAGAAGATACCCAATTTTGTTGGGTAAACTACGGAAGTACCAAATGTGAGCAACAGGGACCACCAATTCGATGTGGCCCATACGCTCGCGACGTACTTTTTTCTCGGTTACCTCGACACCGCATCGGTCACAGATGATGCCTTTGTAGCGAATTCGCTTATATTTTCCGCAGTGACACTCCCAGTCTTTTACCGGACCGAAGATCCGCTCACAGAATAAACCACCCATTTCCGGCTTGTATGTCCGGTAGTTGATGGTCTCGGGTTGCGTCACCTCGCCAAAAGAGCTATCCAGAATAGATTCAGGAGAAGCCAAACTGATGGTGATGCTACTGAAGTCGCTGCTTAATTTTTTGTTTTTCTTTAACGACATTGCCAAGAATTTTCAAATAGTAAAAAGAATGCTGTGTGGGGGCTTTCGCCCCCGAATCCCGTCAACCGATGGAGGGTTATTCCATCGTGATTTCCAATGCCAAACCACGTAATTCATGAATCAATACATTGAATGATTCAGGAATATTGGGCTTAGGTAGGTTCTCTCCTTTCACAATGGCTTCATACGCTTTGGCCCGACCGATGACGTCATCCGACTTCACCGTTAGGATTTCCCGAAGCACGTGAGAAGCTCCGAAGGCCTCCAACGCCCAAACCTCCATTTCTCCAAAACGCTGACCTCCAAATTGAGCTTTACCACCCAATGGTTGCTGCGTAATAAGCGAGTAAGGTCCGATAGACCGGGCGTGCATTTTATCGTCGACCAAGTGACCGAGTTTCAACATATAAATGACCCCGACGGTTACTTTTTGATCAAAAGGCTCACCAGATAATCCATTATAAAGTTGTGTACGGCCAAACTCTGGAAGACCAGCGTCTTGTAATTCGCTCGTAACTTGCTCAGCTGAAGCACCATCAAAAATTGGGGTCGCGTATTTCCGGCCCAATTTTTTACCGGCCCAACCAAGCACGGTTTCATACAGCTGTCCGATGTTCATCCGAGAAGGTACCCCAAGTGGGTTCAATACGATATCCATCGGTGTACCATCTTCCAAGAACGGCATATCCTCTTCCCGGACGATTTTCGCGACAATACCTTTGTTACCGTGACGACCCGCCATTTTATCACCCACTTTCAGCTTACGCTTTTTCGCGATGTATACTTTGGCTAGTTTTACGATACCTGCAGGCAATTCGTCACCTACTTCAAGTACAAAACGTTCCCGCTTGTAGATACCAATCAACTCACTACGCTTCGAAAGGTAATTTTTCACCAATTTCACCAATAACTCATTGGTATGGGCGTCCTCTGTCCAACCTTCTAAATAAAGACCATCAAACAGGTTAGCCTCCTCAGGTACGTTATAGGTGCTTTCGTCAACGTATGGGTTTTTATCTGGGAACAAGTTGTTGGTGATGTTGGAACGATTGAATTTCATTCCTTTCGAAATCAGTTCATCGTTTCCGGAGAATTTATGTTTCACCCCTTGTGATGTCTTCCCATCCAATAATTCCACCATCTTATTGATCATCTCAGCGCGGAGGGCTAAGATCGACTTGCTGTGCTTCGCCATCAAACGCTTCACTTCCTCCTTGTGCTTAGCACGCTCTTCTTTCGAAGGACGCGAGAAAAGTTTGGTTTGAATCACAACGCCCCGCAAAGAAGGAGATGCTTTTTTGGACGCATCTTTTACATCACCAGCTTTGTCACCAAAGATGGCACGCAATAGTTTTTCTTCTGGGGTTGGATCCGATTCACCTTTTGGTGTAATCTTTCCGATGAGGATATCTCCTTCTTTGATGTGGGTACCCACACGGACAATACCGTTTTCATCCAAATTCTTCACCATTTCTTCAGAAACGTTCGGAATTTCGGCAGTCAACTCTTCTTCTCCACGCTTGGTATCACGTACCTCCAGGTCAAATTCTTCAATGTGAATGGAAGTAAAGATATCTTCACGCACCACACGCTCATTGATTACAATCGCATCCTCAAAGTTATATCCCTGCCAAGGCATGAATGCAACGAGCAGGTTACGGCCAAGAGCCAATTCACCACCTTGGGTGGCGTATCCTTCCACTAATACTTGGCCTTTCTTTACCCGCTGTCCTTTTAATACAATCGGACGAAGGTTGATGCACGTATCTTGGTTGGTCCGACGGAATTTGATGAGACTGTAGGTTTTCAAGTTGGTTTCGAAATTGACCAACATTTGATCCTCTGTCCAATCGTACCGTACTTGAATTTTGTTGGCATCAACATATTCAATCACACCATCGCCTTCGGCAACCACCATGGTACGAGAGTCTTTGGCAATCCGGCCTTCTAGTCCTGTTCCAACTACCGGAGCTTCGGGACGCAACAATGGAACCGCTTGGCGTTGCATGTTCGAGCCCATCAAGGCCCGGTTCGCATCATCATGCTCCAAGAAAGGAATCATAGAAGCAGCAACCGAAACAATCTGGTTGGGTGCAATATCCATGAAATCAATTTCTGTTGGATTCTTCATCGGGAAGTCACCTTCAAATCGGCACTTCAAAGAATCCACGGTAAAATCTCCCTTTTCATCCACGAACGGAACGGCCATGGCAATGTTTTTACCGTCTTCTTCTTCTGCGGTCAAGTAGATGATCTCACCGGATAACTTACCATCTTTCACTTCCAGATACGGGGTTTCGATGAAGCCCATGGAATTGATTTTGGCAAACGTACAAAGTGAGGAAATTAGACCGATGTTAGGTCCTTCAGGAGTTTCGATGGTACACAAACGACCATAGTGGGTGTAGTGAACGTCACGAACCTCAAATCCAGCTCGTTCGCGGGAAAGACCTCCAGGCCCTAAGGCAGACATCCGGCGTTTGTGAGTGATCTCGGCCAATGGATTGGTTTGATCCATAAACTGAGACAACTGGTTGGTACCGAAGAACGAGTTAATGACGGAAGACAACGTCCGAGCATTGATTAGGTCAACGGGCTTAAAGTCTTCATTATCGCGAACGTTCATCCGCTCTTTGATCGTCCGGGCCATCCGGGCTAAGCCTACCCCAAACTGGCTAGAAAGCTGCTCTCCTACAGTCCGAACACGACGGTTTGACAAGTGATCGATATCATCGACCATGGCTTTGGCATTGATCAAACCGATCAAGTATTTAACGATCGAAATGATATCCTCCGTTGTTAAGACGCGCTTATCGAGATCCGTTTCTAAGTTCAACTTGGTGTTGATCCGGTAGCGGCCAACCTCCCCGAGGTCATACCGTTTATCGGAGAAGAACAAGCCTTGAATAATTTCGCGGGCTGTGGCTTCATCGGGTGCTTCAGAGTTACGAAGTTGACGATAAATTTGCTCGACAGCTTCCTTCTCTGAGTTGGATGTGTCTTTTTGTAGGGTTGTATAAATGATGTTATACTCAGCTACATTGGTATCTTCGCGGTGGACAATTACCGACTTTTGCTCTGTATCTAAAATAATTTCGATGGAATCCTGGGTAATTTCTTCGTCACGCTCCAAGATCACCTCGTTCCGGTCGATGGAAACTACTTCACCTGTATCTTCATCCACGAAGTCTTCAGTCCATGACTTCAAAACCCGAGCAGCCAAACGACGGCCCACCATTTTTTGAAGACTTTCGCGGTTGGCTTCTACCTCTTCGGAAAGTTCGAATAGATTCAAAATTTCTTTGTCTGAGCCAAAACCAATAGCACGAAGAAGCGTCGTGACGGGGAATTTCTTTTTCCGGTCAATGTACGCATACATGATATTGTTTACATCGGTCGAAAACTCGATCCAAGAACCTTTCATCGGAATCACACGTGCGGAATACAATTTAGTTCCGTTGGTGTGCTTGCTCATAGAAAAGAAAACCCCAGGTGACCGGTGCAATTGCGAAACAATGACACGCTCAGCCCCATTGATCACAAAAGAGCCCCGCTCTGTCATGTAAGGTATATTTCCTAAAAAAACTTCCTGCTCGATGGTTTCGAAATCTTCGTTGTCTTCATCATTACACGTCAATTTCAATTTCGCTTTCAAAGGCACCGAATAGGTCAATCCACGGTCGATACTCTCATCCACCGAATATTTCGGAGGATCGATGGTGTAATCCACGAATTCCAACTTGTAATTCTCCCGTGAATCTGAAATGGGGAAGTTATCCATGAACACTTGATACAGACCTTCGGCCCGACGGCTTTCGGCTGGAGTGTCAATCTGAAAAAATTCCTCAAACGATTTCAGCTGAATATCCAAAAAATCAGGATATTCGAGAACGGGACGTACGCTGGCAAAGCTCTTTCTACCGTTTTCTGATAAACTCAAGGTTGTAAAAGTTTTAATGTTAAGAAAAATGCCGTAGTGAAGATATGTGAACCCCTCTGGCAACTGCCCTACGAAAAACAGTTGTGTCTCGGATTGCACATTCGTGGAATGGGAATGGCTTTTTAGGCAAAAGGCATTCGAACTCGCAAAGTTAGGATATTTTCAGCTAAATACCTGATATTTAACCAGAAAAATAAAGTATTTATCAAACTGGAGGGTATCTTACGGCTTGTTTGGGGGTAGATGGGGAATTATTTAAGCCTCAAATGCGAGAAATGACTTGATTTCAAAACAAAACCACCCCACATCGTTGGATATGGGGTGGTTGTAGATCTGTGCGATCGAGGAAGAATTATTTCAATTCTACTTCTGCACCAGCTTCTTCTAATTGCTTTTTCAAAGCTTCTGCTTCGTCTTTTGCAATACCTTCTTTAACTGGCTTTGGAGCACCGTCAACTAGTTCTTTAGCTTCTTTCAAACCTAAACCAGCTAGGTCTTTCACCAACTTCACAACTTGAAGTTTGTTAGCACCACCTGATTTCAAGATTACGTCGAAAGAAGTTTTCTCAGCAACGGCCTCAACTTCAGCAGCAGGACCAGCTACCATTACAGCACCAGCAGCGGCAGGCTCGATACCATACTCGTCTTTCAAAATTTGAGCAAGCTCGTTAACTTCTTTAACGGTCAAGTTTACTAGTTGTTCAGCAAATGCTTTTAAATCCGCCATTTTTTTATTGAATTAAAAAGTGAATACTAATTGAAAAAATTGTTGTTGTCTAATCAGGCAACCCACCTGACTAGGGGAATAAAAATTACGCTGCGTCCTTTTCGGAAAGCGTTTTGAGAATACCCGCCAAGTTTTGGCCACCGCTCTGCAAAGCACCGATAACGTTCTTTGCTGGAGACTGGAGTAGACCGATGATCTCTCCGATGACTTCCTCTTTGGACTTGATTTTCTCCAATGTGTCCAACTGATCGTGTCCGATGTACAAACCACCATCAATCGAGGCGCCTTTGAGTTTCAAGGATTCCTTGTTTTCTTTCAAGAAATCTTTCAACAATTTGGCTGGAGCTTTTCCAGATTCAGGGTGGAACAACACCCCAGAGAATCCTTTCAAAACGGTTCCGTCGAATGAGGAATAGTCGGTATCAAGGGCCTCGAGTGCTTTAGCAATCAAGGTATTTTTTACCACCACGTACTCAATACCACGTTCGAAACACAAACGACGAAGTTTGTTGGTTTTGGCAACCGACATACCGCTTGCATCGATGACGTAGAAGTACGGAGTGGACAAAAATTTGTCCTTGAGTTCTTCAATGATTATGCCTTTTTCTTCTCTTGTCATGATTACAATCCATTAATGGTTGTTTTGTCAATCTGTACACCCGGGCTCATCGTGCTAGACAATGAAATGGTTTTTACGTAAGTTCCTTTCGCAGTAGAAGGCTTCAACTTGATCAAAGTCTGAATCAACTCGATCGCATTTTCAGCAATTTGCTGAGGAGTGAACGATACTTTACCAATTCCAGCGTGAATGATACCTGTTTTATCAACTTTAAAGTCAATTTTACCAGCTTTCACCTCACGAACTGCTTTGCCCACTTCGAGCGTAACGGTACCTGATTTAGGGTTTGGCATCAATCCACGTGGACCTAACACACGACCTAAACGTCCAAGTTTCGCCATAACCGTTGGCATCGTGATGATGACGTCGATATCGGTCCAACCTTGTTCAATTTTGGTAATGAAATCATCCAAGCCTACGTAGTCAGCACCTGCTTCCTTCGCTTCAGCTTCTTTGTCCGGTGTACACAATACCAAGACCCGAACGGTTTTACCGGTTCCGTGTGGTAAGGCTACAACACCCCGGACCATTTGGTCTGCTTTCCGCGGATCAACACCTAAACGTACATCGATATCAACCGAAGCATCAAACTTGGTGTATGAAATTTCTTTCAACACCGCCGCGGCATCAGCCAACGAGTAGGTTTTGGTTGCATCGAATTTGGCCAAGGCCTCTTTCCGCTTTTTGGTCAATTTTGCCATTGTATTACAAATTGTTTTGGTAATAACGTTGCCGTGAAGCAACTCCCATGAATAAATAATTTACCTTGCTACGTCTCAGAAAGGAGCGTCCCCTGTGATCCGAATCCCCATATTGGCTGCAGTACCTGCGATCATTTTCATGGCCGACTCAATGGTAAAACAGTTCAAATCTGGCATCTTCGTCTCGGCAATCGCCCGTACCTGATCCCACGTTACCGATCCAATTTTGTTCCGGTTTGGTTGGTCAGATCCTTTCTTTACCTTCGCTGCATCAATCAAAAGTACCGCGGCAGGAGGAGTTTTAATTACGAACTCAAACGACTTGTCGGTGTAGTACGTAATCAAGACCGGTACAACCTGGCCCATTTTATCTTGGGTTCTTGCATTGAACTGCTTACAGAACTCCATGATGTTAATCCCTTTCGAACCTAATGCAGGACCGATCGGAGGTGCTGGGTTGGCTTGGCCACCTTTCGCTTGTAACTTTAAATAACCTGCGATTTCTTTCGCCATTGTTCTAAAACGTTTAAATAGTTGAGAAACACGAATAATGTACGAATGACCTTTAGAAACACCACAACCTAGTCACAATGAGCTGCTGGCTGCTACAGGCTTATTCGTTTCTCCAAAATTCCACCTATCTTCCAGGGAAGCGCTCTGTTGAGACAAGAAGGATACGTGAAACTTCGCTGATCGCCCTATGCATGACAATCAGGGCTGCAAAGGTAGATAGATTATTTGTTGATTACAAATGAATTACCGAAATAAATGGATAAATGATTAAAATTCAATCGATTGAATTTCAATGCCTCACATTTGAAGAAAACACATCACCCCAAGTCTTGCGAGAGGTACACCTTGACATACCAAGAAAAACAAAAATCCCTACCGAATGGGTAGGGATCTGGGCGTTCGGCATTTGATGCGCGCTTTATACTTTTTCGACTTGAACGTAGCTTAACTCGACTGGCGTTGAGCGACCAAAGATCTTCACACTCACATTGAGTTTTTTCTTCTCATCAAAGATTTCCTCCACGGTGCCTTCAAAGCTGGCGAAAGGACCATCGATCACTTTCACACTTTCACCCACATAGAATACCATGGCAGAATCAATGGTTTCTTCTTGAATCTCTTCCTGGATACCGAGGATCCGGTTGATTTCAGACTGACGTAACGGTTCGGGATTTGTCGTACTTTCCATACGTTTTCCCAAAAAGCCGATGACACCGGGCATACTCTTGATCAAGTGCATGACTTCCCCGTTCTTCAAATCTGCGTTGACGATGATATACCCCGGAAAAAAGTTTTTCTCCCGAACGTATTTCTTCCCATTCCGCACCTCTACGATCTTCTCTGAGGGAATCAACACTTGCGGTATCAAATCCGTTAGCTTCTGACGAGCCGCCTCGTTCTCGATGTAGGATTTAATCTTTTTTTCTTGACCCGAAACGGCCCGTACTACGTACCAATTGATTTCACTCATACTTATAGGGATCTTGGGTTCCTTAGAACGATTGGTACAATAATTTTAAAGCATTGTCGATGCCAAAATCAAAAAGGCCAACGACCAAAGCGAAAATGATCGAAGCAACCAATACGAGTGTGGCACTGGATTGTAATTCACTCCATTTTGGCCAAGTAACCTCTTGGCTAACCTCGTGCCAAGACTCCTTAAAAAACTGCGAAAGCTTCTCCATGTATTTAGGATTTGTTCGGTTAAAAACTCAAAAGTTCCGAGAGAACGGGATCGTTTGCTCGGAACTTTGTGCACGGGCACCAGGATTCGAACCCAGACCGACGGTTTTGGAGACCGTAGTTCTACCCTTAAACTATGCCCGTTTGATCTAATCAGGTGGCAAAATTAGGTTTTTTTTTATTTTACCCAAAATTTATCCAAAACTATTTTTACTTATCCTCGCTCTCTGCCATTTCTGGCACGGGCTTAGCCCCTTGCCCCAGCTTCGATTCTTGACCACGAATCAACCGTTGAATATTTTGTCGATGCGTCCAGATTAACAACATCCACAAGGCAGCTCCGAAAAAAAGAAGAGATTCCATTTCCTGGGGTTTTATTAAAATTGTAGCCACAATAAAAGCCGCCGGGCCGGATAACGAAGCCAGTGACACATATTTCGTGGCTTTTGTGACCACCAGAAAAACAAGAATGGCCCCCAATGCACCGGCAGGGAACAAGGCCAAGATGACCCCCAAGGAAGTAGCCACCCCCTTTCCTCCTCGAAATTGTGCCCAGAGGGGGAATAAATGCCCCACCACCGCGACAATTCCAACCCAATAAGACAACTGTGGAAAATCAATGTCGGTTTGTTGTGCCAAAAATACAGCCCCGAATCCCTTGAGAATGTCGATGACCAACACAACCATACCCGCCTTTTTGCCTAGAACCCGTAACGAATTGGTCGCACCCGCATTTCCACTACCCGATTTCCGAATGTCAATGCCATGAAACACTCTTCCATACCACACAGCTGTTGGGATCGAACCCAACAAATACCCCATCAACACGTATAGTGCAACCGTCATTCTTTAGCGTTTGAGTGAAACAAAAACGTAAAATTAAGAAAATTGTCTAATTTCAATATGAAACTAGACAATTAAATTATAAACACTTAAAAATCAATAAATTAAATTCAAAAGAATTTGCACTTATCCCCTGACAATTCCCTTTCTTTTCAGGGCTAAGTCATGGGCCGTATCATAATAAGACCTTAGGTTGGACCAATCAAAAACGTCTGATATATTTTCGACTCGATTTCGTTGCATGATTCGGTCTCTTCGATTCATCGTTACGAATTTAAAGAGCATGTCGGCTAATTGCTCGGCGGCTTGTTCAAAGGATTTATTCTTCCGTTCCACGACATAGACTCCGACGTTTTCATGATCTTTCATCAATTGCATCATAAAATCGCCAAATCCAGAAAGGTCACTGGTGACGGTCGGGATACCTCGAACGACACATTCCAGGGGAGTATATCCCCAAGGCTCGTAATAGCTAGGAAAAACCCCCAAGTGGCACCCCCGAACGAACTGACTGTATTCCATTCCAAAAAGAGGATTGGTGGGTGAAATAAAGTCAGGATGGTAAACAAACTTCACTCGATCCTGCTCATGATTTCTGAGGTTGGTCCGATCAAAGAAATTCGTGATATCATCGGGTGCTTTGAGAAGGTGGGTGACGGTTTCTGGCAATTTTTTGGTCCGCCAAGTCTGAATGGTCCGACGAAGTCGAAGGCGCCAATAATCATCCACAAACTCATTTAAGTCCGGCAATGTGGTGTCTTCATTGGCTGCCGAGGCATAGAAGAGGTGTTCCCCGATCTGCTTTTCAATGGACTCCACCGTTTCGCGTATTTCCTCCATGACAGCCCGAGACTGTAAAACTTCGGGATTGATAGAATACACGGGATTTCGGGTAATGATGAACATCACCACCGTCGTATCCAAACCTGCTTGTACAATCTTAAAATTCAAACGCCGCAATGCCTCTAAGGTGATATCGTATCCTTTATTTTTGAATTCATACCGTCCTGAGGTAAAAAAGAATAGGGTATTGTCGAGATCCCAGGAATAACTCTGAAAAAAGTGTCCCATCACAAATTGATGGATTTTTTGTTTGTATTTCAGGTGAAGATTTTGAAATTCGTGCGTCGCGGCAAACCGGGTAATGTTCAAACCATTGGGGAGAATCAGATCGCACGTTCGACCAAAAAATACCTCACACTCGCGTGCCGTTACATCACTGACCGTCGTCAGTACATGACATAGCTGGGCGGAGGCTCGCTCGATGCCCGCTTGGGCTTCAATCCCATAGTGGCGAGCTTCGACATCCCATTTGTATCCTGCTAGTTGATCATAAAAATCGTTCACGTTTCCAGCTATGTACCGACCTAACATGGTGGCGTGGGTAGTGAAGACGGTGGCAATCGGGGCCTGGGCTTTTCGAAGGTCCAATAAGGCGGTCGAGGCCATCCATTCGTGAAAATGAGCCACAATTTCCTGCTTTTTGGCTTGAATGTCAGCAAATGCGTGCAAGTAGCGTCGCACCAATTCTCCAAACGCGATAACTTTATCAACTAAAGGCTCGGCTTGCAGTGTAGAGATTTGGTGGTTCTCCCAAAGCTTAAACTTAAGCACGTCCACCTGATTCATCATGGCGTCTAAATCAACTAAAATGATGCGTGGACGGCCGGTGACCAACCATCGTCCATAATGAACAGGCAGCCCCTCCGCTCGTAAATTGGCCGCCACTTGAGAGAAAACAGACTCATCGTGTGGTTGGGGCTCAAATTCAATTGAGGCTGTTTGTGCAAAGTATGGCCCTATCAGACAGTAATGATCCCCCCATTCCTCGACCATAGAAGGAACCTTCGAGCGAATGACGGTATAAATACCTCCGACTTGGTTGCACACCTCCCAAGCTATTTCAAATAAAATAGGCTGCTGCTGTGGTCGTGGTTGAATTTTAATAGTTTCTTCGGTTTCTTTTTTAAGCTTTTTGATCGACATCCAGAGTCCAGATTAAAGTTTGGGTGAATTTCTTTATTTTTTCTTTTTTATCCTATTTTCTATTGGGATAATTATATCATTTAATTATCCTGCCATTCAGGTAGTAAAATACGGTGAGGGCACAAAAAAACCAACCCAAAAGTTTTGGGTTGGTAGTAAGGAACAAATTCACACGACTTAAGCCTCTTCTGATTCCGCCGTAGGGGCCTCAAACAGACCCGGCAATTCCACCGATAAAATATTATACCACTGGATGATTTTTTTCACATCGGAGCTGTAAACGCGTTCCCGATCAAAATCTGGAAGAATTTTTGCCATAAAATCGAATAATTCAGTGGCATTGGCCGACTTCACGTCCATCTCCACCTGCGCACCAAATAATTCACGAATTTTTAAGAACAAATCTGCCAAAGGAACCGACTTATCGTATTGTTCAGTGTAAATGGAAATATCTTTCAACACCGATACTTTGGCATTGACAGGAATGAGTTCTTTTTTCTTTTGCGCATCCAAGGTTTCCACGATTACCCCAGCCCGACCGGGCTTAACAATGCGATAAAGACCTGGTTTTCCTGAGATATTGGCTACTTCTTGTAGTAATTCCATGTAAACGGTGTAGTTAAATTAGTTCAAAAACGGCGCAAATTACAAAATGCTACGCGTCAACCCAAATCCAAGACATCGCCTAGCTGGGGACGAACGATAATTTCTTCGACAACACTCCGACGGGATACCTGAAAGGCAGACCAGACCAGCTCCGCAATATCTTCTACCGGCATTAATCGTTCCGGAGAAACAGGTACATTGTCCCAACTTTGGGTGTAGGTTCCTCCCGGTAAAACGCCTGTGACCCGAACCCCATGAGGCTTTAGGGTCTCACGTAGTACTTTCGTCAATCCCTGAAGTGCAAATTTGGAAATCGTGTATCCCGCACTTTGTGGATGGGCCATGATACCGGCGATGGAACCCATCACGAAAATATGGCCACTTCGTTTTTTAATGAACGTCGGCACCAGTGCTTTGGCGAGAAGGTAGGCACTTTCCAGATTTAAGGCCATGAGGGATCGAAAATCGGTCCAGGTTTCCTCTAGAAATCCTCCCACTTGAAACTTCCCCGCGTTTAAAATCACGACACTTAATTCTTCCTCAAGCCGCTGAAGGGCGTCGGTCCAGGCGATTACAACCTCTGGATCCCCCATATCTCCTGCAAATGGGTATAGTGGAACCCCGTACTTGGCTAATTCCAGTTCGGCCCTCTGTAGCGACTCGGGATTTCGCCCCGAAAGGGCAAGCGCATAACCCTCTCGAGCAAAACGATGGGCCAAGGCCAGTCCGATACCCCGACTCCCCCCCGAAATGACGACCAATTTTCGCATATATTTCCTTACTTGCGCCAGTCAACGCGTTTAAATTTGTATTTTTGCAAATATCGACAAATTATCAGCTACCATGCTTAAAATCCTTGGCAAGTACTTTCTCTTTATGGGGAAACTCTTTACCCGGCGGGAAGTTTTTGCGGTGTATTGGAAACGATTTATGGACGAATGTTTACAAATTGGTGTGCATTCGATCCTCATCATCGCCATTGTAGCTTTGTTTATCGGTGCCGTTACCTGCGTGCAAACCTACGCCAATCTTGTTAGTCCCATCATTCCGGTGTACATCGTGAGTAATATTGTGCGGGACATGACTCTATTGGAGCTCTCCTCAACGTTCATGTGTGTTGTTTTAGCTGGTAAGGTTGGCTCCAACATCGCTTCCGAATTGGGTACCATGCGCATCACCGAGCAAATCGATGCCTTGGAGGTTATGGGAATTAACTCAGCCTCGTATTTGGTTCTCCCCAAAATTGCAGCCGCCGTTTTCACCTTTCCCTTATTGGCGATTCTGTCAGGATTTCTCGGCATTTTTGGAGGGTATCTAGCGGCCAGTCTTACCGGAATTTTAACCCCAGAAGAGTACATTTACGGGATTCGATATTCCTTCATTCCTTTTAATGTATTTATTGCCATCATCAAAGCCTTAGTTTTTGGCTTTCTGATCGCTTCTATTTCTTCCTACAAAGGATACTACACGACGGGTGGGGCATTGGAAGTGGGGAAATCGAGTACCGCGGCCGTAACCAATAGTTGTATAGCCGTTTTGGTCGCTGATTATCTATTAGCTGAATTACTGACCTAATCGAGCCATGATCGAAATCCAACATATCTCCAAAGCATTTAACGGACGTGATGTCCTTCTGGATGTTTCGGCTACATTTGAATCGGGAAAAACCAGTTTGGTAATTGGTGCGAGTGGCACAGGCAAGTCTGTCTTGATGAAATGCATGTTAGACCTCGTACACCCAGAAAAAGGCCAAGTCCTATTTGATCGTAGACCTTTTTTGGGTACTTCGGAGGTTGAACGTAAAGACATTCGACGCGAAATGGGCGTTTTATTTCAGGGCGGTGCTTTGTTTGACTCCCAAACGGTCCATCAAAACATCCAGTTTCCACTCGATATGTTAACCTCTTGGTCGGAGGCTGAAAAACGAGACCGTGTGGAGTTCTGCTTGGAGCGAGTAGGACTGCAAGGCACTGGGAATCGAATGCCCTCCGAAATATCAGGCGGCATGAAAAAACGTGTCGGAATTGCTCGGGCAATTGTCATGAATCCGCAATATCTTTTTGTGGATGAACCTAATTCCGGCCTTGACCCTCTCACCTCCATCAAGATCGACCAGTTGATCAAAGAAATTACCGAAGAATTCAAAACCACTACGGTCATCATTACCCATGACATGAACTCGGTCTTAACCATAGGTGACTACATTCTTTTCCTGCACAAAGGAAAGAAAGTTTGGGAAGGTAATAGCCAGACGATTCTTGAGTCGACCCCCCAAGAAGTTGATGACTTTGTCTTCTCCAACGAGGCTCTTCGGCGGTTACGCAGCCAATAATCCTCACAATAGAAAGGACTGCCCTTGTACGGGAATTTCTACCTGAGAGAACCCTGCTTCATGTAACTTTTCTTTAAAAAAGGTCTGGGCCTCGACCTCCCCATGGACCAAAAAAACGGTTTGGACGTCCTTTGGATTTTGACAACCTAGGTAGGCTAGCATCTCTTCATAATCCGCGTGGGCTGAAAATCCTTCCAGTGATTTAATTTTGGCACGTACGGGAAAGTCCTCTCCAAAAATCCTGACGACCTCTGCACCCGACTTCAACTGATGTCCGAGCGTATTCGGAGAGCAATAGCCCACCATCAAAATCGTATTATCTGGATTACCGACTTGATTGGCTATGTGGTGTTTCACTCGGCCTGCTTCGGCCATTCCGGAAGAAGAAATAATCACACAAGGCCGGTTAATGTGATTCAAGGCCTTGGAGTCCTCTACTTCGGTCACGTAGGTTAATTGATCAAATCCAAATGCGTCTCCGTCCCGTCGGATGTATTCTGTCATGTCTTGATTGTATTCCTCTTCATGTTTACGCACCACCGAAGTGGCCTTTACCGACAGTGGGCTATCCACGAAAACAGGAATTGGAGGGAGTAGGCCCGCATGATGCAAACGATCCAGGGCATAGACCAATTCTTGGGTGCGGTCAACGGCAAAGGCTGGAATAATCACCTTTCCACCGCGTTCAACGCAGGTTTCGCGCACAATTTGAAGAAGGTTTCCTTCTAAGTCGGGGGCAGGTGTATGCAATCTATTCCCATATGTAGACTCCATCAAAATGTAATGACTTGGAGGAAAGGGTTCGGGAGAGCGAAGAATTTTATCACCGGCCCGTCCAATATCGCCTGTAAAAAACAACGATTTCGTTTGGGCTTGTTGATTTCTCCATTCGATGTGAATGCCCGCACTTCCCAAAATATGCCCGGCTTCGAAATACCGAATCGTTAGCTCATCAAAAAGTGAAAAGGCATGATGATACGCCACCGTTTTGAATAGCTTCAAAGTTTTTTGTACATCTTGTACATCAAATAATTCCTCAAGAACCGGTTCATTTCTTTTTTTCCGACGTTCGTTGACACGTGCTAAGTCGCGTTCTTGAATCATGGCCGAATCGAGCAGCATGATTTCACATAGACTTTTGGTGGCAGGTGTCGAATAAATTGGGCCGTTAAAACCTTTTTTTACCAAGCGGGGAAGTAATCCTGTGTGGTCAATGTGCGCATGAGAAAGCAGGACGGCATCGACTTCGGCTGGGTCAAAGCCAAAAGATTGATTGAGAGGTGTGGTTCCTATTCCTTGAAATAAGCCACAATCGAGCAGGACTTGATGTCCCTTGGCGGTTTTGAGGAGGTGCTTGCTTCCTGTGACACGCTGGGCGGCGCCCCATGATATTAGTTCCATAAAAACTTGCTCCATCAGTTAGGATGGAGCAAGATAGGAAAAATCGGACTTAATGCAAGAAATGGCGAACCCCTGTCATGACCATGGCTAGATCATGGGCATTGCAATAATCAATGGACAGCTGATCTCGGATGGACCCACCGGGCTGAACGACTGCCTTGATACCGGCTTGGTCTGCGATTTCCACACAATCTGGGAAAGGGAAAAAGGCTTCGGAGGCCATAACAGCGCCTTCAAGTGATAAACCCAAGGATTGTGCTTTTTCAATAGCCTGTTTAAGGGCATCCACTCGAGAGGTTTGTCCAACGCCAGAGGCGACCAATTGTCCATCTTTGGCCAAGACCACATTATTGGACTTCAGGTGTTTGCAGACTTTTAAGGCAAATTCAAGATCTAGGATTTCTTGCGCTGAAGGTCTGCGGTTGGTTACGACCCGAAATTGATCGGCCTTTTCCGTGGAAAGGTCTTTATCTTGCTCCAAAACACCATTCAAAAGAGAACGGAATTGCCGTTTAGAAGTTGGAATGGGCTTTCGAATTAGCAATCTTCTGTCTTTTTTCTGAGCAAGCAAAGCCAAGGCATCTGCATCGAAGGAAGGTGCAATGAGGATTTCAAAAAATAGTGAATGTAGTTCTTGGGCAACAGCCAAGTCAACCTGGGCATTGGTAATGATGACACCGCCGAAAGCCGAAATGGGGTCACATGCCAACGCCCGAGTATAGGCCTCTTGAGCGGTTTGGCCGGTGGCGACCCCGCAGGCATTATTGTGCTTGACGATGACATAGGTAAGATCTGTGAATTCATCCACCAATCGAACGCAGGCATCGACATCCATTAAATTATTGTAGGACAACTCCTTTCCGTGAAGTTGATCAAACATCTGATTGAGGTCACCAAAGAATACAGCAGACTGGTGGGGGTTTTCTCCATACCGCAATGGAGTTACGGTTTGCGCTCTAAAGTTTCCTGCTCCTTCCCATCCTGAGAAATAGCCATGAATGGCCGCATCATAATGGGAGCTCACTCCAAAGGCTTGCATGGCCAACTGCTTACGTTGGGCCAGCGTGGTGGTGCACCCTTGGGAAGCCAGTAGATCATACACGGCATCGTATTGGGATCGGGAGGAAACAATGACAACATCCTGATGATTTTTGGCAGCGGCTCGGATGAGGGAAATCCCGCCAATGTCGATTTTCTCAATAATATCCTCCTCAGAGGCATCTGAAGCTACGGTTTCTTCAAAGGGGTAAAGGTCAACTACGACGAGATCAATCGGTGGAATTTGGCGTTGTTGAGCAGTACGTACATCCTCTTCTACCTCACGACGGTAGAGGATTCCACCCATCACTTGTGGATGTAGCGTTTTGACACGTCCACCGAATATCGAGGGGAATTGGGTGAGATCTTCCACGGGGGTTACAGGAATTCCCAGGTCTTCGATGAATTTCTGGGTACCGCCGGTGGAGTACAGCTGAACACCATGTGCATGAAGTAATTGAACGATGCGGTCGAGGCCGTCTTTGTAAAAAACAGAGAGCAGTGCGGATTGGATGGGCTTGGACATGAGAGCAAGTCGGGATAGTAAACGAAGTCGCAAAGGTACGACAAAAACAGGAAATTGAAACCTTCTAGGTTTCTTGGTTGTAGTACAGAACAAAACCAGAAGAAAGATCAAGAATGTCGTCACACCATATCGTTCGAGAAAAACAAGAGCCTGCTCTTTTGATTGCGAATGGCGCCTCATGCCGCTGGGAGCTTGTCCAGGAGTTATTGGAATGGAGTCCGTTTATTGTGGTATTGGATGGTGCTATGCCGCGGGTCATGGAGTTGGGAATCAAGGTAGATGTTCTCTTGGGTGATTTTGACCGGGACGAATTAAATATTGAACAAATCCAAGAATCACAGTACCCCATCGAAGTTATCCACACACCCAATCAGGATAAAACTGACCTAGAAAAAGGGATTGAGTTTTTAATTGAGAGGGGATTTCCTGCTGTAAATATTGTGTGGGCTACTGGCCGGCGGGCAGATCATACGTTGGCGAACCTCACCAACATTGTTCGGTACAAAACAAAGATTAAGATTGTTATGTTAGACGACTTCTCCCGCATTTATCCGCTTTCCCCTCGCCCAGCACGGTATGAAAAGTGGTATGTAGCAGGTACACCCATCTCTCTAATACCGGTGGGGGAAGCTACTGATATTCAAACATCTAACTTAGTTTATAATTTAAATGGTGAAAAACTAATTTTGGGATATCGCAACGGAAACAGCAACGCAGTGGCCCAAGATGGAATCGTTCAAATTGAATATGGAGCGGGTGATCTGCTAGTATTGGAATGTACAGATTCTCCAAGCTAAGGCCCACATCTGTGGTTCGCAGGGGATTTGATACGTTTTCCACAAGTCTACCGACAGTGTGGAAAACGCAAATCCTTATCCCCAAGATTATGTGGATAACTTTTTTTTGCACTTTTCGAAGCCCCATATCGTTAACATATTGATAATAAAGCCTTCATCTTTACCTATTTGGGGAACCATGAAAAGTTCCCTTGACCCCTATTTTTTAGGCTTTCTTTTTTCTCTAATTTTACCCTACCGTGATTCGACGACCTCCGAATCATGGATGTCCCAAACGATTTATCAAACTGCTAATCCCATTGCTATACAATGTACGTCATTAAACGAGATGGCCGACGTGAGTCGGTAAAATTTGACAAGATCACCGCTCGTATCGAGCGTTTGTGTTACGGGTTGGACGCTGTTTTTGTCCAGCCGATTGAAGTGGCCATGAAAGTAGTATCCGGTATTTATGATGGGGTAACTACCTCCGAATTGGATAATTTGGCCGCTGAAACAGCTGCCTCCATGACCACCAAGCATCCCGATTATGCTACCTTGGCAGCCCGCATCGCGATTTCCAACCTACACAAAAACACGTTGAAATCGTTTTCGGGAACCATGAAAATGCTCTACCATTATGAGGACCCAAAAACAGGTGAGAACGCGGCCTTGATTTCACACGAGACCTGGCAAGTGATCAAAGAGAACGCCGCCTTATTGGATTCCACGATCATTTATGACCGCGATTATGGCTATGATTATTTCGGATACAAAACGCTTGAAAAGTCGTATCTGCTCAAAATGCATGGTCGGATCGTGGAACGCCCACAACACATGCTTATGCGCGTTGCAGTCGGTATTCACGGAGCCCAAATCGACAAGGTATTGGAGACCTATGAACTCTTATCCGAGCGTTGGTTCACCCATGCCACACCCACCTTGTTTAATGCTGGAACTCCAAAGCCTCAGCTCTCCTCTTGCTTTTTGTTGACCATGAAGGAGGATAGCATTGATGGCATTTATGACACGCTGAAGCAATGTGCCAAAATCTCTCAATCAGCGGGAGGAATCGGACTTGCCATCCACAATATCCGCGCAACTGGATCCTACATCAAAGGGACCAATGGTACCTCCAACGGAATTGTCCCGATGCTTCGGGTATTCAATGACACAGCGCGCTACGTAGACCAAGGGGGTGGAAAACGGAAGGGGTCCTTCGCGATCTACCTCGAGCCATGGCATGCGGATGTTTTCGATTTTCTGGATCTCCGCAAAAATCATGGAAAAGAGGAACTTCGTGCCCGGGATTTATTCTATGCCATGTGGATTCCTGATTTATTCATGAAACGTGTCGAGAGCAATGGAGAATGGTCGTTGATGTGCCCGAACGAATGCCCTGGTTTGAGCGAATGTTATGGTGATGAATTTGAGCGCCTCTACACCCAGTATGAACAAGCTGGCAAAGCTCGAAAAACCATCAAGGCCCAAGATCTCTGGTTTGCGATCCTAGAATCACAAGTCGAGACAGGTACACCGTACATGTTGTACAAGGATGCCGCTAATCAAAAGTCAAACCAAAAAAATCTGGGCACCATCAAATCCTCCAACCTCTGTACGGAGATCATGGAGTATACCGCCCCAGATGAAGTGGCTGTCTGTAACCTAGCGTCCATCGCATTACCCAAGTTCATTCAAACCGACGAGCAAACCCGCGTAAATACCTTCGATCACCAAGCGCTTTATAACGTCACCAAAGTGATCACACGCAACCTGAATAAGGTGATCGATATCAACTATTACCCGGTTCCAGAGGCCGAAAAAAGCAATAAACGCCATCGGCCTATTGGGATTGGTGTACAAGGTTTAGCGGATACCTTTATGTTGTTGCGGATGCCATTTGAGTCAGAAGAAGCCCGCCAACTCAATAAAGATATTTTCGAGACCATCTACTTTGCCTCCATGGAAACCTCCATGGAACTCGCCAAAGAAGAGGGATACTACGAAACCTTCCCGGGTAGCCCCATTTCACAAGGTATCTTCCAGTTCGACATGTGGGGAGTAACACCCTCGTCAAAGCGCTGGGATTGGGAAAACCTTCGCGAACAAGTAAAAACCCATGGTGTCCGGAACTCACTCCTTCTGGCACCCATGCCAACGGCCTCCACTTCCCAAATTTTAGGAAACAATGAGTGTTTTGAACCCTACACCTCCAACATCTATACCCGTCGTGTGTTGTCAGGAGAGTTTGTAGTGGTTAATAAACATTTACTACATGATTTAGTGAAAATTGGCTTATGGAACGATACGATGAAAAATAAGCTGATTGCTGCGAATGGTTCGGTTCAACAAATCGCTGAAATTCCCCAAAACTTGAAAGACCTGTACAAGACCGCCTGGGAAATTAAGCAAAAAACCATCGTAGACATGGCCGCTGACCGTGGTGCATTCATTTGCCAAAGCCAGTCGCTTAATATCTTCATGCAAGATCCAAACTTTGGGAAGCTGACCTCCATGCACTTCTATGCTTGGAAGGCAGGTCTTAAAACCGGAATGTATTACCTCCGTACCAAAGCCGCCACCGATGCGGTAAAGTTCACGGTAGATCGGAAAGCCTTGGCTGAAAAGACACCCGTGACCAGCAAAGTGGAGGAAAAACCATTGGACTATGCAGCCTATGCCCGGGAGAATGAAGCCAAAGCCAAGGCGGCTTCCAGTTTCGATTCCGACAACATGGCCGCGATTCAATGCTCCCTCGACGATCCTGAGGGGTGTGAAATGTGTGGATCATAAACTTAATGACCTCTTAATCGAAAAGTCCAGCCATTCCGGCTGGACTTTTTTCATTAAGTTTAATTGATATTTTAAAGATATTTATAACTTTAAATCATAATATTTACTCTAAACTCAGTACATTCATCATGTTACGCTCATGGATCAACGCGTTACTAACGAATAAAAGCTTGGTGATGTGGTCAATCTTTGTTTGCCTGACCTTTTCATTTCCCCATCGCTTACCCAAAGAAAAGGTGATGTATGACCCAAAAACCTATCCCACCACAAGGGAGGGTTGTGAAGTTTGGGCGAAGAATTTTCAAGAACTTGAAAAAAAGCAATTATTTCTTCGAACGGCGCGCTCCCAAACCCAACTTACTTTAATAAGTTCCGTACTCTATTTCACCCCTTTCCCTCCAACCTCCTGGACGATCGGGCCATTCCCCTTGAACATCGTGATCGGTGGACTGGGTTGGGGGGTAGTAACCATCATTAACCATCAACTGATATTCAAACCAAGTCATGAATTAATTCCAGTTAACTACCAATACGAATTAATGAATTGTCAGGATTCATTTAAAAAAGTAAAATAAAAACCCATCTATATTGAAAGAAGATGCCACATATTTCAATCCCTCGAATTTTCTTTTGGATTTTAATCACGACACCCCTGTTATTTCATTTTATTCCAAGCTGGGATGTTCAGATAGGCAAACAACTCAGCATGGCTAATTGGCTTCTGGCTGCTTGCCTTGAATTCAATCACAAACATCCAGTAGGGTCAGCTAAAATGAAAATGGCACTGTATCTAACCGGATTTTTCACCTTCCTATCCGTGTGCTTCTTGCTGTATTTGGCATGGATCGTGTAAATTACTTTCCCCAAACCTCGTTCCATGCGGCTGCGATCAGATCAAACTCAAACCCTTTCGCCAGTAAAGCGCGGAAAACACGTTGTTTCTCTGACAAGCTAGGTTGTTTACACCGCTTCGAAATCTCGGCAAGTAAAACATTCCAATAATCATCTGAGTCAATTTCCTTCATACCAACTTGTATGCAGTAAGACGACAACCCTTTGGTTTTGAGGGATGCCAGAATTTTTCGACGTCCCCATCGATTAACACGAAACTTACTACCTGCATAAATTTTGGCAAACCGCTCTTCGTTTAAATAATTTTCGGTGATTAAAAACGCGATCAATTCCTCAGCTTCCTCACCCAAAACCCCTAGGCTAGCAAGCTTGGATCGAACCTCCTCTTGTGTCCGTTCTTGGTAGACACAAAAATTGGCAATTTGGATCTTTACTTGGGAGTCGGTCTTCATATTGCAAAGGTAAGACGGACCCAAGCCCTGAAAAACTCCCTTTATGAAAAAAAATCACCATTCGTACGATCTTTAGTTGAGCAACTGATTAAAAACATGTTAAATTTGGTTAAATCTTATGAATCATTACGCTTAACTATATCGTTCATGGCCCAGTTTCTGAAGTTTGTACTCGCGACGTTGGTCGGCCTCTTTCTATTCACCATTGTATCCTTCTTTTTATTGATAGGCATAGGAAGTGCGCTTTCGGCTACATCCTCTGACCAAAAAGAAGTCGCTGAAAATTCTGTTCTACGGATTGACCTCAATCAAACCATTGTTGAAAATGCAGCTTCTGAAGATCCTTTCGCAGAAATCTTTGAAGATGGAGGTGGGCAGATTGGTTTGGTCGACATTAAAAATGCCTTGAAAAAAGCGGCAAAAGATCCCAATATCAAAGGAGTCTATTTAAAACTCGAATATCCCATGGCCGGATACGCCACCTTGGAGGAAATTCGGAATGCATTGTTAGAATTCAAAAAATCAAAAAAATTCATTTACACCTATGCTGAGGTGATGTCCGAACCTGCTATATATCTCGCATCGGTGGCGGACCGTTCGTACCTGAATCCAGCGGGTGGGTTAGAGTTTAACGGAATGAGTGCAGAAATCACCTTTTTTCAAAAAATGTTTGAAAAAATTGGGGTGAAGCCAGTGATCTTCCGTGTGGGTGAATACAAAAGTGCGGTTGAACCCTTTATCCGGACCAACATGAGTCCAGAAAATAAAGAGCAAACCTTGTCTTACATAGCCTCCATCAGCAACCACGTTTACAAGGGCATCGCTACGTCTCGTGGTATTGAGATGGCTGAAATCAACCGTCTTCTGAATGAAAATGTCATTCAAAATCCCCAAGATGCCGTGAAGCACAAATTAATCACCCATACCGCCTACTGGGACGAAGTGGAAGACGCATTCCGGAAAACGTTGAAGCTAAAAGAAGATGCAAAGATTTCATTTGTGAACCTAAGTGAATATACAGAGGGGAATACCGATTCGGAAGGTAATCGGGACAACCGAATTGCTGTGATTGTATCGGAAGGCGACATTATGTCGGGAAAAAGTGCACAAGGTACCATTGGTTCTGATGATTTTGTGAAAGAACTACGAAAAGCACGAAAAGACAAAAAAGTAAAAGCGATAGTGCTTCGAATTAATTCTCCCGGCGGAAGTGCGATGGCCTCCGACATCATGTGGAGAGAAATCGAATTAGCCAAAAAAGTTAAGCCTGTCTTTGCCTCCATGGGTGATGTGGCCGCCTCAGGAGGATACTACATGGCCATGGGATGTGATACCATCGTAGCCCAGCCCACCACCATAACGGGATCTATCGGAATCTTCGGCATGCTATTTAACGCACAGGAGCTGTTGAATGATAAAATGGGAATTACCATGGACGGAGTAAAAACCCATTCATTTGCGAACTCGCCATCACTAACCCGCGAGATGAGTCCTGTTGAAAAACAATTCATCCAAAATTCGGTCAACGAAGGTTATGAAACCTTCACCTCCAAAGCCGCAAAGGGCCGCAAAATGCCACTCGAAAAGTTAAAGTCCTTAGCTGGTGGTCGGGTTTGGACTGGAGAACAAGCCAAAGCCAATGGACTCGTAGATGTATTAGGTGGCCTGGAAGATGCCGTTGCATTAGCCGCCAAAAAAGTGAAATTAAAGGAGGGCGATTACCGGGTACGGTATTATCCAACCCCAAAATCCGAGTTTGAAGTGTTCATGGAAAAGTTCAATAACAAAGGAGAAGATGCCATGCTACGCCAATACTTTGGCATACTAGCTCCGGTCATCAAAGAAGTAAAATACCTTGGGAAAGCCGAAACCCTTCAAGCCAGAATCCCATACGCTATTTCCATTCAATAATTTTTGGATTTCTTCCACAAAAAAAACCTCATGCTTTCACCAGCGTGAGGTTTTTATTTTAGTTGACAAGACAACATTGCATAGATTTCATTTATAACTATACTTTATCAAGATTGAACGCCTAAAACTCCGATTTGATCATTTTTGTTTGAAAAAAATTCTTTTTAATTAAATTTTAATCTTACATTGACCGCAGTTTTAACAAAAATTAACTAACAAACTACGGTATGAGAAAAGTTTTACTCGCTTGCCTCTTGTTGGGCATAAGCCTGCTTGGCTATGCGCAAACAGGAGCGGTAACGGGGACCGTCACATCAGGAGAAGATGGGAGTCCTTTACCAGGAGTCAGTATTGTCATCAAGGGAACCTCTACAGGTACTCAGACAGACGGAAATGGAAAGTATAGTCTTTCTGTAGCCAAGGGAAAGACCTTGGATTTTAGCTTCATCGGCTTTGAAACCAAAACAATCTTAGTGGGAAATGAGTCGGTGATCAACGTCACGTTGGCACCCGACAATCGTGTTTTACAGGAAGTGGTCGTCACGGCATTGGGTCGTGTAAAAGAAGAGAAGGCGGTTGGAACGGCCATGCAGACCGTAAAGGCCGATAAGTTAACCTTTGCCAAAGAGACCAATGTAGCGAGTGCGTTATCTGGTAAAGTGGCTGGGGTGAAACTTCAAGGTGCTCCATCTACCTCTTTCCGCGAGCCCAACTTATTGATTCGGGGAGCCACCGGATTATCCATTTACGCATCTCCATTGTATGTATTGGATGGAACTCCAGTTGACTTAAGTGCCGTCAACATGGATAACATCGAAGCCATTTCGGTATTGAAGGGGGCTGCTGCCACCGCTATCTACGGCCAACGGGCTGCCGATGGGGTGATTGTTTTGAACAGTAAGAAATCGAAAAAAGGACGGATGCAAGTCGACATCAACTCGGCCACAACGTTCTCAAATGTGTACAACTTGCCTCCTTACCAGAATGAATATGCTGGGGGATATTCACAAGATTGGAATATTTTTGAATACAATCCTGCCATTCACCCGGCCAGTTGGGCGTCTTTCAATGGACAAAAAATGTTGGAATACTACGCGGATGAATCCTGGGGACCAAAAATGGATGGAACTTTGTATCGTCCATATTACTCTTGGTTCCCATCACACCCAGACTTTGGTAAAGAAGTTCCGTTGTCGCCACAGCCAAATAACGTGAAGAACTTCTACCAAACGGGCGTTGATTTAAACAACAACGTGACCATCGGAGGTGGATCAGAAAACGCAACATACCGGTTGTCTTACACCAACATCGATCGTACTTTACCTGTACCCAACACACAATTGAAGCGGAACTTCATTACCATGAATACCACATTCAATCTATCCAAGAAGTTGACAGCCGGAGCGAATATCAACTATTTGGTTGAAGCACAACGGGGACGTCCTTTGGAGGGTTATGGCCAAGGTTTAGCGGGGTCATTTAACCAGTGGTTCCAGCGTCAAATCGATATGGATATCTTGAAGGATTATAAAAATCCAGATGGTACCTTCAATTCATGGAATATCAATGGTCCTGAAAACACCCGCCCACTTTATTGGGATAACCCGTATTATGATGTATACGAGAACGTGTATAATGCAGCACGTGATCGGGTGTACGGGGATATCAATTTGAAATATCAGTTCAGCCCAAAAGTATCCGTTCAAGGTTGGATTCGGAACAACAGCCGGTATGTCAATGATAATTTCCGGATCACAACCGGTGGTTTGAATCAGGACGGCTTCTTTACTTCGGATGACCGTTTTACGGAATGGAACTATGAATTCTTGGCAGACTACCGTGAGCGCGTAGGTGATTTAACCATTGATCTTTCAGTTGGGGGTAACCTTCGGGATGAAAAAAGATTGTTTACCGCTATGAGCACCAATGGTGGACTTTCGATCCCAGACTTCTATAATATCTCGGCATCTAAAGATCGCCCGGCTGTAAACTACCGGACTACACAACGTCAAGTTCGGTCAATTTATGGTTTGGCTTCATTCGGATATAAAGGATTTTTGTATGTGGATGCGACCGTTCGAAACGACTGGTCTTCTACCCTACCAATAGGTGCAAACTCCTATCTTTATCCCTCCATCGCGACAAGCTTTGTCTTCTCTGAATTCATGAAGAATCAGCAAATCTTATCATTTGGTAAGATCAAAGCTTCGTGGGCGACCGTGGGTAGTGACACCAACCCATATCAAATTTATCCGGTGTATTCGGCAAGTGCTGCAGGTAGCTTACCTATCATGAGCTTACCTTCCCAATTACCTAACGTGAACTTGAAGCCTACTTTATCCAAATCCTATGACTTAGGAACGGAGATCAAGTTCTTGAAAGACCGGATTGGTTTTGATTTCACGTATTACAACCGGGAAAACATCAACCAAATCCTTCCACTTTCGGTACCCTCTACGAGTGGTTACAATACCGCGTTGGTTAATGCAGGGAATATCACCAACTATGGTGTAGAATTGGCTGCAACTTTCATTCCTGTTAAGAAATCAAACTTTGAGTGGGAAATCAACTTCAACATTGCACGGGCTCGGACGATCGTCAAAGAGTTAGCTGAGGGGTTGAATAATTACCAATTGCCTACGTTTGCGGCATATGGTATAGGAACGAACGTTTCTGGATCTTCTACTGCCTTTGGACCTACCGTAAATGCCCGGGTAGGTGAAGAATTTGGCTTGTTGGTAGGCCGTGGTTTCCGACGTTTCCAAGCTCGTGACGCACAAGGTAACCCCATTGACAATCCAAACAATGGTCGTCCAATTGTAAATGCCAATGGTACGTTTGCTTTTGATGACAATCAAGTTTTGGGATCTATCTTACCCGAATTCACCGGTGGTTTGGTCAATACATTGAAATACAAAAACTTAGTTTTGAACTTCAACATTGACTTCCAGAAAGGCGGTAAAGTCTACTCTGTTTCACGGATGTTCAACGCATATTCTGGATTAGGTATTGAAACCGTCGGGTTGAACGACAAAGGGGTTGAGCAACGCAACTCGGTAGCTGAAGGTGGTGGAATGAAAGCCGACGGAGTATTGGCGGACGGAACCGAAAACACGCGCTACCTTGAAGCTCCAATCTATTGGACCTCTTTATTCCGTTTGCATGAGCGTTGGTTGTATGATGCCTCCTACGCAAAACTACGTGAGGTGAGCCTAGGATACCAAGTTCCTTCGTCTGTTTTCGAAGGTCGCTTACCAATTCGTTCCTTGTATGTTGGGGCTGTAGGCCGGAACGTATTCATTCTGAGACAACCTGTGAAAGGATTGGATCCTTCCGAATTGGAAAGTGTTTGGTCTGAAGGTGGCCAGCTTCCAGCGGCTCGTTCTTGGGGCTTTAACATCAAGTTAGGTATCTAATTCATGACTAATCAATTGCAAGCAATGAAACATATTAAATTTCTATACACAGCCGCTGTATCTGCCTTTTTATTGGCTAGCTGTGACCCCGCCGACTTCGGGGACATGAATGTCGATCCAAACAACCCTTCGAAGCCTATCGCCTCCTCCCTACTCACTCGGTCGGAGCGTACATTGGCTGATTTGATTACTGCCGAACAAGGCTCCTTGTACAGCCAGCAAATTGCCAACAAGCAATATACTTCAGCTGACCGGTACGAAACCATCCAATGGAGCTTCAATGGCATCTACTCGGGTCCATTGATCAACCTTCAGAAGATCATCGAACTCAACACCGATCCTGCTACCAAAGGGGATGTTGCGGCGTATGGTTCGAACAACAACCAAATTGCGGTGGCTCGTATCTTGAAAGCCTATTATTTCTGGCACATGACCGACCGGTGGGGTGATATTCCCTACACGCAAGCCCTAAAAGGCAATGACAATTTCCGTCCTTCGTATGACACGCAAGAGTTTATTTACAAAGACCTCTTGAAAGAATTGAAGGAAGCGGGTGCCCAAATCGATGGAGGTGCCGCTGTCACAGGGGATCACCTCTTGAAAGGGAACATGACCAAATGGAAGAAGTTTGCCAATTCCATTCGTTTGTTAATGGCTTTGCGGATGTCAAAAGTAGATCCTGCTTTGGCAAGAACCGAGTTTAATGCCGCCCTTGCCGATGGCGTCATCACATCCAATGCTGATAATGTCGTTTACCAGTTCTTGGCTGAGGAAGATAATGACAATCCTTGGGAAGACCGTTTCCAGACACGCTTGGACTGGACTGTTTCTGAGAAGATGGTGAATACCCTAAAGCAATTGAAAGACCCACGCGTGGCTACATTTGCCGACAAGGCTCTACTCAAACAAGATTACTTTGGAATGCCCTACGGCTTGTTGGAAGCCGCAGCTGGAGGAATCTCCAATGGAGATGTTTCCTTCCTTGGAATCAACATGCGTCGGCAAACCAGTCCAGGTTTTGTCTTGACAGCGTCTCAAGTAAATTTGGCCATTGCTGAGGCCATCACACGTGGATGGACGACCGGAAGTGCTGAGCAATATTACAATGCTGGGGTAACCGCCGGACTGGATCAATATGGCTATGGCGCTCAGGCCGCCGCTTACTTGCAAAATGAAGGGGTGAAATTTGAAACCGCTAATGCGTTAACTCAAATTGCTACCCAACGCTGGATCACCCTGTTCTCTTATGGATATGAAGCCTGGGCTGAATGGAGAAGAACCGGACTTCCTGCCCTATCTCCTCCTCCTTTGAACTTCAATCCAGGAGGACAAATTCCACGTAGACAAGCCTATGTCGTGACGGAGCGGGATTTGAATGGTGAAAATTACAACGCCGCTGTTGCCCGGATGGGTGGCAAAGACGACTTAAACGGTCGTGTTTGGTGGGATAAATAAGTACTCCTCCTGCGTCTGAGAGGTTGTCTACTGCGTAGACAACCTCTTTTTTTGTACCCAAGCAAACCAACTTAAGTTTAATTCCGTTGATAGTATATAATTTTCACCTCAATTTCATTTCCCTATGGCTATTCAATTAGGCGAGTTAGCGCCCTCTTTCACCTTGGTTAATGCAGAAACCAAAGAAGTCAGCCTTTCCTCTTACCAAGGCAAAAATGTTGTCATCCTATTTTTTCCATTGGCTTTTACAGGAGTTTGCACGACCGAACTTTGTGATATGCGGGACAACCTACAGGTGTACTCCAAATTGAACGCAGAAATCCTTGCGATTTCAGTAGACTCACCGTTTACTTTGGCTAAATTTAAGGCAGAACAAAACCTTCCGTTTGAGCTCCTGTCCGATTTCAACAAAACCACAGCTGAAGCCTACGGTGCGTTGTATCAGGACTTCGTACTTGGAATGAAAGGCGTGGCCAAGCGTTCTGCCTTTGTTGTGGACAAAGATGGGGTTATTCGATATGCAGAAGTCTTAGAAAGCGCCGGCGATTTACCTAACTTCACCGCCATCCAGGAAACTTTACAAGGATTACAATAAAACCCAAGAATCCCGAGCGAATACCTCGGGATTTTTTTTAAAAAGGTCCATATCCGATCCAAACACTTCCCACCACAAATACCACCGCCAATAGAAATAAAAAAACAAACAAGGGGAAAATAAAACGAAGCCATGCGGAGAATGACACTTGGCACAGACTAAGCATCGCGATGATTCCCCCGAAAGCCGGATTGACAAGATTTGTGAGTCCATCACCTATCTGAAAGGCAAGGATGGTACTTTGCCGGGTTATACCCATTATTTCACCCAACGGAATCATGATTGGTAGGGTAGCTAGTGCCTGTCCGGAGCCTGAAGGAATCAGGAAGTTCATTAAAGATTGCGCTAGGGTCATACCGACAATCCCAGCACTCGGACTTAATCCCTCCAAACTCTCCGACAAAAAATAGGCAAAGGTATCTTGCATTTGACTGCCCTCCAATGCCACTTTGATCGAGCCCGCCATTCCCACCAAAAAAGCACCCGGTGCTACGGTGGCAACCGATGTTAAAACGGTTTCTCCAATTTCATGGTGTGAGTATCGGCCGATTAAGGCATATACAAGTGCTGTCATGCAAAAAACGGCGGAGAGCTCATTCAAATACCAACTTTTTTCAAAGACTCCCCACAAAATGACTCCCATCGTGCCGATGAAAAGCAAACCGTGAAGCCAATCTAACAACGATAGCGTTTCCACCTGTGATTCCTGTGTGGGTTGTTCAGGTGATCTTTGATTTCGTTTAAAATACCGAAGATTAACCCACATCAAAGCCCCTAAGCTCATCAAACATAGGGCTAATCTCCATTCATAACCAGAAAATAACGGCAAGCTAGCCAATTTATGACCTGTTCCGACGGTGTAGGGGTTAAAAGGAGAGAATCCAAATCCGACCGTAATGCCTCCCACACTCATTGAAGCCGCTAACATGGCATCACCACCCAGCGCTCGGCTCAATACGAGTGCAATGGGAACTAAGGCAATATTATTTTCATATCCCACGAACATGCCCAGTAGACCAAATAGACCCGTTGTTCCGACAACCAAAGCTTGGGCGGCTTGGCCACTTTGTGCTCGAGCGACCAACTGACCTACCCATCTCTCCAACGTTCCGCTTCGTTGTAAAAACCCAAATAAGATACCGGAGGAAAAAATGATAAAAAGAATATCAACCGCACCTTTAAACCCTTTAGGTAGACACAGAAAGGTATCCAACCAACCCAAAGGTTTTTGCTCACCCCAAGCGAAAGAACCGGGGATTACGACTTGCCGGCCATCCACTTCCATCCGTTCGAACTGGCCTGTTGGAATCCAGTGGGAACTTATCGCCACCAGAAAGAGAAGACATGTTAATAGGACAACGGGATGCGGGATTTGCTTGATCATGAGGGATATAGAAAAAGCCCAAGATACAAGAATTTTTTAAGCTTCTCATATCTTGGGCTTCTAGTAGGCCGAGGATCCTATTTCACTTGGGTGAGATCAACGGCCAAGCGTTGGGCTTCGATCAAATATACATCCACATCTTTTTCCGAACGTCCCTTGGCTAATTTTTTAACTGAGGCTCGTTTTTGTTCTGTTTCATCACGCTCCTTCTTACGAACTTCGAGATTCAACGAGTACTCCTTTTGTTGGCTGAGCACTTTGTATTCTTCCAAATCTGCCAACAACCCTTTTAGTTCAGGATCGGATTGCAAACGGCTTTGGAACTTGGATTGAAGTTTTTGAAGTTGTTTTTCCGACAGGGTATTGATCCGGTCGTAGTTAGCCGCTTTGATTTCATCGTAAGGCAAGGCAAATGGCTGGGCGCTTTCCCCCATTTCCTCGGAATCAAATGGAGATGGGAACGAAATATCTGGAATTACCCCTTTTCGTTGTGTACTTTGTCCAGAAATTCGGTAAAATTTCTCCGTAGTTAACTTTAACTGTCCATAGCGCTCCTTATCCTCCAAACCGCCGGATCCAACCCCTGCCCCTGCAGTGCGGGAGGCTTGGCGTGGAGAAGACAAAAATTGGTTGAGGTCGACAAGCTGTTGCACGGTACCTTTTCCATAGGATTGTTCACCTACAATCAGGCCTCTACGGTAATCTTGAATAGCTCCAGCGAAGATTTCAGAGGCGGAGGCACTGAATCGATTTTGAAGTACGACGAGTGGGCCAGTATAGGTTACGGTGGGATCGACATCCTGCTCCACTTCAACGGAGGTCCGTCCCGAGCGACGTTGGACTACCGGGCCATACGGGATAAATAAACCGGTTAGGTTGATCGCCTCCGTCAAGGATCCTCCCCCATTATTCCGAAGATCAATCACAACGGCATCGACTCCTTTTTTCTGAAACTCCTCTAAGAATCGTTTTACATCTTTGGAGGTGGACTGAAAATCGCCTCCAGCACGAGCCCCTTCAAAGTCTCGGTAAAACATAGGTATATCGATAACGCCTACCTGAAAGTCCTTCCGATCTTGCTTAACGGGTACAATGCGGCTGGTGGCCACGGCCTCTTCTAGTTTAATTTTTTCCCGAATCAAAACTACTTCTTTTGGGGCGCTGGTAACAGGAGCACCGGCGGGAAGTACTTTTAGCCGCACGGTGGTTCCTTTTTTCCCACGAATAAGTTTCACTGCATCGTCGGTTAGCCAACCGATAATATCTTGGAAGGGCTCGTCAAGTCCTTGGCTTACGGCTAAAATCCGATCGTCTTTATTCACTTCGCCACTTTTAAACAAGGGCCCTCCTGGGATCACCTCCACGATCGTCACATATTCTCCTTCGTTTCGGAGGGTCGCGCCAATACCCTCTAGGGACTGGCTCATGTCAATATTGAATTGAGCGGCCGTCGAAGGGATCATGTAGTTGGTATGCGGATCGATGGACTCAGTGAAAGCATTCATGAAAGCTTGAAAAATATCATCTGAACGCCACTTGGCCATTCGGGATTCATACATTTCGTAGCGTTTTCTCAGATTAGCCGTAATGGCACTATCTGTGCTACCACTTAATTTCATTCCAAGGGCTTGGGACAAAATAACTTTTCGCCAAATTTCATCTAGTTCTTTCTCTGATTTAGCCCACTGAACGTCTTTCCGGTCAACGGTAAAGGTTTGGTTGGTGGTGTAATCAAACGGCAATTCGAGCTGTTTCATGATTTTTTCATGACGAGCTTTGAACTTTTTCCGATAAGCATTAAAAATTTGGAATGGAATTCGAAGGTCACCAGCCAGAATCGCCTCATCGAGGTCGTATTTAAATTGAGCAAACTGATCCACTTCATCGGCTGTAAAATACGATTTTCCACCATCTACATTCTCCATGTAGTTATTCCAAATACGCACCGACAAGGAGTCATTGATGGCAAATTTTTGGTAATGGTAATTGGCCAAAAATTGAGTGACAAAGCGTTCAGTTTTAGCTTGTAAAGGGGTTGGGTCCAAATCATCATACCCATATTTGGGAGATGTTTGGGCCTGATTATCTAGGCAGCTGAATAAGCCCGCCAGGATTAAAAATGCCAGCAATCTTTTCATCATCGTAAGCATAGGTTAGGAAACCACTTAATTTTCAATTGCGAGGAGTTCCACCTCGAAGATCAACATTTGGTCAGGACCAATCGTGGGAGGTCCTTGAGGCCCATAAGCAAGTTCAGATGGAATAAATACTTTCCATTTACTTCCTACAGGCATCAGCTGCAACGCTTCGACCCAGCCACGAATGACTTGGGTTACGCCAAAGGTAGCTGGCTCGCCACGTTTCACAGAACTATCGAAAATCGTTCCATCTAGTAAAGAGCCTTCATAATGTACTTTCACCCGATCCGACGTAGTTGGCTTTGGCCCAGTACCTTCTTTGAGAACCTGGTACTGAAGTCCGGAAGCCGTCGTGACGATTCCTGGTTTGGTTTTGTTCTCTTGTAAAAACTTTTGTCCAGCCTCTTTGTTTGCCTTGGCTTTTTTTGCGTATTCATTTTGGAAATAAGCCTGAATGAAATTATTGCATTCTTCGACCGACATCAAAGGTTGTTTACCAGCTACCATATCTTGCATGGCCAATGATAACACCGACATATTGGGTGTAATGCCTTGCTGTTTGATGTTACCACCCACATTCACTCCAATAGCATAACTCAATGAATCGATGGCTGATTTTAAAACTTGATTTTGTGCCGAAGCCGTCAGGGATAATCCCAATACAAAAATGCCCACTAGGGCTGTGCGAATTCTCATGTAGGTAGGTTGGTAAGACATTATGCAGTGAACTAAGATATATAACGAATATTTGATGATTTTATGTGACAATCTTCTTTAAAAGACTTTCATCCATTTATTTTGAGCTTTTAGGACCATTTCGATGACATCCCGAACGGCCTCGTCTCCGCCTTTTTTGGGAGAGATGTAGTGACTTTCTTCTTTAACCTCGGCCACGGCATCGGCTGGACAAGCGGATAGAACAGGAAATTGTTTCATAACCAAGTAGTCGGGGAGGTCATCCCCCATATACAAAACCTCCTCTGCTTGCAATGCATACTGAGCCAGGTACTCGGCCATGACCTCCGGCTTTTGGGCTGTTCCAACGGACAGAAAGACATCAGGAATGCCAAGTCCGGATAAGCGAGTCCGAATACTCTCTTGTTTTCCACCCGAAATGACAGCCACTCGAAATCCATTCTTTAGGGCCATTTGAACCGCATATCCATCCCGAACACTGAACTCACGTTGAACATCATGTGCCCCCACTAGAAGTGTACCATCGGTAAAGACGCCGTCTACATCGAATACAAAAGTGGTAATTTGTTTTAATCGGGCGTGCCAACGCAATGAAGATATTGATTCCATTAGGGGTTTAGTTGTTTTCCTTTGTGCAATTGATCCTGCCAGATTTTCAATTCATCCCAACGACCTTCAGAAGCCAATCGAGCTTGGTCTGGCCAAGTCGTCGGGTCATGCATTTGAAAACGGGGACCCGCCTGGGCAAGTTTATGACGTAGAAAATCCACTGGAGTATCAGCCAATTCTTGAAAGGTATAAATCCCCCATTCTCTACACAAGGTCTCGATTTTCGGACCAATCCCCTCAACAATTTTTAAGTCATCCATTTTGGAGACCACCACCGTATCCATGGGGATCTCCTGTTCCTTTTTTTTGTAGGCTGCTAACTCTTCCTCAAGGATGGATATTTTATCCTCCAACACCAAACAGCGTGTCATTTGGGGCTGGACTTTGAGGCGGTACACCAGCCATGGAATCAAAGAAAAAACCAAGCAGCTGAACAGTATTTCAAAGGGGTAATTGTCCCATGCATCCCATAATCGATTCATAACTCCATGAAATTGTCAACCAATGATATCAAACAAATCTAAGGATTTATTCCTATTTCAAAGATGAATCCTCCTGTTTTTCTGTTAAAGGTCTCTTGTCTGGACAAACGGCTGTTATCCCAATTGGCTCACTGCTGCCCGCAACCGTTCTACTACTTCGTCTTTTCCCAAAATGACCATCATCAGCATGAGATCGGGTCCTTTCCCTTCTCCTGTTATCGCCAATCGAATGGCTTGCATAACCTTACCGGGTTTAATCCCTGCCGCTTCTAATGCTGAAAATATAGTCTCGTGCAAGGCCTCAGGGGTGGTGAATTCCCAATTTTCAATAACTTGAAGGAGTATTTTAAATGCCTGAGCGGCTTGAGCATCCCATTTTTTTTGAATTAACTCAACATCAAATGTCATTGGTTTTCCAAATAGATAGGGCACTTCCGTCATCATCTCCGAAACAAACGTCACCCGATCTTTCATGAGAGCGACTAGTTGCTCCGCTTTACCCTCAGGCAGCGAAGGCAAGGCTTGAATGAGCTCCTCGGTGGATTTTTGACGTAGGTAGTGTTGATTAAACCATTTGGCTTTTGCGACGTCAAATCGAGCTCCAGCTTTGTGGATTTTTTCCAAAGAAAACTGGTCAATTAATTCGTCTTTGGAGAAGATTTCTTGATCAGTGCCTGGATTCCACCCCAAGAGCGCTAAAAAATTCATCACAGCCTCTGGATAGTATCCGTCTTCACGGAAACCACGTGCTTGTTCGCCCGTAGCCGGATCTTGATAAGCCAACGGAAAAACGGGAAAGTCGCCCAACAATCCATCACGCTTGCTGAGTTTTCCATTTCCCTCTGGTTTCAGTAACAGAGGCAAATGCGCAAATTGAGGGGGCTCCCACCCAAAGGCTTTGTAGAGTAAAACATGTAAAGGGGCAGAGGGCAACCACTCTTCTCCTCGAATGACATGGGTGATCCCCATTAAATGATCATCCACAATGTTGGCTAGGTGGTAGGTGGGCATACCATCTGATTTCAGTAAAACTTTATCATCAATCGTCGAAGAGTGTACTACTACCCATTCCCGGATCAGATCTTTGAATCGGATCTCATCTTTGATAGGAACTTTAAGACGGATGACGAATGGGTCGCCTGCGGCTAGTTTGGCATCTACCTCCTCGGCTGGCAAGGTCAAGGAGTTTTTCATTTGCATGCGGGTAACAGCATTGTACGATGGGTTGTCTACCTTTGCATCCAATAGACGTTGCCGCATGTCGGCTAATTCCTCATCAGAATCGAAAGCATAATAGGCCTTTCCTTCATTAATCAACTGCTGAGCATACCCTGCATACATCGATTTCCGATCTGATTGACGGTATGGAGCATGGGGGCCACCCACAACAGGGCCTTCGTCCACTTCAATTCCCAACCAAGCCAAAGCTTCTTGGATGTATTCCTCGGCACCCTGAACAAGGCGAGTCTGGTCGGTATCTTCGATCCGAAGAATGAACTTTCCTCCTAATTTCTTAGCAAATAAGTAATTATATAAAGCGGTGCGAACCCCTCCAATATGAAGAGGCCCCGTTGGGCTTGGGGCGAATCGAACGCGTACAGACATAGCGGTGGATGATTTGGTCAAATGAATCGCAAAATTAGCAATTCTGGCCGAAATTAGTGCCCCTTTCTATGTCCAGGCTCATAAATCAAGCGTAGAAACGAACTAAACCGTTGGTTCTCGCGACGTACTGGAATTCCGGTGACAATCCCGATCAATACATTATCGGCAATTCCGACACGCATTTGGGGGCGTAGCGTCATGTCAAAATCGGTGCCACTCCAAGCCTTGTTCACTTCCAGGCCGATGAAATTTCGGGTACCCGGAATCATGTAGTGAAAATTGGAATTGGCTTGCCATTGCGTCTTATTGTACTGATCCGCCTTTCGAACATGAATAGGGCCAGTATACAGCAGGGTGTGAAAATTTTGTCCCCACCGTTTGGCGCCAACAAAAAAGGGATTGAATTGATTTCCTTGAAAAAATCGTTCCTCTCCTATCCCTGCAAATGTGGTAGTTTTGAACTCATGTATATACCCTAAAGCCAAACTCGTTTGATGTTTTTCCGACACCAGGAAGGTGTATTGTGTGGCGAGTTTCAGGCCCTCCAACTGACTTTGGGGGGCATTTTGCCCTCGGACAGGATCATAAAGCTGAAAAGGCAATTCAATCTCGACTCCAAGACGATTTATAGGTGCAAACTCATACTCAATCAAGGCTTGGTATTCATCATATTGAAGGTTATCTGTCAAGCCAACTCCCACATTCCATTCTTTTTCCCCCTTTCGTGCCCCCAAGTCCCGAATCAAGTCAATGTACAAGGGCTCTGCATGCAAAACTTTAGCCGGCCCTTTTTTACTTTCTATTTGTTCAATATAAAGACTGTCTATTTTTCGCTTCTCTATTTTTAGAGAGTCCAACTCTTGGGCCATAGTAGCGGTACAGATGAAAAAGGATAAATAGAAAATTATTCGCATACAGGTTGTCATAAAGAAAACAGCAGGTTCCTCTTTTAGAAAGTGGAACCCGCTGTTTTATTGTCTGTGGTAAATATTTTAACAAATTTTAAGCTCTGCCCGTGTAATTAAACGGTGTTATGGCTAATAGCTCCCCTTTTACCTGGTCGGAAACGTTCAAGGTCCGAATAAAGTCTGACATCGTTTGGGCCGTGATGGCTTGGTTTGTTCGGGTCAGTGCTTTCAAAGCTTCATAAGGTTTGGGATAACCCTCTCGACGTAGAATGGTTTGTATGGCTTCCGCCACAACGGCCCAGTTATCTTCCAAGTCGCGGGTGATCGCCGCTTCATTTAATTCAAGTTTGCCCATTCCTTTTAACAAAGACTTATAGGCAATGACCATATGACCAAACGGGACTCCCAAATTGCGCAGAACGGTGGAGTCGGTTAGGTCTCGTTGAAGTCTGGAAATAGGCAATTTGGCCGATAAATGTTCCAATACTGCATTTGCGATTCCTAAGTTGCCTTCGGCATTTTCGAAATCGATGGGATTTACTTTGTGGGGCATAGCCGACGACCCTACCTCACCTGCTTTGATTTTCTGTTTGAAATAATTCAACGAAACGTAGGTCCAAACATCTCGGGCATAGTCTATCCAGATGGTATTGATACGTTTAAAGGTATCCAATAAAGCGGCTAGTTGATCATAATGCTCGATTTGGGTGGTTGTTTGTGACCTAGTAAGTCCTAAATAATTGGATACGAATGAGTTACCGAAATCCACCCAGTCAATTTCAGGATAAGCCACGTGGTGGGCATTGAAATTACCCGTAGCCCCTCCAAATTTAGACGCCATGGGAATGGCATCCAAATACGCGATTTGGAGGTTCAGCCGTTCCACAAAAACAGCTAATTCTTTTCCCAACTTGGTTGGGGAAGCGGGCTGTCCGTGAGTTCTCGCCAGCAAGGGAACCTGGCTCCAAAGTTGAGCCTGGCTATCAAGCAACGCCACCACTTGTTGAAGTAAGGGGACGATCTCTTCTTGTAGTGATTCTTTCAAAGAAAGAGGGATGGCCGTATTGTTGATATCCTGAGAGGTAAGGCCAAAATGGATGAATTCAACGACATCGCCTAGACCTAACAACTCAAACCTTTCTTTCAAAAAGTACTCCACCGCCTTCACATCATGATTGGTGGTTTTTTCGATATCTTTAATTACTTGAGCATCTGCCTCGGAGAAATTTTCATAAATGGCACGTAGGGCAGGATAAACTGAAGCCTGAACGGAAGATAGCTGGGGCAGGGGCCATTCACAAAGGGCAATGAAATATTCGACTTCCACCCGGACACGGTACCGTATTAAACCAAACTCTGAGAAAAATCGTGCAATCGTTTGACCTTGCGCTGAATAACGACCATCCAAAGGAGATACGGCCATTAGAGGGGAGGTGGACATGGGAATATGGTTGGTTTGCATAGCAAAATTACTAAATTGCCCCACTTAATCAACCTTATCCTAATCCTTACCTATGCAAACCTCTCTATTCCTTGGCGAATTTTTAGGGACCTTACTGGTCATCTTACTAGGAACTGGCGTTGTAGCCAACGTATTACTCAACCAGGCAAAAGGAAATCAAGGGGGTTGGATTGTCATTACCGCCGGATGGGCTTTTGCTGTGATGGTGGGTGTATTTGTTTCCCAAAAAATGGGAAGTCAAGCGGCACATTTGAATCCGATCGTCACCCTTGCCTTTGCGATCATAGACCAAAACTGGGACCATGTAGGTACCTATTGGTTAGCCCAATTTTTAGGGGCATTTTCGGGTGCGGTTCTATGTTGGCTCACTTATTTACCCCATTGGAAAGCCACCGACGACCCTGGGGCCAAAGGAGGAGTCTTTTTCACGACGCCTGCCATCCCGCATCCAGCTGGAAACCTGATCGCTGAAATCATCGGAACCTTCGTCCTCATTCTTGGCGTGGCATCCTTGTACGATGTCGAAGGGTCAGGTGTAAAACCATACCTTGTCGGGATGTTGGTTTGGGCGATCGGATTATCCTTGGGTGGGCCTACGGGATATGCCATCAATCCTTTTCGAGATCTAGGCCCTCGTTTGGCACATCAACTGCTTCCAATCCCCGGAAAAGGTGACTCTGGCTGGTCTTATGCTTGGGTTCCTGTGGTGGGCCCAATCATTGGGAGTCTATTGGCCGCTTTTTTACTCGCTTAACTTTCTGTTTTTTTGATTTTCTTGACATCCATGTGGTCTGCATCACCCAACAAAAATCCCCAGGGCCGCAGTGCATCCACTGAGTCGAAAATAACTTTTAGAATGGCTGTGAGTGGTAACGCTAAAACCAATCCAGCCATTCCCCAAAGATTTCCAAACAAGATCAGGGAAACAATCGCTACCATGGAATTAATCGACACCTTGGTACCAACGATCAACGGGGTTATGAAGTTTCCCTCCAAAAACTGCACAACAGCAAAAGAGCCAGCCACTCCCACGGCATAGAGATACGAATCTTTGGTTAGTAAAGCCACAAAGATCGGTAACAAAGACCCTATGGCGATCCCAATGTAGGGGATCAACACCAACGCTCCAGCGAAAAATCCTAAAAACAAGGCATGGTCTATCCCCAAAACCCAGAGCGAGATCGTATTCAAACTGCCAATAATTAAAATCACCAACAACAGCCCAACCATATAATCTAGAATGATCTCTTTGATTTTTCCAACTACCACATCCAACCTTGGATTACTGACAGACGAAAAAAGTTTGTACAAAAACACATGGAAAAAATCTCGGTACAGCAACATCAAGAAAATGTAGAGGGGCATCAAAGAAAAATTCGCTAAAAAACCGGTTGTTCCGCTCAAAGCGGCTGAAAATATAGAGGAATTCTCTTTTAAAGCGGTAATTAGATATTTTTGCCCTTCCGCTAATTGTTGTTGGGCGTTGATCCGGAAATGAACGGCGATGAACTTTTGGATGGCTCTTAACCATATCTCGCTTTTCTGGATGATCAGGGGTATCAATTCTTGCAGTTCGGTAATCTGCCAATACACCAAATAACCGAGCCCTCCCAATAGGGATAAGGTAATGAGTATGGACAAAAGAATAGCCAAAACTCGCGGAAATCCCCATGATTCCATCTTGGCATTCATCGGCAAAAGCAACATGGTTAAAATGGCTGAAAAAATCAGCGGAACCAAGATATCTTGAAGTACTTGTAGGCCGTAAACGATCAGGAAAACGGATACTAAACCCGCTGTAAAGCGAAAGATCAAGGGGGAATGTTTGGCGATCATGAAAAAAGAAAGTAAAATTGAACAAAAATAGACGACTGCACATGGCTTTCAAAGTTTATTGGATCCTGTTTGCCTTGAAAGTAGCCACATGTAGCTGCCGAGCCGATCGAAAATCCCACGATCTTAGTCGGACCTCCCATCAAATCAAAAAAATCGCCTCACTCCCACCTACCATTGACGAGTCCTCTGGCTTGGCTTTGGCCAAGGACGGAACACTCTGGACACATAACGATTCAGGAGGCGATCCTGTCCTCTTCCGGATCAATACGGAAGGTACGTTACTGGCAAAATGGAATTTACCCGTACCAAACCATGACTGGGAGGACCTAAGCGCTGGTCCGGGAGAAACTTTATTTGTGGGTGATATTGGGAACAATATGCAATTACGAAAAGATTTGGTCATTTGGCGAGTTGAGCCCAATCAAGACCCAAAGGGAATTTTCTATTCGTATGCCGATCAATCCTCCTTCCCCGGTACCACACCTAATTTTGACTGCGAAGCATTCTTTTGGTATCAGGATTCTTTGTATTTATTTTCCAAAGACCGATCCTTAGAAAATACCCAAACCAAACTATATGTACTTCCTGACAAGCCCGGCTCCTATTCTGTATCCCCGCAAGCATCCTTCTTACTAGATGCCCAAGTAACCGCCGCTGATGTAAGTCCGAGTGGAAAATACTTTGCACTGCTCACCTACGGGAAGGTTTTAATTTTCGAAATAAAAAATCAAAAAATAACTTTTGATTATCCTATCATGTGCTTTAGAACCGGTCGGAAACAAACAGAAGCACTGGTTTTTTACGATGAGAAAACCTTGTTGATAAGCAACGAACAGGGAAATCTATTTCGTCTAAAAATAGACCACAAAAAGGCCCAGAAGCCCTAAATTTAATATTCTGGTAACATAGTGAACCTAGATTTAATCCTACCTTTGCATCGTTAAACGTATGGACAATCCCCTTATCATGAAACCGGATACCACAAAAAAGATCGAGCGCAAAATCCTAGTGGTGGATGACGAGGAGGATATCGTTGAACTTCTCTGCTACAACCTTGAAAAAGAGGGGTATCTTGTTAAATCTGCCCCTAACGGGAAACTGGGTGTGGAAATTGCCAAGACCTTCCAACCCGATTTGATCATCCTAGACATCATGATGCCCGTTATGGATGGGATTGATGCCGGCCGATTGATCCGTTCTACACCCGAACTCAAAAATACCTTTATTCTTTACCTCACAGCCCGTGCGGAAGAATATTCCGAAATTGCTGCTTTTGAAGTGGGAGCTGATGATTACATCATCAAACCGATCAAACCCAGAGCCTTGTTAAGCCGAATTCAAGCTTTTTTTAGGAGAGAAAATCAAAAGGTAGAACCCGAAGGCATTTTAGAACTAGCCGGGTTGGTCATCAATAAAGAAAATTATACCGTTTCTCGCCCAGACGGAGCCGTGATGGTCTTGCCCAAAAAAGAATTTGAGCTGTTTTATTTTTTGGCCCAACACCCCAACAAAGTTTTCAGCCGAGATGAACTCCTCCAACGTATCTGGGGTGCCGATGTCTTTGTTGTGGAGCGAACCGTCGACGTACACATCCGAAAGGTTCGTGAGAAGGTCGGTGACCTGTACATCAAAACCTTAAAGGGAGTGGGCTATATGTTCACAGATGAAGTCTAACAGGACTTCCTCCTAAACGTGACCCACGGCTACACCGTGGGTTTTTATTTATCAATGGTTTTCCCGAAATTGACCTACCCAACGACCAAAACCTATGTTTACATCCCCTCGCTGGATTGCCTTGTTTTTAGCTACGATTATCACCTTGGTCACAATCACCTTTCTCAGCTTCGTTCCTGAAGTTGAGGGTACCATGATGTTCGTGGCCGGCACTTCCTGTTTCATCGGTGCCTTTTTCTTTACTTTCTATACAATTGATATTTTGGTTTTTAGAGAGGTCAACCAAATCTACCAAACCATTCGTCAGTTAAAAATCCAAGATTTTGGTATTTCGCGCAAGTCCCTCATCCGAAGTGTCAACCCATTAAAGAAGCTGAATCGGGAAATTTCCAATTACATGACGAAAAAGCAGGAGGAAATCGATGAACTCAAACGCATGGAGCAATTTCGACGTGAATTTTTAGCTGATGTCTCGCATGAACTCAAAACGCCCATCTTCGCCGCTCAAGGTTTTATCCATACACTCATGGACGGTGCCAAAGATGATCCCATGGTTGCAAACCGCTTCTTGAAGAAAGCCGCCAAAAGTTTAGACGGGCTAGATGCCCTCGTGAGAGACTTGGTCGTCCTAACCCAAGTGGAAAGTGGTGACCTAAAAATGGTATTGGAAGAAGTGGACCTTGAACAAATCGTTCAAGATATCTTTGAACAACTCGAGGATAAGGCGGATAAACGCGGCACAAAACTAAAAATTAAATGCAAACCAGGGATTCATACCTTGGTTTGGGCCGATCGGCAACGGATCACCCAGGTGATGACCAATTTAATTGACAATGCCATCAAGTACGGGAAAGACCAAGGGAAAATACTTGTTGAATTGGAGGATGATAAAAAGCATCTGCAAGTTTCGGTGGAGGATGACGGGCCCGGCATTCCACAAGAACACCTAGGGCGGGTCTTTGAACGATTCTACCGCATCGACAAAAGTCGATCCCGCGAAACTGGAGGTACCGGACTTGGATTGGCCATTGTGAAGCATATCTTAAATGCGCATGAATCGCAGATTACAGTGACAAGTCGGCAAGATAAAGGGGCTCGTTTTAGTTTTCGGCTCCAAAAAGCCGAAAAATAGCCTAACTTTGTACAAAAATATCCGATTGGAATGGCTGATAAAATTTTAAGAATCGCTTCGTTGAAAGAACTTATTTTATTTGAAAACGACGATTTTATTCTCATCAACAAGCCTCCCCACTTGGCAAGTTTGGATGAACGAACAACCGATAAACACCAAAGTATTCTACGTCTAGCCAAAGCCTATTGGCCAGATGCCCAATTGTGCCATCGTCTGGACAAAGAAACTTCCGGAGTTCTGGCCATCGCGAAAAACCCTGCGGCGTACCGCCACCTCTCCATGCAGTTCGAAAATCGTGAGGTGGAAAAAGTCTATCATGCCGTGGTGAATGGTGTGCATGAATTGGACAGTATTTCGGTATTTTTACCCATCGCCCCTGTCAAAGATGGTACCTCCGTGCGCATCGACCGAGCCAAAGGCAAAATAGCTGAAACGTTATTTTTTACCCTAAAAGCCTACCGTCATCACACCTTGGTGCAATGCCTACCTGTCACGGGAAGAATGCACCAAATTCGGGTCCACTTGCAATGCCTGAAAGCTCCGATTGTCTGTGACCCCACCTATGGCGGCGACCCCATCTACCTGTCTCAATTGAAACGGGGTTTTAATTTGAAAAAAACGGAAGAAGAGCAACCACTCATCAAACGGGTGGCTCTTCACGCGCATACCTTGTCGTTTCGGTTACTAGATGATACCCCGCTAGTGCAAACGGCTCCGTATCCCAAAGACTTTGATGTTTTGGTAAAATCACTCGATAAATACAGTTCCTAATGAAAAAATGGATGCTATGGATGGGGCTTGGTACTATGACACTTGGGGCCTGCCAATCCAACGAAACTGGAAAACAATCCGAAGAGGTCTTTCAAGATGCCCATACCGACTCCATTGAGGTCGTGGAGAATGACTTCCTACTGGTTCCCGGTGAACGTGCCGGCATTTTAACCGCCGATATGTCGGAGGTCGATCTAATCCGCCTGTTGGATGATGCCGTCAGCCCACACGATACCATCTACACGATGGAAGGAGATTGGGTGATTGGGACGATTTTATACAAAGGGACTCCCGATGAAACCCATATTATCTGGAAGGATCCCGATCAGTTTCGATTACCCGATTGGGTGGGCATTGGATTTGGCGAGCCCGTTCGTCAAACCCGCTGGAAAACCAACCAAGGCGTGCGTATTGGAACCACATTGCGTGAATTGGAGAAAATCAATGGCCGTGCCTTTGATTTCTGGGGATTCGGCTGGGATATGGGCGGAACAGCCTCCGACTGGAAAGGGGGATCGCTTCAACCTGCCCCAGAATCCTATTTTAATGTCACACTCGGATACGATTACGACTCGAATCAAGAACAGGAATTGGCCAATGCATTGCTTGGCGACCAAGTCTATTCCTCAGCACGACCTGAGGCTCAGCAATTAAATCCGAAGGTCCAAACGATGTCGATTCGTTTTCAGGACCCCAAATAAATCACATAGATAGCGGAAACGTATCGAATTGGATACCTTCCCATCCTGTCTTCATGAAGTTGCGGATATTACCATGATCAGTTCCCTCTGGATTTTTCAATACATCATTCCGGTAATACGTACCAAAACAATGAAGCGTCTGATCCACGGTGAGGTGATGTAATTGCCCAAAAGCTAAAATCTTACAAGAACCCGCATTTTGTCCAGCCTCATTTCGTACCTCCCCATTGGTGAACGCCGTTGGGGTGTACTTATAATGCTGGTCAATGATGGCCATGGTATCAGAAAACGCAATTTGTGCCGGGTTTTGAGCAAGTTGTTCTAGGAAGCTGTGTAGTGTCATGGAATTTTTTTTACCAAAGATACGAAAACAACTTGGTTGGGTGTGCGGAGGGAGTTGGGGAAATGTATAATGGTTGAACTATTTAACACACTAATCGTTATTTTTAGATGTAAATTTACTATAAATAACGATTTAAACATGAGATTTACATTGTTTTTCCTTTGGGCAACCATGTTAAACTTTGCCTGTTTGAGTCAAAATCCCCAAGATTCAACTTTCCGTCCAAGGTGGTATATAGGTACAGATGCCTTGATTCGTCAAGAATCTTTTCGACTGGATGACCCCAATGGCCAAATAGTGCCTTCCGACTGGATGTGGAATGTATCCTACGGCGGGAATGTTGGGCTCCACATCAAACCATCGCTAACTTTAGAAACAGGGCTATATCGATTTACCTATGCCAATCGTTTGCACATGAGCAATACATTCGGCTTTCTTAATCGTTCCTCTTTGCGTCCTTTTTCGGGGTTATCGATCCCGATTCGAGCGTACATGGATCCATTCGCTCGGTCAAGTCATCGATTTAGACGTACTCAGGTTCAATTGATGGGAGGATTTTCATGGGTTTTCATGGCATTTGAATCGGACAGAAAGTCCGTTTTCCAAATAAAAGATCCTTCGAGTGCATCAGGAAGCTCTGACCTAGTTGTTTCAACTGCGGGGTTAGTCAATCGACATGGATTTAACCTAGAGGGTGGCCTAAATGCTACTTATACCTTCTCGAACAATCTTGCCCTTTCTATGAGCTATGGGTACATCATCGGATTACAAACCATGCTCAACAGAGAAATAAATTACCGAAGGAGGTCGTTTGATCCCATGTCCAAAGCCAATCAATCTTCTCTGGGTAGTGGAGACATGTGGCTGGTGGGTTTGAAGTTTAAGTTGTAAGGGGCAAAATCAATAACTCCGTATTTTTCAGAAGGGTAAGCATCCATACAATATCGAATGGATCAATGTGCAGAAGACTCAATAGATCCTAGGTGTCTAATCAAGGTATAAGATCATCTAAATAAGGAATTGAAAAATAGCTCATCCGAATTGTCCTATACCTGCTTGATTCCTTAATTTTGATTAATTCAATGTCTTTTCAGTAATATTTATACCTAGTTCACAAAGAAGTATTTTGAACGATAGGCATCCTTTAGCAGTTCACCCCTAGGTTAAATATTTCCTAAAATTCACAATTTATGCAACGGTATCTAGTATTCATAAGCCTTTTTTCTATCACCCTACCATGTGCCTTTGCGCAGACCACGTCTTTCGATCTAAAAGTGGGGTTACGGGAGGAACGGACCCTAGAAAGCGGTATGAATGGGAATATTCAAAATAGTTCTCAAGCGCGCCCCATGATCGGGTTAGAGATCATAAAGAATACCAAGAATAATCTCTCATTTCCCTTGGGTTTGTTTTTCCAAAATTATGCCAGTCGGACCTTAATTGAAGGATTTGATATGGGGGCTACCCTCAATAGCCACTGGTTTCTAGGACTTTCAGGCGGTATAGAACGCTTTTTTTTGAAAGAGAAAAAGATACATGTATCCGTTTCCCTGAACCAGCAGTTTCTTGTTGTTCCCAATGCAAAAGACAAAACATTTATTGGCTATTATCCAGAAGGTGTTAGCCCGGAAAATGCGATTAAATCGGAGAGCATGAGAGCGATTCGTGCGGTGAATCCAATCAGCCAAATAGGAGCCAAAATATGGTTTCCCATTCAAAAAAACACAGGAATTTATGTTGGTTATGCCTACAATATAGGTTGGGGACCTTTATTTGAACGGGAAGTGAACTACACGATCAAACCAACCTCAGGTGCTATATTGTCAGGTCGTGGAATCTTTAGTACACAAGGTAGTGGTTTGCAAGCCAATGTAGGAATTCGGCTTAACATGCCCACAATTTAGTTTCTACTGAGTTTTTCTATTTGCTTTTGATGAGCTAAAATTGAAATTTCTCTTAAATCCAGATTAATTAAATCCTGTAAATCAATTTCATATAGTGTGGTCAACTGAATTAACCTCTCCAATGAAGGGATTCGTTGACCATTTTCTTTTTTACAATAAGCAGATTGGCTAATTTGACAGTGAAAGGCTACTTGCTCCTGAGACAAACCATATATTTCCCTAATGCGCTTTAACTTCAATCCTATTTCTTTCATAATGGCCTTTTTAGCAATATAACACTATTTTTATTATAAAAAATAGTTTAAAATAATTATTTAATGGTATTAGTCATTTAATTTAGAAAATCAATCTTTCATCGGTATTCCAAATTAACGTATTTAATCTTCGCAATTTTAGAACATACAATGAATTACTATTAAATACTTTATTGCCTAAACCAAATATTTCCCAAACAAAAGTGCCACGCTCCTTCCGAAGCGTGGCACTTTTGTTTGGGTATAGGACTAGGTCCGACTACTTACTTTTTCGGATCCAACGCAGCCGAAATCCGGCGCTGAAGGTCTTTTAAGTGGTACCGGCTTAAGTTATCCGTCATTTTAGGCATACCCGCCTGAATATCGGCCTGAAGCTTTTCTAGGTACGCTCTAGCCACGGATGGCAAGTCTGTTTGCGACAACTCAACCGTTTTACGATTAAAGCCATACGTAGCGCCTACCGGAATGGCTGTCACCACCGCACGCCCTGGCTCCAACAAAGCGATCACACGCTCTGCATAGGCTTTTTGTAAGTTACGACGATATACATCAATCGACGTCTTTCCTTTCAATTCAGAGAAAATACTCGATTGAAGATCTGTCATCAATTCATCCAACGAGTAATTCGAAGCGTTTAATGTAGTCGACTCGATCAAACGAACCACGCGGTCACCGGATAGTACGCTATTCAACGTGGATACCTGAATCGACTTAATTGCCTCGACACCTGTTTCAGGACGAATCTTATTCATGATATTCTGATCCAATAACCAAGTGGGTGTCCGGAACAACTGCTCATTTAAGAAAGTCACGGCCTCTTTCTGGATAGCTTTTGGCGTCACTTCAAACTGATTTTCCTTCATATCATACGTTACCGGAGTATCGTAGATTCCACCAATGTTTTTGGTTACATGACCTAAATAGCGGCGATATTGCGCCACCACGTTGCCGTACAACTCATCCAATTCTTGGTAGCTTTCGCCATCTTCTTTTGACCATTCGATCAAATTCGGCACAATCCGCTTCAAGTTCTTAATTCCATAGGTAGATGCCTTCATGGAGTTATCACCCACATCTTCGGTTTGATACCGTGGATCATGTGGGCTGATTTCAGTACCGAAACGCAAACGAATGTTTTTATACGCTTCTTTGGTCCATTCATTCAAGACTTTCTTTTCATCTGCTTCGCTTTTAGCGTCTGCAAAGTAGGAATATCCCCATTTGATAGCCCAAATATCGTAATCTCCGATCCGAGGGAATAGGTCTTTCACCCCATCTTCAGGCTGGGCCACGTAGTTGAAACGAGCGTAGTCCATGATGGAAGAGGTATGTCCGTTTTTCTCGATGAATTTTGGATCACGTAGTTTTTCAACAGGCGTAGCCGCACTAGCTCCCATGTTGTGGCGTAAGCCTAGGGTGTGGCCAACTTCGTGAGACGATACAAACCGAACCAACTGGCCCATCAAATCATCCTTGAAATTCTTGGTACGAGCTGCCGGATCAACCGCAGCCGCTTGAATCATATACCAGTTACGTAATAAACGCATCACGTTATGGTACCAACCAATGTGGCTCTCGATGATTTCCCCAGAACGTGGGTCATGTACATTCGGTCCGTAAGCGTTCTGAATATCGGCTGCAAAATACCGGATGACCGAGTACCGAGCGTCTTCCAAACTCATGGTCGTGTCATTTTCTGGCCAATACTCACCCCGGATGGCATTTTTCCAACCCGCAGCTTCAAAAGCAACACTCCAATCATCAACCCCCATTTTAAGGTACTTTCTCCATTTTTCAGGGGTAGCCGGATCAATGTAGAAAACAATAGGCTTGGCGGGCTCAATCAACTCTCCACGCTTTTGTTTTTCAGCATCCGCTGCATTTTTAGGTTCTAAGCGCCAACGAACTGCGAATACATTTTGATCTGATTTTTGTGATTCTTCACCAAAAACCGAATATTGATTTGCGAAATAACCCACGCGTGCATCAAAAGTCCGCGAGCGCATCGGTGTTTTAGGCAATAAGATCATGGACGTATTGAACTCCATCGTGACCACACCTGCATCCAATGAGGCCGGGAAATACGTTCCAATTTGAGGAGCGGGGGTCAATGAAATTCGTGGAGGATTCACCGAAAAGGTCTTGACCGTCCGAATTTCCGTATTGATGGGGTAACTACTGATTTTCTGAATGTACGAACGATCTTTCTGGAAGGCCGCAATGTTAAAACGCTGTTTGTCGATTGGGCTCAGGGAGAAGATCTGGTTGTCTGCATCAAATGTGCTGTTTACTTCAATCACATACGACTTGTTCTTTCCTTCCTTCTTAATGGCTTTAATCTCAAAAGAAGCCACGATTGGGTCAGCCGATGAGTTTTTCACCGCTTGGGCGATGGGCTTGGTGCTGTCTGGTGACATGAGGACGTAGGTCACCGAACGCATGAACAAGTTATCTGAAGGGCCCATCTCCCACCGAATCACTTGACGATTTACTTCTTCTCCACCAAAAACACCCGCACCTGCAGCTGTTTTGGCGTACCGAGTGATGGTCATGATGTCACGACCTAACAAACTATCAGCTACTTCAAAGTACCACTTGTCGGCTACTTTGTGGACATTCATTAACCCTTTTTGAGTAACAGCGGTGCTGTCAATTACTTCTTTGAAGGACTTCGGTCCTTTTTTAGGAGCTTCAGGTTTTTTAGCAGGAGGAGTCGCGGGCTTGGGAGCCTCAACCGCCGGAGCTTTTGCCTCCGACTCTTTCTCTTTTTTTCGTTGTGCCTCAGCGCCGAGACTGACAACCAGCGCGAGGGCTACGACCGAAAGGGGTCGAAAAATTTTCATAGAAATTAGGTTTAGTTCTAATTGATTTGGGGTAAACTTACATCTAAACTCACCAACTTTGGAAAGGGTTTAGTATGAAAGGCTATATTGCAGGGCTAAAGAAGAGGACAAACCCCATTTTTCCAAGAAATTCGTACCATTTACCCAAATACCTCGACCAACCGTGCCAGACTTGCTCACAGAATTAAAGTCCATTGATATCCGAACCATCGTGGAGGATTTGGGGTTCAAGATCGTCCAAAACCGTCGAATTTTATGTCCGTTTCATCCCGATGATTCCCCTTCTTTGGTTTTTTATCCATTTCCACAAAACGAATTCCATTGTTTTGGTTGTGGAAAACATGGAGACGGAATCAATTTTTACGCAGAGGTGCATCAACTTGATTTAAAAACAGCGGTCAAGCAATTAGCCCAAACTTATCTGAACCAAGGGCAGCCTCTCCCTAAGCCTATTCAACATTCCTTCCGAAAAACAACAGGATTGAAGCTTGCTTCCTCCAAATCGCAAGACATCATGGAGGCGTTACGACAGTTCTGTCTGGACTCCCCGACAACAGACTCCGCCATTCGGGCATTTAATTATCTAAAAGACCGTGGATTTTCATACGAAATTATTAAACAGTTTAAGCTTTTTGTGGTCAAAGATTATCGAGCCACCAATCAATTCCTAAAAAATCATTTTGATCAAGGGGATCTAATCGAGTCAGGCTTGGTAAATGACCGAGGCAACTTCATTTTTTACCGGCATCCTATTCTTATCCCCTATTATGTTCATGGAAAAATCGCTTATCTTCAGGGCCGAGTGATTGGAAATCCACCCGAAGGCACGTCCAAATATCAGTTTTTAAAAGGCATTCGTCGACCTTTGTTTAATCAAGATATTTTAAATCATCTAAAGCTTAATACTCGTGTACTAATCACGGAAGGCGCTTTTGACTGCATGAGTGCTGTCCAGTTTGGTGAGGTCGCCGTGAGTGCGGGCAGTGCAATGCACTATGATCCCAGCTGGGCAAAATTATTTCAACGAGTGAAGGTATCCATTTACTTTGACCGGGATGGATCCGGACAAAAAGGGGGAGGACAATTGGAGGAAAAGCTCAGAAACGATGGCATTATCGCTGAACGAAGAGAATTGCCCGCTCCTCATCACGATGTTCACGATTATTATCAGGCGTTGCTCAGGGGTAAATAACGAAAAAAGCCTCGTTTGACGGCGAGGCTTTTTTCATACGTTAGGAATATTAATATTCCCATAAATTATGTTCAAACTCCATGAGTTCGTATTCGATTTGTTGAGCTTTCAACAAACCTTCCCGAGGAGATTTGTAGATATCGTCTAAGTATTTGTTCAAAGGATTGGCTTTCCGAACAATTTTACCCGACCATAGACGAAGATCAATGGCATCGGCCAGATTCAAATGCTTCGAGGTATTTTGCGTATTATACCAAATGGCATTGGGATTTGACCGGAAGAAAAGCTCTAAATCTTTGTATTTGAAAGAAGCCAAAGGTTTTTCAAGACCATCTTGCGAGGCTTCGGCGGGAATCATGATCGTCAGGACCTGCACATCAAAATATTGCCGCGACCGTTGCTTATCAAACATCCAATCTTCCCGTACTTCCAGAACGGTCAGCTCCTCTGGGAACATTTCGTATCCACCTGCAAGAAGGCTAGGATCGGATCCACCCTCGTCTCCCCAGCCGGAGTCAGTACCACCAGCTGTCGAGGTAGCGGAGCCTCCTCCACCCCAACCATCATCCTCAGACGAAGTAGTGGCTTTTTTGGCAGGCGTTGTTCCTCCGAAACCCGCTTCGATTTCTTCCTTGGACAAGCCTCCACCTTCAAACTTCTTGAAAAGGCGGTCGTTGAATTGCTCAAGTGTCAATTTTGATTTGAGCGAATCATTGGCGTATGGAATGAGTATTCCAGCCTTGACACCCTCAATCAAGTGGCGCGTGATTTCTTTTCCTTTGGCAAAAAGTGGTTGATTTTGTTTTTCGCGCAAATCGACCCGACGCCAAAGTGTGGTACGGTACATTACATTCGACTCTTCGACAGGTCGAACAGACAACTCTTGGTTTTTAGCCACCAAGGAACGTTCTTGCGCCCATCCACTGGAAGCGGCGGCCAGAAATACACAGGAAAAAAAGATTGACGCGCGCATGAGCAAAACTAAATTTAATACGGTTAATTAAGTGGTAAGCTTTTCGAAATAAAACCCATGGAAACGTTTTCAACCTCTCCTTTGAAGTTCCGACGCTGTACCTCTTTTACTTCAATCAAATAACGATCACCTGACTGAGCTTGTTGTGCTAATTTCGAGATATTCACTTGATCTCCAGATCCTTCTACAAAATCGACACGACGCAAACCACGAGCCAGCGATACGGTGATACCCGTTACTCGGTATTGTGCATCTTCTGGGTTTGAGTTTTTAAAGTCCTCGTCTGCAATGGCTTTGGCTTGAATAACCCGCACAGAACTTGCACCTAGACCTCTTTTTTCGGCATTTTCATTAACCTCCGCGTTGTTTGCATAAATTTTGATGGTTGGCTTAGGAACCAAACGCACTCGGAAAGGAAAATCTTGCAACAATACACCATCATTGGATACCTTCAATACCACATTGGATGAGTTTGGCACGACAGTCACTTTTCCACCGGCACCTGGAATAAACTCAGCACCTGATCCTCCAAAAGTTGGTTTATACAACGCACCAAGTCCAGGCGAGGATGTTTGAAGCCGGTTGGCACACTTGAAATAAAGTGCGGGTAAGGTAGCCGATTCCAGCTGAATAGAAGGCTTCAAAACCGTATACTTCTCTGTTTGAGTAACAGTTTCCGTCGATCCATCTGGTTTTGGGAACGAGAGTGTCGCGGTGTAAGACCGCTCTAATTGGCCATTGGCATTGAATTGGCCACCTTGGGCTGTGATTTCATACACGCCTTTTCCATCTTTTACCGGAAGGGCTGACCCGTTGATACTAATTCTTGGAGTAATAGCTGTTGAATAGGCGCCTATCGCGACTTCTGCCCGGTATTTTTGTCCAACAACAACTGCCCGAGAATCTGGAATGACTACTGCAAAAATTTTGTCGAATTTAATTTCTTTTGCACCCACTTGTTGAGCCAAATAATCTAAAGCAATGGCTTCCAATCGACGAATTTCTGATTGTTTTTGACTTAATGAAGCCAAAGCAGCTGGTACAGGCGTTTGTGAGAAGTTGAGCTCAGCAAAGTCCTTACTTTTGGTAATCGCATCGGTATTGGCCATTGCAGGGTCGTCTTTGGCGTCTAGGGCCAGACTTGGCAATTCCGCATTAGGGGGCAAGTAGGCCTTTAAAGCGGCTACGTAGGCATCCAATTTGGTACGAAGCTCATATCCTTTTCCATTTTTGGAAGGACCAACCATGAGCGTTGCCACTTTCTCTTCTTCTGCCAGGTTTTTGATTCCGCCCGTTTCTGGATCGATACCACCCCCTGCTTCGTTGATGATTTGGTCTTTGAGCCCATTGATGTATGTCATCAACTCCTCTGTATTCTTACGAACCTCACCAGCCTGATTCAAGAGCTTCACATATTCTGGTTTGTTACCAGCCTTGTCAACTGCCTCTTTCATGGAGGCGAGCGTCCGCTCATTGGTTTTTTGAGCCGATGAGTTTGCTTGCTCTAAACTATTATTTAACAGTTGAAATTTTTGAAGTATCGCGTTACTAACCTGTAATGCAAGCATTGCCGTTAGAACGAGATACATCATATTGATCATCTTCTGCCGTGGTGATTCTTTTACACCAGCCATATCATGTCGTTTTTATGAGTTCCCTATTAAATATTTTAATTAGTTGCCTTTCATGGCAGTCAACATACTACCATAAATGGTATTCAAGGATGTCAAGTTGGTCGTCAACTTGTTTAGTTCTGCCTTGAATTGTTGGGTGTCTTTGGAGGCATCGGCCATGTTTTGCATGGCGACCGACAAGTTGGCATGGAAAGCGTTCATCGCTTTCAAATGCTTGTTTGTGTCTTGCAACTCCAATTCATACACCGCATTTAGGGCTCCCATATTTTGTGTGATCCGATTGAACTGGGTTCTGTATTCTTGGGCATCTTTGGTAGCGTCTGCCATGGAATTCATGGCTGAAACAGCAACACCATAGGCGGAATTCATCTCATTCACTTTCTGAGCCGCTACTTTAACATTTTTGGCATACTCAGAGGATGCAACGGAAGCATCTGAAAGATCGTTTAACTTGGAAGCCGTAGATGTAAGCGTTTGGATACCAGATTTCAAATTGTCGAATACATCAGGAGAAATTTTGGCATTCGCTAGCATTTCATCCATTTTGGCGGTAAGTCCTAAGCCAGCTGTGGATACGGCCGGTGAGCGTTTAGGCAATTCACCTTGGAAATCTTCAGCAAGTTCTGGGTATACTTTTTCCCAAGCATAGGACTTATCAGGACGAAGGATGGATTGAAGCGCGTAGACCAAGAAAATCACCGCTTCGGTTCCTAGACCCACAGGGAGCATCCAGTTGGCCCAGTCATAGTGCATGATTTTCCCCAACGCACCCAAGATAACCACCGAGGCGCCTACGGAATAAAAGAAGGGAATGAATTTATCCCAGAAAAAACTTGAACTGTTGTTCGCTGCCATGAATAGAGATAGATTAATATAGTTAAATGGGTTGTTTTACTTATTCGCGTCCTGGTACACTACCTAACCGATCCATGACGCAACGGAATCCAATATAAGACCGGGTGGCATCGCGGTATTCGTAGGTGGAGGTACCGGTTTCTAGGTAATGTGCAACGTCTTTCCATGATCCACCTTTGATCACCTTCCGAGGTTCGTTGGGATCATCATATACGGGGTTTAAGTCCCAAGTGATTGGCATGTAAGACTCGGTGTATGCATCTTGAGTCCACTCTGCAACGTTTCCAGCCATGTTATACAAGCCATAATCGTTGGGGTTAAAAGCATTTGCAGGGGCGGTGTATGGATATCCATCGGCGCGGAAGTTCCCTCGGTACGGCTTGAAGTTGGCTAGGAAACACCCTTTTCCATTGGCCACATATGGGTTACCCCAAGGATATTTGGCCCCTTCTTTTCCGCCACGAGCAGCCCATTCCCATTCTGCTTCCGAAGGCAAACGGAAGCGAGGGGATTTGACTTGGTTATTTTCGGTACGGAAGTCATTGAAGAGTTTGGTTCGCCATTCGCAATATTTTTGCGCAGCATCCCAACTAATCCCGACTACCGGATACATGTCAAAAGCAGGATTGGTGAAATAATACTCGGTCATTTGGTCCCCATTGTGGAAAGTAAAGTCTTTCCGCCATACCGTGGTATCGGGATAAAGGGAGGTCATGATGAACTCTTCGCCAAGGGTTGAGACAGAATCCATCAGCATGGCTTCCACAAATTGGCGGTACTCCATGTTGGTGATCTCGGTATCATCCATGTAGAATGGGACGATGGTCACTCGTTTATTCATGGTCACACGTGACGACAACACGTCCTCGTCTGCCTGACCCATGGTGAACGAACCGGACGGAATGAGTACCATTCCGGCTGGGGCGGTTTGCTTGAAGCCTTTCCGAGCGGTGGCCATCACCTCCCCGTTTCGGATACCCTGGAGGGGTTCATTGTTCAATCCGGTAGTCTTTTTACCACCAAACGGATTGATTTTACTCAACGTACCACAACTTTGAAGAAATAGTACGGGAGCTAGAATCAGGAAACTCCTCAAGGCCAAGTTCCGAAGGTTACTCTTGTTCATCTGCTTTTCACCACTAGTTAGCATAAAAAATTTGTCAATCAATTGAACAAAAAACGTTTATGAAACGTACCGTTCTCATTCGATATTGTTACCAAACGGCAAAGATATTATAAAAAATCAAAGATAGCACGGGCCTAAATTCTTTTTCGGGTATGGGCCAAACCCGAGTTCTTAAAAACTATACCTTGGAGTTCGAATAATGGATCTTTTTCCAGGTTTGGGAGCGGGTAATGCATATTGGAGCATGATTTCATGTGAAGTCAGACTTTTAGCTGCAACCCCAGCTACAACATAATCAAATACATAACCGAGTTTCATTCGATTTTGCAATAAATTAATTCCTGCCAAGAGCGATATGGCATCTTCATGCCGATAACTAATACCTCCCCAGAAGACTTGGTCATACAAGGCGAGGAGCCCTACATCAGTCGCTACTTTTTGTCCGTCAAATCGGACGAGCGCCATGGGTTGTAGGTCCCAGGTGTACGTTAATCCGATCAGGTACTGACCTGTCAAGTGGTACATCCGGCGTTGTTGGTTTTCTCCGCCTACTCCTCCCAGGGAAAAGGTGGGTTGAGTGAGGTGTCGAACACCCAATCCTAGTGAAAAACCGGTTCCGGAATAGGCTACCCCCAAACCAACGTCAGGTTGTGTTTCGAGCACTTGAGTGGTGGGCAAAAGGGGATCTTCTTCATCGCGCGGCCTAAGGGCAGTACCATTCAATCCCCGTGCCAAAAATCCAACGGATGCTCCAAGACTTAATTTATTAATACCAATGGGCAAATGGTAGGCACCAGCGAGCGTTAGCTCACGGCTGACGCGGCCACCACCAAGAACGTCATTGACGACTTGCAAACCGATCCCTCCTTTTTGTTGTGCCACGGGGGACGAAATGGAGAAAAGTTGCGTGACGGGTGCCCCGTTGGGATCGGCAGTCGCTTGATATCCTGCGTATTGCAACCTATATAATCCCAGTATTTCAATCCGATTAGATTGTCCAACGAGCGCGGGGTTGTAGTATTGGCCATTGAATGCATAACTACCAAACTGCGGGCTTTGCTGGGCTTGCGCAACCCAGAAGCTGAGACAAAAAATAAGGTATAAAAAGTAGCGCATGGATGGTCCCGGGTCAGGTAGTGGAATTGCAATTTAAGAGAATCGCAATACAATAACGAAAAAATAGGTAGGTTTTGTTTATACCTGAGTGGAATGACATAAAAAAAACGGGCATGAGCCCGTTTTTTTTAATCGTTGGCCAATTGATTGGCTTTTCGAATGTATAAGTCGAGTGCTCCCACCATGGAAGGGGCGTTCGGTAGCGGTGCCTGGATATCGAGGATGAGGTCGAGATCCGAGATGGCTTTAGCGGTAGTAGGACCAAAGGCCGCTAACCTAGTGTTATTTTGTTTCCAGTTCGGGAAATTATGCATGAGTGAATTAACCCCAGACGGACTAAAGAAGCAGATGATGTCATAAAATACCTCGGTGAGATCTGATAAATCAGCCGGGCAAGTCTCATAAATAATGGCCTCGGTGAGATTTAATTTATGACGCTGCATGATGTTTGGAATGGCATCATTCCGGATATCTGAACAAGGAAATAGAAACTTCTCTGTTTTGTGACGGAGAATGAGTGGCTCCAGGTCGGCGGCTGTTCGAGCACCTGTGAAAATTTTACGCTTCCGAATGGTAATGTATTTCTGAAGGTAATTGGCTGTTTGTTCTGAAATACAGAAGTATTTCATGTCAACAGGTACCTCAATGCGTAATTCCTCACACAATCGAAAGAAGTGATCCACCGCATTTCGAGACGTGAAAATAATGGCGGTATGAGCCAAAATATCCACTTTTTGCTTACGAAAATCCCGATGATCCAATCCCCGCACATCGATGAATTCCCGGAAGTCAACCTTGATACCATATTTATCCGCTAAATCTTGGTAAGGGTTGGTTTTTCCTTCAGGCTCTGGGAGAGTCACTAAGATACTCTCTACTTTCCGCAACCGTTCCTGAATGATAGGATCTGTCATTATACTCATGCAGAAGATATTTATAAAAAAGCGTATAGATTACTTTTGCACTAAAAAGCAAGTCGAATTCCAATTAGCAAGGGTAACAATTCGACGAGGCAAAGATACGAAATTAAGTGCAAAATTTGCACGGGAAGGGTCCTAATTATCGTAAAATACAACATCACCCCTCGAATTAAATAGAAACCTGCGATACTCCATTGGAACCAAGTCAACCACCCGATCGGTAGAACATAGTACCCCATGAAGATAGGAAGGAAGATCAAAAACAAAACACTATAGAATAGCAAAGCCCCTTGAATGGCTTTGAAATAATGGATATCGATGATCTTATCTAAGTTAAACAAACGGCCAATGATGCCCAAATAAAAATATTTACCCATGTAGCCAACATAAAACAAAACCAACAGCCGGATGTAGGAAAACAAGGTGGGGTGGATATCCTGTGATCCATCCAATAAGGGCGCCGTTGAAAACAGGCGAATTCCTTTGCTATCCAATAGATAATATAGGATCACCCAAATTTGGCACAAGAGGAGAATAAAAAGAAGGTTGACCCGATTGAGGGGTTTGTTCACCAGAAAAGATTGTTCTCGCATCAAGAAGGTGAACCAATCCAAGGGATTGAAAAATCGAGCAAATGCCTTGGAAAACGCAGAACTCAAAAAAGAGAATAGTAAAATACCCATCACCGACATCAATGAGATGGCTGTTTTTCCTGACATTCGACTGCGTGGCCGCAAGGAAGTATCACTCGCCGACTCAAAGGACTTCTGGGTGGCTTGAATCACCTCATGCACCACTTGCACGTGCTTTTTTTGAAGTGAAGATGGCCCGTATAATGTAAGTACCCATGGTTGATCTGGGTACACGTTTAACAAGCTATCCACCTCCCAACGGAGCACTTCATCGGGCATCAGTTTTCTTTGAAGCGATCCGTTGATAAATAAGTACACTGGTTGGTCTTCCACTCGAATGGTCAAGACATAATGACGAAACTTCTCTAAATCACCAACCCACGTATGCACTGGCGATGGGCCATGGTAGTCTGGCATGTAGGGAACGTAGGCCTTTAGGTCATAATCGTAGATTCGCCAATCATCTTGAAAATCGTACACAACAAAACCGTTCTGGGAGGCGGCCGGCGCTGCCCAACTCGAGAAACTCAAAAGAAATAAAAAGAGGAGAATGGGCCGCAAGGTATGGGAATTTTAGTGCAAAATTAGAAAAAGGTTTCAGAAATCACAACTTACCAGCTGCCCAACAAAAAACGCCCGAAGTACATTCACTCCGAGCGCTTTTTTATTTGCAATCTACTAGAAGTTCCACCTTAAGCTTTTCCAAGCGCTTTTAGCATGGTTTCACCGATTTCAGCGGGTGACTCCACGACATGAATGCCACATTCCCGCATAATTTCCATTTTAGCTGCCGCCGTATCTTCGGCTCCACCAATAATGGCTCCGGCATGACCCATCCGACGGCCTTTAGGAGCTGTCTGACCCGCGATGAACCCAACTACCGGTTTTTTGTTACCAGTTTCTTTGATCCAACGGGCTGCCTCAGCTTCCATACCTCCACCAATTTCTCCAATCATCACAATACCTTCGGTTGCTGGGTCATTCATCAACAACTCAACCGCCTCTTTGGTGGTAGTACCAATGATTGGGTCACCTCCAATCCCGATGGCTGTGGTCTGGCCCAAGCCAACTTTGGTTAATTGATCGACCGCCTCGTAGGTTAAGGTACCTGATTTAGAAACCACCCCGATGGTTCCCTTCTTGAAGATAAAGCCTGGCATAATCCCCACTTTACATTCTTCAGCGGTGATAATTCCTGGACAGTTGGGTCCGATCAAGGTAACGGATTTATCCTTCAAATAGGCTTTCGCCTGAACCATGTCTTTCGTTGGGATACCCTCTGTGATACAAACGATCACCCGAATGCCAGCATCAGCAGCCTCCATGATCGCATCTGCGGCAAATGCAGGGGGTACAAAAATAATGGACACATCGGCTCCTGTGGATGCGACGGCATCAGCAACCGTATTAAATACCGGACGATCTAGGTGCATTTGACCACCTTTGCCGGGCGTTACTCCACCCACGACTTGGGTGCCGTATTCGATCATTTGACTAGCATGAAAAGATCCTTCCGAACCGGTGAATCCTTGAACAATTACCTTCGAGTCCTTATTGACGAGAACGCTCATTATGATGGAGTTTTGCGGTTATACAATGGGTAAGATTTCAACGGAATACTCTGATTCCTTGAATCATTCGTAAAAGTAATCCCGAAATAAGAAAAATACAAAAAACTTTCTGCCTTACCCTACCCCTTTGGACTTAACCTATTGTATTTCAACTATTTACCTTTTTATCTATATTGCTAAAAAAGGATAGATATAGAAAATTTGCTATTCTGGTTAATGTTTTGGGCAACCACAGTCATTTTTACGGCCGAATAAGCCTTTTTTCTTCTTATACCGACCTGATTTCGTTCTTTTTCCACGTTTGCTCATTTCGGTGGGCGAAGAGGTCGTGGCTAAACTTGGCTCAGGAACCAAGAAAAGGAGACTACCTACGATGATCCAGGTTTTCATTGTCATTTAAAAGTCAAGTTAATTCAAGGTAATTTTCAACAGAAAATGCAACGGCTGGTTCTAAAAACAAGGGTTTTGTTTTTCCCCAAACCTCTTGAAAGAGGGCTGATTTCCTATATGCCTCCAGGTGACCTGGACTATCCCAGACGCTGTGCGTCATCCAAATGTGAGGATGATCCAGGTCTTGTTGTAGCGCTACATATTGGCACCCCGAGACGGCTCGAATCTGGTCTTTGTATTGAGAAAATACAGACAGGAAATTCGAGACCTCAGAAGGCTTAAAACTCATACGTACATAACGAATCATGTGCTTATTTTGGTATGATCTTGGGTAATCATTTGACAGGCTTTTAGCCCTTGATCCCATGCATCCCAATCGAGGGGGTCAACGGCTAAGACTTCCAAGCGGGAGTCACGGTCGTAGGCAACCCATTCCCAATTGGCATGCCCCCGAACCCACTGCCATACAAAGGCACGGTCGGGTAGTTGAAAGATGCCTTTCATCCTAATCATTCCGGTTTGTGCCTCTAAAAATTCGGACAAGGCTTGGGGGTCAAATCGAACATGGGGCTCGAAGATCCAACTCGCACTCCAACCGCCGGGTTGTTTGCGAATGACCATTTCCTCTACCCTAGGTACCGGAGGAGGCAAAACGGACTTTCTACCTCCCGTTGAAACTTCATAGGTTAGCAGGCGTTGTCCGTCCAACCACCTCAAATTGAATGTATCCTTGACTAGTACATCCCAAAGTTGTTTGGGAGGGTATAGGTCTTCCACCCACTCAAACCATTCCTCTACCTGTTCTTCTTCCACCTGATCGGACTTGGTTGCCAATAAAATATCCGACGCATGGACCATATCCCAAAACGATTGATGATCCAACCATCGCTTGGCATGCCAATCGACAAGGTCAATGAACCCAAAAATTGGGCCGAAAGCCACAGGCGTAGGCCACAAGTGATTTTTTAACTGGTCCCGAAGCTCCACCGGATGGGCCCAACCCGAAGGCTCGATAAAAATCCGTTGGGGCTGGTGGGTATCGAGGAGGTATTGAACAGTTTGGACGAGTGAATGTCCACCCGAACAACAGATACATCCCCCGGCCACGGTAATTTGTGGAATGGTATCACTTTCTGGGAGAAGAAGCTGGTCGACTCCAAGGTTCCCGAACTCATTCATGACAACCCCCCAGAGCTCATCCGCGGGTTTTTGGGCTAAAATAGACCGGAGGGCTGTGGTTTTTCCAACCCCCAGCCCTCCCAGAAAAAGATATAGGACTGTCGGTTTCATCAAAACAACATTCTGAATTTGATCGTCTCGTCCATTTGTTTGATTTCTTGAATGAATTCTTTGGCGTAGGTTTTGTCGATGTCAACAATTACGTAGCCTATTTGTTCATTGGTCTTGAGGTACTGACCTGTGATATTGAGCGCATGTTTGGCAAAGATGGCATTTAGTTTTGCCAGAATACCGGGAACATTTCGGTGTACATGGAGCATCCGGTGGCTATTGACGAGTAAGGGAAGTTGGACTTCTGGGAAGTTCACACTACCGGTAGTGCTTCCGTTATTGGTATATTCAAGCAATCGCTCGGGAACATAGTGACCAATTCCCTCTTGTGCCTCTTCGGTACTTCCACCGATGTGGGGAGTCAAGATCACGTTGGGTAGTCCCATCAATTCGCTGACAAACGGATCTTGGTTGGTTTTAGGTTCTTCTGGAAAGACATCTACCCCAGCTCCTCCTACTTTTCCAGATTTCAGTGCATGGACAAGAGCAGGGATGTCGACAACATGTCCGCGAGAAAGATTCAAGAAAATAACTCCATCTTTCATTTTGGCGAAGCTTTCCGCTGTTATTAGATTGGCATTGGATTTTCGTCCATCGATGTGAAGACTCAGGACATCGGCAACCTCTAGGACTTCATCCATGGTTTTGCATTTTCGAGCATTTCCGATCGGCATTTTGTCGGTAATGTCGTAAAAGTAAACCTCCATTCCGAGAGCCTCGGCAATGATCGACAACTGGGTACCGATATGGCCATACCCAATCATCCCTAATTTCTTACCACGTACTTCAAAACTATGGTTGGCGGACTTATCCCAAATACCTTGGTGCATTGCTACTGATTTAGGGAAAATTTTACGGATCAGCATGATCATTTCCCCTACTGCCATTTCAACCACCGACCGCGTATTGCTGTACGGGGCATTAAAAACCGCAATTCCTTTTTCGGTACAGGTTTTCAGGTCGATTTGATTGGTACCAATGCAAAAAGCACCAATAGAGATTAATCGATCGGCCTGTTCTAGAACCCGTTTGGTGACATTGGTTTTGGAGCGAATTCCAAGGATGGATACCCCTTTAATTTTTTCACAAAGTTCATCCTCATCCAGAGCCCCTTTGTGAAATTCAACGGAGAACCCTTCGTTTTCGAAAGAAGCTACCGCGGCGGGGTGGACATTTTCCAAGAGGAGAACTTTAATTAAACTTTTTGGATAGGAGAATCCTCGTGGGAGTTGATTATAAAAAAGGAACTCATCCAGGGATTTAATGACGAAATCGGCTACGGAAGTCACCTTGGCTCTTTCAACATTTTCGACAAAGGCGTAAAAACGGTTGGCTAACCCACTTTGACGAATTTCGTAGTCGGTAAATCCATCGCCAATGACTGAGATGTGCCCTTCTAGATTCAGTGCTTTCATGAGAGCAACTTTCCCCCCATCGGAGGCAAGGACATGGGAGGAGTCAACACCTATGATCTCGCCAGCGTCATTCCAGAGGAACGAATTGGCGTGAATATTTTTTTCTTGAATACCCAGCGAAGTGGCAATGGGCACAATGAATTCTCGAAATCCGGAGGAAACGATCAGGATTTGATCAGAAAATTCTCGTAGAAAGGCTTCGTTGCGGAGAAATGACTCAGATACTTGGGTATGTAGGTACGAAATCAATTCTTCCAGATGACCTCGATTGGCTTGCAGCAGAGCTAATCTTTGGCTGAGTGCTTGCGAAAACGGGAGTGTCCCGTCCATACCTTGCTCGGTCAAGGACCGAATTTGCGCGAAGAGGGCATCTCGATCTGGCCGTTGATTCAAGGCAATGGCCGCCAATTCGTCAAGCCCTTCTACTTTAGTAAAAGTGCTATCAAAATCAATGATAAAATATTGCTTTTCAGATGTGTGTTGTACCACGGTAGAATGGGCGTTGTTGGTAAAAGAAGACATGTAAATTTACAAAATGTCCGGTGTTACCATGGGACAACTAATGAATTTATCGAAAACGTCGTATAAAATCATTGAATATTACCAAACAAAAAATGCCCTAACGAATTTTCATCAGGGCATTCTGGGTTTGACCAAATAATTTATTGATACATAGCTTCTTTGCCAAACTTTTTAACGAGTAGCGCGTAAACGACTGCTCGGTATTTGTTTCGGTTACTGCTCCCTAATTGCTCGATGACTTCGGCAATAGCGGCATCCAGTTCAGGGCCATCGGGCAGGCCCAATTTACCTTGAAGGAAGTTTTGTTTGACGCGATCCAATTCGGTTTTATCAGAGCCTGATACTTTAGAGGAATCGGCATTGTAAATGGATGGACCTAAGCTTTTGGCCACTGCAGTTACTAGGGCTTCATCCAAACCAAGACCAAGCTCATTAACCTGAGCCATGTAGGTTTCAACAGCTTCAACGAATTTACTCATAGCGTAGAATAGGGGGATTGAGGGTGAAAAAAGTGAGAACTCCTTACTAAGTTTCAAATTACCACAAAAACCACATTAATCCAACTTCTCACGGTATCGATTGTATCGGAAATAATTATAAGAAATCGAAATACCGACTTGAATTAGGGTTCCTTGCAATAGCTGATTGGTCTGTAGACGATCCCCTGTGGGGAAGGTAACCAAAATTTGATTTTGAATACGGGATTGAATGGAAAAATGACCTCGTAGGTAGGCACTGATTTCCAGGAAGTCAGAGAGTAAGCCATTCACTTCAATTTGCGCTTCTAACGCAGGAAGTCTAAAATTTTGAGTAGCGGAGGATTGAAATAGCAGGGTATCGATTCGGCCGGCGGGTACATTATCGAAAAGATTATTGGAGGCAACCGACCCAAGGGAGCGACGGTCGCTGGGAAGTAACTGCACAAGGCCACCTCCAGCCATCAAATTGGCCGACCGAGTGACTCGATCTAGTGTCAGGAGACGTCTTTGGTAGCGCAGGGCAATCCCGTGGGTGGCCCCTCCCCACGAATTGGAGAAGATCCGGGCAGTTCGCGATGATCCGAGTAAAGAAAGGGTTTGAATGGGCGTATTTTGATAGCCAGCGGAAAGTTTCCACAAATCTCGTTCGGTGTAGCCCGCATGAAAACCATAGTGAAGCCCATCACTTCGACGCGCTGAAAGAAGCCCCTCCAAGGTATTGGAAACCCGACTATCAGCAAACGTAAAACCACCCTCGGATTGAATAAACCATTTGATTTTTTCGGCTTTCATGTTGGGCACCGGAATCCCCAAGACCCCTTGCCCTGATCTATTTTGAGGCAACTCATAGTAGGAAGTGGTGGGTTGTTGAGCCATGACACAGGATGTTGTCAACCCAAGAATCCACCCAAAAAGGTACTGAATCCGATGCATGTGTAAGCCGATTTAGGGAACAATTTAGGAAACCTCGTGCTGAAAGTGGCAAAAAGATCCAATAAAATGAACGAGGCATGTTGATTTTTGTTTAGTTTTGCTTGTGCATTTTGATGTCTGACCATTTAACTGATTGATCCGTTATGTCACATGATTCAACGCCAACAGCGCCAACGTGGGCCCTATTGTTGGTTTATATTTTGATCCTTGCTATTTTGGGATTTGTAGGTGATTTCTTCACCTTCGTGGTTGGCTTTTTGGTTATTACCTTGGTTTTTGCCTCGGCCTACAACAAAGAGCATTTAGAGGAGCATTGATTTCAGTAAACTGACTAACTAAAAAAAAGGCAATCTCTCCCAAGGTTGCCTTTTTTATTTGCCTAGCTAAACATTTTGAGACTTCTTTTCGTACTTATCAATAGAAATCAAAAAAAACATTTAAACAGGAGGAAGCAATGGTAGACAATAGAGCGTATTTCATGCAAAACTACTGTCTACAATGGAATATTAAGAAAAAATCGGAAGACACCGCTTCCTCAAACAATTGGGCTTTACAGGGGCATCTTTGTTAGCACTTTACACGTTAAATGGTTGTCAAGCAGACGACACCCAAGTAAATCCGATCTCGAGCGGGGATACATCCACGGGTTTGGATTTGACAAAATACCCTGCTTTGGCCAAATCCGGCGGTTATGTCATTTGGAACAATGTGGTGGTAGCCAATGCCAATGGCTCCTATATCGCGGCGACGCTCATCTGTAGCCATGAAGGGAAAAAGGAGATTACCTTTCGAAACGGGGAATGGTATTGCACAGCCCACGGGGCCCGGTTTGATACCCAAGGGAAAGGATTGAACAAAGAAGGAACAAAAGGATTGACCATTTATAAAACAACGCTCTCAGGCACTATACTAACTATTTCTGCTTAAGAAGTTATTTCCACATAAACCCCAACCATTACAAATGCGCACGTTATTCATTGGACTTTGCTTATTTTTTTCTGGGCATGTGATGGCCCAAGATATCTCGGCGGATAGCTTACTCTTAGACCTCACGCAAGAGCAATCGGTTTCATCTGAATTTTTCCCAGAAAAAATGATGTGGACACAGCGTGCACTTTGGGGTGAGCAAGGTCTATACCGACGGGTGGGAATTGCTCCTAAAGTAGTAACGATTGACACACGGGAGCGGGAGTTGAAGGTGCGGCGTACGATGTTCCGTATCCATCAAATTGTGGGGATTGCCACGGCTGTTGGGATGGCAGCACAGGGGTATGTGGGATATCGAATTTACAATCCGGAAACTTACACCACGCAGATGTATGAATTTCACAAAGGGTTGGCTACGGGGGTCAACATTGGTTATGCCACCACGGCCTTGATGTCATTTACGGCCCCTCCACCTTTACTGAGCAGGAAGCGTGTGGATAACATGCGGGTGCACAAATGGTTGTCGTATGTGCATTTAACCGGCATGATTACCACGAATGTGTTGGGAAATCGAATTGCCAACGATTTTCAGGTCAATAAACCCTTGCACCGTGCAGCCGCCCTGACCACCTTCGGGGCGTATGCGGCGGCTATTGCGATTATCAAATTCGAATTTTAAGTCCCTACCTATGAAAAAGTATCTTATCCTATCTTTGATGGCCCTTCCGATGGTGGTCATGGCACAAAAAAAACGGTTGAGCGCTGAGGCTAAGTCATCCGAAATTCGGTATGCTATGGTGCACCCGATGCACTCTTGGGAGGCGGTATCCAAAAGTTTTCAGTGTGTTATCGTTTGGGATGAATCCAAACAACTCATTGAAGCCGTGGCGGTGGCCGTGCCTGTTAAAACATTTGATAGCCAAAATTCGAATCGTGACTCACACGCGCTAGAAGTCCTTGAGGCATTAAAGTATCCGAATGTCACATTTTCGTCGAGCCAAGTTAGCGGTCAAGATCAAAATTGGAAGGTAAAAGGCAAGTTGACGTTTCATGGTGTAACCCGGGAGATTGAATTTCCAATTACCCTGAAGCAAACAGCGACTAGTTTGGAGGTGACGGGCGGTTTTACCGTCTTGATGCAAGATTATCAGATTGAGAATCCCACGTTGCTGGGGATTAAAACAAAAGAAGATATTCGGCTGCAATTCAAGGTTTTGGCAAAAAAATAGTTTGGTAGATACGTAAAAATCAATTACTTTTGCCCCTCATTTGTACCGTCGGAGTAAATGGTTCTTTCGGCGGGGTATTCAAACGAACCAATTTTTCGTATGTCACAGAAAATCCGAATCAAACTTAAGTCGTTTGATCACAGCTTGGTAGACAAATCGGCTGACAAAATTGTTAAAGCGGTAAAATCTACAGGCGCCGTGGTAAGTGGTCCAATTCCATTGCCAACACGGAAAGAAATTTTCACGGTTTTGCGTTCACCTCACGTGAGTAAAAAATCAAGAGAGCAATTTCAATTGTGTACCTACAAACGTTTGATCGACATCTTCGCGGCTAGCCCGAAGACAGTTGATGCTTTGATGAAACTGGAACTTCCTTCTGGTGTTGATGTAGAAATCAAAGTGTAACGAATGGTTTTGTGCACAACATGATTAAATCCCCGGGCTTAGGCTTGGGGATTTTCGTTTTCCGGTGTCATACCAGCGGGATGTATTTCCTCACAGAACGGGGTGATCCAAGAAGACAGACAGAGTTGAAGGCCGCGATCAGCCCGAACAATTTCTTCGGTGCCGGACCGCACAAAGATGGTTTCTCCGTCGGTGTACAGGGTGAGGTCTGCAAAAGGGTGTGGCGTTTGGTACACAAACGATAGCACTTGGTGGGCAATGGTGATTTTTTGAGCACTAACACCACGCTGGCGAAGCGCATAAAAAGCTAAAAGCTCCTTTAGAGCAAAAGATGAAACCAATTTTTGATTGCTATCGACCGGTTGATCTTCTGAAATTTGGGTTTGCCAATAAAGCCTTAGCCAACGCCGTAGTTTGGCGGAAGGAAGTTGAAGATGCTGGGCGAGCTGCGCCACTGTCCAAGATGATTCCAGACCTATGACCATTGGAAATCGATGAATAACTCAACAAGTTTACGAAAAAAATGCTAGATTTCAGGATTTATTCTTGTAGATTCCCTAATATCACCTATTCAACCACCCCCATACTATGTTTCGTACGATCTCCTTTTTATCGTGGGTTGGACTGGCTCTTGCCTTGACCGCCTTTCAAAAACCCAAAGCTAAAAAAGTTATTTTCTTTGGCGATTCCATTACCCAAGCCGGTGTTCAACCTGGAGGGTACATTCGGCGTATTCCTGAAAAGCTTCCCACGCCCGATCAATTCGAATTGATCGGTGCCGGCATTGGCGGAAATAAGGTATATGACCTCTTTTTTCGGTTGGAAGAGGATGTCTTAGCTCAAAAACCGGATATCGTTGTTATTTATGTTGGTGTGAATGACGTTTGGCATAAATCCAGTCATGGAACGGGAACGGACTTAGATAAATTCGAGAAATTTTATCTTCGCCTCATTCAAAAAATGCAAGCGGCAGGCATCCAGGTCATTTGTTGCACCCCGGCCGTAATTGGTGAAAAAACCGATCACTCCAATCCACAAGATGGGGACTTAAACGCCTATTCTCAAAGTATTCGTAAAATGGCCAAGAGTACCCAATGCAAACTCGTTGACCTTCGGGCCACCTTCCAAGCCTACAATCTGCAACATAATGCTGAAAATCTGGAGAAAGGCATTTTGACGACCGATCGGGTCCATTTGAACGAAAAAGGTAATGATTTAGTGGCTAAAGAAATGGCTAAAGCCCTCCTTTGAGCCCAAGTTGAGGAGGTAGCCTTTTCCTCCTCAATTTAGAATCATTTCACATGGATTTATGTGTACTTTTATCCCATGATTCGACGATTATTTTACTTACTGCTGCTCTTTTCGTTCATGCTTTCGCATGCCGACTGGAGCCAGTGGGTCCGGGTGCCGATTTTGGTGCACCACTTTGTCGAACACCAAGCCACCCAACCAACCCCTCTGACGTGGGTCGATTTCCTCGAGCTTCATTACGGCCAATCCATCGAACATCCTGACGATGCGCATGGCGACCATGGTAAATTACCGTTCTTAACCTATCATGCCCCTACTCTCTTTGTCCCGCTTGTGTCCTCCACATTTCGCGTTGTTCCTACGCTAGTGGTGTTGGATACATTTAAAAATACATTTTACGACTTTCTACCCAGCTTACTTCAACAGGACCTCTCCACCATTTGGCATCCCCCAATGAAACTGACCGCTTAAGTAGGTTTTGTTTCATTCACTTCTTTTTTCATTTCTTCATGATTCAATCGATTATCGCTTTCTCGTTAAGGAGGAAGTGGGTTATTGGATTGGGTACGGTCATTTTAATCGGACTCGGGCTTTTTGAATTTACTCGATTGCCCATCGATGCTGTACCCGATATCACCAATAATCAAGTTCAAGTTATTACTGTTGCCCCTTCTTTAGGGGCGCCTGATATGGAAAGGCTAGTGACTTTTCCCATTGAGCAAGCCACCAAGAACATTCCGGGACTCATCGAGATGCGGAGCTTTTCTCGATTTGGTTTGTCGTTGATCACCTTGGTATTCGATGAAGACTCGGATATCTATTGGATACGCCAACAAGTTTCGGAACGGCTCGTCACGGTTCAATCGGCGATTCCCACCGGGATTGAGCCACCCCAACTTGCCCCCTTGACTACGGGTCTGGGAGAGATATTCCAGTACATTTTAAAACCCTCACCAGGTTATGAGGAGCTTTACAGCACGATGGAGCTTCGTACCATTCAGGATTGGGTGGTCAGAAGGCAGTTGCTGGGGGTAGAAGGCGTGGCTGATGTCAGTAGTTTTGGTGGCCAGGTTAAACAATATGAAATCTCGATTCAACCTGCCAAGTTGCAGGCCTCAGGGGTAACGTTAGCCGAGTTATTTGAGGCAATTCATACCAACAATGAAAACACAGGAGGGGCCTACATCGAACAGACCTCCACCGCATTGTTCATTCGAACAGAAGGTTTGGTTGAAAAGATACAGGATATCCAACAAATTGTCATCAAAGTATTGTCCAACGGAACACCGATTTTGGTTCAGGACGTCGCTGAGGTTCGACTAGGTCATGCCATTCGGTATGGAGCCTTAACCCACAATGCGGATGGCGAAGTCGCAGGTGGGATTGTCATGATGCTTAAAGGTGAAAATAGTAACCAGGTGATTGAACGTGTTAAGGAACGAGTGGCTGAGATCCAGCAACGCTTGCCTAGAGGGGTTGAGCTTATCCCGTATTTGGACCGATCCAAAATGGTGAACAGCACCATAAAAACCGTGGAAACCAACTTAATAGAGGGTGCTCTCATTGTTATTTTTGTTCTGGTTTTGTTTTTAGGCAATTTACGCGCCGGACTTTTGGTTGCCTCCGTGATCCCCTTGTCTCTATTTTTTGCGATCATTTTAATGAATCAATTGGGGATAAGCGGAAACTTGATGAGCATGGGGGCGTTGGATTTTGGATTGATTGTGGATGGTGCCGTCATCATCGTAGAAGCCGTATTGCATGTGATGGCCGGCCAAAACAAATCCATTCCCACGGCTCAAGAGATGGACCGCATCGTCCAAGGTTCAGCCAGCCGGATGATGAATAGTGCTGTTTTTGGTCAAATTATCATCCTGGTGGTTTATCTTCCCTTATTCACCTTGGAGGGAATGGAAGGGAAAATGTTTCGACCCATGGTTGAAACGGTCTCGTTGGCGCTCCTTGGGGCCTTTTTATTGTCTATCACCTACGTGCCAGTGGTAAGCTCGTGGAGTTTGAAAAGATCGGGTCTGACGAGTTGGGCGGCCTCCGATCGTTGGTTTCATCGCTTGGCAGTCGGTCACCGAAACTGGCTTTCACGGCTGATTGTGTACCCTAAATGGATCGCTGGAGCTTCCCTTTGTTTGTTCATTGCCTCGATCGGAATTTTCAGTCGTCTAGGAGGTGAATTTATTCCTGCGCTACCGGAAGGCGATTTTGCTGTCGAGACTCGATTAATTCCGGGCAGTAGCTTGGAAGCTTCAACCCGAGCCATACAACAAGCCGCCAATCTTCTGCTTCCTACTTTTCCTGAAATTGAGCAAATCGTCGGTAAAACGGGTAGTGGTGAAATTCCGACTGATCCTATGCCCATGGAAGCCAGCGACATGATGATTATATTGAAACCCAAGGACAGTTGGACCAGTGCCTCCTCCTGGGAGGAGCTTGCTGAAAAGATGGAAACTCGACTTCAACAAATCCCCGGGGTGCAGTTCAGCTTCCAATACCCAGTTGCTATGCGATTTAACGAACTCATGACCGGGGCCAAGCAAGAGGTGGTTTGTAAAATTTACGGGGAGAATTTGGATTCACTGGCTTTAGTGGCCGATCAGGTAGGCCGGCTTGTTGGCCAGGTACAGGGGACGCGCGATGTCTACGTAGAGCCCATCCAAGGAGTTCCGCAAGCGGTTATTCAGTACGATCGGAATAAATTGGCCGCTTATGGTGTCTCGATATCAGACCTTAATACGTTGGTTCAGACCAATTTCGCAGGCAAAATCGCTGGCCTTGTTTTTGAGAATGAACGGCGCTTTGACTTGGTGGTTCGGATGGAGGAATCCGCCCGTTTAAAGCCCTCTTCCATTCAAAATTTATTGATTCCGCTTCCGAGCGGTGGCCAAATTCCGCTTGGTCAATTGGCCACCATTACCTTAAAAGAGAGCATCAATCAGATCCAAAGAGAGGATGCCAAGCGCCGAATCTTGGTGGGATTCAACACCCAAGACCGAGATGTTCAAAGCATTGTGGAGGAATTGAAAGACAAATTGTCCCAATCCAACGTATTGCCTTCCGGCTATTACATTACCTATGGGGGATCCTTTGAGCACCTAGAAGCAGCCTCCAAGCGGCTGGCTGTTGCGGTTCCGATCTCCTTAGCCTTGATCTTCGGCTTTTTATTCTTTGCCTTGCGATCTTGGTCACAAAGTGCATTGGTTTATGCCACTATTCCTTTGTCGGCCGTCGGAGGTATCTTGTTTTTAGCTTGGAGGGGATTACCCTTTAGTATCAGCGCTGGGGTGGGATTCATCGCCTTATTCGGCGTAGCTGTCTTAAATGGAATTGTGCTGATTTCAGAATTCAATCGTTTACGCACCATTTTAGATAATCCCTTGGAAGTTGTTTTGCAGGGAACTCAAAATCGACTTCGCCCTGTCTTAATGACCGCTACCGTGGCCTCTTTAGGATTTTTACCTATGGCATTGAGCCACGGATCTGGTGCGGAAGTCCAACGACCTCTTGCTACCGTTGTGATTGGCGGCCTGGTGGTGGCTACTTTTCTGACACTCTTTGTTCTTCCCTCCCTATACTATGAGATTATTCTGCGCCAGCGACTCCGTTGGCCTTTCAAAAAAGGGTTTTTGGTGTGGCTATTGGTAACAGGATCGATGAGCACTCAGGCACAAACAACGTTATCATGGGACCGTGTCATGGATTCTCTGGACCGACATAACCCAACCCTTTTGCGTGGACAGCTTGAGGTGGAAAAACAAAAAATTTGGCAACGAGGAGGTCTCGATCTTGCAGGCCCTACGGTCGGATTCCAAGTAGGTCAAATCAACTCAGCACTTCGGGACAATGCCTTGATGTTCCAACAATCTATGCCATTTCCAACTGTTTTACAACAGCAAAAAAAGGTATTGGCTGCCCAAGTTGAGGAGACACGGGCCAATGTGATCGTGGAGGGTCAAGTGATCCGTCAACAAATTGCAGAGGCCTACTATACCTGGGTGCTGTTGGAAGCTAGGGAGCGGCGTTGGAAACGAATTGAGGACTTGTACACTCAATTTGTGGAGAAGGCCACTTTGCGATTTGATCAAGGCGAGACCGATTTATTGGAGATCTCCACCGCCCAACTGCAGCTGGGACAAGTTCGATGGAAAATCAGGGAGTTGAACCGAGAACGAAATTACTGGCACCAATGGCTGCAAGTGCTTCTTCCACTACCTGAAACATGGCAACCCGATACGACTCACTTGTTTTTTTCACCACAGTGGCCGAATCAACCCACGATTTCACCCCGAGTGGAGCTAGCAAAAAGTATTCAAACCGCGGCTGAGGCGCAATGGCAGTTGGAAAAAAATCGCCGTTTACCTCAAGTCAATTGGGGCCTAAACAGTGTGACTTTTCAAGGTACAGGGGCCGATAACCGGACCTACACGGGAGGGCAGCGATTTCATTCCGCGCAAATTGGATTGACGATTCCCTTATTCCCGACGGTTCAGTCAGCTCGAATCGAAGCTTCTCGACTTGAGGTTGAACGAGCTAAACTGGGAGTTCGCCAGGAAAGTACGCAGTTTGAGGTTTTATCTCAAGCCTTGGCCAGTCAAGTTAAGGCACTTGGGGAGTCGCTTCGTCAGTGGGAAACTGAGGCAATTCCCCAAGCCCAAAAGGTCGAAACCCTAGCGCGCGAAAAACTAGAGAAAGGATCCATAGATTACTTGGAGTGGTTACTTCTTACCCAACAGATTCATTTTGTTTGGGAGGGTTATTTGGATACCATTCACCAACAAAACACATTGACCATTCAACGACATTTTTTAACCCATCAAGAGAAATGAAAACCACCTGCATAGGGATAGGACTCCTGCTTCTAGGGATTGGCGCTATGAGTTGTCAGTCCTCCAAAGCCGACAAAACCGAGGACGAAGCAAATGCTCGTCAATCGAAACTTACTTTAACGAATGATCAATTAACAACGGGAGGGATTACGGTTGGATTACTATCTGAACGAACCTTTGCGTCAACTTTTCAGGTACGCGGAAAGGTGGAGGTGCCACCTCAAAATCGGGTGAGTATTTCCCCCCCGATGGGAGGATATTTATATCGGACTCCACTTTTACCGGGCATGCGTGTAAAAAAAGGACAAGCCATTGCGGTGTTGGAGGACAGGACCTACATCGACTTATTGGAGAGTTTCCAATCTGCCCAAAATAAATTAGCCTGGCTTACGACTGAGTTTCAGCGACAAAAAGAGTTGGCTGAGTCCAAAGCGGTAAGTGATAAGATTTTTCAGGAGACCCAATACCAACTGAGTCAGCAAAAGATATTAGTGCAATCGTTGGGAGAAAAACTACGTTTGGTGGGGATTGATCCTACCCACAATCCTGGAATTACCCGATTTCTAACGATCAAGTCACCGATCAATGGGATCGTCAGCGTGGTGTATGGAAATGTTGGAAAATATGTACAACCGACCGATGTCCTATTTGACCTGATTGAACCTACGGATATCCACCTTTCGTTGCATGTATTTGAACAAGACATGGAACGGTTGTATGTGGGGCAGTCATTTCAGGCCTTCACCAACTCAAAGCCAGATCGATTTTATTCAGGGAAGGTGCTGATCATTTCGCCTATCTATTCAGAGGATAAAACGGTCAATGTGCAATGTCATTTTGATCAACCTATGGAAGGAATGGCACCGGGCACCTTCATGAATGTTATTTTGGCTCAACCTGCTCGCAAAAGTTGGAGTCTGCCCGCCGAGGCCGTTGTTCAACGAGGTTCTCAGAATTGGATATATCGGGAACTTGCACCCGGGAGTTTTGAGCGGGTGTTGGTCCGGATAGGCACTGAAAAAGAGGGATGGATTCCGATTGAGTTACCGGCGGGTATCCGGCCAAGGAGCTCCCAATGGGTATTGTCGGGAGCTTATGCCTTGTATATGATGGAAGAGAATAGGGAATAAAAAAGCGGGGGGAGACTCGAAAAGAGTGCTCCCCCCCGCTTGATTTGGATGGGCCGTTCTTATTTAATGATAAATTGAGATTGACCGATTTTAAAACCTTCAGAATACAATTCTACTGTGTAGGAACCCTTTTCATAGTTGGTGTTCCGATCATAGGTGAATTCAACGGTTTGCCCACTGTTGTCGAACAGGACGGTTTGTTTTGAGGAATACTGCATTTCTTTGGCCCCAAACATAAACGTACCAGACCCGGTGGCGTTGTCAGCGATGACATTACCCTGAGTATCCAATAGACGGAGATAAATGACTTTATTTTCCCGTTTGGTCAAGGGGTTTTCGGCTAATTTAAATGCAACTTTAATCCGGTCTACCCGGCGTGCACGGAAAGTTTCGCCATCCCGTTCTTTCCCTCTGGAATTGATGGCAGCGATTGAGATGTTCATCGCTTTCAAGGCCGCTGCCAAGGTAACTTTTTCTTTAAGTTCACGGTTGCTTCGGCTGTAGGAAGTAACTGAGTCGCTCAAGGCTGCTTTTTCTGATAGAAGCGAGGACTTTTCTGTCCGGAGATTGGAGTTCTCAGAAGATAGATTTTCATTGGCAGAAGCCAGGAGTCGATTTTCCTCACGGAGTTTACCAATTTCGTTGTCTTTCTCGGCAAGCAAGGCCTCATAATTTTTGATTTTGGCTTTGTACTCTTTCATCGAGACGTCTTTGCCATTGATTAGCCGGCGTTTATCTTCTTCCAGACGCGCTTTGATCGCTTCCAGTTCTTCGACTTGACCACCCAGTGCTGATACCTCTGCTATACGGGCATCTAGTTGAGCGGAGATCGAGTCCAATTTGGTATTGGTGAGTAATAATTCCTTGGTAAGCTCGGAATTGTCGATCGCGCGTTGGTCAACTTCTTGGCGTGCACTGAAGTACAAAAAGCCAAAGAGTGTAGCAAAAGCAATCGCCAAAACAAGGACCGCTTTTACGACCGTGTTGTTTTTTTCGGGTTGTTCCATCATAGCGTTATGGTTAGGTGGAAGGCAGATTTTAGTCTGCTGGAAAGAATGAACTTGAGTGATTCGTTCTCTATTTCAAAAGAAACATAATCGCTAAAATAACGTAAATCCTTCGTAATTCCTGATACATTTGATGAATTAATTCTTTTATTTTCACCTTTTTTGCGACGAAATCATCCATTTATGGCTCTTATCACCAAACGAAAAATTGCATTTCAGATTTCTCCCAAACTTCGAAAGTACCTGACCAAATACCAGCGGGAGAAGGCGTTGCCCTTGAATTACTCCGACCTCTTGCGATTCAGTATGCGCGTTCCATTGTACGATAAAAAGGGGCAGGACACCTTGTGGGAGTCTGTCTATTATCCGCCCACCGATATGGAGGAAATTTATGAAAATCTCAAGATGATTTACGCCGATTTGAAAACCGATGGCAATACCGATGTCATCGAACACCTCGTCGTGGATCGGGTGGATATCTGTACGTATGCCAATACTTCTCCCTTCCGCATTCGGATCATCAACAAGGTAAATGATAATTACGATTACTTTTACATCAAGAAGGCTGATGCTTCTCGGGTTTATGGATTGGAATTGGAACAGTTGTTGTCACCCAATGCCGTCTTGTATATTACCCATGGAGAAACCTTAGTGGAAGAACACATTGCAGGGATTACCGGGGATCTATTTATGGCAAATCATCTGAACGATGTCAATTTAAACCCCATTCGATTAGCCAAAGAATTCATTAAATTCAATGAAAGATGTTTTGTTCGGCTTTTGGGCGACATGCATTCCTCCAATTTTGTGGTGATTATCATCCCTGATTTTGAGGATTTTCATTACCGCATTCGAGCGATTGATTTTGATCAACAGTCGTATGAAGCGAGCAAATCCGTTTACATGCCTCAGTATTTCAAACAAAATAATCCAATCATCCAGATGGGCATGCGGTACATGACGCCCGAGTCTGTCCAACAATATCAAACCGAGGAACGCTCCCTGATTGCCCATCGGGTGTTAGCCGAAAAGGTTCGGCTGCATGATCTTCTGGAAGCCATGAAGCGAGATACCTTAAGTTTGCCTAATAATTTAGATCAACTCAAGCGAGAACTGACACAACATTACAAAAACCCCCAGTTCCTATCCTGTAAAAACATGGGGGAAGTGGTGGAATTAAGCTTGCGAATTGTGACAGCACAATTAAAATAAGTTCCGGATGGCATTAAAGGCATACGCCTGCACCACGGCCCAAATGCCTCCGGCCACGGCCATTTTGGTCAGGATTTCTTTACGATCATACCGAAATGCAACAGCTACCAGTGCTCCGCCGATCGGACTTAATAAGGCGGGCGTTAAGAAGGCTATTCCCCACAACCCAGCCGCTTGTTTGATTTTAATGTATCTTCTTTTGGATTTGATAGACGACTTCCGCGGACGTTTCCATTGTCTTTGGATCCAATCACCCGCGAAGACAAATACCGTAACCGAAATCATCATGCCCAGCCATGAACATACGATGATTTCGATGGGATGAAGCCCCAACCCTACGCCCGTCACGGGGCCAGCAAAAAATTTGATCATTGCAGCCGTAATCACGGCAAAGTAAGCTTGACTGTTCAAGTGCGTCGAATTCGTTTTCAGTGGAAATTACACAAAGTTACACGACTTTGTTCTATTTCCCCGTCCCCATTTTAAACCCTTTATCCAAGTTCCTACCCCGTCGGTCCTTTCCTAACAAATTTTTTTCACAAAGTATCTTGCATTACATAGTACCTTCTATTACTTTTGTATCACACAAATGAAATGAAAAAGCTATTTAACATCCTCATGTATGAATGTAGAAAACGCCCAAGTGCAGATGCGGAAAGGGATCTTGGAGTACTGTATCCTGCACATAATCTCCCGGGGGGAAATTTACGCCTCCGAAATTCTGAACGAGCTCATCGAGGCCAAGATCATGGTCGTAGAGGGCACATTGTATCCGTTGTTAACTCGGTTGAAAAACAGCGGATTATTGGATTACAAGTGGGTCGAGTCCGCATCGGGTCCTCCACGCAAATATTATATTTTGACTGACATGGGAAAAGAGTTTTTGATTGGCCTTCAACAAACTTGGCTTGAGCTTTCCGACTCCGTGCAGACCATCACAAGTAAATAATGCCTAACGATTCACATTTATGAAAAAGACTGTTCAGATCAATATTGTAGGGATTATCTTTTCTATTGAGGAAGATGCCTACCAAAAATTGAGCGAGTACATGCGATCCATTCAGCAGTATTTTGCCTCGTTTGATGGAAGCCAAGAGATCATACTTGACATTGAAAGCCGCATGGCTGAGAAGTTTCTAGCTTACCAAAAAGATGACCAATCGCAGGTTATTACCCTATCGGAAGTGGATCAACTGATCAAATCGATGGGTACGGTGGCTGATTTCGAAGCTGTTGAAAAGGAAGAGGAATTTGTGTCCCCCCCCCCCTCTTCTTCGTCAGAAAAATCAGGACCGAAGCGAATTTTTAGAGATACCAAACGCAAAGCCATTTCGGGGGTTTTGGCCGGGTTGTCTAACCATTTACGGGTAGACGTTACCTGGGTAAGGATTATCTTCTTACTCTTATTTTTCGGGGCAGCCCCCTTGTCGGACGGCGGATTGTCGGGGGTTTTGTTTGTAGGCTATCTCATCTGTTGGATTGCCTTCCCACCCAACGCGAGTTTGGAGGAAAATCGAGACATCAAGAAGTTTTATCGGAATCCTGAGGGCCAAGTGATTGGAGGGGTGGCCTCTGGACTGGCTACCTATTTTGGTATGGATATCGCGATTGTACGCCTTCTTTTCGTTTTGGGTGTCCTTTTCTTCGGCACCGGCTTAATGATATACATTATCTTATGGCTTGTCTCTCCGAAAGCCAACTCCTTAACCCAGAAAATGGAATTAAAAGGAGAACCTGTGACCCTCGAAAACATCGAGTCCAATGTACGGCAAACCTTGCAGGGAAGTCCAGCCGCCCCGGAAAATACGTTGACTCGGTTGGTATTACTTCCATTCAGAGCCTTGGGATTGGTTCTACAAGCCATCGGTACGGTTTTTCGTCGCTTGGGCCCTGTGGTTCGCGTTTTGATTGGTTTGTTCTTGACCTTCATGGGACTTACCTTCCTCTTTTCTACCTTAGTCATGACGGCCGTATTCTTTGGCTTAATGACGACCAGCGAGTGGGTACAATTACCGGGTGAAGCATGGGCGGTTCTTCGCGAAATGACACCGTGGGCAGGTTTATTCTTCTTCTTGGCAACTTGTCTTCCAGCCATTGCCATTGCTGCCACCGGAATTTCCTTGGTGTTCAATCGCTCCATACGGCATAAAACCATCTGGTTAACGGGTCTAGGCCTTTGGTTACTGGGGATTGTCGGTCTATCGGTCATTGGTACCACCTATTCTTTGAACTTCGCTCAGCGGAACTCATGGGAAGAAACGAAAACCTTTAAAGTGCCTACCTCCACATTGTACCTTACTGCGTTGGACTCCGAACAAGACGAAGATGAACTTTGGAAAAATATTCAAGTCGAAATCGAGCCGGCGCGAAATGGTCAATTGTCCATGGAATTGGAATATTCTGCCAAAGGAGCCTCACGCGAGGAGGCCATGCGACATGCTAGGGCCATTCGCTACCAAGTCAATCAGGTTGATTCGGCCTTAACTTTTGCAGACTACTTTGAAGTACCTATTTCGGCCCCATTGCGTGGCCAACATGTTCGGGCGGTGGTGTCCATTCCATCGGGTAAACAGTTTAAAATGTCGAAAGGCTTTTTCACTGAATTACTAAGTAACCGGTGGGAATTACGCCAAAACTATTTTGTTGAATCGGATGATATTGACAAATACACCTTTGTATTCAGTCCCGATCAAACCTTAACCTGCTTGGATTGTCCTAAACTAACCGAGGAAGAAAAAGAGGCTTGGCAGGATAATCGTTGGAATGAAGAGGACTTTGATTTTGATTCGGTACCTGAGCATTACAACAAAAAAGCGTTCTCTGTAACTGATTTTACCAAAATTGAGGCAGGTAGTGCGTTTCAAATCAAGGTCAAAAAAGGAGAATCCTTTTCGGTCGTTGCCTTTGCAGAATCCGAAAAACTGTTGAATAATATTTCAGCCCAAGTAAGTGGAAAAACGTTGGAACTCACGTTTGAAGATCCTTTCTCCTCGATGCGGAACCAAGAAGTCTATTTTGAAGTCACCATGCCCACCATCGAAGGCCTTGAGTTATCAGGGGCCTCTCAAGCTAAAGTGATCGGATTTAGCACTTTGGATGTTTTCAAGCTGGACTTATCTGGAGCATCCAAAGCGGCGGTCAGTAGCAATATCCGTGACTTTACTTTGGAATTGAGTGGGGCCAGTCAGGCCAACCTTAATGGCAAGGCCTCTCGCTTACAAGGCGACATCAGTGGAGCCAGCCAGGTAGATGGCAGCAAATTTAATGTAGAAACGGCTGATGTCGAGGCCAGCGGTGCCAGCCAAGTTGAACTGGGCAAAGTGAGTAAAATCAATCGATCGACCTCCGGGGCCAGCGAAATTCGTATTCAATAAGCCGATCCACATACACCGTAGTGTTTCTAACAAAACAAGTCATTCTTTTAGAATGGCTTGTTTTTTGTTTTACCAAAAGCACGATGCATCCGTCTCTTCTAGACGTAGCGTAAGGCTGTCAAAAAATGAACGTACTTACCGCCAGATCGTCTAATTTTTTGGTTAATTACATCAAAAACCCGAAATTTCACGTTCATACTAAATCAACAGATCCCGTACACAACATGAAAAAATACGCCTTGTTATTCATTTTTCTAGGTTTCCAAACGGCCTACAGTCAAAAATCAGCCACGGAGATCATCAACGACTTCGTCAATGCCACGGGTGGGTCTGCTTCATATGATTCACTTCAAAACTACACCATTCGACGGACCTTTCGTGCCAATGCACCGACCGATTTTGACGAGGAAGTAATCGTAGTTCCAGCTACCCAAAGCATGTCCAGACGAAAGACATTGATGCAACGGGACTTCTTCTATGTCGTTCACCTCACCAGTGGTTGGCTTCGCATTCCAACTGGCAGCCGAGATAAAGTGGCTACCTTTAGTGTCAAAGATTTATCGGAAAAAGAAAGTGGTGCTATGCGACAAGAGATTTTGGATGGACTTTGGCCTTTCTTGGATGCCACCAAAAAAGGATATACCCTTCAACTTGGTTCCTCTCCCGCTACCATCCGAGGCCAGGTATGTACACCCCTTATATTATCCCAAAATGGCCAGTCAAAGCAATACTTTTTTGGGAATCAAGATGGTTTATTGCACCGTGAAATTCTAGAGGAGGAAGGCCAAACCGTGACGTGGGATCACTTGGAGTACCGATCCACAGCCAAAGGTTTTTTGTATCCGGTTCGGTCTACGGTCATTTCTACCCGCGACCGCCGATTAACCCAGGTGAACACCTCAGTTTTAGTTAATACAACGATTCCGGCATCCACCTTTACCCGGTAAATTCCTATTATGTTGAAGAAATCGCTCCCGTACCTTTTTTGGTTGTTCCTGCTGGCTTGTTTTCTGGTAGGAAGCGGGATGCTTTTTCTCCAATCAAATGCAGGACAAAGGTGGGTCTCTCGTCAGGTAAATGATTACGTCTCAGAAAACTTTCAAACCACCTTTCATGCCCAAATTCGGTATCGAATTCCCGATTGGCTGGAGTTTCAAGACGTTTATTTAGCCGATCAAAACCAAGATACTCTTTTAGCGGTTAAGTCGCTCCGGTTGGATTTAGATGTGTGGGACATTTGGAATAAAAAAATTTCGGTGAATCAGTTGATCCTCGAAAATGGCTATGTCCGTCTCGTCGATCAAAATTATCAATTTCTTCTCGCTCCATCCCCTAGTACCGATACCACTTCGGCTGGTTGGCCCATCACCTTTGAAAAGATTCAGGTAAAGAATACTAAAATTGATTGGAAGGATCCGCAGACGAATGCAAAGAGTTGGATTGGGAATCTGGAAACCACTATTTCGATCTTACCCACCCAGTATCGCGTTGGTTCGATCAAACTGGAGAACGCGAAATTCCAAGTCACACGTGCTGATGTCCCTACCACCTCTCCGTCCTCAGATACTACCACAGGAGAGTTACCTGACCTACAGCTTACTGACTTACACGCGAAAAATTTGGATTGGCTCGTGGCTCAAAAAGGGAACCCGGGATGGTCAACCCATGGGAAGGCCGATCGACTTCACATCCGAGTCAAGTCCTTGAACTTGCCCGCTTTACAAGGAGAGTTAGAAGCCATCCAAGGCCGCTTTCCTGTATTGGCTTGGGGAGAAGAACGCTTGGAAGACATCCAAATGGACGTTCCTCAGATCGGTTTTACCCCTGAGAAACAACATCTGTGGGTCCGGGGGCTTGGATTTAAACATCCTAAAGGATTGGAAATCACCACGGGTTTCCAGGTGAATCACAGCGCTAAATCCATTCAACTTTCGCAATTTCGGGCTCAAACACCCGATTCAGACATTCGTCTGGAGGGGAAAATTCAATCGCCCTCTCACCTCCCTTGGTCATCCTTATCTCCGGAGGACTGGATACTCAAATTGGATAATCCCTTTGGTAAAATAGCCTGGCGCGATCTCCATGTATTCTTCCCAGATCTTTTGCCCTCTCAGGCAGGACACATTCGTTTTACACATGCCATTCAAGGGGACGGAAAGACATGGCATATTCAAAATATTCAATACGAAGGACCTAGTGGGAGCCGTCTTGCTCTTTCAGGGAAAATTCGTCAGACGGTGGATTGGAAGACGATTTCGGGTCGAATTCAACTCAAAGAACTTAGTCTTCCCGACGCCCGCTGGCATGCCCTAGTGCCTAAAAACATTCGAACAACGTATCAACTCCCCGGGACTGTTCGGTTAACGGGACAAATCGAAGGAAATGGAAAGAAGGCAGACTGGGTGATTCAAACGACAACCTCCTTGGGTACAGTACAAAGTATTGGTTCCTACCTGCCGGGTCCGGATGTTTTGGAGACCCAAATCAATTGGCAGCATGTGGCGATCGGAAAACTTGTTAAACAGGATAGCCTCGGGCCTACTTCAGGCCAAGGTACCCTTCGTGTGACCCAACTGTTGAAAGAGAGTCGATCCATCGATGTAGCAACGACCTTGGAGGAAGCATCGTATGGGATGTTGGAAGTCCGCCAACTCCACGCAGCAGGCACCTACCAATCCCCTCGATTTAACGGGGTGATCCGGTCGGAACAAGCGGGATTCTCTTTTGATCTACAAACCGAAGGACAATTCAAGGAGGTCCTACAATGGCAAGGTCGGGGAATTTTACGAGATTTGGATCTAAAAAAATGGGCCGGAACCCCCTCCGAGGTTCATCTTACCGCCCCGATCGCCTGGTCAGGTCAAATACCACTAGATCAGCTGACACAAGCCACCGGCTATATCCAGTTAGATCAAGCTCAATGGAGAAAAGAGGGAGAATTGACGAATACCCAACCGATGCGGTTGGACGTACAGCGGAGTGGTAACAGGCAGACGGTCGAGTTACAAAGTGGTTTTTTGAATGCTCACATTTCGGGAACCTATCATCTCGATCGGGTGGCAACGGAACTAACTCGATTTTTAGGCCCTTATTTCCATCTTCTTCCGGACTCTTCCCTTGCCCCCTTCAGTAAGGAACAATTTACCTTACGGGCGGAGGTTCGGCCCGACCCCTGGTTGGCATTCATCAGTGACCATACCCTTCATTTTCAACCCATATCCATTCAAGGCTATTTTAACAGCGAGATACCCGAAAAAACCTATTTAACTTGGGACCTAAAAAACCTTCAATGGGATTCGCTTAAATTGGATCAATGGAAGGTTTCTATCCAACCTAGGGGAGATTCCCTCCGGTTGGATTCGGAGATACAAGGTTTGCAACAAGGCTCATTGCGGCTAAATCAAGCAAACATTGCCATGGCGGCTTCCCAAGATTTAGTAAAGCTTGGTATACAGGTTCGAGATTCTGTTGGGCAGCCCATTCACCGTGTGGGTTTACAACTTGAACAAGTCGAGACCTCCTATTTCTTATCATTGGATCCGAATGGTTGGCAAATTTACTATGAAGATTTTCAGTCCATGGCGGGTGGACGGGCCATTCTAACCTCAAAGGGTATAGAGTTTGATAGCTTGGGCTTGCGAAAGGGGCGTCAGGAACTGCTAGTTCACTCAGCCCCTCAAAACCCTTGGAATCAATGGTTTATTCATGCCCGAGACATTTCCCTAAAAACGTGGACAGCTACTTTTTTGCGAGATACAACGCTCATGGATGGACAGCTTCAGGCCGATATCACGTTATTAAATCCATTGCAACAACCCACCTATGTGGGCGATGTATCGATCGATAACTTAGCTGTATTTCAGATACCCTTGGGTACTTTTGAGGGACACTCCACCAATCGGTCAGAGGATGAAATCGCCTTCGATGCCCAGTTAAAAGGGGCGGGTAATGAGGTTACATTACAAGGCACCTATGCCACCAATGGCCGTGCGAATCCAGTTGAGGCAACACTGGATATTGAACGACTCACGGCCGCCACATTACAGACTTTCAGTTTTGGTCAACTTCGCAATTCCAAAGGATATGTTCAAGGACTTGGGAGGATTACAGGCTCCTTCGACCAACCCACTTGGGAAGGTAACCTTCGCTTCCTGGACTATCAAACGACAGTCGCAATGTCGGGCACAACGTTGAAAATGAATAACCAACAAATCCGGGCAAAGGACAAGATCATTTACTTCGATAACTTTCAGATCCAAGATACCTTACAAAACATCTTGGCAGTTCAAGGCACACTTCAACAAACGGAATCTCAAGGGTTTAAATACCAATTAAATGCACGGACAACCGATTTTTTGGCGACCAACGCCCGACGAACCGACAACGCGTTTTTCTATGGAACGGCCTATTTGGATGCGGATGTTCAAATCAATGGATACAACACCCAATACCAAGTACGTGGGAATATTCGGGTGGCGGATAAAACTCGCCTGACTGCCTACATGCCTCCCGACGAACAAGTGGGCTCAGAACTCAATCAGCTTGTGTATTTTGTTCCTCCTTCATCGGCTAAAAAAGAGCCGGAGGCTCGTGAAAAATCGATAAAACGGGAGTCAACCTTTGACCCCTCTACCTTGACATTGAATTTATCGGTCAGTGAAAAAGCGGAATTGACCTTGATTATGGACGAAATGACCGGGGATTATTTGAAGGTTCGGGGAAATGGGCAAATGACCACCGGCTTAGATGCTCAAGGTGACCTCTTCATTCTAGGCCGATTCAATGTCAAAGAGGGAATATACCGGATGACTTATCAGGTGTTTGAACGGCAGTTTGTCATTGATGAATCCAGCCAAAGTAGTATCACTTGGCGTGGAGACCCGACGGATGCCGATATCCAAATCACGGCTTCCTACAAAGTAAACAAGCCATTGGCAACCTATCCGTTCACTGGAAAAGACCTGTCAAAAGACCCCCGCCTGCAACGACAAGTGCCGTTCTCCGTTGACCTGGTTTTAAAAGGAGATCTTTTAGCCCCTCAAACATCCTTTGCCTTGTCGATGGCCAAAGAATATGTGGAACGGCAGTTAGGTGGGGATATCAGCACCTTATTAGAGGATGAGGGATTTTTGCTGGTCGAGAAAGACCGAATTCAAGGCCGAGTTACCAATCCGAAAGCCGAGGCCAATGCAGAAAAAATTAAAGAACAGGCCATTTACATGCTCATGTTCGGGAGATTTGATATTCTTGGCAAGCGATTGACCACCGGCCTAGATGCCGAAGGGTTTGCTCGAAAACAAGTAAGTCAATTGATTTCCGATCAATTGGACCGTTTAGCCAGTGATATTATCAAAGGAGTGGACTTGGATGTTGGAGTTCAATCAGAATCCGGAGTGGATCATTCCAACCGGAGTACCAATCTCAACCTTGGGGTTAAAAAAGCCTTTTTAAATGACCGCATTTCGATATCGGTCGGAAAAAATTTTGAATTGGAAAGTGCTCAACGACAATCCAATGAGTTATTTGACCACCTGACGGCCAATTACAACATTACCCGAGATGGACGGTACCGATTCAAGGCTTTTCGGAGCAATCAATACCAAATTGAAGGTTTTGTGGTCGAAACGGGTGTAGGCTTTGTTTTAACCCTAGATTATGACGACCGGCGGGATATATTTCGTCGATCTTTACCCAAGATACAACCATGAGATCACCAGTTGGCTGGCTTTTGGGCCTCATCGTTCTTTCAGGTTGCTCTTTACAGAAGCAAATGCCTCCAGAGGATGTATTGTATGGAGGAGCTACATTTGAATGGTCAGGATTTACCGACCATGCAAAGTCGCTTCAAGAATACATGGAAGAGAATTTGATGAGGCCCCAGCCCAATTCACAAATTATAGGATATCCCTATCGGGCTGCCTTGTACTACGGCTTGGGTAACCCTAAAAAAGAAAATGGGGTACGCGCCAAATTGCGGAAACGGTTTGCTGAGACACCCGTGTTGGTTTCTCCCAACTTGATCGACCGTCAAAAGCAAATTATCTATGATTATTTGCAGGCGCAAGGCTATTTTAAACCCCAGATTACAGCGCAGTTTCAGAAGTACGGAAAAAAAGCCATAGCTACCTATGGTATACATTTACCCCAACCCCATTTGCTGTCATCGGTCCTCTTTCGACAACCAAGTCAAGTCAATTTGAGGGAGGTATTTCAAGAAATTAGCCGAGGCACCTTGTTGATGACCAACCAACCCTTTCAGTTGGAAATGGTTAAAGCAGAGCGTGAGCGCATCCAACAGCAATTTCACAACCGAGGCTACTATTTTTTTTCGTCAAATCATCTTGGCATAGAAGCCGACACCAATCAGGCAAAGCAACAGATTCAACTCACGTTTTTCATTAAACCTGACATTCCTTCCCGCGCCCAAAAAGCGTATTTGATCAACGATATTCATGTATTTTCTGATGGGAAAACGCCTCCACCCACTGAGGATTCGTCCTTGGACTTATTTCGTGGGGTGATCCTAGAAGACTCCCTTCCACAATACAAACAGCGCCTATTCACTGAAGCCATTGGCTTTCGGCCCGGGACCTATTACAGTGAAGAATTAGCCGGAATCACCCGAACTCGATTGGTTGGATTAAATAATTTTCGATTTGTCGAAACTCGGTACCAGGTAGTCAATCAATTGGATTCTTCATTCCTGAATGTATATTATTATTTATCTCCTCAAAAGAAAAAATCGATTCGAGCCGAATTAAATGCCATTACCCGCTCCAATGGCCTATCCGGTTCCCAACTCGCTTTAAATTGGCGAAACCTCAATATTTTCAGAGGGGCAGAGCAATTGACCCTTTCAGCCCTGGGCAGTGCCGAACTTCAAGCTGGTGGTCGGCGTACGACCGAGTTTCGAGATAATTACCGTTGGGGATTTGAAAGCACCCTTTCTTTCCCCAGATTTTGGCTTCCTTGGTTTTCCATCGATCCCGAAACCAGTAAAATTTTACCCAAAACCATTGCTCAGCTCAGTTATGAGAACTTCATTAAACAGGGATTATACAATCTGAACTCTTTCCGAGCTAGCCTGGGTTATACCTGGCGACAAAACAGTCGATTCACCCACGCCTTCACTCCACTCAGCTTAAACTTGGTTCGCTCCAGCAATTTTAGTGAGGCGTTTATTTCCGAAATCTTCCTCGATCCTCGACTTTTAACGATTCTCGAAAATCAATTCATTCCAAGTTCTACTTATCAGGTCATTTTTACCCCAACCACCTCACGCCAACATCAATGGAACATGACAAGTTCTTTGGATTTGGCAGGAAATCTCGCTGGACTCCTTCATCGATGGCGACGTCCAGACGAGCCTGTGGGAACTTTTTTAGGAGAAACTTACGCCCAATATGCTCGTTTTGAAACCGACCTCCGCTACCGACGAGTCTATTCAACCCGCAACCAATGGGCCCACCGTATTTTTTTGGGTGTGGGTATTCCGTATGGAAATTCTCTCCAATTACCGTTTGTCAAACAGTATTTTTCGGGAGGAAATAATTCCATTCGGGCTTTTCGTGCCCGTGGAGTTGGGCCGGGTACCTACGCCAGAACCGGAAACCTGACCGAGCAATTTCTGGGAAACAATACCGGCGATATCAAAATCGAGGTCAACACCGAATGGCGCCATAAACTATCCGATTTTTTTGAAACGGCCTTTTTTATCGATGCAGGTAACGTATGGATGTACCGCGATCCGTTCATTTACGACGAAGGTGCCCTATTCAAGAAAGATTTCTACAAGGATTTGGCGGTTGGAGCTGGGGTTGGACTGCGTTTAGACTTTTCTTTTGTCATTTTTCGTCTCGACCTAGCTACGCCTTTACGTAAACCTTGGTTACCCGAAGGCCAACGATGGGTGATTCAAGACATGCAATGGACCAAAGCGTGGCGACAAGAAAACTTAGTTCTCAATCTAGGTGTCGGCTACCCCTTCTGACGCCAATACCGCCCCAAGATCCCTTCAGCTATTGCCAACACCAAGGCCATCAGCACAAAATACCACCACAAGGATTTTCCATTGGAGGCATCGGCTAGTAGGTCCCCAAGCGATACCTTGGAATGTACGACGACCTTCCCTTTTCCTTTCATTTGTTTGGCCAACTCAGCCTCCGGAATGGCCTCCAAATAGGACTCTTTTCGGCCTGCATTGATCGCCACTTGTCCGACCGATTTTTGACCATCTTGCAAAGTATATAGGCCCGATTGGAGGGACTTACCCAATGGAAGTTCCTCGGAGCTTGGCCATTGAAAAGTCCAATTGAATCCATTCCAAGATTGGTTAGGAATAAATGTTCCAGACGGACCTACCATAGACAAGCTGGGCTGCCCAGAAACAGAAGGTAAGGACACCGACGGAGCCGGTTGGTCCATCCGAAAGGCCAGGGGTTTTTGAGCTACACTTTCTAGCGCGATTTTCAACATAATGGCAGGAAACAACGCATGTTCCCCCAATCGATCTTGCAGAAGTGCCGTATTCCAAACATATAAAGCACCTTTCCCTCTACCCTTCTTTCTTTGCAAAACCGGAGAGGCATCCCGAAGCCGAACTAACGTCTCGGTAGGGGCTTTCCATTGCCACTGTACTTGAACTTTCGGAACCGCCCACTGGCCTTTTCCTCCACCTCTTGACTCGATCACATCCTGAAAAAAGGAAGACTTCACATCTGGCTCCTCCAAGGGAAGAAGATGAGGGTTTGTCTCTGTTAATAACCCAGAAAACAAGGCTTGATTGACCTCCTTGTCAAGTCCCGTTTCTTTCGGAATCCAAATAAGTGTAGAACCTCGTTGCATTGCCTCCCGGATACTCCCTAAAACCGCACTGGATACTTTCTCTACTCCTTCCAGCACAATCAAGGGGAATCGTCCTATTTGACCCGGGTCCATGGAGGTAATTGGCGTTTGGCGATAGGAAAATAAACTATCATCCCCAAAAACAGCGGGTACATAGGGTGAAATGACACCAGCACCTTTCAAATGCAATACCTCCAAACGAGGAGATACTTCTACTAAAAAATGAAAGTCATTGTCAAAAACCACTTGAGGGTCCTCTATTCGGAGGAGACCTACTTGATTCCCGGGAGATCGAACCGAAAATGAGATCGAAACATCTTGGTACCCATTGGCCGGAATATCGACTGGAACCGTGGCCGTGGAACGATTGTTTAGGAACAGCCGCAAGGGCATTTGAGTGATCGGCTCTTGACCCTCCTGCCGAATGCGGACCCGAAGTTGGTTGGCGGCTTGTACCTGCACAAATGGCCGCATCAACCAGACGGAATCGATCCAAACATTTCGAGGTTTGGATCCTTGCAACGGGAACAGATGAAGTGTTTCGTTCTCTTTCAATTCGCCCCAAGGTCCTGATGTGGTACTTTTTTGAAAATCAGAAAACCAAATATAGGTTGTCGGGCCTGTTAAGCCACTCATTTGAGCAGCTAATTGTTGTTTTTGCCAAATGTTTTGCAAGGGTTGGCTGGCCGACGCATATTGAAGAGATGTTAGTTTTTCTTGAACATACGATGCGGGGTGTACATCGGCTACAGAAATCTGTGTTTCATGTGTCCAAAATTGAAAACGTGGCCTATCTCCGCTCTTACTCAGTGCCTGATCTAACTCAACGGCAATCAAATCGAGTAAGGAGGTGCTAGACTGCTGAATTTCCAAGCTTCGTGAATTATCTACCCAAATACTTGTCACACCGACGGCTTGGGAGGCGCCTCTCCATTGAGGTTGAGCAAAAGCCAAAATCAGGCAGGCCATCAACAACAACCGAAGGATCAGGAGAATCCATTGTTTGATGGAACGGAATGACTGGCTCTGGGCCTCCAATTGCCGGAGCAAGGCGACTCGCGTAAAAACTACTTTTTTGGTGCGTCTAAATTGAAAAAAGTGTACGAGGATTGGAATCGCCAACGCACTTAACGCCCATAAAAAGGATGGATATAGAAATGACATGCCCGAATGTTTATCACCAATTCAACGTAATTTACAGCAAATTGATGGTTTTTTTGATGAAAATATGTTGAAATCCCTTCAATTGACACTTTCTTACCCTCCTCACCATGGAATCCTCTGAGCCTTGGTGGCTAAATGCCGTGTTGACTCTGGCAGAATCGACGGTACTCAACCTCAAGTGAATAGCAGAGGGACTTGTACCCCGCCAAATCCTATCTACCGTATCGATTCGAGGATATCGGAGGCCAGGATAGCCCGCTCGGATCGGAGTTTTGCGGCTCGGTCACCGGCTTCACCATGAAGAAAAACACCCAAAATGGCTGCTTTTTCTGGCGATACTCCTTGTGCCAACCAACTGGTAATCATCCCCGTCAGGACATCCCCAGATCCGGCGGTACCCATGCCTGGGTTCCCCGTGGAATTGAAGAGCAGTCGGCCGTCTGGAAGAGCAATGCAGGTATTTGCCCCTTTCAGACAGACGATTACTTGGTAGGTTACCGAGAATTGGCGTAAAAATACCAGCTTATCAAAATCATTTTTCCACCGATGCCCAATCAGTCGTTCAAATTCCTTTGGATGGGGGGTTAGGATCGTCTGTGGGGGGATCTGAGGAATCAAGGTGCGGTTCTCGGCCAACAAGTTTAAGGCGTCGGCATCCAAAACCAATGGGATGGGCCATTCCAACACCTGTTGAAGCATCGGCAGGCGGGTGGCAGAGGTGGTCCAACCAGGTCCGATGGCCGCCGCTTGAAATTTTTTGGGTACGTCCTGCCATGTAATCGATTCCTCCACCAGGGCGATGGCTTCGGGAACAGCCAATGGGAGGTAATCCAACACTTTGGGAGCAGAGGCACACGTAACTTTTCCGGCTCCCGTCCGAAGGCACGCTTTGGTTGCAAGTAGGGCTGCACCTGGCATGGCCTCACTTCCAGCCAAGAGTAAGGCATGGCCAAAGGTACCTTTATGGCCAAATCGATCACGTTTAGGCAAGAGGTTTTCGATGGTATCGATCCAAAACATTTGACTTTTAGGTGGAAAGGTCATCTGGGCGTCGAGCACCGGAATGGGTGCAATCACCCACTCACCCACATATTCGGCGTAATCCGATAGTAACAAACTGAGTTTGGGTTGATGGCAAGTAAGGGTTACATGCGCTTCAAAAATACCATCCAAGGGTAGCGTGGGGGTATCAGCCCGAAGTCCCGCTGGCAAATCCAAGGCGATACGAAACGACGCTTTTTCATTCATGCATTGAATGATTTCTTTGAGTTTTCCGACGACAGGCCGGTGCGTTCCAATGCCTAGAATGGCCTCCACAACATATTGGCCTTCAATGGACTCTTCAAATTGGGTGAGATCGGTAATCTCTTGGAAAGGTCCAAGGAATCGGCGTCGATTCTCGATCCAGGCCTCAGAAGGCTGTCCACTCGTGGGGACCTGCCAAACTTCGACGGGGTGATGTGATTCCCATAGCATTCTGGCCACCGCAAGACCGTCTCCCCCGTTATTTCCAGTTCCCACGACCATTCGGACAGGCTGGGACGAGGGCAGATATTTACGAAGCTCATTAAAAAGGGATGCGGAAGCCACTTCCATTAAGTCCCACTCTTTCCAATGCTGAAAATTTAGTGTATCTTGATCCACGCGATGCCACTCCTGGGCTGAATACAAAGGTTTCATAAAAAATATGAGGAAACGAATTGATCCAAATCGGTTTAAAATACGAAAGTTAGGTAAAGAATACCTAACTAGTACCTTTACCGATATGCCTAAAGCCATCTCGATCATCGTTCCTGTTTACAACGAACGTGAAAATTTGGAAACGCTTTTACCTCATTTGCGTGCTTTAGCCCCAGAAAATGAGATCATTATCGTAGATTCACCTAAATCGACGGATGTGATTGATGACTTAGTAGCCGCTTGGAATGTAACCTACATTCGATCTTCCGAAGCAGGCCGAGCCAATCAAATGAATGCAGGAGCTGCTGTATCGCAAGGTTCCATTTTGTATTTTGTTCATGCCGACACGCGGCTACACCCCAATTTTTTAGTTGACATCCCCGTAGCCTTGTTAAAAGGAGCTGATTTGGGTTGTTATCGGTATCGATTTGACCAATATCCCCATGTTTTACTTTACATCAACTCGTTTTTTACTCGGTTTAATCGAATTTGGTGCCGTGGGGGCGATCAGACCTTGTTCATTAAACGCACCGCTTTTGAAAAGTTGAAAGGGTTTGATTCGACGTGTCTAATCATGGAGGATTATGATATCCTACTACGTGCCGAGAAATTGCACCTCAACTTTACGATTATTCCAAGGAACGTCGTGGTTTCTTCTCGAAAGTATGCGACCAATTCGTATTGGCGAGTTCAGTGGGCTAACTTTACGATGATGCGGCTCTTTTTGAATCGAACGTGTTCATTCCAAGATATGGCCATGCGGTATAAAAAAATGCTAGATTACAGGTAAAATTCAAGAAAATACAGGGAATTTTATTATACTTGATCTTTTATTCACCTGTTTTTTCAGTATGTAAGTTTCTACATGCTCTTTGACCTTACCTATGACTACTCTTCAAAAAGACGCCACCACAACATCTCTTGAATTAATTTCAGGCATCCAACAAGTGGGAATCGGTGTCACATCAGCCACCAAAGCATGGTCTTGGTACGGGCTTCAGTTGGGTTTAAGTGTCCCCGTATTTGACGATGTAGCACACGCCAAACTCATGACACCTCATACCGAAGGAATCATCCGCGAAAGACGGGCCATTTTGGCCGTCAATTTAGCAGGGGGCGGAGGAGCCGAAATTTGGGAATCTCGTTCTCCTGTCCCTTTAGCCCCTACTTCAGCTCCCGCTTTAGGGGATTTGGGCATTTTTGGCTTGAAAATCAAATGCCGATCGGTGGCTAAATGGTGTGAATTAAACCACATGGAAGGGGTCAATACACCCCATAATCAACCCAGTGTTTGGATTCAAGATCCCGAAGGAAATGCCATCCAACTCACCGAGGATTCCTCTTGGTTTAAAGCACAATCCCAACACCTTTTGGGTGGTGTTCTTGGAGTTGTTATAGGGGTAAGTGACATCCAGCAATCTCTGGCCCTGTACCGAGATACCCTCGGAATCAATCAAGTGGTATATGATGTTTCGGGCACATTTCAAGACCTAGCGGGTTTACCCGAAGGACATCGCAGCTACCGCCGTGTTTTGCTCCGAAAAAAACAAACCAACCTCGGGGCCTTCAGTGAACTGTTCGGCAATATTGAGATTGAACTCATCCAGGCCCTCGACCGCAAGCCTTCCCGCATATTCGATGGACGAAGCTGGGGTGACTTGGGCTATATCCATGTCTGTTTTGATGCACTCAACATGGACGCCATCCAAGAACGATGCCAGCAAAATGGATTCCCCTTCACGGTCGATAGCGCCACCACGTTTGATATGGGAGAAGCCGGTGGTCGATTTTCTTACATTGAAGACCCTGACGGCACCTTGATCGAATTCGTAGAGACGCACAAGGTACCCATCATGAAAAAATGGGGTTGGTTCTTGGACTTGAAGAAACGGAAACACCAAAAACCACTACCCAAATGGATGATTTCTGCCATGGGGTGGGGTAAGGTAAAACCCTCGCAATCAGATGGGTATTAAGATGCAAGGCCATTTGGTTTGGATTCAAATTTTGCCTATATTTGCAACTCATTTTGCGAATGCCTCCTTTAAAGCCTGAAGGAAGCCTCTGGTAAGTGAAATTTCCAAACACTTTTTTTCATTCATCCAATGGATTTAATTAAATTAGTAGAGTCGGAGTACAGTGCTCCAAGAGCCACCTTTCCAGACTTTAAGGCAGGTGATACCGTGAACGTTCACGTACGTATCAAAGAAGGTAACAAAGAGCGTATCCAGATTTTCCAAGGTGCTGTTATTCAGCGTCGTAATTTGGGAAGTAGCGGTGAAACATTCACTGTACGGAAAGTATCGAATGGTGTTGGTGTGGAAAGAATTTTCCCCATCTTGTCGCCAAGCTTAGAGAAAATCGAATTGTTACGCAAAGGGAAAGTGCGTCGCGCCCGTTTGTATTACCTACGTGGTAAGCAAGGAAAAGCCGCCAAAATTAAAGAGCTTAAGAAATAATTTGAGATTAATCTCAAGTTACACGATTTTAAGTAATAGCTTTTTCATAATTTGTGTAAGAAAACGCCGCCTTCCTGAGGCGGCTTTTTTTGACACAAATCCCATCGAAATGGAACTCCAATTCTTCAAATATCAAGGCACCGGGAATGATTTTATCCTGATTGACAATCGGGATGGCCACTTTCATGCTTCAACGGAGCAAATCGCCTTCTTATGCCACCGCCGCTTTGGAATCGGAGCGGATGGACTCATCTGTCTGGCCTTGGAAGAAGGTTACGACTTTAAAATGGTCTATTACAATGCCGATGGACGGGAAAGTACCATGTGTGGAAATGGTGGACGTTGCCTGGTTCGTTTTGCACATGACCTGGGGGTTATTCAAAACACCACCCGATTCCTCGCGGTAGACGGCCCGCATGATGCCCTTGTTTCAAAGGATGTTATTTCCCTTAAAATGATGGACGTTGTGGATTTTGAACAACAGCCATCCCACTTTTTCTTACAAACTGGTTCCCCTCATTACGTCACGTTCGTCGATTCCCTTGCCCACTATCCAGTGGCCTCCAAAGGGGCTGAGATCCGGTACTCCCCCGAATGGGTGAGCCAAGGAGGAACCAATGTCAATTTTGTTGAAAAACAGCCAGATCAATCGTTATTTGTACGAACTTACGAGCGAGGTGTAGAGGATGAAACACTCTCGTGTGGAACAGGCGTAACAGCCTGCGCGCTAGCCACACACTTGGCTTTCGGTTGGCCTTCTCCCGTGGCCATCCAAACCCTGGGTGGCTCGTTATCGGTGGCATTTGAGAGAACCCCCCAAGGTTTTGACCAAATTTACCTCACAGGGCCTGCCAAACGGGTATTCGTTGGTAACATTTCTTTGCCCTAACCCACCGAAATGATAATAAATTGATGATTTTATTTGTCAATAGGAAATTTATACTTTAAAATTGCATCAGAATCCCACGATCCTTTTCTCCCCAAAGGCTTGACGATGGCCTAACGATCCATCCACTCGTGATTAAATAACCTTACTTTTGATGTCCACGGCTTTATGCCTACTCACAACCACTCTTTAGAGTCAAATGCACTTCCTATGTATGGCAGTGTTCCAACCCCACATACCTTGAATTACCGCATTGTATCCATATCATGATGTACCAAGCAGAAGAATTAAACAATAAACTTCTCTCAGAGCTCCGTAAAATGGCCGACGAAGTAGGCATCACGGAGTATCGTGGCGTGACAAAAAAAGATCTTGTCAAAATGATCTTGAGCAAAATCCAACCTGAGGAAATTGCCTCTACCCCACCCCCCCAACCTGAGCCCGAGATCGTAGAAAGCCCTAAACCGGCTCCTACCCGAGTGGAAAAGCCTACGGAGTCCCTACCCAACCGAGCTGAACCAACCGCCGTCGAAACAGAATCAGACAATCGGCCTAAACTGCGGAGACGAATCTCCAAAAAACAATCCCCCGAAATCGATGAGCTTCCAGCTCCACAACTTGAAATCGAGGAAGAACCCATCCCATTTCTACCCGCTGAGACCTCAGAAATAGACATGGCCGTAAGCCAGGAACTGGAGACAAACGAAGCCCCCTCCGAAATGCCACCCGTCGACTTAGGTCTTCCAGAGGAAACCCTTTTAAGTCCCAAGGAAAAAAAGAGACAAGACGATTACAGTCGGCAAATCAAACGCCAATTCAATACCCTGGTTAAAGAATTTGATGGACTAATCGAAAATGAAGGGGTTCTTGAAATTATGTCCGATGGTGGCTATGGTTTTATGCGCTCAGGTGACTATAACTACCTAGCCAGTCCCGATGATATCTACGTTTCACCATCACAAATTAAATTGTTCGGACTTAAAACCGGAGATACCATCCTAGGAACTGTCCGACCACCCAAAGAAGGAGAAAAGTACTTTGCTTTGCTTAAAGTAATCTCTGTCAACGGAAAGACGACAGAAGAAATCCGTGATCGGGTTCCCTTTGAATACCTGACGCCCCTCTTTCCAGAAGAAAAAATCAGGTTAAGTACCAAGCCCGATCTTATGTCGACCCGCGTGTTGGATCTTTTCGCTCCAATCGGAAAGGGCCAACGGGGGATGATTGTTGCCCAGCCCAAAACTGGTAAAACGGTATTGCTAAAGGAGATCGCCAATGCAATCACCCGCAACCACCCCGAAATTTATTTGATTATCCTCCTCATAGATGAACGCCCCGAGGAGGTAACCGATATGCAACGATCCGTCAAAGCGGAGGTCATTTCTTCCACCTTCGACGAAACCGCCGACAAACACGTAAAGGTATCAGGCATGGTGCTTGAGAAAGCCAAGCGTTTGGTGGAATCTGGCCATGATGTTGTAATCCTTTTGGATTCCATCACACGCCTTGCACGGGCCTACAATACCGTTATTCCATCTTCGGGCAAAATCTTATCTGGAGGGGTAGATGCCAATGCTTTGCACCGTCCAAAACGTTTCTTTGGTGCTGCCCGTAATGTGGAGAATGGAGGATCGTTGACGATCATTGCCACAGCCCTCATCGACACCGGATCCAAAATGGATGAAGTTATTTTTGAAGAGTTTAAAGGAACAGGAAACATGGAACTTCAGCTAGATCGCCGCCTGGCCAACAAGCGTGTCTATCCGTCCATCGATATCCTAGCTTCAGGAACCCGCCGTGAAGACCTTCTTATGGAAAAAGATGAACTCCAAAAAGTATGGTTGTTGCGGAAATACTTGTCTGATATGAATCCGATGGAAACAATGGAGTTTGTGTTGGATAAAATGAAGGGAACCCGGAATAACGAAGAGTTTTTAATGACCATGAACCGATAGTTCAGGTTCTTTTACCATCAGGATTTAAAAAAGTCGAGGCCTCTTTCAAGGCCTCGACTTTTTCGTTTTTGAGTATTTACCTGATCAGCTGTTTTCAGGACGTAGGCTCCGAACCGTTTTACCGGCACGCCACATTTCAGAATCCCGAAGTTCCGCCAACTCTATCTCTAATTTTTCGCGGTAATCCGGCTGTGAGTTCCGCTCGATCGAGATACGTGCTTCGTTTTCAGACTTAACGGACTCATATAATTTCTCGAATACAGGCTTTGTGGCATCACGGAAAGGTTTCCACCAATCCAATGCCCCACGTTGAGCCGTAGTGGAACAGTTGGCGTACATCCAATCCATCCCATTTTCAGCAACCAAAGGCATCAGCGACTGGGTAAGTTCCTCCACCGTTTCATTGAATGCTTCAGAGGGTGAATGACCATTCGCCCGTAATACTTCGTATTGTGCGGCAAAAATACCTTGGATAGCTCCCATGAGTGTTCCACGCTCCCCTGTTAAATCGGACGTAACTTCTTTATAAAAGTTGGTCTCAAACAAATAGCCAGATCCCACACCAATTGCCATAGCGATGCATTTTTCGCGGGCTTTGCCTGTTGCATCTTGATAGATAGCAAACGAGGAGTTAAGGCCTTTGCCTTCCACAAATAATCGACGCAACGAGGTCCCTGAACCTTTGGGAGCAGCTAGGAAAACATCAACATCCGCAGGTGGGACAATCCCGGTTTTATCTTTGTAGGTAATACCAAAACCATGGGAGAAATACAAGGATTTACCCGGCGTGAGGTATTTTTTCACGGTCGGCCAAAGCTCGATTTGAGCGGCATCCGAAAGTAAATAACAGATGATCGTTCCGCGCTCCAATGCCTCCTCAATTTCAAACAACGTTTCACCAGGCACCCAACCATCGGCCACGGCTTTATCGTATGTTTTTCCTTTACGCTGACCGACGATCACGGGCAAACCGTTATCCCGCATATTCATTGCCTGACCAGGCCCTTGAACACCATACCCGATCACAGCGATGGTTTCCTGACCCAATACTTCGCGGGCCTTTTCGAGTGGAAATTCCTCCCGGGTGATTACTTCCTCCTCAACGCCGCCAAAATTTAACTTTGCCATGTTGTTTTTGAATAGTTTGAATTAAAAAAGATATCCATTGTGGATTGATATATACTTAGCCTCCGGCAGAAGGCGTCGGTTCAAATGTAAGGTGTGTTTCCAGTAAAGACCACCCGTTACCTTTGGGTATTCCTAAAAAAACCTCGTACTTCCCGGGCTTTAGCATGTGATTCTGAATTAAAATCGACTGCCCAGTTGGCATATAATACCGGCTAGGGAAGAAACTCTTCCAGCTTCGTTGCCGCGCATACCGTATGGGTAAAATGTAGCTAGTCTGCGATGACTTTAAAACGAGGTAATTACCTTGGTCTTTTCCAAAGCCTCGCGGCTGCCCCATGAACTCAACCGCTCGCCCAGTTGGGGTGACGTTGATCCATTGGGCTTGTGCTTTGCCCGATACCTGGGCTGTGGCTAAGGGGGCAAACGGAAAGTCCGCTGGGCGGTACACATTCCATTTTTCTGCCTCTTCAATCACCCGATCCACTTCTGTTTGCATCGAATAATAGATCCCCGTATTCGGCATACCTCGTTGATGATGCCACGCATACATGTCGGTTAAATGTACCTGCCGTTGAAAGTCAAAATACCCCCAGGTGATCCACAGCACCCATCCATACCAGATAATTCCCCCTGATACCACCCAAGGAAGCATGTGCTTATACTGTCCTTTAATACCAACTAAAAACCAGATAAACAGCACAAAAAGGTGGAAAATATGGCGGTACCTCGAATCAAAAATGGAGGATATTCCTTCACTAGCTCGACCTAATGCAAAAATCAGAAGGGTTCCTATCAAGAAAGCAAGTACCCCTAAAATCCAACTCTCTTGCGAGGTAATCGTCCCTTTTTTCCACCAGGTTTGAAGGGACGGAATCGTTAATTTAATCAATACATACCACCCCACAGTAGAGAACACCGCTACCCAGGCGATTCGGAAGGTTAGGGGACTGTCCAGCCAAATATCCAGAAAAAGTCCCGGTGAAATCCACACCATGCCTAAAAGGCTAGGCCATTCTTGGAGATTTTGCAATAAAGAAGGTCGATATGCCGGGACTTCTAGCCCGTGCATGTACCCAAAAACAGCCAATCCTATGCCCAAAAACCACAGCCCAAAAAGTCGCCAATCTCGGCGAAGCGCTAAGGTGATGAGGCCTGCAGGTAAGATGAGGACACCCGAAACATCGGAGGCTAGAGAAAGACACCCTGCCACTACAGCCAAGAGGCCATGACCTCGGCTGGCAGCCCATAGAGCGAGGATTCCCCACACAAAAACCCCGATTTGTTGAACGGGAATCATTCCCCAATGCAAAGCTCCGTAATTGGCATTCGAGTATAAAAGCAAAATAGCAGGCACCAATGTCCACCAAGACCAGCGATTGACGCGAATCAAATCGACCAATAAGCCTACTAGGATGAAATTTAGAAACAATCCGATCCACTTCATCCAGCGGAAATCCAAGTAGCCCATGGCTTCCGTGATGGAAATGGCCACCAATCGGTTCAGGATGACACGGCGTTCGTCATCTTGGGTAGTGAGTAGCTCCCAAGTACTCGATATACTTTGGGGCATCGACTGCCAAAGAGTAGCCGGATGTAGAAGTCCGTCAAAATCATCTTGGAGGGGCGTATTGGTTACCCAATACCCATGAAGGTAGTAAAACCCAAGAATAGGCAATACTAGTAGAACTCCGAAAACTATTTGACGTAATTTCATTAAATGTGCGATCGAATCATTACAGATAATATTCCCACTCCATCTCTTCTGGAAGGTACTCGACTAGGCCTTGGGGCGTCTTTCCTACCGCGACCCGGCCAGACCGGACGAATTCGATGATTCCATGGGGTTTGATGTACCGGAAGAAATCAAATATTTCTCGTTCGGTACCGGTTTTCTGAATGGCCACATAGTCAAGTCCCCAATACACCACCCAAGCTTTGTATACTCGGTTGATGGTTTCTATATCGAGCGGTTTGGACTCCAAAGGCGTCGGTATTTTAAATAAGGCGATCTCGTTGTACACGATATCCTCGTTCAAATAACCAAACACGGCCAGGACCTCCACAATTTTTCGTATTTGCCGGACCAACTTTTCCACTTCCTCGCGTTTGTCGTGTTGAATAACAATGGTGAAACGCGAAATTCCTTTTCGTTCTGTTTCGGAAACGGTCAGACTTTCGATGTTGATGCGGCGTCGGGTAAAAATAATGGTAATTTTATTGAGTAATCCGATGCTGTTTTCGGTGAAAACACAAAGAGTGTAGGTTGTCATGCGCGAGGATTTACTTTAAACGAATTTCTGAAACACTTCGACCTGCCGGAACCATGGGAAACACATTTTCCTCTTTCTCGACCACAACCTCCAAAACATAGGAACCGGGATGAGCGAGCATGGTATCGATGGCTTCTTCCAGGCCCTCTCGATGATCTATTTTGGCACCGTCGATGCCAAATCCTTTGGCGATCATGATAAAGTCAGGATTCTGAAGCTCGACAAAAGAATAGCGTTTTTCAAAGAACAATTGTTGCCACTGTCGGACCATCCCTAAAAAATTATTGTTTAGGATGATGAGTTTAACAGGCAAACCTGATTGAGCGATGGTCCCTAGTTCTTGAATGGTCATTTGAAAACATCCGTCTCCAATAAATGCAATGACTTCACGGGAGGGATCCCCCATTTTGGCACCTAGCGCGGCAGGAATGGCAAAGCCCATGGTTCCCAGTCCACCCGAGGCAATGTAGGAATGAGGACGTTTGAACTGATAATACCGAGCGGTTACCATTTGGTGCTGACCCACATCCACGACCACACAGGCTTCGCCTTTCGTCTTTTCCGAGACTAAGTGAACCACCTCGGCCATTTTCAGTGGCCCCTCACCTTTTAAATCACGAAGCGTAACGGCTTCATGTTCAGCAGGTTCTAATTTGCGGAACTCATTCTTCCAGGCGGTGAAATCCCCATTTTTAACCAAGGGCATCAGTAAACCTAGGGCTTCCTTGATATCTCCTATGACAGGGGCTTCTGTTTTTTTAATTTTCTCGACTTCAGCGGGATCAATTTCAATATGGATGATCCGTGCTTGTTGGGCGAACTTGCTAGCGTCTCCGGTCACGCGGTCATCGAAACGCATGCCGATGGCAATAAGCACATCACACTTATCTGTCATGATGTTGGGCGCATAGTGTCCATGCATTCCTAGCCAACCCATGTAGTTGGGATGATCGATTCCAAGTGCCGATATACCTAGTAGAGTACTCGCGGCTGGGATATCGGTCTTTTCGACAAATTGGCGAAATTCCGACATGGCATCGGACAGCAACACCCCATGTCCGAATAGAATGTAGGGGCGCTTGGCCTGATTGATCAAGTCGGCCGCTTTTTGAATTTGCTCAAGTTTGGGTATTCGCCTTGGATGGTACCCAGCCAATTTCTCTACTTTTTTATAGACAAAAGGCTTGGTCATGGTCGCTACCTGGGCATCTTTGGTGATGTCAATCAAGACCGGTCCAGGTTTTCCTGCACGAGCGATAAAAAAGGCTTTGGCCATTACTTCGGGTAACTCATCAGGATGAGTCACCTGGTAATTCCATTTACAAACGGGGGTGGTAATCCCGATCACATCCGTTTCTTGGAAGGCATCGGTTCCCAATAAATTGGAGGCGACTTGCCCGGTGATTGCTACCATCGGTGTGCAATCAATTATCGCATCGGCAATACCTGTAATTAAGTTAGTGGCCCCAGGCCCTGAAGTGGCCATACAAACACCTACTTTTAAGGAAGACCGGGCATATCCCTCTGCGGCATGGGCGGCACCTTGTTCATGTCGAACCAGAACATGTTTAATTCGGTCGGTGTAATCATACAAGGCATCATAAACCGGCATGATGGCGCCGCCGGGATACCCAAAAATGGTGTCCACTTCTTCGGCTAACAAACATTCCATCAGCGCTTGTCCTCCTGTTAATAACCTTTCTTCTTGCAAGGTCAGGGAATCTAATTGTTCTTTTGTTTGCATGATCCTACCCGTTTAAACAGTATGTATTTGTTGATATAGCGCTTGATACGCTTGTTCAAAATTTTTCCAATCAAATTGACGCACTTGATCCGTCACCTGATCCCGGAGTTGGTCTCCTTTCAACCAAGCTTGGTGCAAACCTTCTTGTATGGAGTCCAATGAGAGTGGATCGACCAAGAATCCGGCCTTGCCGACGACTTCCGGCAACGAGCTTGAATGTGACGTCACCACGGGTGTTCCACATTGCATGGCTTCCAATACCGGTAAACCAAACCCTTCGTAAAGCGAGGGATACACAAAGACTTGTGCTCCCGAATACAATGCTGCGAGGTCGGTATCGGCTACATACCCGGTCAAAATCAGCCGTCCTTTCAACTGGGTATCTCGCTGTATATCGGCCAGCAGTTGATCCAACTTCCAGCCTTTGGATCCAACCAACACCAAAACTGCCTGGGATTGGGGCTCGGCTTTGACCCACTGTCGAAACGCCTCGACAGTCCGAGCAACATTCTTTCTGGGCTCCAAGGTAGACACCGACAGAAAATAGGGCACCTCCTCTGGAATCTGGTATCGACGTCGAACCGCCTGTAACTTGTTCGGATCCGTTTCCTGGTAAAACAGTTGACGGTCTGCGGCCAATGGAATGACCGATACCCGTTCAGGTGTTAAGGCAGGACACCAGGTCAATAAATCGTGTTGGGTTGATTCGGACACACAAGCCACAAAGGTCTCGGGGGTCAAACCAGCCAAGAGTTCATTGGCATTGTGTATATGCCACGCACCAAAGAACTCAGGATGTATCTTCGGGATCAGGTCGTGAATGGTCACTAGGGACTTGATCCGTTTGTGCTTTTGAATTTCGGTAGGTAGCGGATGGAAAGGAGAATGGTATAACTCCACTTCGCTCAATGCCGACGCTTGGAGTGGGTACCGAGACTTTCGTTGCCGAATCAACTGAAACCAAGCCCAACGAGCCGCTTTTTGGGCGGTACTATCAAGCTTAAATAGTTCGTAGCACGAAAGCTCCTTTTCAGCCCACCAGCAAGTCCAGTCCGAATGTAAAGAAGGCTTTCCCAGAAATCGTTGGGTTTCGCCTAGGTGGAAGGGGGAGGCGATGTGAACCTCATGTTCTGATTTCCTCAATCCCTCCCAGAGTTTTTCGGCCACGCGAAAAACACCCGTTCTTGACTCGTTGGCTAGATAATTGGCTGCCCCTAAAACAGAGGTATCAAAAGCAATTTTCATTCGATCAAAGGTCGGTCACACAGCCCAAGTCGGCACCTGAAACCGACTTTACATATTTTCTAAGTACCCCTTGACTTGTAAATGGAGGCTCAAGAGGCTTCCAATTGAGTCGCCGTTGGGCTAGTTCTTCATCTGAGACATGGACATGCAGGGTCCGGGTATCGGCATCGATGGTAATCAAGTCCCCATCTTGTACCAAAGCGATGTTGCCTCCATCATAGGCTTCGGGAGAAATGTGTCCGACCACAAAGCCGTGCGTACCTCCGGAAAAACGACCGTCGGTGATCAAGGCTACCTTGTCACCCAATCCTGCACCCATAACTGCCGAGGTTGGCTTCAACATTTCGGGCATACCGGGCCCTCCTTTGGGGCCTTCATAGCGAATCACAATTACCTGTCCTTCTTTGATTTCGCCTTTGGCGAATGCTTCCAACATTTGTTCTTCTTTATCGCATACTTTGGCAATTCCCTCAAAAATGAGGCCTTCTTTTCCTGTAATTTTAGCCACACCACCACGCTCTGCGAGGTTTCCTGTCAGGATCTGGATATGTCCTGTTTGTTTGATGGGATCGGAGATGGGTCGAATGATCGACTGGGCGGTAAAGTCCAGATCGGGGGCCTCGGCTAGATTTTCTGCTACCGTTTTTCCCGTAATGGTGATGCAATCTCCATGGATGTATCCCTCTTGGTGAAGGTATTTCATGATCGCTGGTACACCGCCTAAGGCGAGTACATCCTCCATGTAATATTTACCGGAGGGCTTTAGATCGGCGATGAGCGGGGTTCTATCTGAGATGGCCTGAATATCTTGGTAGGTTAGCTCCACTCCAGCGGCCCGTGCAATGGCCAAATAGTGTAGAATGGCATTGGTGGATCCACCGAGTGCCATTACGATCGTTAGCGCATTTTCAAGGGATTTTCGGGTGACGATATCCCGAGGAACGATTTGTTTTTCCAAGCAAATCTTCATCGCGGCACCTATGGCTTCACACTCTGCTTTTTTGCCTTCGTGGGTCGCGGGGAATGATGAGCTGTAAGGAAGGCTTAGGCCTAAGGCTTCAATGGAGGAGGCCATGGTATTGGCTGTGTACATCCCGCCGCACGCGCCCTGTCCGGGAATGGCATGCTGGATGACTCCTTGGTAATCTTCGTCAGAGATGGTTCCGGCCACTCGTTTTCCGTAGGCTTCAAAAGCCGATACGATGTCGAGCTTTCCTCCTTTCCAACCACCTGTCCGGACTGTTCCCCCATACACCATAATGGCGGGGCGATTCAATCGACACATGGCCAATACGGCACCGGGCATATTTTTATCACAGCCAACAACGGCAATCAGGCCGTCATACCATTGCGCAGAAACGACGTTTTCGATGGAATCTGCAATGATATCCCGGGAAGGAAGCGAATAGCTCATGCCGTCGTTTCCGTTGGTCATGCCATCCGATACCCCAATGGTATGAAAAATGAGCCCAACCATGTCATTGGCCTGAACTCCCTTCTTAACATGAACCGACAGACCGTTGAGATGGAGATTACAGGGATTCCCCTCATAGCCTGTACTGGCAATACCAATTTGGGGCTTTTTCATGTCGGTTTCCGTCAACCCAATCGCATATAACATTGCTTGGGCTGCTGGATTGCTCACATCTTGGGTTAAGGTCTTACTAAATCGATTCAACTCTTGACTCATACCACGTATTTTTTAAAAAAAGAGGAAGGGAAAACTATAGGTTAAAAAAGAGAAAGCGAATATTCTTTTTTAGCGAAATTTCGCTTTAATGAAAGATTATTCATGGAACAAATGAAATCACTTCCTTTCCGTTTTCCAAATTTTTTCAAAAGAAATTGGACTATCAGCCTATTATCTATTGACAAATCAATAAATAATAGAATTTTTCCAAGTCCAATTCGCTATACATTTCAATTTCGTATCTAATTCTGTCGGAGCTGTCGAAAGGGGGCTGGAAATCTTCCTGGTTTTGAATACATTGGACATAAAAAACACCCAACATGCGACTACCTATTCTACTCAGCGCGCTAGTTTCGATCTCAACAGCCTCTTGGGCCCAAAAAGCTCCTTCTCCCGAAACATTGGCGAAAGCAAAAAAATTAGCGGATACCTTTTTAATTACCGATGGCCATGTCGATTTGCCCTATCGCCTCAAAGTACGCCGTTTTCAACTGGATCGCGAATACACCGGCATTCCGATTCAGTCGGCGGATGGTGATTTCGACTACCGCCGGGCTAAGGCGGGTGGACTCGATGCGCCGTTTATGTCCATTTACATTCCTACTTCCTATGATCCGGCAGGGGGAAGGCAGTTGGCCGACTCGCTCATCCGGATGGTCCAGTTCATCGCCGATCAAAATCCTACCTATTTTGAAGTAGCCAAAACGCCAGAAGACCTGATCCGGATCAAAAAAACAGGTAAATTAGCTTTACCCATGGGCATGGAGAACGGATCACCCATTTCAGAACTCCATCAGGTGAAGGCTTACCGCGACAAAGGCATCAGCTACATCACCCTAACGCACGGAAAAGACAATCAACTTGGGGATTCTTCCTACGACACCACGGGTACCTGGAAAGGCCTGAGCCCATTTGGCAAACAAGTAGTGGAAGAAATGATGAAAACTGGGATCATGATCGATATTTCTCATGTATCCGACCGTACCTTCCATCAGGTCTTGGACATGGCCAAAGTACCTGTGATAGCCTCTCATTCCTCTGCACGGAAATTTACTCCCGGATTTGAACGGAACATGGCCGATGACATGATTCGCCGGATGCGACAAAACAAAGGGGTGATCATGGTTAATTTTGGTTCTACGTTTGTAGATGGTGATGTGGCCAAAAGGCGGACGGAATATCAAAAAAAATTGAATGATTTCCTGAAATCCAAGGGAGTGAACTCGGCCCGTGACGAAGCCGCCAAGCCGTTTATACAGGAATTTAATCGGACAAACCCTCCCATTTTTGCCGATGTTGAAAAAGTAGCCGACCACATCGACCACATCGTGGCCTTGGCGGGGATCGATCACGTTGGTTTTGGATCCGATTTCGATGGTGTTGGTGACTCGCTGCCCACCGGTCTCAAAGATGTATCGGATTATCCGAATTTGATTGCCGTTTTGCTTCAGCGAGGTTACTCGGAGAAAGATATTGAAAAAATTTGTGGAGGTAATTTAATCCGTGTTTGGCGGGAAGTTTTGGCGTACGCCAAAAAATAATCTCCTCTCCCAAGATCCAACAACCCAGGCAGGCATACGCCCAAATGGGTTGTTCGGGATGGGAATACGCGTGGTAACTCCAGCTCATAAACCACAGCCCCACCCAACCTGCCGAACGGCCCGAAAGCACGCTTACGACCATCCAGGGCAAAGCATACCATGGATGAACGGTGGTAGCCAAAGCCAGATAAAGAGTATAACTGTAATAAGCCCGTACCCGCCCGTTGCCGGGGTGTCTCCAAGCCCAATATAAAATTCCGAACACCGTTAGCCCAGACAACCATGGCCCAAGAACCTGAATTGGATTGTAGCCCAAGATCCAAATCCCCATGTCCCGAAAGAGATAGTACACGCTGGCATTGAACTCAAAGCGCTGAAAATATAAATCCAAACTGGCACCCACTCGACTCACCTCTGGCCAAAGGCTCCATGTAAAAATGGGCAAACTTACGACCCCAAAAAGAAGAGCCTTCCATCGGTTGGATCGATCAAACGCAACCCAAAGCAAAGGAACCCACACGAGAGGAGTCCATTTCCAAGCAATCGCCATGACGAATGGAACTATACTTATCCACATTTTTGAAGTGGACAAATAAAGTGTCCAACTTAATACCAAAAAGACTACTAAAAGCCCTTCCACGTGCAAATTTCCGATAAACTCGAGGATAAGAATCGGATTCCAAAGGATCCATTTCCATCGACTTATCCAATCCATTGTGGATAACTTTAGGATTATCCCCCAACAAATCAATTCGATGAAGGTATAAATTCCTTGCAATTTCAAGGCAAAAACGTGCACATTACTGCCCTCACCGAGGGCGAGCCGGAAAAGGGTTTGGTGCCACGGCAGGTAGACCGAATAATAATCGGGGGAGTTGAGTTGCGGAAAAATAGCCTGCGCCATCGGTGGCATTTCAGGTAGTCCATCTCGAGGCGTCTGTGCGTATGGTGACCCCCCTAATTTGGCGACCCAGGCATCCCAATAGAATCGAAAGACATCATCCGACCAGGACGGAAAAACGCCGAGGGTCGTGAGCCGAAATACAAGCGCCCAAGTTAAGATTTCCCAGATCGACAGGCTAGCGGGACTCGTTTTGATCCAGCCAAACACGCCTATCGTCAAGAGGCCGGTAAGACCAATCAACCAGAGCCATTCTTCTCGGGGAGTCACTCGAACAGTCAAGGCAAGAAGACCTACCAATATGCCTCCTGCTACGCGCCAAGGCATTAGGAAAAGAGCGGAGCTAGGGTGTCGACAATGGCCTCCAAGCCTTTCACATCGATCTCCGAGAAATCGTTCAATGCATCGGAATCCACATCCAGAACACCTACTACATGGCCAGCAGGATTACGGACTGGCACGACTACCTCCGACTTGGAAGCGGATGAGCAAGCGATATGGCCGGGGAATTGATCCACATCGGGAACCAGTACGGTGCTTTCCGCCGTAAAAGCATGGCCACATACCCCTTTGGTAAACGGAATTCGGGTACAGGCCAACGGACCTTGGAAAGGGCCCAACACCAAGTCATGTTGGTCTTTTAGGTAAAATCCGACCCAAAAAAAACCAAAAGCCTCACGCAACACAGCCGCTACATTGGCTAAGTTGGCAACCAGGTTAGTTTCTCCGTCCAAAAGCGCTTTAATCTGAGGTACCAACGCCTCATAAACTGCTTTTCGATCTGTGGACTCAGGTATATAAAGAGTTTCTGCCATTTTTTCAAGGAATCAATTTTGGACAAAAATACTAACTTTGATGATCCCATACGCAATTTTTCATGTTACGAGTTCCCTCGGCTATTTCACCTCAAGAATTTGAGCTTCTAAAAATACAGGAGCTGACATTCGTGGCTTATCGAAGCGATGTGTACCCTTCAAAAAATGAAATATTCTTTGAGGAGCATGCCGTGATTTACGTTTTGGAGGGCGAAAAGCGGTTCCGGAGTCCTACACAAGAGGTTTTCATCCAAAAGGGAGATGTTTTTTTTGTTCGACGGGGCTACTTTCTCATGTCGGAGTCGATACATGAGTCGTACAAAAGCCTGGTGTTTTTCTTCGATGAAAAACTTTTAAAGGAGTTTGTAGCCCAAAACATCGGAATTTTTCCAGAGGAGCCCACCCAAGAAATGCCCTTGGAAGGTGCCGTAATGGCGACAGATGAGAAATTCGCCAAATTTGTAGAATCCATTTTCCCTTACTTCAAATCCAATACTCGGTATTTAACCCAGTTTCTAAAACTCAAATTACAGGAGCTTCTATTGCATTTGATGGAGGTTGACCCAACTGGACAATTGAAAGACTTACTATTCAGCTTGTACCGAGGGCAAAAAACGGAGTTGCGATTTTTGATGCAAAATTATTATCTCAAACCTTTGCGGCTCGATGAATTGGCGAGGCTGTCGGGGCGAAGTTTATCAGCCTTTAAACGGGATTTCCAGGAGGAATTCCACCAGTCCCCTGCGGCTTGGATTCGACAAAAAAGACTGACTCATGCCGCATTTTTACTCCGCAATTCCAATCGCAACATTGCCGAAATCGCCGAGGAAATTGGGTATGAAAGTACATCCCATTTTATAAAAGCTTTTAAGTCGGTATATGGGGAAACCCCACATCATTTTCAAACCAGTTCCACCAGCTTCACCTCCGGACATACACGCGAGTGAAGTCCACCTCTCCTACGAATTGGTAATGGGTTTCGACCCAGCTCTTCAGCTCCGGATAGACTTCATGCCCTTGAGTTGCCCGGTCTTGAACCCACAAGCTTTGCGGCCCTACGGCATCAATAAAGATTTTAGGTTGCTTTTCACGAAGATCCTTTAAATACCGATGATAGTATTGTTTCCGTAGCGGATGATCATAAATACACCGCTCGGTATGTGCTTCCGCCGCCCCTTGGGGGAGTTGTGTTTCGATATGGTATTTACTCCTCCACCCCCAAATGGTCATCCGGTCGGGGGGAGAGGCGTGCTGTAAAATGAGTTGGGACACCCGACTCATCGGCACTGAAGTTTCGCTGGACACATACCGATTCCAAGGTTGGTTATCCCACTTCTGGTAAAGAAGCCAACCACCCCACAACAAAATTATCCAGAGACCGACAAGCCGTTTGGTCTTAAAGGAAGATGTTTGGCTTAAAACCAATGCCAAGAATAGCAGGGGATAAAGCAGAAAATGAAGGTAATGTGGAAAGATATTCCCGGTCTTTAATATGGAATACAGAGCGACGAATACCCAAAAAATAGCCAATAGGGCATTCGACCCAAATGTAAAATTACGTATGCCCATCACCAAGATAGGAATCAAGGAAATACAGTAAAGCGTAAAACCCGGACTGGCTTTCACAAAACCAAGGGCATTTTGAACATTTTCCCAAAAGCCCAATCCTCCCGCATAAACTAGATTGCCTTGAATGTAAAAAGTCCAAAAATCATCCCATAACTCATAATGAAACACCCAAGCCAAAACAACCATCGGAAAAGCGACCCCACCACCTACCAAGGCCAGAACTGAGCCCCATCGGTTGCGATGGACATAAAAGCATTTATAAAGCGCAAAAAGCCCTAAAACGAGCCCCAATGGTACAGACTGAAGTTTACAAAACGGTAAGAGTCCCAGAAAAAAACCGATCAGAAACCAGTCTTTTATTTGGGGGCGCTCTGCTTGCCGAAGGTAAAGCCATAATGCGATATTGAGGAACAATAGGGCGAGCTGCTCACTCGAATAATGCACAAAGTCACCCTCTTGGATGAACGCCAGAAAAATCAATACTGGCCAAATACCTCCCCAAGCCGTTTCTTGGCCAATCAACAGACGAGCACTTCGGTAAAAGAAAAACAAACTCCCCAAAATGCAAATCAAACCCATGATACGGGCAGAAGTATAATCCAAATCGAACCCAAACCACGAAGGGAGGAGAAGGAAGTAGGAGTCTAAAGGACCTATAGTCTGGCCATCGACAAACTTCCAGTAGATAGGGTCATACCGTAAGGTAAGGGCATGGGCTAGCATCTGACTTTCATCGGGATCTATCTCCTGATTAAAAACCAATACGGGCAATCGCATCCATAGCAAGAGGGCCATTCCCCCAAAAAACAAAATCCAAGATTTGTTCTTTTGAGGTAGCTTCCACCACCCAAAAGCCAGTAAAATGGCCAAGGCATACCCAATAAGCCAGTATAAAGTGGGTGATTCATCAAAATGAATACTCATGAACATTCCAAATTAATAAGATTTTCGGGGGGTATTGTTTGCAAATTTCAGAAAAATAAGATCAATATCTGCCCTGTCGAAACAATTTAATCCACTTAAATCAAATATTGCAGTGGCCAAGATGGCGCACTTGGACTAAAATCGCTATTTTTTGGCCAAACAGCGTTAATGGGCTTACTAAAAAACTCCCCACTTTTGTATCATCTTCTACTTGTATTTGAGAGAAGAGTAAACATTCCATGACGTATGCAAGCATCGACTTTATTTGACAAAGTGTGGGACGCCCACGTGGTCAAACATATTCCGGACGGCCCGGATGTCCTTTTTATCGACCGTCATTTCATTCATGAAGTGACTTCCCCTGTCGCCTTTTTAGGTTTGGAAGGCCGAGGTGTGGGGGTAATGTTCCCTCAACGAACCTTCGCTACCGCTGATCATAATACGCCCACAATTAATCAGCATTTACCTGTAGCTGACCCGCTTTCTGCCAATCAATTGAAAGCGTTGGAGGAAAACACAGCCAAATACGGAATCTCGCACTGGGGACTTGGTCATCAGAAAAATGGGATTGTCCATGTCATCGGGCCAGAAAATGGGATTACCTTGCCGGGTATGACCATCGTTTGTGGTGATTCCCACACCTCCACCCACGGGGCTTTTGGTGCGATTGCCTTTGGTATTGGTACGTCTGAAGTCGAAATGGTACTGGCTTCCCAGTGTATCATGCAGCCGAAGCCTAAAAAAATGCGCATCACCGTCAACGGTACCTTAGGCAAGGGTGTCTTACCTAAAGACGTCATTCTGTACATCATTTCAAAAATCTCTGCCTCAGGTGCCACAGGGTATTTTGTTGAATATGCAGGTGAAGTTTTCGAAAACATGAGCATGGAAGGCCGGATGACCGTCTGCAATATGAGCATCGAAATGGGTGCCCGCGGAGGCATGATCGCGCCTGATGAAAAAACATTGGCTTACCTCAAAGGCCGCGAATATGCCCCTCAAGGTGAGGCTTGGGAAAAAGCGGAAGCCTACTGGAAAACTTTAAAAACAGAAGAAGGTGCTTTCTTTGACCAAGAGTTGGTCTATGAGGCAGGCGACATCGAACCCCAAATCACGTACGGTACCAACCCAGGTTTAGGTACAGGCATCTCCCGTCCAATTCCACATGCTCGGGAAGTTTTAGATGGAGAAGCTAGCTATAAAAAATCGCTTGACTACATGGGCTTTGAGGAAAACCAAGCCATTCTGGGGAAAACAGTCGATTATGTCTTCATTGGAAGTTGTACCAACGGCCGGATCGAAGACTTCCGGGCATTTGCCTCCATCGTGAAAGGGCGCAAAAAAGCCGATCACGTAACGGCTTGGATCGTTCCTGGATCACACATTGTGGAAAAACAGATCAAGGAAGAGGGAATTTACGATATTTTAACAGACGCTGGGTTTGAACTACGTCAACCTGGATGCTCTGCTTGTTTGGCGATGAATGATGACAAAATTCCGGCTGGAAAATACGCTGTATCCACCTCCAATCGAAATTTTGAAGGTCGGCAAGGCCCAGGCGCTCGAACGTTACTTGCTAGCCCGTTGGTCGCTGCGGCCGCGGCCGTAACTGGGGTTGTTACTGATCCCAGAGAACTTTTATAAGCTCTTTTTTAACCTAAAAATAGAAAAGGCCGTGCGCCCAAAGCGCACGGCACCTTTTCCACCATCATTATGGCATACGATCCTTTTCAAATACTCCAAAGTTCTGCCGTTCCACTTCCTCTAGAGAATGTGGACACCGACCAAATCATTCCGGCTCGTTTTTTGAAAGCTACCAAACGGGAGGGATTTGGTGATAATCTATTTCGTGATTGGCGTTTCCATAACGACGACCGTCCCAAAGCTGATTTTGTACTTAACAATCCGTTGTATTCTGGCAAGATTTTGGTCGCTGGACGCAACTTTGGATCTGGCTCTAGCCGAGAACATGCTGCCTGGGCCATCTATGATTACGGCTTCCGGTGTGTGATCTCTAGCTTCTTTGCCGATATCTTCAAAAATAATTCATTGAACATCGGCATTCTACCTGTCACGGTCAGCCCCGAATTCTTGGATCAAATTTTTCAAGCCATTGAAGCCGACCCTACCACCGAAATCGTGGTGAACCTTCCCGAGCAATCGGTAACTATTCTCGCCACCGGTGCCTCGGAGTCATTCGATATCAACGGGTACAAAAAACATAATATGATGAACGGTTTTGACGATATCGATTACCTCCGTTCCCTAGAAACCGAGATCAAAGCGTTCGAAAAGCAACGTTTGTTCTAATTAGAACCCCTTGATATGGCCCGCCGCATTGAAATCATGGATACGACACTCCGAGATGGGGAACAAACCTCCGGTGTGTCGTTTTCCGCCTCAGAAAAGTTGACCATTGCACAAATGTTGTTGCAAGAAGTCAAAGTGGACCGCATCGAAGTGGCCTCCGCCCGTGTGTCGGAAGGTGAATTTCAGGCGGTACAAAAAATCACAAGTTGGGCTGCCGCTCAAGGCATGTTGGATCGTATCGAGGTTCTCACCTTTGTCGATGGCCTAGATTCCATTCAATGGATGAAATCGGCGGGTGCCCGAGTAATGAATCTTCTGACGAAGGGGTCGTTGAATCATGTCACGCATCAACTGAAGAAGTCGCCTCAAGAGCACCTAGATGATATTCAATCCGTGATTCAGCACGCCAGAGCTGAACAGTTTTTGGTGAATGTCTACCTCGAAGACTGGAGCAATGGCATGCGTCATTCTCCTGAGTACGTTTTGGCTATGTTGGATGCTCTCACCACCTGGCCAATCGAACGAATCTTACTGCCCGACACGCTGGGTATTTTAACCCCTGCAGAGTCTTTTTCTTTTGTCAAGACCTTGGTAGATAGGTATCCTACTACGCATTTCGATTTTCATGCCCACAACGATTACGACCTGAGCGTGGCCAATGTCATGGAAGCCCTTAAAGCTGGTGCCCGTGGATTACACCTCACGGTCAATGGCATGGGAGAACGCGCAGGCAATGCTCCTTTGGCAAGCTGCTTAGCCGTTTTGAATGATATGATGCCGGAAGTCACGACTCAAGTGAATGAGAAATCGCTATACTCGGTTAGTAAAATCGTAGAAACCTTTTCGGGTATTCGGATCCCCACCAACAAACCCATTGTTGGAGAAAACGTATTTACCCAAACCGCGGGCATCCATGCCGATGGCGACAAGAAAAATAATCTCTATTTCAGCGACCTGATGCCCGAGCGATTTGGCCGTACCCGCGTTTATGCCTTGGGCAAGACTTCCGGAAAAGCCAATATCGAAAATAATTTACGTGAACTTGGCATCACCCTGGCTCCAGATGAGTTGAAAAAAGTAACCCAACGCATCATCGAGCTTGGAGACCGCAAGGAAGTCGTCACCCGTGAAGACCTTCCCTATATCTTATCGGATGTATTGGATAGCAATGCCATCGAGGAAAAAGTCGTGATCATCAATTACGTATTGACCCACGCCAAAAACTTGCAACCCTCCGCCACCTTGCAGATCCAAATGGATGGGCAAATCTTTGAGGAGCACGCACAAGGAGATGGACAATACGATGCCTTCATGAAAGCATTGAAGAAAATCTACCAAAAAAAGAAAAAATCCCTGCCGATTCTGACAGACTACACCGTCCGGATTCCCCCCGGCGGAAAAACAGATGCTTTGTGTGAAACCATCATCACTTGGCACCATGAAGGACGCGACATGAAAACCCGTGGACTCGACTCCGACCAGACCGTCTCCGCCATCATCGCTACCCAAAAAATGCTCAACCTCATCTAAAAAAGTACACCAAAACCTTCCTCGCCACGTGCCGATCGGTACGTGGCTTTTCTTTTTTTTCTACTTTATATGCTTCTTCCTAGAAAAAATGTAAGTTTGTCTAGACAACCGAAATAGACCTACCCTATTCAACCCTACCTAAACATGCAGACACCGATTTCACGCCGGGCGTCTATACGTTCTCTTGCTTTGACGTTGGGTGCCCTGTGGACTTGGCCGGCTTTAGGCCAAGAGCCCGCTCTTGATTTTTTTCCACCAGCCGAAAAAAAGCTGCTGGATGCTGTATTGCAAACTCTCATTCCGGCGGGAAATGGCCACCCAGGTGCCTTGGACGTCGGGGTAGACGATTTTTTACTTCGCCTTCTACGCGATTGCTATGACGAAGAGACTCAGCGGATCGTTCGACAAGAACTGCGAAGTTTAGATACCTATGCCAAGGACATCTACCAACAAAGTTTTCCCGACTGTACGTCCGACCAGCGAACAAGTTTGTTGATTCGGCTCAGTGCACCAAGCTCCGAGGACAGTGCCTTGTTTTTTACTTGGATGCGCCGAGAAGTCATTCGAGGTTACACAACGTCGTCCTATGTCATGCAAGAACATTATGGATATGAAGTTGCTCCCGGATATTATCATGGTTGTGTACCCCTAACTCCCCCCGCATGAATTCATCTTTTATTCCAAAATCGCATACCTACGATGCCATCGTCATTGGCTCGGGCGTCAGTGGGGGTTGGGCTGCCAAAGAACTCTGTGAAACAGGACTCAAAACTCTCGTATTAGAGCGAGGACGCCCCGTTGACCATATCACCGATTACCCCACTGCTTCCAAAGCTCCTTGGGAACTGCCTTATCGTGGGGCGGTACCCTTAAAAAACAAAGAGAACCATCGATTCGCCTCCTTTATGCGGGAGGAAACCATGCATTGGGCCATTTCTGATGACGAACAACCCGTGGTATACGAAAAACCGTTTCGGTGGGTCCGCGGATATCATGTCGGAGGAAAGAGCCTGTTGTGGGCACGACAAACCCAGCGATGGAGCGACCTCGACTTTGAAGGCCCCGCCCGAGATGGCTTTGCCGTCAACTGGCCCATTCGATACAAAGACCTGGCTCCGTGGTACAGTCATGTAGAAAAATTTGCCGGTATTGCCGGAAATCGAGACGGACTTCCTCACCTCCCTGATGGCGAATTCATGCCAGGTTTTGAACTAAGCTGCATCGAATCCCATTTACAACAGGTTATTGCCAAGGAATTTCCCGGTCGCCATCTTATTCAAGCCCGATGTGCCCATCTAACGGATCCTCAACCCATTCATGCAGACCAAGGCCGGGCTAAATGCCAACACCAGCGCATGTGCGACCGAGGTTGTATCTACGGAGGTTATTTCAGTTCCAACTCCTCTACCCTTCCATGGGCAGCTAAAACGGGTAATCTAACACTTCGCCCACACAGTGTCGTACACTCCATTCTCTACGATACCAAACGAAATAAAGCCACTGGAGTCCGGATCATCGATCGCCAAACCAACCAGACCATTGAATTTGCTGCGCGTATCATTTTTGTCAATGCCTCGGCCTTGAACACCAACCTGATCCTACTCCATTCGACGTCCAGTCGCTTTCCAAATGGGCTAGGAAATGATTCTGGCCTTTTGGGTAAGTACATCACCTGGCATAATTACCGTGGGCAGGTGCAAGGTCGTCATGTGGGATTCAAGGAGTTCAAGACAGCCGGAAATAATCCAAGCCACTCCTACATCCCTCGCTTTCAAAATTTGCATCGACAAGAAACGGATTTTCTTCGAGGTTATGCTGCCGGAATAGGGGGAGGGCGCGGCATGGGTGTCTCCCAAGAGGGAATTGGAGATACGCTCAGAGAAAACTTGCTGAAACAAAATCCAGGAGACTGGTACTTAAGCAGTTGGATGATGGGTGAATGTGTCCCAATCGAAACCAATCACGTTCGTTTGCATGAAACGCTGCGGGATAAATATGGTATCCCCCAATTGGTGTTGTCTTGTGACTGGACTGATAATGACGACCGCATGGTGGCTCACTACCGGCAAAATATCGCCGAAATGTTCGAACGAGCGGGCTGCCAAGACATCCGGACGGTCGATACCAAAAATCCACCTGGATCAGACATTCATGAAATGGGGGGTGTCCGGATGGGTTTAGACCCCAAAACGAGCCTATTGAACGGATTCAATCAAATGCACGCCTGTCCGAATGTTTTTGTAACCGATGGAGCTTGCATGACCTCTTCAGGCACTCAAAATCCATCTCTAACCTACATGGCTTTGGCCGCCCGAGCCGCCCAATATGCCGTCGATCAAGTAAAAAAACGCAACCTATAACCTATTCCGCTTATGAAAAAATCAGGCTTACTTCTATTTTTACTGACCATGCTCTGTTTGCCAAGCTGGGCACAAAAAAAAGGACTGTACACCTATCCTATTGGGGTTCAGGCGTACACCTTTCGTAAACAATTCCCTAAAGACCCGGTCGGCACATTGGATATGATCCAAAAAATGGGCATCACGGAATTAGAAGGTGGACCCACCGCAGGCATGACAGCCGAGGAATTCAAAGCCTTGTGTGATGCACGAGGCATCTCGATTCCTGCCACGGGATGCTCCTTCGAACAACTGGAAAAAGACCCGATGGCCATTGTCAAACAAGCCAAAGCTCTCGGTGCGAAGTACGTGATGTGTGCTTGGATTCCCCATAAAAGTGGGAAATTTGGTTTGGAGGATGCCAACCGCGCGATTCAGGTTTTCAATGCAGCCGGAAAAATATTGGCCGAACAAGGAATCATTTTCTGTTACCATAACCATGGGTATGAGTTTCTCCCCCACCTCAATGGAACCTTATTTGACTACATGATTCAGCAAACGAATCCCGCGCATGTTTCCTTTGAAATGGACATCCTTTGGACCTTACACGGAGGTGGAAATCCAGAGGCCCTTCTTACCCAATACGGAAAAAGATTCAAGTTAATGCACTTAAAAGACTTGAAAAAAGGAGTCAAAGGCGATCTGACTGGCCACACCCCAGCCGAAAATGATGTCGTTCTCGGGACAGGTCAAGCCAATTTCCCAGCCATTTTCAAAGCCGCTAAAAAAGCAGGAATTCAACATTACTTTATTGAAGATGAGTCCAATCTTGAGGAAACCAATGTTCCCAAAAGCATTGCTTATTTGAAAGGATTGTAATTTTACGGAGGGGAAAGGGTAGCCCCTTTCCCTCCCCTAGCTTTTCCTGAGATTTGGGTTTGGTTTTCGACTCAAATACCCTTGATTCGATTTCCAATTTTCCTCGGTTTTGGATACTTTTGTGTAATAAACACCTTCCAAACCCATTGAAATTGGGAAAACAACCATACCATACATGAATTTAAACATTGCAGTCCTCGCAGGAGATGGCATTGGGCCTGAAGTAATCGATCAAGCACTCAAAGTGGTGCAGGCAGTCGCAACTAAATTTAACCACAACGTTTCGCTCACACACGCCCTAACCGGGGCAGCAGCCATCGACGCGACGGGGAACCCGTACCCAGATGAAACACATGAGGTGTGCATGAAGGCAGATGCCGTGTTATTTGGCGCCATTGGCCATCCTCGATTTGACAACGATCCGTCCGCTAAAGTTCGCCCTGAACAAGGCTTGTTGGCCATGCGGAAAAAGTTAGGACTCTACGCCAACATTCGTCCCACGTTGGTATTTCCTTCCTTGTTGCATAAATCTCCTCTTCGCCGAGAGCTCATTGAAAAGGCAGACTTTGTTTGCATTCGGGAATTGACCGGTGGTATTTACTTTGGAGAAAAAGGAAGAAACGAAACTCGAGACAAAGCATGGGATGTTTGTGTGTACACCCGGGAGGAAGTCGAGCGCATCATCCGGCTGGCGTACGAGTATGCTATGAATCGCCGGAAAAAACTTTGTATTGTCGATAAGGCGAATGTGTTGGAATCTTCACGACTTTGGCGGGAAGTCGGCCAAGAAATTGAGAAAGAATTTCCAGAGGTAGAAACGGAATACCTGTTTGTCGACGCTGCCGCGATGCGGATCATCCAATGGCCTGAAGGATTTGACGTGATGGTAACCGAAAACATGTTTGGCGATATTTTGACAGATGAGGCCTCGGTCATTTCCGGCTCCATGGGTCTCATGCCTTCCGCCTCGATTGGCTTACATACCTCCGTGTTTGAGCCTATTCATGGGTCATATCCGCAGGCGGCTGGAAAAAACATGGCCAATCCACTCGGAACTGTCCTTTCCGCGGCGATGATGTTTGAATATGCCTTCAACCTAACCGAAGAGGCAGAGGTAATCAAAAAAGTAGTGGATCTTTCCTTGGAGCAGGGAATTGTGACCGTCGACATCGCCGATGGTGGCCAAGCGTATTCGACTTCTGAGGTGGGAGATTGGTTGGCTGAGCAAATACTAAAATAACACATGGTAAGATAAGTGATGAATTGGAGGTGGTTTGTTTTGTCTAGCGATTCCATGGAAAATTCCTGTCATTTGGGAAATAAGACCCTGTGCAGTTTTGATTTCGAGACCAAAATAACTTCCTCCAATTCTCGCATTTTGCTTGTACTCGTTGTTTTCTACTTATTCTTTGTCACACCTAACCTAGGCCTTACCTGTCTTGCCCAAGACCTTTGCGCCGCTGCACCTACGGGCTACACTCGATTCACCCCGACGGTCAATCAAACAACCATTTGCAGTGGAGAAACGGTAACATTTGATGTGACAGGAATCTCCAACTTTACTATTTACCAAGGATACCAAAATCAAACCTTTAGTCAACTTTCTTCCTTACCCCAAACCAATTTATCCAGTGTACGCCTTTCCAACCCAGATGAGTTGGACCGCATCGTGACACTCCTTTTGGTCGGACAACGCGGAACGGCCAATATCATAGGCTGTATCAATGTAACCGTGCGGCCGATGAGAACGCCCAAAGTCACATTTGAGTCTTGCACGAATGGAGATGTATTCATTTTTCTTGATGACCCAAGTAACCTAGCTTTAGGAAATCTTACTATCGATTGGAATGATGGAACAAAATCAACTGTTGATCCACGAATCGATCCATTAATCAAGAAGTCATTTCCAATTTCGGCTAGTATTGATTCTCGGATTTTTTCTATTGGACCCGCCCCTGGCACTACGTGCGGCAAATCAGCACCTATAGAAGTGAACACAAGAGGAAAAAGTAATTTTGCTATTCTAACTAACCTCACCCAAGATATTGAAGATCCGGACATTATAACGGTAGATCTCTCTAATGCACCTAGAGGGGAATTTGACCTTTTCATTCGAAATTGGGATGAGGCGTATCAAGACCCTTTTACACCATTTCAAACCATCAAAGCAGGTACAAATGTCCTCGATCTACCAAAAAATATTGGGTCATTTTGTATTGTGGCCAATCGTCGTAAATACTGTCCAAGTAATATTACGAATGAAATCTGCCAGATTAAATTAGATGAAGTGTTGGTCGTGGAGGTAATGAAAAATCAACTCAATTGGTCAGCGCCCTCTGCAGAGTCAATCAAAGGACTACTTCCTAGCATTGGTGAAGATACCAAAATTGGATCAAGTTTAGTTTCAGTTCAACGATATGATTCAAGAGCAGAAATTGGAAAGACTGCTCCGAAAGATTTATCTCCATTAGCCACATCATCACCTTATTTCGATTCAAATTCGAGTTGTCTCAAAGAATCGTGTTACCAATTGGTTTGGAGAACTGAGGGTATTCTGAGAAGTCCTTTCCCAGATGCAAGCTCCCCGTTCACCGCCCTGAGCTACTCCAATATCCTATGCGTGGATCGAGCCACCTTACCCAAGCCCCCGGCTCCGGACGTACGGGTCTCGGTAGTGTCGAATCAACAAGTCCACTTATATGCCGACAAACCGACGGCCCCTTGGCCATTTGAACTGGTTTCTTTTGATATCCAAGACAAAATAAACGGCATAAACCAATTCCCTTGGATTGATCCTGCCGCTCAACCCGCTCAAGCCTCGTTTTGCTACCAAGTGCGGGTTCAAGATGAATGTTTGATCTACTCGGAGTGGTCGGAACCTGCCTGCACAATTCACCTCCAATCATTGCCCACAAATGAACTGATCTGGAGCCCTCAAAGCCCTTTTCAGCCGGGCGAAATTGATCAATATACTGTTTTCTTTGCCGAAAACACTAAAAACGGGATCGAGGCGCAATTTACCCCGGTGGTCAATCGCCATTTCCCTGATTTGGATTCATTCGAAGAATTTGCCGATTACCGCATCGAAGCCATCAGCACCACAGGACGTGCCAGCTATTCTAACACCGTACGCATTCCGCTTCAATTTAAGATATTTATACCAACCGCCTTTTCACCCAATGGCGATGGTATCAATGACACCTGGGGACCCAAAGGGAGATTTATTAATCTTGAAACTTATGATCTTCGAATTCTAAACCGCCAAAGTCAAGAAATATGGAGTACTCAAAACCCAAAAGACATTTGGGACGGCACTTGGCAGGGGCGACGAGTACCACTGGGCCAGTATAAATTTAACCTTAAAATAAAAACTACTCTGGAATCTATCGAAAAGTCAGGTAATTTGCAGGTTCTTTACTAAACCTTGCTCAAAGCGCTGTATAATCAAGCCAAATTCATGTACTGCAAGTTCATTAAACCTTCTTTTGATTCTTTATTTGCCCTCACTCTTCTCATCTTAGTGAGTCCAATTATTTTGATTTCGGCACTAATCCTTTGGATAGATTTGGGCGAGATCCCTTTTTTCAAACAAAAACGACCAGGTCTTAATGAAAAGATCTTTGAAATCATCAAACTTAAAACGATGTATAGCTTAGATCGGGTCAAAAAACCCATAGTCACGGAGGGAGATAGGGTTTCAAAAATTGGAGGGATCATTCGAAAACTATCTATCGATGAATTACCCCAATTGATTAATATCTTGAAGGGTGAAATGAGCTTTATAGGGCCGAGACCATTAATTATAGATTATTTGGAGTTATATTCAACGGATCAGAAAAGACGTCATTCTGTAAAACCGGGCATTTCGGGATGGGCACAAGTAAATGGGAGGAACCAAATATCTTGGAAGGAAAAATTTGATTTAGATTTATACTATGTCGATCACCTCAGTTTCACTCTCGATATCAAGATCTTGATTCTAACAATTAAAAAAGTAATTAAACAAGAAGGCGTTAACCAAAATTCGAATGTGCCCATGGAGCCATTCAACGGAAAAAACTAAGTTGGGGTCACCATATGAATAAAAGCATTGACTATAAAAATGTACTCTCAATCCTATTAATTTCCGCCACTCAAGCGATAAATTTCATAGCAATACTTGTTTTTGTACCTTTGTTAATCAAAAACTATGGCCTAGAAAACTATGGAAAAATCGTGGCCATTCAGGCTATTTGCTTATTTGGTGTCATATTTACCGACTATGGATTTAATGTAACAGCTGTTAGAAAATTAGTTGAAATAAAGCATGATCTCAAACAAGTAGAAATAGAAGTACTGATTACAAGTATTTCTAAGATCATTTTAAGTTTAGTTTTCTTTCCAATTTATCTACTGGTAAGTAAACTATTTATTGACATTCAACTTAGTTGGCGTTTTATCTTGTTGGCTTATGTTTTTATTGTAGGGCAAGTTTGCGTTCCTAATTGGTTATACCAAGGCATTAACATCAACAAACTAGGCTTATTAGTAAATTCGATTAGTAAGATTTTAGTTTACTTCTTACTTTTATATGTCATTGAAAATCAATATGAGCTTTATTTGTTCTCAATGGGCTTTACGAACTTACTTCTTGGACTCATTTCGTATCTAATTGTTTACAAAAAATTTCATTTACAAGTAAGAATTTCAGATATAACATTTGAACGTATTCAGAAGAAATATAAAGAGGGTTGGGATGTTTTTGTGTCCAACTCAACGATCAGTCTTTATTTAAACTCCGCACCATTACTGGTAGCTTTCTTTGGGAATTCTACTCTTGTCGGACAATTTGGTGTTATTGACCGGATCATCTCCTTGGTAAGGTCACTGCAAGGAGTGTTGGTTCAAGCATTATTTCCTTTCAGCTTAAATTTACTCAAAGAAGATGTTAAAAAAGGATTATCAAATTTAATTAGGTTAGGTGTTTTTCTTTCTGCCTCTACCTTGATTTTGAGCCTTTTTCTTTTTCTTCAAGCTGACAAAATTACTTTATTTTTCCTTAAAAAGGATGATCTTTACATAGTTCAAATGATTCGATTTTTCTCTGGAATTCCATTTTTAATTTCGATAAATTCCATTCCTAATATAATCATTTTTAAATTTAATAAAGAACGACAAAAGCTTTACATACTTCTTTTTTCTTCATTTGTATTTTTTCTCTTAAGTACTATTTTATTAACCGAATTCAAGTTAGAAGGGGTGGGTATTGCTTTTTATGTTACGGAATTTATAATTGCTTTTTTGACATTGATTTTAACCAGAAAAACGATCTTAAGTTTACATGAAGAATAGGCCATTATATATCATCCTTGGCTTTAATTTATTAACCATTTTTATGTTTGTTTATGGCCCAATAAATTGGGGAATAGACAATCTTGAAATGACAAGTATCTATGTACTCATCAACCTATTATTTTTCTATTTAGGTGGTCGATTCTTTGTATTCAAGTCTGACGAAAACCAAGTAATAGAGTCAAAGACTATTTCTCATTTTATCATTTTTATAGCGTTAGCAATTGAACTCTATGTCGTTTCCAATAGAGCCATGGTTACCCCATTTAGAATTGATCTTTTTTTTAGTAAGGTCGCGGAGGGTTTATTCAATCCCGCAGACGGTTATCGCGAAAAGGTGAGATCCATTGAAGAAGGAGTTGCGGGTATTTCGAACTACATAGGCTTGATTATCTCCCCTGTGACCTTGTATTTTCAGGTTTATTTCTTACTTAATTTCAACCACCAGTCGATATTCAAAAAGGCCTTTATTCTCTTTTTTTATACCTTGGAAATATCCTCCTGGATCGCTGTCGGTACTAATAAAGGCATTGTAGATATGTTTCTATTGTGGCTCGTATCTAGATTGATAACCTTGGAGAATAAGAAGATCAAATTGGGTTATCTTTTCAGATTAATGTCTCTTGGGGTAATCGTCATTTTTGTATTCGTCAATTCCATGATCTCTAGGATTGGTGCCTCGGAAAACTTAGAGCTTTTGGAACGCTTCAGTGAAAACCTCGGAAAGTTTGAGATCAAGACCTCTGGCGTTTATGGTAAGTTGGATGCAGTAACACGATTTGGTTTGACCCAAATTACCTCCTACCTAAGCCAAGGATACCATCAACTAAGTTTAGCCTTAAAAGAGCCTCCCACTTTTTCTTACGGATTAGGATCTTCTTGGATTCAAATTTCAATTGGAAAGAAAATTCTTGGAGACGATTTTTTTGACTTGACTTATATTGGAATACTTGAAAAAAAGTATGGGATTAGCTCGACTGTATCTTGGCACTCCATGTATACTTGGCTAGCGAGCGATATTTCCTTTTGGGGGGTACCAATAGTATTTTTCTTTATCGGAATGTTTTTCAATAATACTTGGAAAAGTTCCCTTGCCACGAGAAGAGTATCTACGATTTGTTTGTTTTTTTTATTTTTCCAAATGGCATTTTATTTCTTTGCTAATAATCAAGTTTTTTCATTTTCAATTATTCCATTCCTCATCTATTTCACTTGGTGGATAATTGGAAAAAAAATCAGTGTATCCGTATGACCAGTCCACGTGTATTATTTCTATGCCATGAACCCTTTTCCTCGGTGGGAAGCAATGGAAAAACGTATGAGTCTATCTTCAAAAACTTTGCTGACGCTGAAGTATTAACCGTCTATGTAAATCACGGCCTACCTTCCTCTAAGAAATTTACAAATTACTTTCGAATCAACGATTTTGATATCATTCGTGGTTTTCTACGATTTGATTTTTCAAATTGCGGTTCTAAGGTAAATAACCAACAGGTTTCTCGTCTTGAGGCCAAACCTACCAATAAGAGTCATTTAAGAGGAGAGGTCATCAAATGGGGACGTACGCTTCTTTTTTCTCTTTTCCCCTTGTCTAAGGCTACAAAACTCCATCAAGTTATCCAAGACTTTAAGCCTACTGTCCTGTTTGTTTCTGGAAGTGGAGGGATTCTAACCTACAAGATGCTTCAGTTTATCGCTAAAAAATATGAGTTGCCCTACTACATTTATTTTACAGATGACTACTTCATTCACAATAATGGGATCAACTGGTTATATAAAGCCTTGCATGAATATTTTGTTTCCTACGCCAAACCAATCGTTGAACGAGCCAGTGGATTGTTCGTGATAAGTCCGAAACTTAAACAAGAATATTCCTCTTATTTTAACTTGCCGGCTCATGTGTTGATCAATGCCATTGAAAAACCCCAAACACCTGTCGAGCCCCTTGAACCTACCCAGGGTCAACCCATTGTTTTTCGGTATTTTGGTTGGTTGCATTCTCATCGAAGTTCCTCTTTGAAAATTTTAAATACGTATCTTCAACGTTTAATTGAACTTCATCAACTCCCCATTCAAGTTGAGATTTTCTCTCTAAGTGTTCTCGACGAGCAAATGAAACAAGATCTTGATTTTCCTTTTGTAAGCGTTCTCAACCCTGTTATGGGCGATGAATTCATTCAAAAAGTCAATTCAAGCCATTTTTTAATTCATGCCGAGAGCTTTCATGCCGAGGACATGAAGATCACGATGTCATCCATTTCTACTAAAATACCGGAATATTGTATCAGTGGCCGATGCATTGTGGCGGTGGGCCCTTCGGAGCTTGCCTCCATTCAAGTTATCCAACATCATGATGCCGGTATTGTGATCAACACACCCCAGTATCAGATCGATTTGCAACATTCTTTACTTGAGGTAATTTCTTCAAAAGAAAAGTATCTATACTTTTGTAAGAATGCAGACGAGGCCTATGAAATCCATTTTAATGCACAACATATGAGACAAAACCTACGAAATATTTTGTCCGACAGCTCAAATAAACAATATGAAAAATAAAACTCTCCTCATCACCGGTGGCACGGGCTCATTCGGTACCGCCGTTCTCAATCGGTTTTTGAAAACGGATCATTTCTCTGAAATTCGTATTTTTTCCCGTGACGAAAAAAAACAGGATGATATGCGTAATCTATATCGTTCTGATAAGATTAAATATTACATCGGAGACGTTCGGGAATACACGAGTATCGAGCCTGCCACACGGGGTGTCGATTATATTTTCCACGCGGCCGCACTCAAACAAGTACCCTCCTGTGAGTTTTTTCCCATGGAGGCCGTCAAAACCAATGTCATCGGCACACAAAACTTGATTCGGTCTGCAGCAGCCAATAAAGTAAAAAAGGTAATTTGCCTTAGTACCGACAAAGCCGCCTACCCCATCAATGCCATGGGTATTTCCAAAGCCATGATGGAAAAAGTAGCCGTAGCCGAAGCCCGAAACTTGACCGATACGACTGTTTGCTTGACCCGCTACGGGAATGTCATGGCCTCCAGAGGTTCTGTGATCCCTCTTTTTTTAAACCAAATCCAGAAAGGATTGCCCATCACCATCACAGATCCAAATATGTCTCGGTTCTTCATGTCTTTGGAAGACGCCGTTGACCTCGTATTGTTCGCCTTCGAACACGGAAATCCAGGCGATTTATTCGTCAATAAAGCCCCTGCTGGCAAAATTGGGGACCTTGCCAAAGCCGTCATGGAACTGGCTGGTAAGGAAACGGAAGTTCAAATTATTGGGACAAGACATGGTGAAAAGCTCTATGAAACGTTGTGCACGCGCGAAGAAATGTTGAAAGCAGAGGACATGGGTGAGTTTTACCGTATTCCCGCCGATAACCGAGATCTCAATTATGCCAAATATTTTTCGGAAGGAGAAAGCGAAATGACTACCATCGAGGATTATCATAGTCACAATGCAGATCAACAAGATGTAGAGGGGCTGAAAAGGTTGATTAGCAAACTCCCCCTTATCCAGAGGGAGATTTTTGGTCAAACTCCCGAATTGGATTATCCGTACTGATATCATGGTTACACTTTATTCGGGTGGTCGACATGAGGATGATCGTGGCCTGCTCTTACATAATAATCAAGTTGATTTTTCCCGTGTGAAAAGATCCTACTTGATCCAAAACAAAAGTATCGAGTTGATCCGAGGCTGGCGAGGACATCAAATCGAATCCCGCTGGTTCATTTGCGTGGCTGGCCAGGTTCGCGTTTGGGTAACGCCTCTGTCCGAACTCCCCGTGGACGATATCCATGCGCTACCCTTTTACGATATGAGTGAATCCTCGTATGATTGTCTGGTAGTACCTCCGGGTTACGCCACGGCCTTTCAGTCCCTCCTACCTTCCTCAAAACTTCAATGTTTTTCCGATTACGCCGTTGGAGAAGTCGAGGATGACTATCTTTTCCCCATCATCTAATACCCACGCTATGTCTTTACTTAAAATCGGCATTACTGGAGAAAATGGTTTTATAGGCCAACATTTGAAACGAACTCTTCAACTCACTCCAGAGAAATTCCAGGTGATCTCGTTTCAAAAAAGCTTTTTTGAAAACCCAGCACAATTAGCCAATTGGGTTGGTCAGTGTGATGTCATCTATCACCTGGCGGCCATGAACCGCCATGAAAGCCAAGAGACCCTGTTTCAACACAATGTGTCCTTAGTTGACTCCCTGGTGTCGGCACTTGAAACCACCTCCCACAAACCCCACATCCTATTCTCATCGTCTAGCCAAGAGCTGGACAACAACTTGTATGGAAACTCAAAAAAAATAGGGCGTGAGAAATTAGAAGCCTGGGGTTTGAAAAACCAAGCTACCGTACACGGACTCATCATTCCGAACGTTTTTGGTCCTTTTGGCAAGCCTTTCTATAATTCCTTTATAGCGACCTTTTGCCACTTAGTAGCGAATGATCAATCACCCGAAGTTCAGGTTGATAAATCTGTTTCACTGATCTACGTTCAAGAATTGGTGGAACAAATGATTCAACTGGCTACAAGTGACACGCCATCAGGAAAAATCACCATAGAACCTACGTATGAAATCAAGGTCTCGGACGTCCTATCCAAGCTTCAATACTTCGCAGAGGTTTATCAGAAAAATGGTGGAATTCCAAGTCTTGCCACCTCCTTTGAAGTGAATCTTTTCAATACGTTTCGTTCATACCTGGACCTTAGCACTTTTTTCCCAAAAAAATTAACCCCTCACGCCGACAACCGGGGAGCTTTTGTGGAAATTGTTCGATTGGGAATTGGTGGACAAGTCTCGTTCTCCACCACATTTCCCGGTATTACACGCGGCAACCATTTTCATACCCGAAAAATTGAACGATTTGCCGTCATCAAAGGAAAAGCTGAAATTGCTCTGCGGCGAATGGATGAAGATCAAATATACCGCTATACCCTAACGGGCGATGAACCTAGCTTTGTGGATATGCCCATTTGGTACACCCACAATATTACCAATATCGGTGAAGAAGAATTATATACCTTATTTTGGATCAATGAACCATTTGATCCTAAAAATCCTGACACTTATTTTGTAGACGTGATTGGAGGCTAGTGATTGGTGATTAGTAAATCTGTTAATGAATAAATGAAAACGCATAAAGATCTAGATGTTTGGAAGAGGAGTATTGACTTCGTCACATTGGTTTATGAACTCACCAATCAGTTCCCCAAAAGTGAGGTGTATGGTTTAACTACTCAATTAAGAAGAGCAGCTATATCGATTCCATCGAATATTGCTGAGGGGGCATCTAGAAAAAGTAAATTAGAATTCAAACAGTTTTTATACATAGCACTTTCAAGTGGTGCTGAGATAGACACGCAAATCATTATCGCGTTTAACCTAAAGTATATCGACTCAAATGAACAGGAAAAGTTGACTAAACAACTTGAAACGATACAAAAAATGATTCAAGGATTAATAAAATCAATAGGTTAAGAAAACAAAAGAGAATTATTGATGAACAATAATAAAACCAATCTCCAGTCATCAGTTACTGGTCACCAATCACCAATCACCAAATTAAAGGTTATGACCGTCGTGGGTACACGGCCTGAAATCATTCGCCTCTCCCGCGTCATTGCTGCTTTGGACGCTTCCGAAGCGGTTCAACATACCCTAGTTCACACGGGACAAAATTATGATTACGAATTAAATCAAATCTTTTTTGAAGATCTCCAACTCAGAAAACCCGATATCTTCTTAGAAGCTGCCGGAAAAACTGCTACAGAAACCGTCGGAAACATTCTGATCAAAATCGATCCAGTTCTGGAAGAACTCAAGCCCGACGCTTTCCTGGTTTTGGGGGATACCAATTCATGCTTGTGTGCCATTCCTGCCAAAAAACGGCATATTCCTATTTTCCATATGGAGGCCGGGAACCGATGTTTTGATCAGCGAGTTCCGGAAGAAACCAATCGAAAAATTGTCGATCATATCTCGGATATCAATCTGACCTACAGCTCGATTGCTCGGGAATACCTGCTTCGCGAAGGGTTATCGGCGGATCGAATCATCAAAACAGGGTCCCCTATGTTTGAGGTTTTAACCCACTACAGACCCTTCATTGAACGTTCGGACGTTTTGGCTAAGCTGAATCTTGAAAAAGAAAAATTCTTTGTAGTTTCATCTCACCGGGAAGAAAATATCAACTCAGACAGGAACTTTCAAGGACTTGTGGACAGCTTAAACGCCATCGCCGAAACCTACCAATTACCCGTGATTGTTTCTACTCACCCCAGAACACGCAATATGCTGGAGAAGAAACAAGTAAAAGTTCGTCCAGAAGTTCAATTTTTGAAACCTTTGGGCTTTCATGATTACAATGCCCTCCAAATGAATGCGTATGCGGTTCTGTCTGATTCGGGTACGATTTCGGAAGAATCAAGCATCCTGAATTTCCGTGCTTTAAATATCCGAGAAGCACACGAACGCCCTGAGGCCATGGAGGAAGCGTCGGTGATGATGGTGGGATTATCCCCTGAGCGCATCATGCAAGGGTTGAGCCAAGTCCTCCGGCAAAAAGTGGGCGAAGAAAGAAATTTCCGGCCGGTATATGACTATTCAATGCCCAATGTCTCTGAGAAAGTGGTGAGAATTATCATTAGCTATACCGACTACATCAAACGAGTTGTCTGGAATGAGTAAGGAAATCCTATATATTTCCATGATTCCGATTAAGAATGTGGAAGACCGCAATATTTTCACCGATCTGATTCGATGTTTCCTTCGTGAGGGACATCGAATCACTGTGATTTGCCCAACGGAAAGAAAAGAAAAAGAAAAAACACGAGTGGAAAGGACAGGTAATCTGACCCTTTTACACGTTAAAATTTTCAATTATCAAAAAACAAATGTAATTGAAAAGGGGCTATCGCTATTGACCATCCAGTTTCTTTTTAGAAAGGCGATGCTGAAGTACTTGAGCTTCGATCGGCTGGATTTGGTGTATTACTCTACCCCTCCCATCACCATTGCTCCGTTGGTCAAATTCATAAAAAATCGGTACCAATGTAAAACATACCTCCTCTTAAAAGACATTTTCCCTCAAAATGCTGTCGATCTTGGTTATTTTTCGAAAAATTCTCCAACCTATCGCTATTTCAATTGGGTAGAACATAATTTATACCGAATTTCTGACCACATTGGGTGTATGTCTCCCCGAAATAAAGAGTACATTCTACAGCATAATCCCCAAATAGATGCCGATCGAATTGAGATCAATCCAAATTCCATCGAGCCTCGACAGGCCTTTCAACGAGACCGAAATTGGTTGAACGCAACCTATGGAATTCCAACCAAACCTCATTTATTTGTCTATGGTGGCAACCTGGGAAAGCCTCAAGCGATTGACTTTCTGCTGGATGCCATTGACTCCGTCAAAAATCGACATGACATCTTTTTCTTTATTCTAGGCGATGGTACGGAACGTCCCTTGATCGAGAAAAGACAAAAGGAGTTACCCAACCTAAAATGGCTTCCATTTGTACCGAAACAAGAATTCCAAGAGATCCTCACGACAGCCGATGCCGGCCTGATTTTACTTGACCCTAGATTCACCATCCCAAATTTCCCTTCCCGCCTGCTCGCCTATTTGGAGGCCAAGATCCCCGTCTTCTTGGCGGTTGATCAATCAACCGATATTGGTCAGATTGTAGAGGAAGGAGGCTTTGGTATTGCATCTGAATCTGGCAACTTAGCCCATTTTAAAATCCAATTGGATCTTTTTTTATCCAAACAAGAGAATTGGACTCACATGGGACAACTCGGTCATTCTTTTTTACAAACCCATTACCACGTTACTAATACCTTTAATCTGATAATTCAAAAAATTACATAGAATAATTAACCAAAAATTAGTTATTTTGTCAATAGAGTAACCTAATTAGGAACGGAAAAAAAGCCCAATTATTGGTAACCATTGAAGATGCAAGGTCTGCCACCTTCCAAAACGCCTTTTGGTTAGTTTCATAAAACAAGATTAAACATTGGCTTTTGTTATAAATTTTTCTTTACTTTAATACAAACATCGACCTAGTAAAATTTGTGCTTCAGTTTGCTCAAAATAAAAAAGTTCAACCAACATCACTCAAAAATTACAACTATACTACGACAATATCCCAAAACTAGGAAAAAATGAAAAATAAACTCCTCATTACGGGTGTAGGCGGACCTACACCTCGTAGTCTAGCCTATGGACTTAAGCTCGCCAACTCTCTTTATTCTGAAATCTCACTAGTTGGGACGGACTCAAACCCTTTGGCCTTTGGTCTTTACAACAAAGAATTGTTTGATTCCACGTATTTAATACCTAAAGCAGAAGATCCAGAATATTGGCCAAGCATCGAAAAAATCATTCAAGATGAAAGTATCACAGGGGCCATTATCCTACCAGAACACGAGGTTTTAGAATGGGCAAAACGTCAAAAACATCAAGCTCTTCCTGTACCCTCTATCATTCCTCCCCTAGAGGCAGCCAACCTATTTTTTAACAAGCAAGTATTATATGAAGCGTTGGAAGGGACTGATCTAATCCCTAAGTTTGTTACTTTCAAATCCGACCATTTCAACTACAATGAAATCATTCAGAAAACAAGCAGCCCTTTTTGGGTCCGGGGAACTGAAGGATCCAGTGGATTTGGTAGTTATAAGATCTCGAGTGAACGAGATTTAAACCATTGGATTTTTTTAAATCAAGATATTAAAGAATTTATTGCTAGTGAATTCCTTCCTGGACGCAATTTAGCGTGCAAATTACTTTTTTATCAAGGTAAACTGGTTCGATCTGCTTGCAACGAACGAGTTCGGTATATCATGTCTAAAGTGGCGCCTAGTGGCATTACGGGCAATATTTCATTTGGTCGATTTTTGAACGAACCTGCCCTTGTCGAGGTGGCTAAAAAAACGGTAGAATACATTTTTGAAAAGGTCCAATTACCACCGCATGGTTTTTTCACCGTTGATCTCAAGGAGGACTGCGATGGTCATCCTAAAATAACAGAAGTTAATATTCGGCACATTGCAACAACCTATTGTTTTGCGGCTGCAGGTGCTACATTTGGTAGTGATACATTATCTTTGATTTGGGAGCACCCAACCTTTAATTCCAATTATAAAATGTACACATTTGAGGAGGGATTGGCCTTTTTACGGGATGTAGACGAGCGCCCAATTCTTCTCAATGAAAAAAGTCTGTTAGCGATTTAATGAACTTTCGATCTTCTTTCTTCCACGGATTTCATTCCATTCTTAAAACTGATCTATGGAGTGCCTTAAGGTTAGTTGAATCCATTTGGGAAGATCCAAAAAAGACCAAAGATTTCCAAGAACAACAACTAACCTCGATATTAAAGCACACCCAGGCAACCTGTGATTTCTATCGAGACTTTCCTGTTGACAACCTTCAGTCATGGCCTGTCGTCACTAAAAAAGATTTACTGAGGGGAATAGCTCACTCTTCACTGTACAAAAATAAGCCTTTGTATAAAGTTACCACGAGTGGATCCACCGGCACACCCTTTACCTGCTTCCATAATCCACGAAAGCGTACGCAGGTCTTGGCAGAAAATATTTTCATGTCTAGACTAAGTGGATATCAGGTGGGCGATCCACTAATCTATATACGAAACTGGACAAAAGCTACACAAAAACCTTGGTGGAAAAATAAAATAATCAATTCAATACCGATCGATATCGCGAGGTTGGATCCTTCAACGTTTAAGAAAGTTATTCAGATAGCCGAGAAACAGCCTTGCGCAATCATTGGCTATGCCTCATTTTTTGACGCATTTACCAAATACTTACAAGTTGAAGATTTAAAAATTCCTCCGTTTCATTCCGCACTCGCTATTTCAGAGTCATTATCTCCCGAAACTGCTCGGAAGTTTTTTGACTACACCCAAACTCCCCTGAATGCTAGATACTCCAACATGGAAAATGGAATTATTGCGCAGCAGGTGGCTGGATCTAACTATGAATACCTGATTAATCAAGCCAGTTATATCATTGAAATTCTTCAATTGGATAACGACGCTCCTGCCCAACCCGGAGAAAAAGGCCGAATTGTGATTACTGACTTATTCAACGAAGCCATGCCTTTTATTCGATATGATACCGGAGATCTTGGCATAGTAGGTCAAGGGGAGCATGGTACCAGTACAGTTCTTTCCTCGGTGGAAGGAAGAAGGGTTGATCAAATTTTTGATACCAAAGGCCAGATGGTTTCCCCATTCTTCATAACGAATCTCATGTGGGAGTTCCCAAAGGTAAAACAGTTTCAATTTATCCAGAAGGATGAAGCTGCGTATTCGATGGTTCTAAATGCTCAAAAAGAAGATCTTGACACGACTTATCTGATCCAACGCCTCAAAGAATGTTTTGGTCTCGATGCCAACATAGAGATACAATGGGTTATCGAAATTCCTATCCTAGAAAGTGGGAAACGAAAACATGTTGTCAATAGATGGAAAAATTGATTTAAAGATCTATTTTTACGAGATCAGTCCATTTACCTCCACATCCTTACCTCTATGTTGCCTCGATTACGGCATCACCTGTTCTTCTTTCAAGATTGGATAAATAAATCACCAGTTCGGTCGAATTTAGGCCAGCTAAAATACTTGTGGCAGAACCCCAAGTCGGTGGCCATGTGGCAGGCGGAATGCATCCACCTACTTCAAACTCATGCCTCAAAAACTTGTTCATTTTACGCAGATTATATACCTGGTAACCTTGCCAACTGGCCGGTAACTAATAAACTAATGATGCGAGAGAATCCATCGTTTCTTTCTAGTTCAGGGACAACGGATCCTCTTTTTAAAAGAAAAACAAGTGGTTCAACAGGCATTCCTTTCACTAGCTACCAAAACCAAGCGAAGTACCACCATGTCCTGGCAGAAAATTTATTTTTTGCAGAAAAAGCTGGATATCAGATTGGAAATCGATTGATCTATCCAAGAATATGGAATAGTCCCAACCAAAAACCTAAGTGGAAATTCTGGATGCAACACATCATTCCAGTCGAAATTTCAACGTTGAATGATTCGGTTTTTAGGCAAGTCATTTCAGAATCCTGTAAAAGGCCATCCAGTATTTATAGTTATGGTTCATTTTTCCATCGTTTTGTACAATTTTTAAGAGAAAATAACTTAATACTCCCTTCTTATTTATCTGCACTTGCGGTAGGGGAAACGTTGTGTTCTGAGGTACAACGTGAATTCCTTCTTCGTTCTGGATCTCCACTTTGTGCTCGGTACTCCAATGAAGAAAACGGAATCCTAGCACAACAGCTGCCAGATTCTGATGGACTTTATGTGGTCAACGATGCCCATTACTTCATAGAAATATTAGATTTAAACTCCGATCAACCTGTCCCACAAGGTACGCTTGGCCGCATCGTAGTAACCGATCTATTTAACTATGCCATGCCATTTATTCGGTATGATACAGGTGACATCGGAAAAATGAACTACAATCCCTCCCTGCATCGATGGGTATTTAGCTCCATTGAGGGGCGAAAAATGGATCAATTGTTTTCAACCTACGGCGAACCTGTTTCACCTCATACATTGACTGTACTCTTTTGGCGCTTTCCAAATATTCTGCAATATCGTGTTATTCAAGAATGTACTCATGATTATACTGTGATTATTCAGACAAACAAAACTGAAATTGATCAACAAAAACTCAAATCAGAGATTGGCCAAATATTGGGTAAAAATGCACAAATAAAACTTGAATTTATTCATTCACCTTTGGTCTTGCAGGGATATAAGGCAAAAATATTCGAGAATAAAATGGTGATCTATTCTAATTGAAATGATGAAATCCAACTTTCGGGGCTTATTGTATGCTCTCAAAAACCGATTGCTTGGAGGAGGGCTAATTTCCTTACAAGCTTGTATTAGGGAACAAATAGAGTCCAACTCCAATCAAAACCAACAAATAAGAGAAATATTAGAGTACGCCTCAACCCACTGCGAAGCCTACAAAGGGCTTCCTCCAGAGGATTTATCCACCTGGCCAGTCATGAACAAACTCCGAATGATGGAGGATGGTGTACTTTCTCATGAGTTTAAAAGAGAAAAGCTTCATCGGATGATGACGAGTGGGTCGACGGGCGTCCCATTTGTGTGTTTTCAAAATAGCCGAAAACGAAAACAATTGTTAGCCGAAAACCTTGTCATGTCTGGAATGGTTGGCTATCAGGTTGGAAATCCGCTAATTTATGCGCGCATTTGGGGAAGAATGAATAAAAGACCTTGGTGGGTACATTGGGCTCAAAATGTTTTTCCATTGGATATTTCCATGCAGAACCACTCTACCATGGAAAAGCTCATTCGGCAAGCCAATGCCACCCATTCTAGTTTGTTGGGTTATGCCTCCTTCTATGATGCGTTTGTCCAGTATTTGCGTGACCATGACCTGTACACGAACCCTTTCCAATCCGCTATTTCCATTTCAGAAACCCTAGGTCCTTCCACACAAGAAGAATTCCGAAAGCGAACCGGAACACATTTGTATGCTCGATATTCAAATATGGAAAATGGAATCATTGCCCAGCAAATACCCGGCTCCGGCCATGCTTATGTAATCAATACAGCAAGTTATTTCATTGAAATTCTTGATTTCGAAAAGGATGAGCCTGTTTCTATGGGCCAAAAAGGCCGAATTATTCTCACTGACTTGTACAATCGAGCTATGCCATTTATTCGATATGATACAGGAGATGTCGGGGCAATACAATATTGGGAACGATCAAACCAGTTAGTCTTCACTCAAATTGAAGGACGACGCATTGATCAGATTTTCAATTCGTCAGGCGAAATGATTTCACCACATACTATCACCGTCATGATGTGGGAATTTCCTCAAATTAAACAATATCAATTAATCCAAGAATCTTACACTGACTTTACCATCAAACTGAACGCAGATCCAACCCAATTAAATATTAATTTATTTTTACAAACTTTGAAGGAAATAATTGGAAAAGAAACTAACGTAAGTTACGAATGGGTTAATGAAATTCCGTTTTTGGCTAGTGGAAAGCGAAAAAAGTTTGTTAACAATATGAGAAATTGATATAATTTTATATTTATTTGCGTAAATAATTTATAAATATCTATGCAAATCATTGGAGCAGGAGGGCATGCAAGGGTAATATTTGAGGTATGCATGGATAATCAAAAGATTGTCTCACGGATACATGATGATAATCCCTCGGTTCGGCACTTTTATGGTTATTCGGTGTCTCCTATTCACTCGATCGACCAACTTTCTATCAAGGACTCCTTTTTTTTAGCTATAGGCGATAACGGCAGCCGCTACAAAAAATACAAGCAATTATGCTTTTTACATTATGAGACGTTGATACATTCCTCGGCCATGGTCAGTCCAACTGCTCAAATAGGTGACGGGACGGTGGTTATACATCGAGCGGTCATTCAAGCTGAAGTCCAAGTAGGCAAGCAAGTGATTATTAATACGGGTGCCCAATTGGGGCATGATTGTGTGGTGGACGACTTTTGTCATGTGGCCCCTGGAGCGATTCTTTGTGGCGGAGTTAAGTTAAATCGGGGTGTATTCGTCGGAGCAGGAGCAATCCTAGTTCAAGGCATTGAAGTCGGCGAAAATACCACCATAGGAGCAGGGACAGTGGTTACCCGATCGATCCCATCCAACCAAGTAATGGTCGGAAATCCTGCCCGAGAAGTAAAAAAATTATCTCAGGAGCAATTGATACATTTTAAATACTAGGGAAATAAAAGTTATCGTCTATATTTGCTTTTTAAAAGGTGTTAATAAGTAAAGTCCAAATCTATTATTCAACTCCTTTTTGTTTTGGAATCGCTAAATATAGACGTAGAGAAACTACCTAAACCCTTACATGAAACGTAACATATTGATCACTTCAGCCGGCAAACGGGTGTCGTTGGTGAAGGCGTTCATAAACGAATTGAATGCTTTTTTTCCAGAAGCCCGCGTTTTCACTGCTGATATGAATCCAGAGTGGTCCCCCGCATGCCGTGTATCAAATGGTTACTTCCAACTCCCTCCAGTTTCTGATTCCATTTACTGTGATGCCCTCTTATCTTTGTGCCTTCAAGAATCCATCGGCTTAGTCATTCCCACCATCGACAATGAGCTTTTATGTTTATCACAGGCCAAGGAATATTTTAAAGCTCAAGGTATCCAAATAGCCGTGAGCGATCATTCACTCGTGCAAAAATGCCGTGATAAACGAATCACCAATTCGCTTTTTAAAGAGCTTGGTGTAGATTTGCCACAACCAATTGATCCTTTTCAACCTACTTTTCCTGTATTCATCAAACCTTATGATGGTAGCTTAAGCCGTGATATACAGGTCATTTTTACCGCTGATTACTGGAACCCAGATTTGGCCAATAACTCAAAATTATTATTCATGGAGTATTTGGGCCCAAACGAATACCAAGAATATACCGTTGACGCTTATTATGACCAAGTGGGTCGATTGAAATGCATGGTTCCTCGGAAACGAATTGAGATTCGGGCAGGTGAAATTAGTAAAGGTTCTACAGAAAAAAGTACGCTATACGAATCCCTAAAAACGAAAATCTCGTATATTAAGGGAGCAGTATCCTGTTTAACTATCCAGTTTTTTCAACACAAAGAAACGGATCAAATACTTGGGATTGAAATTAATCCACGATTTGGTGGAGGCTATCCTTTGTCTTATCAAGCTGGGGCAAACTTCCCAAAAATGCTGATTGAGGAATATTTTTTAGGCATTAATCCCTCATTTTTTGAAGGCTGGAAACATGGTACTGTCATGCTACGATATGACCAAGAAATTATTTTACAAGAAAATGACTTTTCACCCAAACCACCTATTGGTACTTGATCTTGACGACACGCTGTATAGCGAATATGACTTTGAAACCTCCGGTATTCAATTTGTTCTCCACTCCTTAAACCTTCCGTATTCCAAAAAAGAAAAAGAGCTCCTGGAAAAAAAACTAATTACCCACCAAAGGAAAATTTGGGTACAAGAAATCCTTCAGTTGTGTCCAAATGAATTTACATCACATCAAGAAATTTTACAACGTTACCACCATCACTCTCCTACCATCTCATTATACCCAGATGCCTTAACTTTTTTGGAACGAAATTTCCATCAAAACATACCCATGGTTTTGGTCACGGATGGTAAGTCGATTACGCAACGTAACAAAATCAATGCTTTGGGTATTTCCCAATTTTTTCAAAAAATATACATCTCAGAGGAGGTTGGAGAAGAGAAACTAGGCGGAAAGGCCTTCCATGAGATCCATAAACTATGGCCCAATCATTCAAAGGTCATGATTGGTGACAATCCAAAAAAAGATTTTCTTATTCCCAATCAACTTCAATGGCTCACCATTCAACTTGAAGATAGAGGCCAAAACATACACGCCGCCGTATCACCCTCCATAGAGCATCGTGCCAAAATATCCATTGAAAACTTTGATCGTCTTTTAACACCAAATGAAATATGATTATCTGATCGTAGGCTCTGGCTTATTTGGAGCCACCTTTGCACATGAAGCCCAAAAAAAAGGAAAGAGAGTTCTAGTTGTAGACCGCAGAAAACATGCAGGTGGAAATATTTATTGTGAACAAATGGAAGGCATTGCTGTACATGCTTATGGCCCACATATTTTCCACACCAATGACCTTATGATTTGGAACTATGTGCAACAGCATGCAAAGTTCAACCGCTTTACATATTCCCCTCTAGCCAATTTTGAAGGTAAGTTGTATAACCTACCCTTCAACATGAACACCTTCTATCAAATCTGGGGAACCCATTCCCCAATAGAAGTGCAGCGAATCATCCAAAAGCAAATCCAAGAACGAGGTGTAGAAGTGGCAAAGAATTTGGAGGAGCAAGCAATTTCCATGGTAGGATATGAAATATATGAGAAATTAATCAAAGGATATACTGAAAAACAATGGGGAAGGCCCGCTAAGGAACTTCCTCCCTCCATTATCAAGCGTATACCCCTCCGATTTACCTTTGACAACAATTACTTTAATGATCTATATCAAGGAATCCCAGAAGGTGGTTACAACACACTTACCGCTTCCTTATTAAAAGGGGTAGAGGTACGTTTAAATATCGATTTCCTCAAGGATAAGGCATTTTGGGAGAGCCAAGCGGATAAAATTATTTTTTCAGGTCCCTTAGATGAATTCTTCGGATATAGTCATGGCACATTGGAATATCGTTCCTTACAATTTGAGCACCAAATCTTAGAAATTTCTAATTTCCAAGGGGTCGCGACAGTTAATTATACCGCCGCCAATATCCCCTATACGCGCATTGTTGAGCACAAGCATTTCGAATATACTCCAAGCCCTACCACCATCATTACCAAGGAATTCCCAACAGAATGGTCAAAAGGAATTGAGCCCTACTATCCTATCAATGACTCGTTAAATAATCAACGCTTTAAAGTCTACCAAGAATTGACGAAAAAGCTAACCAATTATCGTTTTGGAGGGCGACTAGCCGACTATAAGTACTATGACATGCACCAAGTCATCGGGTCAGCCCTTCGCTTGGCCAAAGTAGAATTAGAAAAATGAAGAAACACGCCTATCTTATCTTAGCACACAATAATCCATGGCAACTGAGTATTTTGATGGAAATGCTCGATGACTCCCGGAATGACATTTTCCTCCTGATTGATGCAAAATCTTCGTTGGAATTTAGTGACATCTCCTATTCCCCTTCCAAATCGAAGGTATTCCATTTTAAAAATCAAGCCATTTACTGGGGTTCAATTAGCCTAATCCATGCAGAATTATTCTTGGTCGAACAAGCCCTTGAAAAGGGCCAATATAGCTATCTCCACCTCATTTCTGGTCTTGACTTTCCCCTCAAGACCCAAGATTTCATACACCATTTCTTTAACCAGCAAACCAAGGAATTTATTGCATTCAATCCTTTAAACATCCCTGTAGCCCAGTGGAAAACCGAAAGGTTTCACTTTTTTGTACAAGGATTTAATTACCCTGGTAATCCATTCTATAAATATGCAAGAAATGGATTGTTTTTGGCTCAAAAAATCCTTGGAATCAAACGTAAACGAGAATTTCCCAACTATTTTCATGGGTCAGCGTGGTTTTCTATTACTTTTGAGTTTGGGCGTTACCTACTATCTCGTAAATCCGCAATTTTGAAGACCTATCGACATACCATTTGCTGTGATGAAGTTTTTCTACAAACCGAACTGATGTATTCTCCCTTTGAATCCTATATTGACCCCGAACTAGACCAAGACACAGGAAATCTTCGGTTAATCGATTGGAGTCGAAGACAAGGGAATAGTCCTTACACCTGGCAGCTTTCGGATTTGCCTGTCTTGATTCACTCCAAGGCGCTTTTTGCTCGAAAAATTGATGAGCGTGTAGATAAAGAATTAATTTTGGCATTAAAAGACCATTTGTTAGCAAACCATGAGTCAAAAAAATAAAATCTGGTTGTCTTCCCCCCACATGGGTGGAAATGAAATGAAATTTATTCAAGAAGCCTTTGATGAAAACTGGATTGCTCCTTTGGGGCCCAACGTCAATGGTTTCGAGGCTGATTTAGCCCACTTCCTACAAGGCGGCCACGTGGCCGCTTTATCTTCCGGAACGGCTGCCATCCACTTGGCTTTGATCTTATCGGACGTAGGGCCCGGGGACGAAGTGCTGTGTCAATCCTTTACCTTCTCCGCCACGGCAAATCCCGTTCGGTATCAACAAGCCATTCCGGTCTTCGTTGATAGCGAAGAGACCACCTGGAATATGTGCCCAGTCGCTTTGGAGGAAGCGATTCTCGACCGAATCGCTCAAGGAAAAAAGCCCAAAGCTTGTTTAGCGGTTCACCTTTACGGAATGCCCGCCCAAATTGACCGAATTCAAGCCATTTGCCAAAAATATGATGTTGTTCTCATAGAAGATGCCGCAGAAGCTTTGGGTTCTTCCTTCAATGGAAAAGCTTTGGGTACTTGGGGTGATTTTGGGATTTTATCATTTAATGGAAATAAGATTATCACGACTTCGGGTGGAGGTGCTCTGGTTTGTCCAACACCTGAACTTGCCCAAAAAGCTCGTTTTTTAGCTACGCAAGCTCGAGATGCCGCCCCACACTATCAACATTCCCATGTGGGGTATAATTACCGCATGAGCAATATCGCTGCGGGCATTGGCCGAGGCCAAATGCAGGTGGTCAGCGAGTGGGTAAGTCGGCGTAGAAGCCACCATGCAGCGTATGAGCAAGCATTACCTGAACTTGAATGGCTGCACGAACCCGCAAATGCACATTCCAATCGCTGGCTATCGTGTTGTTTATTCTCTTCCCACACACTAAGGGAAAAAGTACGGTTGGCATTGGAGGTTGAAAATGTTGAATCTAGGCCCCTTTGGAAACCCATGCATTTGCAGCCTATTTTCCAATCTTACCCCTATTATGGATCCAATGTGTGTGAAACACTGTTCGATCGAGGCCTTTGCCTCCCCTCAGGTTCGAACCTCACACCCGAAGAAAGAAGCCGTGTCATTCAGGTCATTCAAGATACCATTTAATAAAAACCTGCGTTATTCCTTGATTGGCTTACTGTTTCGTACTAAATTCGACGCATAAACGAAATACGATATGGGATTAAAACTACTTTTTGCCGTTGGTCTAGTAGCGACCTCTTTTCAAATCATGGCGCAAAAAGACAATGTGGGTATAGGAACACTACAACCCGATCGCTCGGCTGTTTTGGATATCCAATCCTCCACAAAAGGTTTATTAATTCCTCGTATGTCAACTGCCCAAAGGAACGCCATCGCTCAGCCAGCCAATGGTCTAATGGTCTACCAAACAGATGGTACTTCGGGTTTTTATTTTTATGACGGCCGTGACTGGAAACCGTTGGGCCAGTCTATTCCAGAAGCCAAAGCAACCGCTAATGTCGACGGTTGGTTGCTAAATGGGAATCCCAATGCTTCTGCTTCCAGTTTCATCGGGACAACCAATAATCAACCCCTCCGTTTCCGTGTCAACAATATTTCGTCTGGACTTATGGATGCCGGACGAAGTAATGTATTCCTCGGTCCAGGATCCGGAGACCGGACTACAGCAAGTACAGGATCAAATAACCTCGGAATAGGTACAGGTAGTCTCCGAATGAATACCACAGGTAATACCAATGTAGCGATTGGATTGAATTCTTTGGCTGCCAATTCAACTGGAAGTACCAACATCGCCATTGGTGGTGCCGCACTATCACAAAGTGTGTCCGACAATAATAACATTGCCATTGGTTCGATATCTCTATTTAGAAATAATGGTGGTACCAATAACCTAGCCATTGGTGCTGCTGCCATGTTTTCCAATACGACAGGCTTTAACAATGTCAGTATTGGAGCCGAGGCACTATCAGGTGTAACAACTGGATTCAACAATACCGCCATTGGCTTTAAAGCAGGAGCTAGTACAGCCGGCAGCGGAAACGTTTTCATTGGTAGCTTGGCTGGCGTTGCTGACAACAGTAGTAACAAACTGTATATATCCAACTCAGGTACTACAACACCCCTACTTTACGGCGACTTCTCTGCCAAGTTTATTTCCATTGGGGATATCCCAGTAGCCAAACGAGATGCTATTGCCTCGGCTGGGCAATATGGCTTGTTGGTGAAGGGCGGCATCATGACCGAGAAGATCAAAGTGGCCCTTGCCAGCACCAACGATTGGGCAGATTATGTATTTACCCCAGAATACCAAGCTAATATGATGTCGTTAGATCAAGTAGAGGCCTTCATCCAGAAAAATAAGCATCTGCCGAATGTCCCATCAGCTGCACAAATGGCAGAAAATGGTCTCGATGTCACCCAAACTTCCGCCAAACTTTTGGAAAAAATTGAAGAGTTGACCTTATACTTAATCGAAATGAAAAAAGAAATTAAGGCACTTCAATTGGAAAACAGGGCCTTGAAAGAGAAATTAAACTAATCCTGTTGCATACAGAAATAGCCATTTCCTATATCCTAAGCTTCATTTTCTAAATTTATAAAGAAATATTTATTCCAGTTTAAAAATTTCTTTATATCTTTAACTACAAGAAATTTGCTCAAAACTGCTTCGTGTGTTTCAAAATACTTCCTTGTCCCAAAATAAAGCGAAGCCAAACTTAATACGTATGTCTGTGTGGTTTCATTCTTTCTCTAATCGGATTCTATCCAAATGGCTGGTCTTATTTGTTGACCTAGCCATTGTGGGCTTTTCCTTCTTAATTGCGACTTTACTTCGCTTTAATTTAGAATTTTCTTATCCTGAGCCCGATCTGTTTAAGTACCATTTGGTTTTGCTCTTGGTGATCAAAGGTATTTTCATCTTGGTATTTAAATCCTATACGGGTGTTATTCGACATACAAGTCTAGAGGATGCTTTGGTTATTCTCTACAGTCAGATTACCTCTCTTTTAGTGCTGGTTCTACCTCATATAGTCATACATTCTTCGTGGGAGAAGTACATTCAAATTCCCCTTTCTATTTTGTTGATTGACTTTTTCATTGCCTTATTTGTTCTATTTTTTACCCGTATCCTAATCAAATCCACGTATGAATCATTGATCAATACCCAAAATCAAGGTAATCCAGTCATTATTTATGGGGCAGGCTTTTTAGGAAAAAAAGTAAAGGAGGCTTTGACAGGGGGAGGCGCCTCACATAGCAAGGTGCTAGGATTTGTAGACGATGACCGCCAGTTGATCAATATGTCGATGGCCGGAACTCGCGTTTACAGTTGGGAGCAAGCCTACAGAAAGTTCGTAGAGAATCCCATAAGAAATCAAGCAAAACCAACTATCATTTTCGCTATTCAACGTATATCAGCGAAAAAGAAGAATGAAATTATTGCCTCTTTGGTGGATCAAGGCATGAAAGTAAAAGTTCCCCCCCCCGTTGGAACTTGGATGGATGGTAAACTAAAAGCACAGGAAATCAAAGATGTGCGCATTGAAGATCTTCTCAATCGAGAACCCATTAAAATTGCTAATCAGAAAATTTCAGGTTCGTTAAGAAATAAAATTGTACTGATAACAGGTGCTGCAGGCTCTATTGGTAGCGAGTTAGTACGTCAAATCATTTCATACCAGCCGGCAAAAATAATTTTATTGGATCAGGCTGAATCTGCTTTATATGACCTAGAAACAGAATTGATTCGGTTAAAAAAAGATTTAGAACATCAACCTACCTTTCAGATTGAAATTGCGGATGTGGCTAATCGCGCCCAAATGGAGCCGATCTTTTCCCTATATCAACCCGATTTTGTTTTCCATGCTGCTGCGTATAAGCACGTACCCTTAATGGAAAAAAGTCCCTGCAATGCTGTCCGAGTCAATGTGCTGGGAACGCAAGTTGTAGCTGACCTATCCTCCATTTTTCGTGTTGAAAAATTCATCCTCGTTTCAACCGACAAAGCGGTTAATCCCACCAACGTTATGGGTGCGACCAAACGTTTAGCCGAAATGTATGTTCACGGTCTAAATAAGCACCACGCCAATCATACCCGATTTATCATCACTCGATTTGGTAATGTTCTTGGATCAAATGGAAGCGTTATTCCTCTCTTCCGAAGACAAATTGCCAACGGTGGGCCAATCACAGTTACCCATCCCGATATCATCCGTTATTTCATGACAATTCCCGAGGCTTGCCAACTTGTCCTGGAAGCAAGTACCATGGGCCGAGGAGGAGAAATCTATGTATTTGATATGGGAGAACCCGTTAAAATCGTGGATCTCGCTAAACGTATGATTCGGTTATCAGGTTTAGAGCTAGGACAAGATATCAACATCGAATTTACAGGCCTTCGGCCCGGCGAAAAGCTGTATGAAGAACTCCTAAGTGATAGTGAAAATACAATACCAACACATCATGAGAAAATCATGATCGCTCGTATTAAAGCAGGAGATTATGATACACTACGTGAAAAGCTACTTGATATTCAACAAGATCTTTTTGGGCCCTCCCAGATTTTAGTCGGCCACTTGAAAGCGCTAGTACCTGAATTCATCAGTAAAAATTCAGAATTTGAGCGACTAGATTCGGAAGAATTGGTACAAGACCTATAATTTATTTTCCTTCATGGCTTGTCAATTTGATTGGCCCAAAAATCGTAAATAACTTGGGCAAACCAACTCAAAACAGTCCCAACGGAGCAACTCGTTGGTAGACCAGAAATTCTTCTACCCAGTTTCCCTGTCAATGCAGCCTGGCATATGAATGATGAGATGATTTTAGTGATGAGTGCAGAGAGATGAGTTATCAGGGCAATTTGAAACACTCATCTCTCATAATTCATAATTATTTAGGCATTCAACATTCCTCACTCAATATCCGTATTTTTGTGGGCCAAACACGAATGACACTTGACATGAATGCCTATATAGAACTTCATACACCGTACGACGACGACCGACCGGTTTTTTTAGCTGGGGACTTTTGTGACTGGTACCCAGATGTACCTGAATATGCCTTGGAAAAGATTAAACCCGGAACGTATCGTTTTTCGGTACCACCGGATTGGCTAGAAAAACCGTTTGAATACAAATACACCAAAGGAGGATGGGAGCATGTTGAACTGGATGCCCTTGGGAATCCGTCTCAAAATCGAAAATGGCCGAGTAACCCAAAGCCCTTGTGGCAAGATACTGTACCTCAATGGAGAAATCAGGGAAAGACTCCTCAAATCAATCGATTTCTTCCCAGGATTGAATTGATCTCTGAGGAGTTTCATATGCCTCAATTAGATAAAACCCGAGCCATTCACGTTTTACTTCCATACAATTACCATGAAAATCCGGACAAAAGATATCCTGTCTTGTACATGCAAGATGCACAGAATCTCTTTGGCCAAGGATCTAGCTATGGCAATTGGGAAATTGATAAACGCTTATCCCTCCTCGCGGCCCAAGGGAAGGGTGATCTGATCGTCGTGGCCATCGATCATGGGGAAGAGGACCGATTCTTAGAATATACCCCTTACAAAAATAAGGGGAAAGGGCAGGGCATGAAGTATGCCACGTTTTTGGTCCGGACACTAAAGCCCTACATCGATCAGCACTTTAGAACCTTACCGGGCCGGTCCACAACAGGTATTGGGGGGAGCTCGATGGGTGGGCTGATCAGCATATATGCTGGCTTTATGTACCCCGATATCCTGGGACGGCTTCTTGTTTTTTCACCCTCCCTCTGGGTATCTCCCAAAATTTACTTTGACGCAGTTGAGTTTTTTCATCCCCTCGAAACAAAAATTTATTTGTACGGGGGAGGAAAAGAGGGTAGCTATATGGTGGAAAATATGGAAAAATTAAAGAAAACCATCCATCAACAAGGATTTGACCCGTCGCAACTGGAGGTTCAACTGGCTGTCGATCCTACCGGCCAACATCAAGAAAAAAGATGGGGGCAAGAGTTTCCAAAAGCCATCGAATGGTTATTTTCGTGATATGGAGAAAGAACGATATAGCCGGCAAACCGCCATTCCTACTTTTGGAAACTCGGGGCAACAAGCCTTGCATGAAAGTCGGGTCTTAGTTATTGGGGCAGGTGGTCTTGGAAGTCCCGTGCTACTTTACCTCGCGGCCGCAGGCGTTGGCACCTTGGGTATCGTCGAGTCGGATCAAGTGGACTTGTCTAATCTGCAACGACAGATATTGTATACCACTTCCGACGTTGGACAAGATAAATTAACCCAAACGACTCAACGCCTCCTCGATTTAAATCCGACCATTCAAGTACGTCCATTTCCCACGCGATTCACCTCGGCCAATGCCATGGAAATTGCATCGGAGTTCGATTTGGTGGTTGATGCTAGCGATAACCTCCCTACCCGGTACCTTGTCAATGACACGTGCCATTTGCTCGGCATACCCTGGATCTACGGCGCTATTTATCGATTTGAGGGCCAAGTAGCTGTTTTTAACCACCAAAAGGGCATCGACTACCGCGACTTGTTTCCCTCTCCCCCACCCCCTGAGCTGACACCCAATTGTGCCACTGCCGGTGTACTGGGAGTCATGGCGGGCCTCATCGGGACCTTACAGGCCACAGAAGCTGTCAAGGTACTAACCGGCCTTGGCACTCCATTAGATGGCGAACTACTCCTGGTGGATACCCTCACCCAAGACTTTCGAAAACTAAAAATTCCAGCAGAGCCCAATCGTCCCGACATTCATTCTTTGATCGACTATGAAGCTTTCTGTGGCTTATCGACACCCGAAATTACCTGGAATCAGTACCAAAATTCGTCCAGTGCGTATTTTCTACTGGATGTCCGGGAAACATGGGAGCACGAGGAAGAGCACATCGGAGGATTTTCGATTCCTTTGGACGAGTTGGAAGAACGACTAGCCGAAATTCCAACCGAAAAACCTGTGTTAGTTCACTGTTTGGGGGGAACACGAAGTGCTCAGGCGGTTCAAATCTTGAAAAATCGACGACCCCATCAAACTTTCCTGAGTCTTCAAAACGGACTTCGGGGTGTACCCGAGGAGGCATTCATCAGATAATCTTGTAATAAGATGACCGCACTCAATTTATCCAAGTTTTCTTTTTTTTGACGGTCTTTTTTCTTCATTCCACCTTCAATCATCGCACGCATGGCCAGTTTAGAGGTGTACCGTTCATCCACAGGAAGTAGGGGGATCTTGGGAAAAACGTTTTCCCATTCCTGCTGAAAGGCCCGAACCAACGGAGTGGCATGGGTATCCTGACCGTCTGCATGGGTAGGCCATCCAATGATGACCTTTTCAACCTCTTCTTGTTGGAAATATTGAGTTAAAAAAAGCCAAATTTGGGAAGTTTCTACCGTAGTCAACGGGGTGGCGATCATCTGAAGTGGATCTGTCACCGCAATTCCTGTGCGTTTACCACCATAATCCAAGGCTAAAATTCTAGGCATTTTTTTAAACAGTTTGAATGGGGTTACCTGACATGAATGCCTTTAGATTGGCCACAACTTGGGTCAGCAGACGTTTTCGAGCCTCCACGGCAGCCCAAGCAATATGGGGAGAAAGCCGACAATTGGGGGCAGAAAGCAAGGGGTGATCGACTGGAGGAGGCTCGACCGATAACACATCCAATGCGGCTCCACCGATCCATCCTTCCCGCAGCGCTTTGGCCAGGTCATCTTCCAAGATCAAGCCACCCCGCGCGGTATTGACCAATATCGCGGTGGGCTTGCATTTCCGTAAAACCTCTTCCCGAATCAGATGCGTGGTTTGAGGAGTTAAGGGACAGTGCAACGAAATAAAATCACAGGCCGGCCAAAAATCAGCACTTTCCAAGGCCTCTATCCCGGAAGGTCTCGGACGAGGGGAGGGAAGCGTGATGACACGCATGTCAAAGGCGTGGGCGATCCGAGCTACTTGTTTTCCAATACTACCGAGCCCGATAATGCTCATGGTTTTTCCGGCCAGCTCCACAAAGCCGTGATCATAATAGCACCAGTCGGGCGCCTCTACCCATCGATTGGGCACATTGTAGTAGGCGAGTTCGTTGGTAAATTGGAGTATGTGAGCAAAAACAAGCTGAGCAACCGCCGATGTGGAGTAGTCGCGTACATTTGTGACCACAATGCCTCTTTTATTGGCCGCCTCTACATCAATGATATTATACCCCGTTGCGGTTACACCAATGTACTTCAACTTGGGTAGTTGATCCAGGAGGGGCGCCGAAATTATACATTTGTTGGTGAGTATGGCCTCTGCGTCTTGAGCGCGCAGCACAATTTCCTCTTCCGAAGAACGGTCATACACGGTACAATCTCCTACCGCTTGAAGAGGCGATAAGTCAAGATCTTTTCCTAGCGTAACAGCATCAAGAAATACAATTTTCATCCAATTATGGGGTTGCGGAGACCCAAACGGCTCCATCAGTAAAAAACTCTTTTTTCCAAATCGGGACAGTTTCTTTCAACGTGTCAATGGCATAGGCACAGGCTGCAAAAGCAGCTTTACGATGGGGTGCAGCGGCGGCAATACAAACGGCCGACTCCCCGAGTTCGACTCGACCCAGTCGGTGGTGAATGGACATACGCGTGATACCAAATTGTGCGATGGAAGCTAGCGCAATCTTTTCCATTTCCTTTACGGCCATGGGTTCATAGGCCTCGAACTCCAAATAAAGGACTTCACGGCCTCCGGTTTGATGGCGAACGGACCCTATAAACTGGACTACCCCACCACAATCAGGGCCTGATACATCGGCTAGGTTTTGGGATACGGAAAGGGCTCCCGTTTGCAATACGATTTGGACCATATATCGACAGATTAACCACCCGAAACAGGGGGAATGAGCACAAGTTCAGCACCCGAGGGAAGTTCAAAACTATCGGAAACGTAGGTTTCATTGAAAGCAAACCGCAAGGAGGTCAAATCCCCCAGTTGCGGGTACAGGGTGGTCAACAAACTACGGACCTGACCTACCGTGGCAGGGTCTTCAACCGAAAGAGTCCGCGTGGGCCCACCCAAAATATCCCGGGTGATCCCATAACAAATCAAATGAATAGGTGTTGCCATACGAGTCGAAATCCGATGTAAAAAATAAAAAGGGAGGTTGCCTGCTTTACCCGATTGGGCGACCATTTCACAGCTCCCCAGTAGTGACCAATGGCACCTCCCAAGGCGACGGCCAACAATAGAGCGATGGTTAGAGGCCACCGTAAGTCGAAGGTAAGGTGCTGGCTCTGGCCGATCAATCCTGCTACCGAGTTGACCAAAATAAAGACCGATGCTGTGGCAGAAATACCTTTGGGATGATCCCATTTCAACAAATACATGATGGGAGAAAGAAAAATACCGCCTCCGATACCTACCATTCCCGACAAGCCGCCAATGGCCCCTCCCAGAAGCATTTGCGCCCAGACCGTCGATCGGGTGGTTTGTTTATCCTTGATTTCAGAGGGTTGGAACCATATCGCCAAGGCTGCCAAGACTAAAGAACTTCCCAATAACAAAAAAAAGGTTCGTTCTTTGAGCGGCACTTTCGCCCCCAAATAAGCCAAAAGAACACTACTGACAAACAGAGGCCATCGTTCCGACAGCTGAATAAGTCCTCTTCGAATAAATTGCCAGGAGGAATTGGAAACCACCACCAGGTTACACAACAAGGCCACCCATTTGATGTATAAAAATGGAAAAGAATACAACGACAACAGGGAAAGATAACTGGATCCTCCCCCAAATCCCACGGACGCATACACCAGGGCAATCAGAAAGAAAAAAAGGATCAGCTCGGGTGCCTCAAGAATCATGACTGTGTACCAATAAAATTCACCTCGGGATGCAAGGCAATACCAAATTTTTGCAAGACATCCTCTTGAATTTGGTGGGAGAGCCGAACAATTTCCTCGCCACGGCCACCCCCATAGTGAACCAATACGAGTGCCTGGCGGTCATGCACACCGACCTGTCCGGTACGATGGCCTTTCCACCCCGCTTGCTCAATCAACCATCCCGCCGGAACTTTTACCCAATCTTGACCCACAGGATAAGAGGGGATCGTGGGGTATTTTTCCTTTAATGCCAAAAATTGAGCCACCGGAATTTCAGGATTTTTAAAAAAGCTACCTGCATTGCCGATCACAGCAGGATCGGGTAATTTGGATTGTCGAATGGCCATCACGGCCTCGGCCACTTCACGAATCGTGGGGGACTCAATTCCTCGTTCTCGCAATACATCCCGAATGGCCCCATAGGAGGTGTTTGGAATGGGGTGTAGCGACAATTTAAATGTAACCGAGGTAATGAAGTAGAGTCCTTTCGCCTCTTGCTTGAAAATAGAATCCCGGTAGCCAAACCGACATGCTTCGCGGGAGAATGTTTTCACCTCCCCCGTTTCCACCGACATGGCCTCGAGGGAATCAAAAACATCCTTGATCTCCACGCCATACGCCCCAATATTTTGCATAGGCGCCGCACCTACCGTGCCCGGAATCAAGGCCATGTTCTCAATACCCGCAAAGCCGTTATCCACACAGTACATCACAAATTGATGCCAATTTTCCCCACCTGCCGACTTTATCCACACATGATGTTGATCCTTGTGGATAACTTCGACACCGTATAGTCGATTTCGAACCACCAGCCCTGCGAAGTCTTGGGTAAAAAGAACATTACTCCCCCCACCTAACCACAACAAGGGCCTGGCACGCCAGGCGGGATCTCGAACAATGGCTTGAGCATCCGAAATAGAGAATACCTCGGTGTAATGTTCAGCTGTAACGGAAAAACCAAAAGTCGTTAAGGAAGCTAAAGGCTGTTTTGAAAGAATGGTTGTGGACATACCCGCCTATTTTCGCGCAATATACTCAGACTTATTCGATTTCCAGTATGACATCCGAGGAGGCAGGACGCGCCACACAAGTAAGAACATAACCGGATTGAATCTCTTTTTCAGTCAGGCCATCTTCTTCATCCATCGTAATCTTCCCTTGGGTACATTTCCCTAAACAGGCCGTGCACATACCGGCTTGGCAAGAGTAGGGTAAATCAATATCAACGGCCAGAGCGGCTTCCAAGATCGTTTGGTGCGGTTCCACAACGACTTGGTGGGTATCTCCCTCATATAGGATCGTGACCGTGTGCGAGCCTCCCGTGGTTTCAGGAAGTGATACTTCCTCACCGAGCATGGGGGCATTGAACTTCTCCTGATGGACCTGAGCTGCCGGAACCTGGTAGAGCTCCATCACCCGAATTACATCCTCCATCATCCCCACAGGTCCACACAGAAAATAATGCGCCGAGGGTAGATCTATGGAGGCATCTTTTAAAAAATGAATGACCGTCCCCTGTCCAATCCTACCTTTTTCCCCGACCCACGTGGCACTGGGCTGACTCAATACATGGCGTACCCTAAATCGGCTACCGTAGGCTGCTTCCAGGTCCTCCAATGCTCGTTTAAAGATTATGCTCTCTTCGTGCCGATTTCCATAGAGCAACGCTACTTTCGAGGCAGGCTCAGCTTTTAAAATGGTTTTGGCCATGGAGATCAAAGGCGTTATGCCGCTTCCTGCCCCGATCAATACAATCTCCCGCGACAGGGTGGTGTCGGGCTCAAGATAAAAATGCCCCATCGGCTCGACGACCTCTATGAAATCTCCTGCCTTGACTTGATCATTCAAATAATTGGAGACCAATCCCCCGGGTACGCGTTTAATCGTAACCCCCACCGCGGTATCGGTTACTGGGGAGGTTGACATGGAATAGCTTCGACGTACTTTTTTGCCCCCATCTGCGGGTACAATCAAGGTCAAAAACTGTCCTGCCTTGTATTTTATTTGCTCATTCAACGGATGCCAGAATGTGATGGTGATGGTATCCGATGTTTCTTGAATGACTTCTTTAACTTGAAGAAAATACGATTTCATGTGTGTTGTGTTTCCGAGTTCTAGTCAAAACCCGTTCTTATCTACATTTGTTACAAACTACCTGTCAGAGCATTGAGTTCCTCCGTTACAAATTCCATTAATTCATGGATGTATCCCGCCGAGAAATCGAATCGAATGCCCGCCGCAGCATAAATTTGACCAATAGGAGCCCGGTAACCCAGGGATAACGCCGCTTTGTAGCCCTCCAGAGCCCCTTGGGGATCCAACTTGTACCGTCGCCACAAAGCAATAGCCCCCAATTGGGCCATACCATATTCGATATAGTAGAAGGGTACCTCAAAAATATGCAATTGGCGATGCCATTCACTGGCTCGGAAGGATTCCAAACCGGAATAATCGGTTAATGTATCCGAAAAATCTTTTGATAATTCCAACCACATCGACTCTCGTTCCTGTTGTGTTGCCTTTGGATTTTCATAGATCCGGTGTTGAAAAGCATCGACTTGGGCGATCCAAGGTAAGACCGTGAGAATGTCCTGTAAGTGATCGGCTTTCGCACGTCGACACGCTTCTTCCTCAGGGAAAAATACATCCCAATGATCCATGGAAATTAATTCCATCGACATGGAGGCTAGTTCGGCGACTTCGGAGGGTGGATTTTTAAAAGCGCCAATCTCCAAATCCTTCGTTAAGAACGAATGAATAGCATGGCCCGCCTCATGAACCATCGTAACTAGATCTCGAACACTGTGGGTCGCATTCATAAAAATAAACGGAACACCGACCTCCGCCATTGGGTAATTATAGCCTCCGGGAGCTTTTCCAGGTCGGGATTCCACATCGAAATGCCCCATTTCCCGCATCACCTGGATGTATGTACCAAACGTGGGGTCGAGTCGTTGCAAGCAAATCGATGTCTTTTCAATTAAGTCGGCCCCTCCCTGAAAAGCTATCAAGGCCGGACGCCCCAGAGGATCGACCTTTTTATCCCAAGGACGTAAGCTAGGTAATCCCATGAGATCTTTTCTTCGCTTCGCGGAAGATTGCACAAGGGGCATTACGGCCGATTGAATGGCTCGATGAAATTCGAAGCAATCATCCGGAGTATAGTCGAATCGGCCCAATGCAGCAAACATATAATCCCGAAAGTTTGAATACCCAGCGTTTTGGGCAACTTGATGGCGGAGATCAACGAGTTTGGCCATCAGAAGATTGAGTGCCTCCCGATCTTCGGTACGACGAGTCGCTATTTTCCTCCACACCTCTTCTCGGAGCGCACGGTCTGTTGACTCCAGGTAGGTTTGTGCTTGAGGCAGGGTAATGGATTCTCCATGAACCTCCACGAGCATCGCCCCGGTAATGGACTGGTACTGGGTTTGGAGTTGTTGTATCTCGGTTTGCAAGGGGATATTTTCTTCTCGAAACAAGGCCACAGCTTGCTTTAGGCCACGCAAAAGGATGTCGTATCCAGGTCTTGAAAGTCCATCCAAATAGGGGGAGGCTAGGGCTTTCTGATTTAAACGATCCTCCCAACTCGCCAAAGAAGGTTGGATTTCAGCAACAAATTGTTGAAATGCTGCTTGATGGTTTTGATTGCCCGTATCGCAGGTCATCCGAACATACCGCCAAGCCATTTCTTCCATCAAAAAGGATTCCAATTCACTACGTTGCAAAAACCAGGCGTCCAGAGAGTCGGCGTCGGTGGGTTGGGCCTTTTCCAGTTGTTCGAAAAAAGGGGCGATCGATTCCCAGGTGGTCAAGGTAAAATCATCTGGAAGAAAGGTGCGTGGTTTCCGTTGTATTATTGTCATGTCTAATTTAATTTAAAATCGAGGGGATAATTGGCTAAGCGCAGGTACTCTCCCCCTTTTTTCCGCATAAAATAACGCCAAGTTTCTTCATCGGGGATAGTCAATAAGTCCCGATGGCTCCATTCACTCGTGTACCAACTTTGTCTACTCATTTCGTTCGCTAATTGGCCGGCCGACCAGCCCGAATATCCTAAAAAGAGGCGGATGTCGTTGGGTCCAACTTGGCCGATATTTAGAAGAGCCTTAATCTGATCAAAATCACCTGACCAAAAAAAACCATCTCCCAATGGAATGCTGTGATCGACCTGTCCTCCCAATCGATGAATGTAATGTAGGGTATTTTGCTGCACGGGTCCTCCGATATACAATGGGAAGTCGGCATACACATCCTCCAGCACATCTTCGAGCGTCAGGGTAGAGCGTTGATTGAGCACAAGGCCAAACGAGCCTTCGACCGGATGGTGTTGGCATAGCATAATGACACTACGCTGAAAGTTCTCATCGTCTAAAAATGGTTCTGCCAACAACAGAACCCCCTGGTGTAGCGTATCAGCCATGGCGATTAGGTATTGGTTAAGCCACCAATATACAGTTTCTTTGCAATGCCAACATCGTCTAAACCGGAAAAGTTTTATGATGCCTAAATCCGCCGCCCGTGCATTCGGAAGACAGCAGCGAACCCAATTAACCGAAGAACAAGTTCGGCAATTGTCCGATTCGGTCATGAATCGGCTGGATCCTGTTTGGTTCACGTACCCACGTCATCATATTTTCTGGCCTATCCCTGAAAAAAAAGAAGTCGACACCCTACCACTCGCCCACCAACTTGCCGAACAGGCGAAGGTTTATCTTCCCAAAATGGGGGCGTCAGGTCAATTGACCCATCACCCCTGGAAACCGGGCGATACCCTCATCCAAAATTCGTGGGGAATAGATGAACCCATGACCGAAGGACTGTCAACCTCTGAATTTTGGGACCAGGGGATTCCTACATTGGTTTGGGTTCCCCTGTTGGCGTTTGACCGAACCGGTTACCGCGTCGGATACGGCAAGGGCTTCTACGATCAATTTTTACAAAATGCGCAAAACGCTTTTAAAGTAGGACTTAGCCTGCAAGGACCATTAGAAAACGAATTGGCCCATGATCCATGGGATATTCGTTTGGATGCCTGCGTTTCTCCAGATAGAATTTGGACTTTTTAAAGAAATTTCCTTTTCAGAAACCAAACTTTTCTTCTACTTTTACCGAGTTTTTTACTTAATCCATCACATGTAATGAAAATAGCGGTCGTTGGTGCCACCGGATTAGTCGGTGGTGAAATCCTGAAAGTATTAACCGAACGTCAGTTTCCAGTCACGGAATTAATTCCGGTGGCCTCAGAGAAGTCGATCGGACAAACTATTTCTTTCCAAGGAAAGGAGTGTAAGGTAGTGGGATACCAGGAGGCGATCGAGCGAAAACCTCATGTTGCCATCTTTTCGGCCGGTGGAGGTACTTCTACAGCCCTTGCACCTTTGTTTGCAGCGGCTGGTATTCCAGTGATTGACAACTCGTCGGCTTGGAGAATGGATCCTACCAAAAAACTGGTGGTCCCCGAAGTCAATGCGGATGTACTAACACCGGAAGACAAGATCATCGCAAACCCCAACTGTTCCACGATACAAATGGTGGTGGTTTTGAAACCCCTCCACGATGCCTATAAAATCAAACGGGTGGTGGTATCCACCTACCAGTCGGTCACCGGAACTGGAAAAGCAGCCGTAGACCAGCTATTTGGTGAGCGTGCCGGAGACCCCCAAGTGAAGTCCGTTTATCCTTATAAAATTGATTTGAACGTGCTTCCTCACATCGATGTATTCCAAGACAATGGATACACCAAAGAGGAGATGAAAATGATCAAAGAGACCAACAAGATCATGGGAGATGACTCCATCAAGGTAACGGCGACCACCGTGCGTATCCCCACCATTGGAGGCCATTCTGAATCCGTCAATATTGAGTTCGAAAAGGATTTTGATATCCAGGAAGTGCGTGCCCTTCTCGCAGCGATGCCCGGGGTGATTGTCCAGGATGATCCCAGCCAAAATGTGTATCCGATGCCCATCACGGCACATGGACGTGATGAAGTATTTGTCGGACGGATTCGTCGAGATGAGTCGCAACCTAATACACTAAATCTGTGGATCGTAGCCGACAATCTTCGGAAAGGTGCTGCAACCAATGCGGTGCAAATCGCTGAGTATTTGGCAGCCAAAGGTCTTTTATAAGTCTTTGTTTCCTTGAATATTCACTCCTAGGTTCGTAAAGCCTAGGAGTTTTTTTTGATATCAATTGCACTTTTTTGTGTTTCTTTGTCAAACTTTCTTTTAAAAGTCTCGACTCCGATTCACTTGGTATGCACTTTTCCTATGTTCTGTTAATTCCACAATACAACGATTGGGATGCCTTGAATCTCCTGATTCAGCAAATCAATCGAGATGTTCCTGCGTCCATTTTATCCGAATCCGCTCTAGTCATCGTGGATGACTGCTCGAGTATGGATCAACCGGAATTGGTGCGGTTTGAGGGAAAACAAGTTCAGGTCATTCGACTTTACCGAAATTTAGGGCATCAAAGAGCCATCGCCATTGGATTGTCCTTCATAGCGAAAGAAGTTTCCGCCGACCACGTGATTGTACTGGATGCCGACGGCGAAGACGCCCCAAAAGATATCCCTACCTTAATTCAGGCGTCTCAAATCCAGCCTAAGCAGGTAATCTTCGCCCAAAGAACCAAACGCCATGAAACGATTGTATTCAAGCTGTTCTATGCTGTATATAAGTTTTTGTTTCGGATGCTCACAGGCAAGGTCATCACGTTTGGGAATTTCTCTCTCATTCCCCAGCGAAATCTTCAAAACCTGGTGCGTGTGTCGGAAATATGGAATAACTTTCCAGGTGGCGTAATCAAATCTAAAATTCCCTACAGCCATATTCCCTTAGAACGAGGCAAAAGGCTGGCTGGGGAAAGTAAAATGAACTTCGTTTCCTTGGTATTGCACGGGTTGAGTACTATTTCGGTTTTGATTGATGTCACAGCCGTCCGGATACTGATCTTCACCGTTGCTATGTCGTTTACCTCCATCTTGGTCATCTGTGTGGTGCTCTTCATGAAATGGATGAACAATGCCAGCCCCGGGTGGGCCTCCACGCTGAGCTCGGCGTTATTCATTGTGGTACTTCAATCCTTCCTCATCTCCCTGTTTCTTGTATTCATGGTCCTTCAGTACCGAACGCAACAGCAGTTTGTCCCGGTTTTGCAATACCGTGATTTTGTGGAAAGCACCGAGATTATTCAAGAGGGTTAAGCCCAAATTTGGCCATCCCGCATTTCGATGGTTCGGTCCGAGGCTTTTGCGAAATCCTGGTCATGGGTTACCGCCACAATCGTCTGTTGATACTCCACTGACAGTTGTTTGAAGATGTCAAACACACGTTGGGCATTTTTGCTATCCAGGTTTCCGGTGGGTTCATCTCCCATGATCAACACGGGGTCGTTGATCAACGCCCTGGCGATAGCTACCCGCTGTTGTTGTCCACCAGAAAGCTTGGAGGCGGGTTTCAAGGCTTGATCCCTCAATCCTAACAAGGCTAACTTTTCATAGGCGCGGTGCTCAATTTCCTCCCGAGTTAAACGCCCTAATTTCAGTGCCGGAATCATAACGTTTTTTAAACAGGTGAATTCCGGCAACAAATAGTGAAATTGAAATACGAATCCGATCTTTTCATTACGAATCTCAGCCAAACGGTCCTGAGTGGCCCCTGTGACTTTCTCTTGGTCAATCCAAATAGCCCCTTCGTAGTCGGTATCCATCGTGGATAACAAATACAGGAGGGTCGACTTCCCGCTGCCTGACTTACCAACCATCGTTAAAAACTCTCCTTTTTGGACAGAGAACGTGATATCACGAAGTACTTGGAATGTCTCAGGTTCATGAAAATACTTGATGACTCCTTGAGTTTCTAATAAGGTGGGGGAAACTAATTTTTTCATGTTTTACTTTCTAAAAATACTGACTGGATCTACCTGGGCTGCTTTTCTTGCGGGAATGTACCCAGCCAAAAAAGTAACCAGCAAGCCAAATAAAACGCCGCGAAAAAACATCTCGGGCTCATATTGGATAGGAAAATACCCGATATCCCCGCCGATATACACCCCTTGGAGGGCCTTCACCAAAAGCAAGGCCATCAAAATTCCCAACACCACGCCAATTACCCCAATGGTGAGTGCCTGCTGAACAAAGATTCGGATGACATCTCCCCCTTTAAACCCCATGGCTTTCAAAATCGCAATTTCATTCATCTTTTGCGAGACCGTCATGTTCAGGATATTGTAAATACCAAAGCCAGCCACCAACAAAATGGTCATGGAGATCACTCCGGCGATGCTTTTCCTCATCTTATTGGCGGCCATGATTTGCTCGTTGGCGGTTTCCCAATCTTCTGCTTGATAGCCCGAAATCGCAGAGAATACCGATTGATACCGGCCAGCGCCCATGGGATCTTTTACATTGACGCCGATATCGGTTATGTACGACCGACTCTCCTTCCATAACTGCTGGGCCATGGATCGATGAATGTAACTTTTGGTTTGATCCACTTGGGCGTTATTCGTTTCAAAAATACCAACTACCCGAAAAACCTTGTTCACCCCCCGAGAAGATACCAAAGATACCTGATCCCCCGTCCGGACATTCATTTTCTCAGCCAATTGACTACCCAAAAGAATGCCATTCGGATACGTTTCTAAACCATGCCATGTGCCCTCCACCAAGAAACTTGATATATGGTACATTTGATCTGCCTCCTCCGGAATGATACCGGTCGCCATTCCATTGATTTGGGCTCGGGCATTTTGGTAAAACACCGGAACCGAAACCTCCGCCGTTACCACCGTGACATCTGGGTGTTGGCGAAGCGCCGCCATGATTTGTTCAGGATTGACCAAACGATTATCCTGAGGCACGACTTTCGGATTGATCAACACGACCTCTCGACCTTGATCCTTTTCAATCAAGGACCGACTCACCCGATCATCTTTGAAAATTCGCAAATGAGGCATTGTTTTGAACACCGTCGCCATGGAGGAGCGTTCAAATCCACGCATCATCGAGTTCAAGAATATAAATACAGCGATTCCGATCATCACCCCAACAGCCGCTACGAGTGTAAGTCGAATCCGAGTGGTCACATACGCCTTGGAAATCTCGGAAGTAATAGCATGATGTACTTTTTTCATGACCTATCGTTTTTGACGTACCAAGCGATCCGATTCCGATAGCCCTCCGGTCACTTCCACCCATTCGTCGGATACAAATCCGATTTGAATGGCCGTAGGCTCCGGCTCTCCTTCCTTCCATACTTTTTGCCCATAGCCCAAATAGCTGCGGGGAATCACCAAAACTTGGGAACGCTTTTGAACCAATAGATTGGCTTCGAGTTGGGTGCCGATGATTTCAATCGGAATTTTGCCTTTCCAGGTTACTTTGACCGTGTAGGCTTGTTTAGCGGGATCAAAGAGCGGGGCGATCTCGGAAACGACCCCCTCGGCTACCGAATCAGGATGGGTGTTAAGCCGAATCCAAACCTGTTGGCCAACTTTTACTTTGGCTATGCTGCCCTCATCCACCGCCAAACGAGCATAAAGTTGTTCTGACTTCCCGATGCGGGCTATAAGATCGCCTCGTCGAACATAATCGCCTGGTTCTTTAAGTACCTGCCAAACCCTCCCTCCTGTAGGAGCTTTGATCTGGTTGTATTGTTGGATCACCCGATTGATTTGAGCTTGATTGCGTTGGGTGATCACCTGCTGATCGGCGATTAATTTGGCTGCTTTGTATTGCTCAACTATACTTTCTTTTGCTTTTCGAGACGCTTGATAGGCCAAATCTGCTTTTTCTACCTCTATTTTGGCGACAGCCTCCGTTTGGGCCAAGCGACGAAATCGAATCGCCTGGAGCGAATCGAAGGCAACTTTCTGCTCGGCTGAAGAGAGATTGGCTGCAATCTGCCGGAGGGTAGGTCCCGAAATCGCGGCATTCTCTTGAGCCAACTCCCATTGCCTTTGAGCGTTTTGATTGGCCACTTCGTTGACTTGATTGTCTACCACCGCAAAAACATCACCCCGCTGTACCTCGTCTCCTTCGCGAAATCGTACATCTTGGAGGTACCCTTCCACCTGAGCCACCAGAAAATACGCATCGTCCACCTCTAGCTCGCCAGAAGCAAAAATAGTTTCTGTAATGTCCTGCCGAATCGGCTGGGCCACCTCGTCAGAGGATCCGCAACTCCCCATGCCTATCCCAAAAGAAACGGCTAGTACCAGTTGTTTGTGAATACTTACTAACTTCATGAGTAAAAGAAAAATGGGTGAAAAGAGTATGTTGGTTTTAGGGTTTTGATTGAAGGAGCGCGAGGGTTTGATCGAGCATGGAATTACCCATTTCGGGCAAGTTAAAACTAAATCCTGCCATGCGCCATTTTAGCATGAGCAACCGAAACGTGCCCATGATGGTGTGAGTCAGAAATTCGGTGGAATAGTCGGAGCTAAAAATTCCCTCTTTTTGGGCACGCTCCACTATATCATCCAGAATTGCCTTTTTGGTTAAGACCAAACTGAGTAGGGCCTGTTGAACGGCCTCGGTATACTCCAGAAGCCCTTCCGAGAGAATGATGATCACGAAATGGTTATGGCGTGCAAAGAAATCAAATTGATTGGCAAAAACAGCTCTCAATTGATCCACTGGATGTGTTGAGCATTGTAATGCCTGCGCCAACCGCCCTTGCATATCCACCCGCAAATAAGTCAGCATGGTCACAATAATCTCTTCTTTGCTCGCAAAATGCCGGTAAATCGCACTTTCAGAAAACTCCATTTCCTTGGCTAGGTTCTTGATCGTTAAACCCATCAATCCCTGCCGAGTCAACAGTCCGCTGGCCGCCTCAATGATTTCCAATTGCCGCTCTGATATTTCCATAGTGAGTGAACGCTCACTTTTTATCTTTAGTTCCGGAAGATAAAAAAGAGTGAACAGCTTGCCGAAAACCTGCTTGGTCTTTCGGAGAGATCACCAATGTTTGGCCCCCTTGAAACGTAAGCTCTAGGCGATCGAGGGAAGGGGCGGGGGCGGAAGTCCAAGAATTTGTTTTTTCAATCTGGATTAATTCCGTCAAATCAAACGTCCGACGATACAAAAAGGAACAGACCACCTTCAACTGATTCCCCTCCAGGGTGTAGCTAGTGCCGATGAAGGGTTGAATCAACAAACCTTGCAGCCCTCCCATGAGCAGGTAGGTATATCGACGGCTTGTGTCATCCGTCACATCGTAGGTAATCCCGACAGTTACGGCCGCGACAATCAAAAAAACGGGAATGTACACCTCCCAACCAAATTTGGATACAAATACCTGACGCATAGCTACCGAATGTTTGATTTAAATTACGAAGTTTTTTGGAGGTGGTCAAGCCCTGAAATAAAAATGAAGTGTGGAGGATGTCAACTATCATACTCTCCAAACGGGACCAGAGGTTGGGTTAAGAAAAAACGATTAAAATTGACCTTATAAACAAGTACACAAAATGCAAATTTTCATCTGGTTCAAGGCCCAAGTGGTACTTGATGTGGTAAAGGATCAGTTAACATAAGATTGAATTATCCAGGAAGTCTGATGTTTGTCCGGTGATTATATCCAAATGGGAAGGGGAATTTCATTTCAGGTGCTTTCGATCTGAAAGCCAAACAAGGTGCTATCATTCCCTCTCAGTAGCCTACAACACCAACCCAAGGGGGAGGGTGAATTGAATTTAGAATGGTTGAAGATCATGAATAAACTTCTCTTGAATCATCCTACAAGGCTACAGTTCATTTGGACATCCAATGCATTTTGGATACATTTGGATAGAGTTAGAAGTGGTATTCTGTTGGGTAAGACCTCTTCTCCAATTGGGATATAGACGCCGTAGAGCGATTTTATGGCGTCTATACAATCGTTGTGCGTAATACTAAAAATAACAACTGACAATTAAAAAAAACAATATGAAAGCAAAGACTTTAATAATAAACAAGCTTTATGGCTACTTGTACAAGACAATAGATTTTAAAGATAACATTAATTTGTTGGTAGGAATTAATGGTTCCGGGAAAACAAGTATCCTAAATATAGTTAATTGGATATTAACACCATCACTTCCGCATTTGTGTGTGACAGAGTTTGAAAGTTTGGAATTACTATTCGAATATAATAATACAGATTACATAGTCGAAGTTTCTCAAGATTCTAAGCTATTGACTTACAAAATCAAAAACATAACACAGGAAATAGAATATCACCCATTAACAGTTAGATTAAAAATTCCGACTTCAAGATTAACTCAAAATGAATCCCAAAAGGAAAGATATTATTCTGAATATATAGGATTAGGTCCTGATAAAGAAGAAACGGAAACTTGGGCTTTAGTTTTTAATCAACTTCCAAAACCAATGGTTATTGGATTAGATAGATATTTATTTACTGAAGAAAAAAATGAAGCCGTTTTATACCAAGATGAAGTTCTTCAAAGACTTGTTAAAAAAGATAATTCAGGCAGAGTTTCACCTTTAGACGAAGTAAGAAGATTAGCCAATCGAGAATATAGTATCTACAAGAGTAAAATTGTAGAATTAAATCGTGCTTTAAACAATAAAATCATACTTTCAGCATTTGACGAAATAACAATTGACACATTAAAAGAATTAGAGAGTGCTTCCAACATTTCTTTAGAGCAAATTGAAAACTTGCATAAAAAGGTTGAAACATTTTTTAAGGAAACAATGTCAGAAAGCAAATTACAAAGACAATCAAAAAGAAAAGACCCATCACTTGTAAAAATTGAAAATTATTTTAACCACCTAAAGGCAATAATTGCAAAGGCGGAGAAGAGCAATGATAAAGAAAGATTTACCTTGCTTTATTTATCTAACATTAGTCAGTTTAAAAAGTTAAAAGATTTAATTAAAGAATTTGAAGTTTTTGAAAGAAAATCTCAAGACTATTATTCTGACATTAAAACCTATTTAGAGACTGTAAATAATTTCTTAACCGATTCAGCCAAGCAACTATCTTTTCAAAAAGCATTGTCGGAACTAATATTCAATGTTTTAGATAAAGACGGTAAAATTCTTTCAAAAGACAGAGATATAAAGACCTTATCATCGGGTGAAAGACAAATCTTGATATTGTTTACCTATCTTAAATTTCACAACAAATCAGGTACAATATTTATCATTGATGAACCTGAACTTTCTCTGCACCCTAAATGGCAAGAAGATTTTTTGAAAGCTGTTGAAACACTTACACCAAAAAACACCCAAATTATCATTGCAACTCATTCACCCATAATAGTTGGAAGCAATGTAGATTATTGTAAAGTACTTCTTCCTTATAATGATTGAATATGATAACAATTGAACAAAGTATACCAAAAAAATCAGACGCTTTCCTTAAAGGGATTGACATATTTTATACGCAATTTAATGATGTCAATTTTTACATTGAAGATGAAGACCAAGAGAATTTTTATTACTCAATATTAAAAAAGCTTTTTCCAGAAATACGGCTTGAAAAAATATTTCCATTAAATGGAAAAGATAATGTTCTAGAAAAATCAAAAAGGCATATTGGCGATAAAAAGAAAATCTTTATTGTTGATAAAGATTTTGATGACTTATTAAAAAAGAAAGTAATTCAGAATAATCTTTTTTACTTGAACGAATATTCAATTGAAAATTACCTTTTAGATGAAGAAGCTATAAAGGAGTACATTATTGATGAAAAACCTAAGATTAAGAAAAGAGAAATAAATACAAATTTTAAGTTTGACAATACACTCAATGAATGTGGTAAAACATTCTTCGAGTTAACATTACTTCATTTATTAGTACAGTACAAAGGGTTAGGTTTACAAAATACATCGCTACCACCTGAAAGGTTTGTACAACTAAATAATGTGATTTGCCTAAAAAATTCTGAAATTAATAAATACAAGCTTGATATAGAGAATAAACTCAAGGCAATAGACAAAAGGTTTACACTTAAATCCCAGATTCAAAAAATAAAGAAATTATTCAGTATAAAAAATATAAAAGACATTTTTAAGCACATACCTGGAAAATATTTAGTAAAGTATTTTAAGTGCAAAATAGAGCATTTATTTGGCATAGCTAGTCGAAACATAGACTCATTTAATATTAGACTAGCAAAAGCAAATGATTTTAGTAAACTAGACTTTTTGAAAATAAGTGTAAACAACTATTTAATAAGTGGAAAGTAAAGCACATACGCCTACATCACCTATACGCAAGCAGGGGGCTCGTGCTTCGTCGGACAGGAAAATGCTATATTTGAAGTTCAGTTCTTCGCAGAAAGTTTAGTGGTTAAAAACCCTGCCTGCACCAAGCGGCAAAACGTTAGTTCCAAGGCTATGACTACAGTATCCAACATAAAAAAAGACCCATCATTTCTGATAGGCCTTAATTCTTTGACTTGGTTACGTTATCTGAGGACAAGAGGCTTGACCAAGCATCACAACACTAAATTAACTATATTTGTTGAATTCGCAAAATAAAAAATGAAATTCAGAGACTTTAGACAATATTTTTCAGCGGCGAGGGTACATCGGTATTTACTTGCGTCCAGTAACTCGACAAGTAAAGCAGTTAAGCTATACAAGGCAAATCTTAAAACTTCACAAGCGTTTCATCCATTACTCGGGATTTTTGAAGTTATTTTACGAAATAGACTCAATGACATCTTAACCTCTCACTTTACCGACTCTGACTGGATAATTAATCAGAAAACAGGTTTTATGTCTAACCCTTCTTTAAGATTTACATACAAACGAACCGGACAGCAAAAAACAAATGACTTTTTAAAAAGAGAAATCAATAGAGCAGAAAAGCGACTTTTAAAAACGGGAACACCAATTACAAGCGGTAAAATTATTGCAGAGCAAACTCTAGGCTTTTGGACAGACTTATTTGAAGTTCACCATTATCGTTTATTAAAAGGAAAACCGATACAAATATTTCAGTCATTACCTGCTGGACACGGAAGGAAAGAAGTAAAAGATCAATTGGATAAAGTTAGACGTTTCAGAAACAGAATTAACCATAATGAGCCCATTTGCTTTAAAGGAAACAACATCGATTTTACAGATACATTAGAAGTCTACAAATCTTTAATCAACTTACTGACTTGGATTGACCCCGAAATCATAAAGCTAATTTCTGACATTGACAAAGTAAAAAAGACTATTGATAAGGCGAAGACAATTTAGAAGCCCAGCCACTAACATATAAGGCTTAAACGCGTGTAGCGAAGCGGAACAGCGATGTAAGCCTGTGTTGGGTTGTGGGGTTTCAATTCCGATTTAGGAGGTATTTGCACTCCCTATATTTTTATCACCAAGGTTGGGAAAATCACAAACTCATCCAGAACCTGATTCAACCAGCTCCACCGCCAGCATCAACCCGACTTTTCGCGCAGAACGAAGCTACCCCAATCCTTTTTTGTATATTGCCAATCGTTTTGAACAGGAAAAAAATGGGAATTCGGTCAATACTCAGCAAACCTTTCGCGGCGTACGTGGTCGCACAGCAGAAAAAATGGATGATGCAAGCGGGAGCTGTGCAAGAAACCTGGCGCCAGAACCTGGTTCGTGGAGCCCAACAAACGGCGTTTGGCCGAGATCACGGTTTTCAAGATATTAAAACCTACGAGGACTTCAAGGCCGCGGTGCCCATCCGAGATTATGAGGGTCTACGCCCTTACTTTGACCGACTTCTCACCGGCGAATCCGATGTCCTTTGGCCCGGAAAACCCCTGTACCTTTCCAAGACATCCGGAACCACCTCCGGCGTGAAGTACATTCCCATTACACAGGAATCCATTCATAACCACATTGACTCGGCCCGAAATGCCCTATTAAACTACGTCCATGAGACAGGCAAATCGCAGTTTTTGGATCAGAAACTAATTTTTCTTTCCGGCAGCCCCAAGTTAGATCAAAAAGCGGGTATTCATACCGGCCGTTTATCCGGGATATCCAACCATCACGTGCCTGGTTATTTACGCAGCAATCAACTGCCTAGCTACGAAACCAATTGCATAGAAGACTGGGAAGAAAAACTAGAGCGGATCATCGATGAAACCATCAATCAGCCGATGGGACTCATTTCTGGGATTCCCCCGTGGGTCCAGATGTATTTTGATCGGATTCAAGCCCGGACAGGGAAAACCATCCAAGAGGTTTTTCCCACCTTCGATGTTTTTGTCTATGGAGGCGTCAACTTTGAACCCTATCGAGCCAAATTATTTGAAAGCATTGGTCGAAGAATTGATTCGGTGGAATTATACCCTGCCTCTGAAGGATTCATCGCCTACCAAGACACCCAAACCGAGGAAGGCCTTTTACTGCTTTGCCATACCGGGATCTTTTTCGAATTCATTCCAGCAGACGAGTATTTCAACGAAAATCCCACGCGCTTGACCATCGACCAAGTCGAATTAGGCAAAAACTACGCGTTGATCATCAATTCAAATGCTGGGCTTTGGGGATACTCCATTGGCGATACCGTCAAGTTTGTGTCCAAAGACCCGTATCGGCTTTTGGTAACTGGCCGGATCAAACACTTTATCTCGGCCTTTGGGGAGCATGTCATCGGCGAAGAAGTAGAAAAAGCCATGGCGCATGCTTGTCGATTATTTCCAGAGACCGAAATCACGGAGTTCACCGTGGCTCCTCAAGTGACGCCAAAAGAAGGCCTCCCCTACCACGAATGGCTGATTGAGTTTGCTACGCCACCAAGCGACCTTCCGGCGTTTGCAGCTGCTCTAGACCAGAAAATGGTGGAATTGAACGTGTACTACAAAGATTTGATCGTAGGCAGCATACTGCGGCCATTGGTCGTGACATCGCTATCCCCCCAAGCCTTCATTACCTACATGCGCTCGCAAGGAAAACTGGGTGGACAGAATAAAGTACCACGCCTCGCCAACGACCGTAAAATTGCGGATGCGTTGATTTAATCGACACCGTTGTATTGGACCTGCGTTGCCTTGCTTTCAAGCACGTATCCGTCAAAAACTCGGAGGACGTCATCCAACAACGCAAAAAGCTCATCTTGTTCCAAGGATTGAACCAATTTCATGCGGTACTCTTTGAAGTTGGGGAGACCGCGGAAATAATTGGCATAATGCCGACGCATTTCCAAAATGCCCAATCTCTCCCCTTTCCACTCGATCGAAAAGGCCAAGTGCTTGCGGGCTGCCTCTACGCGTTGGGCCATGGTAGGAGACGGCAAATGCGTTCCGGTCTGGACATAATGTTTGATTTCATTGAAAATCCAGGGATACCCAATGCTGGCCCGGCCAATCATGATGCCATCTACCCCATACCGATTTTTGTACAGGACAGCTTTTTCCGGTGAGTCGATGTCGCCGTTCCCAAAAATAGGAATGTGGATGCGTGGATTTTCTTTCACTTTGGCAATCAACGACCAATCTGCCTCTCCTTTGTAGAGTTGGGCGCGGGTCCGGCCATGGATGGTTAGGGCCTGAATCCCCACATCTTGTAGTCGTTCAGCGACATCCACAATATTCTTTGTCGATTCATCCCAGCCTAGCCGAGTTTTTACCGTCACGGGGAGATGAGTGGCCTTCACCACGGCCTCGGTCATGCGCGCCATGAGGGGTATATCCTGAAGAAGTGCGGCACCGGCACCCTTGCAGGCCACTTTTTTGACCGGACACCCATAATTGATATCAATTAGATCGGGCTGTACATGCGTGGCAATCTCAGTACAGGCAGCCATCGTATCCACATCGCTTCCAAAAAGCTGAATTCCAATGGGCCTTTCGTAGGGAAAAATATCGAGTTTCTGCGTACTTTTAGCGGCATTGCGGATCAACCCCTCCGAGGAAATGAATTCGGTGTACATCATATCGGCACCATTCTCTTTACAAACTTGCCGAAAAGGGGGATCACTCACGTCCTCCATGGGCGCGAGTAGTAAAGGGAAATCACCTAAATCGATTGATCCTATCTTTGCCATATTCTTTCATTATCGAAATGCAAAATTACGGATTATTCGTTGCTTTCCGTGATAATCCACCCGCATTGAACCGTTCAACGTATTTTTATTGGAGAAAAAACCTGAATTCCCTATACTTGAAGCTTATTTTCACCACAATCTATGCTATTTCCCCAAAACTCATCGAGACCCGACAACAGCCCTGTATTTTCCTCTCTGCTGATCTTATTCGGCTTTATTTTGATTGGGATGGTTCTCGGTAATGTGATTGGATCGATCGGAATGATCTGGATGACCGATCTTACCTTTCAGGATTTCCAAGATCTTGGTACTACCTTACGCCAGCATCCCAATGGGTGGTACGCCATGATCTTCTCCCAAGGAATGGCCTCCCTCATTATGTTTACCCTAGCGGGTCTAGCCTACTGGAAATTCATCGAAAAACGACCGTTTCAAGATTTCAATGCGTACCGCAATCCTTCCCCTGGTATTTTCTTATTTGTTTACCTGATTCACATCATTTCCTTGCCATTCTCCTCGTGGGTTCAAGCAACCAACGAGCAAATGAAATTGCCCTCCAGTTTACAATCCATTGAAAATTACATGCGCTCCATGGAAGATCGGTTGGCCGACTTGACCGGATTTCTTACCACCTACGACTCCTTCGGTCAATTCCTACTTGCTTTCCTTGTCATTGCCGTGATCGCTGGTTTCGGCGAAGAACTCATTTTCAGAGGATTATTGCAACGGAAACTTCAGCTTGGAATCGGCAATGCCCACGCTGCCATTTGGCTCTCCGCTTTTATTTTTAGCGCTATCCACTTTCAATTTTATGGCTTTTTCCCGCGGTTGTTCCTAGGGGCTATGTTTGGCTATTTTTATTACTGGACAGGCAATCTCTGGGTAGCTGTTGCGGGGCATATCTTCAATAATGGATTGGCGGTATTGGTGATGTACCTCATTCATCTCAAAAAGGTGAGTCCTGAATTAGAAAAAATGGAGCAAATCCCGATCTACGGCACGCTGGCCTCGGCCATACTGACCTTCCTGGCCTTATGGTACTTCAAAAGATATGTAGAACAAGAAAAAATAGCCATTTAGAATAACAAATTCATACGACAATTCGTATAAGGATTACTTAATGTTCTGTCTACAAATCATGAAAAAAGTACTCCTTTCAGCCCTTTTCTTAGGGGGCTCTCTATCTGTCTGGGCGCAAGGGCGTCTTTCAGAAACCAACAACATTGGTTGGTATAATTACTTTGGAACGATCCGCCTGACCGATAAATTCAGTGCCCACACTGAATTCCAGTGGCGTCGGGACAACCTAATTCAGGATCGACAACAAGAGCTAACTCGCGTGGGGATCAATTACCAAGCGTCCAGCAATGTCCAACTTCGAGCCGGATACGCCTACATTGAAACCGCCAATTACGGCTTACTTCCTTTGAATTCCTTAGGGCGATCCTTCACCGAGCACCGAACCTACCAAATGGCCACTGTGAGCCAAAGCATAGGTACGGTTCAACTTTCACACCGGTACATGTTGGAACAACGATGGATAGGTCGTTATTCCAGTCCAAGCGAAGAAACGGAGGATGTATTTCCGCTAACCCACCGACTTCGGTATATGCTGCGCGCCCAAAAATCGTTTGGACCGAATGCCCCTTACCTCGCAGCTTACAATGAAGTGATGGTTCAGTTTGGGAAGAATGTAGGGGAAAACGTGTTTGACCAAAATCGTTTGGCTCTTTTGGTGGGATATACCTTTTCGCCCAAGTTTCGGTTAGAGGGCGGGTATTTGAACCAGACTCTTCAGTTTGGACGTGAGATTTTAGGAAGAAATTATTTCCAAACCAACCATGGGTTGATCGTCAATTCGTATTTCACATGGGGGCGGACTAAAAAGTAATCCAAATAGAGAGACATTCGTACCATGTGTATTACATTGGGGAGGTTGGGCTGCGTCCCGGCCTCCCCATATAGAAGCTACCAGGGGGAAAAACTCGTCATATAACCCCCGCCCCCTCCATGTTTTGCACGTGGAATCGCTAACCTATTTGATCTCAACGGGCCACTCCTACGGAGCTTGGATTCAAACATTTCCTGATGTAATCTACAAACGGGTTGCCCCGCTGGGGCTGAAGTACCAAACGATTGGGAATTGGGTTGGCCAAGTTGTTACCTTGCTCTTTGTCTGGCACCCACTGTGCCGAATCGCCTACCCCAGCCCTCCAGAGCTAGGGGATCGACACAAACCCTCGCATACCGTCTGTGCGGCCTGCATAAAGTCAGTCGGTCATGTTATTGGATAGGCTGGAACAACGCGCCCCGCTGGGGCTGGAGTACCAAACGGTTGGGAATTAGGTTGGCCAAGCTGTTACCTTGCTCTTTGTCTGGCACCCACAGTGCCGAATCGCCTCCCCCAGCCCTCCAGAGCTAGGGGATCGACACAAACCCTCGCATACCGTCTGTGCGGCCTGCATAAAGCCACTCGGTCATGTTACTGGATAGGCTGGAACAAAGTGCCCCGATGGGGCTGGAGTACCGAACGGTTGGGAATTGGGTTGGCCAAGTTGTTACCTTGCTCTTTGTCTGGCACCCACTGTGCCGAATCGCCTACCCCAGCCCTCCAGAGCTAGGGGATCGACACAAACCCTCGCATACCGTCTGTGCGGCCTGCATAAAGTCAGTCGGTCATGTTATTGGATAGGCTGGAACAACGCGCCCCGCTGGGGCTGGAGTACCAAACGGTTGGGAATTAGGTTGGCCAAGCTGTTACCTTGCTCTTTGTCTGGCACCCACAGTGCCGAATCGCCTCCCCCAGCCCTCCAGAGCTAGGGGATCGACACAAACCCTCGCATACCGTCTGTGCGGCCTGCATAAAGTCAGTCGGTCATGTTATTGGATAGGCTGGAACAACGCGCCCCGATGGGGCTGGAGTACCGAACGGTTGCCAAGTTATCCGGAGGTTTTACCCTTCGACTAAACGACATGGAGGGTAAATTCAAAAAAAGTAACTTTTTTCCACAGTCGTTAAATTCGGGCGCAACTGGCGGGGGCTACCTTAGTGGGTATATTCAAAAGATCCGACGGGACTTTCAATCGTCACTTTTTTCCCTTCGTAGGCTTCTACCCGACCAATGATTTGGGCATCGATACCGAACGATTTCGAGATATCGATTACCTCTTGGGCATGAGCCTCTGGAAGGTATATTTCCAGTCGATGTCCCATATTGAATACCCGGTACATCTCACGCCAGTCGGTGCCACTTTCCTGTTGAATTAAGGTAAACAAGGGAGGAATCGGCAGAAGATTATTTTTAATGATGTGTAGGTTTTCAATAAAATGCAATACCTTGGTTTGGGCGCCTCCAGAACAATGGACCATGCCACCAATAACAGACCGCAATTTTTCCAAGATGGCTTTGGCCACAGGCGCATAGGTACGCGTGGGGGAAAGGATCAGTTGACCAACTGTCACCTGTTCTGACTTTACTTGACCTGAGGGTAGAGTATAGGTAACGTCTAGGGTATCTGTGAGTTTTTTTGACCCCACATAGGCTAGGTGGCTTCCCATTTCAGCATCAAAACTTTCCGGAAATTGGGTGGCATAGGAGGCATGCAAAACGTCGTGGCGCGCCGAGGTCAATCCATTGGACCCCATCCCACCATTGTATGCATCTTCGTACGTGGCTTGTCCATAGGAAGCCAAACCCACGATAACATGACCCGGCTGAATTCGATCATTGGAGATCACATCCGATCGCTTCATGCGCCCAATGACAGTGGTATTGACCGTGATGGTTCGAACCAAATCGCCGACGTCGGCGGTCTCACCACCTGTTGAGTGGATTTCGACACCATGAGCCCGCAAATTAGCCAGAACTTCCTCTCCACCTTCAATCAGCGCTGAGATGACTTCCCCCGGGATTTTGTATTTATTTCGATCGATCGACGATGACATCAGAATAGGCCCAACGGCTCCTACGCATAGTAAGTCGTCAGTATTCATGATGATGGAGTCTTGAGCAATGCCTTTCCAAACCGACAAATCCCCTGTTTCTTTCCAATACATGTAGGCTAATGACGTCTTGGTTCCGGCACCATCTGCATGCATGATGTTGCAATACTCCGGATCTTGGCCCAGCCAGTCGGGAGAAATTTTACAGAAAGCTTTAGGAAAAAGGCCTTTATCCAACGTGGAAATGGCTTGATGAACATCTTCTTTAGCGGCAGAAACGCCCCGTTGCATGTACCGGTCCGAACTCATATTGTCCTTTGAGTGATGAAAGCACAAAGATACCAAAGTTCCGCGCATCCCCATTTTTTCCATTTATTTTTCCCATCTTTACTGCCTGAATCTCGACCTATTCCTGACCCCATGCGTTTACTTCTCCTTGTTCTGCTAAGTTTTTCCATGCCTCTTTTCGCTCAGCAGGTGGTAGTTGGGTCGTATGCCTCAGCACGTCAATCAGGTGTATATTTAGTGGATTTCGATGAGTCGACAGGAAGATTGAAGGCGATTTCTTCCAAAAAGGGGATTCATAATCCTTCTTTCGTCATTCAAAGCCTCCCCTTTCTTTATGCTGTCTCAGAAATTGGACCCGTCGGCGAAGTAGTAACACTAGCCAAACGAGGAAAAAAACTTTTCACGCAGTCTCGTGTATCTTCCCAAGGGGATTACCCCTGTCATCTGACGATGGATAAAACAGGTCGATGGCTCTTTGTTGGAAATTATGGGGGAGGTAATTGGAGTATTTTACCCATTGGCCCCTTGGGTGAGGCACTTCCTGCCCATCAAACTTGGCAACATACGGGAAAAGGACCTAATCAAGCGAGACAAGAAAAGCCCCATGTCCACTCGATTACTCTTTCACCAACCAATCAGGATATTTTTGTTGCAGATCTTGGGACCGACTCCCTGAAACATTACACCTTTGATGCCGTTACAGGGAGGGCCACTCCTGGGAAGAGTAGTGTCGTCTTATCGCCAGGATCCGGCCCGCGGCACACCCGTTTTGATCCGTCAGGAAAACGCTTGTATGTAGTTCAAGAACTCACAGGCCAAGTTTCGGTTTATGCTTACCAACCCGGTCAACTAACTTTTATTCAAGAGGTTAGTTCTTTACCCGCTGGATTTTCTGGTAAGCATGCCTCGGCAGATCTTCATTTTTCTCCCGACGGCCGATTTTTATATGTATCGAATCGATTCTACGATACCCTTTGCCTTTTTGCGGTAGATAAAGAAACTGGAAAACTCAAGGCCATCGCTCAGATTCCAGTGATTGGAAAAACCCCTCGCAATTTCGCTATTTCTCCCTCTGGAAGAAGTATTCTGGTTGCAAACCAGGATAGTGACTCCATTGATATCTTTCAACGAGATATGGAGACGGGTTTATTGACATTTCAGTCCAGTTACCGGTCCATTGCCAAGCCTGTTAGTTTGACATTTCTTCCGTCCAATTAACTCTTTCTTTTCTTGGTTTCATTTAGTTTTACATGTAACTTGTTCGATAGATTATGATTAAAAAGGTAGTCAGCTGGCTAATGTTGATGGGAATCACGCAAAGTTGTTTCCTATTGGGTGGAAATGACCCAAAACCGGTCGATATGACTTCTTTTCTTGAACCCAAAGTCTTCCCGCTTGACAACACGCAACTTCAGGAAGCCTCTGGCATTGCACCTAGTCAAAACTTTCCCAACTTCTTGTTTACTCATGAAGACAATAGTTCTCGGCCCAACCATTTGCATTTGATCAGCCCAACGGGAGGTTACGATAGTTTTTGGGAGTTACCGATACAAAATCGAGATTGGGAGGACATTGCGGTAGGTCCGGGCCCAACCAGCGGGACTTCTTATATTTACCTCGGAAATATTGGGGATAATCTGGAACAGTATCCCGACTATGAAATTTATCGATTCCCTGAACCAAGGCAAAAGGGAGGCAAGATTCAGTCCGTGGAAACCCTACGATTTCAATACTCAGACAATCGATCGTATGATGCGGAAACTTTAATGATTGATCCCTCCTCTCGAGATTTATACATCCTCACCAAGCGGCAATTCAACGTTCGACTCTATAAAATTCCTTTTCCTCAGAAAGTGGACCAGATGAATATCGCCCAATTTTTATTCACACTTCCATATCCATTTCTTACAGGCGGGGATATTTCAGTTGATGGCAAAGAAATACTTTTAAAAAATTACGATGCCGTTTATTATTGGCGACTGAGAGAAAACGAAACGATTGAGCAGGCATTGCAAAGGCCCCGCGATGTGGCTCCGGCGTATGTTCGGGAGCCGCAAGGCGAGGCCATTTGTTTCGACAGAGCCCAAACCGGATTTTTTACTTTATCAGAAATCGGAGGGCAAGGGCCTGTACAACTTTATTTTTATCCGAAGAAAGTAAATTAACCAAACATCCGGCCCATTCGTCCGCCGGCTTGCATCTTATTCATTTTCTTCATCACTTTTCGCATCTGATCAAATTGCTTTAATAAGTTATTGACCTCTTGAATGGAGGTTCCACTCCCAAGGGCAATTCGCTTGCGTCGATTACCATCGATCATATCCGGATTTTCTCTTTCTTTTGGTGTCATGGACTGGATAACCGCCTCAATGGGTTTAAAGGAGTTGTTATCAATGTCAATGTCCTTCATCGCCGACCCCACACCGGGAATCATTCCCATCAGGTCTTTGATATTTCCCATTTTCTTAATTTGTTGCAATTGGGCAAGAAAATCGTTGAGATCGAATTTATTTTCCCGCATTTTTTTGCTCAACTTGCGGGCCTCGTCTTCATCGTAGGCTTGTTGGGCTCTCTCCACAAGAGAGATGACGTCCCCCATGCCCAAGATCCTGCTAGCCATACGATCGGGATAGAAAATGTCGAGATCTTCCATTTTCTCACCTGTACTCATGAACTTGATGGGCTTTTCCACGACTGCCTTGATGGAAAGAGCGGCACCACCCCGAGAGTCCCCGTCTAATTTGGTAAGAACGACCCCATCGAAATCAAGTCGATCATGGAACGTTTTGGCTGTGTTAACCGCATCTTGTCCCGTCATCGAGTCCACAACAAATAAAATCTCAGAAGGCGAAATCGCCTTTTTGACTTGCTCCACCTCCTGCATCATTTGCTCATCTACAGCCAAACGACCAGCAGTATCGACAATGACGACACTTTTACCGCGCTTCTTCGCCTCAGCCAACGCATTTTGGGCAATCGAGACTGCATTTTTATTTTCCGGCTCCGCATAAACCTCCACACCGATCTGTTCGCCGAGTACTTGAAGCTGGGTGATCGCCGCAGGACGGTAAATATCACAAGCCACCAACATAACCTGTTTTCCTTGTTTTTTGAGGTAATTGGCAAACTTCCCAGAAAAAGTCGTTTTACCAGACCCCTGCAAACCGGCAATCAGAACCACTGCCGGGCTACCTTTAATATTGACAGACTGAGCCGTACCCCCCATTAAGGCTGTGAGCTCCTCTTGAACGATTTTAACAAACAATTGGCCGGGTTCAACCGAAATCATGATCTTTCGATCCAATGCTTCTTGTTTGACACGGTCAGTGACTTCTTTGGCCACTTTGTAGTTCACGTCAGCATCCATCAATGCTCGACGAACCTCCTTGACCGTCGCCGCAATGTTAATGTCCGTAATCCGACCTTTTCCTTTCAGCGTTTTGAACGCGCCGTTCAACTTATCCTGTAAATTCTCAAACATAATCTCATCCGATTTGGAGGGCAAAGGTACGCACAATTTACCTAAAAAAAGAATGGGCTGGGAGCGAACTCCCAACCCATCAAGACAAAGGTTTTACGCGAAAGCCTACGAAAGATTACTTTCCGGCAGGAACGACGGTCCGCTTTACCTCCGTAGCGATCACAAACGGCTTTTCTAATTTTTCAGAACCGTTCTCAATCACAAAAAGGTACGTACCATCCGTTAATTTTGACAAATCAAATACCTTAGCATAACGACCTTCCCGAGTAACCACGAATTCGCTAAAAAGCACTTCGCCGTCCTGTGATTTAATCGCTACGTATGATCTATTTTGTAATTTGTCTGCGGTCAACTTAAATTTCATGCCCTCCACAGCCACTAGCTGAAGATCCGACGCTGGGCGCGCTAACGCGACAATCCGCATGTCATTGGCAAAAGTTTGGGTAGCAAGCGATACTCCGATCACTGTAGCTAACATCATGATTGATTTTTTCATCATTTTCTTTGGTTGTTTTCGTTGGAAAAAATTGTATTTTTTTACTAAGACTCAGAACGTACTCAAAACCTACCGGTCTTTTCTTAAATACGACTTCCTGAAAACCTTTGTTGATGCAAACATACAGAACTTACTGAATACGTGTCAATTACCTAAATGTTACTAACCCAAACTTCCTTCCACGATCCTATGATAAAATTAGAATAATACAACACTTCTAGAAAAAGTACAATCATTGGGTCAAAACTTGCAATGAAATTTACCGTTTACCTTCTTAGATAATTAAATTATTAAATATAACTTTTCAAATAATTGCCAAATTTAACCCTCCATGAATGAAGCCCTGAATCGTTTCCATTAGATTCGATCTGCTGATTCGGTTGAACTGGTGTTGCGTTGCCGAGCCGATTTTACTTGGCTGTTGCCAACCTGGTAAGTGAAGGAAATCCGAAACGCCCGACTCTCCCAACCTCCCGATCCTAGAATCCGTATGCCTCCAAATCTCGTTTCTCCTCGCCATGGAGAGGTAAAAAAGAGATCCGTCCAAGTCGCTCGAAACGTTCCTTTTCCTTTGGCTACTTCTTTCTGTACCGCTACGTCCAATGAACCCTGACTCCGCGTAACGTATGTACCTCCCCAGATTCCAGGAGTACTCATCCAACCCGACACCTCTGCTTTCCAGCTCTTGGGAAAAGTCCACGTATTTTGACCATAAATAGATACCACATTTGCTTGAACTGCGCGAAAACGAATATCCTCCGAGGTAAACTGAGTGCGGTAGGCATTGACATTCCAATACATCTGCCAATTTTTCGTGACTTGCACTGGATACGATATCCCCAAGTTCCATACCTGTTGATCCGCTAGGTTCCGTTCCATTAAAAAATTTCGGTTGCCTGCTAATGTATCGGTCACTTGAGCGAAAAAATCATGGACATAGCTGTACGTAAATGAAATTGTCAACTGGTAGGCATGTGTGTAAGAAAACTTGAGGTTATCCGTTCGTTGGGGAAGCAAAAAAGCATTGCCCTTTTGATAGGTGAGTTCATCCAAAGGCCATTCAAATGGATTTAGCGATGCATAGGATGGGCGCTCGATGCGGCGGCTATACAAAACACCCCAGCTCGTTCCAGGTTTAACTTCATAGGTAGCTCCTGCACTCGGGAAAAGATTTCCGTACCGTCGGTTTACTCGCGAATCCGATGAGTACGTGGCGGCGGATAATACCCCCTCGGCATAGGTTTGCTCCCATCGAACGCCCCCCTGAAGATCCCATTTTTTCCATTTTCGAGCCCACCGCACATAACTCGCTAAGATCATCTCCTCAAAATCAAATTGATTGGATCGGGTTGGATCCTTCACCTCCCGTTGGTTTTCCTCAACATAGAAAAAAGAAAAGGTATTATCGGTTTGTACCGTCGAAAGCTTTCCACCCACACTCCATTTGCTTTTTTTCCAAGGGAAATCATAGTCAACCTGCCCTGCCCATAGGCGAACCTGATTAGGTGCAACCAACCGGAACGTACGAGCTTCCAACGTCTCGGTATCCTGCCCGTTTCGGTACTGGTTCGGCTGCAGACTATTTCGGGAAAAGGTGTACCATCCACCGTCAACATCCACATTAAACACATGGCCCAAGGTATCCGCCGAGCGATAATTTAGATTAACAATTACTTGATTTTGAGCCTGTTGACTTTCATTCTGAGCTATCAAAATGGCCTGATTGTTTGGAGAACCTATAAGACGAATTGGCGTTCGACTTTGGGTTTGTAATTGGCTCTCCTGCCAGTTACCACTCACAAGTACACCGAAGGTTTTTGTTGAATTCATTTGATAATCATAGCCCGTCCGCCACGTATGGTACATTCCTTCACGAAGGGTTTCCGACTTCTGATCAAACCGTGTATTGGCTTGCTCACGGTCTAAATTTAAAAAGGACCAGTCTCGGCTTCCACGTATTTGGTAATTTCCAAACCAGTTGGAGGCTCTGTTTCGATGGTTGACCGAAAGCCCCCCATTTCCTTTTCCATACCGGCCATACCCTACCCCTAGGTTCAGGGTAGCTTGGGTACCTAACCGGGCATCTTTTTTTAACCGAATGTTGATAATACCGGCCGATCCGGCAGCATCATACCGAGAAGAAGGCTGAGTGATCAATTCGATGGATTCGATATCGGAGGAAGTCAACGAACGCAAATACTCTACCAAATCTTGTCCCTGCAAATAGGAAGGCCGATTATTAATCCAAATTCGGGCACCCGACTTCCCTTCCAGCATCACATTTTCTTGGTTATCCAACAAAACGCCCGGTGCTTTCCTGAGTACCTCCAGCCCATTCAAACCGGTTGCACTGGGTGTGCCTTCCACTCGAAAAATCGTCCGGTCCGACTTCACCTCCACCCAAGCTTTTTGAGCCTTTACTTCCACCTCGGCCCAAGTACCCTCTTCCTCTAGGGTGATTACGATCTGTTGAATTTTGTCTGTTGGCTCTATCGAAACCTCCTGGGTATAGGGCTTGAAACCCACATACCGGATAGCCAAACGATAGGTACCTGCGGCCAGAGTGGCAAACTCAAACGCCCCAGTCGTATCAGAAAATACGACCTTGACGGGAATTGCATCGCTCATTCGATACAAGGACAAAGGGGCCCCCACCAGGGGTTCGCCTCCGGATGCTTGTATTTTCCCTCGAAAAGTGGGCTGTTGGGCAAATCCCGTCATTACTGTAAAAACAAACAAAAAACAACGTAAGTAGATCATTGTTGAAGGGGTTTAATGACCCAAAATTCCAAGGAAAAGAATCCACCTGAAAGTCCTTTTCGGTGAATGACCGCATGGATGGCTCAATGAATGGCTCCTTCCATTCACCGGACTATATTGTCGTTCATCGAAAAAAACATAGAATAGTCTGAGAATTAACCGACCTTAGGTTCATCAAGCTTTGAAGCACATGAACCGTGAATTACCTTTGGCTAGAATCCAACTTCGCGAAGTCGGAATCGTCCTACTCGTCTACTTGGTTCTCTATTGGTTGTATGCACTTACCTTGACGATCAATGAATCTGCGTACACTGATCTCACTTTTCAGCAGTTGCTAAACAACTACTTGATCAGTGAGGCCATCGACTACGGTCTCAAGGGATTACTCACCCTTCCAATCTGGTACTTCTTCTTTCGAGTGATCCCCCATGTGAATTGGAAGATAAAATTGGTTCTGCATGCGTTCACGTGGGTTCTATTCGTCATGATATGGCAATACTTGTTTTATGGGGTGCTCGAATCCATGGGGAGAGGCCATTTACAGGGAAGTAGCCAGATTTGGGACTTGTACATCCCCGCCCTCATTTACATTATTCAGTTTGGGATGTTTCATGCGTATGATTATTATATGCGGAATCTGCAGTTACAAAAGAATGAAGCCGCGCTTCGAGAGGCCACCTTGGCCAGCGAACTAGCGGCGATCAAAGCACAAATCAATCCACATTTTCTTTATAATGCCTTCAATACGATCAGCGCCAGTGTTCCGGTAGAGATGGAAACCACCCGGGAGATGATTGCCCAGTTGGCTGACTTATTTCGGTACCAACTGCAAGCTTCTCGAGAACCTTGGGTTAGTTTGCATGAAGAATGGTCATTTACAGAAAAATACATTGGATTGGAGAAATTGCGCATGGGAAATCGGCTTAAGACTCGCTGGGTAATTGACCCCTCCTGTCTGGATCAACAAGTACCCTCCATGATCCTGCAACCTTTGATCGAAAATGCCATTAAACATGGTTTATCACCCAAGATTGAAGGTGGAACGCTGGAAGTGAGCATTCAACAAAAAGACGGCTTGTTGGAGGTCGAAATAAAAGATGATGGCGTCGGGATGGCCGAAGCCAAGGAAAAAAAAGACTCTGGAATTGGTTTAGCCAATACCCAACTTCGATTACAAAAAATGAACGGAGAAGGGCTTTTGATTTTGCCCAATCACCCCTCTGGGGTTATCATTCAATTTAAAATGCCCACATACAAAAAGTAGTCGTCATCGACGATGAGGATTCTGGCCGAACACTCATCAAGCAGTACCTCTTGGACTTTCCCCAGCTTATCGTGGTCGGTGAAGCCAACAATGGGGTAGATGCCATCAAGGTCATTCGCCAATTTCAACCCGACATTGTTTTTCTGGATATCCAAATGCCCGGTTTGACGGGATTTGAAGTACTGACGCACTTGGATGAAATACCGCATATTATTTTTTCAACGGCCTATGATCAATATGCTCTTCAGGCATTTGAAGTACATGCGGTCGATTATTTACTGAAGCCTTATACTCGGCAGCGTTTCCAAGCCGCTATCCAAAAACTGAAGAGCGAAACAAGTCCTCAAGCACTACAACCTTTGGCTGAAAGCTTGATGCTAGAGGCTAACTTCCCGGAGAAGATATTGGTACAGCGCCAACAAAAACTGATTGCCGTACCAGTAAAGGATATAATTCGGGTGGAAGCAAGCGGTGACTATGCGATGCTGGTGACAGCAACCGAGAAATTTTTGAGTAATTATGGGATATCCCAGCTCGAGTCCAAACTATCCCCCAAGAAGTTTATCCGCGTTCATCGGTCGGCGATCATTCAACTGGATGCAATACGCGAGGTGCATAAAAATAGCAGCAGCTATGATATTGTGCTCACCACGGGTGATTTGGTGCGGGTGAGCCGAAGTTACCTAGAAGAGTTCAGGAAGTTCATATACTAAAAAAGAGCCTAGTTTCGTAGGCTCTTGCATTTAGAGGTAGACTGGGAATCTGTCAAAACTTTAGCGAAACCAACCGTATCGAACGATGCAATACAACGCCCTGAACCCGTCCTTCCAATTGATCTTTTTGCCTTCTTCGTAGGTACGTCCGTAATACGAAATACCTACCTCATAGACCCGAATTCCTGGTATTTTGGCCATTTTAGCCGTTACTTCTGGTTCAAAACCAAAGCGCTTTTCTTGAAGCGTTAAGCTTTGGATGATGGGTCTTCGGAATAATTTATAACAGGTTTCCATATCCGTCAAATTCAAGTTATTGAAGGCGTTGGAAAGGAAGGTCAAGAATTTATTCCCTATGGTATGCCAGAAAAACAAGATCCTGTGGGGACGTCCTCCCATAAATCGAGAGCCATACACCACATCGGCATAGCCATCCAAAATAGGCTTTAACAGAATATTAAATTCTTGAGGATCGTATTCGAGGTCAGCATCTTGCACAATGACGAAATCACCCGTGGCCTCCCGAATTCCGGTATGCAAAGCCGCTCCTTTTCCTTTATTGACAGCGTGTGCCAGGTATTTGATGGTCACGTCAGGATGGGTCAATTGGAAATCTCGAACACGCGCCTCAGTCTGGTCTGTGGAACAATCATTGACCACAATAATTTCTTTCTTGACGTCTTGAATCAAAGAAATTTCAGCCACACGCTTCAGAACGGATTGGATGGTGTTTTGCTCATTGTAAGCCGGAATGACAACCGACAGCGTATACGACATGTTGTTAGATTTAATTTAGACACTCATGATATCAGCTTCCTTCGCGCTGAACATCTGTTCGGTTTTGTCGATATAGCTATCTGTTAATTTCTGAACACGTTCTTCTCCTACTTTAATGGCATCTTCGGAAACGCCCTCGTTTTTCAGCTTGCGTAAATCTTCATTTGCTTCTTGACGGACCTTCCGTACATTGACTTTGGCCTGTTCAATCTCTACTTTTACTTTTTTCACCAAGTCTTTTCGTCTCTCTTCGGTTAATGGAGGTAAGGTCAACCGAATCATTTCACCGTCGTTTGAAGGGCTCAATCCCAAATTAGAATTGATTATAGCTCGTTCTACAGCGGCGATCATCTTGCGCTCAAAAGGACGGATGGCCAAGGTTCGAGAATCTGGGATATTGATGGTGGCTACTTGGTTGATGGGTGTCATGACCCCGTAGTATTCCACCTGTATTCCATCCAACATTTGTGGGGTGGCTTTCCCCGCTCGGATTTTGGTTAATTCGATTTGTGTGTGCTTCATGGCCCGCTCCATGCTATCGGTGGCCATGTCCAATACAAGATTGATTTCTTCCATGTTCTAAATTGAATCGTTTATGCTTTGGGTACGACTAAGGTGCCGACCGTTTCTCCTTGAACCAACCGCAACAAATTCCCCTGGGTATTCATATCAAATACAATAATGGGTAATCCATTTTCTTGACACAAGGTAAATGCCGTCATGTCCATCACTTTTAAGTTTTTCTGTATCGCCTCCTCAAAAGATAGTACGTCATACTTGGTGGCCGTTGGATCTTTTCTTGGGTCTGCCGTGTAAATTCCATCGACATTGGTACCTTTCAATAATACTTGGGCTTCGATCTCATTGGCTCGTAAGGCCCCCCCAGAGTCAGTAGAAAAATAGGGGTTTCCTGTGCCTGCACCAAAAATTACGACTCGACCTTTCTCCATGTGGCGCATGGCCCGCCGACGAATGAACGGCTCGGCAATTTGCTCCATTTTGATGGCCGAGAGCAGCCGGGTGGTTAAACCTACTGCTTCCAAGGCACTTTGAATGGCCATTCCATTGATGACTGTGGCCAACATTCCCATGTAATCTCCTTGAGATCGGTCGATACCCGAGTTAGACGAAGCCCCTCGAAAAATGTTTCCACCGCCAATCACAATCCCCACCTCACAACCAGCCTCTACCACCGATTTGATCTCCAAGGCATACTGATTCAGAATGTCAGAATTGATGATTTGGGATTTATCACCCCCATTGAGGGCCTCCCCACTAAGTTTCAGAAGAATACGTTTGTAGCGTAAGGACATAGTCGAAATTTTGGGCAAAATTACGGGAAATTTTTCTCATTTAATACCGATTTCCTTAGGCAAACGAGATCAAAACTTGATTTTTTTCCACCGTATCCCCCAATTTCACGGAAATAGACTTCACTACCCCGTCACCGGTAGCCTTTATGGCATTTTCCATTTTCATGGCCACCAAGATCAATAAAACATCTCCTTTTTTTACCTGATCTCCCACTTGAACTGGCAATTGATAAATCAGTCCTGGCATCGGTGCTTTGATCATCGACATTCCGGTGGCTTTACCAGAATTCACTCCAAGTTGGTCTAAAAATAGATCGGTGGAGTCTTTTAATACAATTTCAAAGAATTCTCCATTCACCCGAATCCCGTATTTTTTCTGATGGGTGTCTGCCTCCACGACCTCAATGCGATAGGATCGGTGTTGGTGCAATACATGAAAGGTTTGTCCAACCGTTTGAACGATGTCCCAAGTAAAGGGCTTACCGTCTAGCGTGTAACCCGTTTCCGTTAAGGCAACCGACACGGGCGGTTGATCGTTGATGATGGCTTGATACATGGTCTGCTATTTTTTGTTGATAAGATACACGCCTGTTAAAATGACCCCCATCCCTAAAAAGTGCAAAATTTGAATTTGCTCCCCATCCAAAAAACCAGCAAATAAAGCGACGACAGGAATCAGGTAAGTTACCGAAGAAGCAAAAACGGGGTTGGAGCGTTGAATCACATAGTTAAACAACACAGCAGCGAAGCCTGAATTCAGCGCGCCCAATACGAGCAAGATACCTAGAGCAACAGGGTCGATTCCGTCCAATACATGCTGAAAAAAACCCGCCCAGATCAATACCACTCCCGCCAACGTTCCAGCAAACAATAAACTATAGGAACTGACTTGCATCGGGTGAAGCCCCCCCAGATACTTTCCAATGATATTTCCATTGAAACCATACATCACCGTGGCCAATAACGCCAAGGCTGCGTAGGGATTTAGCCAATCTACCTCTCCCAACTGCCCCCCAGAAAATACCAAAACCAAACTGCCTACGAAGCCCAAAGCCAGTCCTGAGACTTGATTTCGTTGAATTCTCTGCGAAAAAAACAAAGCACCCACCACCAAAACCATCACCGGCGTTGTGGCATTTAATGTACCCGACAACGAGCTGTTGATCTTGCTACCTATGTAGGCAAAAATAAAGGCAGGAAATAAATACCCCAGAAAACCGGATAAGGCCAAAGGTAATGCCTGTGCTTTGGGAAAACTTGACCACCGTCCAATCGACCATGGTGAGAGTGTCAAGGCCGCAATGAAAATCCGTGCCGCACCCAATTCCCAAGCCGAAAAATGAGGCAACGCCTTCTTAATCAAAATGAAGGATAATCCCCAAACCAATGCTAAAAATAGCAATAATCCCCAAACAATTCCTTGAGGGGAAACCCGACTAACTACCCACTGTTTTACCTTTGCCATACGCCCTGATTACCGGAAAACAAATGTAAAAAATCCTTCCGGAAGTTTCACCCATAAATCCAAAAGAATTTCTTAAAAAAATACAATTTTAAATAATCTACCTTCTGTCTTTTTGGAAATAAATTATCAGGACTATTGCACAACTGGTAGGCAATCCCGTAGTTTTGTTTGGTTAACTGGACCTAAAAACCCACTCGCTATGTCAAAGTTCAAGGTATTCTCTTTTCTTTTTCTTGTTTTACTTATAGCCATTTTTTGGTACGTGGCCACGGGCCATTATTCGTCTGGTGATCGCGCGGGTACGATTTCCAAATTAAGTGAACGAGGGTATGTTTTCAAAACCTACGAAGGGGTCTTGAACGAAGGTGGGTATTCGGGTGAAACAGGAAGCCTGCAAGCTCGGTACTGGGACTTCTCGGCCAAGGATGAAAAAATTGTGGAAGACTTGAAAAAAGCGCTAGCCACCGGGGAACGCATTACCTTACACTACGAAGAGAAATTCTTTCAGTTCCCATGGAACGGCGATACCAAATACTTCATTACCGAAGTCAAGTTTTTACCAAGAGCGGCTCGTATGGCACCCGAGCGACTTCTGGATTCCCAACCTGAAGCCGACGCGTCGTCTGTAGGTCCCGCACAAGATTCTCTTTAAATCAACCTCATGAGTGTTTTAAAAAAATTGGCAGGCGATACAGTTTTGTATGGTCTGAGTAGTATTGTTGGCCGTTTTTTAAATTGGCTTCTGGTGATAGTTCATACCCGGATTTTTGAACAACCGCGTATTCTTGCCGATAACGCTCAACTATACACCTACATCATTCCTCTCAACATCCTATTTACGTTTGGGATGGAGACCGCTTTCTTTCGTTTTGGCTCCAAAAAGGAAAATCAAATAGACGAATTTTCACAAATTGGCTCGTTCCTACTCCTTTGGGCCGGTGGATTATCCATTCTAATTGCTCTTTTCGCTCACCCGATCATCGATTGGATGGGCTTCCCGGGAAAAGGTCATTTGGTACAATGGCTTGCCTTGGTTCTTTGGCTTGACACCTTGGCCGCCCTGGCATTTGTTCGGTTACGAGCACAGCAAAGAGCCAAACGGTTTGTCGGTATCAAGCTGATCAACATTTTCATCACCATTGGTCTCCAGGCTTTTTTTTTCTTGGGTTGTGACCTTGTGCTGAAGGGAGTTCATCATCCTGAGTGGGCCCCTATAGCACGGTATTTTTATAATCCTGAGATTGGCCCCGACTACATCATCCTTGTCAATGTCGTAGCTAGTTTTCTAACTCTAGTTCTGCTGATACCTCAGTTCAGAGCCTTCCGTTGGCAATTTGACTGGACCAACTTTAAACCGATTTGGCAATACGCCACCCCTCTCGTTTGGATGGGGCTTGCAGGGGCCATCAACCTAACCGCCGACCGGATCCTTTTCCTAAAGCTCATTCCCCCGGATTTTTACCCCAATTCCACACCCGAGGATGCTTTTTCCATCTATAGCCAAGTATATAAACTGTCCATTTTCATGACGTTGGTTGTCCAGGCCTACCGGTATGCAGCCGATCCCTTGTTTTTTTCAAAAATGGGCGATAAAAATTCGCCCAGTCTGATCGCACGATCCACCCAGTGGTTTACCATCGCCTGCATAGTTATTTGGGTGGGTGTTTCAATCAACCTCGACCTCATTAGCCTTCTGTTGGGAAAAACCTATCGTATAGGTACACCCGTCGTGCCATGGTTATTGTTGGCCAATTTATTCATCGGAATGTACGGTAATATGTCCATCTGGCTAAAACTCACCGATCATACCCAAACCGGGACATGGATTACCCTAGCTGGCATGTTGGTTGCGGTGGTTGGCAATATTGGGCTCATTCCTCATTTTGGGTATATGGGATGTGCCTGGACAGCCAGTCTGTCGTCTTTGACGATGGTTGCCCTCTGTTATTTTTTAGGCCAACGGGTTTTTCCTATCCCTTATGCCACACTTCGCATGGTGTCGTATTTAGGATTAGGTGGGGGAATTATTTGGCTTTGTTCTGAATTCCCCGTATCAAATCCCCTAGCTTCCGGAATAATCCATACCTCAATTCTACTCGTGTTTTCCGGAGCGATGGTTATCTTTGAGAAAAAAAGGCAAACACATGCTTCTTTCTGATATACTTTACGGTATCTCCCTTCAGTCGGTCGCTGGATCTACCCAGATTGAGATCCAATCCATCCAATTTGACTCCCGCTTGGTAAAACCCGGTACGCTGTTTGTCGCGATTCCAGGCACCCAAGTGGATGGGCACACGTTTATTCCACAAGCCATTCTCCAAGGGGCGTCCGCTATACTGTGTGAATATCTCCCCTCCCATCTTCCCGATTCCATTACCTGTATTCAGGTCGATTCCTCGGCTCGGGCTATGGGATTGGCTGCTGCTAATTTTTACCAACATCCGGCCAAAAAGCTGCGCGTCATTGGCGTGACCGGCACCAATGGCAAGACATCGGTCGCTACTCTGTTGTTTCGGCTTTACCGTAACCTAGGTTTTCGATGTGGCCTCCTCTCTACGGTCCAAAATCAAATTGAAGATCAGATCATTCCGGCCACCCACACAACTCCAGATAGTGTAACCCTACAACAAACATTGGCAGCCATGGTGGAAGCAGGATGTCACTACGCCTTTATGGAGGTGAGTTCCCATGCCGTCGTGATGGAACGCATCGCGGGGACACATTTTGTGGGTGCTATTTTTACCAATATAACCCAAGACCACCTCGATTTTCATGAAACCATGGCCAAATACATTCAGGCCAAACAAGGATTCTTTGACCAACTTCCCTCCACCGCCTTCGCATTAACCAACGCCGATGACCGGAACGGTAAAATAATGCTGCAAAACACCAAAGCTCAACGAGAATCCTATTCGCTAAAAGGAATTGGGACGTTCAAAGGTAAACTCATCAGCAGTGGTCTTTCGGGAATCGAAATGCAGGTAGATGGCCAAGATGTTTGGTTTAAGTTAATTGGCCAATTCAATGCCTACAACCTGCTCGCGGTGTATGGAGCTGCCGTTTTGGAAGGACAAGATGCCCAAGAGGTATTAATGCACCTGTCTACCCTGGCCCCACCTCCGGGTCGATTTGAACAATGCTCCGATCCGCATTCCCAAAAAATGGGGATCGTCGACTATGCCCACACGCCCGACGCACTAAAAAATGTGTTAGATACCATTGCTGCGTTACGAGAAGGACACCAACGTGTGATTACCGTGGTGGGATGTGGAGGCAATCGAGACAAAGGAAAAAGACCCTTGATGGCAGATATTGCCTGTTCCTCAAGTGATTTTGTCGTTTTAACATCCGACAACCCGCGACTTGAAGATCCAAAAAGTATTTTGGATGATATGTTTGCCGGAGTTAAAATAACACACCGAAAACGCGTCGAAATCATCTTGGACCGCCGAGAAGCCATTCAGTGGGCTGTTCGGTGGGCTAATCCCGGAGATATCATCTTAGTAGCTGGTAAGGGACACGAGACCTACCAAGATATTCAAGGTGTCAAGTACCCTTTTGACGATCGTCAAGAGCTCTTGGCTGCCTTTCGCTCGGAAACAGAAACTAATTAATCTATTTTTTTATCAAATGTGCCCAACTCCTCTATCCGGTATCCTTCCGGATAAGTAGGTCGGTACCTTTGTGTGATCAGGTGTGGGCGTTGCGGTTCTGGTAATTGACGCAATACCCACGCCCGAATTTTCAATATGCCTTCTACCATTTTCACCAGCCACCTTGGCGCTGGGTGCATCCCCATGGCCTGAAGCAGTCGATCGTCCATGAGTGCCCGAACAAACGGCTTCCCAATCCCATGTAACCAGGTTGGAAGGTAAAAAGAAAGTAGCAACTGAATGGTATAATCCGCAATTTCTCGGTTGGTCGGTGAGGGCCGAAAATGCGTTTCCTCGTACAGGTGATGAAATTCCTGAAAGGCTTCAAAACTACTCGGGATGTTGTGAATGTGCATCCGTCGACCAACCTCTCGGTAATACAGATAAATCGCCTGCTTTTCTTTCTCCGTGAATGCGCGCCAACCGAAACGTTCCATCCAGGTGATCGGTACAAAAATAAAAGTGGAAAGAACATAGAGATAATCCTCATTCGCAATCCGAAAACGCTGGTGCATGGCATTCATCCTGGCGAATGCCCGCTTCGCTGGCTCACTGTCATATCCATTTTCCAAAATTTCAGCTAAGATCAATTCGGTATCATCATAGCGTTTCCTAGGTCTTTTTTTGAACTCACCCGTTCGCGCTAATAGTCCGGATATACTCGGGACAGCGTATGTCCGAAAAAGCGCTAACTCCAGCGCGCGCTCTACATCCCAATAAAAACTATACGCTCCCATCAGGAACATCATTTCCTGATGATCTTTGACTGGGTCCAACTCGGCAATTTTAGCTGAAATGGGCTTATTTTTCATTCCCACAGTAACGATTTATCGATTGATTCCTTCAAAGGACCCAAAGTGGTAAGTTTGATGGCCGCCATTCGAGCACCTGCTTGGGCGCATCGCTCAAGCGACTCGTCGGCTAAATAGGCTGTCAGGAAGCCTGACCAATACGCATCGCCAGCCCCTGTCGCATCCACCACCTCAATGGGAGTTGCCGGAACAAAGTGTACCTCCCCCGCTGATGACGATACCCAACTCCCTGCCGCACCCAACGTGAGGCAGACCAAGGAGGCACCCCATCCATGCAACGTCTCCCGAATCATTTCCGGAGACAAAGTTCCATCCCAAAATCGCTCGGCATCGTCTTCACTAAGTTTCACCAATCCACCTCCTTGAACATACGACTGAATGACTTCATGGGCCTCTGCGCGATTGGGCCATACCTTGGGTGTGTAATTTAAATCCACCGAGCAACGAACGCCCATAGCCCGTGCCCGCCTTGCAGCGTCCAACACAGTAGACTGAGCCGGATCCAAGCTCAACGGCCAACAAGTTGTATGAATCAGGCCCGTTTGCGAAAGTAATTCATCGGAAAGATGCTGGGGCAACAACCGTGGGTCTGACGTCCGATATGGAATGAAGTCTGGTGTGCCTTGCGTTCGTGAAACCAACACCAAACTGCTAGGCACCTCGGGGTCCTGAACAATGAAGGACACATCCACACCAGAACTAGCCACCGACGCGACGAGGTAATTCCCTAAACTATCTGCCCCTGTACAACTGACTACCGCCGTTTGGGCACCTAAACGCGCCATATTTGCGGCTAAATTGGCTGGGCTGCCCCCTTGAAAACGCAAAAAGGCCGAGGTTTCACCCACAGAAGCGCTTGGCTCGGCCCCGATCAGATCAGCCAATAATTCGCCAATCGCGACAACAGCATAGGTATATTCTTTCATCATAGATTTAGGTTTTTACAAATATGCCTATTTTTACCCAATTCCAATTCAACCAAGTCAATGAATAAACAAATACAGCACCTATATGAGGTAGCCCAAAAGTCTGAGCGAATGATCTTAGGGTTAATGTCAGGCACTTCGTTGGATGGCCTCGACATGGCCCTGTGTCGATTTCGGGGTGCGGGCCTCGAAACACAGGTAGAGGTTGTGCATTTTCATACTGAACCCTTTTCCGCCTCATTTCAACAGGCCGTCCGAGAAGTTTTTGCTAAAAAATTAGTCGATTTTCAAACCCTGTGCATTCTAAATCCCGCGATCGGCCTAGAGCATGCCCGGATTATCAACCAAACGTTGGCACTTTGGGGAATTTCACCCCAATCTGTGGATGCCATCGCAAGTCACGGACAAACGGTCTTTCATGCTCCCAAACAATACCACCAACTCGCAGATTGGCCCAATAGTACATTACAGATTGGAGATGGAGACCATATCGCTGTGCATACTGGAATCCTGACACTGTCCGATTTTCGCCAAAAACACATCGCCGCCGGTGGCGAGGGGGCTCCTTTGGCTGTTTATGGCGATTATCTCTTATTTTCTAAACCACAGGAAGACCGTGTTCTGCTCAATTTAGGTGGAATCGCAAACTTTACTTTTTTACCCGGACACCTTGACCCTGATGGCGTATTTGCGACGGATACAGGTCCGGGAAATACCCTGTTGGATGCCTACGCCCAACGGTATTTTCAACAACCATTTGATCGAGACGGACACCTCGCCCAACAGGGTACTATTCTTCCCGGCTTAGTTTCGGCTCTACTTGATCACCCATTTTTTGAGCAAGCAATTCCCAAGACGACAGGTCCTGAACTTTTCAATCTGACGTATCTCGAAAATGCCCAAGATCGCAGCCAAACACGAGATGCCTCCCATGTGGATATCATGGCTACTCTGGCGCTTTTTACCGCCCAATCGGTTGCGAATGCTATCGAACGTTGGGCACCGCAATGGAGCCAGCACGCCACATTGTGGGTGAGCGGTGGAGGGGCACATCATCCCGTGGTACAACAACATTTGAAAAGACTGCTACCACGCTGGCCCGTAGCACCGCTAGATCATCTTGGCATCTCAGGCGATGCCAAAGAAGCCATCCTATTTGCTACCCTAGCGAACGAAACATTGGCAGGTGGCACAACCTCGTTTGGCCAACGACCCGAGGTCCCGTCGGTCACGATGGGCAAAATTTCATTCCCCAAATAAACAACCTAGCCAACGATTCTCCCACAAAACCGATTCAAAACCAAAGAATCGGTTTTTTTTAATTTTTTGATTCTGTATGCTTGCATAACATTTTTTTATTTATTTACTTTGTAACAGTATGCAAGCATACTATTTCTTCATTCAGCAAAATTACCTAAGGTTATGATATCGACCCAACCCAAAAAAGCATTGACTGGAGGCGAATTTTTAATCGCCGAGACACCTGCTATGGATGTTTTCATTCCAGAAGAGTTTACGGAAGAGCAGCAGATGATCGCCGACACGTGTCGGGATTTCCTTCGGACGGAGGTACACCCTATTTTGGATAAAATAGATAAAGCTGAATCCCCTGCTTTGATGGCCAGCCTAATGGACAAGGCCGGTGAGTTGGGTTTATTAGGTACTGCGGTGCCCGAGGCTTACGGTGGGTTTGGGATGAACTTCAATACCTCCATGTTGGTAGCCGAAACCCTCGGTACGGGACATTCTTTCTCGGTTGCCCAATCCGCCCATACCGGCATTGGAACCCTACCCATTTTGTATTACGGCAATGAGGAACAAAAAGCAAAATATTTACCCAAACTAGCTACAGGCGAGTGGAAAGCCGCTTACTGTTTGACTGAACCGGATTCCGGCTCCGATGCTAACTCAGGTAAAACCAAAGCGGTTCTCACCGAAGACGGCAAACATTACGCCATCACGGGCCAAAAAATGTGGATAACCAACGGTGGCTTTGCCGACGTATTCATTGTATTTGCTCGGATCGAAGACGACAAAAATCTAACGGCTTTCATTGTAGAGAAATCCTTTAACGGGATTTCCATGAATGAGCCTGAACATAAATTAGGGATCAAAGGCTCAGACACCCGCCAAGTATTTTTCAACGAATGCCTCGTGCCGGTAGAGAACATGTTATCTACCCGTCAAAACGGTTTTAAAATTGCCGTCAATATTTTGAATATCGGCCGTATCAAGTTAGGTGTGGCGGTTGTTGGCGGGGCAAAAGGCTCGTTGAACCATGGCATCCAATATGCCAATGAACGCAAGCAATTTGGAATTACCATCGGCCGATTTGGTGCAATCAAACAAAAAATTGCAGACATGGCCACGCAAATTTATGCGAGTGAAACGGCTTGTTACCGGGCTGGTCAAAACATCGATGATGCCATAGAAAGCCTAATTGCTGGTGGCATGGATGAGTCGGAAGCGAAACTCAAAGGCGTTGAGCAATTTGCCATTGAATGTGCTATCATGAAGGTTCATGGTTCAGAGGTTCTTGACTTTGTGGTCGACGAAAGCCTTCAAATCTTTGGCGGAATGGGCTACTCAGCCGATGCCCCCATGGAACGCGCCTACCGTGACTCACGAATCAACCGCATTTTTGAAGGAACCAACGAAATCAACCGCATGTTGATCGTCGATATGCTCCTCAAAAAAGCCATGAAAGGAGAATTGGATCTGATGGGGCCCGCTCAATCGGTGGCCAAAGAAATCATGTCGATCCCAACCTTTGGAGGGGATGACCAAGAAACTCTATTTGCTGCCGAAAAGAAAGTACTCGCCAATCTCAAAAAAGCTGTTTTGATGATTGCCGGAGCGGCCGTACAAAAATTCATGATGAAACTTTCCCATGAGCAGGAGATCTTGATGAACATCGCCGACATGATCATCGAAATCTACGCGGCTGAATCGACCTTGCTACGGGTAGAAAAACTCATCGACACCAAAGGCGAAGCAGCGGTGAGCTTACAAAAAGACATGGCCATGATTTACCTAAATCGAGCCGTCGAAATAGCTCAAGTCGCCGGCCGTCAGGCGATCACCTCCTTCGCAGAAGGAGATGAACTTCGGGTCATGTTGATGGGATTGAAACGATTCACTAAAATTGAACCCATGAACCTGAAGGATGCTCGCCGCCGAGTGGCAGACGCATGCTTACAGGAGAATAAATACATTTTTTAAGGGCAACCAGACCTCTGACACCCTGGTATTTTTGGCTTAGAATCAACAACTAAAAATCAATAAACCGACTTCTGCTCTTGGAGGTCGGTTTTATTTTTCAATAACTTGCAGCGCTATTCTTGTTTATTTTCGTTTTGAGGTAAAGAAGGGAATTTTTTCAAATCTATGTCCATCCATATTCACTCTATTTCCAAGCAATTTGGTAGCCAGTGGGCTGTTCAACAGGTATCTTTCACACTTCGACCCGGTGAAATCGTTGGATTTTTAGGTCCAAATGGTGCCGGAAAGTCTACCACCCTCAAAATGATCACGGGTACTTTACTTCCAGATGCGGGGAAAATTGAGGTTTTGGGACTACCGGTGGGTCCTGGATTTCCTGAAACTCGGCGGCATATTGGTTATTTGCCTGAACACAATCCGTTGTACTTGGATTCGTACGTTCGTGCACATTTATCATTCATCGCGCACATTCACCAAATTCCAGATGCCCAAGCTCGAATAGAGGAGGTTATTCAAGGTGTTGGGCTCGCACCGGAGGCACACAAACGAATCGGTCAGCTCTCCAAAGGCTATCGACAACGTGTCGGGCTTGCACAAGCCATCCTTCACAACCCCGAGGTGCTGATTTTGGATGAACCCACCACCGGACTAGACCCTAATCAGTTGGTCGAAATCCGACAACTCATCAAATCCTTAGGTCAACAAAAGACTGTTTTATTCAGCACACATATCTTATCCGAAGTTGTGGCCGTTTGCGATCGAGTCCTTGTCATTCATCAAGGTACTTTGCTAGCCGACCGCCCCATCTCAGAGGTAAAGGAAAACCTAGAAGATTGGTTTCATACACTCACAAGAACCACTAAATAAAACATTTGCCCGTTTTACAAACCCTCGCTTGGTGGAAATGAGAAGAAAAGGTTAATTTGTGACGTTCCTAGCTATACGATGTTTGTATGTTTGGGAAAAATTAGGTACAATTGTCATCAAATCACCTTTAATTCTTGTATACGTTATGAAAAAACTAACTACCCTGCTGTCTATTCTTTTCTTATCGGTTGGTGTTTCTTTCGCCAACGAAAAATCGGCTGAAACTTACTCGTATGATGCGACTGCTGACTTTGATCAATTGAACAAGATTGAGAAGTATGTTGAATCCTCAGGTGCTACCCTCGAAGAAATGCAAGCTAGCAACTCAACGCTTCTGAAAGATTTAACCCTCGCACCTGATTCTTCAGCCGCCTTTGCCGTGGACGAGCTACCTTTGGGTATCCCTGCGTTCTGGTGGGGTTGTGTCTTGACACTACTCGGTGTAATTTTAGTGTATGTTTTGACGGATAAAGATAAAGATCAAACCAAGAAAGCCCTTTATGGATGTTTGGTAACAGGTGGTGTTTACTTGTTATATATTATCTTCTGGGGTGTTGTTTTTGGACGCGCGACTTGGTTAATCTAATTCGTTTTCCGATTTTGATGAAAATAGCTCAAAGCCGACACGGTATTTGGGCTATTTTCGTTTTATTTACAGACCAACTGCTTCCGTATGCGTTTCCTTTTATTTTTCTTGCTCACCTTTCCTGTCTTCTCCCAACAATTCTATCGCTTTAAAGCCGATGTTTCCATTAAGGATAAACTCTCGGATGGAACGTACCGGTTGACTATGGGGAAGGTATATTATGATAAAATTTACAAAAAAATTGTCTATCAACTGAAGTTCCCCAGACAAGAGACCGTCATTGCCCAAGATACCACCCTCTACACCCTAGATAAAGATGGGAAACTGGCCAGCACCACCCGGACCGTCCTGGTACCCGAATTTACCGTCTTTCATCTCGCCCTTACGGGCCGCCTAGCCGATTATGGACTCAAAGCCGTTGAGGAAAAGCCCATCTATAAAATCGGGAAGGTCGAAAAAACAAAAGAGGGTGTTCTAACTACCTGGGTTCCCGCAGACGACCGATTCAAAAAAGTATTTGGGAATGTCCAAATGCACAATGTTAATAAACGGCTGGATGCCATGGTATTCTTTGACAAGGAAAATAAGGTAGTAAGTCGGCAATACTTCAAAAAATACACCACACTCAAAGGAATTTCTTTCCCACAGGAGGTGACGATGATTTCGTATCTTCCTGAAGGTAAACAAAATATACAGCTGACAACCTATAAGAACGTGATCATTGACCAGTCGACCGAAGATGAAATATACCGTTATCGCATTCCTGTGGCTAAGCCTGCTCGAAAGTAAGGCTCAAAGCAAAAAGTCATTTCAAGCCATTTTAGACACTCCGACCAAACGAGTGTATGCGGAAGCAAAAAACAATACCAACGAGGTTCAATTGGCTTTTTCGGGTTTGTTTTTGTTCTACAAAACGTTTGTATCCTCCCAAGACTTGAGTGTGTGTACCTTTACTCCTTCATGTTCAGAGTATGGAATTTTGGCCGTAAAACGATTTGGGCCCATTCGGGGGGGAGTCATGACCATGGATCGACTCACTCGGTGCAATGGCCTATCTCCTACAGCCTACGAAATTGATAAGAAAACCCAATTACTATTTGATCCGCCCGTCGCTCCAGACCCTTATAAAGAAGTGGTGATTCGATAAATCCTCTCTATGAAACCAATTTATTTCGCTCTGTTTTTGTTTTTGACATCCGCCTCCTGGGCTCAAGAAGGGAATCTTTTTGATCGCTCGCATACCGTCCGGTTTGCCGACCACCTGTTTAAATCAGGTCAATATGACTTCGCGGCCAGAGAATATGAACGACTTTTGTTTTTAGAACCTCGTAACGATACCTTCCAACTTCAAGTCCTTCGAGCCTACCGATTGGCCAATCAAACCGACAAAGGTTTGCAACGATTTAGTCAGTTTTTTAACCCCTCTGCCCATCTAACGTACCCGTTTGCATTGGAAAGAACCAAACTAGGCATGAATGCACGGCAATGGGAAACCACCCTTTCGTTTATTCAACAATCGTCCGTCTTTCCTGAACCGGACCAAAAGATCATTCAATCGTCTATTTTCTTATTCACCGATCGATTCAAAGAGGCGCAAACAATGGTCCTGGCGATTCGAGATACCACGCACTTTTTGTATCCTGCCTATCGAAACCTCACGGAAAAAGCCACTCAAGGCCCCTATAAAAAGCCTTGGTTGGCTGGGAGCCTCTCTCTGATTCTGCCCGGGGCAGGAAAAGCATATGCTGGGCAATGGAAGGACGGACTTGTTTCGTTGATTTTTACCGCTGGAATGGCCTTTCAATCCTATCGAGGCTTCACCCAACAAGGTATTCGAGGATCCAAAGGGTGGATTTATGGAGGCCTCGGCCTCGGCTTTTACCTTGGAAATGTGTACGGCTCCGCCAAAGCAGCCAAACAATTCAACATTCGAAAACACGACGCCATCAAACATGAAACAAGCGCTTTGTTTACTACTTATTATCCTTAATTTCCCTTCTCAAGGCCAAACGATCTCTCAAGCCTATGTGTTTGGGAATCAAGAATTTGAAGCGGGACGTTTTGCCTCGGCAATCGAGGTATACCAACGTGTTCTGTTCTTTGACTCAACTCAAACCTACAGCCCATCCATTTATGCCCGGATTGCCCACAGCCTATACACCGAAAAAAGATATGCAGAAGCCGCTAATTACTATGATCTTGCCTACTTCTCGACCGATGTAGATAGCCTAAAAACCGCTTATTCTTTGCAAAAAATTGCCTCGTTACTTTTCCTAAAACAATACTCCTTTGCGGAAGTCGAACTTTTGGATATGGATACTCCCTTGCAGATCCCCTCACAAGAAAAAGAACGACTTTTTTATGAAGGATTAACAGCCTACGCCCAAGGCCAGTTTTCGACCGCCGAAGTGGCATTTAAGGGCCTTGTATCCGATACGACGACTGTGCATCAATTATTCCGAAAAAACGATCGAATCAGCAAAATCAATCCTAAAAAGGCAAAAGTACTGAGCATGATTCTTCCCGGGCTAGGGCAATTGTATGTTGGGGATGTGAAGAATGGATTGAATTCGATGCTATTAACCGGTGGCTTGTTCTATTTGGGATTGCGTTCTGCATTGAACACCACATTTATTGAGGGGACTTTATCTTTTTTACCTTGGGTGCAACGGTACTATCAGGGTGGATTTCAAAAAGCCGAGCGCATCGCACAGGAAAAAATTCAAGAAAAGCGATATGAGTTGCTAGGCGAAATTTTAGAAACAATTGACTAGGGACGTTTACGAGAAACGCCCCTAGTCGCTGATTATAACTCTTTAATCCGGATATTTTTAAAACTGACCTGATCTCCATGATCTTGTAAAGCAATTTTTCCTTTAGGATGGGGAGTCGCATACGCCCACTTGGCAAATTTACTTCCGGCCACGTCTTTAGCCCATACCTCGGACCCATACGTATATTCCACCACCTTTTTTCCGTTCAACCAGTGTTCTACCTTGTTTTGGTTGATCACGATTTTTCCTTGATTCCATTGGCCAGCGGGCTTGACTACCAAAAAATCATTGGGCTGATATACATCGTAATTCGCCCCTGTTTTTTGTTTATCGGTAATAGCGCTAGGGTAATTCTGGTCGTCAATGATTTGATACTCAGGACCTGATGCATAAGAAGCAAAATATTCCTGCTTGGAGGCATCTTCCAAGACTTTGTAGATAATCCCGGAATTACCCTTTGGAGCCACATTGAATTCAAACTCCAGAATAAAGTTTTCATACTCCTTGTTGGTCACTAAATCACCACTTTTTCCTTTGGTACTGAGGACACCGTCTTTGATTTCCCAACCTGAAACTTGGTCAGACTTCCAGTTATGCCAGCCGTTCAATTGTTTACCGTCAAATAACGAGATCCATTTCCCTTTTTGGGCCATAACGGGCATTGACGCAGCGACGAATACAGCGAGAATCCATTTTTTCATCTTTTGTAGGTTTATGTTGAATACTGAGGAATTACACTTTAAATATAAGACGGTTTCGGTAAAAATAGGTCAGTATTCCTCCCCAAATCACCAAATAGGCAATTGCACCAGCTAATGAGGCTTGGTAGGGATCGGAAAAAACCGAGGTAATGAAGGTCGCATACAGCCAACCTTGAAGACTCGTGTCTCCCACCTGAACCATCCACAAAACATCGGGTATAAAACCTGAAAAGAAAAAGACGGTGATGGCATTGGTACCAAAAATCAAGAAAGGGCGAGTCCAGCGATCAGAGCCAAAGTGAATCAAGGCCTCAATAGATGTCAAGAAAAACAAAGCAAAACCGGCCATAACCAATACATAGGAAGAGGTCCAAAGCGATTTATTGATTGGAAATACTTCATTCCAAACATATCCTACCCCAATCAACACAAGGCTTGCGATATATCCCCAACCAAGTTTTTGGGAAATCCTCCAGTTCGCAAGTAATGCCTTACCGACTATTACGCCCAGCAAACCGGTAACGATGGAAGGAATGGTACTCAGGAAACCTTCCGGATCCCATGTTTTGGTGGCTTGGTACAGGTGCCCCGAAAGCAACGTTTCGTCCAACCAAGCAGCCACATTTTGCCCTGGTACTAACGAACCAGCCATGGGTAAAGAAGAATACATCATCAAGTACCAATACACGAATAGGAAAAACACACTATAGAGTAAAAGAGCCCAAGTGGAACGATGAATATACAGCAAGGAGACGATCAAATATACAATAGCAATACGTTGAAGTACTCCCGGTATACGGACGTTCTGGAAGGCTTCAAATCCTCCAAGCGCTAAAATCATCAAAACCGACGTGATGATGAGGGCCACATTGAATTGGAGCTTGAGATCATACTCACTAAAAAACAAGATGACCAGTCCCCCTGTAATTCCTAACCGAAATAGCAGCAATGGCCAACCTTCAAATCCCAAAAAAGGTATTTTGTCAAAAAAGGCAAGAAATAAACCCAAGGAAAAGATTTTCATGGTCCGGGTCAAGACTTTCCCCATCCAATCGTGTGAAAATGTCCCCTCGGGGTGTGCCAACGGAATGGAGATGCCGACTAGAAACAAAAAAAAGGGAAATACACAGTCAGTGGGTGTCCAACCGTGCCATTCCGCATGCAACAGTGGTGGGTACACATGGCCCCAGTCTCCTGGATTATTGACGATCGTCATGCCCATCATGGTTAGACCGCGTAGCACATCGACCGAGATAACTCTATTTTTCATTGGATTGAAAGTGGGTATCTACTAGCAACTGGACCCAGCGTAAAATGTTGGTTTGCCACCAAGATTCTTTCCACCAAACCCAGCCCAATAGGAAGGTATAAAATGTAGTTAAAGCGGCATAACCTAGCCACGAGCTTTCCCACCAGGCATTGAGCAATCCGCCGAGGCAGACACTTCCCATGACCAAGGCGGCCAAGCCAAGAGAGGCTTTGATCAACACCAAAATGGCTTGAACCAACAGCATTTCTATTTTTTCTTGTACCTCTAATTTGGTTAAGGTCACTTTCGCCTCAACCAAGGCCAACACATTGGATTTAAACTGATCAAGTCCTAAATAATCGGCCACTTTTTGAGTCACTTTCATACGATTTGGGGTTAGTAGGCATCTACATCCACAATGATTTGGCCTTGTCGGAAGGCTCTATCTTGAAGAACGTCATCCATTTGCTCTTGTATACTTTGTTTTGCCAATTGAATTTGAGCCCGATCTTTCTCCAACTTGACCCAAAGAACAAAGATAAATTTATTTCGAATTTTTTCGATAAGTCCCTTCTCGGGGCCAAGAACGCGTTGATCTCCCAGAATCCCTTTCAATGCCCTAGCCAATCGTTCGGCCATTTTTTCGGCTAGCAAAAAATCGGGGTGTTTAATAGTCAACTCAATTACCCGAGTAAAAGGCGGGTAATGAAACGCTTGACGTTCCTGAATCTCTTGGTCAAAAAAGCCTAGGTAATCATGTTCTACTACTTTTTTTAGGAGGGGGTGATTAGGATTTTTGGTTTGAATTAACACCAAACCTTCGTTTGAACGCCTTCCCGCACGGCCAGCAACTTGCGTGAGCATTTGAAAGGCTCGCTCGGCGGCTCGAAAATCGGGGAAGTGAATCATACGATCGGCGTCAAAAATACCGACAAGCCGTACGAGGTCAAAGTCGAGCCCCTTGGAAATCATCTGGGTGCCCACTAAAATGTCCACGGCCCCTTGTTCAAACTCATGTAACATGGTCTGATACGCATGTCGAGAACGAGTAGTGTCGAGGTCCATGCGTTGAATACGGGCCGATGGGAAAAATACCTGAAGGTCATCCTCAATTTTTTCGGTCCCCACACCCGCCGTCTTCACCTGTGAAGACGCGCATGCAGGACATTTTCGGGGTGGTTTATCCGTATGACCGCAATAATGGCACACGAGCTCTTGCGAACGTAAATGATACGTCATGCTGACGGCGCAGCGGGGACACTCCTGGATCCATTGACAAACCTCACATTGAATATATGGGGCATACCCACGCCGATTTTGGAAAATGAGTGTTTGACCTCCACCGGCCAAATTAATCCGGATTTGATCTAAGAAGACAGAAGAAAAATCATTTTTAATGGTTTTATTTTTTCGCTCGGCCCGCATATCCACCAACTGGATACGTGGAAGTTTCGCCTCCCCGTACCGTTCGGTAAGTGATACCAATCCGTATTTACCTTGAAGACCCTGTTGATAGGACTCCAAAGAGGGAGTAGCCGATCCCAAAACCACTTTTGCTCCAAGTTTATGGGCCATCATAATGGCTACATCCCGAGCGTGGTAGCGCGGAGCGGGATCAAACTGCTTATAGGATGTTTCATGTTCTTCATCTACAATGATCAGTCCGAGGCGAGAAAAAGGTAAAAAGATGGAGGATCGAACCCCTACGACAAACGAAAGTTCGTCATTCAAAACCTGTCGGTATACTTCGACCCGTTCGTTATCTGAAAATTTGGAGTGATATACGCCTACAGAGGTTCCAAATACTTTTTGCAAACGGGTAACGATTTGGGTCGTCAGCGCAATTTCCGGTAACATGAACAGCACTTGGGCACCACTGGCCAGCACTTCTTGGATGAGTCGAATGTACACCTCCGTTTTACCACTACCCGTGATACCATGAAGTAAAACGACATCCTTTTCTTGAAAATGACCGAGGATCTCGGTGTAGGCAATTGCCTGGGCTGAGGTTAGACCGACCTCTGACGTATCCTCTTGAGTGGGCTTAGGAAAACGAGGAATAATCGCTTCATACGATTCCAGTATGCCTTTATCCACTAGGGTTTGAAGGGCAGATTTAGACAGGTCATGACGAGCCAAAAAGTCTGCCTTCGGTATACCTTCCTGCCCATCCGACAAGCGGTGAATACCTATTTCTTGTAAGATAGCATGAAGTACGGCCTGCTGTTTGGGATGTTTATTCAGCTGATCAAGTAATTCCATCGCTGCCTGTACCTGGGTATAGACTGACGCCAGCCGCAATTTTCTCACTTTTTTTGGGGAGTACCGTTCCTTTACTTCCTCATACAAGATGATAGCTTGTTTGGCCACGAGGGCCTTGAGCAAAGCGTTTAACTGACCCGCAGGCACCAGCTGTTGCGCTTCGGGATAGGTTAAGAAGGGCTTCTCTTGGAGAGCTTGAACGAGAGGTTGCTCCGCCTCCTCCAAACGATCCGGCCGGTCGAAGTTCGGATTCCATTCCATCCGAGACTCGGACGTTACTTTCAGGCCGGAGGGCAGTGCGACTTGAAACACCTCGCCCACGGCACACATGTAGTAATCGGCAATCCACTGAAATAGCCAAAGTTGGGTCTCGGTCACAATAGGTGCCGGATCCAGGACCTCGGTGATGTATTTTGCTGGATACCCCTGTGGAGGGTTTTCATGAATCTTTCCCACAACGCCCGTGAGAACCCGACCTCGTCCAAATTCAACGATCACCCGTGAACCTATTTGTACCTCCTGACTTAAGTGCCGGGGTACACGGTAGGTAAATAATTTAGCGATCGGGACGGGGAGTAAAATATCGGCAAACCAAGTGACCTCTTCTTGGAACAATTCGGACATAGTTAGGAAGATTTCTTCAACAAAATTAGACTTTTTTACCCGTTTGCTTCGTATGTACCGATAATCAAACCACTTGTAGAACGTTTTGAGACAAACACTAAACAAAACACATTGGCTGTTTTGTGTAATCTTTCTCGCCCAATGTCTTACCTTTCAAGCCACTTTGTTGAACAAATTTAAAAATTTAAAAAATAATCGAAAAGGAAGGATATTAAATAAATTCAATACATACCCCAACATTTATTTTTATAAATCATTCATTATTAATTAGTTAAGTTACAATGAAAACATATAAATATGTAGATAATCCTTGAAACGTATCATTATAGATCTATTCAATAAATAAATTTACGATACAGGGCTTTGACTTTGTTTAACTTTGTTTAACTTTGATTCAACAAAATGATCCAGACATGACAGCGATTGAATTTAACTATGCCATCTATTCGACCTCGAAAGCGTTGAAGCCTTTTGCCCTTCGTCTTACGAAAGACTCAGAAGATGCAAATGACTTGCTGCAAGATACCCTGGTCAAAGCTTTTTTAAATCGTGAAAAATATGCCGACGGTACCAATCTGAAGGCTTGGTTATACACCATCATGAAGAACACCTTCATCACGAACTACCAACGGATGGTTCGGAAGAATACCTTCATTGACACGACCGACAATTTGCATTACATCAACTCGTCCGATTCATTGGTAGAGAACAATGCGTATTCCTCTTTCGCCATGGAAGACATCACGCAAGCCATTGACACGCTTGAGGATACCTACAAAGTTCCCTTTATGATGCATTTCAAGGGTTTCAAATACCATGAAATCGCTCAAAAATTAAATATTCCGATCGGTACGGTGAAAAACAGAATCCACATCGCACGGAAAGAGCTGAAAGATCTGTTGTCCGTGTACGCGAACTAATGTAATTTTTTGCGAAAAATTCTCGTTTTTTTGAACAAAAGGGCGAAACTTTCGGTTTACATTATTGAAAATCAAGAAATATCATCTTTTATCTTGCGATTTTGCAAGTCGATAAAGAATACTGATTGAGTAGTTTTTGGTTAAAAAAGAGGAAGGTTCCGAAAAGTTGCTTGCATTGCGAGCAACTTTTTTGGTTTTTGGGATAATATGTCGTTTTTTATGAAAACATTGTATCCCTCGTTCAGGTTACGTATACACGATAAAAACCACACTTCCCCATGAAGAAAAAAGTGATTGTGATTGGATCTGGATTTGCCGGATTGGCTTCGGCCACTAAATTAGCCACTGAAGGATTTGACGTCACGATTCTAGAGAAAAATACAGTAGCCGGTGGCCGTGCTCGAATTTTTCATGAACAAGGTTTCGCGTTTGATATGGGCCCTTCTTGGTATTGGATGCCCGATATTTTTGAGCGATATTTTGCTGAGTTTGGTAAAAAACCCAGCGACTATTACCAATTGGTTCGGCTCGACCCCTCGTACCAAGTCGTTTTTTCCCCCGACGAACACATTGCGCTGCCAGCAGATTATGCACAGCTAGAATCCCTTTTTGAGTCCATCGAGCCTGGAAGTGCAATTCAACTGAAAGAATTCATGCGGCAGGCCGAATATAAATACCGTGTCGGCATTGGTGAGTTTGTTTGGAAACCCAGCCATTCCATTACCGAGTTTTTTGATTTTCGCCTCGTCTCCAAAGCTTTTAGCCTCGACTTATTTGCCTCCTTTGGAAAGCACATCCGCAAATTCTTCAAGCACCGCCGTCTTTTGGAGCTCATGGAATTTCCCATTTTATTCTTAGGAGCTACCCCTCAAAATACCCCAGCGCTGTACAGCCTGATGAATTACGCCGAAATTGCAAAAGGCACTTGGTACCCTATGGGGGGAATGCATGAAATTGTCAAAGGGATGGTCGCATTAGCGGAAGAAAAAGGTGTGAAACTCCAGCTCGGTGTAGAAGTAACCGGTTTTACCTACCAAGGGAATCAGATTGACACCGTAGTAACTACCCAAGGAAGCTACCAAGCGGATTTGGTCATTGGGGGGGCCGACTACCACCATATTGAAGATCAACTCCTAGGAGACGACAAACGAAATTATTCCGAAGCCTACTGGGACAAGCGTGTCATGGCACCCTCGTCTTTGTTATTTTACCTGGGTGTCAATCGCCGAATCGAAAAATTAGTGCATCATAACTTATTTTTTGATGAAGATTTTAATCAACATGCTGAAGAAATTTATACAAATCCCCAGTGGCCATCCAAACCCCTCTTCTATGCCTCTGCTCCTTCAAAAACAGACTCTTCCGTAGCACCAGACGGATCAGAGAACCTTTTCATTTTAATTCCAATTGCGCCCGATTTGGAAGATTCCGAGGCATTACGCGAGAAATATTACCATATCGTGATGGATCGGCTGGAAAAATACGTAGGACACGAGGTACGGTCTCACGTAGTATACAAGCGTTCATTTGCAGTGGAGGATTTCAAAAAAGACTACCATTCCTTCAAAGGAAATGCTTACGGACTAGCCAATACCCTCTTCCAAACCGCATTTTTGAAACCAGGAATTAAAAACAAAAAGGTTAAAAATCTGTTTTATACAGGACAGCTGACCGTACCGGGCCCTGGTGTACCACCTTCGTTGATCTCCGGCCTAGTCGTAGCACAAGAAGCTACCAAATGGTCCCGTCAATCCTAACCACCTACGTTAAACCCTATAATTCGTATTGTATGCTTGGCTTGTATGAAAAAACGACGTTCGGCTGTAGTAAGCTCATAACGGAACATTACAGTACGTCATTTACCCTAGGGATCAAGACGCTGGATAAGAAATTCCATCAAGCGATTTACGCCATCTATGGCTTTGTTCGCTATGCCGACGAAATTGTGGATACGTTCCATGATTTTGATAAAGCCACTTTATTGAGTCGATTTAAAAACGACACGTACCTTGCCCTTGAGGAACGAATCAGCTTGAACCCTGTCTTGCATTCCTTTCAATCCGTCGTTCACGCCTACAAAATAGAACGTGAACTGATCGACGCTTTTCTATACAGCATGGAAATGGACTTACACGACATTGAATACGATGAATCGACCTACAACCAATACATTTATGGCTCGGCGGAAGTGGTCGGCTTGATGTGCCTTCGCGTATTTTGTGAGGGAGATACGTTCCTTTACGATCGACTAAAAGATGATGCCCGAAGTTTAGGTGCTGCCTTTCAAAAAGTTAACTTTTTACGGGACATCAAAAGTGACTTTCAAGACCGCGGCCGGGTTTACTTTCCTGGTGTGGACTTCACCGATTTTAACTTAGATGCCAAAAAGTTAATTGAAGAAGATATTCAACGTGATTTTGATCATGCCTTACGAGGTATCCAAGGTTTGCCTGAAGGGGCTCGACGGGGCGTCTACCTCGCCTATACCTACTACATCAAGTTGTTTGAACGAATTAAAAAGACGTCCGCCAACCGAATTCAGGAAGAGCGCATCCGAGTCCCAGATTCAGTGAAGCTCGCACTACTTGCAAAAACATTGGTTAAAAATAGCCTAAACGTCTTGTTCTGATTCTCCTTCCTTTCTCGCTACGGACACACCACTCCACACGATTAAGGTAATTCCGAGCCAAGTCATAGCCCCAGGGATTGAATCCCCCAACAACCAACCAAATAATACAGAAAATAGAATATTGGAATAGCCGGCCACCGAAATAAGGCCGGCTTTTCCATGTGCAAAAGCCTTCGTTAGGTATACTTGTCCGACCAAGGCCGCTCCACCAAGTAATAATATCCAAGGCAAATCTTGAAACAGGGGAAGCGTGAACGAAGGAAAAACAGCTTCCCAGCCTGGTATCGGCCCCAAGCCTAATGAAAAAGCGGGTAGCACGATTCCTGAAAGCATAAAAGATAAAATAATCGCTCGATTATCGTAATACCCCGACAACTGCCGAATACTCATGTACGCTAAGGCGGTCATCCAGGCGTTCATCAAACCTAGAAGGTGTTGTTGTCCAGATTTCCAATCCAATGACATTTGAGGAATGAAAATGCAACAAATTCCAGCAAACCCAATTACGATCGCCCACCATTGTCTAGGAAGTAAACGCTCGCCTAACCAATAAAAAGAAAACAAGGCTAAAAAAATAGGATAGGATTGTTGATACGTAATGGCTTCTGCTAAACCGATCCGGGTGATGGCAAAGAAAAACAAAAAAAGAGCCAAGGTTCCAATGATTCCACGAAATATGAGTAGACCCATTTTCCCTCCGACCTGAACCAAAGGTCGTCTGGTAAGCGTGACGAGAACAAATACAACTCCAATCAAATTTCGAAATAATACCAGCTCCACAGCCGAAAGATGATCGCCGAGCTTCCGGGCGGCGGCCCCGGTGAGTGCAAAACAAAAGGAGGCAATCACCATAAATAGGACGCCTTTTTGCAGAGAGGTTACCTGTTTCATCTTACAAAGGTAGAGGGCATTGAGCCACTTACGCTAGGAATCCATTCCGTAAATTTACTTTTTTAAAATTTTGTTCCCACCTTTGTACTCTGATCTTTCCACACCTTTGAAAAAAGTCGGTATCTCCCTCCTATCCAGTATTTTACTTACCATTTTACCCGTTTTGCTCACATCACTCTGGGTGGCTTGGGCGCTAGAATACGAAACCACCCTCCGGACATGGCCATGGACGTATTGGGTTATTTGGACGTTGGTCACGAGCCTGACTTCCGCCTTGGCCATTACCCCTCCTACGTATTTAGCCGTTATCTTAGGTTACTTTTTAGGCTATACAGGACTAATTCCTGCATTTTTGATCAATTTACTCGCCATCTACCTCATTTACCTAGCCGTTCGTTTTCTTCCCATCGTACCTTATTTGGGTTTTTTGATCGATAATCCACGCGCTGCTCGACTTTTGCCTAAGTTACGAACCCATCAGTTGCGCGTGGTCTTTTTTGCTAAACTTTCCCCCATTTTACCGTTTACCTTAACCAACCTCATGTTGGCCATGGCAGGCACACGGCTTTCGGCGATGTGGCTTGGTGGGGCATTAGGCATGATCCCACGCACAGTATTGGCGGTTTGGACGGGTCTTCAAGCCAAAGCCTTGCATGAGGCTATTTCAGGTGGTAAAACAAGTGAATGGGAACGTATTTTATTTTTTGCTCTGCTAGCCATTTCGGTCGTTGGACTCATTCAACTTTTTGGCAAAAAGGCAGAAGAGACCCTAGACGAAACAAGCCCACCTTTATGAGAGGTAGGCTTGGTCTTTTCCAGCGAAAAAAATCGAATTTACACAGGGAAAGAAGTGGCAATGGTTGTGAAATCGCGAGACTTCAAGGAAGCTCCTCCCACTAAACCACCGTCTACATCGGGTTGTGAGAATAACTCGGCGGCATTTCCGGCCGAAACAGACCCACCATAAAGAATGGAAATCGACTCGGCTACTTCATTGCCATACTGTTTGGCCAAATGAGCGCGTAGAACGGCATGCATTTCTTGGGCTTGCGCACTGGAAGCCGTGACACCGGTCCCAATTGCCCAAATGGGCTCATAGGCAATGACCACTTGTTGTATTTGCTCGGCAGTTAAGTGAAAAAGCGATTGAGTCAACTGGCCACATACAAAGTCAAAATGTATACCGGCTTCCCGTTGAGCCAGTGTTTCACCACAACAGAAAATCGGTGTAAGACCGTTGGCTAAAATGGCATCTACTTTTTCGGCGATGAAAGCATCTGATTCTTGGAAGTACTCCCGGCGCTCACTGTGACCAATGATGATATATTCCACTCCCACCGATTTCAACATGGGTACCGACATTTCACCCGTAAATGCACCTGATGGTTTAGGATGGCAATTTTGAGCCGCTAATGCAACCTTGGGTATATCTAACAAGGCTCGAAAGCTACTTAAATAAGGAGCAGGCACACCTACCACTACTTGGACATTGGGGTGGGTTAGTTCGTCTTTTACCATATTGACTACCTCCGACAACAGGATTTTCCCTTCGTCAAAGGTTGTGTTCATTTTCCAGTTACCTGCAGCGATTTTTTTACGCGCCATGCCTATCTCGAGTTAAGTTAAAAAAAAGAAAATTATTGCTGTACCATGTTGTGGTAAACATTCTGAACGTCGTCGTCGTCATCAAGTTTATCGAGAAGTTTCTCAATATCGGCGGCTTGCTCTTCGGTCAATTGCTTGGTATCCGTTGGAATGCGCTCGAAATCAGCGTGAAGGAGTTCAAACCCTTTTTCTTCTAAGAACTTCTGTAGGGCACCATAAGCAGCAAATTCACCATAAATATTGACCTGATGTGTCTCCTCGTCTACAAAAACATCATCGGCACCGTAGTCAATTAATTCAAACTCAAGTTCTTCTAGGTCTACACCAGGTGGTTGGGCAATTTTAAAAATGCATTTTCTTTCAAAAATGAAATCCAACATACCATTGGTACCTAGGCTTCCACCCGTTTTTGAAAAGTAGGACCGTACATTCGCCACCGTACGGTTATTATTGTCGGTGGTACATTCCACCAAGACTGCCACTCCATGCATGGCGTAGCCCTCCAGTACGATTTCTTTGTAATCCTCTTGATCCTTTGAAGAGGCCCGTTTGATGGCCGATTCAACGTTCGTTTTGGGCATGTTGGCCGCCTTGGCATTTTGCATAACGGCCCGTAACCGCGAGTTGGTGGTAGGATCCGGCCCACCAGCCTTCACCGCCATCACGATGTCCTTTCCAATGCGAGTAAAAGTCTTGGCCATGGAGCTCCAACGCTTCATTTTTCGGGCCTTTCTAAATTCAAACGCTCTTCCCATATTTTTTAATCAATCGATGCCTTTTGGCTGCGAAATTAGTTATTTTTTTAGAATCTTTGTGTTTACCGCCGGGTTATTCTCGGTGATTGTTCACCCAAAATTCCCCAACTCCATGACCCTAGATTATACCTTACTGAAAATTGCTCAAGTTTTAGTTACCCTATTTTTAGGTGTCTTATTTGTCCAGTCAGGATTTGACAAAGTATTGGATTCCCGCAATAATATTGCTTACATCCAATCTGTATTCTCCAAGACCTTTCTACGGCCCATTGCGACCCTCCTGATGCTGTTTATCACCTTCTTTGAGGTGGTATCTGGTGTCTTGGCTATTGGAGGGGCCGTATTGTATTTTCAGACTGGCCAAAAAGATGTGGCGATTTTGGCTGTCGAAATGTCGGCCATCACCCTCTTATTTTTATTTACCGGCCAGCGAATAGCCAAAGATTACGGCGGTGCGGCGGCCTTGGTACCTTATTTTTTGACCACGCTGGTCGGATTATTTCTTTTTTCTTTGCATTAATCCGTTTCCTCCGGCAAGAACGTCAAATAACTCAGCGAATCCTCGCCCAGCATTTGTTGGGCGACTTCCTGAAGTTGGTCGGCTGTAACCGATTGAATATCCTGAAATATTTGAGGTAGCTGCTCCACACGCTCCAAATCCAAGATACTTTTTGCCATCATCAACATATAGCCTTGATTGCTCTCTTCGGCCATCGCCAATTGCCCCATCAATTGCTCTTTCAAGGCTTTCAACTGTGTTCCCCCTAATTTTTTTTCTCGAATATGGGTCATTTCCCTACGAATCAACCGATGCGCACGCTCCAAATTATCTTGGTCGGTTGCAAAATAGATTCCCATGAATCCTGTGTCTTGGTAGGAAGTGAAATTAGCCTCGATCGAATACACCAATCCATTTCGCTCTCGAAGAGCTAAATTAAAACGAGAGTTCAAGCCTGGCCCACCTAAATAATTAACCAACATAAAAAAGGGTAGACGCTCCGGAGATTTTAACGAATAGGCCGGCCGGCCAATGGCCGAGTGAGCCTGGGTGATGGGCTTAGGCAGTTGAATTTTTTGTGGCGAATATACACCTGGGCTAATACGCTGGCGCTCAATACGTTTTTCTGGAATTTCCTGAATGTATTTCTCCACCACCTTAATGGCACGTTTCAGGTCGATGTTGCCAACCACCGATACCACAATGCGGTGCGTATCTAGGTTTTCCTGAATAAACTCCTGTAAAGAGGCCTGAGTGAATGATTTGACGTGCTCTTGTGTGCCCAAAATATTGTACCCCAGCGGATGTCGAGGAAAGAGTACTCCGTCAAAGTCATCTTGAATGGCGTCATCCGGCGCATCCAAGTACATGCTCATCTCTTCCAAAATAACCCCACGTTCTTTTTCCAGCTGTTTTTCTGGGAAAGTAGAATGAAATGTAATGTCGGACAGAAGTTCGATCGTTTTATCAAAGTGGGTATCTAAGATGGAAGCATAGAAACATACCTTCTCTTTGGTGGTATAGGCATTCATTTCCCCACCGACTGACTCCAATCGGTTGAGGATATGAAAAGCATTTCGCTTTTTGGTACCTTTGAAGGCCATGTGCTCCCAGAAATGGGCGAGGCCGGTTTGGTGGGGTTTTTCATCGCGGCTGCCGATGTCCAGCATAATGCCACAATGAACAATTTGGGTATGAACTACTTGTCGATGGGCGAGTCGGATACCATTCGGAAAAGTATGTAGCTTATATTCAGTCATGCGTGTCTTTCAGCGTCCTCTATCCGAGGATAACAAAGATAGAGATAAAAGTAGTTCAGACATGAAAATGTTCACGGGGTTTCACGATATTTTGGTATTTTGAGCGCTTTACACAAAAGTACATGCTATGATATTAGTAGCTGAAAGTGGCTCTACCAAGACCGATTGGCGGTGGATTGGGAAAGATGGACAAACCCGTGCTTGGAAAACAGCCGGTATTAATCCGTTTTACCAAACCAAGGACACACTCCATTCCTTTTTTCATGCCGAGGTCTTCACTGAAGTACCTACCTCCCCAGTGGCTATTTTCTACTATGGAACCGGCATTACAGGCCCTGACCAGAAAGAGCTTCTGACGTCATTATTTCAAGGTTATTGGCCAAAAACGAAGACCATTCAGATCGAAAGTGATGTCGTAGGAGCCGGACGCGCCTTGTTCGGACGAGGAAGCGGGCTGGCGGCGATTTTGGGGACAGGCTCTAATTCGGTTTGGTTTGAAGACGGACAAATAGCCTACCAGATCCCACCACTTGGATTTTGGCTGGGTGACGAGGGCAGCGGTGGACATTTGGGAAAAACCTTGGTTTTGACCTATTTACATCACGAAATGCCGGCATCTACGCGGCAGATTTTTGAGGCACAATTTGGAGCCTTCGACCGCATGCCCATTTTGGAGGCGGCGTATCGGAAACCCTTTCCAAATCGCTATTTCGCTCAATATACACCTTTTATTCTGGCACAAATCACCGATCCTTTTATTGAGAATTTGGTAAATCAATCGTTTACTTTATTTTTCGAAAAATACATTTCGAAGTATCCTCAAAATCAACCTTTGGGTTTTGTAGGAAGTATTGCGTATTATTTTCGAAATTCATTGGATCGAGTGGCACAGCGAGAAGGGTACGACATAGAAAAAATCGTTGCCTCACCACTGGAGGACTTGGTCACGTTTCACCTGCAAAACCTTTAAATTGATCGAATTATGTTGAAATCCATGCTTACTGGCTTCGCCTTACTTCTAAGTTCCGTTGCTTTCAGTCAGACGAATTTGCCGATTGACGCTTTCGTAAAAAAGCTAGATCAAACCCCTCAAGCCCAAATTTTGGATGTAAGAACCCCCAATGAATGGGCCAGTGGAAAAGTAAAAAATGCCCATTTGATCAACATTCAGGACCCTGATTTTCTGCAGAAAGCTGGCAAACTAAACAAAGAGAAACCGCTATTCATCTACTGTGCTGTGGGCGGCCGTAGTTCCAAGGCAGCGGAAATGCTCGCAAAAGCTGGATTTAAACAAATCTACAACCTTCAAGGGGCGGGATACGGAGAACTGGCCAAGAGAGGAAAGTAAATTAAACAACAAAGCCACCTGTTCGGGTGGCTTTGTTGTTTAAAGAATCGAAAGAATTAATATCCCGGGTTTTGCACCAGGTTTTTATTCAAATCCATTTCACGTTGTGGAATTGGAAGGATTGTCCGAGGCTGGCCAAAGGCAGCTGCGGCCGCTGTAGCACCTGTACGACGAAGTGGTAAACCACGACGAAGTAAGTCTAAGCGACGGTGTCCTTCGAAACATAATTCCTTACGACGCTCCTCTAGGATGGCATTCACTAAGGCTTCTTTGGTGGTAAACTGGGCCAAAGTCCATTCAGGCAAACCAGCCCGGCGACGGATTGGATTTACTAGGTTGATGGATTCTTGATTGACTCCGTTTACTTCAGCCAAAGCCTCTGCACGGTTCAAGTAAATTTCAGACGTACGCATCACAGGTGAAAGATCGGTGTTGGTAGCGGCATCACGGAATTTCAACGTCATAGGGCGTCTTTGTCCGTCTGCTGCCGTGACAACATCACTTAAACTTGTAAAACGCAGGTCACCTGCTTCTCTTTGGAAAGCGTCAACCAAGTCTTGAGAGAACGCACAGTCACCCCGACCTCCTTGAGCCGCTGGGCGGTGATACGATGCCCATCCACCTGAACCTGTACGACCATTATCGATCGCTGAGTTCACGACCACGAAAACGTGCTCCGAAGTAGGCGTTGCACCATAGAAACTCAAGTTACCAGCCACTGCGTAGTTGCTATTGGTGATCACTTGATTCGCGAAAGAAGCGGCTTGAGCGTACTCACCGCGGTATAAATGCAAACGAGATAAGAAACCCGCGGCAGCCGCTTTGGTAGCCCGACCTCTAGTGGCGGTTGCGTTGGCATGGGCATTAGGTAGATCAGCCAAAGCTTCTGTTAAATCCTTTTGGATTTGCGCATGAACCGCGGCCACTGTAGCCCGAGCTGGGAATTCAACCGTACCTGTGAATGGAGTCAACACCAAAGGAACCCCAGGTGTATTTCCATTTTGTACACGGAAAGGCTGGCCAAACATGTTCACCAAGTTAAAATACAGGATAGCCCGCATGAATTTAGCCTCGGCCACGTATTGGGCTTTCAAGGCGTCAGTCAACGCAGGATCTTGAATTCCAGGAACGTTGGCGATAACCGCATTGGCGTTGTTGATGGTCTGGTAATGAACCTGCCAATAAGATTGGATGGTGGCGTTTGGCGTGGTGGTCACGTAGGCGTTGATATCCTGCAACGTTGGAAACGAGCCAACGAATGTTGTATTATCCGCCATGAAATCGTCCAAGATTTGTGGACCAGAACCAAACACTTCCAAAAACTGACTTTGGGAATACACCCCAAGAAGAGAGGCAAGTGCGTTGGAACCTGTGGCAAAAGCTTGTGATTCAGCAAGCGATTGCTCAGGCCGTAATTCGAGTCTGTCTTGGCAACCTGAGAAAGTCAGAATACCAGCAGCTAGGGCGATGATCTTTATTGAATTGCTTTTCATGAGTCAATGCTTTTAAATTATAATCCTAGGTTAAGACCAAATGTGATAGTTCTTGCTTGAGGCAACGCGAAGAAGGATTCCCCTTGCACCACGTTGTTCGGGCCATTGGCCGAAACCTCTGGGTCTGGACCACGGAAGGCCTTGTCTTTGATCAAGAACAAGTTCTGTCCTAATGCATACAACCGCACCGAACGAATAACTTTCTGACTTCCTAATAAAGAAGTTGGCAAGCTGTAGCCGATGTTGATGTTTCTCAAACGCATGAACGAACCATTTTGCATGTGGATATCCGAAAGCTGGTTGAACAACAACGCTGTCGGGCTATTCAATCTTGGGGCAAAGGTTACATCACCTTGTGTCTTCCAGTAGTCTAGCAAATCGGTTGATTTATTGAAACCAGCCGCAGGGTTCATGTTTTCAGTGAAACGAAGACCGTCGATTAAGACTTTGTTACCTAGTGAGTAGGAGAACAACATCGAGAAGTCGAAGTTCTTATAGCTGAAGTTGGTATTGATACCACCAACCCATCTTGGGATCGCAGAACCTACAAATACACGGTTGTTGGCCGAATACGTGGTGACTGGATTTCCATTTTTGTCTAACCACTCAAAATCTCCCGTTTCAGGATTTACTCCTTTGGCACGAACCAAGAAGAATTCGTTCAATGAACGCCCTTCTACTGCACGCTGAGCCGCTGAACCTTGCACGAAACGGTTTCCGTCTGCATCCACAGAAGCATTAGGTAATTCCAATACAGTATTCTTCAAATATCCTGCATTGAAACCTACGCTCCAACGGAAATCTCCCCGGTTGATTAGGTTCGCCGAGAAGTCGATGTCAAACCCGCGGTTCCGCATTTTACCCACGTTCTGAGAAGCACTTGGGAAACCCGAAGTGAATGGGAACGGTACGTTCAACAAGATTCCTGAGGTAATTTTGTCGAAGAAGTTGACGCTTAAATTGAAGACATTTTTATAAAAAGTGGTGTTGATACCAATGTCCAATTGAGCCGTTTCTTCCCAAGTTAAGTTCGGGTTAGGAACTTGCGTTGGACGAAGACCCGGTAAGCCAAGGTAGTCAGCCGCGGTTCCACCGCCATACAATGCTAGAGACGAGAAGTTCCCGATCCGGTCGTTACCTGCCGTACCATACGATGCGGTCAATTTCAAGAAGTTGATGAAATTGTTTCCTTTCAAGAAGTTTTCTTCTGACACGACCCAACCTCCTGATACGGCATAGAATAAACCATAACGGAAGTTTTGACCAAAGCGAGAAGATCCATCCCGACGCAACGATCCTTCAAAGACATATTTGTTATTGAAACCGTAGTTCAAACGCAAGAACTGAGATTCCAAAGCCCACTCCGAGCGAGACTCGACGGTAGACGTTGGGGTTGCCGCAGACGAAACGTTCGGTAAACCATCGGAGGCAAATCCGTTACCTGCTACGGCTACTTGGGTAAACAAGGCTGTTTCGTAAGAGTAACCTGCTAAGGCACTGAATGAATGCTTGTCTTTGTCTAGGAAATAGCGAAGTGTATTGGTGGATAACCATTTATTATCCCACTGCAAGTCACGAGACGCCGAACCACCAGGTTGCAATAAGTTGACCGAACGAGCTTTGCTATCCCCGGTATTGATATCCATACCGAAGTCAGTGCGGAAAGACAAGTTTTTCAAGATTTTCAAGTCAGCATACACGTTACCGGTTGTCCGCTTTGACCAGAATTTGTTGGTATTCAACTCTTCGATGGCCAATACGTTTTGCACGAAACCTGTATTCACTAAGTTGCCGTTTGCATCTCGAGGAAGCACATAAGGCAATTGAAGGTAGGCGGAAGTAAGCGGTGCGAAGGTATTGTTCTCTACCCCGATACGATCCATGTCAACGGTTGACAACGACAAATTGGTACCGATGGTCAAATAGTCTTTGGCTTTGTGTTCCAAGTTCAAACGTCCTGCCAGACGGCTTAAGTCGTTGCCAATGGTAAATCCGGTTTCAGTAGCATAGGTACCTGAAACAAAGAAGGATGTATTGGCTGATCCACCGCGCATGGAGAGGTTCACGTTATTGGTTCTTCCTTGCTGGATCACATTGTTTACCCAGTCAAAATAATCGGTTGGTAACGTCTGAGGAGCTTGGCCACGCGATGCCCGGAAAGCATTGTTGTAGTTGATGTACTGCTCAGTCGACATCACGGGGATCAAGTTGGTTGGATTAGAGAAACCCGTGAAGGTATCCAAGTTGATCTCGGTTTTCTTGTCTTTCGTTCCTTTTTTGGTATTGATCAAAATTACACCATTGGCTCCACGAGAACCGTAGATAGCAACAGCTGCTGCATCTTTCAAGACCGACATCGTTTCGATATCGTTCGGGTTGATGTTCAAAAGTGGGTTCAAACCGGTACCCCCTCCTTGTGCACCTGAAAGTGTACCGTCGTTAAGCGGAACTCCGTCAATAACGAACAATGGCTGACCACCACCCGTGATGGAGGCAGCACCCCGAATCCGGATGGACGGGTTTGCACCCAAAACCCCAGACGAAGCCACCATCTGAACACCCGCTGCCTGTCCTTGCAATAATTGCTGAGGAGACAGTGCTGGAATGTCCTTGATCGCTTTGTTGGAGAGAGTAGAAACAGTTTGCGTGCTCAACTTCTTAGACTGCTCTCCGTAACCTACTACAACAACTTCATTGAGTAGTTGTGCATCTTCCGCTAGCGACACATTGACAGAAGAGCGATTGCCAACTGAGATTTCCTGTGAAAGAAATCCAACATACGAAAATACGAGGGTGGCTTTTCCATCCACGTCTACGGAATAATTTCCGTTGGCGTCGGTCGTGACACCGGTCTTGGTCCCTTTAACAGACACACTGACACCCTGAAGAGCCGTACCATCCGCTGCCGAAGTTACAGACCCTGTAACCTTTCTAGCTTGGGCAAACGCTCCAAAACTCAGGGCAAGACCAATCACCAAGCTGAATAGAGATTTCATTCTCATAACATGATTTTGGGTTTAGTTTACTGATTTGGCACAAATCTAAGAATTTTTTTAACCGACCCTTATAATTGTGCATTTTTTATAACTCGCAAAGTAAGTAAATTGTTTAATATTTGGCAAACATTCCATTTTTGCGAAGATTTTTAAGGTGAATTTAAAGTAGGTAAAATTTTATCTATGCCAATTACATTAATTACAATCGTACTTTTATAAAGTTTTTACTAAATATAGACCATGTTTGCTATGGCAATGGATACATAAACACATATCAGCATTGCATAAAATATCTAAATAATGTCCATTTAAAAAAATTGTACTTTTCTTCTATTTAAGAAAATAACGTTCCCCGTTATGGAATTCGAAGGTTTGGGTCAAAAAAGCATTCAATTTCAAGTAATTAATACAAAAAACCGCTCATCATGGGAAATTGACCTCCCATAAAAAAGCGGTTTAAAACATGGTTTGAATATTGTACCGATTAAATATCTCGGTACGGAACTAACGTTTCGATGGTACCATCTGCGCGGTGTGTCAAGGGTGCCATTTTTACGGACCGAAGGTGAGTGACTCCCTCTGAAAGACTGGAATCATGGTAGAATAAATACCATTGTCCTTCGAATTCACAAATCGAGTGATGGGATGTCCAACCCACCACCGGCTCCAAAATTCGACCTCGGTAAGTGAATGGCCCGTATGGATTATCTCCTGTAGCGTAGCATAAATAATGGGTATCTCCCGTAGAATAAGAAAAATAATAGGTGCCACGGTATTGATGCACCCAGGCGGCCTCGAAAAACCGGCGTTCATTATCGCCTGCCAATAACGGCTTCCCATCTTCATCCAAAATCAAAATCTCTCGCACAGGCTCTGCCAACGACCGTAAATCATCCGAAAGGCGGGCTATTCGGGGCCCTAATGCCGGTTCATGCGGTGCAGGTTCTTGATTATCGGGATGATATTGATTATTTCTATAAGACTGCAATTGCCCGCCCCAAATTCCCCCGAAATACAAATAATAGGCTCCGTCTTGGTCGGCAAAGACCGCCGGATCGATGGAATACGTACCTTCAATGGGCTTGGGATCTGCCAAAAAAGGCCCCTCTGGGCGATTGCCAACGGCTACTCCGATTTGAAAAATTCCGTCCGGCTTCTTGGCTGGAAAAAACAAATAATACGTTCCATCCTTTTCTGCTGCATCCGGAGCCCACATTTGGCGCTCTGCCCAAGGTACATCCCGAACATGCAGGGCTACTCCATGGTCCTTCACTGGGCCACCGGGAGTATCCATCGATAAAACGTGGTAGTCCTCCATCGCAAAATGGCTACCTAGGTCATCAAAAGGAATCCCCGCCTCAATATCATGCGAAGGATAAATGTAGATTTTCCCCTCAAATACATGGGCCGATGGATCGGCGGTGTAGATATGGCGTACTAAAGGAGCTGATATCGCTCGGCGATTCAAATCTTCGAAATCAATTCCATCAATTGGATCTTCAGGCATTTTCTCTTCTTTCTTTTAATTCGTTTTCAATTTTCTTTTCCATTGTTTTATTAATCGCATACCCCGTCAGCAACAAGGCTCCTGTCAATAAAACCAACCCAGGATATAAACTCACCGACCATAAAATTCCTTGAATGGTTTGAGCGGTTTGATTCACAGACTCCGCGACATAGCCATACGTGGAAAGCAATCCGGCACCAATGGCCCCCCCTAAACTCAATCCTACCTTCAGGCCGAAGATCATGGCTGAGAAAATAATGGCGGTGGCACGGCGGTTGTTCACTAGCTCGGAATAATCCGCCACATCGGCAATCATCGCCCACAAAAGTGGAATGGTTACGCCATAGGTAAATCCATGGGCCAGCTGGGTAAGAAAAACAAGGCCAATCGATTGATTTCCATAGAACATAAATGCCACCAAACACAAGGCGGAAAGGGCGAGAAAAACACCAAAAACATCGCGCTTTCCAAATCGATCCGCCAAGGGTTTAGAAAAACCGATGCCCAAAATCATGCAAATGATTCCTCCGGCATTGAATAAACTAAACGCCGAGGTTGGGGCATCTTCCGGCCACGCGAAGGCTGTAAGCCCCATGGAGGTAAGTCCTTGATTGAGTGCGTCCATTCCCCCTACAAAACCGATATCCACTAAAAACTGAGACAACGCGTTTGGGTCAAGGTAGTACTTAAAATAGTAAATGTACATCCCTCCCTTCAACGATAACGTCACAAAGACGAGGATGGTCACGCCCAACATAATAAGCCAGGGTTTGTTCTTCACGAGGTCCGTTAAATCCTCCCGGATAGAACCGCTTTGGTTGGCCGCAGGTACGATCCGCTCTCGGGTGGTAAGAAAGGTGATCAAAAAGAAAACTGTCCCGACCACCGCGAAGATAAAAAGCGTGGTGGAAAATCCTTTGGCTTGATCGCCGTCGCCCAAAATCAGAACCAAAGGCAAAAGCAGCGCTTGAATGATAAACTGAGCGACCATCACGGCCACAAAACGATACGATGAAACCGAGTTGCGCTCTGCCATATCGCCCGTTAATACACCACTAAGCGCTGAATACGGCAGGTTGTTGGCAGAGTAGATGAGCACCAACGCAAAGTAGGTGACTAGAGCGTAAATGATTTTACCGGTTTCGCCAAAATCGGGTGTAGAAAAAGCCAAGAGGGCGATCACGCCAAAGGGGACGGCTGTCCAAAGGATCCAAGGTCGGAATTTACCCCAACGGCTCACCGTACGGTCGGCAATAACCCCCATGATGATGTTGAAAAAGGCCCCGACAAATCCACCCACAAAAATGATCGCACTTGCCGCACCGGCAGAAATTTTATACACGTCGGTGTAAAAAAAAGCAAGGAAGGTCATTAAGGTTTGAAAAATCAAATTCGCGGCCAAGTCCCCGAGACTATATCCGATTTTCTCGACGACCGATAACTTAGCTTGACTCATTTTTTCGTAGTTTTTGAGGATTGAATAACAGTAAAATAGGCTGGTTTGGGTGCTAAGTTACGATCAAATAGCAAAGGATAATTGGTTCGGCCCGGAATTGGCCATCCATTTAGCCAAGAATGTCCGTCCTCGACTCCCCAGAAGGTCACCCGCGCTATTTTATCCTGGTATTTTTGAAACAAGGCAAACAAGGTACCATATTCTTGCGCTAATTTTTGTTGAACCTCCGCAGGAAGGCCTTTGGGATAAGGATTCATCGTTTCATTCGCTTCGTACCGTTGATTTACATCGGCCCCGCGGAGATCCCATGGATTTGGCAATACCGTGATATCCAATTCGGTAAACATGACCTTCAGCCCCAACGCACTAAATTCTTGAATACTTTCCTCGATTTCCTTGAAGGGAAGCCCTTTAATGCTCCAATGCCCTTGAATTCCGACTCCATCGATGCGAATTCCTTGCGCTTGCAATTTCTTGATCAAGGCGATGGCTCCCGCTCTCTTCTTGGGTTGTTCAATATTATAGTCATTGTAGTAAAGCTCCGCCTTGGGATCGGCCTCTGCCGCCCACCGGAAGGCATCGGCGATGTAATCTTCCCCCAGTTTTTTCAAAAAAATCGATTGGCGCAAGGTGCCATCCTCTTCCAAAGCCTCGTTCACGACGTCCCATCCATGTATTTTTCCTTTATACCGTCCCGCTATGGTTTGAATATGCTCTTTCATGAACAAGCGAAGGGAATCCGGACTTTGGATCTGGTGCACAAAAGGTGATAACTGACTGTGCCAAATCAGGGTATGCCCGATCGTTTCCATTTTATTCTTTTGGGCCAATTCCACAAAACGATCGGCCATTTCGAAGGTATAACGATTCCATTCGGGGTGGATGTTCTCACATTTCATGTGGTTTTCGGGTGTAACCGAGTTGAAATGTTTTTTGATCAGGGCCTGTGCCGCCGCATTTTGCTCCCGTATATGCGAAGCACCTAGCGCCACACCCACAGTGAAACTTTTTTGATAGGCTCCTTTGAGTGAAGATTGGGCCGAAAGTCCAGTACTTATCAACAAACTAATTCCTAAAACTACTTTTTTCATGTCAGTCTTTGATTTATTTAAGGATTTGAATATGATGCACCACTTGCTGTAAAGTGGTCGTCCAAATTTGATCTTCATGGGCTTTTAAATAGTCCAATAATTGGTGATGGGCCGATAAGGAGACGTCTAGGCCATGCTCCCCTCCAACGCCGTGAAAGACCAAAACCAAAATTCCGCCTTTAGCTTCCGCTTCCTTCACCCAAGCGATGAGCTCTTCGCCACGCTCTCCGTTCACGAGGTATGCGGGTACATTTCTCAAGTCAAAAGTTTTTGGGGTCGGAATTTCACTACGAACCGCCCGAACCGCCGAAATAGACGTGGGTAGATCGGCCACAAAAGACCCTTCGGCATCTTGGGTATGGCCACAGGTAAGGGCTAACGTTCGAGAGACGTGGCCGTCAATACTTTGAAGAAGTGTCTGGGAAACAGCGACCTCATCAACCAATCGACGGCGGCTGTATTGGGCTAAGTTGTAGGTCGGTGGCACCCAGTCCATGCCGGGTTGTGTAGCATCACAAGGATGAAATAACGTGTGGTTGCCTAGTTCGTGCCCACGGCGTGCTGCTAGGCGCCAGTCTTGTAACCGATTAGGCAAAGTTGGGGCATTGGCTGGCAAATAAAACGTACCAACCAGTCCGCGGGCTTCCAAGGCGGGCATGACCTGATCTAAATGGGTATTCAGCCCATCGTCATACGTTAGCACGACGGCCGCTTTTTGACCTTTCCAGGCTAGCTTTGCTTCCGGTATAGCCCCTTCAAATGGGCTTGCCGGCCATCCTTCTGAGTTCACTAGGTTGGCCCGGATCGGATTATCAGACCAACCATACCGAACATACACCGGAGCCGGGACAAGCGGATGCTCCAAGGCTAAATATCCATTTTCCAATTTACCTGTGGCAGGGAAAAATTGCCGGTTGGGACCCGCGATTTCGAAACCAATCCATTCCCTTTGTGGAACCACCTCCCCTCCTGATGGATCAAAACGAAGATGAATTTGATGATTCGACCGAGAAATGGAGGTTACCAAAGGCCCTGAGGCGAGAATATCTTCTCCATAAACTAGTTTACGCGCTGCCTTGGCCAGTCGTTCACCAATCGTCTTTTTATCCAATGGATGAATGTCGTTCCATTCGCCTACATCGGTAGTGACCACCAACGCTGATTGGGATGAGGAGAGAATCGCTTGACGCTGACCCTCCCGCAACACGGCCCAAGCGCTCTCGGTGGGCCAATACGTCTCTTCCTGAAAACTGGCTAGTTGGACACCCAGAAAAGGAAGAGGCTCTTGGAACTGGCTTCTCCAGTCTTCAATCATGTTTTTCAACAGCGCCTCATACCGGCTGGCCTGATTGACATTGGACTCCCCTTGATACCATAAAACTCCCCGAAAAGATAATCGCAAAAAGGGTTTAACCATTCCCTCAAACAAGCTAGCAGGTTGATTTTGCATCGCAAACGAAGGGGTGTCCATGCGAGGCGGAAACACCTCCCCAACCCGATAGTGCCATTCTCCCCGAAGGTCGATTTCCTGGACCCCGAAATGCAATTGATACTTTTTCTCGGGCACAAAACCTCCTTTACCCCGCTCATTGACCACACGAATGACCAAAATATTCTTCCCTGGCTTAACTAAGTTCGCCGGAACCGTATAGCGTCTTGGAGGATATTGGTACGTGATTTGACCCACAGGTTGCCCATTCCAAAACGCTTGGTCTGAATCCACGATTCGACCCAAAAATAATTTAGCCTCCCGACCTGCCAGCGAATCCGGGATCATCACTTCTTTTCGAAACCAAACCACCCCATCTAGATTTTGGATGCCTTGGTCTTCCCAATAACCGGGTAACCAAAAGGGCTTCCAACCAATAGGAACATAACTTGGCGAAGCCCAATTTTCTTTTCTACCCAGGTCCTGGCTAGATACAGGGCCCGGACGATTGGCTTTGATTTGCTTGTTTACCCAAGCCGTATCCAAACTTTGTTGATACCGTTTAACTAAGTCAGGAAAGGGAGATAACCCAGCTGGACTTGTCCAGGCCTCGATGGGCGTTCCTCCCACACTGGCATTGACAATGCCAATGGGAACATCAGGACGGACATAGTGAAGGGCCCGCGCAAAGAAGAACGTGAGTCCCCCCATCGTCAGGACATCTTGTGGATTCACCGATCTCCAACGTGTAGAAGGTACATCGAGATGTGACCCAACTTGAGTGGGTACGAAAAAATGGCGAATCGTGGGAAAGCTCGCTTGCGCGATATCGATGGGATATTTTTCCTTCAATCGCTCCATAGGCAAAACCATATTGGACTGCCCAGAACAGAACCAAACATCTCCAATCAAAATATCCTGAATGATTTTACTGTCTTGCTTTCCTTTTACGACCAAACGGTAAGGCCCGCCGGCTTCTAGGGGAGAAAAGGTAACGACCCAATTTCCGGTGGCATCCGCCACGGGTCTGATTTTCTCTTTCCCAAAGGAAATCTCAAGTCGTTCTCCCGGAGCAGCCCAACCCCAAAATTGAATGGGTTTTTGACGCTGGATCACCATACCATCTGAAATAACGTGGGGCAGGCGGATTTCAGCCCGTACCCAAGTGAAAGAAAATACGATGAGTCCAATTAAATAACAATGTCGCATACGTTAAAAACCGATTGAGTTACCACCATCGACGGGTAAAGACACTCCTGTAATGTAACTAGCCGCATCAGATGCAAGGAATACTGCCGCCCAACCGACCTCTTTGGGTTGGCCAAAACGCGACATGGGGGTTCGGTCCATAGCTTTATGCATGCGGTCGGGGTCGCTCGACATGGCGGTTTTCATCATGTGGGTTTCAATGAATCCCGGTGCGATGGCATTGACTCGGACGTTAAACTTTGAAAATTCTGAGGCCAAAACTTTGACCATCCCTTCCACACCTGACTTGGAAGCAGCATAGGCCACCACCCGGTCGATACCATAATACGCTGCCATGGAGGAGATCATTAAAATAGATCCTCGTTGTCTTTCTATCATGCGGCGAGCGCAGGTTCGAGTGAGAGCAAAGACCGCATGAAGGTTGGTTTGAACGATCCGATCAAATTCCTCGTCTGTGACATCCAGTGCTGGCTTTTTCATATTGATTCCGGCATTGTTTACCAAAATATCAATTTCCCCTACCGAGGATTCAACCTCCTCAACAAGTTCTTCCAGAGATGACATACAGGTGACATCATTGACCACAAAATGAGCCTTATTTCCTAGACTTTGGGTGGACTCTCGAAGCACCTCTTCGCGCCGTCCGGTTAATACAACCGTGGCTCCTGCTTGGATCATACACTGGGCAATCTCCAACCCAATGCCACTGCCTCCTCCGGTAATGAGGGCTATTTTCCCTTCCAACGAAAACACGGACGGCACCTGAGTTTGAGTTAAAAGCGTAGGTTCTGATTCAAAAGGTATCATAGTTCGTATAGGTTATCGTAGTTGATAAATGCGTACAAGTTCTTTCATATCCTCCAAGGTCCGGGTTGGAGGTACCCAAGGAGAAGGAATGGGTTGTTTGGCATACGTTTGGAAGTAAAGTACGCAAGCATCCCGCCAATTTAGGGCTTCTCGGTGCTGGGCGGCCAAGCGTCCTTTAACATCCAAAAAGCGTTCCTGATCTATTTTACCCTCCAAGGTATTCCACGATTTTTGCAGAGCCTCGACCTCTTCCACTCCATGGTAATATCGGTAGCAAAGTTCTTCCCAGAGGGTTCGACCGGTAGACAGTTTTTTATTCCAAGGCGTATGATGAAACCAATTTAAATAGCGTAAATCCATTTGATCGGGATTACTCCATTTCTCTTGTACTTTCGGATGATACAAAGCAATGGTACCATTGCCGGAGGTGGTCAGTCGATCAAACCCCAAGCCAATCGAGTCGGCTCGATGGTAGTAAATGGACGACCAGTCCGGTCTCGCACTTTTTTCCAACCAAGGTTGGGGGCCAAAGTGAATTCCCTCGCCCATGATATGGTGCAAGCCCAGGGGATTGGTGAAATTCACGTACACTTCATGCGAAGCTAGCAAAATATCTTGGATGGTTTTCACGACGGCAAGATCAGTACCGAAGGTTTGTTTGATCCATTCTTGGGCAATTTGTTCTTCGGTTAGGGTGTGATCCCATGCCAACCGACCAAATCCGTACCAGTTGGCTTGCGACATCAGGTGGCCCGTCCAGTTTCGATCGGAACCCGTATTGGCAACCCCTGCCATCACCGTATGCTGATAAGAATGAACGGACCCATCTATGATTTTCGCCACCGTAGATCCTGGGCCTTGAACGTAGGTATCGGACGTTAAGACCTCCTTGTACATACTAGGAAGAAAGACCAAGTTGGTCGAAAACCCGAGGTATTCTTGGGTTATCTGAAACTCCATTGCCAAAGGTGTTTTGGGCATAGCCCCAAATAAAGGATGGAATGGTTCGCGGGGCATAAAATCGATTGGCCCATTTTTAACTTGCACGATCACATTGGATAGAAATTGACCATCGAGCGGTTTAAACTCATGGTAAGCCTCTCGGAAGCGGTCACCTTTAGGATCTGCGGCATAGACAAAGGCACGCCAAATGACTAATCCACCGAAAGGTTGAATGGCCTCAGCCAACATATTGGCACCATCGGCATGATTTCGGCCATACTCTTGTGGTCCCGGTTCTCCTTCTGAATTGGCTTTTACGAGGTATCCTCCAAAATCAGGGATGTATTGGTAAATCAACTCTGTCCTGTCTTTCCACCATTGTCGAACCGCCGGATCCAAGGGATCTGACGTTTTCAATTTTCCTAAAACTTTGGGTGAAGCAAAATTGAGGGATAAGAACACCTGAATTCCATAAGGCCGAAAGACATCTGCCAGCGCCTTTACTTTGGCCAGATACTCAGCTGTTAAAAAGCGTGGACTCGCATTTACATTGTTTAACACGACCGCGTTGATACCCAAGGAAGCATTCGCTCGGGCGTATTCTTCGTACCGGGGATCAATCGTTTCAGGGAGCTCATACCATTTCCACATCGAAGCCCCCGCGTATCCACGTTCGATGGTTCCTAAAACATTATCCCAGTGGTTCAGCATACGCCATCGAACTTTAGGTGCGCTTTCCAGCGTAGCCGGGAGTGATTGGGTTTGTACCGCCCGTAACAACGCATAACTTCCATATAAAAAACCTCGGTCGGTACTTGCCTCGAGGATTCGGTTACCTTGGCTGAGCGAAATTTTATATCCATCGGCTGGGATTTGCTTGTTTCGTCGAAAGACTAGGCCTCCTTGTTTAGCCGCTTGATTTTGGGGAAATCGGCCCAGCATTCCTCTCAATCCTCTGTGAAGCTCTTTCTCCGCTGTTTGAAGAATAGGAGAACTTCCTGCTTCATTTTTAAAAAATTGAAATTGCTTTTGCCAACTTTCGGCTTGAGGAACCGGATCAAATCGCAACCAAAGACGATATCCATCTTCTGCCATGGCACGAACGGCCCATGAGATCAAAATCCAGGTGAAGAGTATGTTCTTTTTCATCGTGTTTCTAATTATTAAGCATATATGAAAGTGCTGTTTCTATCCCACGGAGCTCGGCCAAACCTTTCATTCGTCCAATGGCCGAATACCCAGGATACGTTTTTTTGGCTAGGTCGTCCATCATTTGGTGCCCGTGGTCAGGACGCATGGGAATGGATCGTCCCGTTTTCTTTTCCCAGATAAGCACTTCCCGAATCAGCGCCACCATATTCACATCCCCTTCCAAATGCCGGGCCTCATGAAAAATCAAGGGACTTTCTTGTTCTCTTTTGGTGGCTCGCAGGTGTAGAAAATGGATTCGATCTCCCATTTCTTTGACCATATCCACCAAATCTTGATCGGCCCGTACACCCAGCGAGCCTGTACAGAAAGTGATGCCGTTGGCCGATACCGGGCAGGCCTCCCAAAGCCGAAGAAGGTCTTGTCGTGTGCTAACCACACGGGGTAACCCTAGAAGTGGGAATGGAGGATCGTCTGGGTGTATACATAGCTTCATTCCTAGTTCCTCCGCCAAAGGAGCTACCGATTGGATGAAATAATGAAGGTTTTCACGAAGTTTTTCGGCCGAAATCTCATGGTATTCATCCAGCAATGATTGAAACGAGTGTAAAGAGAAGGCTTCTTCTGAACCGGGCAAACCGAGTAAAATGGTATCCGTTAGATTTCTTTTTTCTTCTTGACTCATGCCATCGAAACGCGCTTTGGCCAACTCGAGCACCTCAGAGGTATAGTCTTTGGCTGCGTGGGGTCGTTGTAAAATGAAAAGATCAAACACAGCGAAATCGACCCACACAAACCGCAATGCCCGTGCACCGTCTGGCATTGGGTACGCCAGATGGGTACGAGACCAATCCAACACCGGCATAAAATTATAACAGACGGTATCAATACCACTAGCAGCTAAATTTTGAAGGGACGTTCGGTAATTTTGGATGAAGTGATCTCGGCTGGGCTTTCCCTTTTTGATGTCTTCGTGTACGGGAAGACTTTCTACCACCATCCATGCCAAGGGCGTTAGCTGATGATTGTCTTGTTCAATGATGTGTTTTCGTTCTTGGATGGCCTCATAGGACCAAACGTCACCCACTGGAATGTCATGAAGGGCCGTGACAACCCCTTCACATCCACTTTGCCTAAGATCAAGTAGAGAAACCGGATCTTTAGGGCCAAACCATCTCATCGTGTGTCTCATAGTCAATGTCTTCCTCTAGTATATTTCGATTTTTGTGTTGGATAGCTCAAAAAACGAGGGTCTCCTTTTTGTGTCAATAAACTGATTTTTTGTATCACTACTGCCGGGTCTAGTGCCCAAATTTTAAGTTGATGTTTTCCTTGAACCAGAGTTTGTGAAGACGTCTGGACTCGTTGAACGTTATGGGCAACCATCTTCTCCCAGGCTCTAGCTGATTTTCCCGGATCTACTCTTAGCGTCTCGATGGGGCCGTCATCCCAAGAAAAACCGAGGGTAACGGTTTCATGCTCTCGATAAGCTAGTATGGGTGAAGTTTGAATTTCCACCTGTATCGAATCACCTCGGGTGATGTACACATCATATATCAAGTAGGCGCCATCGGTATTGGCTTTTTGGCGTGGAAAAGTCATTGGCTGGGTAGACACCCCATGCCCTGTCCGTCCGATTCCCGCTATGATTTCCCAAACAATTCCATCCGATGAAACCGCCTTTGACCAGTCACTGGCCTCCCAAGTCACGACGGATCGATCTTGTACCCATCCGGTAAAATCCTGTGGTATATTTACCTTCCATGCTGTGAGGGAATCCGTCGATTGGATGGAAAACGGCATTTTTTCTGGAAACAAGACGGGTAACACTTGTTTTTCTGGTTGTTGCCAATAAGTATACCCAATGTGCGTTTGGTCGGCGAAATGATTCCATTTACCTCCCGACAACTGATGATTAAAATAATCACTTAATTCCTGATCCCGTTGAAAATGGTACCGCACGCGGTCAGCCCATCGATGGGCTTGCTGTTCGTCTTTTTGCTGCCAGGCCAATAGATGTTTGCCATGGGCATAGTATAATTCATAGACATTTGAGCACGCTAAAATCGGGTACAAAACCAACTGATAATAAGCATCCTGCATAGATTTAGGGAGTTTTTGGTAGGTAGACTCCGACTCTCTTGCTAGACCCACATATTCTGACACCACTAGATCCCATTCCGAGGGTGAACCTGACCAGGAAAACGTATTGGCTTGCATCAGCTCAGGTTTGATTCGGGCGTTTATTTGCGTGTATTTTTCAATGTACTTCCCGATGGTTGCCCCCCAAGTTGATCCAAATTGTTGGGTAGCCCAAGTCGAATGAAAGGTGGCCATGCGGTCGAGTGTCATTTCCTCGGGATTCCAAGCCATGGTCAAGAAAAAATCGATAGGAACCTCCATGGGTTTTAAATCTCCTACATTCACAATCCACAGCTGCTTGGCATCATGTGCATAAGCAAGCCTCATTTGTTCCCACACCCGGGCGATGTTATTGGTATTGACCCATTTGTAATTTCGAGGGCCACCGACATAATCAAAGTGGTAATAAATCCCATATCCTCCTTGCCGCGGCTCACTTCCAGGCGTGGGCAATTTGCGAATATTTCCCCAATTATCATCACATAATAAAAGGGTTACGTCGTCCGGGACGCGCATACCTTGATCGTAATACTCTTGTACCTCTTTGTAGAGCGCCCAGACTTGGGGTTTTTCCGCTGCCGGGCGGCCTGAAACCTCTTCTAAAATTTTGCGTTGATCCGCTACAATTTTTTCAAGTAAGGCAGTGGCCGTCTCTTGGGTCATGGGTTCGTCCCCATCCCCACGCATGCCAATGGTGAAGATATTGTCGTACGCATATCGTTTTTCCGTGCTTTCTTTCCAAAAGGCTCGGAGTGTGGAGTCGTTTTGGGTGTAATCCCAAGGACCCTTTTGGCCGTATCGTCGCCACTCATCATGTGCCCGCATCATCGGTTCATGATGCGACGTACCCACAACCACGCCATACGCCTCTGCCAAATCTGCATTTTGGGGGTCATCGACGTAAAAGGCATTTCCCCACATGGCGGGCCATAGGAAATTTGCTTTTAACCGCAAGATCAGTTCGAATACACGGCTGTACAGTTTCTGATTGAAGCCGCCGTTTTTCTCCCATGTCCAACCTGATAAACATGGGGCTTCGTCATTCAAAAAAATCCCTCGGTATTTAACTTTGGGTTCCCCTGCTGAAAAGGTACCGGGAGCTAAATAAAGACTGGAGTGGTGCTGAACGGGAACATCTGCCCAAAAATGCCAAGGGGAAACACCCATTGCCGAGGAAAGATCATACAATCCGTAGATTGTACCCCGAGGGTCGCTGCCTACAATGACAAAAATTTCGTCCACTCCTTTCCATGGCTTTGTAATGCGCGTCTGGAGGTAGGTTTCCCACTTCCCATTGATTTGTTGTGTGGATAACTTGCGGGCTTTGACCAATTCATCAATCCATCGATTTTTACCTAGTGTTCCTACCAAAACAAAACGCTTTGTCTTTTCCAATTGCCTAGCTGGCCGAATTCCCGTGACCTTTTCAATATCTTGTTGCCAATCCTCAATCGCTCGCGTAACCGACTGGGCCTCTTGATCATCCCATACTATACCAGCCGCTTTTTGGTCTGATACAAGCTGGAAATTCCCTTGTTCCTTAGTAAATCGAATAGGCCCCTGACCATACACCCATTGCAGGCTGAATAGTCCAAAAAGTAGAAGATGTTTCATACGGAAAAAGGAGCCAAGCCCAAAGGCCTGGCTCCCAAAAAGGGTAAATTACTTATTTTTCAATGCTTGAAGCATCGCTCCATATGCTGGCTTTTTCTGATAACTATTGTCAAAAAGTAACGGGAACTCTTTACCTCCATCATACAACCAACTATTGGCATCGTTGACACCCCAAACTGCGATCCCTGCACGCTGTGCGGGAGGTACATTCCGGATGTAGCTCTCCACAACAAATTTGTACATTTCAGCCTGATATGCTCTCAAAAGATCGGTGGGTTGGCCCGCCGGACTCGACATAACCATCCGTACATCCAACTCAGACACCCGAACTTTCAAACCTGTTGCGGCTAACCTTTTAAAATGTTGCTCAATTCCTGCATGGGAGGTTCTCCACGAAATATGCATTTGCGTCCCAATACCATCGATCTTCGCTCCCGCTGCTCTTGCCCGTTGCACCAAATCCAGTAAGCCTGTAAGCTTGGCTGGAGACGACTCCAGGTTGAAGTCATTGATGTACAACTCGGCTGTTGGATCTGCCTCCGCAGCATATTTGAACGCATTTAAAATATAATCAAAGCCAAGATACTCGGACCACACAAACCAGTCACTCGCGTTGGCTGGAGCAGGCGAGTTCGCGTTAGTTCGAAGTTGACCCGATTCCGTTACAGGTTCGTTCACTACGTCCCAAGCCTTCACTCTTCCTTTGTATTTATTGACGGTTCCAGTAATAAAGGTGCGAAGTGCTTGGTCAACTCGACTCCGAATTTGAGCCCCTCCCGGTGCCTGAACCACCACTTTGAAACTCGCATCATCAATGAAATACGTATTCGCCGCTTGGCCCATATCAAATAGGACGCGCGTTCGAGGTGAATTGGCGACAATCGTCCAACTAACCTGCTGCCAGTTGGTACCAATTGCCTGATCCCCCTGAAATTGAGCACTTCCCCCTCCTTCTGTACCCGTTGATAAACGAATCGATCCTCCCGGCGCCTGAGCTTTCACCCAATAGGTAAAAGTATATGATTCCCCAGCCACGGTGTTGATAAAGTCGCTTGCGACCTGTACACGCCATTGATTACCTGGATACCCAATCGGATTCACGACTTTCATCGACCGGGTGCCGGTCCGAACTTCATTGCTACCCGCCCCTACAGTGATGGTACTTGTACCGGCCGGATTTCCCGTATTGAAGACCGACCAATTCGAAAATGCTGTGGCACTTCCTTGCTCGAATCCTCCATTCAACACCAATTCTTCAGCGGCCGGCACCACTATCCCAGCAAAGGTTCGGAGGTACCCTGCATTTTGATTGGCATGCCATGCCAAAGTATGTCCAAAGACCTCTTTATTTCCCAGCTTGGCCAAAATCTCATCCGCCCGAGAAAAGTTCAAGGTTCCGTTCCCTTGCACAATGGCGCCGTGCTTCATGTGGTATTCGAGTGTGGCTATGTCGAAATCTCGTTGTACGATTTCACCATAGGCGGGTTCATTCATCAAGGGCGTGTACCCCACGGCCGTGCCGATCGGAAAGTCGGCAACATCCTTTAGGGGTGCCGAGTCATCGCCATAAGTAGTGGCATTTAAGATGCCTACTTCGGGTTCCACTTGGCAACTAACTGCGGTGAAAACCGCCAAGAGTCCGAAGGTGATATTTTTCCAGTTTCTGTACATAATGTTTTCTTTTTTCAGTCAAATCAATAACCTGGATTCTGATATTTTGCCTTGTCCGGATCTTCTGTCCGATCCAATTGCTCTCTCGGGATAGGTCGTAGCACATGGAAATCTTTGATATTTGCGGCCACGTCGGTATTATATCTTCTTGCACGCTCCAAGAGTTTTCCACGGGTAGCCAAATCTGGCCAGCGCATGCACTCGCCCATCAACTCACGCGTGCGCTCGTCCAAGATAAAATCAAGGGTGATTTCCGAGGCATTCCGTACCCGAATACGCTCGGCCCGTGCTGCTACCGTAGCGGCCGACAGACCTGGGCGAAATGCCGCTCTCGTTTTGATTACATTGATAAATTGCAATGCCTCATTTCCGCGGTTCGTTTGCAAGGCAGCCTCCGCAGCGAGAAGATACGTCTCGGCCAATCGCGCCACAGGGAACGGACGCGTCGCTTGGTTGTTGGCGTCAATGTTCCGTAAGTCCTCAAACTTGCTCAAACTGGGATAGTAGTTTCGAGTTAAGTTGGGATCGATCGAACCACCAATGAAATAGAATTCACGAGGTGCAACTACCCGGTACTTCAACCGGCGTGTACCGTCCGGATTCCGCAAGGCATTCAATGAATCAGCCTGCGCATTGGTATGGGCCGCAATAAATGCGGTATCGGTAGAAGTTACCAAACCATTGGCTGTTGCCAACGTTGCCACCCAAGGACCCGTCGTGGTAGTAGCATAATACATTGTCCGGAAAGATCCATCGTACCGCGAATCGTTGGTTTTATCAGCAAAAGCCTCGAAATACGCCCATGGGGTCGGACAAAAACGACGGATCGGACGTCCATACGGAATGGCTCGTGTAGAGGTCGGAATGAACGAGGAACTCGCCAAAGGCGCTCTTACATTGGTGTAATCGCCACAAAAATCATTGTGGGCATCGGTTCCTTTCCCCGCACCAATGCTATTGGGGGTACCAATTTCATTGGCTCCGAAATTGCCCGGAACACGCTCAACCGAGAATAATATCTCTTGGTTGTAATCGTTTCCTGGTCGAAATACATCGGCAAAGTTTTGAAGTAACTCAGTACCGTAACGAGATCGGTTGTTGATTAACTCGGTGGCCGCCTGGTACCCCCGCTCAAAATCTGTCGCTTGTTTCGCCGTTGAATATCCACGCTGAATGTAGGTCTTGGCTAGCATGTGCAAGGCCGCGCCTTTGGCAGCCCGGAAGGCTCCTGTCGGGCGGCGATCAGGTAAATTCTCCACTGCAAATTGAAAGTCCGCGATGATGGCCTCGTAATTTTTTGCCAATAACTCCTGATGATTAAGGCGATTAAAACCTTGGAACGGGGATTGGTTGAATTTCAACTCACCCGAACCTAAATCCAACGGCACAGCTCCAAACTGTTGCACTAGGTTCAAATAGTAGATTCCTCGCAAGAAGCGAGTTTCAGCAATCAACCGGGTTTTTGTAGCCTCAGGAATATTGACCTCAGGGGCAAATTCAACCAACGCATTCGCCAAGTTGATATTATTGAAACTCCGGTTCCAAGGAGTCAACAAGGCTCCATTGGCTGCATCCAAGGTGTAATTTCCCAAAGTCAAGGCAAAACCAGGTGACCCAGCTCTCGCTTGCTCCGCCAATGCCCACTCATCTGTACCGACAGAACCCAAAGAAACCATTCCCTCTGGCCCCCATAAAAAACGCAGTCCAGAATACACAGCATGTAACCCGTTTTCAAAACCAGTTGGTGTTTTAAAATACTGAACACTAAAAACAGTGTAGGGCTGCTCCCGCAAAAATTCATCTTCGTTACAGGACACAAGGGTCATTCCAGCAAAAAAGACCGAAGCGATATATTTATTCCATTTTTTCATCTTGAATCCATTATAAAGTTAAGTTGATCCCCATCGCAAATGTCCGACGCATCGGTGTTCCTAAGCCTACTGTCAAGGCGCCGTTACCCGCATTGTTGGCCCGAATATTTCCAGGGTTCGCTACCCCTTGATTACCCAGCCCCGTTCCTTCTGGGTCAATGCCGGTTTGGCGGAAGAACGGCGAGAATAACGTGGCTACGTTATCCACCACCCCGTACAAGCGAAGGTTTTGCATTTGCGCCTTTTGAAGTAATTTCGGCGCGAAGGTATACCCAATGTTGATACTACGAATCTTCACAAACGAGGCATCGTAATACCCCAAGGTCCGCCACGCATCACTCACCGGGCTGATAGCCGCCTGAGGCATCGGGAACCAATTAGTGGGATTGGTGGGCGTCCAGTAATCGACCTTGATTTCGTTCCGGCGGCCATCCAATACCGTGAGGTAATTTCCAAAAGGCTGGTGCAATTGACTCACCAACATCCCTCCAAACCGAGCAAAAGCCACCACCGATAAGTCAAAACCTTTGTATGTAAATCGGTTCGTTAAACCTCCCTGGAGTTTGGCATCCATATTGCCGATCACGCTGCGGTCATAGGTGGCATCTATCCGGCCATCGGGCGTTCCGTCCGGACCACTGATATCCGCTAACTTAATTTGCCCTGGAGATGACCCAAATCGCGCGGCTTCCTCAGCTTCACTGATTTGCCAAATGCCCAACTTTTTAAAGTCATAGATCGATGTCATCGAGTATCCCACAAACAACTGGCTACCAATATCTTGCGTAACGCCAGAAGTCAAGGCAAGAAGTTTATTCACATTTCGGAACAAGTTCAGCTCGGTGGTCCAGGTAAAACCATTGGACTTATTTACCACATTCTGCGTATTCAAAGTGAATTCAAATCCTTTGTTCGACATCTCCCCGATGTTGGTCAAGAATGCACCTGCTACACCCGATGTAACAGGTAAGCTAACATTGTACAGAATATCTTGGGTACGGCTGTTGTAGAATTCTAAGCTACCCGAGATCCGATCACGGAACAAGCCGAAATCCAAGCCGACATTCAGCGTATTCGTGAACTCCCAACTTAAATTCGGGTTAGGTAAGGTCACCACATTGTACCCCGTGACAATCGTTGGACCGAAGTTGTATCGGGTGATGTTTCCGCCCGTAGATCCGGCCCCAAGGCCATTCGAGTTATTTACTAATCCAAGGGACTGATACGGCCCAATGGCTTGATTCGATGTTTTTCCCCAACCAACCCGTAATTTCAATAAGTTGATTTCCTTAATTGGGCGAATAAAACTCTCTTCGCTTAATAACCATCCTGCCGAAAACGCAGGGTAATCAAACCAACGATTGGTAGGTACCAAACGGGAAGATCCGTCGCGGCGGTAGGTGGCCGTTAGCAAATACTTTTCTTTAAAAGAGTAGTTTACCCGGGCCATGTAGGAAATCAAACTCCAGCTTGACTCCCCACCACCCAAGAAAGTATTGTTTGAGTTAATCGGTGTCGATAAGGCTAAATTGTAAAATTTCACGAAATCCTCCGCAATGGAATCCTTCTGAACAAAGTTGTCGAAGGACTGTGACCGCTGGAAGGAATACAATCCCGTAGCCGAGATGGTATGATTTTCCTTAAATCGCTTGTCATACTGTAAAATGTGCTCCAAGGTGTAGCCATTGGTTTCCCCGTTTCCAACCCGGGCTGTATTGCCCTGACCTGCCCGGAAAAAGCTTGGTTGCAACGGCCGATCTTGCGGAATGAAGGTACCGTTAAACTGCTGAGCAAAATTGACCCCCAGGTTGGCACGGTATTTTAAACCATCCAAGATTTCAACCTCAGCATACGCACTATTGAACGTCCGGATCCGACGAACCCGGTCAATCCATCCTGGATTTTCGTCTAAGAGGTACAATGGGTTATAACGCCCTCCACCGTTGATGTCATCTAAGTTTCCCCAAGGGGTTGGATTAAGTGAGCCATCATCAAAATAAGGACTTACCAATGGCGACATGGCCATCATCCGAAATAGGGGCGAACCTGAGACAAATTGAGATCCATTCGAATAACTGAAAATATTTTGGGTGGATAAACCTACCTTTATTCGCTTTCCAACCTGCCCATCAATTGCTGCCCGAAACGTGTACCGAGTGAAATCCTCCCCGGGCAAAACAGTATTCTCTTTGTAATACCCACCACCCAAGGCAAACGTGCTTTTCTCGGAGCCACCCGTTAAACTCAAGTTATGCTCGGTTCTGAAGGAAGATTTATACATCAAATCTTGCCAATTTGTATTGGTTCCTCGTTCGATCCCGATGATCTCATCCGGCATGTAGCCGTTTCCCCAGGTCGAAATATTTCGCATGGCTTGATATTCCTCCGGATTGTACGTCGGGAATTTATTGGCGACCTGTCCAACCCCATGGTACCCATTATACGCTACGCGGGTAGCTCCGCTTTTCCCTTTTTTGGTGGTCAATAAAATAACCCCATTAGCTCCCCGTGATCCATAAATAGCCGTGGCAGAAGCATCCTTTAAAACATCCACCGAGGCAATGTCGGCTGGATTGATATCATTTAAGGACCCTTCGTACGGAATTCCATCCAAAACCAGCAAAGGTTCGTTGGATCCACTAATCGAGCGAATACCCCGTATGCGAATTTGAGCCCCAGCACCGGGTTGATTTCCTACCCGCTGAATCTCCAAACCAGCTGCTCGTCCTTGCAACGCCTGTTGTAAATTAGCCGCAGGTACCTCCCGCAGCGTAGCCTCATTCACCGACACCACAGACCCAGTCACATCTCTCTTTTTCTGTGTACCATACCCCACCACCACAATCTCCTCCAAAATCTGACTCGATGATGCCAATGCCACATCGTAGGTCGTAATACCCGCTACCAACTTGTATTCTTTTGTCGTGTAACCAACAAACGAATACACCAAGGTTTCTCCTGCTGTCGCCGAAATTTCATACCGCCCGTCCCCGTCTGTGAAAGTTCCACGGGTCGTTCCTTTGATCGAAACCGTAGCCCCAGCAATGGCTTCTCCCCCCTCCTCTGTGACCCGGCCGCGCAATACCCCTGTTTGAGCCTGTGCCCAGGTCTGGAGACACAGAAACAGGATGAGCATTCTACCCAGGATTTTCCCCGTTGAATGCAGATGGACATAGATTGTTCTCCTCATAATCTAATCGATTAGCATGTGTTATTGGATGATTAATTAGACAATTTCGCTGTGAAGGTTCGTATCGAATCTTGTAATAGTACAATAAAATGCCTCCAATACTGGCTACTAAAAGATGCGGTACGCCCTTCACATGATCGAATCTTATGCACAATGCGAGAGATTACAAGAGAATAAGCGTAATTTTGACACGTAATATTTTCGAAATAAATCGAAAACATTTTCGAAAAGGATTTCGATATATAATTAAATTTTTGAAAAATTGGATGAAACCTCGATGGGGCAAAAGACCTGTCATTTTCGACCAACTTGATTCCTCTCAATTAAAAATTAGAAAAATTCAATTCGACTATGCAAAAATGTCCTCAGTGCCAACAGGTAGACCACATCGTCAAGGCGGGTTTTATTCGCGGAGAGCAACGCTTCCATTGCAAAGCCTGCGTGCTCTATTTTACCAACAAGCCCAAAGCGGAAGGACCCATTCGAAAGAAATGGCAGCCTACGATTCTGGACATTGCTGAAAGTTTGGGGGTTTCGGCCTCCACGGTTTCAAAGGCACTGAATAACCGCTCCGATATCAATCCCGAAACCCGAAAAGCCATTTTAGAAGCGGCTATTCAACTCGACTACAAGCCTAACCTGTTAGCTCAAAGCCTACATCGCGGAAAATCCCACATGATTGGAGTAGTGGTCCCGAATATTGTTCGGCCATTCTTCTCCGGTGTTTTGGCGGGCATTCAGCATGTGGCTAGCCAAGCAGGATATCGGGTCATGACCTGCCAATCGGACGAAAAAGCCCAAATTGAACAAGAAAATATTGAGGCGCTCGTCGCCAGCCGTGTCGACGGCCTCCTCATCAGTCATTCCCTGGAAACAAAATCGTTTGATCACTTGCGTATTCATGCAGAACGCGGCATGCCCATTGTCCACTTTGACCGGGTCGCCCATGAGCTTCCCACGCCCAAAGTCGTTCAACAAGATTTTATCGGTAGCTTTAAACTCGTAGAACATCTCATTCACCAAGGATGCCAACGAATTGCAATCGTCATCGGCCCGCCTAGTCTGCACATTTGCCAAGCTCGTCTGGAAGGTTACAAAACCGCTCTCGCCAAATACCATCTGCCCCTTGACGAGACCCTAATTGCAGTGGGTGACTTCTCCACCGAACTTTCCGTCCGGACCATCAAACAATGGATGGGCCTGCCCCATCCACCAGATGCCGTGTTTGGGATTTTTTACCAAAATGCGATTGAAATGATGGTCGAGGCCAAGAAAATGGGGAAGAAAATACCCGAAGAAGTCGCCTTCGTTGGGTTTGGGGACGAATTACTCGCCGAGTGGATCGAACCCTCCCTTACGGTCTATCACCAATTTCCCCATAAAATTGGTGAACAGGCGGCTAGGTTATTGTTGGAAAATATAGAACAAAAGGGCGTGGCGGTACCGTATCATCATGTGGTGGAAGGCGAATTGATCATTCGAAAATCTTCGCAACGAACCCCATAAAAAAAGCGGCTGACTCTTTTCAGAATCAGCCGCTTTCAGTGTATCGCGAAGGAATTAGTTTCCTTTTGCTTTCTTGATCACTTCTTCTGCCAAGTTTTGTGGCACGAAGTCATAGTGCGAGAACGTCAAGTTCGCCGTAGCACGACCTGAAGAAATGGTACGCAAGTCGGTTACATAACCAAACAACTCAGACAAAGGAACGTCTGCTTTGATTACTTGTGAACCCGCTTTGGTATCCATCCCTTTCATCATACCGCGACGACGGTTCAAGTCACCCGTGATAGGACCAGTGTACTCGTCTGGAGTAATGATTTCAACCGCCATGATAGGCTCTAACAACTTGGCACCTGCCTGGCGAGCTGATTCTTTGAAACCAATCCGAGCTGCCATTTCAAATGAGAAAGCATCTGAATCGACATCGTGGAAGGATCCGTGGAATAGCTTCACACGCATCGAGTCAATTGGATATCCAGCCAAAGGACCTGATTTCATCGCTTCCTCAAATCCTTTTTGGATTGACGGGATGAATTCTCTAGGAATAACCCCACCCACAATTTTGTTATCAAATTGCAAGCCTTGTTTTACTTCCTGTCCTTCTTCCTGATCATCACGTGGCCCGATTTCAAAAACGATATCGGCAAATTTACCACGACCCCCTGTTTGTTTCTTATAAACCTCCCGGTGTTCGTACACTTTGGTTAAGGCCTCTTTGTAAGCAACCTGCGGTGCACCTTGGTTTACCTCCACTTTGAATTCACGACGCATCCGGTCGATGATGATCTCCAAGTGAAGCTCACCCATACCCCGAATGATGGTTTGACCCGTCTCTTCGTTGGATTCTACCTGAAGGGTTGGATCCTCCTCGATCAATTTCGTGATGGCATTAGAGAATTTATCTTGATCCGCTGTTTTCTTCGGCTCGATCGCATACCCGATTACTGGATCTGGGAATACCATCGACTCAAGAATGATTGGGTTTTTCTCATCCGACAAGGTATCCCCTGTTTTGATGTCTTTGAAACCGACCACCGCAGCGATATCACCTGCCTCAAGCTGATCGATCTGATTTTGCTTGTTGGCGTGCATTTGGAAGATCCGAGAGATCCGCTCTTTGTTTCCTGAACGGTTGTTCAAGATGTATGAGCCGGAAGGAAGCGTTCCTGAATAGGCACGAACGAAACACAAACGACCTACGAATGGATCGGTAGCGATTTTAAAGGCTAAAGCCGTGAAAGGCTGCGTCGCATCTGGCTCGCGAACGATTTCGGCACCTGTCCGTGGATCCGTTCCTTTGATGGCGTTACGATCCAATGGAGAAGGCAACAAGGCCATTACGTAATCCAACATGGTCTGTACCCCTTTGTTTTTAAAAGAAGAACCACAAACCATTGGAACAATCTTCATGTCAATCACAGCGGCACGCAAGGCAGCTAAGATTTCATCTTCGGTGATCAACTCAGGATCCTCAAAGTATTTTTCCATCAACGACTCATCATAGTCGGCAACGGCTTCAAGTAATTTTTCACGCCACTCTTTAGCTTCTTCCAACATATCATCTGGAATAGGCACCTCGGTGAACGTCATCCCTTTATCTTCTTCGTTCCATTCGATACCCCGGAAGTTAACCAAGTCAACCACACCCCGGAAGCTATCTTCTGAACCGATAGGCAATTGCAAAGGAACGGCGAAAGAGCCAAGCATTTCCTTTACTTGCTTACACACGTTTAAGAAGTCAGCACCTGAACGGTCCATTTTGTTTACGAAACCAATCCGAGCTACGTTGTAGTTATTCGCCAAACGCCAGTTGGTTTCTGACTGAGGCTCCACACCGTCTACGGCACTGAAAAGAAACACCAAACCGTCCAAAATCCGCAATGAACGGTTTACCTCAACGGTAAAGTCCACGTGACCTGGAGTATCGATGATGTTGATGTGGTAGTTGTCTCCACGGTAAGGCCATGATACAGTAGTTGCCGCTGAGGTAATCGTGATACCCCGCTCTTGCTCTTGCTCCATCCAGTCCATAGTAGCCGCACCGTCGTGTACTTCACCGATCTTGTGGCTAACCCCGGCGTAATAGAGAATACGCTCAGTCGTCGTGGTTTTACCGGCATCAATGTGAGCGGCAATACCAATGTTTCTTGTAAATTTTAAATCGCGAGCCATTGAATAAAAAATAATTAAACGATTATGGAAGTGGGTTTTTCAACCCTTACTGCCGTGTTGGGAGATTCACTCACTCCATTATTGCAAATGGAATTCCGTGCCATTTCGGGCTGCAAAGGTACAAACATAATTTTAAATTATAAAAATTTATGTAAATCATTTGTTATAAGATTATTATGAATGAATCTGATGAGGTGCTTGGTTGGGGTAATTAGGTCTTAGGAAGGGCCCTACTTATAAATAATGGACGAGTTGTCGGGAAAATGATTTATTTTGCTGTTTTAAACTCGAAATCAAGGAATTTTATTCTATTTAAATACGATGGCGAAAAAAATGAACCCGGAAGAAGAAAATCAAATCAGCATTGAATTACCTGAGGAACTCGCGGAAGGCGTGTATGCCAACTTGGCCATGATTTCCCATTCCAACTCCGAATTTGTCCTGGACTTCATTCGTATGATGCCGGGTATCCCGAAAGCCAAAGTAAAATCCCGTATTATCCTAACACCGGAGCATGCGGTTCGGCTGCTGCTAGCGCTGCAAGATAACATCGCCAAATTTGAGCAGAATTTCGGGGAAATCAAGGCCCAAGAACATACGCCCCCATTCCCGATGAATTTTGGAGGCCCCATGGGAGAAGCCTAAAGCTAGTCGGCTTATTTTCAGCGTATTCTTATAAATATTTAGGAGATAAATTTTTTTACTCCTGAAAAAGTGCTAATTTTGCCCTCCCTTTCGAGGGAACAACTATTTTTTTAAACCATTTTTATTTCGCAATGCCTACTATACAACAGTTAGTAAGAAAAGGAAGAGAGACTTTGAACTACAAATCTAAGTCACCGGCATTGGATTCTTGCCCACAACGCAGAGGGGTATGTACACGGGTGTACACCACCACACCAAAGAAGCCTAACTCGGCGCTTCGGAAAGTGGCACGGGTACGCTTGACGAACCAGAAAGAGGTGAACGCCTACATTCCGGGTGAAGGTCACAACTTACAAGAGCACTCGATCGTATTGATCCGGGGTGGTCGGGTAAAGGATCTTCCAGGGGTACGGTACCACATTGTACGTGGAGCCTTGGATACCGCTGGTGTCAACAACCGTAAGCAGAGCCGTTCGAAGTATGGTGCGAAGCGTCCTAAGCCAGGTCAAGCTCCTGCCGCTCCAGTAAAAGGTAAGAAGAAATAAGATTTCCAACCGTTGAGAATGCATGGCATCTTCGGGGTGCCTTTGTCTATATTCGATAACAAAGGGAAGTAATATTTCGGATGACCGAATGTGAATTAGTTTTCTAGTAAAACGAAACCTCATTAACCGTCTTTATCAATGAGAAAAGCAAAACCCAAAAAGCGCTACGTACTTCCTGATCCTAAGTTTCGGGAAGTGTTGGTAACGAAATTCGTGAACAACTTAATGTTGGATGGAAAGAAAAGCTTAGCTTACTCCATCTTCTACGGCGCGCTTGAGATCGTAGAAAAAAGAACTTCAGAAAGTGGTGTTGAAGTTTGGAAAAAAGCCTTGAGCAACGTGATGCCAGCCGTTGAGGTAAAATCACGTCGTGTCGGTGGGGCAACCTTCCAAGTACCAACCGAAGTACGCGCAGAGCGTCGTCAGTCACTGGGTATGAAATGGATGATCTTGTACGCACGCCGCCGTGGTGAAAAAACCATGACCGAGCGTTTGGCAGGTGAAATCGTAGCAGCCTCCAAAGGTGAAGGTGCGGCCGTCAAGAAAAAAGACGATACCCACCGGATGGCCGATGCCAACAAAGCTTTCTCGCACTTCCGCTTCTAATCCAGCCGAAGCTGCGACAAATAAAACCCGAGTCCGTTCGAAAAGAATAGGCTCGGGTTTTTATTTATAAGAATCCTACTACCTAAACCAATTCCTTATACGCCCTATGGTATTTCTTTAGCCGGGTAATGGCATTCTCCGTTAACTCGTGAAGACGTGTGACATCCATGTTGTCCTTCAAATCGGCTAACTTCACCGCACGTGCGATCGGGTGCTCTTTGATTCGCTGGATGTAATCCTCATAGACCTGACCCGGTGCCTTGGTTAATACCTCGACGGCCTCTACAATACCCTCCTCCGGAAAATACCCACGAAGCCTATCTGGTGTCCATTCCGGACAATCCTCCAATAGATCATGTAACAAAGCCACCGTCTCAAAAACTTCCAACGGATAGGAATCATTCGCATAGACCTTCACCTGGTCCATAACACGAAACAAATGCTCGACATACGGTTGGTTCGATTTATCCACATGCCCGGCAAATGCGTGGATGACAAGCTCGCGCGCTTTATTTTTCATTTCCCAAAGTCCTCTAAACCATCTTCTTACTTTCCACTTGCTCTCGCCAATACCGTAATTCCCACTCCAACTTCTCCTTTTCTAACCTCAATTTCTCGATTTCCAAGTTGGCCAGCTCCACCTTGTGCTCCCATTCCCGGCTATCGTAATAGTTCGTGATATGGGAGGTGTGGCCTCCATTGGAAACATGGGTATTTTGACATTTATCAAAAAAATTAGAAATCCGGTCCTGAGACCCAATCAAGTCCTCTACGGTACCTTCTAAAATTTCAGCAATTTGCTCCAATCGCGCCAAAGTCAATTCCTTCGATACATCTGCCTCAATATTGTGGTAGGCATCAACCGAAATGTTCAGTCGCGCTGCCATGTCCTCCTCCGATATCCCCTTGCTTACCCGTAAATTCTTGATTTTATCGCCTACCCAGATGGTCATAACTATGTTTGATCTTAAAGTCCCCTGATACAATTCGCAAATCCTGCTATTTATTTGAGTAGGATTCGATTAAATCTACAATAATTTTTTTGTTCCTGATCGGATTAGCACTATTTTTTCCATGCTACCCGCCCTAAGTACTCATCAATTCATCGACTCACGTTGCCATTTTTCACGCCAATACCGTACCTCCCACGCCAAACGCCCATTTTCTGTCTTCAGAACCTCCATCTCCTTTGTCAAAACTTCCAACTTTTTCTCCCATTCGCGATTTAAATAATATCCTGTCATCTGGGTAGCATGCGATCCATTCACGACTTGCGTATTCTGACAATAGGTGAATATATTCGATATCGCATCATTAAACGATAATATATCCAAGACAGAAACCCCCAAGACCTCACCAACTTGCTCCAATCGCTTCAAACTGAGTTTCTTGATTTTGTTCCGCTCGATGTCTCCGTACGCCAACAAAGACATATTCAACATGTCCGCCACATTTTCCTGAGAGAGACCTCTCAACGTTCGAATACCCCTGATTTTATCCCCGATTAACATTGCTTCCATGCTAAGTTTTTGTCCTACTATTGAAGAAAAATCAAAGGTTGAAACTTCCTTTAAAATCATTCCTCATGCCCTGAAAAATACAAAAAAGTGGCACCTTTAAGTAGTAAAAACCTACATAATGCTCAAACGTTAATTTTTATGATACGAACGTACAAGTTTTCATAATAAAAAAGGAAGGCTTTCACCTTCCCTTAAGCATCGTACTTATCTATTCGCTTTTTCACTCTCCCAGGGATCGTAACAAAAACATTATAATGCTTCGATCGTCTCTTCGATGATCCGAATGCCATCCAACAACTGCTCCTCGGTAATGACCAACGGCGGGGCAAACCGAATTTTGTTCCCATGCGTCGGTTTGGCTAATAGCCCCTTCTCCTTCAAAGCCATGCAAATATCCCAGCCCAAAGAGGAATCTTCAGACGAATTTACTTCGATCGCATTCAACAAGCCTTTTCCACGAACCAACCGGACTAGGTCGGAGCGATCGGCCAAGGCCTGCATCCGGTCCCGAAAAATTCTACCTAAATACTCGGCTCGCTCTGCCAATCGCTCATCTTTCACCACCTCCAAAGCCTCTCTGGCCACAGCACAGGCTAATGGATTCCCGCCAAAAGTAGACCCATGTTCCCCAGGCCGAATGCACAACATGATCTCATCATCTGCCAAAACCGCCGAAACAGGCATGACCCCGCCCGACAACGCTTTGCCTAATATCAATATATCGGGGCGCGTTTCGTATTGTTTTTCACATCCACCCGAACCACACGAACAATTTCCGCAACTGGCCAACATTTTTCCGGTCCGGGCAATGCCTGTCTGAACCTCATCGGCGATAAATAAAACGTGAGACGCTTGACACAACTTTTTTACCTCCGGCAAGTACATGGGATCTGGCACCACGACACCCGCCTCACCCTGAATCGGCTCGACAATGAAGGCAGCCACATAGGGATCGTTCACCAAGGCATTTTCCAATGCCTCGATGTCATTGTACGGAATCACTTCAAATCCGGGCATATAAGGCCCAAATCCACCCCGACTTGAGGGATCCGTGGACGCCGAAATCACAGACAACGTCCGGCCATGAAAATTATGCCCTGCAAATAATATCTTGGCTTTGTTTTCTGGAATTCCTTTCACTTGATACGCCCATTTTCGAGCCAACTTGAGTGCCGTTTCAACTGCCTCCACACCGGTATTCATCATCAAAACCTTGTCGTACCCAAAAGTTTCGCTCATGTATGCTTCAAATTCACCCAATTGGGCATTGTAGAATGCCCTGGACGTTAAGGTCAATTTTTGAGCTTGCTCGGTGAGAGCCGAGATGATCCGCGGATGACAATGCCCTTGATTCACCGCCGAATAAGCAGAAAGGAAATCATAATATTGCTTTCCCTCCACATCCCAAACCAAGGCCCCCGCCCCTCGTTCCAAAACAACGGGCAATGGGTGATAGTTGTGGGCGCCGTAGCGATCCTCTAAAGCGATTAATTCTTCACTGCGTGTCATGATTTCTTGCATTGTGTCTGTTGAATTTATACACAATATGTCACCTTGACACTCTAATGCCTATTCTTGTGTTATATTTTTTATTTTTAGTAAATAAATTTTTAATTTTAATTAAATCAATACGATTTAAGTCAATTTAACTTTTATGCTTGACTCCTTTGATCGCCAAATACTACAAGCTTTAGAGAAAGATGCCCGAAGACCTTACGCCGAAATCGCGAACCAACTCGGTATATCAAACACCATGGTACACCAACGGGTAGCCAAGTTAAAACAACGTGGACTTCTTAAAGGAACCTCCATTGTGGTGGACGAACGAATGTTAGGGTATGAATGGGGTGCCTTTACAGGGCTTATCCTGAAAGAGGACTCCGATTCCCACGCTATCGTTGACGCACTCCGACAAATTCCGGAGGTGGTTGAGTGCTATTACATCACCGGCCAATACGCCTTGTATATCCGGATTATCGCCCAAAACCGAGAACACATGCGCCAAATCCTCTATGACCAAATTGATCACATACCAGGTATTCTAAAAACCGAATCCTTGATCGACTTTGGCTGCGCATTTAAAAAAAATATTCCCATTCCGAGTCATTAACCTATTCATTTACTAGGTTGTACTTCCCGTCCAATTCCTATACATTTGTCTTTTTTTCAGCCAAATGACAACGATGCAACGGGTATATTTAGATAACGCAGCTACCACCCCCCTCGACCCCCAAGTCTTGGAGGTGATGCTTCCGCTCATGACGGACCATTTCGGAAATCCATCCTCCATCCACAGCCATGGCCGGACGGTGAAAAGTACCATTGAAAAGGCAAGGAAATCGGTCGCCCAACTCTTGAATACCTCACCAGCGGAAATTTTCTTTACCTCAGGTGGTACTGAGGCCGATAATACCGCACTCATTTGTTCCGTGGAAAGTCATGGCATTCAGCATGTTCTGAGCTCAGCGTTGGAACATCATGCGGTATTACATACCCTAGACTATTTAGCACAAAAAGGAAAAATAACCTTAACACTTGCACCTCACGATGCACAAGGGGTAATTGACCTTGATTTTGTGGCCGAATGGCTACAAACCCACCCCAAGGCCATGGTCTCGCTGATGCATGGAAATAACGAGATCGGCAATCTATTGCCTTTGGAGCAGGTAGGACAACTTTGCCGTGCGTCGGGGGCCCTCTTTCACTCGGATACGGTTCAAACCATGGGACACTATGTCCATGACCTTCAACACCTTCCCATCGACTTTGTCGTGGGGGCCGCCCATAAATTCCATGGACCTAAGGGAGTTGGCTTTTTATATGTAAACGCCGATACGAAAATCCATCCGTTCATTCACGGTGGGGCCCAAGAACGCAACATGCGGGGAGGGACAGAAAATGTGTATGGTATCGTCGGGCTTGCCAAAGCCTTGGAACTTGCTTATCAAGGTATGTCGGAGCACCGTACTCATGTGGAGAACCTAAAACGCTCTTTCATCCAACAACTTCAACACGCCATACCGGATGTTCGATTCAATGGCCTTTCGGGTGAACTGGACAAAAGCCTGTATACAGTCCTGAACGTCAGTTTCCCGCCGAGCGACGAACAGGATATGCTCCTTTTCAATTTAGATATTGCCAAAATTTCTTGCTCAGGGGGTAGTGCGTGCTCCTCCGGGACCAACGTGGGTTCACACGTTTTGCAGGCCCTTCAAGTTGATCCCACACGGGGAAATGTTCGCTTTTCATTCAGCAAGTTTACCAAACAAGAAGAAATTGATTATGCGGTGAAGACATTGGTGGATCTATTCAAACCAGAAACGGTGTAACGTAGCACGCATTTTCGCTCAATAGGGGCGTTGCATGCAACGCCCCTATTGAGATATGCCCATACCAGGCTTTATTATTTTTCTGCATCATACAACGGATCGTTCTTCAATCCGTATTCATCCAATACCTCTTGCGGTACGCCATCCCAAGCGTTAGGTTGATTTCCCCGATAATCTAGATCTTTGAAACCCATTTCGGTGGTATAGAATCCCGTGACGGTTAAATCGCGTAGGCGATTGAAAAATGCGACGCCGGGCTTCACTTCCGTTTTGGCCTCTTCAGGATAGGCGATTTCATCGATGATTTGAAGTCGTTGTGCAGGCTTTAATGCCATAAATCCAACTCCAAACAGATGTTTGGCCCGATGATCGATCCAATTCAAACCACCACGAAGGGGTGTTTGATGACTCGGAATATCTTTTGCCATAAACTCGATAAACGCGGGTACTCCTGCTTGTGAAGCACTTCCTGATACGCCATCGGCAGGCAAAATGATATCGACCAAAACCGTTAATAGCTGCATTTCAGCCGGTGTAAAAAAGGTTTGGGCATGGATTTTCTTATCTCGCTCGGCCTCTTCGGGTGTCCGACCTGGCGTAACGGGGGGCTCCTTTTTAACTGGTTTTTTCTGAGCCGCCACCTCGGTTGGCGAAACGGCTAGGCCCAACGAGGTAAGGGACAAGGCTTTGAGTGTATCTCGACGTTTCATAGTTCGTTTCGCTTTTTAAGGTCAATAATATAATCCGATGTACGCCAAGCACTGGCCAAGATCGTCCATGTGACGTTTTTATCCCCCTGAGAAACAAATGGGGCCGCATCGACCACGAAAAGGTTTTTGACGGCATGTGCCTGTTGGTATTTATTAAGTGCCGACTTTTTCGGGTCGTTCCCCATCCGGACGGTTCCAATTTCATGAATAATTTCACCCGGTTTTGCTAATCCATAATTCGTTGAGGCATCGGGTTTAGGTCCCATCGGAATTCCGCCCATTTCATGGATGATCTGCTCAAAAGTATCTTGCATGTGTTTGGCTTGCTTGATCTCGTGCTCACTCCATTTATAATGAAAGCGAAGGGTTGGGATGCCGTATTGGTCCACCTTGTTGGGGTCGATTTCACAGTAATTCGACTCCAACGGAATCGGTTCTCCTCGACCTGCCATGTTGATTATGGCTCCGTAGGTTCTTCGAACGTCTTCCTTGAGGCCAGCCCCATAGCCACCTGCCCGCTTTTTATTACCGTTTTTGTCGGCGTACGTTCCGTTGATTCGTTCCAACCCCATTCCAAAGCCATAAGAAGGCATTTTCATACCCCCTGAGTATTCGATGTGGTATCCACGTGGAAAGTCTAGTTTCGCATTGTCCAACCACCAAGGCGTGTACACATGCATACCCCCAACACCATCCTCGTTGAAGCGAGTACGATCCATCAAGGAAGGAATGAAGGCGGATCGACTCGCCCCGGTGGAATCATTCAAATATTTTCCGATGACACCCGAGTCATTGGCTAATCCGTTAGGAAAGCGAGACGACTTGGAGTTGAGCAAGATTCGAGACGATTCGCAGGCACTGGCTGCCAATACGACCATCTTTCCCCGAACGCGATAGTCTTGCCGATCGCGGGTATTGATATAAGAAACCCCGGTGGCTAGACCAGTTTTGGGATCGGTATGTACTTCACGTACCATCGCATGATTGATGAGCGTCATGTTTCCGGTTTTCATGGCCGGAATACAGAGAACAGAGGACGAAGAAAAATCGGCATATGCGACACATCCACGATTACACTGTCCGCAATAGAAACAGGCCCCTCGGGAATCGTTGATGGGCTTGGTGAGCATCGCCATGCGAGAGGGAATCACCGGAATGTTCACATGTCCAGCGGCTTTTTTGATCATCAGTTCATGCAGGCGTGGCTTGGGGGGAGGTAAAAAGATTCCATCTGGTTCATTGGGGAGACCTTCTTTGGTTCCGAATAAACCGATGAATTGATCAACCTTATCGTAATAGGGAGCCAGATCTTCGTAAGAGATTGGCCAGTCGTCTCCGATACCGGTCATGGAACCACGTTTGAAGTCATCTGGGCCAAAGCGCATCGAAATTCGTCCCCAGTGGTTGGTTCGGCCACCGAGCATACGCGAGCGAAACCACCGAAAGTCGGTACCGGGCATGGCTTCATAGGGTTCCCCTTCAATATCCCACCCACCCCATGCGGCATCAAAGTCACCAAATGGGCGGACGGAGGAGGCGCCGCGGCGTGGCGATTCCCAAGGATTTTTTAGTTGCGTGATATACTTTGGATCGGCCGGATCAAAATAGCCTCCGGCTTCTAAAACACAGACTTTGGCACCGGCTTTTGCCAGCTGATAGGCCGCCATGCCACCCCCTGCACCGGACCCGACAATGATGACATCGTACTCGGTATTCGGATCTGGCTGATGTAAAACGCTCATAGGAATAAGGTTGAAGGTTGATCTTGTGGGAAATTAATAAAAAATTTCAAAAAGACAGTCGACTCCCCAATTTTTACCTTTAAAACAACGACGTAATCCGCAAATGCTACAAACGGGGGGCTCCGAAGGAGCCGTTGGTTGGCCTCCACCTTCGCCTTCCCCTATCGCCCCAATACTTGTTTTTCTAAAAATGAATGCCTCCAATGGGTCGCACCGACGGCGCTTGTCCACCAGCGGGTGCACCACCATTTGGCTACAAACGGGGGGCTCCGAAGGAGCCAATCACCAGCGAATGGCACCCTTGTAACCAGTGGTTAAATCATCAGACCTCCTCATGGCTTTATTCACCTCGATAGATTACCTTGTTTTTCACAAATTAAATCGTGAATTGACTCTAAATGGCTCCTTCGGAGCCCCCCATTTGTAGAATAACGATGATTTCACCACACCCCATAAAGCGCCGTAGGTGCGACCCGTTAGTGGCAAATGGTATTTTACATTAAATCAACCGGGAAATAGAATAAATCACATGTTTATTCTATCCATTCAAAAACATATTTTTCATCGAAATCAATGTCATATTTTCGCAAATTATCCAAGTATTCCTCCTTAAATGTCTTTCGCTTATGATGTTCCTCTTGATTTAAAACATAGTTTACTACCGCGTCAATATGGCTTCGAGAATAAGAAAATGCTCCATAGCCGTTTTGCCAATGAAACTTCTTAGGGATCCAATTTTGCTCATTAATATACTTGGATGATACCGACTTTATATCTCGAACAAGGTCCGATAATGATAAATGGGGATTTTGTCCGATGACCAAATGCAGATGATCTGGCATGGCATAAATGGCTAGAAGTTTATTCCCCCGCTTTTGTATAATTCCAGTGATATACCTTTGTATGTCTTTTCTATTTTCACTCGGAATAAGACATTCACGATTCTTGACAGCAAAAACAAGCTGTACATACAGCTGGGTGTAGGTATTTGGCATATTAATTATAGTTTTTATGGCATAAAATCTTGAAGAAGATTCTTTATCAAGATGTCTTCAAATTTAAAAATTATACAAATATTCTACTAATTGATTCCAAGAAGATTATTCCTTTAAATAATTTACAAATTGGCTACAAACGGAGAGCTCCGAGGGAGCCGTTGGTTGGCCTCCACCTTTGCCTTCCTCTATCGTCCCAATACCCATTTTTTTTAAAAATGAATGCCTCCAACGGGTCGCACCGACGGCGCTTGTCCGCTAACGGGTGAATCTTATTCATTGGCTACAAACGGGGGGCTCCGAGGGAGCCGTTCGTCAGCCAATCAGCCCCCTCGGGGCTTTTCTCATTTCGATAGGTTACCCTTGTTTTTACAAATTGCAATAATTGCCGACATCTCATGGCTCCTTCGGAGCCTTCCGTTAGCCAATCAGCCCCCTCGGGGTTTTTCTCACCTCGATAGTTTACCCTATTTTTTACAAATTGTAATAATTGCCGACATCTCATGGCTCCTTCGGAGCCTTCCGTTTGTAGCAACATCCCAGGCACCAAAACAATCAAGCTCCTTCGGAGCGGCCCGTTGGTGGTCATTTAAGGATCATATTCAACCTGCCAAAAATTATCCTAATTAACAATAGATAAGCCCTCCTATGTACATTAACCAACAAAACGGGTCTTTTACGATGATTCCTACCAACCGGTACTTTTTTTTAAATACCTAGCCTTACTTGTCCAATGCAATAAATACATTCCATACTATGTGAAGACTGATGGCTGCTGCCATGCCGTGGCTTATACGAATGCGTGCCAGAAAAAAACCCAAAACCGAAATACTCGCCGTGGAAGCCACCAAAGCATAAAAAGGTTGAGCATTGTAATCTTGAAAATTGCCAATGTGGATCAAACCGAAAAAAAGGCCGCTCACTACCATGGTCCAAATGGAAATGTGCCGATTTCGTTGGAAATAATGCCAAACCATCCAAAAAAGGTAGAGATAATCCATCTGTGTATTTAGATCCCGCCAATCAAACACATTTGTATTCCAAATAAAGAAATGCAAAAGGAAGAATAAAGTAATGGAAATCGCAAAATGGACTTTTCGATGACTTAAGTGCAGCCGAAAAATCAACTCTTCGAAGAAAGGTCCAATTAGGAGAGAGAAGAGTAAATATTTAGGTATTTCTTTACAGTCTTGATTTTGATCTATAAGTAACGTAATTCCCAATGTCTTCTCTAAGGCACTAATAGGAAGTATCACTGCAATATTGATCATTAAAACATACCAAAAGTGTAGCCAAACCACAGAAATGAGATCTAAGATCCTTTTTTTATTAGGAAAATAGGTAGAGATGAGCATGAGTATAAATATAATTATCTGAAAACAGCAGATTTTCCCGCACGGCCACGCGCTGAACTTGGCCGCTGACCAGGGCGCGTAATTCAGTCCGCTCAGCCAAGGAGCGTGTCACTCCTGGTGCAGAAAACGAAACATCAATAGTAATCCAAAAAGCGGAACTAAAAAATGCCACAACAGAACCCAAAATAAGCCCATAATTCCGCCGGTTTTCACCTGAACCTTGGGAAGATACAGGTGGGTGGTATTTTCAAGAAAGGTATTGGGGAGAAGGGATGGCATGGGGTGAAAAATTTACATTTTGGCTAAAGAAGAAAATGGAATAAATTCTACTTTCTATTTAAAATTGAACATAATTTTCAAAACCTCTAATTATCATTTAATATTAGAAGGAATAAGAACTAAGGAGGTAATAAAATGTACCACACTTAGGATATTGCATATCTTAGCCATTAAGTCGTGCTACTTAGCCACTCATGTCTAGTTACAATTTAATCTAAATACAAAATTTATTTAGATTTTGCATTGTGGACAGCGCGTTCAACCCAAATATAGCCATGATTATATAATCTGATTAGGATAAATACACTAATAGAAATAAATAATATAATTTTGAATATATTAAGAAATTTTGATTTCACTTTTATTATATCTACAATAAAACAAATCAATATATTACTAAAATAATCGTTTGCCGGCAATTCTAATAAAGAGTTAATACTGATACAGATCCTATTACCTGATTGTGAATAAAAAAGTGTTGATAATTTGACCCATAGATACAGAAATTCATAATAATTTTGAAATGGATTAATTAATATCACATAAATTGTTAAAAACCAAAGTAGTAATTTAATCAAACTTAAAAACTTATTCGTTTAAGTATAAATATATAATAAATTTACAATTGATTTATTTACCTATGGCCCTATAAAATAGACTATTATATGTTCCATATTTAGCCACAAGAACTACCACCAAGCTTAATAGGAAATAAATAGTAAAACTATTCAATAAATATAAATCCAAATAAATTATAAAGGCTATGAAAAATAAAAGTATAAATTACAGGAATTTTTTTGTAATTTTCAGATAAAATATATACACTACCAAGTATTAAACCGCCAATAAATGTCATCAAAACATACACAAAATTATAGTAGTGAACAATTGAGAAAATAAAGGCAGATACAATGACTGGAACATAGTCATTAAAAAAAAATTTCCTAGTAAATTGTATTGGAAGATACTGGAAAATTATAGTTTCTAAGGCAGGACCGAATAGGATCAAAATAAAAAATTTCTGAATAATTGAAACATTTAAACTATAATTATTTTCATAATTTAAAGAAAAATAATTTGTAATAGAATTAAACAATAGACCATTTAGTATGGATACAATATATAAAAACAACAGTCTATAATAAAATGGATGATCATAAAGCTTCCTCAACATTAACTTTTAATAATTTATTTTAACGATAATTTTATTATTAAATTTCTCATCAACACTTAATAAAAAAATATTGATGTATGATCATCAATCACACATCAATATTTTTTTATTATTGTTTATTTCCCAAATTTATACTTAGAATTATAATCATGATAAGCACCAGAACTTCCTTTTGATCCAGCATGATTAATCCAGCAAAGGCCATAAAAAACCCAGTACCATCCAGTCTCAACTCCAGTAATTTTTGCTTTTTCTTCTGCTGAAAGTTGAGTTAACATATTAGACTCAATAATTCTATTTTTCATAATTAAATAACATTAAAATGTTTCTTACTATATCAGGTGAATATTTCATAAAAAAATACACTAAAAAAAAGATAATTATACCTCTTGTAACACAAAAAATTTTATACTTTTTGCTCATTACAGATTATTTGTTGTGACGTGGTGGTTTTCCGCTGTTTCCATCACTCCAACCTTGTCTAATATCTTCCCAACTCTCCCAAGCAGACACTCCTATTGCGAGGCCAATTTCGACAATCCACTTGAGACCACCTCCTGAAATAGAATTCTTTTCCGTTAAATCAAGTTCTTTTAGATTTAAGTTTTTCGCAATGAGATCGTTCATTATTCATTCATTTTTAAATTAAAATTATAACTCCCAACCCTTCCCTCACCCAGCCGACGTGCAGTGGTGATTGGTTGAACGAAAAATATGATCTTTCGAATTATTGTCAAAATTTATTTACGACTAAATTAGTCATTGAAAATTTCTATAACGGTTGATTTTTTCCAATCTTTTTATCGAGATTTCCCTACAACAAAAATTCGCTTGCATGCCTTTGCGCATTCGTGGGTATGGTTGCCATGGGCTCACCATGTTCGATGTAGGTAGGATTCTTTGACATACTAAATTGATCGTTGACGTAGTTTAAGTGCGTTTTTGTACGATTTACGTTGTGTGCATTTGTATATTTCCTGGTTTGCTTTCTAACTTACCTCATGATTCAACTAGGAAAAAAGATACGAAAATACCGGGAGTGGCTAGAGCTTTCACAAGAATACATGGCCATGCAATTGGGTATCACGCAGTCAACCTATTCTAAAATCGAAAGAGGACAGATCGATATCCCACACGACAGAATCCAGCAATTAGCTGCCCTTTTCGGCCTTTCGGCTGATGAGTTTCTCTTACTTGAAGTCAACCAGCTACCACTGAATCAGGGCAATTTGAAAGTCCAAGTAGCCGAAATTCGACCGCAATTACAGAACATGTATCAAAACAAAATTCAAGAACTCGAGAATGAAATAACGGATTTAAAAAAGCAATTGGAAGTTCTAAATCAGCTCAAGGAAAAGAATGTCCCGTCTTGACGGGCAAAAAAACAGGCGACTCCGTAGGGGTCGATGGTTAAAAATCAAATTCTCCCGTGGCTTTTCTGGATTCGATAGATTATGAATAGAAACAATCCTTGTCAATCCCCATTATCATCACCCACCATCGCCCAAAAACGAATTTCCTGAAAAATAAATATCATCAACGGGTCGCACCGACGGCGCTTGTACGCTAGCGGGTGAATCTTGTACATTGGCTACAAACGGGGGGCTCCGAAGGAGCCGTTCGTTGACAAGTCACTATCCTCGGAGCTTTTCCTTGTTTCGATCGATTATCCTAATTTTTTGCAAATTGTAATAATTGCCGACATCTCATGGCTCCTTCGGAGGCGCCCGTAAGCCACACCATTGTCTTACCCTATCGACCTAAAACCCATTTCTTCAAAAATATATACTTCCTACGGGTCGCACCTACGGCGCTTGTCCGGTATCGGGATGCACCACCATTTGGCTACAAACGGAGGGCTCCGAAGGAGCCGTTCGTTAGAAAACCAGCCCTCTCGAAGATTTCTTGTTCTTGATAAATTACCCTGTTTTCTAAAACTGTAACGATCATCGACATCTCATGGCTCCTTCGGAGCCGCCCGTTTGTAGCAACAGCGTAGGCCCACACCATTGTATTCCTCCATCGACCCAATACCCATTTTTTCAAAAATGAATACCTCCAACGGGTCGCACCGACGGCGCTTGTCCGCTTGCGGGTGAATCTTGTACATTGGCTACAAACGGGGGGCTCCGAAGGAGCCGTTCGTTAGCCAATCAGCCTCCTCGGGGTTTTTCTCACCTCGATAGTTTACCCTATTTTTTACAAATTGTAATAATTGCCGACATCTCATGGCTCCTTCGGAGCCGCCCGTTTGTAGCAACATCCCAGGCCCAAAAACAACCTAAGCTCCTTCGGAGCGGCCCGTAGGCCCACACCATTGTATTCCTCCATCGCCCCAAATCCCATTTTTTCAAAAATGAATGCTTCCAATGCGTCGCACCGACGGCGCTTGTCCGGTAACGGGGTGCACCACCATTTGGCTACAAACGGAGGGCTCCGAGGGAGCTAATCACCATCGAATGGCACCCTTGTAACCAGTGGTTCAATCATCAAACTTCCTCATGGCTTTATTCACCTCGATAGATTACCTTGTTTTTCACAAATTAAATCGTGAATTGGCTCTAAATGGCTCCTTCGGAGCCCCCCATTTGTAGAATAACGATAATTTCACCACACCCCATAAAGCGCCGTAGGTGCGACCCGATAGTGCCAAATTACATTTTACATTCGAACAACTAGAAAATAAACGATTGGATAAATAGGAGGCTCCGCTGCGGTTTTTGACGAATCTTACTAATTAACGTTTACTATTAGGTAGTTCCGTAAGATTTTTGGTTGACTGAAGTATATCAAAAGTCAACCAAAAGGAACGGTCAGAATCCTTCTTTTCGCAAAAGCGTGTTGAATAAGCGCTTCTATCACGAAAGCCTGTGTAATCCGAGAAACCCTTTGGCTTTTCTTCAATATAATCTACTTGCTCCACAACAAACTCCCAAACAACCTCGATGGAAGCAAAATCAACTTCACTCCGTCTTTTCATTCGGTATTTGCGAATTTCTTGATGAAATTTTAAGTTTTCCAACCCCAGTTGGTCCGAGCCATGCGACTTGAAGTAAAACTTCTCATGGTGATAGTCGTGATGGGATTCACCAATAGCACTTTTTCGGTGTATCGGTTGATTGTCCGCATGAATGTGCGGGGTATCCAGAATCCAATACCCGGCATCCTGTTTTACCGGAGATAAAGAACGGTCGGGTACACTAGGAATGGGGGGACCAATTACGTTAAATAGTGGAAATTCTTTTTTTTCATTGAACCGGACCCATGACCGTTCCTCCAACCGCTTATTGCCAATCATCTCACGCAAATCCAAATCAAATAAAATCGCTACTTGACCGTCGGAATAAGAGGTAATTTCTTCGTTGGTTCGTTGATAAGAACGAAAATATCCGGTCAAACAAATGTACTTAACCGAGCGTTTGGCAACCACGCGAATCTCGTCAAGTAAAATTGCCTTAGGCGTGAGCCTCACGATGGATAGTTTTTTTACTGCCGATACGCTCATGAAAACCGGTTCAAATCCCGGATGCACAAACCGAACACTATCGGCTTCCGAAACAGCCGCTTTATCAAATGCTCGAAATGAAATTTCTCCCTTATATGTGCTCAGGGCAATCAATGCCCCATTCATTTTTCGGACCTCTACATAGGCAATCGCCTTCCCTTTCTCATTGGAAACCACAATTTGCGCAGATGACAAAAACGGTAGTAGTATTGCTAGAAAAAAGCATCTCCACTTAAACGGATCATTCGATAATAATTGAATCTTGCTTACCTGATCATCTAAATCTATTTCTAGCATCTGCATTATTATGGAATTTATTTAAATACAATTTCTTTAATTTGATCCCAGTTATTTACTATAATTCTAGTTATTACTGCAGAAATAATAAATTTGATTACATCTTTGCGTTTGAAATGATTATTTTCCATATATGCTTTAACATATGAGTTTTAAGTAGCTCAAAATTCTTCTTTTCTTTGTTTATGAAATAATTACTATATTAAAATGATAAACAATTAAAGGTTGATATCATTCTGCTTTTGAAACCGAAAACCAACGTTTAAGATAACTTGTCAATCATTCACTTCTCATAGCCATAATTAATTCTACTAATCTCACTTCATTAATTTTCGAATAATTATCCTTTGAACCGAGCCTTGTTTCTAAAAGATGAAGTAACTTAAAAAATTCATATTTTTATTATAAATAACAATATTTTTATTCAATAATAATAAAACTTACGTAGAAATAATGTTTATTAGCCAACTAAACGACATTAATTAGACCTAAAATTATGAACCGAACGATCAACTCAAGTATAACCATGATTATACATTCGCCCTAAAATGAATATTAATATACAAATACAAAAAAATACTCTGATAAGCTTAGGGTAATTATTTTTCATAAATTTATACTACAAAATTATCAATTCAAGAATCCATATCTTTAATTTATACCGCTTGAGTTAATTTTTACATTGGATCCTATTTGATTATTTAATTTTACTGACTAATAGTTTAGTGAATAGATATATCACTCCCTTTGAAGACCAATTGATATCCTACCTTTTTGGGATGATCTATTACACAAGCAGTAACGGGCACATTGAGAAGCGTTAAAGCAATATATAAATCCATAAAGCCACTAAAAAATTGAAAAACTCCAAAAAGAAACAGATACAAGCTACCAATACCTATTCCAAATACAATGGGCAAAAGACCCAAAACCAGCGTTGGCATGAGAACGCAAATAAGATACTGATTGCGCAAAAGAGGGCATTTGCAGTGACAAAAAGCGTACAAAGACGAAAAACTAAATCCAAATTCGATGGAGTCCCATTTCCAACCTAAAAAATAGGACATGGTAAGGCCATGCGTGAACTCATGCAGTGCTACCCCAATAAATAAACTTGAAAAAATCACGGTTATCAAATGATACCCCCAAAAACCCACAATTTTTTGTCCATGAGAAATGGTAAAGTGATCCGGCCAACAGACATCATATACCCAAAACAATAAGATTATACAACCAACCACAAACAAAAGAACGAGCAAAATCAAAGAATAAGACTTATATTGAATTTTATCCATATCAATAGAAATTTATAAAATATATTTAATAGCTATTAATGAATTTTGTTTTTAGAAAATATAAAATCATTAAAATGGTAGAAAAAATATTCACGACAAAAGAAGTATATTATGAAAAATCCAAGTAAAATCTCAATAATTAGTTTAATGTTATCATTTCCTTGAACTCCCGTAAAATAATACCAGATAATAAATTCTTCTAATTTATTATCACCTACTGGAATTGGTTTCTTTAAAACAGTAAAATCATACCATGACAGATTTGAAATATACTCCGTAAAGTAAATTTGGGCATAATTGTGTAGAACAACTACAAACCTATATATCGTATTTACACGTATAAAGTAGAATCCCCAAAAATTAACAAATGCTGAAAAAAATGATAACAAAATTGATTTATTAGATTGAAATGAAAAAAAATATGTCCTAATATTTTCAAAAAATGAAGGGTTTACTGGCTTCTTCCAATAGATTGAAAAATGAAAGACATGAAAGTAAAAACAAACTACATAGGGAACTTGATATAGTAATAAATAAATATAAAATTGAAACATAGATAATCCATATTTAAGTGGAATAGGATTACGCTCATATTTAAAGTCATCATTTTCATACATTGTTGTTAAAATATCTAATGTAACCATGATAAACAGGATAAATACCCAAATGAAAAAATATTTCCTTTTCATACCTGTCTATTCAATCTAAACGTTCTACGATTCATACTAATCAGTAGTTAATGACTGGGCTTAAACAATCAATATATTCACCTCATTCGACCTTAGTTGTATCACTGTTTTCTAACTTATGATGGGTGGTATCAAAAGTCGATTGAGCATCAAGACTCACATTTGTTATATTTACATTGTTATTTCCAAAATTACAGGAAATAAGTAATCCTTTGAAAATTAAGAATAAAATGCTCCTAAAGGCATACAAATAGATTTTCCTTTTGAATTTATTCATCATTTAATTTACATTTTATTTCACAGGGTAAAGAGATAAATCCTCTGATATTTTTTTCCTAATCCGTGCATCTAATGGCTCAAAAAAAGGATTTTTCTCTGCTTCTCTCCAGAACTCGGTTTGAAAACGGCTGTTTTCAGAGACCCCAGTATAGACTTTAAACCACTTGGGCTTTTCCTCTACTATTTTCATATCCGTCACAAAAAATTCGTTGACGCTAGAATAATCTTGAAAATCTTTGCATTTCTTACATTTAAATTTCAGATTACGAGCAGTTTTATAATAAATTAAATCCCTACCTAGAATCTGCAAATCGTTTCTAGAATTAAAAATATAGGAATCATTATAAAAATTTATATTTGATTCATTTCCTAAAATTTTTATATTCTTAGGATTTAATATATCGTATTTCAAATTTTCAATAGATATGACATTTTTTTCCTGAGAATAGGACTTTATAGTTACCTTTTTTCCTTTGTTAATTTCATTAAAATTGGGCACATTAGGTCCAACCATTTTCATCGTAAAATTACCTATTTTTTTTGTTTTTTCGTTATAATAATGCCGTTCTTCTATTCGTTTATTGAGCCCATCGGAGAAATCATTTTTATAATAGAGCTGAACTTTTCCTTCGGAGTAAAATTCCAAATCTTGGCCACTAAATTGATATCCACGGTAATATCCTTCAAGTAGTATCCCATATTTTTTTTCAGTGGGCTTTACGATCAATTCATCCAAATCAATGACTTTCCGTTTCAGGTAAACCTTTGTACTGGATAAAAATGTCGATATATCCATATAAACCTTTTCGTACGTCATTTGCTGTAATCGAATCCGCTTAATAGATGCGTTTCCCTTTATTTTGTCCAATAAAAGACTCGATATTATACCTTGTTCATCTGAATTCCCTAAGTACATACCTTCCTCACTATATATTTCGACAAAAGGAATCGGTTCGTTTGTTTCCATATCTAGCGTACGTATTTGGGCATATAATGTATTGAATATCAACAAACAAAGAATTGAAATTAGAAAACTCCGTTGCGTACTCCTCATTTTAATCGTTTTTTTTCCAGTGCCACCTCAGGATTGAAAGAATATCATAACTATTGTCGATCTGATTGGAATGGCATTTTAAATAACGGATGTGTATAAAATCAAAAATATACACTTTGATAGAACAGACCAATATATGGTAGGACTAAATTAGTCATGGCTTTTATCTATAAGATTTGGAAAGAAAATGAATCATACAACTACCATTTCTTCAAAAATAAATACCTCCAACGGGTCGCACCAACGGCGCTTATCCGTTAGCGGGTGAATCTTGTACATTGGCTACAAACGGGGGGCTCCGAAGGAGCCGTTCGTTAGAAAACCAGCCCTCTCGAAGATTTCTTGTTCTTGATAAATTACCCTGTTTTCT